>NZ_KE332518.1:559582-1759582 GCF_000413055.1 Treponema maltophilum ATCC 51939 | reverse complement strand
TGTTCGGCGGCACCGATTCTATCGGTCGGTCGCCGAGCAGGAGCGTTCCGGAGGTGATGCTTTCGAAGCCGGCGATCATTCTGAGCGTAGTGGTTTTGCCGCAACCGGACGGTCCCAAAAGCGTCGTCAGTTCTCCGGATTTTATGTCGAGATTCAATTTATCGACCGCGATAAATTCTTCTTTGCCGTCATGGCTTAAAAATTTTTTCGTTATATCAATGAGTTTAAGGCTGCTTGAACGCGCCTTCAGTTTTTCTTCGAGTTTTTTCGTATCGATACTCATCTTTTTCCCCTTTTTGCTTTTTGTCGGTTTTTGCCGAGCGTGTTGACCGCTCTGTCGAGAATAAAAACGGCCGCCATAATCACGATAATCATGACGACGATGTACGCGGCGGCGTCGCTGTATTGGCTCACTTCAAAGAGCGAAAAAATCCGTGTCGTTACGACATTCCACCGCGCGGAAATTAAAAAGATAACGGCGCTGACTGCGGTCATCGATCGTACAAACGAATACACGAGGCCGGAAAAAAACGCGCCTCGTATGAGCGGCAGCGTTATGTCTTTAAAAGTTTGGAAACTGTTTGCGCCCAAAGACGTCGACGCTTCTTCTATCGAAGGATCGATTTGGGCGAGGGCCGACATACCCCCTTCTATTCCGACCGGAATGTTCCTGAATACGAAAACGGCGATAAGGATGACGGCCGTTCCCGTAAGCAAAAAGGGCTTTGCGTTAAAGGCGAGAATGTAGCCTATGCCGATGACGGTTCCCGGCAACGCAAAGGTTAAAAGGGAAGCGAGGCTCATGTATTTTTTCCCGATAAAATCTTTCCGTACCGTAAGGAAGGCGATTACCATACCCAAGATGCCGGCTATCGGCGTTGCGATGATTGCAAGCGTTACGGCGTTTTTAAGCGGTTTTATGCCGATTGAAAAAATATAGCGGAAGTGATTGAGCGTAATCGAATTGTCGACACCCCATACTTTTACAAAAGCGCCGCAGAGCACGGTGCCGTAAAAAAGCAAAATGACGGCGCAAAAAAACAAACACAGCGCAAACAGCGGGTACACGATGTGTTTTTCCGCTATCTTGCCTCTGTTTTGCGTCGGTTTACCCGTAACCGTAATAAAACTTTTTCCGCGTACCCAATAACGCTGGAGCAAAAACGCGATTAAACTCGGCATAAGCAGCATAATCGACAAAAGCGTTCCACGTTTTAAGTCGTATAAACCCGTGATGATTCTGTACGATTCCACACCGAGCGTTGCAAAGTCGCCGCCTATGACGGCAGGATTGCTGAAATCCTGCAGCGATTGAATAAACACGAGCAGCATTGCGCTTACGATTCCCGGAATCGAAAGCGGCAGCGTAATCGTCGTAAATATTTTCAAACGCGAAGCGCCGAGGTTCAGCGCGGCGTCTTCGACCGACGTATCGATCGATTCGAGAATACCCGAAAGCGTCAGGTACGCGATCGGAAAAAACGACATAACCTGAATGACGATAAGGCTTTTCATGCCGTACACGTCAAAGTTCGTAATACCGAGCAGACTGTTGGTAATAAGCCCCTTGCGTCCGAACAAAAATATAATCGAAAGCGAAAGCACAAACGGCGGCGATATTATGGGAAGGGTCGCCATCGTTTTAAAAAACGGTTTCCACGGCATGTTCGTTCGCGTAATCGCGTATGCATACATATAGCCGATAATCGTGCCGATTATTGCCGTGATTACACCGAGTTTCATGCTGTTAAAAAAAGTCGTTCGGTAACTTTTATTTGTAAAAGCCGATACGAGCGTTGAAACGGTGAGTTTTCCGTCTTCCGTCGTAAGGCTGTAATAAAGCATTTTTACAAACGGAAAAATAACAAACAAAGTAAGAAAGAAAAGAAGAATGAGAATAAGCAAAAACAGCAACGGTTCTTTAAGCAGCAGTTTCAGCTTCCATAGAAATTCTTTAAATCTGTTGGTCATAGTTATTCCTGTGTGCCGATTTTTGAAAGAGCCGACCGACTCCCGCCGGAGCCGATCGGACATTCTTTATTTGAGATTATCTTTTGAAGCGATTACTTCGGTGAATTTTTCTATAAGACGGGTTCTGTTGTCGCCGGCCCATATAAAATCGTAATCGATAACTTTTAATTCGCTGATGCTTACCGCTTCGGGCGGGGCGGCCGAAAGCGTGTTTACGGGCAGCCGGTACGAATTGTTTTTTGAATACACGTCCTGCGCCGATTTGCTGAGACACCAGTCGATAAACTTTTCGGCATTTTTGCGCTCGGCCGCAGGCCCGTTTTTAATAAGGGCGACGCCGCCGATTTCGTAGCCGGTACCTTCCTGCGGGAAGGAAAGGGCGACCGGATACCCTTCGCCTGCGGGTTTAAGATTGTCGTGCGAAAATCCTATGCCGATTGCCGCTTCACCGAGTGCCACGTTTTTTGCGGGCGCCGCGCCCGCTTTCGTGTATTGGCGGATATTGTTGTTGAGCTTTTTAAAATATTCAAAGGCTTGGTCTTCGCCCATAAGCTGAACAACCGTTGCAAGAATCGTATAAGCGGCTCCCGACGTTCCCGGGTGCGCCATCGAAATCTCGCCGCGGAATTCGTCTTTTAATAAATCGTTCCATGATGCGGGATAGGCGAGGTTTCTTTCGGCAAACCAGTTTTTGTCGACGACAAAGCTCAGTGCGCCGATATAGATGGGTGACCAATAATTATCGGGATCTTTGTACCTGTCGGGGGTGTTTTTAAGCTCGGGGGAAGCATAGGGTTCAAGCAAGCCCGCTTTCGATGCGGCGATAAAAGTGTCGCAGTTGCCGCCGTGCCAAATGCTTGCCTGCGGATTGTTTTTTTCGACTTTCAGTTTTGAAAAAATCTCGCCGGCCGAAAGCCGCACGAAATTGACCGTAATGCCCGTTTCGTTTTTGAATGCCTCGAAATACATGGGCAGTTCGGTTTCGGGCAACGCGCTGTAAATGTTGAGTTCCTTGGATTCTTTTTGCGCGCAGCCGCTGAAGGCCAAAACGGCGGCCAAAGTTCCCGACGCGATTGCAAAAATCAACGATTTTTTCATAATTCCTCCTGTTGTGCGATTGTAATATTTTGGTAATTTGTGCAGCAAACATACCCACAATACGCATAAATGTTTATTATATTATGATAGGTCATAAAATCCGATTTGTAAACTAAAATATTGTTAAATTCCTCTTTTTGCGCTATGCTGTGTTTCTCTATGAACGGATTATGTGCGGATGCGATAACCGATATCGCTTTAAAAGCGGGCTGCATTGTGCTCGAAAACGGAGGCGAAACCTACCGTACCGAAGATACGATTATGCGTATCGCTTCTTCTTTGGGGGCGTGTTCGCCGTCGTCGTTTGTAACGCCGACGGTGGTAATGCTTTCGTTTACCGATACCGACGGAAAACACTACAGCGCAACGCGCCGCATAATCAGGCGGGGCGTCAATTTGCGCAAAGTCGCCCTCATAAACGAATTGTCGCGCCGGATCGAAAGACGCAAAAAAGAAGGGAGAACCCAAGATCTTTCGCAGATAGAATACGTGCTCAGGCGCGTACATTGTTCAAAGACATACGCTCCCTGGGCGGTTCTTTTATGCGCCGCGTGCAGTTCGTTCGTTTTTGCCCTTATGTTTGCCGGCTCGTTTAAAGATGCCTTGGGCGCTTCGGCGGTCGGATTTGTGCTGCGCCTTATCGTTATGCGGCTCGAAAAAACATCGCTGAACGGTTTTATTTTGTCGCTGGTTTACGGAGCCGCCGTTTCGGTGCTTAGCGAACTTGCTTTTTGCTTGGGCGGCGTCGATTCGGCCTTGACCGTTACGACGGCCGTGCTCATGCAGGTTGTTCCCGGCCTTGCGATTGTAAACGCCATCCGCGATATTATTGCGGGCGATTTGGTTTCCGGAGCGGCGCGCACGCTGGAAGCTTTTATGGTTGCCGCAGGTCTTTCGGCCGGATCGGTTTTGGGTTTGCTCGTTTTTTCGCGCCTTACCGGAGTGCTGCTGTGAACGTTGTAACCTTTGTATTGCCTTTTGTGTGGGGGGCGGCCGCATCCTTTTGTTACGCGCTTATTTTTAACGCCGATTTTAAAGGACTTTTATGGACGCCCTTTGTCGGCGCGTGCGGCTGGGGTTTGTACATGCTTTTATCGACGCTTACCGGATCGGCGGCAACCGCGTATTTTGCCGCCTCCTTTTGCGTCGCCGCTTTTTCGGAGCTGTGCGCCGTTTTGTCGCGGACGCCCGCAACCGTTTTTTTGATTCCCGGCTTGATTCCCCTCGTGCCCGGCGGCGGGATGTTCCAAACCATGCGGGCTTTTGTGCAGGGCGATCCGGATACGGCCGCGCATATCGGCTTTACGACCCTCAGCGCAGCCGGCGCTATCGTTTTGGGAATCGCGATTTCTTCATCCTGCGCCCACATCGTCTTCGTCCTCATAAAAAACGCAAAAATCCGAAAGGCAAAGCGCAATTCGACTTAAAAAATTCTCCGTTTTCTTGTTTTTTCTCATATTTTATGTTATAATACGCATATAACAAAATAACTTTTATTTTTAAATATTCAGGAGTCCTCATGAAAAAGAACAATGCCCGCCGTTTTATATTATTGTGCGCGTTTATTTTGCCGTTATATGCGCTGTCGCTAAGCGGCTGCCGGCAGCCGAGTGCATCTACCGCGCCGGGGAAAAAAGGCGCCGGTTCTTCGTTTCGAAAAAAGCCGCAGGTAAATCACGCCGTCCCGCAAAATCCGTATGAATTGGTTGAAGCGGACGTGCTTGAGGCGTTCGGTTTAACAAAGGGAAAGCAATCCCCGTTTGAAGCCGCCGAAAAAATTGATTCGGGAAATTCAATTCTTCCTTCAATTGTATTTACGCAAAAAGAAGTTACCGCCTACGACGATGAAGCGGGAGCGTTTACCGTAAAAGTAAAAGGAACAAAAAACGGCAAATCTTTTGAAAAAGAAATGACGGTCAGCGGCTTTTCCAATCCCTATGTAGCCAATCCGCAAAGCATAGATACAACCGGCGGCAAGGGCGCGTTAAAGCTCGATGAGGGCATCGAACACAATCATTCAATTGAAAAATATACGGAAAAAGCGAATGCAAATATTGCAGACTTTTTTAAAGCACCGCTTACCGTTTTACTTGAAAACGGAACTTCCGTTACACTCGGCGATTTTCCCGGCTATACATTGACCGCCACCCTTGAAAAAAGGGGAGAGAATAAAATTAAAATCGTGCCTGTGTATACGGCAAAAAGCCATAAAAAGTCAGCCGATGGGACGGAGACGGTAACACCGACACCGCATTATTCGAATTTTACCCGTTTGTCGGAGCTGTTGACAAAAGATTATTTTACCGAAAAAGACGTGTTTGAGTATGTATTAAGCAAAACGGACGACAGTGTTATAAAAGCGTATCCTAATGAATTCGCTTCGTCTTTTTATGCGCTTGCAAAACAGACCGGGGGTTCTCCCGAAGCTCTTTTTGACGATAGTCGCCTTGAACCTTATAAAATACGGTATCAAACTAAAGATGCCGATGAATACATGCAGCTTGATATTACATGCGGTATAAGCAATCCCAAAAACGGCGGCATTAACGCGGACGATTATAAAGGTGAATTGACGGTAAAGTTTTGCATTGCAACACAGGAACAATTGGCAAACCAAGGAGAAATTACGGCGATAAAAACGATAAAAAGGTTAGGTTATGCAAAGATAACAAATGCAGCGGAATTAAAAAATCAACTTTTTTTTGATATGTCATCGAAACCGAATCCGTCAGCTGAGGCTATAAAAACTTGGAAAAGGAAAAAGTTTGACCGCGTGCCTTTATTGCGTATAGGCGATGACGGGGCTGTTGTACTTGCCGCCAATCCGCTTCCCGACGGCCCCGATAAACCGTTTTGTTTATGCATAAACGGCGAGGCAACGCTTTCAAACTACTTGGGCTGCAAAGCATACGGTGCGTCAAAAACAAGAAACAATAAAGTTATTTTTATTGAAAATATTCAGCTGCAAAAAAAATTCGACGAAACCGATCTTCAAGTGAAAGTTCAATTAATGGGTTCCGGTTCCGTATTGACGCTGACAATGAATCCCGGAGGAGCATATAGATAAAATTTGCCTGTTTGTCCATAAAGACGGAGGCTTATTTTAGATAATGCAGTTGGCATTGTCTAAAAACGCTGCGAGTTTCGGTTTGGATATTTAGTTGCCGAAACATCGCATGATTATATACCGTTTCTCGTTTCACTGCGAAACGGCGAATTGAACAGCTTCCAAAATTGATATTTTGTTCAGCTGTTCAATTTTAAGGGACTTTTGTGTAGAAATTATGGAGGCATGATAAATTATGAAAAAGATATTCTTGATCACAACGGCTGTTATAACGTTTGCCGCATTTTTTGCAGGCTGCAAAAACCCGGCAGGGCATAATCCTGTGCCGTCTTCACCGCAGCAAGGGGGCGGAAGCGGCGGCGGATCAACGCCCGCACAAATAACGATAACGGTTGCGGGGGATGAACATGTTATACTCAAACCCGAGCACACATTTGAAGTTGAAAAGGGCAAAAGATGGGATGAAATTGAGTCGCTCGCAAAAACTAAAATTAAAAAATATAAAGACAACTATAAATTTAAAGAATGGCGTCTTACGGATGCTTCAGGTACGCCTTTGAATAATAGCTATACGACTCCGTTTGACAATAATGAAACTGTTTTTGTTGTGTCTGAGCCTGTAATGATAACGCTCTCTATTACCGGCGATCATGTCGATATAGATCCTCCTGCTTCCATTACGGTTCAAAAGGGAAAAACATGGGGCGAGGTTAAGGATCTGGCAAAAGGTCTGCTTCGTTACCACCCAAATTATGAATTCAAACAATGGAGAAGAAATGGCCCAAGCGGAGCGGTATTGTCAGCGGACAATCTTCCTTTAGGAAGCGATATGACAATATATGCGGAAGCAAAACAGATAAACGTTACTATCACGATAAAAAGCGGCGGTCATGTTCAGCTGGCAGCAGATCCTAAAATTACAAAGCCGTATGGTGTAACGTGGGGAGCAATAAAAAACGAAGCAAAGAAAAAAATAACCGGTTACGATACGGGGTTCGTATTTGCCTCATGGAAAAAAGGGAGTACGGACGGAGTCGAATTGGCAAACAGTGATGAATTTGAGGAAGATACGGATGTCTATGTAACAACGCAAGCCGTTCCGGTTTCCGTCGGTGTAAAAGTGCCTGCGGCAACTATTACCGGACAAAATGCTGCTTATGCACTGCCTAAGAAAAACGGTTCGGATACCCTCTGGCGGGGTGTGTTCCCTAGTGGCCGCACAGTCAATTTAAGCGAATATACAATCGGAAAATATGAAGTGACAGTCGAACTATGGAAATCGGTATACGAGTGGGCAAAAGAAAACGGCTATACATTCGAATATGATGATGAAGAAAAACACTATAACGATGCTAAGCAACCAATGACGGATATGAGTTGGCGTGACTGTATAACGTGGTGCAACGCATACACCGAAATGAAATTCGGAAGTACAGAGCAATGCGTATACCGCAAAGATTCTGAAACCGGTGCTGCCGTAAAAGACGCCTATACCGAAGCCGATGATGCTTATTGCAATCTTGCAAAAAAAGGCTATCGGCTGCCTACCGAAGCCGAATGGGAATATGCCGCGCGTTATCAAAACAACAACACCAATGCCGAACAATACGGCGCAGTCTACCTAACCAAATTGGATTCGGCAAGCGGTGCAATAAAACCTATCGGCTTTAAGGGTATGACAGGGTCCCCAGACTACTTTGCCGACTTACGCAAGGAAACGGCACGGGTTGCGGTTTTTAACAAATATTACAACGGTACGACGTTTGTAGAACAGTCTCCGGCTGTAACCGGCTTAGCAGATGTCGGAACCAAAGACGCGAACGCGCTCGGTATTTTCGATATGAGCGGCAACGCTATGGAGTGGTGCTGGGATAGGTATTCTATAACACTGTCTTCCGGTGCAGTAACGGATCCGACCGGCTCCGCATCGTCGGCCGATACTGAACGCGTTTTGCGCGGCGGAAACTGGTCATTATCAGACAAGCCGGTAACTGAAAATGCCGTCTACGGCTGTATGACCGGTAAACGGGATAGCGATAGTTCTCATAATAGTTACGATATCGTAGGCTTCCGCTTAGTGTGGAAAGAATAGCCGATACTCTACGTAACGCAGTTTTGGTTTTTGTCGGTGTGCCGTTTTTACGCGGTGCACCGGCTTTGCGCGGCAGGACGGCAAAGACTTCCGGCTGTTTGCTGAAATTCAACAGGAAATTCTTTTCAATGAATTTATAAACAATTTAAAAATAGTAGGAAAAGTTATAGCTAAACGTATCAACCTGTGCTATAATCAATATGTCAGAAAAATACGGCAGCTTAATTACAAGGAGAGTGCTATGTCGTATGAAGCGCTTGTTGAAAAAGTAAAAGCTTTACCGGAAGTATGCTTGGAAGATGCTTATAAATATATGCAGTTTTTACTTTATCAATATGAACAGGAAAAAATGGTTGCTTTACATGAATCAGATGAAGAATTCGAAACACGCATGAATGAAGGTTTTAACGATATGATTGAAGGACGGGTAACTCCTTTAAAAGAAACCTTTGAAGACATAAAAAAACGCTTTGCCTGATGAATTACAATGTTGTTATTTCAGATCAAGCAAAAAAAGATTTATGTCGTATTTATTCTTATATATCTACTGTTTTAAAATCGAAAGTCAGTGCGAATTCTATACTTAAACGTCTTTATGAAGCAATAGAAAAATTGAATTTTATGCCTAATAGATATCACCGGTATCAAAGTAAACCATGGTTTTCACGAGGAGTAAGGTTTTTTTCTGTAAATAATTATTCCATTTTTTATGTGATTAATGAAAGTACCGCAACCGTTATTGTTATTCATATTATCTATGGAAAGCGAGATTTTGATAAGGTTTTATTTCCTTCAGAATAAACTAAATTAATATCACCGAAGATTGCAGACAATCCGTTTTTATGCTACTATTGCCCATTCGGAGAATATATGCTGACATTAAAATTCGGCGGTACCTCTATGGGCAGCGCCGCACGTATACTTAATTCCGCGGATATTATTATCGACCGCGCAAAAAAAGACCGCGTAAGCGTTGTCGTATCCGCCGTTGCAGGCGTGTCCAATTTGCTTATGGACAGTATAAACGGCTGCTGCGCGGGAGGCGATGCAAAGTCGTTTGTTTCCGCGGTAAAAAAAATCCATTCGGCCGTCTGCGCCGACATTGCCAAAAAGTGCACAGGCTTTGACGCTTCCGGCGTGCTCAAGGGCTTGCAGCCGCTTTTTGCCGATTATGAAAAAATGCTGAATGCGGTTGCCGCGTTCGGCGAATGCCCGCTTTCGGTCCACTGCCGCATTATGGGTTTGGGCGAACTTTTAAGTTCGCCGATTATGGAAGCGGTTTTAAAGGCGAAAAAGCAAAAGGTGTGCCTCATCGATTCGCGCACGCTGATTTTTACAACCGGCTTGCAGCAGGAAGGGGACCCGAATTACAAAAAAACGATGGACGCGTTTGCGCCCTATGTGGACGGCGAAAAGGCCGCCGACGCGCGCATTTTACTGTTTCCCGGTTTTGTGTGTACGTGGGAAAACGGTCAGCCGGGCCTGCTCGGCAGAAACGGTTCGGATTTTTCGGCGGCCATCGTTGCCGTAGGTTTGCGCGCTTCAAAGGTTGAATTTTGGACCGACGTTGACGGTATTTTTACCGCGGATCCGCGCATTGTAAGCGATGCCATTTTGGTCGACGATATGAGCTACGAAGAAGCGATGGAACTTTCGTTTTTCGGCTCGAAGGTGTTGTACCCCAAAACGCTTGCGCCGCTTTCGGCACGCGGCATAGAAGCGTGGAGTTTAAACAGCCACAATCCGTCCGCACGCGGAACGCGAATCGGTGTCGGGCCTTTTCCCTCGGCGGGTGCGGTACGCGGCATAACCTGCCTTAAAAAAACCGCCATGATAAGCGTGTCCGGTTCGGGTATGAAAGACAAACACGGTATTGCCGCGCGCATATTCGCCGCAGTTGCGCGCACGGGCATTTCCATGCTCCTCATTACCCAATCCAGTTCCGAATATACAATCAGTTTTTGCGTTAAGCAGGAATACAGCGCTTCGGTGGAAAAATCCTTGAATGACGAATTCGAATACGAAATCCGCACCGGCGACATTAACACCGTAGAAGTCGTCAACGACTGTGCTATCGTGTCGATTGTCGGCGACGGCATGAAAGAAAAACGCGGCGTTGCCGGAACCTTCTTTAACGCGCTCGCCTGTCAGGATATAAATATTTTGGCGATTGCGCAAGGTTCTTCGGAGCGTTCGATAAGTGCGGTTATAAACGGAACCGACGGCGATACGGCCGTGCGTTCCGCACACCGCTTCTTTTTCAATACCGCGCAAACGATCGAATTATTCATCTTCGGTACCGGTACTATCGGCGGCTGCCTCATCGAACAAATCCGCAGCCGGCAAAAAAAACTTGCCGCCCAGAATATCGACATAAAAGTTATGGGAATCGCGTCTGCGGACGGCATGATGCTCAGCGAAGCGGGCATCGATTTGGCTTCGTGGAAAAAGTCGTTCCCGAAAAAAAAGACGAACGTATCGGTTGACGGCATGCTCGATTTTGTATCGCGCGTTAAACCGCTGAATCCGGTGTTCGTCGATTGTACGGCATCTTCGGAACTTCCGCTGAGATACCTCGACATATTCAAAGCGGGCATGCATATTGCAACGCCGAATAAGCGCGCCAATTCCATGGACATGAACTTTTATAAAGAACTGCGCCGAACGGCGAACGCCATGCACCGCCGCTTTTTATACGAAACGAATGTGGGCGCAGGACTTCCGGTTATGGATACGCTGCAAAACCTTATTAAAAGCGGCGACAAACTTGTCGGCTTTTCCGGCATTATGTCCGGCTCGCTTTCGTACATATTCGGCCGATTGGACGAAGGCGTTCCGTTCAGCCGCGCGGTTGCCGAAGCGAAGAAAAAGGGCTTTACCGAACCCGACCCGCGCGACGATTTGGCGGGCAAAGACGTTGAGCGCAAAGTACTCATCATCGCGCGTGAAGCGGGAATTTCCTGCGAGCCTGCCGATATCAAAACCGAATGCATCTTTCCGGCCGGCTTTGACGATTCCGGTTCGGTAGACGAGTTTTTGCAAAAGCTCGCCGGGCTTGACGATTATTTTAAAGATAAAATCGAAAAACTGAAAGCGAAGGGCAGGGTGCTGCGCATGGCCGCTTCCATCGAAAAGGGCGTGTGCCGCGTCGGCCTTGTCGAAGTTGGCGCTTCGGATCCTTTGTACGGCATACGCGACGGAGAAAACGCGTTCGTGTTCCGCACCGAGCGCTACGCTCCCATTCCGCTGACCGTTCACGGCTACGGAGCGGGGGCCGAAGTAACGGCTGCCGGTGTGTTCGGCGATATTTTGCGTACGGTTTCGTGGAATCCCGAAGCCTAAGGACAGCATATGGTTATCGTTCTTGAAAAAAATATTTCGGCAAAGCAAAAAGAAAGCCTTCGTTCTTTCCTTGAAGAGAAGGGCTTCCGCGTAAACGAAATACGCGGCGAAGAAGATACGATTTTCGGTGCGGTCGGCAAACTTTCGATCGATCCGCGTGAAGTTGAAATTTTAAACGGAGTCGAGCGCGTCATTCCGATTTCCAAGCCGTATAAAATGGCGAGCCGGGAATTCAAAAAAGAAAATACCGTCGTCGAAATCGTGAACAACCGCGGTCAGGTTATCCGCATCGGCGGCTCGCGCTTTGTGAGCATTGCCGGCCCCTGTGCGGTTGAAAACCGCGAGCAAATGTTCGACGTTGCCCGCCGCGTTGCGCAAGCCGGAGCGGTTATGCTCAGAGGCGGTGCGTATAAGCCGCGTACGAGTCCCTATGCGTTTCAAGGCTTGGGAGCCGAAGGCGTAAAGCTTTTAAAAGAGGCGGGAAACGCATTCGGTCTTCCCGTCGTTACGGAAATCGTTTCGGCCGACCACATTCCCGATATGATCGATTACGTGGACGTCTACCAAATCGGCGCGCGCAATATGCAGAATTTCGAACTTTTAAAAAAGGTCGGCGCCTTGGGAAAGCCGGTTATTCTTAAGCGCGGCCTTTCGGCAACGATCGAAGAATGGCTTATGGCGGCCGAATACCTGCTTTCTTCGGGAACCGATGACGTTATTTTATGCGAGCGCGGAATCCGTACTTTTGAGCGGGCGACAAGAAATACGCTCGACCTTTCGGCCATTCCGATTGTCCGCTCGCTGACCCACTTACCGGTTATAGTAGACCCCAGCCATGCGGTCGGAATCCGCGACAAGGTGCCGCCGATGGCGCTTGCGGCGGTTGCCGCCGGTGCCGACGGCATTATCGTCGAAGTGCACTGCAATCCCGATAAGGCGCTTTCCGACGGTGCCCAATCGCTGTATCCGGAACAGTTCGAAAAGCTTATGCGCGACATAGACGTGCTTGCTCCCCTTACCGGAAAAGAAACGCTTCGCATAAGGCCGCAAGCCGACCGCGGCGAGCACTCGGCGGATTCAAAAAATCGGTGCGGCACAAAAATGTCCGCCGGCGGACAAAACGCTTGTATCGATTGCGCCTTTGCAGGCTCTCACGGCGCATATGCCGAACAAGCCGCCCGCCGTTATTTTGACGCTCGGGTTGAAACCGTTCCGTATCCGAATTTCCGCAGTTTGTTCCAAGCCGTAAGCGAAGGGCGGGTTTCGTGCGCAATCGTTCCGATCGAAAACAGCCTTGCCGGTTCCGTATACGAAAATTACGACAACCTCATCCGTTTTTCGGATGTCGCCGTTGCAGGCGGCATTAAAATGCGGGTCGAACATTCCCTGCTTGCCTGTAGCGGTGCAAGCTTCGATACGATACAAACGGTGTATTCTCATCCGCAAGCGCTTGCCCAGTGTTCCGACTTTTTGGCATCGCACCCCGATTGGCGCCTTGTTGAATGTTCTTCAACGTCCGATGCGGCCGAAACGGTCGAACGTAAAGGAAGCGTACACGATGCCGCAATCGCTTCGCAGGATGCGCTTCGCTGCGTTAAGGGCGGCGCAAAACTGGAAGTGCTTAAAACGGGTATAGAAAACAATCCGCGCAATTATACGCGCTTTTTGATTATCTGCGCGCGCGACGCCGCTCAGGCAAAAGACGGCACGGAGCTTTACCGGCTTTCGCTGCAAAACAGCGGCGTTTTAACGGCAAGTTTTGCCTTTGTCGCAAAAAATGAAAGCGGCGCCTTGTACCGCTGTCTCGGCGTCTTTGATCGTTTGCGCGTAAACCTTACGCGTCTTGAATCGCGTCCCGTACAGGGGCAGCCGTGGCGCTATATGTTTTACGCCGATGCGGAATTGACGCGCGGCGGAACGAACATCGACGAAAAAGAGGCGCAAGCGGTTGTTGCCGATGCGCTTTCGGGCTTGCAGGAATTTTCCGATGAAGTCCATCTTTTGGGTCTGTATACCGAATCCTTTTGAACGGGGAGGGCGTTTATGAATTCCGATACTATGAATCAGGATAACGTAAAGCGCTATGTTTTGTCCGTGTTGGTTGAAAATCATACCGGCGTTCTCAGCCGT
The DNA here is from genome assembly GCF_000413055.1 of Treponema maltophilum ATCC 51939. Taxonomy (NCBI): domain Bacteria; kingdom Pseudomonadati; phylum Spirochaetota; class Spirochaetia; order Treponematales; family Treponemataceae; genus Treponema; species Treponema maltophilum. The sequence goes on along the minus strand of NZ_KE332518.1, from coordinate 1,745,882 downwards.
GTTGCGGGCCTGTTCAGCAGACGCGGTTATAATATCGACAGCCTTACCGTCGGCGAAACTTCCAATCCCGGAAAATCGCGCATGACGATTGTCGTTCGCGGCGACGAGTACATTTTGGAACAAATCGAAAAACAGCTGGCAAAGTTGGTGGAAGTTATCTCGATTCGCCACTGTAATCCCGCTCGTACCGTTATGCGCGAAACGGCGCTCATTAAAGTGGCGGCCGTCGGCGAAAAACGGCTCGGAGTTATCGAAACGGCGAATATTTTCAGAGCGCGGATTGTCGATGTCGCTGCTGATTCCCTTATTATGGAAGCGACCGGAAGTGAAGATAAAATAACGAGCCTTATCGGCTTGCTCGAACCCTTCGGTATTATAGAAATGGTATGTACGGGGCTTACCGCAATGAGCAGAGGAGCCGAGGTTTTATGAACGATACTGCAGCCGTAGAAATTCTCGATTCGACTTTGCGCGACGGAGCGCAGGGAGAAGGAATCAGTTTTTCCGTTCAGGATAAACTGCACATTGTGTCGGCGCTGGATGAACTCGGCGTCGCCTACATCGAAGCGGGCAATCCCGGCTCGAACCCGAAAGATTTGGAATTCTTTCAGCAGGTAAAAAAGCTGAAGCTTAAGCACTCGGCCGTGTGCGCATTCGGCGCGACGCGGCGCAAAGATATAAACTGTGCCGAAGACGCCAACCTGCAAAGCCTTTTGGCTGCGGGAACCGATACCGTCGTCATCTTCGGCAAAACATGGGATTTTCAGGTAACCGAAATTCTGAAGGCGACACTTGAAGAAAATCTTTTAATGATAGAAGAAACCTGCGCGTATTTGTGCGAAGCGGGCCGTTCCGTTATATACGACGCCGAGCATTTTTTTGACGGTTATAAAGCGAATGCCGATTATGCGCTTAAAACGCTTCGCGCCGCCGCAAAAGGAGGCGCCCGCACCTTAGTGCTTTGCGACACAAAAGGCGGCACCATGCCCGCCGATGTTGAAAGCGCCGTAAAAACCGTCTGTGACATTTTTAAAGATACCAAAACGCCGGATAAAAAGTCCGTGCGTATCGGCATTCACACGCACAACGATTGCGCTCTTGCCGTCGCAAATTCGCTTTTAGCCGTAACGGCGGGCGCCTCTCACGTGCAGGGTACGCTGCTCGGTTTCGGGGAGCGCACCGGCAACGCGGAACTGTCTTCCGTTATCGCCGACTTGCAGCTTAAAATGGAAAAGGTGTGTATTCCCGAAGAAAACATAAAAAAACTTACGCCCCTGTGCCGCAAGGTTGCCGAAGTCGCAAATATTTCGCTTCCCGCGGGCGCGCCGTACATCGGTTCGAGTGCCTTCGCGCACAAAGCGGGCATGCATATAGACGGCGTTACGAAAAATCCCGCCGCATACGAACATATTAAGCCCGAAGACGTCGGCAACGAACGTGTATTTTTAATGAGCGAAGTTGCCGGCCGTTCGATGATTATCGAAAAAATCCGCAAGTTTGAACCGTCGATACAAAAAGACAGCCCGCTTGTTTCCGAAATTACGCGGCAGGTAAAAGAGCTTGAACACGCCGGCTATCAGTTTGAAGGAGCCGACGGCAGCTTTGAACTTTTGGTGCGCAAAATAATCGGAAAATACAAGCCGTTTTTTAACCTGCGCTATTATAAAACGCTCGGCGAGCAGCCCCGCCTTGATGAAACGCTGTGTTCTTATGCGCAGCTGAAGATTGAAGTGGACGGCCAGCTTGAAGTAACGGCGGGCGAGGGAGACGGTCCCGTTCACGCGCTCGATACCGCTTTACGCAAAGCGCTGGAACGCTTTTATCCTGCCGTAAAATCCATACGCTTAACCGATTATAAAGTGCGCGTATTGGATTCGCAAAGCGCGACCGCCGCAAAGGTGCGCGTTTTAATCGAAAGCTCGGACGGAAACGATTCGTGGACGACGGTCGGCGTCTCGGCCGATATTATGGAAGCCTCGTGGCTGGCCTTGGTCGATTCGTTCGAATACAAATTCATCCGCGATATGGAAAAAAAGTACAAACCTTTTTTATAAAAAAGGTTCTATAAAATCTATAAAAGATGAACGATTGGAGAGAGTATGAATAAAAAAATAGCGCTTATTCCCGGCGACGGAATCGGCCCCGATATTGTTGAACAAGCCGTACACGTTATGGATGCCGCGGCAAAAAAATATTCGCACCGCTTTGAGTATACAAGCGTTTTGGCCGGCGGAGTCGCGATCGATTCTTGCGGCAAACCCCTGCCCGAAAAAACGCTTGAAGTATGTCTTGCATCCGATGCGGTGCTGTTGGGAGCGGTCGGGGGTCCCAAGTGGGACAATATTCCCGGCATACGCCCCGAACAGGCTTTGCTCGGTTTGAGAAGCGGCATGAACGTGTATGCAAACTTGCGTCCGGCCCTTATCTTTGAACAGTTAAAAAACGCCTGCCCCTTAAAAGATGAAATTACCGAAGGCGGTTTGGACCTTCTTATCGTGCGCGAACTGACCGGCGGCATTTATTTCGGCGAACGCGGACGCAGCGCCGACGGAAGCGAAGTGTGGGACACGGAACGCTACAGTGTGCATGAAATCGAGCGCATAGTCAGGCTCGGTTTTGAAGCTGCCGAAAAAAGGCGTCAAAAGCTGTGCCTTGTCGATAAAGCGAATATTCTCGAATCGAGCCGCTTGTGGCGCGAAGTTGCCGAGCGCGTAAAAAAAGAATACCTTTCGGTTGTGCTCTCTTATTTGTATGTCGATAATGCCGCAATGCAGCTTGTGCGCAATCCGCGCCAATTCGACGTTATCGTTACAAGCAATATGTTCGGCGATATTTTGTCCGACGAAGCGAGCCAGATAACCGGCTCGATCGGCATGCTCGCATCGGCTTCGCTCGGAAAACCCGGAACGCCCGGCTTATACGAACCCATTCACGGCTCGGCGCCCGACATTGCCGGAAAAGATATTGCAAATCCTTTGGCGACGATTTTATCCTGCGCTCTTATGTTCCGCTACAGTTTCGGCGCCGAAAAAGAAGCGTGCGCAATCGAAAAAGCCGTAAATGCCGTCCTCGACGAAGGCTGGCGTACCGCCGACATAGTGGGAAGCGATGCCGACTCCTTAAAAGCGGCCGGCAAACTGGTCGGCACAACGGCGATGGGAAAGCTTGTCGCCGAAGCGCTGGAAAATATCTGAAAATTCAACAGCCGCATAAAAACAATTTGACAGCGCATTTTTTATCGTATATAATGGTTGCATAAAATAAATTTTAGGAGGCTTTGAGCAATGGCTAAAGTTGAACTCAAAGGTATCGGAAAAGTATACGACGGAAACGTGCGCGCGGTAGATAATGCGAACATCGTCGTAGACGACAAAGAATTTGTGGTTTTCGTAGGCCCGTCAGGCTGCGGTAAATCCACAACATTACGAATGATTGCCGGATTGGAAGACATTACCGAAGGCGAGCTGTACATCGACGGCGAATTGATGAACGACGTTCCGCCGAAAGACCGGAACATCGCGATGGTTTTTCAAAACTACGCTTTGTACCCGCACATGTCCGTGTATGACAACATGGCGTTCGGTCTTAAAATCCGCAAAGTAGATAAAGCCGAAATCGACCGGCGCGTTCATGAAGCCGCCCGCATTTTGGATATTGAAAAACTGCTCGACCGCAAACCCAAAGCGCTTTCCGGCGGACAGCGCCAGCGCGTCGCCGTAGGCCGCGCCATCGTGCGCAATCCGAAAGTATTCCTTTTCGACGAACCCTTGTCGAACTTGGACGCAAAACTGCGCGTTCAAATGCGTGCCGAAATTTCGGATTTGCACCACCGCTTAAACGCGACGATGATTTACGTTACGCACGATCAAATCGAAGCTATGACGATGTCCGACAAAATCGTCGTTATGAAAGACGGTAAAGTGCAGCAAATCGGTTCGCCTTTGTATTTGTACAATCACCCGATCAATAAATTCGTCGCGGGCTTTATCGGTTCTCCGCCCATGAACTTTTTGAACGTTAAAATCGGTGAAAAAGGCGGCAAGATTATTGCCGACGAAGGAACTTTCGAATTGACCGTTACCGACGATCAGGCGAAGATTTTGAAAAATTATGTCGGAAAAGAAGTGTTTTTCGGAATCCGTCCGGAGGATATGGAATACAGTTCCTCACCCGCCGCCGCAAACAATATGCAGCTTAAAGTGTCGGTTATCGAACCGCTGGGCGCCGAAACGCACTTGTTCCTCAACACGAAAACCCAGTCCATGGTTGTGCGCACGGCTCCGGACGTTACGTTCCAAATCGGCGATACGGCAAACTTTGTTCCGGTTATGGCAAAGGCCAAATTCTTCGACAAAGATACCGAATTGAGCATTTGCGACGACGTAAAAGCGCAGTAAATTGAGTGGCTGCAAAGCCGGCATATTCAATTAAAAAGAAACTGCCGAAAAGCGGCCGTACACGCGGCCTTTTGCGGCGGTCTTTGGGAACCCTTTTAAGAGTCGTTTTACGGCTTCTTAAAAGGGTTTTTTGTTTTTAGGACAGTTTATAAAGGGCGTATTGATTGAGCGATACCCCTTCTTTTTCGGCAGCTAATGCAAGTTTTTTGTGCAGCGTTTTGGGGATACGTAAGACAAATTTACCGCTGTAGTTATTTTCTCCTAGAGGTTTGGGGACTTCGAATCCGTTTTCAAGTTTTGTTTCTATCCAGCCTTCCATTGCTTCATAAATGTTTGTATAGGCTTCTTCAAAAGAATCGGCGGTACTTTGGCAGCCTTCAAGTTCCTGAACGGCAGCGTGGTAATAGGTGCCGCTTTCATCGGTGATTTTCTTAATAATAATAGAATACGGTAAATCCAAATAATCTTGTACTTTCATTTAGTACTCCTTACATACGCTTTAAAATATCTTTTATATAGCAGGCTTTTAGTGTATTGTCGGCCTTTATCGTGATAACATCTCCTTCGGTATTGATGTATTGTCGATGAGACCCCTTTTGTCTGTCAAATCTATAGCCGATAAAATGCAAAACTTTATCGGCTTCTTGTAAACGAATACCGTTAGGCTGGTTTTTCATTTTGTCGATTATTTTCTCTATGGTTGACATAAATAAATGATACTGCATTTAGTACTGCCAGTCAACTGTTTTTTTCACTATTCTGTGGTTTTATGTGAATCGTATGCCGAAAAAAAACGATTGAAAATTGTTTGCGCTACGCTTCTTTTACCGGGACATAGGTTGCAGTCAATTCGGGAATGTTGATGCCGGCTGGCTGTACGTATACGGTGTCGTTGAGCGTTTTGCCCGGAACAAGGGGAATGAGGGCTTCCTGAGCCAGCGCGGGGATGATGACGACGGCTTGATTTTCCTTTATGTCCACAATAACGGCTTCGAAGCGGCTGTCTTTATGCTGCAAAAGATATACGAGCGTCCAATGCAGGTTGCTTTTGCGCTCGGCTTTTACGGCTGCCGAAGCTGCGGCATCTCCTTCGCTTATGCGTTCAAGAAGGCTGTCTTTGCTTAAAAGCGGCCGCCCGTCCAAAAACGCGTGCAGCTGCTCGTGCGCTGCAAGGTCGCTGTAGCGGCGCAGGGGACTTGTTACCTGGCTGTACATACCGAGCCCCAACCCGGCGTGTGCAAGAGGCGAGGTACTTATCGTGCGGCTTTTCATGCAGCGGCGCAGCCGGTACTGCCCCGCTAAACCTTCGCTCAGGCTGCGCGGTATTTCGGGCTTTTCCTGACACACGAAGGGGAAGGGGATGGCGTTTTTAAACGCGAAACGGGCGGCCGCTTCACCGGCTAAAAGCATAAATTCGCGTACGAGTTCCGTCGAGCGGCAGCGCATAATCGGTTCGATACGTACGGCGGGTTCGCCGTTTGCCGCACTTGCCGAATATTCCAGAGAAATATGGACTTCAGGCATTTGAATAAACACCGCGCCCGCCGCTTTGCGCCGTTCGATATTTTTATCCGCAATTTTAAAAAGCGCCGCCAAATTGCCGGAGCTTTGAGCGTCCGCCTGAGCATAGGTGAGCCTTTGTACGCGCACCTTTGTTTTTAAAACCGCCGTTTCTTCTATTGCGCCATCATCATTCAATTTGATGCGGAAAGAAAGCGCGCGCGAATATGCGCCGCCTGTTGCGGCTTCTCCGTTTTCAGGCAAACCGAGCGCGTAATCGGACAAGGATTCTTCGGCAAGCATGCGCGAAGCTCCTTCGGGAATATACAGCGTTGCGCCGCGTTCCCGCGCCGCCTTGTCTATGGCCGAGTCGGGCAGCACCGTGTCGGCAGGGTCGGCGATATGTACCCACACATAGGTTCCGTCGAATGCGATCGCATCGTCGGGGTCGGTGCTCCATTCGCTGTCTATCGCGTATGCGATATGGTCGACTTTTGTGCGTTTGCTTTCCTGCGGACATCTCAAGCGTTCGGTTGCCGACTGCGTCGATAAGCCCCATCGCGACGGATGGGGGTTGCGGTATATTGTCCATATACCGCAGTCGAGCAGCAATTTGTGAGCTTTTTCGGGGGAAGCGCTCATTCCGGCTTCCTGCATGATTTTCGATTTATCCGTTTTGCCCAAGGCGAGGGCTTCCACTTCGCCCATAAAAACGCCGTCCTGCGGCAAAAGGAGCCGCTTTTTACGCAGCCGTTCTATAAAGGCTGAACGTTCTTCTTTTTCGCGTTTTTTTTCGTCCTGCTTTGCGAGCAGCTTTTGCGCTTCTTCGCTGCTGCGCAGGGAAAAGCGCGGCTGTTCGGGAGGATTCGGCGGCACAAGCGAAAAATGCGGATGTTTTGCAAGCGCGTCATATATGCGCCATGATTTTTCAGGCACAAAACCGCCGAAAGCCAATTCGGCAATTTCGGCAAGCGAAAACGACGGACGGTTTTCGTCTTGTAAAAGTTCCCACGCTTCGTTTAGAGCGGCGTTCAGTACATCGCGCTCTTCATCCTTTTGTGCAGACGGCAAGAGGGCGGACAGGGAAGGAAGCGGGCCTTCGTGAAGCAGGCAAATATCTTTTTCGCGCACTTTTTGCGTTCCGATCGCGTATTCGATCGTATATTTATCGGCACATTCACGGATGAGAGCGGGCCTGTCTTTATATAAAACGATGTTTCCGATTTTCAGCATGAGCGAAGTCTAATGTATATTGTAGCGATCGACAATACGTCTGAATAACAGTTTATAAAATTTTGTATACTTTTTAGCGGAAAAATATAAAATTAGCGAAAAATTAACTTTCTTTTTTTGACATATGGGTTATAATATACGATGGAGAGTGTTTATGGACTTACAAAAGATACTGCCGCTTTTTTTTTATGTCTTATTCACAATCTACGTTACCATAGGTTCTTACGTAATCTTTTTTAACGTTAAATCGCTGCCTAAATATCTGTTTTTTATTATTTGTATGATTTTATCGTTGTGGTGCTTTGCCTATGCATTTACGATAACTTCATACGATCCTGATAAAGTTTATTTTTGGCAGTATTTTTCGGTTCTCGGCTTCGGCACTTTGTATTTTGCGTACTTTTTGTTTGCGGCGGCATCGGTTCAAGATACGCTTATGCTTAAAAAGCGCGCGTATATACTGATGTCGATTCCGTTCTTGTTTACGGGATTGCTCGTTTGTTTGTATCCCCAAGTTTTTCATGCCGCGTATGATGCACGAAACACCGCATTCGGTTACCTTTTTTTTGTACATACGGGAAAGGGCTCGCTGTATTTAACCGCATATTATCTTTTATATTTGCTTACAACCATAGTGCTGCTTTTTAGCGCAGTTAAAAAAACGCGTTCACCCGTGCAAAAAAAAGAGCGGCTTTTATTGCTTACGGCATTTTCCGTAAGTTTGCTTCTCAACATCCTAAGCAATGCTATTTTATTGATCTTTCATTCGCGAATTTTATATTCGGTACATTTGATAACGTCGCTTGTGCCCGTATTGGCGATACTGTACAATTTCAGAGGCTACTATCTTGTCCAGCGACAATTCGACTCGATTGACGACAACGTTTTTTACAACAATAAATTGTCGTCAAAAAAACAAATATTTTTTACGCTTGCCTTTTTGTACATCCTATTCGGCTTGCTGCATTTGGGCATGGCCTATATTATCGTTAAAGTGTTTGTTGAGGAGGGAATTTTTGCCGGCACATATGCGCTTATTTCGGGATTGGTGATTTTCGCGTTTCAGCGAAGCAAAAAATTGGAGCGCTATGCGGATACGGTTTCGGTTGTACTTATCGTTTTATCCGTTCCGGTTATTTTATTTGCGTTCCGCGCTCTTGCGGCCGTTACGGTGTGGGTATTCCCGCTGGTTTTGCTGTTTATCAGTATTTTATTTAAAAGAACGCTTTTGCTGCGGCTCATTGCAGTTGTATCTCTTTTATGCTATGTATTTATCGCCGCAACTCATTCGACGATAGTAATCCCGCTGCATAAGGACGATCACGTATTCAGAATTCTGTTTTTTTTGGTAAGTACTTATGTCGCGTATTACATTCAGCAATCGTATCTTGCGCGCTTTGTGGAAATTCAAAGAAAAAACGACAATCAGCGCACTATTTCCGAGATTTCAAACATTCTGCTTCGCGGCAACGCATCAAACATAGAAGAACATATTTTGTCGGCTTTAAAAGTTGTCGGAAATTTTTTCGGTGTAGACCGGGTTTTTTTATACCGATTTTCGGAGGATAAAAAGAAAGCGCTTTTCGTACATGCGTGGGACAATCCCGACTCAGCCGTTCAAAACGGCAAGGGCGCTTCCTTCGGCGATTTGCCGCCTTTTTGCGTTACGCAGCTGAAAGCGAAAAAAAAGATTGTGTATTCGGATATAAAAACTCATGTTTCTTTAACCGATCGCGAAAAAAAGTTTTTCGGCAAACGCGAAATCCTTTCCACTCTTTGTTTTCCGCTCATAGAAAACGAAGCCGTCGCGGGCTTTTTGGGCATTCATGATTTTCGGCACAAAAAGGCGTGGACGGAAGACGATTTGCAGATATTCAGAATTTTTACCAACCTGTTTTCTACGGCCATCTTGAAAATCGAAAATGAAAGATACATCGAACATATGGCCTTCCATGACGTTTTAACCGGTTTGCCGAACCGTATGTATTTTAACCGGTTTGTATCGCGTCAGATAAAAAACAATGCGCCCGATTTTGCGGTTCTTTTTATCGATTTGGATTCTTTTAAAAATATAAACGATTCCAAAGGTCATGAGTACGGCGATAAGGTTTTGCTGCAAACGAGCCAGCGTTTAAAAAAAGAGCTGCCGTCTTCGGCGGTCATATGCCGATTCGGCGGCGACGAGTTTTTGATTTTTTTACCTGCGGTAAAAACGAATGACGAAATTAAGGTTATCGTTAAGCGGCTTATGAAAGGGCTGGGCCAACCGATGGGCATAAACGATGACGTGTTGTACGTAACGTTCAGCTGCGGCATTGCGCTGTTCCCGAAAGACGGCAAAACGGTAAATACGCTTATAAAGTACGCCGACAGCGCCATGTACGTAGCGAAGTCGAAAGGGAAAAACGGCTTTACGTTTTGCAATCCCACGTTGAAAAAAAACATCGCAAAAAATATAGCAATGCACCAGCGGCTGTATACCGCCGTCGAAAAAAACGAATTGGTTTTGTATTATCAGCCGCAAATCGATTTGAGTACCGGAGAAATATTCGGAGTGGAAGCATTGCTGCATTGGGCGAATAAAGATTTCGGGATTGTTTCTCCGAACATTTTCGTTCCGCTGAGTGAGCAAACCGGCTTAATAGAAATAATCGGGAATTGGGTGCTGAATAAAGCCTGCGAACAGCTGCACTTGTGGCGTGAAAAAGGCATTGAAGGAATTTCGATGGCGGTAAATATTTCTCCGCGCCAATTCGAAAATTCGCAGCTGAATTCTCTTATCGGCGGTTTGTTGGAAAAATACGATTTGCCGCCTTCTTATTTGAATTTGGAAATCACCGAAGGCGTGTATTTGTCGCAAAATGTCGGTGTTGAAAAAATCATGACCGATTTGAAAAAACTCGGCGTAAAAATTTCAATAGACGATTTCGCTACGGAATATTCCTGCCTGATGCGCTTAAAACATACGCCCATCGATAAAATCAAGCTGAGCGACACCTTTGTAAAAGGAATCGGCCAAGACAAAACGGACGAAGCGATTATACGCAGTATGATTATCCTTGCCGAAAATCTGCACGTAAAAGTCGTCGCCGACGGCGTTGAAAAAAAAGAGCAGTCCGATTTTTTAAAACAAAACGGATGCACTTTGGTGCAGGGCTTTTATTTTTACAAACCGATGTCGGCCGATGATACCGAACGGATTTTGAAGTCGAACCCGTTACCCCCCCCCCCCCCCCTAAAAAAAGTCGGCGCAGGTACTACGGCATAGGCCGGGAAAGTAAATCCACTTATGATAAAAGCGTGAAAAAAGAGGACGTGAACGGCTTGTGAGCAAAGCGAACTGCCTGAACGGCCTCTTTTTTTCACGGCGGTTGATTCGTGCGGAGGGTTTAATACCCCGGCGCGCTGCGCCGTAATAAAGGGTATTAAACCCGACTGCAACCGCCTTATGAGAACAACAACCCCGATGCTCTGCGTCGGGGTTGTTGATTTTCCTTCGTTCATTCGATACAATCGGTTGCATGATTGTAATGAAATTCGGAGGCTCTTCCGTCGCTTCGGCCGAACGTATCCGGCACGTTGCGTCGATTATCGGAGCGTACAAAGACAAAAAGCCGGTTGTCGTATTGTCGGCAATGGGCGACACAACCGATCATCTTTTGCGCGCAGCCGATGAAGCGCTTGAGGGCAAGGCCGATATCCGCAGCATTCAAAAACTGTATACCGATACCGCGCGCGATTTGGGTTTGGACGAACAGACGCGGAAAAATATAAAAGAACTTTTCGACGAACTGAAAGCGCTGTTAACCGGAATTTCCATGCTGCGCGAATTGACCAAGCGTACCCGCGATTATTTAGTGTCGTTCGGAGAACGCTTGAGCGTGCGGATTGTCGCTTCTTTTTTGAACGTGCAGGGAATAAAGGCGCGCTTTTACGACGCATGGGATGTCGGTTTTATATCCGATTCTTCTTTTATGAATGCGGAACTTTTAAAAGACGTGTGGCAAAGAATTCCCCAAGCGCTCGGTAACTACCGCGACGGAAAGGATGGTGCAATTCCCGTCGTAACCGGTTTTATCGCAAAAGATGCGGACGGCTGCATTACGACGCTGGGCCGCGGCGGAAGCGATTTAACTGCAACCATGATCGGAGCCGCGATGAAGACCGACGAAATCCAAACGTGGAAAGACGTTGACGGTATTTTAACCGCCGATCCGCGCATTGTAAAAAATGCAAAAACCGTTCCGTTCGTAACTTATGAAGAAGCCGCCGAACTCGCATATTTCGGCGCACAGATTTTGCATCCGCGTTCCATGGCGCCCTGCCGCAAAGCCGGCGTTCCCGTGCGCGTAAAAAATTCGTATAACATACAATCGGAAGGTTCCCTTATTACGGAAAAACACCGCAAAAAACCTTCGCCCGTGCGCGCCCTTACCGCGGTAAAAAACAGCACGCTCATCGACATCGTTTCGACGCGCATGCTCGGCGCTTCCGGTTTTTTGGCGCATATTTTTAACGTGTTCCTTAAATACGGCATAAGCATCGATGTTATCGCGACAAGCGAAGTGTCCGTTTCGCTTACGGTACATACGGACGCCGATTTGTCGGGCTTGCTGCACGAACTGAACGGAATTGCCGAAACGAAGATAAAAACGGGAAAATCCATTATTGCGATTATCTGCGATGCGGCACATTCAAGTTCCATTCTTGCATCGGCTTTCGGCGCGCTGGCAAAAGAAAATATAAACCCCGAAATGATAAGCCAGGGGGCGTCAAAGGTGAACATAAGTTTTATCTGCGATGACGCCGTTGCCGATAAAACCGTGAAAACCCTTCACGCCGCTTTTTTTGAATAAAGGATTAATAAAGAATTTTTTTACGGGAGAAGTTTGTGAAAATTGCATTATCCGGTTACGGAAAGATGGGACGCATGGTTGAACGCGCGGCAATCGATCGCGGCCATACGATTGTGCTGAAAGCCGATACAAACGCCGCCGATGCCGACAAAATATCGTCCGCTGCGGAACTTGAGCGGGCGGTAAGCGCAAGCGGCGCCGACGGAGTAATCGATTTTACGCATCCTTCCTGCGCTGCCGAGAATATTTTTTCTCTTGCGCCGTTGGGGCTTCCGATTGTCGTCGGTACCACCGGCTGGTACGATAAACTGGAAGAGGTGCGTGCCGCTTTAACGGAGGGCGGAAGTACGCTTTTTTATTCGCCGAATTTTTCGATCGGCGTTAATTTGTTTTACCGCATAGCCGAATACGCTTCACGCTTGATTTCCGCTTATGACGAATACGATACGGCTGTCCTCGAAACGCACCATCGGCACAAAGCCGACAGTCCGTCCGGCACCGCGCTGGAAATAGCCCGCGCCCTTATGCGCGCAAATCCGGCAAAAAAAGAAATTACGCTCGACGTTCTGCACGGCGCGCCGAAAAGCGAACAGCTTCACGTTGCGTCTCTGCGCGTCGGCAGCGTTCCCGGAACGCACAGCGTGTTTTTCGATTCGCCCGCCGATACTATTGAATTAAAGCATTGCGCGCGCAGCCGCGAAGGTTTTGCTTCCGGAGCGGTACGCGCCTTTGAATGGCTCGTCGGCAGCCTTAAAAACGGCAGTGTGCAAAAAGGGCGCGCGTACACGATGGACGACATGCTTTCGTCCCTGTAAGGGCAAAATGACGGAAGGCGGCGGAACGGAATATGCTTGCAAAAATATTTTTACGGCCCAAAGAAGAAGTCGAAATCAGACAGGGCTTTCCCTGGGTTTTCGATAACGAAATAGCTTATATAAAAGAAAACAAAGATGGCGGAAAAATTCCCCTCGCCGAAAGTTCCGTTGCCGACGGGTGCGCGGTGAATGTATTTTCATCGTCGGGGCAATATGAAGGAACCGGCATTTTAAATAAAAAATCGAAAATCGCCGTGCGCTTTTTAGCCAAAGATTCCTCTTCGACCGGTGTTTTTGACCGCGCGTTTTTTGAAAAAAAAATCAACGATGCGCTTTCCCTTCGTGCGCCGTTTTTTGCAAGCGAAGATTCCTGCCGTTTGATTTTCGGTGAAGCGGATTTTTTGCCCGGTCTCATCGTCGAGCGCTATGTCGATATCCAAAACCGCATATACCTTGTCGTTCAGTTCTTGGCGTTGTGCACGGAAACATATCGGGATATTATTATCGATATTTTGAACGAAACCTGTCGCCCCTTCGGCATATACGAGCGCAGCGATGCGAACATACGTTTAAAGGAAGGCTTACCGCTTCGTGCCGGCTGGATAGGCGATGAAAGAAGCGGCGTCATTACGATTCGCGAAAACGGCGTTCTGCTGAACGTCGATATTGCCGCCGGACAAAAAACGGGATATTTTTTGGATCAAAAGTTTAACCGTCAACGCGCCGCAGTTTTGGCAAAGGATAGGGAAGTGCTCGACACCTTTACGCACACGGGTGCTTTCGGTTTAAACGCCGTTGCAGGCGGTGCAAAAAGTGTAACCGCCGTCGACATATCCGAAGATGCCGTTAAAACGGTAAAAGAAAATATCGCCCTGAATAAGGCCGAAAGCCGTATGAACGTTATTCAAGCAGACGTATTCGACATTCTCAAAGAATACGAACAAAACGGCCGCTTGTTCGATATGATTATTTTGGATCCGCCCGCTTTTGCAAAAAATGCAAAGGCGCTCGATAAAGCGTACGGCGGCTATAAAGAAATAAATTTGCGCGCGATGAAGATTTTACGCTCCGGCGGCATATTGATAAGCTGTTCGTGTTCGCAGTTTATGGATTCGGCTTTGTTTTATTCCATGCTTACGCATGCCGCATCCGATGCAAAACGGACGGTACAAATTGCGGAAAAGCGCGGCGCGGGCCCCGACCATCCCGTTCCCTTGGGCTATCCGAAAGCCGAATATCTTACGTGCGCAATATGCCGGGTGCTTTGACGTGGACAGGCCGATTTTGCCCGAAGGCGCCGATTGCATCGCCGTTTTGGGACCTACCGCAGTCGGAAAAACTCCGCTTGCCGTCCGCCTTGCCGAGCATTTAAACGGGGAAATCCTTTCGGCCGATTCAAGGCAAGTGTACAAGGGCTTGGACATCGGTTCCGGAAAAGATTTGGACGAGTACACGGTGCCCTATCATCTTATAGATATAACCGATCTTTCGCATGAATATTCCGTTTTCGATTATCAAAAAGATTTTTTCCCCGCCTTTACCGATACGCTTTCGCGCGCAAAAATTCCGGTCATTGCCGGCGGTACGGGGCTTTATTTGGATTCGGTTGTGCGCTCTTATGCGATGCGCCGCGTTCCCGAAAATCCGGCCCTGCGCGAAAAACTTGCCGCTCTTTCCATGGACGATTTGACCGCGCTCCTTTATAAACTGAAGGCTGCTGCGGGAAGCAAGGTTCACAACAGCACCGACACCCTTAACCGACCCCGCCTTGTGCGCGCCGTGGAAATCGAAACCTATAACGCGGAGCAAACTGCTTTGCGACAAGTTCCGCAGCCTGGACCGCAGCGGGCAATACATCCCTTTGTCGTCGGTACGACCTTTCCGCGCGATATGCTGCGTTCCCGCATACGCAAGCGCTTAAAAAGCCGGCTTGAAAACGGCATGATAGAAGAAACCGAAGCGCTTCACCGTTGCGCTCCCGGCTTGAGCGAGGGCGCAAGTTGGGAACGCTTGGAGCGCTTGGGCTTGGAATACCGCTTTGTATCGCAGTACCTCCGCGGCCTTATAGCTTCCCGTGAAGAATTGGAAACGAAACTCGGCATTGCGATCGGACAGTTCGCCAAACGGCAGGAAACATGGTTCCGCGGTATGGAAAAAAAAGGCGTGCCCATTCATTGGCTCGAGCACGACGGAAGCGAAAAAGATTGTTCCGTCGAACGCCGCTTTGAGCAAATCGTCCGGCTGCTGCAAACCGGTTCCGGCGGCGCACTTTAGCCGATACGTTCGGGAAATGACGGGAAGAGAGTGAAAGACGTTATCGCCTTATACAACAAAAAGCGCTCCGTATTCGCATCCGGTGCGGCACCGTGTGTCCCGTGTGCGCCCGCACAGGATACGGCCGCGCCTGCGCAAAAAATGCGCCCCGTTGCGATCGTCATTCCCGCGTGTGCCGAATATCCCGATATACTCGACACCTTTGACAGCATAGAACGCTCTATTGAGTGCGCGCGCGGCGAATCGGACGGAACTCGCAGCGGTGCGGCCAATGGCGGCTGCACTGTCATCTGCGTTGTAAACAACCGCACAAACGCAAGCGATGAAATAAAAGAAAACAACCGTACACTTATAAAAGCCGCAGTCGAACGCGGTATTACCGTGCTCGATGCCTGTTCGAAGGGGTACGAACTGTCCGAAAAAGAAGGCGTCGGTACGGCCCGGCGCATCGGCATGGATTATGCGCTTAAAAACGGGGCCGACGTGATTGCCTGCATGGATGCGGACACGCTCGTAAGTTCCGAATACATTTGCGCTTTGCATGATTTTCGTTTACAGTGTGCCGATGCGCTGCTTTGCGGAAAGTTGCCGCCTGCAGGAGCGATAACCGGTTTTACGCACCAAAAGGCTCCCGATTCGGATATTCAAAAGGCGATAGATTCGTATGAGTTTTTTATAAAAGAACACGGCGCGCGTTTATTCAAAACAAAAACGCCGTTTTATCCGTACGCTTTGGGTCCGTCGATTGTGTGCTCGGCGTGGGGCTATGCGGCTTCGGGCGGCATGCCGAAACTTCTTTCCGGCGAAGACTTTTATTTTTTGCAATCTCTTATAAAACTGAATATTCAGCACGCTGCAACGGCAGGTCAAAGTACTGCAACGGCGGCAGGACAAAACGATGCGCCGCCTTTTGTGTTTCCCGAACTTACCTGCACCGTGCATCCGCAAGCGCGCCTTTCGCAGCGCACGCTTTTCGGCACGGGACAAAAACTCGGCGCACTTGTCGAAGTACGTGCCCTTGTCGAAGCAAATGTCCTTGTCGGAGGCTCGGGAAAAGGCTTAAGCGCGCATACAGGGGGACAGGCGGCAGGGCAATCGGCCGACCCGACGGCTGAGCAGGTGGCCCCGCCGACGGCAAAAGGTGCGCTGCTGTATCCCGATTTTGTATATGAAAGGATTAAAGATTTTATCGGCCTGTTTTATGCGTCGGCGGATACAGCGGATAGGAGCAAAGCTTTTTTATCCGAGTGTAGGTCCGCGTTGCCCGATGTGTACGATTTTTTGGAGCGGGAACGCTTTCCCGCCGTGTGGGAAAAGATGTGCCTGCAAAACCGCAAAAACCGAATCGGGCTTGAGCGTGCCTTTCATATTTGGTTCGACGGCCTGAAGATTTTGCGGCTCATTCACTTTTTGATGCGTGCGTAATTTATGCGCTGACGACCGCGGCTTGCGGAATTTCAATTTCGGTTAAATAACCGGTTCTGATGCAGCTGTCGAAAAGTACTTTGCTTATAAAATCGGTTACGATCTCTTCGTACCCGTCTTTATCGCGGACTATGCGGATGACAAAGCCGTCGTCAAGTTCTTTTTCAACGGTTAAATAATCGTTCGAATTGTGACTTTTTAATGCGTAAGACTTTTTCATACTTCCTCCCGATATTACATTACACTTTTATTTTCGGATTTTGCGGCGCGGATGTTAGCCTTTTTTCGGTTATTTGTGATATATTCATAGTATGATTTTTGCCGATGCTCACCTTCACATTACGGATTTGGCTTTTTGGCGGCCGCTCTCGGACGGACAGGATATTTCTCCCGTATGTTCGTGCGCCCATTCGGAAGATGAATGGAATCGGCTTTTGCGCGTCGCCGAAAACTACCCCGGCCTTGTTTTGCGATCGGCCGGCGTTCATCCCCAAAATCCCGATAAAAAGCATATGGCCTTTGTACTCGGCGCGCTTGAAAAAAACGAAGCCGATGCGATAGGGGAGACGGGCTTCGATCTTTACAGCGACGAGTTTTCTTCGCGCGTGAAAGAGCAGGAAGAAGTATGGGCTTTGCAGCTTGAAGCGGCACAACGGTATGAAAAACCGATGGTGATTCATTGCAGGCGCGCGCTCGACAGGATTTTCCGCGATGCGAAAAAATTGGCAAAGTTAAAATCGGTGGTATTTCATTCGTTTGCGGGCTCCGACACCGAAGCGCTTTCTTTAATTAAGCGCGGCGTGAACGCGCATTTTTCGTTCGGCAAGCCGCTTTTAAACGGGAACAAGCGCGCCCTGCGCTGTGCGGCACACCTTCCTTTCGACTTGCTTCTTGCCGAAACGGATGCGCCGTGGCAAACTTTAAAAGGCGAAACGGCCACCGACCCTGCGGACATAAAAAAAGTGTATGAAAAAATCGCGTCTTTGCGCGGCGAAAATCCCGCAGCGGTATGCGAACGGCTGTATAAAAATTTTAAAAACGCGTACGGATTAGTTTAAATTCCTTTTCGGTAGAATCGTAGACAGACAGCAATTCTTCGATATGTTCCCGTACATTACCCTGCGTTTTGCCGCGCAAAAGATTTTCGGTTTTTTGTGCCGTTTCAAAAAGCGCGTGAGCGCCCAAAGAACCGGCCGCTCCTTTTACGCGGTGAACGTAGGCTGCGGCTTCCGACAAATCTTCCTTTTGACACAACTTTTCGAGCACCGCCTTGTCGAGCTGCATTTCCGAAAACCAGCAGTCGAGCAAATCCTTGTACAAACTTGCGTCGTTGTCCAAATCACGAATTGCCTGTTTGTAATCGACCAAAACGAATTCATCCGTCATCGGAACACCTTCCTTGATAAAATATTCTAGTATATATTCGTTTTTTTTGCTATACTCGCCTGTATGAAAACGAAGCTGATTGTTTTAAACTACACGGTGCATGCGCTGTGCGCCGTTTTCGCTCTTTTACAATTTTCTGTTGCCGCCGATATTTCCGCAGCGGCTTTTATTTTGTGTGCGACCTTTATCGCCTTTTTAACGATTACATCCTCCGCCGTGTTCACGCTCAAAAAAGTAAAAAATTATCCGATTGTATATAAATTGTATCAATACGTTCCCTTTGTGCTTTTGGCGGGCTTTATTATGCGCCGTGCGGGCGGCACGGCTTTGCCGTATGTGCAGGATGTGATTTCCGTCCTTTTGTGGCTTGCCGCTTCGATTGTATCCGTAACGATGTTGTATCATTTGAATTCCAAGCGCGTGTTTGTTCAAAATCCGGATTTTGCTCGAGCCGCAGCGGAGGCCGGTTTGATTTCCGCGAAAAACGAACTGCTGCCGAAAAAAAGGCGCGGGGGCGCGAAATTCATTTTTGAGGCGCTCGATTGGATTGACGCAATCGTGCAGGCCGTGTGCACGGTCGTTTTAATCAATATTTTTATTTTTCAACTTTACGTTATTCCGTCGGAATCCATGGTGCCCGAATTTTTAATAGGCGACCGGGTCATCGGCTTTAAAACCGCGTCCGGCCCGAAGTTTCCCGTGTCGGATGTCGGACTTCCGGTTTTGCGTTCGTACAAGCGCGGCGATATCGTCATTTTCCGCAATCCGCGCTATCCGCAGGACAATAAGTCGGAAGTCAAAACCTTTATTTCGCAGATGGTGCTTATGTTTACGTTTACAAAGGTGAATTTAAACGTCGACGAATCGGGCGAAATAAAAGCCGACCCGCTCGTAAAGCGCGTTACGGGGCTTCCGGGAGAACAGCTCGTTATGCAGGACGGCGTACTGTACAGCCGCACCGCGGCGCAGGCCGAATTCCGTCCGGTGGAAGAAGATGCGCGCCGGGCTGAATGGAACCTTGCTTCGCTTCCTGCCGGAACGCAAAAGAAAATCCGCTACATTCCTTTCAGCGCCGAAGAATACGAGCGCATGACCGCGATTGAACAAGAACGGCGGGACATGAACTATGAATCCGTTATTGAAGAAGCGCGCTCGCTGAGCCGCCGTTTTGCCGCCGAGAAAAAAAGCCTGTCTTCTCTTTCGCCTGCCGGAACGGGCGTTCCCGACCTTGTGAGCGAAAACATGATGGAAGTGCTTTCGTTTTTCAGGCAAAGCGACACGCTCATCCGAAAGCTTTTGCTTTCCGACGGCGGCGAACTGTGGTTCGATTCGTTTATGACCGACTGGGCAAACGGTTTCGATTTTGCTTCGGGCGGCACTTCCGGCGCCCGATCCGATATGTATACCGAAGCGATGTTCCGCCAAAACCTCGCGTTAAAACTGGCTTTCGGCCGCATCGCCGTGCGCACCGCCGATTTGATGAACAAGGGCGTGAGCGCCGCACAGCAGGCGAGCGATCCGGAGCGGTTGCAGTATTTAATGCATGCGCAGGATTTGGTTGTGTATATTTCGTATATCAACGATAAACGCAATATGTGCGTGTTCCCGCCGAATAAAGAAGACGGAACGGCTTCGTTTATTCCCGAAAATAATTTTTTTATGATGGGCGATAACCGCTTTAATTCGCTGGATATGCGGCATTCGCTGCAAAAAAAGCGTACGCCGATTACCGCGTTCGATGCGCGGACTTTATATTACGATTCGGATTTGGAGCCGCAATACGTTCCGCGAAAAAATATTTTGGGAACTCCCGTTTTGCGCTTTTTCCCGCTCAGCCGTTTCGGTGTACCGGGAAAGTAAAGAAAATACAATCGTATTAACACTGGTTCGGGTACCGTAAAAAAAATGCCCGGAATCTTTCGAGCCCGGGCGCACATTTTTAGCTGAGTCTCTTTTTATATTTTTCTGTACGCAAACCACCAGTCGAAGGCGTTTGCCATGCCGCGACGTTCGGCTGCAGTCGTTTCATCCGAAGCGGGCGGGATAATTACCTGATCCTGAATCAGCTCGTTGTTGGGCCAGTTTGCGGGGCAGGCAACTCCGTGCTCGTCGCTCGTTTGCAGCGCTTTAACCGAACGCAAAATTTCGTCCATATTGCGGCCGATTTCTTGCGGATAATAAATAACCAAACGAAGCACGCCGTTCGGATCGATAACAAATACGGCGCGTACGGTGTTCGTTCCTTTTCCGGGGTGAATCATTCCCAGCTTTTCGGCGACCTTTCCCATGTCGTCGGCGATAACGGG
Organism: Treponema maltophilum ATCC 51939; assembly: GCF_000413055.1. NCBI lineage: Bacteria > Pseudomonadati > Spirochaetota > Spirochaetia > Treponematales > Treponemataceae > Treponema > Treponema maltophilum. The sequence continues at coordinate 1,725,690 of NZ_KE332518.1, read as the reverse complement.
AAATTCGATTTTTGTGTGCAGCTTGTCGTTCATAAATTCGGTCCACTTAATGTGGGACTGAACCTGATCGATGGATAAGCCCAAAAGCTCGCAGTTTATCGCTCTGAAATCATCGTAGTGTTTTTGAAACGATACGAATTCGGTGGTACACACGGGCGTAAAATCCGCCGGGTGCGAAAAAAGCACGAGCCATCTTCCCTTGTAATCTTCGGGTACATGTTTTACCCCGTGCGTTGTTTTTACGATCAGCGAGGGAAGCTTATCTCCCAATAAAGGCATTCCGTTTTCCATAACATTTGACTCCTTAAAAATAGTTTGTAATAACTATATTAAAATTGTAATTAATACAAAAATAATAATATAATAAATTTTATACTATGTCAATATTTTATATGAATTTTTATAAAAATTTTTTCGAAAGACTCTTTGGTATAATGCGCAATGTGTCCCGCCGGATTACGAATACGGAATATAAGCCGTCGGTGGTTAAGTCCGGTCGTATGCTAAATCAAGGAAACAGGGATTGTCTTATCCGTGCTTATTTCCGCTGTAACCGCCGCTTCCCACCTGTTGCCTTTGCGTTCAAAAATCGTGATGTTATCGACCGGAAAATCTTCGACAAGGTTCAGCTCGTTCATAACCTGAAGCGCCTTTGTCATTACGCCTGCGGGAATATCCCGATTTGAAACGGTGACGTGAGGACGGAAAGGTCTTCGGTCTTTTTTAGTACAGCCGGGACAGGTGTTCAAAATCGCTTTTACCGTTTTATCACGGAGTTTTGTCCACGTATCGCCGGCAACTACGTTTGCAAAAAGAGTCCGGTCACCGAAAGCATCAAAATTATCGATATGTGCCGTAAAGCCCAAACGCTTAGGCAAGACTTCTTTTTCAATCGCGCTTATTAAATCGGCTGTTGCATATTCTTCCGGCAGTTTGAACGGCGGAACAAGCGTAACATGGATCGGCGTTCCGTGTCCGGACTTACAGCCGTAAACCTCGTTCATATAGCGCCGGCAATCTTCAAGAGTAAGGGTTATATCTTCCGGAAGGAGAACGCCGATAAAATGCGTTTGCTGCAGAATATTGTTTTGTTTCATGCCTGTAATTATAGCACGGATATTGCATCGGCGTCTTGTCCGCCACTTGCGCGTAACGGATAAATCGTCTACGATACAGCCGGAAGGATATTTTCGGAGGTGCGTATGAAAAAAGACGGAAGTAAGGCGCCGCATGTCGTACGCGTGCTGTGCATAAAAATCGGAGCCGCTCTTTTGTGCGCGGCGCTCATCGGCGCGGCTTTGCTGTATACGTACAAACAATACGAAAAGTATAAATTCACCGCTTTATCCGCTTTGATTTCGAGCGAACTTATGTACTGCGCCGAGCTTACGACCGTAAAGGCCGTATACAGCGACGTCGTAACCCTTAAACGGCGCCACGTACTCGGTTTGGCAAAAAGCTACAGCATCGTGCGTTATTCGGGTGTCATACGGGCGGGCATTGCGGATATGGGCGGCGTAACGTTTACGCTCGGCAGCGATCGCACGTCGGTTACCGTACGGCTTCCGAGCGTTCAAATAATCGGGAACGACATCTCTGCCATGGAAGTATTCGACGAGTATAAAAACATCTTTGCGCCGATTTCTTCGCAGGAAGTGTTTACCGAAATTCTTGCCGCAAAAGAAAAAGCCGAGCAGTCTTTTATTGCGCGCGGATTGCTTCAGGATGCGGAACTGCAATCGCTGCTTGTCGTCAGGCGGGTACTGTCGGCTATGGGTTTTAAACACATAGCGGTCGGTTTTGCGGAGTAACGATGTTTTACGCGCACCGAAAAAGCCGCTCAAGAGCGGTTTTTCGAGATGCCTTATGTTGTGTTTTTGTTCGGACTGTGTTATAGTCGGCGCCATGAACATACATAAAAGTATCGCTGCATTGATAGGAAGTACTCCCCTCGTGGAGCTTGTACGTATAAAAGAGCGGTACGGCTTTGCGGCAACCCTTGCCGTAAAGATCGAATTTTTGAATCCCGGCGGCAGCGTTAAAGACAGGGCGGCGCTTTTTATGTTGGAAGAAGCGGAAAAAAACGGAACGCTTGGCGAAGGTTCGGTTTTAATCGAACCTACCAGCGGCAATACCGGAATCGCTTTGGCGGCCCTGTGCGCCCGTAAAGGTTATAAGTTGATTTTAACTATGCCCGAAAACATGAGCCTTGAGCGGCGCATGCTGCTTAAAGCCTACGGGGCGGAACTCGTGTTAACCGACGCAGCGCAGGGAATGGGAGGCGCAATCGCAAAAGCCGAAGAATTGGTGCGTACAGTGCCGTCGGCTTTTATGCCTTCGCAGTTTACCAATCCGGCAAATCCGCGCGCGCACTTTACGACGACCGGGCCCGAAATATGGGACGATACCGACGGAAAAGTCGATATCTTTGTTGCGGGTGTCGGAACGGGCGGCACGCTGAGCGGAACCGGAAAGTACCTTAAATCGAAAAAAGATTCCGTGCGCGTATATGCGGTCGAGCCTGAAAATTCGGCCGTTCTTTCGGGAAAGCCTAGGGGAAAGCACGGCATTCAGGGAATCGGCGCGGGCTTTATTCCCGACAACCTCGACAAAGGCGTTTATACCGGCGTTATTACGGTAAGCGACGAGGATGCAAAAGCGGCCGCCTGCGAGCTTGCACAAACGGAAGGTTTGCTGTGCGGTATTTCTTCCGGAGCCGCTTTGTGCGCGGGAATTAAACTTGCCCGAAAAGAAGAAAATGCGGGGAAACTCATCGTTGCCCTCTTGCCCGACGGCGGCGAGCGCTATTTGTCGGCCGGTTTGTTCGGAGCATAATATGATTTTTCCCGACAGAAATGAGATTGTCCGTATCATAAAGGATCTAAAAACCGTTCTTTTTCCGCACCATTTTACGGAACAAAAATACGGACTTCCGGTTCTTAAAAAAAAGCTGCAAAAACAAATACAAACCGCTTTGAGCGCTGTCCCCGATTTGTGCGCTACGTCCGCCGCCTCCGGAGATTTGTCCGCCTTCGACGATGCGCCCTCTTTCGGCCGTGCGGATAACAAACAATCGGATAAAACGGATGAGCAAAATGCCGAAAAAGCGGCGCGGATAACCGATGCGTTTTTTTCGTCGCTTGATCGTACACGCGAAAAGCTTATGCTCGATGCGCAAGCCGCATTCGACGGAGACCCCGCAGCGTACAGCATAGACGAAGTTATTTTAACGTATCCGGGATTTTACGCCATTTATATATACCGCCTTGCGCACGAACTGTATAAAGCCGGCGTTCCTTATATTCCTCGTTTTATGAGCGAATATGCGCACGGAAAAACCGGCATAGATATAAATCCCGGCGCTCAAATTGGCGAATATTTTTGTATCGATCACGGAACCGGCATTGTTATCGGAGAAACGGCCGTTATAGGCAGGGGCGTAAAGATTTATCAGGGCGTTACGCTCGGCGCTTTATCCACGCGGGGAGGGCGGCAGTTAAAAAACATGCGCCGCCACCCGATAGTCGAAGATAACGTAACCGTGTACGCGGGAGCGACAATTCTCGGCGGTCAAACGCGCATCGGAGAAAATTCGGTTATCGGCGGCAATGCCTTTATAACCGAATCGGTGCCCGCGAACTCGAAAGTGTATATGAGGTAACTTTTGAATAAGCGCGTTTTGCACCGACGTTTCGCGCTGAAGCCTTGCCGATATTCGTGTGCCCGTTTTCAGCCGAAACGCTGAGCCGGGCTTACAACCCATAGGGCTTTCATAACGCCTTTTCCGACGTTCGACAGCGTATGCGGTACCGACGCCGAAAACGAAATACTGTCGCCTTCTTCGAGCGTGTAGGTTTGCGATTCGTATTTAAATCCCGCTTTGCCTTCCAGAATAAAGCCGAATTCGGTACCCAAGTGTCCGTAAGAGCCGCGGTGCGTATGGTCGCCTTCGGGAATGGTGATAACGTATGATTCTATCGAATGTATGCCGTCGGATTCGGAAGGCTTTGCAAGTTCTTCGTACCAAACGGTATCTTCTTCTATTTTGCGCCGCTGATCGCCGCGGATGATTTTTACCGGACGGCTGCGCCTGAATTCGTCAAACAGAAATTCGACGTTTATATCCAACACGTCGGCAAGGGTTAAAAGCGTATCGATTGCGGGCGACACCTTATTGCGTTCTATTTGCGACACAAGGCTTTCGCTCACGCCCGCACGCGAAGCGACGACTTTTAAAGTGTAGCCCTTGCGCTCGCGTACTTGGCGCAGTTTTTCGCCGAAGTGATAGGGTCTTTTCTTTTGCGTTTCGTTTTTTTTCAAAGTACGGCTCCCGGAGTTAACCTTGTTCCTTTTGGGTTTCCAATATAAAGCGCATGTAATGGTCTTCGAGCGTGTAGTGCGGGCCGGGCAAATTGAGCCGTAAACGCGCCCGCGCGTTGTCGCGCCGCACCGAATACAAAAGGTAAAAATCGCGCGGCTCAAACACGTCGGTTTTCGGCTTAAAAGCGTCGGCCGGCCTTCCCAAAATATGAGCCGCTTCTTTGCTGTCTATGGCACTCACTTTTTTATCGTAAATGTTTTGCTTTACCTTTTGAATCTCTTCCCATGAAATGCCGAATAAAAATTCTTCCATCGCCATGGCGGCGTCTTCGTTTCCCATGCGCGAAGAAATAAAGCGGCACCACTGGTCGTCCATTGCCATCGACAAAATCAAAAGTTCGCTTGTGCCAACCATCGTGCCGAACGCGGGGGCAAGATTGCGCCGCGCATTCCATACGGCGTCCAAAACGGGCGCCATTTCGATTACCTTTTCGTCGCTGCGGTGTTCCCACAGCATAATCAGTTCGTAAGCTATTTTTTCCCGTATGCTTATGGCGATGGTTTCGTTGTCGAGCAGGCTCAAATACACGTCTTCGGCCATTATCGTAAACAGGATGCCCAAGCACGCCCTTCGGAGTCTTTTCAGCAGGGCGTCGGGAAAATTCGAGGATGTTGCGATTTTTTCCATGGCGGCAAAGGTATGAAATTTGGCAACCGAAAATCCCTTACCCAAAATAGCCTTCGACGGCAAATGAAGCGTGCGGTCGCCTTCACGCCGTATAAGCAGGGCTTCAACCAGCGTATTCATGCTGCGCACGGCCGAACCTTGTTCCTGCGTTTGTTTTAAAGACGGAAAGTGGGCAATGTTTAAAGTGAGCTTTTCGAGGTCGGCCAGGCGGTCGGCCAATACGGCCAGCGTTTCCGGCGACACCGTTCTCAGCCGTTCGAATACGGAATTGACCAAGTCCTGTTCCGTGTTCGTAAGAACGATGATGTTTGTAGAGTTTTCCTTTTGCGTTCGGGACATTTCGTCTTCGTCGTAAAACTCCTCAAGCGGTACCCGAGTAAATCCGTCTTGTGCGGAGTTGTCTTCATGAGTTGTCACAATTATATATAGTATATCACAAATTTCAAAAAAATCACACCGCAACTGTATAAATAATACATTTTTTTACCGATAATGAAGTATGCTCCGCAATAAAAAAACGTTTTGTCTTTTTTTTCTGTTTTTTTTCGCGTGCCGCGCCGGTTTTCGAAATGACTGCGCAAACGGAGCTTTCGCACAGCCGGTAAACGCCCCGGTCGGAACGGACGGTTCTGCCGGCGAACGTTCCGGCGAAAACCCGGCATTAAAACTGAGCCTTTCCGACCTTCTTTTAAAACCCGATGCCGAGGGCTGGCACTTGTACGTGCGGCACAAAGAAGGACTTTCTTCGGTACTGCTGACCGAAACGACAAAGGATCCCGCCGGAAGGGCCGACAGCTATGCGTACCGCGCCCTTGAATTCAACGACATAAACGGAAACGAAAAGCGGCTTTTAAACGGCGTTTTTTTGGATTCCGAATACGGCCGCTACGGTATAATCGATTCGACGCCGGAAAAAGAAGCGGATTTCGGGAACGCCTTTCATCTTTTTATTCCGAAAAAAATCGTGTACGGCTATCCGTGGAGCCGAAACGGCGAAGTTAGCGTTGAAGAGGGAACCTTTATAAATATCCGTACGTTTGAAAAACCCTATGCCGATTACGGCGGCGCTTACGCGGATAATCCTTTTATGTTCGGCTTTAACGCCGCGCTCACCGACGAATACAGTCCCGCAGCCGCCGAAGCTTTTAAAGACATTGCAAGCGGCATACTGATTTATTCGCACGGCCCCGATACGATTGTAGAAGACGTTATGCGTTCGTTCAAAGAGCTGCCGAAAGATCAAAACACCGACGTCGTTTTTGCCGTCGATGCGACCGGCAGCATGTGGGACGATATACAAAAACTGCAAAAAGAATTGATTCCCGCTTTGGCTTCCGAGCTGCACGGGCGGGCCGAAGTGCGGCTGGGGCTTTTATTTTACCGCGATTATACCGACGATTTCCGTTACCGCGGGCTTCCCGTTCAGTTCAACGATTTTACACGGGATGCCGAAGCGTTTTTTTCCAAACTGAATGCGATGCACATTCCGCGGCATTCGCTTATCGGCGGCGATACGCCCGAAGCGGTGTACGAAGCTTTGTACGCGTCGCTGGAATTTTACCGCTGGAGCCCCTTTGCGCACAAGAAAATCATTTTAATAGGAGACGCCGAACCGCATCCTTCGCCGCGGGCCGGCAAGGGTATATCAAAAAAACTGGTCGAAGATACGGCGCGCAAAAAAGAGGTTACAATCGACTGCATTATTATTCCCGACGGTAAAGCCGGCACGCGTTAATCCGCGTCTTCGCACTTTTTCAAGTCGATTTGCGCAAGCTTTTTATACGCCGGCGGCAAAAGCGCGGCGTTTTGCGGATTGTTATAATACGACAGAATTTTTTCCAGCGCGGGCTTTGCTTCTTTATAGTGCCGTCTTTTAATCAAAATGTGGGCAAGCTCGTACTCGGCTTGGACCGTTGAACTTATATTCGAACCGTACAATTCTATTACTTTGTTGTAATAAAATTCGGCCGCTTTATAGTTGCCGTTGTCCAGCGAGTTTTGTCCCAGCTGCAAAAGTTCGGCTTCGCTTATGCCTTCGGCAACCTTCGTCGGAACCGAATAACACGACATAAAGCCGAACGCCGCAAACATCGATATATACAAACAAATAACAAGCGCTGTCTTTTTCATACGCGGTACTTCACAATAAACATCACACATAATTTTACCTCTTAATATTTATATTAACTCAGAGAATAAATGTTGTATATATTCCGACGGACGTTTTAATCGAGTTTTTCGGAAAAAACTTGAAAGTTGTCGAGTTTTCAGAACAGAGGTCTGCTTCTTTTGTATACTTTTTATTCAAGTGTTTTACTTGGTACAAAGAACCATTGAACTCGAAATATCCTCCGATTTTAAATCTTTTTACACAAAACTCAATTTGCGGACGAAGACCGATTCCCTGATAGAAAGTGAATGCTGAAGAGTCATATGTTGAAGCACCGGCATTCATAAATTCTTTTGTTACATTATTCCAATTATAAAAATACCCACATCTTCCAGACATTTTTGTACTATCAAAAGAAAATGTTACTGGAATTCCTAATCCTACTTTACACGTTTTATTACCGGTCATAAAAGAAGGAACGGCACGATACTCTGTAAGAAAAAGGGTAGAACTATCTATGTTTTCAACAATAAAAATTTTTTCTTGTATATAATGAGAGGTAGTAGCATAATCTTTACAGATATCTAATCCTGTTCCACTTTGAAATGAAACTTCATTTGCTATAGACCACCCAATTATAGCTTTTGGCATTTGATAATCTTTGAAAATATCAAATTTTATAAAAACACCTAAACTTGTAATATTTGGTGCAAGTATGTCTTTTTTTAACTTTGTTTTCATATTTGTACTTTTATTAAGTCTTTCTGGTATATTTTCATTTTTCAAATTTTCTTTATAAAAAGAAGACTTAAATCCTCCTCCTATAGACATTCCGATACCGTCTGCAAATGCTGCACTTAAAATAAACAATGTTACAAAAATAATAAAAATCTTTTTCATGTATAAACCTCCAAGTTTTAATTATTTTTTCAAAGATTTTTTATATCTAAGAAGAAACGTGCGTTTTTTACTCGGTAAATATACTACGTTTTATTCGGCTTGTAAATCGCGTAAAATGGTATCCTCGTTTTCTTTTACGGCCTTTAGTCATGCCGAAGCCCTGTCCTCTTATACGGGAAAGAAGAATTTCTCATTCAAAATCCACGTAATTCAGACTCAAAAAGTTCTATCCTTTTGTCTTATGCTATACCAAACTTTTCATGCTGAATCCCTGTTTATGCAATCGGATGCCCTGTACCTTTTTCGGCGTACGGTGTATAGTAGGCGAGGGGGAACATGGTGCGCTTATACTTAAAAAATATTTTCAGTCTTACATCGACATTCGTGCTTATGTATTTATCGTTGTTTTCTCTTGCGCTTACGGTTGCGCGGATTGCCTTTACGCAAAAAAACGTTTTTTTGTTTATGGTATGGAACCTCTTTTTGGCCTTCGTCCCGTGGCTGCTTTCTTCGTTTTTATACTTTCACAAAATCAAAAACAACATCGTGCTTGCCTTAATTATGTTCGTGTGGATGCTTTTTTTCCCGAATGCGCCTTATGTGCTCACCGATTTGCTGCATTTGCGCAAAGACCTTTCGGTTCCCGTGTGGTACGATTTTATCATGCTGTTAAGCTACGCTTTTACCGGTCTTTTGTACGCTTTTGTGAGCTTGAATTTTATTGAAATCAGGCTCAACGAAAAATATAAGCCGGCCGTAATTAAAATACTGGTTTGTCTTATGATATATGTGTCGTGCTTCGGCGTGTACATCGGCCGCTTTTTGCGCTGGAACAGCTGGGACGTGTTTGCAAATCCCGTTTTGCTTTTCGGCGACGTATACGAACGCATAGCCAGTCCCGTCCGGCACTTGTCCGCATGGCTGTTTACCTTTTTGCTCGGCACCCTTTTAAACCTCGTATATGCCGCGTTTAAGCAAACGGGCAGGACGCCGGACAAGCCGTAAGTGCGCGATGTTTTAGGCTGAAGCCTGAAACTTGCGATGAAAAACATACAAGGATGTACGTTTTTCATGACTCTGGACAAAAATCTTTCAGATGTATAAAATAAGGCTTTCATAAAGAGGTTTTTATGTCGGAACTGTGGCCGGCCGGTCCGTATGAGAGCGCGCTTTCGGTGCGCGAAACGGAACACGCCATTGTCATGATTAAGGATTTTTTTCAGCTTGCCTTATCGACTGAATTGAATTTAACCCGCGTTACCGCGCCGCTTTTTGTGCAGTCGGGTACGGGCTTGAACGATGATTTGAACGGCGTGGAAGAACCCGTTTCGTTTACCGCGCCGGGCATGAATAATGCGCGCATGGAAATCGTGCATTCGCTTGCAAAATGGAAGCGCATAAAACTTGCCGATTTGAAGCTGAAAGAAGGTTTCGGCATTTATACCGACATGAACGCAATCCGCGCAAGCGAAGAGCTGGACGCCGTTCATTCGCTGTACGTCGATCAATGGGATTGGGAAACGGTTATCGGCGAAAACGACCGCACGATCTTTTTTTTGCGCGATACGGTTAAAAAAATTTACCGCTGCCTTAAACGGACGGAATTTTATATTTACGACCATTTTCCCGTTATCGCGCCCGTGCTGCCCGAAAAACTTACCTTTGTGTTTTCCGAAGATTTGCAAAAACGCTATCCCGATTTGACGCCGAAAGAGCGCGAAAACGCGGTTTGCCGCGAATACGGCGCCGTTTTTATCGCCGGCATCGGAGCCCCGCTTGCCGACGGCAAACCCCACGACGGGCGCGCCCCCGACTACGACGATTGGATAACCGAAACGGGCGACGGGCACTGCGGCTTAAACGGCGACCTTTTGGTGTGGAACCCCGTTTTGCAAAACGCGCTCGAACTTTCCTCGATGGGAATTCGCGTGTCGCCCGAAACGCTGAACCTTCAGCTTGAGCAGCGCGGTTGTACCGAACGCAAAAAATTATACTTTCATAAACGCCTTTTGGCAGGAGAATTGCCCCTGTGCGCAGGCGGCGGCATCGGGCAATCGCGTCTGTGCATGTATTTTTTGCGCAAAGCTCACATCGGCGAAGTGCAAGTCAGCTCGTGGCCGGACGATATGATAAAAAAATGCAAAAAACGGGGTATTCCGCTTTTGTAGCGGAATACGGCAAAAAAATTTCGTTTGCTGTTGACGATAAGCCCTTACCGTTAGTACCTTAAAAGTATCATTATACAATAGGATTTGTAATGAGCACAAAAGAAACGAAACACAAAGAAAACGAAGAAACCGTAACCGAAAATCCGCAAACGGCCTCTGAAACGCAAAGTGCGGACGCAAACGGACAAACTTCAAAAGAACAAACCGCCGAAGAACGCATCGCCGCTCTCGAAGCGGAAAACGCCGACTTGCAGGATAAATATCTTCGTAAATCGGCCGATTTTGAAAATTACCGCAAGCGCATGGTTAAAGAAAAACAGGAAATCTTCGATTATGCGAATGCCAATCTACTTACCGACTTAATCGGCATACTCGACGATTTTGACCGCGCCCTTGCGGCCGGAGTAGACGCCGAAGGCAAACCGCTTGCCGACCTCAAGCCGGTTGTCGACGGCATCGCCATGATCAACAAGCAAATGCACAGTCTGCTCGAAACGAAGTATGACTTAAGCGTCTACGGCGAAAAGGGCGACCTGTTCGATCACGACAAACACGAAGCGATTGCGACGAACAAGGGACCTGTTGCCGAACCGGTTTGTTCGGAAGTATATTTAAAGGGATATATGTTAAAAGATCGGGTTATCCGCCACGCGAAAGTGATGGTAACGACGCCCGACGGCACGCAAAAAGAATCCGGCGCTTCCTGCGAAAGCGATTCCGCTCAAACGTCCGATTCCGATTCGGCTGCCGAATAATAAATAAAATAAACTAATTTGTAGGAGAAGAAGACTATGGGAAAAATTATCGGTATTGACTTGGGAACGACCAATTCCTGCGTAGCTGTTATGGAAGGCGGCGAGCCTGTCGTTATTCCGAATTCGGAAGGCGGAAGGACAACCCCGTCCATTGTCGGCTTTACATCAAAGGGCGAGCGCATTGTCGGTCAGCCTGCAAAAAACCAAATGATTACGAACCCCGAAAACACGGTATATTCGATAAAGCGCTTTATCGGGCATCGCTACAGCGAATTGTCCGGAGAAGCAAAACTGGTTCCGTATAAGGTTGTCGATCACGGCGAAGACGTCAGGATCGCTATTGAGGGAAAAGAATATTCGCCGCAGGAAATCAGCGCGTTTATTTTGCAAAAAATGAAAAAAACCGCCGAAGACTATTTGGGCGAACCGGTTACCGAAGCGGTAATCACCGTTCCGGCATATTTTAACGATGCGCAGCGCCAAGCGACCAAAGACGCGGGAAAAATCGCGGGTCTCGACGTTAAGCGCATTATCAACGAACCGACCGCCGCTTCTTTAGCCTACGGTTTCAGCAAAGAGCAAAAAAGCGAAAAAATAATCGCCGTTTACGACTTGGGCGGCGGTACTTTCGATATTTCCATCCTTGAATTGGGCGACGGCGTATTCGAAGTAAAATCGACAAACGGCGACACCCACTTGGGCGGCGACGATTTCGACCGCAAAATAATCAACTGGCTCACCGACGAGTTTAAAGCCGACACGGGCATCGATTTGTCGAAAGACCGCATGGCTTTGCAGCGTTTGCGCGAAGCCGCCGAAAAGGCGAAAATCGAGCTTTCGTCGCAGTCGTCGACCGAAATCAATCTGCCCTTTATTACGGCGGACGCATCCGGTCCCAAGCACTTGCAAAAAACGTTGACGCGCGCAAAATTCGAACAAATGACCGAAGATTTGCTTGAGCGCACCAAAGAACCCTGCCGCAAAGCGTTAGCCGATGCGGGAATCGACGCGTCGAAAATCGACGAAGTGCTTTTGGTCGGCGGATCTACCCGTATGCCCAAGGTTATGCAGACGGTAAAAGAGATTTTCGGCAAAGAAGGTTCAAAGGGCGTTAACCCCGACGAAGCCGTTGCCATAGGCGCTGCAATACAGGGCGGTATTTTGGGCGGCGATGTAAAAGACATTTTGCTGCTCGACGTTACGCCGCTGTCGCTCGGTATCGAAACGATGGGCGCCGTCTTTACAAAACTTATTCCGCGCAACACGACGATTCCTACGCGCAAAAGTCAAATCTTTTCGACTGCCGCCGACGGACAAACCGCCGTATCGATCCACGTATTGCAGGGCGAGCGCGAAATGGCCGCTCAAAACCGTACGCTCGGGCGCTTTGACTTGGTAGGAATTCCTCCCGCACCGCGCGGTGTTCCGCAAATTGAAGTAACCTTTGACATCGACGCGAACGGTATTGTGCACGTATCCGCAAAAGATTTGGGTACGGGTAAAGAGCAAAGCGTGCGCATCGAATCTTCGAGCGGTTTGAGCGAAAGCGAAATCGAGCGCATGGTAAAAGAAGCCGAAGCGAATGCCGAAGCGGATAAAAAAGAACGCGAAAAAGTCGATGCGCGCAACGAAGGCGATTCGATGGTGTACGCGACCGAAAAAACGCTTAAAGAATTGGGCGACAAGGTAAACGCCGCCGAAAAGCAAAAGATAGAAGATGCGGTCGCAGCCCTTAAACAAGCGCTTTCGGGCGACAATGTTGAAGATATCAAAGCCAAAACCGAAGCTTTAAAGCAGGCGTCGTATAAGATCGCCGAAGAAGTGTACAAGCAGCAGGCGGCGGCTCAGGGTGCCCAAGGGGCGGCTCAGGGTTCGTCTTCCGGTTCGAGCGATTCTTCAAGCGCGGGTTCAGGCAATAGCAATGGCGGAGCCGCTTCGGGCAAAGCCGACGATGTGGATTACGAAGTGGTAGACGACGACAAATAAATGGCAAAGCGCGATTATTACGAAGTTCTTGGCGTCCAAAAGGGCGCCACGAAAGAGGAAATTAAAAAAGGCTACCGCAAGCTGGCCGTCATGTATCATCCCGATAAAAATCCCGGCAATAAAGAAGCCGAGGATAAGTTTAAGGAAGCTACCGAAGCATACGAAGTGCTTTCGGACGACCAAAAACGTCAGATATATGATCAATACGGCTTTGCGGGGCTTGAAGGCATGGCGGGCGGAAGCGGCGGAAATCAGGGATATTCGCACGCCTTCCATGACTTTGAAGACTTGTTCGGCGGCTTCGGCGATGTGTTCGAAAACCTTTTCGGCGGAGGCGCAAGTTCAAGTCGGCGCAGAAGCGGAGGTCCCGATCACGGGGCCTCTTTGCGTTACGACCTTGAAATCTCGTTTAAAGACGCCGTGTTCGGTACCAAAGCCGAAATATCGTTTCAGCACAACGAGGCATGCGAAAGCTGCCGGGGAACCGGCGGTGCCGAAGGTTCAAAACGCAAAACCTGCCCGTCGTGCGGCGGTGCGGGGCAGATCCGGCGCAGCGCGGGATTTTTCAGCGTGGCGCAAACATGCCCGACCTGTCAGGGCGAGGGAACGGTCGTCGACAACCCCTGCAAGGTTTGCGGCGGTTCCGGCTTGCAAAAAAAACGCAAAAAAATCGTCGTTACGATTCCTCCCGGAGTCGACAACGGCAAGCGCATAACCGTTCCCAACCAAGGAGACGCCGGGCGAAACGGAGGTCCTGCAGGCGATTTGGTGATTATTCTCCATGTAGCGCCTCACCGCTATTTTGAGCGCAACGGACAGGACTTGTACTGCGCGATTCCCGTTTCGATGACGCAGGCCGCCTTGGGTTCGGAAATTACCGTAACGTCTTTGGACGATAAAAAAATCAAAATGCGGATTCCCGCCGGCACACAGCACGGAAAGCTTTTGCGCTTGCGCGGCGAAGGCGTACCCTACGGCACCAGCGGCCGCAACGGCGATATGTACATTAAGGTTTTAATTACCGTACCGACCAAACTTTCGGTAAAAGCAAAACAGCTTTTGGAAGAAGTGGCCGCCATACAAGGCGAAGACGCCAACCCCAAACCTGTCGCCATCTCCGATTTGGGGAATTAAAGAAGATCCGTACAATCATTTAAGAAGTGCGGCTATGTCGGGCCGTTTCCAGCGGACGGCGGTGTCGTAGGCAGTTTCGCCCGAGATGTTTTTGACGGTGCGGTCAATGCCCATCGACAAAAGACGCTGTACGGTTTGAGAATCGGCTTCACGTGCCGCGTAGTGCAGGACGGTTTCTCCGGCGATGTCGCGCTTTGCGCCCGCTATCTGTACAATCATATTCAGCATGTCGGCGCTGTGCTTTAAAGCATAGCTTACGGCGCATTCGGACGAATTATCTTTAGCGAACGGATCGGCGCCTTTTTGCAAGGCTATGCGGGCAAGGTCGGTTTTTCCCTGTTTAACCGCAAGCAAAAGGGGCGTAACGCCTTCCCTGTTGCGCCGATCGACCGGATAGCCGGCTGAAATCAATTCTTCGAATACGCGGGCGGGTACCGATGAATTTACCGCTATATGTGCGGGCGTATTTCCGTCCGAATCGGCGAGGTTCACATCGGTTCCCAGCACGGCGCGGATAACCGCCATGTCTTTATGCAAAACGAGGGACAGCGGCGTTCTTCCGTGTATGTCACGCGCGAGCGGGTTGCCGCCCGATTTTCTGAGCAGACGGATCAAGTCGATGTTGGCCGTTTCCGCCGCGTCGTGGTAGGCGGTGCGTCCGTACATTTCCTGGATCGAAGGACTTGCCCCGTTTTTAAGAAGCAGATCGGCCATGCCTATGTCTTCGCTTTGTACGGCGTCCATAAGCGGTGTGCGTCCGATAATATCGGTCGAATTGATGTCGGCCCTGCTGCGCAAGAGCAATTCGGCCATGGCGGTGTTTCGGCTGCGGGCGGCTTCATGCAGCGGTGTTTTGCCCGCAAGGTTTTTCGCGTTTACGTCGGCACTTGCCAAAAGCGCCAAAGCCGATTTTTCCGCGTTCCATCTTACGCATGAATGAAGGGGCGTGTTGCCCAAATAGTCGCGCAGGTTTTGATTTGCGCCGTTTTTTACAAACAGCTTTATCGCGTCGGCATTGTCCGATTTTACGGCGCTGAAAACGGGCGTTTCGCCATTTGTGTTTTGCGTGTTCACCGAAGCGCCTTTTTCGATAATGACGGCTGCCGAATCGTTAAGCTGCCATTCGGCCGCATAATGAAGCGGAGTGTTTCCCATTCCGTCGACGGACCGTATTACTTCGGAGGTTAAAAGCCAATCCTGTACATCGCCTCCGGCGCTGAGCGCCAAACGCAGCGGCGAATAGTTTGCCGTATTGGTCGAAAATACGTCGGCTCCGCGCGATAAAAGCATTTCGCCGATGAGCCTGTTGTTTTGGCGTACCGCCATATATAAAGGAGAATCTCCGCTTCGGTTGCGTGCATTGATTTCGGCACCGTTTTCCAGTAAATAGGTTATTTGATCGGCGCCCGCTTTGTTGAATACCGCAATGTGAAGCGGCGTGTTGCCGATGGAGTCGCGCGTATTGACCGTAGTGCGGTTTATGAGCGTCTTTGTCATGTCCAAACCGATTTCGAGCGAGCGTGTAAAGGGCGTGTTGCCGTTTACGTCTTCGGCATGTATGTCGGCTCCTTTCGATGCGAAAAAAGCGATGTGGGCGGTGTTTTTATGTTCGACGGCTTGAGCTAAAGGCGTAACGCCTTTTTTATTGCGCCCGTTGACGTCGGCACCGCGCGAAGCGAGCGCTTCCAAAACGGCAACGTCGGTTTTGGTCATTGTCGCAACATGCAGGCAGTTATCGCCGAACGAATCGACGGCATTTGCGTCCGCTTTGTGCGCCAAAAGCATATCGTACAGTTCCCGGCGGGTTTTATCGGGCATGATAATGAGCAAGGGCGTTTTTCCGATACTGTCGCGCGCATTGACGTTTGCTCCCGCATCCAGCAGCATAACGGCGATTTCCGTTCTGCCGTAGCGGACCGCTTCGTGCAGGGGCGTCGAGCCTGAAATGTCTTTTGCCTGAATCGACGCGCCTTCGCGGATTAAATACTGCACAATCGCTTTATCGCCCGCGATGACGGCAAAATGCAGCGGGCTTTGTCCGTCGCTGAAGCGCATGGAAAGATTGCGCGTTTTTACCGCGTCTTCAAAATATGCATGAGAACCGCGTTCGGGTTCCGCGTTTGCCAAAATGAGTGCCGCAGCGATATCGACCGAATCGATGTCTTTTTGCGAATAAGCGAGTGTCAGCGGGCTTACGCCTTTTATATCCGTTACCGAAAGCGGAATGTTCTTTTTAATGCAAAAATCGATTGCCTGCTTGTTTTTATTCCGGACTAAATAATGAATGATGCTTTGTCCTTCGATGTCCCGCATATCGCCCGTGCGCGTCGTAAGCAGCGCGTCGAAAAAAGTCGTTCCCTGCTTTAAGCCGATATCGAAAGCGCTGTTGCCTTCGGCGTCTTTTGCAAAAATGTTTCCCTTGAGTTCGGCAAGAACCGCGGCGGAATCCGTTGCAC
Source organism: Treponema maltophilum ATCC 51939 (assembly GCF_000413055.1). NCBI lineage: Bacteria > Pseudomonadati > Spirochaetota > Spirochaetia > Treponematales > Treponemataceae > Treponema > Treponema maltophilum. Next base: position 1,709,173 of record NZ_KE332518.1, on the reverse strand, counting down.
GGTTTTTTACCGCAGCGAGAAGGGGCGTATCGCCGGCATAATTTTTGATTTCGGAATCGGCGCCTTTATAAAGCAAAAAGGTAACCAGCGGCGCATCGTTTACCTGTGCGGCTATGTGAAGCGCCGTGTTCCCGTTGTCGTCCGTCATATTTATGTCGGTTTGCGATTGGAACAGCGCGCGCACTTCGTCGGTTTTGCCCGCAAGAATCAGTTGCTGTATGCTCATTTGTCGGCTTTGTCCGGCAGGCGAAGTCGTAAGACAGCCGCCGAACAGTGCGGCGCATAAAATAAAAACGGCGGATAAAACGGCTAAGCCGTGTTTGTGTTTAATTATGCATATTTCCATACTATGATTATCGATATAAGCGGAATAAGAATTGAGCGAAAAATGGGCATCAGGGCACTAGCCGATGCCGTTCAATTGTCGCCGCGCTTCGCGTATGACGTTTTCGTCGGCGCTCCACAATTCGTATTCGCTGAAGCTTTTTACCGACATGCTGACTTCAGGATTTTTATAGCGCATGGGGCTTTGAACGATTTTTTTCCCCGAAAGGTGAAAACAGCGCACGCCGGTTTCTTCAAAAAGCGGTACAATCAGTTCGGGTTTTAAGCCGCTTCCCGCCATAATGACCGGGCCTTTTGCGCCGCGTTTTTTTTGCAGTTCTTTTAAAAGAAAGCGGCCTTCATAGCAGCTTGCCTTTTGTCCCGAGGTTAAAATCGTGTCGAATCCGAGTTCGGCCGCTTTTTCGTAGGCTTCAAAGGGATCTTTACACATATCGAAGGCGCGGTGAAGCGTAAACGAAACTTTTTTCGCCCCGTCTTTAGCTTCCGCTGCGCTCATAAGCGTACGCAGCGCTTTTTCATCGAGCGAGCCGTCGGTTTTCAAACAGCCAATGACGATGCCGTCGGCTCCCGCTTTACGGCACAGCTCTATGTCTCGCGCCATTTGCGTTATTTCGGCTTTGCCGTAGCAAAAGTCGCCGAAGCGCGGCCGAATGAGTACATGCACGGGAATCGACAGTTCTTTTTTTACCGCTTCTACAAGGGCGAGCGTCGGCGTGGTGCCGCCGATAATAAGGTTTGCGCACAGTTCTATGCGCATAGCTCCCGCTTTTTGCGCCGTGAGCGCGCTTTCTGAAGAGTCGGCGCATACTTCAAGCATTTTATAAAACCGATTATTCGTATTGATTGACATGAATGCGATTATAGCACATTATAGTGCGATATGGAATATTTTTTGGGAATAGATTTGGGCGGGACGATGATTAAAGCATCCGTGCTCGATAAACATTACCGCATTATCGCTTCGGCCGTGAGGCGCACCATGCTTCCTCGTCCGTGGAACGAGATACTTGACGATTGCGCCTCCGCCGTGTCCGATGTGCTTGAACAGCTTCCGGCTTTATCTTTGCGCAGCTTTTCGTATGTGGGAATCGGTACTCCCGGCATTGTAAACATCGAAACCGGCGTTATAGAAACCGCCGCCAATTTGGGATTTTACGGAGTTCCGATAAAAGAATATTTGGAAGAAAAATTGCGCATTCCCGTTTGCGTTGAAAACGATGCGAACGCGGCCGCTTGGGGCGAGTTTATCGCGGGTACGGGAAAAGAAAGCTTTACCGGAAAGTCCGACGGAAAAACCTGCAGCGATTTGGTATCGATTACGCTCGGAACGGGAATAGGTTCGGGAATCATCATCGGCGGAAAAATCTTCCGCGGCGGCAACGGGCTTGCAGGCGAATTGGGGCACACGGTTATAGAACTTGACGGACGGCCCTGCCCGTGCGGGCGGAAAGGCTGCGTAAACATGTACGCTTCGGCAACCGGCCTAAGGCAAACGACAATGGAATTTATGGAAAAGTATCCTGACAGTATGCTGTGGCGCGAAGCGGAAGGAAAGCTTGAAAACGTTTCGGCAAAAACGGCTTTTCGTGTCGCAAAAACAGGGGATGATGCCGCCGTTCAAGCCGTACACTTTTATGTCCGCACGCTTGCGGCCTGTATCGTAAACGCCGTAAGTATTTTTCAGCCGCAGATTATCACGCTTTCCGGCGGCGTAAGTAAAGAAGGAGAGGCGCTGCTTGAGCCGCTGCGCGCTATCGCCGAAAAAGAATGCCTTCGCGGGCCGAACACCGCTTTGCCGCTCATCTGCACGGGTAAATTACAGGATAAGGCGGGCGTTGTCGGAGCCGCGCTGTTGAATGCGCTCCCGTAAAATACCGCAAAACCGTACCGCAAGGTATTAAAAGAAAAAAGGAAAGATAGCTATTATTTTAAACTTGCAGATCTGCAGAATAGGATGTATGCTTTTACTTAGGGGTTATTATGGGAACCGTAATCGTAAGTGAAGATACTTTATTTGAATGGGATATGGAAAAAAATGAGAACAATATAAAAAAGCACGGATTCGGTTTTGATGAAATAACCGAGGTATTCAAGGATCCGTATCTTCTTACAAGGTATGACGATATTCATTCCCAAGAGGAGCAACGTTTTTATAGTATCGGTTGTTTAAATGGTGTTCTCATTATTGTAGTCTATCATACAGAACAGAATAACCGCGTACGAATTATATCTGCACGGAGAGCCGAAAAAAAATTGCAGGAGGTGTATTATGATTATGTCAAAAAAGTTAACGGATAAAAGAATAAATGAAATTAAAAACAGGTCTATAATCTTCGATGAAGATATTCCCGAATTTACCGATGAGCAGTTAAAAGAATTCAAACCCGGTCTGATGGAATCTTTTCTGTCTCCTCCTCCAAAGAAGACAATATCAATAGCAATAGATATGGATATATTGAAAGCATTAGAGACGGAAGGAGAAATATGTCAAACACGAATAAACAGTATTTTACGTCAGGCTCTTTTCGGGTAATGTACGAGGATGGTATGAAAAAAAATATTCTTATTGCTTCCCTGTTGTTCTTTGTGCTGTCGATAAGCGCATGCCGCACATCGGCTAAATCTTCCGCCGTCGATTATCGCGGTGAAATGCGAAAATTCGTCGTTTCCATTGCGCGAACGGCGCGCCTTTCTTCCCCTTCATTTGCCGTCATTCCGCAAAACGGTCAGGAATTGATTGAGTCGGAACCGATTGACAGCGCGGATGAGTCTGCGGATAAAGCCTCTGCCGGTGAGCTCGACGGCGCCGACATCGAAACATATATGGATGCCGTTTCGGGGACGGGCAGGGAAGACTTATATTTCGGCTACGAAGCGGACGACAAAGCGACGCCCGAAGCTGTTTCTTCCTATATGAAAAACTTTTGTGATGCGTTCAAAGCAGCCGGAAAAAAGGTTCTCGTTATCGATTATTGCAGCACGCCTCCTTCCGTTGATTTTTCGTATGCGCAAAATTATAAAAACGGCTATATTTCTTTTGCCGCCGACGAGCGGAATTTGACGAACGTTCCTGCGTATCCGAGCGCACCCTTTAACGAAAACGGCGATCCGATTTTGAGCGTCGCCGACGCAAAAAATTTTTTATATTTGATTAACCCCGAAAGATTTTCTTCAAAGGAAGATTTTATCGCCGCACTTTGCACAACGAATTACGATATGTTTATAATCGATTTGTTTTGCGCCGATGAAAAGCTTGATTTTTCGGATGTGCAGCGTTTACAAGTTAAGCCGAACGGCGCGCGCCGTCAAGTTATCGCCTACATGAGTATCGGCGAAGCGGAAACCTATCGGTATTATTGGAACGAAAGCTGGAAGCGCTCAAAGCCCGCATGGCTTAAAAAAGAAAATCCGTTATGGAAGGGTAATTATAAGGTCGCCTATTGGCACCCCGAATGGCAAAACATCATCTTCGGCACTGAAGATTCCTATTTGCAAAAAATTCTCGATGCCGGTTTCGACGGAGTTTACCTCGACATCATCGATGCTTTCGAATATTTTGAAAACAGCCGGCATTGAGTTAATTATTCGCATCTTTATTTTATTATCGTAAACCGTTGTTTTTCAGCACGTACGACAGTATATCGGTAAAATAGGATTTATTCGCTTCATATATGTCGGCAAAGGTTGAAAAGTTTACTATGTATATATTTTTATCCCGCTTGCAGAAAAAGTAATATTGATAGTTTTTGCGTTGATTTTCATCGAGAAAAAAATATGAAAGTTCGGTATGTTTTTCCGTTACCTTGAATTGCACCGAATTGTAATCCGGCAAAGGATAATGCTCAACGGCCGTGCGTGCCATGCGCGTAAAAAAATCATCGGTTTGTAAATCGCCCATGAGCGATATGTCCGTTTTTTCAATTCCGATTTGCGAATCGCGAAGTCCGTTTACGTTGAGCCAATAGCCGGGGAAGCCGAACTCTTCGTTATATTTCCAGTTTTCATCTAAACGCGCTTTCAGCCCGTTTAACACGACATTCATTTTATTTTTTTTAGGAATTTTTAAGCCGACGTTTTCCCTCTTGATTTCTTCCGGCTGCGACAAATCCGCCTCAAAGAATTCCCGGCCGTCGCTGTCCGAGTTCAGTGTTCCTCCTTTAAATAAAACGTATGAAGGTTCGTTTTTACCTTTCATCGTAATTGTGTTGAATCTGAATAAGGGCAGCGCATTGTTTAATTCGTATAAAAGCGTGTAATTGTCCCACGGGTCTTCAACCGTTTTGCAGTCTTTAAATTGTGATTTGGAAGAATCGTATATCGTAACGAAGTTCAGAAAATCGACGCATGCCTGCACTATTTCGGCCTGCGGCTGCTTTTGCAATCCTACCGTACCGCCGATTCCAAATTCTTTTTCTCCTTTATCGTTTATGCCGTCGCGTACGGAAAAGTAGTAGTTGTACTCGTTTTTTGTTTTCCGGTCCACATTGCGTGAAAGTACGATCAGCTCAGTTCCTTTCCGGAGAGCAAGATAGCCGCGGATAAAATCCATATGCCCCCGTGTATCCCGGTAAAAGGCGTATTCGCCCGATTTTATGTATGCGGTTTTTGTCTGACATAGCGCCGGGTAACCGATTGCAAGGCACAGAAAAAGAATTACGGAAATTTTTTTCATATGTTTCTCCCTGTAATTTTAATTTTATAAGTCATTGTGCGGCAGCGGCAAGCATACATGCAAGTATCCGAATTGTCGGTAAAAACGGCAGCCCGAAAAAATAAGTTAGAAAAACAGGCAGAGCCGCAAAAAACATGCCGATTATGCCGGAGACCATAATGTATTTAATTACTTGAGCCGGGCAAACGGATCCATGCGGTCAGCTTTTCGCAAAATTCCTTCGGATGCAGCGTAAAAAATTCGGCGTGATCCATTCCCGTGTTTTCAATGATCTGTGCAGTGGGAAACGCTTTACGGATATATTCGATGTCCCATTTCCGCGCTTTTTTTTCATCGGCACCGTACCAATATGCTATTCGGCTGTTAATCTGCGGAACGGGATCGGGCATGGAGTAATTATTACAGGAATAGAACGAACGCCAAATCGTTTTCGCGCTCATACCGTTCATTGCATTCTTAATGTATTTGAGATCGTCTTCCGTGTATTTTTCAGGGTCGAACATGTTCCGCAGCGCTTTAACGCTCATATGTTTGCCGATTTCCAGCATCATAAAATCACGGATGCCGATGAGGTAGGTCAGCGGCTTCCAAAACCGATACGGAGTCATGCCGCCGTCCAGCACGGCACAATCGACATGCAGCTTTCGGACTGCAAGCATCCGCGCCGCGACTGCTCCGCCCATGGAACAGCCGTAAAGACAGGTAATGCTTTTGTGTCCTCTGTTTATAAGCCATGCGGCCGTTTCGTCGGCAATCCGTTCTACGCAGGTAAAATCCGTTTCCGGCGCGTCCGGATCAAAACCGGGCATTGCGGGAATGACAAGATGAAAGTCTTTTTGCAATGTCGGCGTTACATAGTTGAAAACATCCCACCGCGCGCCGAGTGGATGAAATAAGACAAGAACCTCTTTCTTTTCCGTTCCGAATTCATGAATAGTCATTTTTATCTCCTCAAGGATTTTTGCACGATTTGCATGATTTTTGCGGCGCGTTCTTTGTTGAGTTGTTTTTCTTCCAAAATAAGACGCGGTTTTTCGTCTTTGTATTCGGCGGCAAAAACGCGGTCATCGCTGAAATAAAATGTACGCACAAAGCGCTCGTCCCACGATTTTGTGATGCCGTTGTATTTTTTATACAGTTCGCTGATCGCCGCCGCCTTGCCGTCGCTAAACCATGCCGTGTATATGTATTGCCAGCCGTCGCCCGTTTCGCGTATTACCGCTTTTACGGTTTTCGAGTCGGCGTTTTGCTTTAAGGTTACCGCGTACGAAAGAAGTGGTTTGTTTTTGTTTTCGCGCGCTTCGTACTCGTATGTAAGATCATGCAAATCGGTTGCGCTTTCTATACCGGCAATCAACGCGTCCGTTTGCCGAATCGCATCGATTTTATCGATAAGCGTTTGTGCGTTTGCAGCAAACATGCATGCGCACAAAAATGCGGCGCAAAGCGCCGAATATGATTTAGGTAATTTTCCTGCCATGTTTCTCCTTCGGAAAAGTTAACACAAACCTTAAAACGGTAAATCCGGCTGAACTTGTTGCTTTTCGTGTTTGCCGATGCAATACAAAAAAACTTCGCGGCACACGCCGGCATCGTCTTGGGCGCGGTGAGCCGTGCCGCTGGGAATACCGAAGCGGCCGGCTAAAAACTGCAAATTGTATTTTTTTAACTTGGGGAAGGCTTTTTGCGCAAGCGTAACCGTGTCTGCGGCCGGCACGGAAGGAGAGGCAAGGGCGGGGCGGCCGGCTCTTTGCAACTCGCTGTTTACAAAGCCCGTGTCGAACGGCGCATTGTGGGCGATAAGGCGCGTGCCTTCGATAAAGTCCAAAAAGGAGGGAGCCGCCGCGGCGAAGACCGGGCAGCCCGAAAGCATCAAATCGCTTATACCGTGCACCTTGTACGCGCTTGGCGGAACGGAAATTTCGGGGTGAATGAGAATTTCATAAGTGCCTAAAATGCCGGTTTTATCGAATTTTACGGCACCTATTTCTATTATGCGGTCGCGTTCGCAATATAAGCCCGTTGTTTCCGTATCGAAGGCGGTAAAAACCGCCCCCTCTTCATACAAGCGCGCATATTCGCGGATCTTATGATGCATCAAGTACGGCCTGAATTTCTTTTTCGATTGCCGAGCACAACTTGTCTGCATCTTTTTTTGCCGCATCGAGCGAAGGCGAATCCAAAACAACTGCGTTTATATAAAACTTTATTTTCGGTTCGGTACCGCTCGGCCGCGCGCTCACAATCGATCCGTCTTCGAGGAAAAACTGCAATACATTGCTCGAAGGAATATCCAGCTTTTGCTTTTTGTGCGGATTTTCCGGATCGTACGAAAAGCCTTCGCCGACATCGCGGATCATGACGACTTTTTTGCCGCCCAAAGTTTTGAGTCCTTCTTTGCGCAGTTTGGACATAATGGCTTTCATCGTTTGAACGCCCGAGGCGCCTAAAAAGTTCTTTGAAATGGCGCGGTCTTCAAAATAGCCGTAGGTTTTATACAGTTCTTCCAAGCGTTCCAAAAGGCTTTTGCCCTGCGATCTCCAATACAGCGTCATTTCGGCGCACATGGCCGAAGCCGAAACGCCGTCTTTATCGCGCACTTCCGTTTCGACGTTATAGCCGTAGCTTTCTTCAAAACCGAAAATGTAGTTGTAATCGCGCTTTGTATCGTAGCGGTTCATAACGGAAGCGATCCATTTGAAGCCGGTTAAACATTCGTCGACATGAACGCCGTTCGCTTTTGCAATGTAATCGACCATCGGCGAGGTTACGATCGAACGGATTATCGCGGGATTTTTCGGCATTTTGTTCAATTCTTTGCGCGATACGATGATGTAGTCGGTGAAAAGCACGCCCATTTGATTGCCGCTTATAAGTACCCATTCTCCGTTTGCGGCGGGAACGGCGCTGCCGAATCGGTCGGCATCGGGGTCGGTTGCCATAACGGCGTCGGCTTTTTCTTTTTTTGCAAGTTCGATCGCCATTTTAAGGGCCGGCGCTTCTTCCGGGTTCGGTTTTTCGACCGTCGGAAAATTTCCGTCGGGCTTGCGCTGTTCGGGAACGGTAATAACGGTAAGTCCCAAATCGCCCAGCACTTTTTCGACGTGCATGGCGCCCGTTCCGTGAAGCGGCGTGTAGACAACGCGCACGTCCTTCGCTTTTTGCTTTATCAATTCCGGGCGGAACAATTGGCGTTTGCACATCGCCCAGTATTTTTCGTCGACATCGTTGTCGATGAGGATGATTTTGCCCTGCCTGACGCCTTCGTCTTTCGAAATGATTTTAATTGAGTTTACTTTGTTTACTTCGTCGATTATCCCCGTATCGTGCGGAGGCGTTACCTGCGCGCCGTCCGACCAATACGCTTTATAGCCGTTGTACTGCGGCGGATTGTGCGATGCGGTTACGACAACCCCGGTTGTGCAGCCGAAAGTGCGTATTGCAAACGAAAGTTCGGGAGTGGGGCGAAGCGAGGTAAATAAATATACGGTAAAGCCGTTTGCCGCAAAAATACATGCCGTTTCTTCGGCGAATACGTCCGAATATTTTCGCGAATCGTATGCGATGGCGGCCGAAAGCTTTCCCGCGGCGGCTTGTTCGGGCAGCGCTTTAATGCAGTAGTTTGCAAGGCCTTGAGTCGCCTTGTGAATCATAAGCGTGTTCATGCGGTTCGTACCGCCGCCGATAATGCCGCGCAAACCGCCCGTTCCGAATTCCAAACTTTGATAAAAGCGCTCTTCCAGTTCTTTTATATCATTGTCTTTTACGAGTTTTTCGACTTCGCTGCGAAAAACCTCGTTCGTTTCCTGCGCGATGTACTGTTTTGCCCGCGCGATAATTTCGTTGGTATCCAAAAACGCCTCCCGATTATATGCTGAGAAAACCCAGCACAATTAAAAATTGCGCGCTTAAATACGTAAGCATAACGACAAAGCGCGATTGATAAAACTGTTTAAAGAATATCGTATGCGACAGCACACTGTCCGACAGCAAAAAGAACAGCGTTCCGATATAGATTTTTAATAGCGGCCCCGGAATGCCGATTCCCACATGTACGCAACCTATAATATAAAAAAGCGTCAATAAACTGAACAAGCCGAGCACGGAAGCGTACACGATGACCGCCGCGCCGACGGCTCCTTTCGGCGAGCCGTTCATCCTCCAACTGACGTAAACGGCTGCGGCATAGACCGCAAAAACGACGATTGCGATCAGTCTGGGAACCGGCGGCAGGCTGAACGTCAAAGAAAGAAGGGCGATGTACACAATGTGCCCGATCAAAAAAGCGCCCAAGCCCTTGGACATGTTTTTCGGCGTTACGTCGCCGAGCAAAAAAATGTCTCCCGCGTTTCCGGCCGCCAACGCAATGCACAAAAGCACGATTTGAAAAAGGCCCAGATCGGTAACGCGTTTGCCCGCAAAGGACAGGCAATAGGCGGCCGCGACCGCAAGAATCAAAAGCGGCATGAGAATTTTTTTCGACACATCAGCCCGTTTTGTTTTCGAAAGCAGACACGACGTCAAATGGAAGGCCGCCGCAATAAAGAAAGGAATGCAGCATACAAAAATCATATTCATGCTCCCATTATAATACATTTATCCTCCTTGAACAAGATTTATATTTTCGTTACAATCGAAATACCACGTATTTTATACGATAATCTGATTGCGGAGGCCTTATGACAATAACGGAAATGCTGGGGCAAAGCTTAAAGTTGACCTTGCTCGGTATGGGATTTGTGTTTTTATTTTTAATAATAATGATTGTTTTTATCACTTTGAATTCGAAGCTGATAAAAGCCTTAAAACTGGATAAAAATGAAAAATCCGCGGACAATGCGCGTGCCGCCGGACAAAGCGGCGGCACTCAAACGGCGGTAATCGCGGCCATTGCGGCTGCCGTGCATGAAAAAGAAAACGGCTGATACACAGGAGAGAGTTATGGCTAAAAAAGTAAAAATTACCGACTTGGTGCTGCGCGATGCGCACCAGTCTTTGCATGCTACGCGTATGACGACTGCGGATATGCTGCCCATCTGCGATAAACTGGATAAAATCGGTTATTTCGCTTTGGAAGCGTGGGGCGGGGCGACTTTCGATTCCTGCATCCGCTTTTTAAATGAAGATCCCTGGGAGCGCTTGCGCAAACTTCACGCGAAACTGCCCAACACCCCCATTATGATGCTTTTGCGCGGTCAAAACCTTTTGGGCTACCGCCACTATGCCGACGACGTGGTCGACGCTTTTGTCGATGCGGCCGCGAAAAACGGCGTAAGCGTTTTTCGTATTTTCGATGCGTGCAACGATCCGCGCAACTTAAAGCGCGCGGCCGACGCGGCGAAAAAAACCGGCAAACACGTACAAATGGCCATTTCGTACGCGACGACGCCGTACCACACCAAAGAAGTGTACGCGAATTTGGCAAAAGCCTATGCCGATTTCGGGGCCGATTCCATCTGTATTAAAGATATGTCCGGCTTGCTCAAACCCTTTGAAGCCTACGATTTGGTGAAGGCGATAAAGGCGAAGGTCGATATTCCGATTGAAATTCACTCCCACGCCACAACGGGTATGTCGGTTGCCTCTCTGATGAAGGCAGCCGAAGCGGGCGCGGAAATATTGGACACGACCATTTCGTCCATGTCCATGGGAACGTCTCACAGCCCGACCGAAACCATGGTCGAAATCTTTAAAGGCACCGACATGGACACGGGCTTGGACATAAAACCGCTTTTGGAAATCGCCTCTTATTTCCGCGAAATCCGCAAAAAATACGCCAAATTCGAATCGAGTTTTTTGGGTGCCGACACGCGCATTTTGGCTTCGCAGGTTCCCGGCGGAATGCTTTCTAATATGGAAAACCAGCTGAAGGAACAGGGCGCCGCCGATAAAATCGACGAAGTGTTAAAAGAAATTCAGATTGTACAAAAAGACTGCGGCTATATTCCGCTCGTAACGCCTACAAGCCAAATCGTCGGCACGCAAGCCGTGTTTAACGTGCTTTTCGGCCGCTACGCAAAGCTCACGCAGGAAACGCGCGACCTTTTAACCGGAAAATACGGCGCAACGCCGGCAAAACCGAATCCCGAATTGGTAAAAGAAGCTTTAAAACAGAATAATATGGAAGAAGCGATTACCTGCCGCCCGGCCGACCTTATTCCCAACGAACTGGAAAAAATGGCCGCCGAAGCCAAAGAAAACGGCGGCGACGGCTCCATCGAAGATACCTTAACCTATGCGATGTTCCCGAAAGTCGCGCCCAAATTCTTTAAAGAACGTGCAAAAGGCCCGGTCAGTTCGGATTCTTTCGCGCTGCCGAAAGCTTCTTCCGGCGCACAGGGTGCGGGCGGAAGCTACACGGTTACCGTAAACGGTTCTTCGTACAATGTCGTTTCCGGCCCGGCCGGCGACACGATGAACGTTACCGTAAACGGCACTTCATACAACGTGTCCTTTGCCGCTCCCGGCGCTCAAGCTTCTTCGGGTTCCGCAAGCGGTGCGGCATCTGCCGGCGCGGTTGAGTTAAAGGCTCCCGTTGCGGGAACGCTTTTAAAGCTGCTTGTTGCCGACGGCGCTCAGGTTGCTTCGGGGCAAACGGTTATGATGATCGAATCGATGAAAATGGAACTCGAAATTAAAGCGTCCGAAGCCGGCCCCATACATTTCAAAGCGGCGGCGGGAAACGCGATTACCGCGGGACAAGTGCTTGCGGTTATCGGTGATGCAAATGCCGCACCCGTTCAAGCTCCTTCTGCTCCGGTTCAGGCTCCTCCCGCTGCGCAGGCACCTACGGGCGGCGCCGTTATCAACGCACCGGTTGCCGGCACCTATTTGAAAAATACCGTAGCCGAAGGTTCCGCCGTAACGGCGGGGCAGACAATCATTATGATTGAGTCCATGAAAATGGAATTGGAAATCAAAGCGGCTTCGGCGGGAACCGTACACTTTTTGGTATCGCCCGGTTCCGCAATTACCGCAGGCCAAGCGCTTGCCGAGATAAAATAAACAGGAGCGCCGTATGTTGGGTGAAAATAATTTTAAGAAAAAAGTACTGCATTTAACCCTGCTTATTTTAGCGATAGCGGCGGTGTTTTCGTTTGTCGGCGGCATTTTTGCATCCGGCAGCGAAGGCGAGGTCGCTTCATTCCGTACGATGAGCACGGCGGTTATAAAGGGTTCCGAAAACGTACCGTATATTTCCGTTTCGAGCTTTCTCCGTAAAACGATCGAAAATACCGGTCTTAATTTCATTATTAACGGTACCGAAAAAGTTCCCGATTTGACCGACGCGTCTAAAATCGATACCGTATTCGGTTGGCAGCGCTTGGTGATGATGGCCGTAGGTTTTTTGATTATCTATTTGGGAGCCGCAAAGGGCTTTGAGCCGCTTTTGCTTATCCCGATCGGATTCGGAACCGTATTCGTCAATATTCCCGGCGCGGGTATGTACGACGAACATTCGGGTATGCTCCGCCTTATCTACGATATGGGTGTCGGAAACGAGTTTTTCCCGATGCTTATTTTTATGGGTATCGGCGCCATGACGGACTTCGGCCCGCTTATTGCAAATCCGAAAACAGCCCTGCTCGGAGGGGCGGCGCAGCTCGGCGTTTTCCTTACGCTTTTCGGCGTTGCGCTTATGAACCTTTTACCCGGCGTCGATTACACGATGCTTGAGGCGAGCGCAATCGCGATTATCGGCGGTGCCGACGGACCCACTTCGATTTACGTTTCGGGAAAACTTGCCCGGCATATGATGGCCGTTATCGCCGTTGCCGCATATTCGTACATGGCCCTCGTTCCGATGATTCAGCCTCCCATTATGAAGCTGCTTACTACGGAAAAAGAGCGGCGCATAAAAATGCGGCAGCTGCGCGAGGTTTCCAAAACAGAAAAAGTGCTGTTCCCGATTGTAATTCTCGTGCTTGCGATTTTACTTTTGCCGCCCGCTGCCCCGCTTATCGGTATGCTTGCGTTCGGCAACTTCCTTAAACAATGCGGCGTTGTCGAGCGCCTTTCCAAAACGGCCGAAAACGAGCTTATGAATATCGTTTCGATTTTGCTGTCCTTGGGCGTCGGCTCTCAGATGACGCCCGAAAAGATTATGAACCGGGAGTCTTTGGGTATTATCGTTTTGGGGCTACTGGCCTTTGCGGTTGCGACTGCAGGCGGCGTGCTTATGGCAAAGCTCATGAACCTGTTCCTAAAAGAAAAGATCAACCCGCTTATCGGATCTGCAGGCGTTTCGGCCGTTCCTATGGCCGCCCGCGTTTCGAATAAAGTGGGAATGGAATACGATCCGTCGAACTTTTTGCTTATGCACGCGATGGGACCGAACGTTTCCGGCGTTATCGGCACGGCTATAGCGGCCGGCGTATTTATCGCAACGTACGGAGGCTGAGATTTGAAAAAGAATTTTCCGGCGTTTTTACGCTGCCTGTGCTGTTTGTGCGCGCTTTTGTGTACCGCTTTGTTTTTCGGCTGCGCGCTTACAAAACACATGGCATTGGACGCGCTTTCGGATTCTCTTGCGGGAGCCGACAAAAAAGGCAAAGCTGTAAAACCAAAGGCGCCGGAAAATTCACTTATGCCGGTATTGACGGGTGAGAGCGATCCTGTTTTAATGGGCGACTTTTTCCCGACGGCATTAAAACTGTATGAGATCATGGCGGCGCAAAACCCCGATCATCAGGGGCTGTCCGTTATGACCGGTTCTTTATATGTTATGTATGCGAACGCGTTTGTTCAAACTCCGGCCGACATGCTCGATGCTTCGCAGTATGTGCTGCAGGCGGAAGAACAAAAACGTGCAAAGCTGCATTATCTTCGCGGCCGCTCCTACGCCCTGCGCGCCCTCGAACTGCGGTATCCCGGATTTACGGCCGCTCTTTTAAGCGGTTCGCTCGATACCGCAGCGGGTTATATTGCGAAACTGCAGCTTGCCGATGTTGCGGCCGCTTATTGGGCCGGGGCCGGCTGGCTCGGCGCTTTTTCGGCCGATCCTTTGGATACGCAGGCGTTAAAAACGCTGCCCTGTGCGGTCGCCCTTTTGGAAAAAGCCGCCGAACTCGATCCCGATTATAACAACGGCGCCGTTTGGGATGCCCTTACCGCCTTTTATGCCGCGGCTCCGGCCGAATTCGGCGGCGATATGGAGCGCGCCCGTTTTGCGAGCGCACAAGCGTTCCGTGTTTCAAAGGGCGAAACACCCGGCCCCTATATTACCTATGCGACCGCCCTTTGCGTGCCGCAGCAGGACGCCGAAGGTTTTAAAGCAAATTTAAAAAAAGCGCTTGCAATAAATCCCGATTCGAGGCCGCAGGAGCGGCTTTCGGTTACGATTGCGCAAAAAAAAGCTTTATGGCTTTTGCAGCACGTCGACGATTATTTTATTCAATGGGATTAGTGTGCAAAGATTCGAGGATGATTATTGATATGAAAATAAAATTATTTTGTATAAGCATGTTTTTGTGTGCGTGTTCTTTTGTGATTTGCGCCCAAACAATTACGGTCAAAATGGCGTCGGTGGCGCCCGCGCGTTCGGCTTGGGATACCGAGCAAAAAGCCTTGGCTCAGGAATGGTCGCGCATAACAGGCGGACAGGTTGAATTGAAATTCTATACCGCAAGCGCTTTAGGCGGCGAAGGCGGCGTTATCAGAAAAATGAAAGCGCTGCGTCCCGGTCAAAAAAGCCCGATCGACGGTGCCGTATTTACGAACATCGGCGTGTACGAGCTTACACCCGCCTCTCATGCGCTGACGCTTACCGTCCCCTTCCTTTTCAGAAATCAGGATGAATTGTCGTACGTCCTCGATGCTATGAGTCCGGAGATAGAAAAAGCCATCAAAGATGCGGGTTTTGAATTTTTGGGATGGTTTAACGTCGGCTGGGCGAACTTTTTTACAAAAACCGAAATCAGGACGCCCGACGAACTGAAAAAAGCGAAAATGGGATTTTCCGGTATCTCGTCGCCCGGCTTAATGGCGGCTTTTAAATCGGCCGGCTTTACGATGGAAGACGTTCCGGGCGAAAAAATGCTTCAAAGCATAAAAAGCACAAACGGCATAAAGGTTGCCTATTGTATTCCGATGTATGCGTATGCGACGACCTACTACACGGGGCTTCCGTATATTATCGACGTTCCGCTGAATCCGATTATGTCGGCTTTTATCGTTTCTTCCGATACGTGGAAGGCTATTCCCGACGCATACAAAGCGCAGTTAAAACAAGCCGTGCGTAATGCTCAGGGCAAGTTTATTTCGGTTCAGCAGAAATCCGACCGCGAATATCTCGATAAAATGCGTGCCGAGGGCTGTACGCTTGTAAAACTGAGTGCTGCCGAAATTAAGTTGTGGGAAGATTCTTTTAAAAAAGACGCCGAAAAAATGGCGAACACGCCCGACTCGGTTATCAACGGTCCCTTTTATAAAAAGATAAGCCTGCTTTTGGAACAATACAGGAAAACTCATGCCCGATAAACAAAACGGTATTTTTGAAAAAATTGAAAATACGGTTTCGGTTTTTTTACTGATTTTTTTATGCATTTTGCCCCTTATTCAACTTATAACCGAACGCTTCTTTCGTATTCCGCTTTTAGGTGCCGAAGGCGCGACGGTCAACCTTGTTTTTTTGTTTGCCTGCTTTACGTCGATTATCACGTGGCGCGCTCACAAGCACATATGTATAGCCGCCGTCGATGAATTCGCTCCGGTTCCGGTAAAAAAGACCGCGGATGCTTTAAAGGCCGTGTTTATTCCGGCCGTACTTTTGGCCCTCTTTTTTTCGTCGTTCTCGGAATTGTTTGCCGTCTTTACGCCCGCCGACAAGGTATGGGGCGTCCCGCTCCAAGCCGTTTTTGCCTTATTACCGGTTTCGTATGTTCTTATGCTTTTTTCGAGCCTTGCGCACAAAAAGATGCTCGTGTTTTCCGTTTTGGGTGTTTTGCTCGGATGCGCTATTTCCGCAGGGCCGATAAGCGGCGTATTGTATTATCTTTTTAAGATGGAAGAACCCGCATTGCTTTCCGCATTGGGCAGCTTTTGGCTCGGCGTTTCGGCGCGTTTTTTTCCGTTTTTGGTTTTACTGATTGTCGCCTTTGCCTTTTTGGGCGTGCCGCTTTTTGTCGTTATAAGCGCCGTCGCCTATGTTGCTTTTTCTCAGGGCGGCGGCTATGTGGAAATGCTTTCCCTCGAAGCGTACGGTATCTTAACCGATAAAAGCATAGCCGCAATTCCGCTTTTTACGATGGCCGGTTATATTTTATCGAAGGGAAGTGCGGGACGGCGCTTAGTTGACGTCTTTAAAACGCTGTTCGGCTGGTTCCGCGGCGGCTTTATTATCGCGGCCGTCGTCGTTACGACCTTTTTTACCACTTTTACGGGCGTATCGGGCGTTACCGTTTTGGCGCTCGGCTCTTTATTGACCATAGTGCTTACCGGTTCCGGATACGCAAAAGATCGTTCGCAAGCGCTCATTACGGCGTCGGGCGCTTTGGGACTTTTGTTCCCGCCGAGCCTTGCCGTTATCATGTACGGAACGACGAATTATTTTTCCGTCGACGTGTTCGATTTGTTTAAAGGCGCGGTTATTCCCGGCTGCATTTTGGCGGCGGCTATGATTGCGCTCGGCATTTTTTTCGATAAAGATTCAAAACGCGTTCCGTTTTCGTTTCGCGAAGCGCTCAAAGCTTTAAAGCACGCCGCTTTCGAACTTTTGCTTCCCGTTTTTATTATTGCCGGTTATTTCGGCGGCTTTTTTTCGCTGTTCCAAGCGGCGTCTTTTGCCGTTTTGTACGCGGCCGCCGTCGGAATTTGGGTGCGCAAAGATTATACGTTTAAAGAAGCATTCAGCCTCATTGTCGAAGCGCTTCCCGTTACCGGCGGCGTACTCGCGATTTTCGGTGCCGCGCGCGGCCTTTCGTACTTTTTGCTCGATGCGAATATTCCGGCCGTGTTGTCCGACTTCGTGCTTACCTTTGTCGGCTCGAAATATGTGTTTTTATTGTTGCTCAACTGCGTTCTGCTCATAGCCGGGTGCCTTATGGACGTATATTCGGCCATATTGATTGTTTCGCCGCTCATTATTCCGATCGCCGAATCCTTCGGCATACATCCCGTGCACACGGGCGTTATCTTTTTAATGAACATGCAGCTCGGTTTTTTAACGCCGCCGGTCGGAATGGATTTGTTTATCGCGTCGTACGCGTTCGAAACGCCGATGGTAAAAGTCATAAAAGGAATCCTGCCTTTTTTACTCGTGCAGTTTATCGTGCTTATGCTTGTTACCTATATTCCGTTTTTTACCCTTGCGCTGCTGTAATCGAAAATGAAAGTCGGTTTCCGTCGGCTGCGCCGAAAATTTTTCCCTTCGTTTTTACCGCCGCTTATTTTATTGATTTTTTGCTGCGGTTTGTTTTTGCTTCCGATCTGCTCTTGTTCCGCCCGCGCAAACTCCGATACGCTTAAAGCCGAACGCGATAAAATCGAAGCGGCTTTTGATCGCCTTATCGGTTCTTTAAGCCTTGAAGAAAAACTGTGTCAGCTTTTTATCGTGTCGGTCGACGGTACCGTCTCTTCGGCTTCCGCCGTTTCGTACGATATTCCGCCGGGCGGTTATATTTTATTTGCCCGCAACTTTACCGGAAAGCCGGAACAGATAATCGCGCTTACCGATTCGACCCGAAACTTTTATGCGGCACAGCATACGCAAAAATGCACGGAAAAATATGCGGGAAAGGGTGAATGTCTTCCGCCCTTTTTTGCGATAGATCACGAAGGCGGGGAAGTGAACCGTCTGCGCGGCATTGCAAGTCCGCTGCCGTCGGCCGAAGCGGTCGCCCGCTTGCTCGGTCCCGAAAAGGCCGAAGAGCTGTATTTGTACGCGGCGTATCAGCTTGCCGCCCTCGGCATTCACGTAAACTTTGCTCCGGTCGTCGAAACTGCGGGCGAACACAACGCAGCCTTTTTGGGCAGGCGCAGTTTCGGTTCGGCCGAACAGGTTGAAGTTTACGCTTCGGCCTTTGTGCGTGCTTTTAATAAGGGCGGCATCTTTTGCGTTTTAAAGCATTTCCCCGGCAACTCGAACGAGGATCCTCACCGCACGCTTCCCGTATTGGAAGGAAGCGAAGCGGATATACGGGAATTGTACGTGTTGCCCTTTGCTTCTCTTATTTCCTCGCTTGCCGAAGTGCGGGATTTTGAAATCCCGGCGGCCGATCCCTTTCCTTTTGCGGGCGTGCTTATGAGCCATGCCGTCGTTCCCGCCTTCGACGCGGAAAATCCGGCATGCTTTTCGCGTGCGGTAGTAACCGATCTTTTAAAGAACGAACTGCATTTTGACGGCTTGATTTTTTCCGACGATTTATACATGCTCGACGGCAAACTGTTTTCCGTTGCGGACTGCGTGATAAAAGCGCTGCGTTCGGGTGTGCACATGTGCATGCTTTCCCGTCCCGTATATAAAGACATCGTTTCGGAATTGACGGAAAAAATCGGGAACGATTCGGAACTCCAAACGATAACGGATGAAGCCCTGCGCCGCATTTTAAAAGCAAAGTTGCGCATGGGGCTTTTAAAACTTGAACCGACCGAAGACGGCGAATACGCGCTTGTGCCTGCGCAATTTAACGAAGCCGAAGAAGACGCTTCTTTACGCTTACAAAATTCGCTCGAAAAATTCAGAGATGCGAAACAAAAAGGAGACGCTTTGTATTATGAATATTGGTCAAAGTGAATCCGAAAGTCCCGTCGACAAAAAACGTCTGTTATATATCGATTCGTATCTTGCGGTCTTTAACAAAGCGTGCGGCGACATTTGCGAAGAACCTTCTCTTCCCTTTATTTTTGCCCGATGCTTTACAGATTTATACGGAGACTCCAAAACGCTTCCGTCTTTTATTCATTGTTTTAATCGGCTCGACCGTCCCGTATCGGGCGCCGTTCTTTTGGTTTTCGACAAAGCGCTTTTGCCGCGCCTTCAAAATCAATTTACCGAACATCAAAAAAAAGCTCTTGCCGTAAAAAAAGTCTATACGGCCGTTCTCAAAGGTTCTCTTCCGATAAGCGGCGACTTTGCGCTGTTGGAACATTACCTTCGTTTTGATGCGCGGCGCCAAAAAGCTTTTGTCTGCGAAAAGGATGCACGCAGGGCAAAACTTGCCCGCCTTTTGTGGCGTCCCGTTTTTTCGACCGGCCGCTATACCTTCGCCGAAATAGAACTTATAACGGGACGCACGCACCAAATCCGCTGTCAGCTTGCGCATGAAGGCTATCACATTAAAGGCGACGTAAAATACGGTGCGCGCCGCTCCGACCCTTTAGGCGGTATACGGCTGCACGCGTCGCGCCTGCGCTTCGAGCATCCCGTAACGAACGAAGTGATCGATATCGCAGCCCCGCTTTTAAAAACGGACGCGCTGTGGCAAGCGTACGGAGGCTTTTAACCGATGTGCGCAGCGCAGGAAAAAACGCTTAAAGGAGAAGCCGGCTTCGATGCGTATTACGCACGGCAGTTTAAAGAACGCTGGCCTTCGTTGCGCGCCGCCTTGCTTGAAAACGCACGGTATGTGCCGATTCCGGCAAAGGTCGGCGGCGCCAAAGATTATTTTTTGGATGCCGCAAGCGTATCGGCAGCTCTTGCGCTGCCGACGGCCTGCTGTAAGCGCGTGCTGGACATGTGCGCCGCCCCCGGCGGAAAAAGCCTCGTACTTGCGCACAAAATCCTCGAAGAAGCGCGATCGCACGCTGCGGAAGGTGCGCAAATAGAAAACCTTCTTCCCGAACAGTTTATTTGCAACGAAGTTTCCGGTGCCCGCCGAGCCCGTCTTGCCGCGGTTTTGGATACCTATGCCGATCCCGTAATGCGCTCCCGTATCGCGGTTACCGGCTTTGACGGTGCAAAATGGTGCTTGTACGAGCGGGAAAGCTTCGATGCCGTTTTGCTCGACGCTCCCTGTTCGTCGGAGCGCCACGTACTGCAGGATCCCAAATATCTTGCGCAATGGTCGCCGTCGCGCATAAAGCATACGGCGCAAACCCAATGGGCGCTGCTTTCATCCGCTTTCAGACTGCTCAAAACGGGCGGTCATGTACTTTACGCAACCTGCGCACTTTCTTTTCAGGAAAACGACGGCACGGTAAAAAAACTTTTAAAGAAATTCGAAAACGCGCATCTTGTGCCCGTAAAAATCCCGCAAAAGTTTTTTTCCTGCCTGCTGCCCGTCCGTGAGAAATGGGAACAAACCGAATGCGGCTTTCATATATTGCCCGATGCGCACGAAGGAGCAGGCCCCTTATATTTTTCACTCATACAAAAAGCGGATCCGCCGCTTACATAAAATCAGTGCGCTCATATAAAAACAATGAAAATCGCAATGACGGAAAATGTGTGATTGTCGGAAATCTTTAAATTCAATCTGGACAGAGCGTTCGATTTGGGATATACTTTTACCGTGCGATTGATTCACTCAGTTAATATAAGTTTTGCATAACCGGTTGGAAAAGTATGGATGAAAAAAAATTAAAAAAAACCGTCGAGTCCGCACGGCTTTTAAATGAAATTCAGGATATGGATATTTTGCTCGAACGGCTTTTATCGGAAGTGCGGCATATTACGAATGCCGACGCCGGTTCGATATACATTCACGAGCAAAATATGCTGACTATAAAATGCGCGCAAAACGAAACGCTGGAAAAACAGCTCGATCCGGGGCAAAAAGTTCCTTTTTCTTCGTTTATGTTTAAAGTGAACGAAAGTTCCATTTCCGGCTATACCGTTTTAACCGGCACGACGCTCAATATTCCCGATGTGTATGCGATTTCCGACGATAAGCCGTACCGCTTTAACAAACAGCCCGATTCGATTACCGGCTACCGCACGAAATCCGTATTGACCGTTCCGCTTATTACGCGCACCAAGGATATTTTGGGCGTGCTGCAGATAATCAATCGGCGCAATAAATCGGGGGCGGTTATTCCTTTTAACGAAGAAGACGAACTGTATATACACCATTTTGCGACGACGGCCGTTCAGGCTTTGGAATGGGCCAAACTTACCCGCGCCATGGTTATGCGCATGATCAGCATGGCCTCTTTGCGCGATCCGCGCGAAACCGGTCCGCACGTCAACCGCGTATCGAGCTATGCCGTTGAAATTTACGACCGCTGGGCTTTTAACCATAAGGTGCCTATTGAAGAAAGCCACAAATTCCGCGACAAACTCAAAATTGCCGCCATGCTCCACGACGTGGGAAAGGTCGGCATTTCGGACACTATTTTAAAATTGCCGCGGATTTTTACGCCCGAAGAATACCTCGTGATAAAGTCGCATACCGTTATCGGCGCAATGTTTTTCCCGTCGATAGAATCGCCTTTGGATGCCATGTCGCTCGATGTTGCGCTGCATCACCATGAGCGCTGGGACGGTACCGGCTATCCCGGCCGTGTAGATATGTCGAAGGTAACGCTTGACAATATTAACTCTCTTATCGGTTTGAATCCTATGGCGGGCGAAGAGATTCCCTTAGCCGCCCGTATCGTGTCATTGGCGGACGTTTTCGATGCACTTTCGTCAAAACGCGTGTATAAAGAAGCCTGGGATGACGATCGCGTGCTTAAGGAAATATCTTCGCAATCGGGCAAGCAGTTTGATCCGGAAATCGTAAAAGCCTTTTTGGAAATTCAGCCCGTAATCCGCTCGATTAAAGCCGCGTGGCCGGAAACATAAAACTTGCGGAAAACATAAAAATCCGTCGGGCAATCCGCGGCGAAGATACGGGGCTTGCGCTAAGGTAACGCGCTAAACCTTGTTCGCTGTTCTTTTCAGTTTTTTTTGCAGCTCGCGGTCAAAACTGTTTGCGAACAGGTTCAACTCTTTTTTGCCGAAAGAGCCGGTTTGATCGCCCTTTAAGCCGTTTTCGTACAGTTCCAAATTGAAATTCCGAAGCGAAAGCCGTTCGCGTATATTTTCGTCCGTGTATACAACACCGCGGTCGTTTAAAACGGTAATGCCTTTTTCAACGAGGCGCGAGGCGAGGGGAATGTCGCGCGTTACGACCACATCATCTTCGCCGCAATGCTCGACAATATAGTTGTCCGCGGCATCGGGAGTTGCATCAGAAATCTGCATGCGTATAAAAGGGGAGGGCGGTTCCAGCGGAACGGGACGGTTTGCCGCAAAAACGGCGGGGATTTGTAAGCGGTGCGCAAAGCGTATAATCATCGCGCGCACGCCGACGGGACAGGAATCGGCGTCGACCCATACGGTAAGGTTTGCCATTACGGCAAAACCTTGTCGATGCGTTCCATTATTTTTAAGGCGATGCGTTCGGCTTCAATAAGTTCCGTATCGTCATTATTCGATTTGTTCGGATTTTGTCCGCCGGCGTATTTTTGCTTTATCTGTTTGATTTCGTCGCATAAACTTATGCCGGCCATAATTGCGATTTTTACATTATCTTTAAGTCCCGACATTCTTTCGATGTAAGAAGTCAGGTTTTTGTAGCGCGCCAAAAGCTCTGCAAGATACCGGTCGTCTTCTTTTGCCTGAATGCTGAAAGATGTTCCCAACAGGTTGATATTGAGAGTGCCCATAGCGTTCCCGCTAGAATATGTCCAGCTGTTCGCCCGACGGTGCTGCCGGCTTGGCCGGTCCCGCTTCATGCCGTTCCTGCACGACTTGCGGTACTTCTTGCCGCCGCTGTGCGTTTTTTTCATCGCTGCCGCTCGTACGGCCGCTTTCCATCACGTGCTGAACCGCATCTTCCATGTTGTTGAGGCGGTTCAGTACGCTCAATATTCCCTGCTCGATTTTCTCTTCATCCTGCTCGAACCGGCTGCATTTTGCGGCGAGTTCCTGCACTTCGGCTTTCAGTTTCGCATTTTCCTTTTCGAGCACCGCTTTTTCGCTTTGCAGCACGGCCAGCAAATCGAGAATGCTTTCAATTTTTTGCTCAAGGAGCCGAATTTGGTTCAGAGAAATCATGTGCTACACTCCGCTCTTAAAGTCCGACGGCTTTTTTTGCGGTATCGACGACCGCTTTAAAAGCTTCCGGGTCTTCAATCGCCATGTTTGAAAGGGCTTTGCGGTTGATGATTACGTGAGCCTTTGTCAAACCGTCGATAAAGCGCGAATAGCTTAAGCCTTGACTTCTGACGGCCGCATTGAGCCTGCTTATCCACAAAGAACGCATATCGCCTTTTTTATCGCGGCGTCCCACATAGGCGTCGCTGAGTGCCTGCGTTACCGCATCCTTTGCCGCCTTAAAGTTCGTACCGCGTCT
The DNA here is from genome assembly GCF_000413055.1 of Treponema maltophilum ATCC 51939. Taxonomy (NCBI): domain Bacteria; kingdom Pseudomonadati; phylum Spirochaetota; class Spirochaetia; order Treponematales; family Treponemataceae; genus Treponema; species Treponema maltophilum. The sequence goes on along the minus strand of NZ_KE332518.1, from coordinate 1,685,878 downwards.
GCCGCGGAAACCTTTTGCGAGTTTTAATATTTTTTTTCGCCGGTTAAGTCTTTTTGAACCGTCTATTGCTCTTGACATTTTCTTCTCCTGATTATAATTCAGCCGTAGGGTAAAAGCTGCTTGCGGATTTTTGCCGAATCGGCACCGCTCAATATTCCGGCGCTGCGCAAATGGCGTTTGCGTTTTTGCGCTTTTTTGGTTAAAATATGGCGCAAATTCATCTTTTTGTACTTAACCTTACCGCTTCCGGTAAAAGCTACGCGCTTTGCCGCACTGCGTTTCGATTTCATCTTTGGCATACGTTACCTCGTTATTTTTTAGCTTTCGGATTCAATGTCATGGACATAAAGCGGCCTTCCATAGCCGGCTGCTTTTCCACCGTATAATCATCGAGCCGTTTCAGTACTTCCTGTAAAACGACCAGTCCCAGTTCCGTGTGAGCAAGCTCGCGCCCCTTAAAACGGACCGTTACTTTTACCTTGTTTCCTTCGTTCAGAAAGTCCTGTATGTGCTTTGACTTAAAGTCCAAATCGCCCGAGCCGATTTTCGGCTGCATGCGGATTTCTTTCATCTTCAGCAATTTTTGTTTTTTCTTGGAATCACGGAGCTTTTTTTCCATTTCAAAACGATATTTGCCGTAGTCCAGTATTTTGCATACCGGAGGGTTTGCCGTAGGCGCAACCTCAACCAAGTCAAGATTTTGATCTCTTGCCATAGCGAGCGCATCGATTGTGGAAACGATTCCCTTCTGTCCGCCATCGCTGTCTATGAGCCGTACTTCCCGTACGCGGATTTGTGTGTTAATCCGCAACCCTTTTTCTTTTATTTCCGCCAACGATCCTCCTTCCCGTTATTTCTTTTGCTCCCCGAAATGAGCACGAAAAAACAAGATAGTCTAAAGCATAGAAAAGATTATATCATAAAATAAAGCTTATTGTCCAGTACTTGAAACTTCCGTCTTTTCGGGTATAATTAAGTATTATGAAGCTTTTTATGATCCTTGTGCTTCCGATATCGCTTGCCTATGCGATACTCAAAAACGATTCGCGGGAAAACGTGCCCTATGCGTCCGTATTAACCGGTTTTGTGCTCGGCGCTTTGTATTCTTTTGTCGAATGTATGTTTACATCTTCTTATTATCTTACCCGTTATGCGTTTTTTTCGAACTACGCTTTTTACCTTTGCTTTGAAGTACTGCTGCCCTGTTTTTTTTGCACGGCCGCCTGTTTGATTTTTATAAAAAAGCGCGACCAAGCGCTGCTCTCTTTATTTTTCGGCCTTGCGGCTTTTTATTCGGTTTTTATGCCCGCGCGGATCATTCACCGCAATGCGGTTTTCGATTGGTATCTTTTGTTCGTAAAACCCGTTGTATATACCGGTATGCTTTTTGCGCTGAAATACGCGTTTTCGCTTTTAAATGACCGTTTAAACGGCGCCGCGCCGAAAAGCGCTTTGCCGCAGCTTATCCTGTGTGCGGCGCTCCTTGTTCCGCCCGCAATCGACGTTATGCACCTTTTGGCAACTCCCGTGTGGACGATTGCCCTTGCAAGCGCCGCGTATGTTTTGTTTGCGCTGTGGGGCTGCCGGCAATTTTCTTCGGGGAATATTTTCCGGCAGCGCTGATTTTTCGGAACTTAGGGCAGCATGTGCAAGTTTGAGCTGTCGAAGGTTAAAAACGCTTTGTCGCCGACGCGGTAGAGCTTTTTATTTTTGGGATTGTATTCGGTAATTTTAACCGTTCCCGCTTCGGTTTCGGCCCAATAGTATTGATACGCGCCCATAAAGGTTGAAAGGCTTACCGTGCAGGGAACAAGTCCCTTGTCGGCAAGCGACACCGATTCGGGGCGGAGCACGATTTTGCACGGAGAACCTTCTTTTAAGTTTTCGTTCCCTTCGGTTTCGATAGTTGAACTTCCGACCTTAACCGAAGCGGTTTTACCGCTGCGCGAAGAAACCGTTCCGTTTAAAAAATTCACTTCGCCGATAAAGTCGGCAACGAATTCGTTGTTCGGTTTGTAGTAAATGTCTTCGGGGCTGCCGATTTGCGCAATGACGCCCTTGTGCATAATGATTATTTCGTCGGACAAGCTCATCGCTTCGGCTTGGTCGTGGGTAACGTACACCGCCGTTATGCCGACCGCCTGCTGAATTTTTCTGATTTCCGTTCGCATCGCGACGCGCAGTTTTGCGTCGAGGTTCGAAAGGGGTTCGTCGAACAGCAAAACGCCCGGCTCCACCACCAAAGCGCGCGCCAATGCAACCCGCTGCTGCTGGCCGCCGGAAAGCTGGTTTGTCATGCGGTCTTCCAAGCCGTCTAGTTCGACCAATTTAAGCATGTCGAGCACGCGCTGCCGTATTTCGTCTTTGGGCACTTTGCGCAGCTTTAAGCCGTAGGCAACGTTGTCGAATACGTTGTAGTGCGGTAAAAGGGCGTAGCTTTGAAAAACCATCGCCGTGTCGCGCTTGTTCGGCGTTAAAGCGTTGATCGCTTCGTCGCCCAAATATATTTCGCCCTTGTCCGGACTTTCAAAGCCGGCAATCATGCGCAGCGTTGTCGTTTTGCCGCAGCCGGACGGTCCGAGCAGCGTTACAAAACTGCCGGGTTTTATGTCGAGCGTTATGTCGTCTACGGCGGCGAATTCCTTTTTGGTTTTGGGATCCTGATAGATTTTCGTTATATGGTCAAGGCGCACGCCTTTTGAAGTTTTTTTCATTATAGTCCCCTTTGTGTGCTTTTACCGAATCGTTTAAGCACAATATTCATAATCATAATGGCCGTATAGGTAATCAGTATCAAAACGGTCGCGTAGGTACAGGCTATGCTGTAGTTTCCTTTTTCGGCGTGTTCGTTTATGCGCACCGTGATTAAAAGAAATTTGGGCGTTACGAGCAGGATGATTGCCGAAATCGCCGTGATCGAACGGACAAAGGTCGTTACCAAGCCGCTGAAAAACGATTCTTTGATGAGCGGCAGCGTAACCGACGTAAACACCTTCGCGCTGTTTGCGCCCAAATCGTAGGCCGATTCTTCAATCGATTTATCTATTTGCCTGAGCGCCGCAATGCCGCTTCTCGTACCGACCGGAAGAGAGCGCACGATGAATACGATGACCAATATGGCGCCCGTTCCGTATAAGCCTTGCAGCAAGCCGGTATGAAAAAGTCCGCTGTTAAAACCGCGTATAAAGCCGACGCCCAAAACGGTTCCCGGAACGGCCATTGCGAGCATGGCCGTAAATTCCATAAGCGCTTTGCCTTTAAAGTTCCGCTTTACAACCAAATACGAAATCATCATCGATAACAGAGCCGTCAGCGGAGAGGCTATTAAAGAAAGTAAAATCGAATCCGTAAAAACGCGGTAGCCGTTATTTTTAAACACGTACTCGTACCATTTAAGCGACAGCGAATAATCGCGCCCCCAGAGCTTGAATAGGGAACCGAAGGGTACCAAAGCGTACATAATCAATACGAAAACCGTTACGGTAACGCAAAAAGCGATAAGCGGAATGCGTACGCTTTTATCGTTCATAAGGGCGCGTTCGCGCGATGCTTTGCCTGTTAAGGTTGCGACCGATTTGCGTTCCAAATAGTATTTCTCCATAAGGAACAGCCCCATCGATATGGTTAAAAGCACAACCGCCATTGCCGCGGCTCCGCTTTTATCGTAGGCGCCGGTGAGCTGAAGGTATATCGAAGTTGCAAGCGTGTCGTAGTTGCCGCCGATAATCATCGGGTTTGCAAAGTCGGCAACCGATTCTATAAACGTAATAAGAAACGCATTGCCGAGTCCCGGCAGCAAAAGGGGCAGGGTAACCGTTTTAAATACATGCCAGCGCGAAGCGCCCATGTTGCGCGCGGCTTCTTCAAGCGAAGGATCTATATTTTTAAGCAACCCTTTCAGCATAAGATAGCACACCGGAAAAAAGGTGAGCGTTTGCACAAGGGCAATGCCGGGAAGTCCGTATAAACCGGTGCTGTTTAAATTGAGCCAGCCTCTGGTAACGATACCCGTTCTGCCGAACAACAGAATTGCCGAAAGCGACAGCACAAAGGGCGGCGAAACGACCGGTAAAATCGAAACGGCGTTGAACAAGCCTTTTACCGCCTTCGATCCCGTGTTGACGTATGCATCAACATACGCAAATAAAAAACCTATGAGGGTTGCCGCAATGCCGGTAATTAAGCCCAAAAACAGCGTGTTCGTTATAGCCGTTTTGAACGAATGCATGTTGAGTATTCTGAAAAAAACATCGAGCGTAAAACGCTTATCCACATACATACTGTCGACCAGCAGGATGCTGAGCGGGTATAAAATAAAAAGAAATAAAAATAAAAAAATGCCTGCGATCACCGTTATTAAAAACGGATCGGCGAATAATTTTTTTCTGTCAAGTTCTTTTTTTTGTGAAGAAGACATACCTTTTCCTGTTCATGCACATCATGCAAAAAAAGCGCCGAAACGGTATTGTCCGCCTTCGGCGCTTTCCTCTTAGACGCGCTTATTTTGTTTTTACACGGTCGTCGTTTGCAATGGTTGCAAAAAATTCTTTTATATACTTGGGACCGTTTTCGGCTGCATCTGCAAAGTTGTAATTGATTGTTTGGATTTTATCCAAGCCGGCTTTTACCGCAGCCGCAACCGGTTTTGCGTTGTCGATAACGAGGAATTGGTACGAACCGTTTTCCTGTGCCAAATCGACGCAATCGGGCGAAAGGGCGAATTCGATGAATTTTTTCGCGTTGTCAAGGTTTTTCGCTCCCTTAAAAATCGCCGTCGCGCCGATTTCGTAGCTTGTTCCCGAAGCGGGGGCGGTCATTCCGAGGTTGTTATAGCCGTTGTCCACAATCTGATACACGACATCGTGCAAAAATCCGATGCCGATAACGATTTCACCCATCGGAACCATTTTGGAAGGACCCGAACCGGATTTGGTGTACTGAGCGATATTTTTATCCAAGGCGGCAAAATACTTCATGGCTTCCTGTTCGCCGCGCATTTGAACGATCGTATTGATAATGAGTTTTCCCGTTCCCGCCGTATTCGGGTTCGCAAATGAAATAAGACCTTTGTATTCGGGTTTTAATAAATCGTCCCAGTCTTTGGGCGGCTGCAAACCTAAGCGGCTCATCTCTTCCGTGTTCCAAAAAAATCCCAAGATGCCGCGGTAAATGCCGTACCAATTGTCATTCTTATCTTTGTATTGCGGACCGATAAGGTGTTTTGCGTTTTCGGCTTTGTACGGGAAAAGCAATCCCTTGTTTGCCGCCATATTGTACGGATCGGTCGTGCCGCCGAACCACACGTCTGCGGAAGGGTTGCCGTTTTCTTCTTCGATTTTCGTAAAAACTTCGCCGGTGGAAAGCCGCTGATAAGTGGTTTTAACTCCGGTAAGCTCTTCAAACTTTGCGCAAACGGCGGCGACATACGCTTCTTCGCACGAACCGTATACAACCAGTTCGCCGGCGTCTTTCGCTTTCGGCTTGCAGGATATGCAAAGTGCCGCTGTCATAAGAATGCACATTGCAATTGCCCATAATTTTTTCATAACAACTCCTATAAACGTATAAAAAATGTATCTATAAAATTATACCCGTGTTCTTTCTAAAAAACAAGTGGCGTTTTAAAAAAAAACGGGGATTCGGTACGAGCAAAAAACGACAAAGGAAACCTCTTTCTCATAAATAGACGCGTGGAACGGAGGCCGTGAACGGCTTGTGAACTTAATTTAATCTGCATGTTTAAAACTTTTTCGAACGATAGCCGCAGCCGCTGTATTTTCGACGGTTTTCAGGAAAAAGTCGATTTCGCTTCTGACGCGGTTTAAAAAACTTTGCGATAAAACGGCGCCGTGCCGCGCATCCGGGAAGTGTACATATAAATAGCTGCATTCTTCAAGCCGCGCTTTTAAATCGGCTTCACCTAACGGCTGTTCGCCCGTAAGGGCTGCGCGCAGCGTGTGCAATCGTTTTTTTTCTTCTTCATAAAAAGCGGAAATCGCACGGATTTTTTCCCGCCCGTTTGCATTTTCTTTTTCCGATTTTTTTGCTGCGGCGTAACTTGTTTCTCCCTCGCGCGCGGCCGGTTCTCGGCGGTTTGTCCGGGCACTGAACGCTTCCATAAGACGGCATGCGTCCGCTTCGCTGATGCGCGGCAAAGTCAAATCGATGCCCGAAGGCGAAAGGTCGTACAGGTTTTCCGTGTTTTTATAGCGGGCCGAAAAAAGTTCCGCATAGGATTTTAAAGCAGGGTCGCAGGCCGCTTGTGAACCGGTTTTTCCTTCGATAAAAAAAGCGCCGGCTTTAAATGCTGCCGAAGGATTCCCCGCAGGCGAGAGCCGGTTCGATTCATTCATCATTTCTTTGTATGAAGGACTTTCTTTGCAATGGCTTAATCCCGCAGGATACGAAAAGTCGAGGCCGCAGACAAAGACACTCGCCTCTGCGCGGCGCAAAAAAAGGGCGATTTCCACGGCGGCCAAGCCTACCGATCCGAGCGGCGGAAATACCGGTACGTCGGGCAGCGCTTTTTTTATGCGGCCGAGCAGGGGAAGTTTTGCGTATTCGGACATAAAAAACGAAACCGTGCCGCCGCTTACACGCAGATTGGCGCTTCTTGCGCACAGGTCCGCGATGATAGGAACGCCGCTTCCCTTTGTGCCGAAAAAGGCTCTTCGGCTTACGCATTGGCTTTCAACCGCGACGACGGCATCGGGCCGTATGCCGCTGTCTAAAAGCGGACGGAATGCCGCGTCTACGGCAAGAAGATAAAAATCTTTCCGGTATTTGCGCATAAAAGGAATAAGCGCATCGAGCGAAGGGCCTGCGCCCGTAACCAAAATCGGGCGGCGTACCGACGCCTGTGCAAGCGGCGGCGATACGGCGGCTTGCGCCGCGTTTTTCAGTACATTGCGCGAAAAAAGACGCCCCAAACGCACCAAGGTCATTGTGTTTTTCCAAAACATGCTTATGCCGTTTTGCGCAAGGGCCGCACTTTGTGCGTAAAAGTTTTTGTAAAAAGCCGCGGCGCCGGACGCTTCAAATACGAGAACCCGCTTAAAAAAGCCGATATCCGGCAGTTTTACGCCTTCGTACCGTCCGCCGAAAGGCGCTCCTTCCAAAAGCCGGGCGATGTCGCTTACCTGATTGAGCAAAACCGCCGCGTCGGGGCAAAAGTCCCGCGCGTTTTCAGCGGCCGGAGTTTGCGAAAAGTCCGTTGTGTGCGGAAAATCCCCGTGCGGTGCTTGAATGTCCGCATTCGTTTTTTGAGTTTCCGCTTTTTTTTGCGCACGGTAAAAATCGTACAATGCTTCGTCCGCTTCCGCACCGAGAATAAAACAGCCGGAAATATTTTTGCGCATGAGCATGCGCCGAATCGAATCGATTACAAAAGGAAGAACGGGGGAAAAACAAAGGATTAAACTTTCAGGCAGTACGCTGAACGATTCAAGCCGCTTTTGCAGCGTTTTATACGGATCGTAGCGCGAAAATAAATAGCGGCCCTTGTATAAAACGGAAACACCCCGTCCGGCGTCTACCGCACGGGGTGCATCATCTTCGGTCATCGCCCTTTTCAGCTTGCCATAAAATACTTAAAGAAGACATTCAGCATATTGTTCTTTAAGTGCGGACTTGCCATAAAAAAAGATTGAACCGCGTACGCGTTCGATTGCGCCGCATAATTATTGTAATACTGCGAATAAAACATCCGCATCACATCGGCTTCGGTATCTTCCGTTTCGACGTTTTTAAGGCGCAGCACGACAATATTCCGTTCAACAACCAGCGGCTCCGAAATTTCTTTTTCGGAAAGCGAAAAGGCCGTTGTCAGGAATTTTTCGTTCGATTGAGCTCCGGTCAATTGAGGCACCAAGCCGAATTGAATCGAATTTAAAAGCTGTATGTTGCCGTAGTTTATCGGGAAAGCGGGAACCGTCGCCGTTTGCGCATTAAAAGCTTCGGCCGCTTCATAAAAGTCTTTTACCGCCGCTTGTGCGGAAAAGTCTTTTGCAATATTGATAAAATATTCTTCAATAGTGCCGGCTTCGTATACCGTCATATAATTGTATACCGTATCGACGACGCTTTGATTCGAAAAATCGGCGTTTTCGCTCGCGCCGGTACACGTAAAAACCGACCAGCCGGTTGTCGTTTCAACCGCGCCGCTTATGCCGCCCGGCGCAAGTTCCGTTATTTCTTTGAATTTGTCTTCCGCTTTTATAATATTTTTAAGCTGGTAATGATAGCGGCCGTTCAAAACGCCGTTTTCGTCGCTGTACTGCTTTGTCGAATATTCGCTCACCGCATCCGAAAATACCAATTCGTTGTGCTGAAGTCTGTTTGCAACCTTTTTCGCTTCGGCTTCGGTTGCGACCGTTATAACGGACAAATCGTATTTTTTGAAAAGCTCGGCATGATTTTTACCGAACTCGGCCGCCTCTTCTTTAGGATAATCGTTTGTGGAAAAAAACGCGGCGTCGAACGAACGCGACGGGTAATTCATGTTTAAAACGAATTGAACTTCGGCGTCCGAAACTTTGATGCCGGCGATGTCTTCGGAATAACGGTTGAATATGAGCTGCTTTTCCGTTTCATTTTGAATTTCGATTTTGCGGCTGTCGGGCGTGTCGCGGTACATTTTCGCCGAATATTCTCCGTTTTCGTTTTGAAAATACCGCAACCGCAACATGGAGCGCTCTACGAGCGAAGCGGGGGCGACATAACCGCTCCGCTTTACCTCATCCGTAAAGGCGGTCATCATAACCGCATCGCGGAACGCCTGATTGAATGTATTGAACGAAAATCCGCCGTTTGAAGATTTGTTTTGCTTTTTAAGCTGCTCCCGTTCCTCTCTGTCGTAATAATCGACCGCGTTGGCAAAATAAGAACCGGTTGTGTATTCGATTTTTGTGCCCCGATAGGAACCGACCGGCGGCAGCTGCCGCTGCGAACCGGGAAGCATGGCCGGAATGACGATAAAAGAGATTGCCGCCAATACGAGAATAATAACCGATCCTACGGAAAGAAACGTTTTGAGAACAGGTTTATGCCCTTCTTTTTTCATATAAAATCCTTATGCCGTATGTAAAATGTGAATATTCAATAATTTTATCACGGAGGGCACTGTGTGTCAATGTATGAACGGGCATTCAGCAATCGTCGTCGGCGGCTACAACAGTGCCTTCGCGCAGCGCTTTCGGATACACGATAAAACCGAGCTTTTTTTCGAGGCGGGCAAGGTCGAACAGTTCCGCCTCCGTCCCGATAACGACATTCGTTCCCGTATTGCCCGAACGTCCCGTGCGCCCCGCCCGGTGAATAAAAAAGTCGCTGTCGGACGGAAGCCCCATTTGAACGACGTGGCTTATGCTGCCGATGTCCAAACCGCGCGCACAAAGGTCGCTTGTAACGAGTACGGGGCAAGAACCGCTTTTAAATCTGTCGAGCGCCTGTTTGCGTTCGATTTTATCCGCTTGAGAATGAAGGACGCCGCAATCCACGCTTTTTGAGGCCAAATACTGTGCCGTGCGTTCGGCATCATCGGTTCCGCCGCAAAAAACAAGCGTTTTTTCCGGTTGTGCGGCCGCCAAAAAGCGGCGCAGCGTATTGTTTTTGTCGCGCTCTTCGGCATAAAAGGCCCAATGCGTTATCTGTTTGGTAAGAATGTTTTCTTTCGGCAATATGCGTATGTGCGTTTCGCGCTCTGCCGTTCCGCCGCGCTGCAAAACAGAGACAAGACGGCTTTGCGTTTGTTGCGAAAGCGTTGCCGAACATGCGCAAAACTGAATCGAATCGGGCAGCGCCTGTATGAGCGCAATGCTTTCGCCGCTCATTTCTTTCGATAAAAGACGGTCGGCTTCGTCGAACACAAGGGCTTCAACTTGCGCCGCTTTTATTTTTTTCAGTTGAATCAACTCCAAAAGCCGGCTCGGAGAACCGACGGCGGCAAAGGGCTTTTCTTTTAGCGCTTCGATTTGCCGCTTTAAGGGAGAACCGCCGAAGCATAGCAGGGCTTTTCCGTACTCGCCCAAAAAGAAATTCAATTCGTTTTTTATTTGAGCCGCCAGTTCCTTTGTCGGCGCCGCAATAAGCAATGCAAGTGTGCGCGATGCTTCGTTTTTGTCCGGCGCGTCAAAAAGCAAACGCTGAAACAGGGGAAGCGCATAGGCGAGCGTTTTTCCCGTTCCCGTTTCCGATTCGAAAAGGCAGTTTGTGCCCGCATATATAAACGGGGCAACGTCCTTTTGAACGGCGGTCGGAGCGGAAATACCTTTTTCGGTCAATTTATCGGTAATGGCTGTGTCGTAAGAAGATTGTCCCATAAAAAAAGTATAGCACAGTCGCGCAATCTATGCTATACTGCAGAAATGAATATAGGAATAGATGTGTTCGGCTGCGATCACGGCCGTTCGGGTTCAGGCTCGTATGTGCTTTCTCTGGTAAAAAATCTGCCTTTGGACAAAGACTGTACCTATGATTTGTTCGGCCCGGAAATCGACCGGTACACCTTCGATTCGGGCGACGGGCGCAGCACGTACAGCGGCATACAGATTCCCGACAGCATTACCGCCGAAAGACTGTGGCACCTTTTCCGCTTGGAGCATTTTGCCGCGAAAAAAAAATACGACGCGGTCCTCTTTCCCATCGATTCGCGATTAATCCGCTATACCCGCAAAATTCCGGCGATCGTCGTCGTGCACGATGTGCTTTCGGAAACCTACAAGACTTCAAACGACGTGTGGGCTTTAAAGCTGCAAATGAACGCGTTGCGCAACGCGTCGAAAGTTATCGCCGTCAGTCAATATATACGCAAAGACCTTGTTTCGCTCGGCATCCGAAGCGAAAAAATCGAAGTTATTTACGACGGTATAGACCACAGTATGTTTTATCCGCGACCCGTTTTGGATTCGGCGATGGTAAACATTCAGCCTTTTGCGATAAAAAAACCGTATATCATTTATGCCTCGCGCCTTTCAAAGCCCGAAAAAAAACACATAGAATTGATACGCGCCTTCGCCGTTTTTAAAAAGAAAACGGGACTGCCGCACCGCCTTGTTTTGGCCGGAAGCGAAGATCCGTATGCCGAAAGCATTCACCGGGAAGCGGCCGCGTGCGAATATGCGTCCGATATTTTTATTACCGGCTATTTTCCGTACAAGGATTTTCCCGAATTGTATTCCGGCTCGGAAGCATGCGTGTTTCCTTCGGTCGGAGAAGGGGTAGGGCTTCCGCTTATTGAAGCCATGGCATCGGGAATTCCGGTCGCTTGCGCAAAAGCCGGTTCTTTGCCGGAAATCGCCGGCGACTGCGCTCTATATTTTAACCCCGACGATACGGAAGAATGCGCGCTTGCCATCGAATCGGTTATAACCGACGGCAAATTGCGCGAACGGCTTATAAAAAGCGGTTTTGAATGGGTTAAGCGCTTTTCGTGGGAAAAAACGGCCGAAAAGACAATCGATTTGGTGAAGGGTGAATGCCGCGAAAGCTGAGCGGAAACACTTCGGCGTGCTTTTTATGCGGTTTTTTGTTCCGTAACCATGCTTATGGACGGAGCGTGCTTTTTTTCCACGATATCTTTTGTTATAAGCAATTTTTTGCGGCCGCGTATTGAAGGCGCTTCAAACATCGTATCGAGCAGCAGTTTTTCGACGATGGAACGAAGGCCGCGTGCGCCCGTTTTTTGCGTAAAGGCGCGGTCGGCAATCGCTTCGATCGCATCCGGCGTAAAGTCGAGATCCAAATCGTCCAAAGCAAAGGATGCGCGGAACTGCTTTATGATCGCGTTTTTCGGTTCGGTAAGAATGCGCACCAAATCGTCTTTTGTCAACTCTTTGAGGGCGACGTTGATCGGGAAGCGGCCGATAAGTTCGGGAATAAGACCGAATTTTACCAAATCGTCCGGATTGGTTTGGTTCAAAAGTTCGCAGCGCTGTTCGTCGGAAAATGCGTCCACATCGGCGCCGAAGCCCATCGTGTGCTGGTGAATGCGCGCTTCAACGATTTTTTCGAGCCCTACAAAGGCGCCGCCGCAGATAAACAAAATGTTCGTCGTATCGATATCGATGAGTTCCTGATTCGGGTGCTTGCGTCCCCCCTGCGGCGGAACGCTTGCGTGTGTGCCTTCGATAATCTTTAAAAGCGCTTGCTGTACGCCTTCGCCGGAAACATCGCGCGTTATCGAAACGTTTTCCGAGCGGCGCGAAATCTTATCGATTTCGTCGATAAAGACGATGCCGCGCTCGGCTGCGGCGACATTGCCGTTCGCCGCATTTATAAGTTTAAGCAAAACGTTTTCAACGTCTTCGCCGACGTAGCCGGCTTCGGTTAAGGTTGTCGCATCGGCGATTGCAAAGGGAACTTTCAGTTTTTGCGCAAGCGTCTTTGCCAAAAGGGTTTTGCCCGAACCGGTCGGCCCCATAAGCAAAATGTTCGACTTTTCTATAAGCACATCGTCGTCGTCTCTTTTTTGCGCCGGCTGCGACATGCGTTTGTAGTGATTGTATACGGCAACCGACAGGGCTTTTTTTGCGTAATCCTGTCCGACGACGTATTGATCCAAATATTCTTTAAATTCTTTCGGCGTGGGCACTTCGCTCAGCTGAATGGGCGAGGGCGTCGTTTTTTCTTCTTCGAGAACGGTTTGGCACACGGCAATACACTGATCGCAGATGAAAATATCGTTGGGACCGGCTACGAGGCGGCGCGTCGGAGAGGCGCTTTTACCGCAAAAAGAGCATATTTGAGAAAATCCGTTTTTAAACTTAGGCATCGGTTTTCCTCCGTGAAGACATAACGTTGTCTACAATACCGTATTCGAGGGCTTCCTGCGCGCTCATATAAAAATCGCGCTCCATATCTTCGGCGACTTTTGCCGGCTTTTTACCCGTATGGAAGGCAAAATAATCGATGGTCAGTTTTTTTAGACGAACTATTTCTTTTGCCTGAATTGCAATATCGGCTGCCTGTCCCTGAGCGCCGCCCCAAGGCTGGTGGATCATAATGCGCGAAGAGGGAAGGGCAAAGCGTTTTTTCTTTGTGCCGCCGGCCAGTAAGATTGCGCCCATACTTGCCGCCTGCCCCAAGCAGATGGTTTGAATATCGCTTTTAACGTACTGCATCGTGTCGTAAATCGCAAGTCCTGCGGTAACCGAACCGCCCGGGCTGTTTATGTACATGCTGATATCTTTGTCGGGGTTTTGCGATTCCAAAAAAAGAATTTGCGCTACGACCAGATCGGCCGTTACATCGGTAATTTCGCCGTCCACAAAGATAATACGGTCTTTTAAAAGCCGCGAAAAAATATCGTACGATCGTTCCGCATTGCCCGTCTGTTCGATGACATAGGGAACAAGGCTGCTCATTTTTTCATTCATACTGACCCTCGGTATGCCGTCCGGAAAATATCCGTTTTATTTTTTGAACAAATCGGCAAAGGTTGTTTTATCGCCTTTGGTGATTTTTACCTGTTCAAACAACTGCGCATACAGTTTTTGCTCTTTCATATCGTCTATAAGATACTCTTTTTTCGACGCATCCGCATAGTGTTTTTTCACTTCTTCAAGCGAAATTCCCGCCCCGTCGGCGATTTTTGCGTATTCGGCTTCGACTTCTTCGGGCGTTACGGCGATATTGCGCGCCTTTAAAAGATTTTCGACAATCAGGCGGCTTTTAAGCATTTTTTCCGAATCGCCGGCCCATTGCTTAAGCATTTCTTCTTTCGTTTGACCCGAAGATGCGACCAGTTTTTCAAGCTGTTCGGGGCTGGTTTGAAAACGCTGAGCCGTCATGCGCCAGCGTGCGTCGATTTCGGCATCGAGCATGGATTTGGGGAGCGTAATCGGATTTTTTTCGACCAGCTGTTCGAGAAGAGCATTCGCTTTAATTTCGCGCAAGCGGTTTGCAAGAGCCGCTTCAAGATTTTTCGTGATGTCTGCTTTCATGTCGGCAAGCGTTTTATATTTTTCGTTTACGTCCTGAGCAAGCTCATCGTCCAAATCGGGCAGTTTGCGCAATTTTAAAGTTTTAAGCGTTACGCCGATTTTTTTTGTTTTGCCGGCAAGATATTTGTCTTCGTATTCTTTGTCCCACGATTTGGTAAGCGTTTTCGTTTCGCCCTTTTTCATGCCGATAATATCGTCGTCGAATTGATAGATGTTTTGCCCGCTGCCGATCGTAAAGGTAAAGTCTTCGCGCTTACTTTTGTCGACTTCTTTTCCGTCATCATCGATTTCCCAATAATCGACCGTCGCGATGTCGCCTTTGGCGGCAGCTTCCGTATCTTTTTTATCGATAACGACGGCGTTGCGCTCGCGGATCGCTTCCAATTCTTCTTTTAATTCCGCTTCTCCGATTTTTACCTGCGGTTCTTTTATCGTTACGCTCTCAATATGCTTTACGTCGACCTGCGGCATAACGTCGTAGGTAAGCGAAAACGAAAAATCGCTGTTTACATCGAGTTTGGGCGCTTCGTCCATTTTCGGCTGCGCGTAGGGCAGGGGACGGTTTGCTTCGTCGTTTTTGTCGATGTCGGAAAAAACCTCTTCGAGCGCTTTTTCGATAATATCCGATGCAATGTCGGCTTTTAACGCTTCGCCGAATTTGCGCTCCAAAACGGCTACCGGCGCTTTACCTTTGCGGAAGCCGGGAATCTGAATTGTCTTTGCATATTTGTTTACGATTTGATTATAGTTGTCCTGCACTTCTTTTTGGGGAACTGTTACCGTCAGTTTTACTGCCGAATTTTCAAGTTTTTCGATTTTTTTTGTCGTATTCACAGCGGTTCCTTTTTCCGGTTTTCCCGGAACCTTTAACTTTAAAGAATAATTTTTGTAAAAAAAAAGCGATTCAGATTACTCCGAACCGCTTTTCGCTTCGAGCGGGAAACGGGAGTCGGACCCGCGACATCCACCTTGGCAAGGTGGCGCTCTACCACTGAGCTATTCCCGCAAGTAAAAACCAATCAAGCGCTTCGCACGGTCTAAACGACTATGCGAGAGAAGGGACTTGAACCCTTATGCCTAGGGCACCGGAACCTAAATCCGGCGTGTCTGCCAATTTCACCACTCTCGCCCTTAGCCGGCAGAAAACCTAGCCTTTACGAACGATATGTACTATACCGAAGCGCGCTAAAAAAGTCAAGAGGGGAAGTTTTTTTTAATCGGAATCTTTTTACGGATATTCATTTTTTTAATTTATTTTGTTTGCCTCTTGATTTTTATCCAAAACGAATTATAATGGTAGTATATCTTATAGGAGGTTTTCTTTATGAAGAAAATTGTATTGGTGTTGGTATGCGCTCTTGCTCTTATTGCGCTTGCCGCGTGCTCCACGACGATGCCCTTCGATGCCGGTGCTACCGGTACGGTAGGTTCAAAAGTCGGTGAAGCTTCTCAGAGTTTTGTTTTCTGTTTCCCGTTGAAAGGTGAAGGCGGCGTTCAGATGGCTGCTAAAAACGGCGGCATCAAAAAAGTCGGAACGGTCGATATTCGTATCAATTGGCCCGCAAGCCCCATTATTCCTTACTGCACCGTAACCACGGTTGTTTCCGGAGACTAAGGAAACCGTAAGGGTGCCGAAATCGTCGCAGGCTTTAACGGTCTGCGGCTTTTTCGGTCCCTTTTTCTTTTTTGCTTTATAACATTCCATATCATACGATGAAAATAAAAATAATAAAAATAAAAATTCTTTTAGCGAGCGTATGTATCTGTTTTTTTCTTTCGGGCTGTATGATGATTCCGCATGCATCCGGCAACGAAAAAGTCCTCGTTACCTACGCATCTTCCGGTTATCTGCAGTATTATCTGCGGCCGGCAAAAATGATTTGTGCGGACAAAGACGATAAAGCCTTTGTACTTATCGATTTTACCTATCAAAAAGACGGCCGCGCATACGTTACCGATGCGTATGTCAATTTTACACTGAACTGCAAAACCGACGCGTTTATTTCCGCCGCGCGTTTTGTGTTGACCGATTCGGCCGTCGCGGAATTACAAAATCTTTCGATGCTCAGACGCAGCAAAAAAGAAGGCCTTTTACGCGTAACGACGACCCTTGAAAAAGAACGCATTGAAGAGGTTTTACAAGCGCTGTATGATTCGAAAGCCCTTTTGGAAATTACGCTCGACGACGGCTCGGTTAAACGGTTTACCGTTACGCGCGATCTTATCGACCGAATCGACGAAGCGTTTTCAAAATAAAAGCCGGAAGGACGAATATGAAAAAAACGTTTATTATTGCCGCCGCAGCCTTTATTTGTGCCGGCATTTTTTTGCAGGAAGCGAAAGCTCAAGAAGCCGTATACAACGAAGATACGGTTGCCGACAATGTCGCGCGGATCGACATATTGATGAAAGATCTCGATGCGAATAAGGCGGACATTCAAAAGCTGGCGCTCGAAATTCCCTATCACGAACGCGCCGCGCTCTATAAAAAGGGCAAAACCGACGCGCTTCCGTCCGTCGCTTTAAATGCGTTTTCTTTTTTTATCGGCATTCCGCCGAATTTGGGTATCGGCTCTTTTGTACAGCACGATACGGCAGGCGGTCTTATCAACCTCGGCACGGGGCTTGCGGGAATCGGCTGTATCACTTCGGGCTTAATTCTTTTTAAGACAAATCCCGATACCGCGGCGGCTCTGTTCGTATCGGGCGGTGCTCTTTGTCTCGGCTCTTGGATATTCGGCATCGTCAGGCCGATTGTTTTTGCTTCTTCGCACAATAAAAAGCTGGAAGACGCCCTCCTTTTGAAAACAAAGGTGACGCTGGTGCCCGCAGTCGGCGCCGATCGTTTGGGGCTTGGAGTCGCAATCCGCTACTAAAGAACCGGGCAACCGTATAAAACTCGATTTAAAACGACCGATTCAAACGGCCGATTCATACTTGATTCTCTGTGCCGTAACGGTTATTATAGCGGCATTACTCGGCAAAACAGTGTCTGTAGCCGACGGGCAGGGGAGAATGTGGCATGGAAATGAAGTGGATTGTTCTGGCGCTCGCGGCGCTTATGTATGTTTTTGTCGTTATATTTCCGTCAAAAAAACATTGGATTTCGCTTGGTGCCGGCGCGCTGGTTATCGTTATCGGTGCGGTTCCCGCCGCCCACGCGCTTTTAACGCTTATAAATTGGAATATTTTAGGCATCTATATCGGCTCGCTCATTATTGCCGAGCTTTTTTTGTATTCGCGCGTTCCGAACCGCCTTGCCGATACGATCATCGATTCGATGCCGAATACGGGAAGCGCCATTACCGCCGTTTTGGTTATGACCGGTATTATTTCGGCCTTTGTCGAAAACGTTGCGACCGTGCTGGTTATGGCGCCCATTGCGCTTTCGGTGTGTAAAAAACTGCGCATTACGCCGGTGTATTTTATGACCGGCCTTGCCGTTATGGCGAACCTGCAGGGGACGGCAACCTTGGTCGGCGATCCTCCTTCGATGATATTCGCGTCTTATGCCGGTTACGGATTTAACGACTTTTTTGTGTATCAGGGGCGCATGTCGATTTTCTTTGTCGTGCAGGCGGGCATGATTGCCGGCGCTTTGTATTTTTATCTGTATTTTGCGAAAGCCGGAAAGCAAAAAATCAAAGTTGAGCGTGCGCCCGTTCTTTCTCTGTTCCCGACCGTTTTGCTGCTTGTTATGATAGCCGCCTTGGCTTTTTGTTCGTTTTTTCATATTGAATATTCGGGGCTCATCGTGCTTTTGCTCGGTGTCGGCGGTTTATTGTGGTTTTATCTTGTGCGCAAAGAGGGTTTTCGCAAAACGGCCGTGCTTGTAAAAGAACTCGATTGGGAAACCATCGGATTTTTAATCGGAATCTTCGTCGTCATCGGCACCATTTCCGAAACGGGCTTGCTCGAAGACTTCGCGCTTTTTTTACGCGGCGTCATCGGCGATAATAAAATCGCGGGTTTTTTTGTTATCATTTTCGTATCGGTTTTGATTTCGGGCTTTGTCGACAACGTGCCTTATATTATCGTTATGCTGCCGGTTGCCGCGACTCTTGCGCAGGATATGGGCTTAAAAAGCGAATTGTATATGTTTGCCTTGTTGGTCGGTTCCTGCATGGGCGGCAACTTGACGCCCTTCGGCGCTTCGGCAAACATAGCCGCGATGGGAATTTTAAAAAAGCACGATTGCCCTCTGTCGTTTGCCGGCTGGTGCAAAATCGGCGTTCCGTTTACGCTTATTACCACCGCTTCGGCCGCCCTTGTGCTCTGGCTGTTGTGGAGCTGATTCCGCAAATCGAGTGTTGACAAGCGGCAATGGTTGTATTACATTTGTAATACGGAGGTGTGCCTATGACTACCGTACGATTACCGCTTGAATATGAACAAAGACTGAATGTATTGTCCGCTCTAAAGGAAAAAAACAAAAGCGAGTTGATAAAAGAAGCGCTTGATATTTTTTTCCATACGGAAGATTCGGGAATGAGTTCATATGAATCGGGAAAAATGTATTTCGGACAATACGGCAGCGGCCGCGGTGATTTGTCGGTTTCATATAAGAAAAAAATAAAGGAAAAGCTGCATGGTAAATACGGTTCTCATTGATGCCGGGCCGCTTATCGCTTTATTTGATAGGGATGATAAATATCATCGCGCTATTGTAGAATTCATCAAAAATACCGATTATCGTTTTATATCCACTACGGCAGTATTGACGGAAGCAATGTATATGCTTGATTTCAATATGGAAGTTCAAATTAATTTTTTAAGCTGGGTCATGAAAGAAGGCGTTATCATTCATGAAATCAAGCAGACTGATATAAAGCGAATAATAGAGCTGACAAAAAAATATTGTGATAGACCGATGGACTTTGCGGATGCAACATTAGTTGTAGCGGCAGAAGAAAGAGGAATACGCCGCATAATCAGTATAGATGCCGACTTTGATGTATACAGACTGCATAATAAAGCTAAAGTCGAAAATATATTTGTATATAAGTGAGGGTAGTGAATTGCCGCCCTTGTGCTCTGGCTGTTGTGGAGCTGATTCCGCTTACACCATGTTTTCAGCCCGTACCAGTTTGTCAAACTCGGCGGCGGTTAAAAAGCCCGAATCCGTACACGCCTGTTTGAGGCTGATGTTTTCGCGATGGGCTTTTTGTGCGGCCTTTGCCGCTTTTTCGTAGCCGATGTGCGGGTTGAGTGCGGTAACGAGCATGAGGGAATTGTCGACATTGCGCTTCATGCGTTCCCTGTTCGCCCGAATGCCCGATGCGCAGTGTTCCGTAAACGATAGAATCGCTTCCGATAAAAGCCGCACCGACTGCAAAAAGTTGTACGCAATAAGGGGCATAAATACGTTCAATTCAAAATTGCCCTGGCTTGCCGCGATTGAAAGTGCGGCGTCGTTTCCCATAATGTGAACGGCAACCATGGTTACCGCCTCGGCTTGCGTCGGGTTCACCTTTCCCGGCATAATCGAAGAGCCGGGTTCGTTTTCGGGAATGAAGATTTCCCCCAAGCCGCAGCGGGGGCCCGACGCCAAATGGCGCACGTCGTTTGCGATTTTCATCATGTCGCAGGCGAGGGCCTTTACGGCGCCGTGCGCGAACACCGCTTCATCCTTGCTTGTAAGCGCATGGAAGTTGTTTCGCGCCGGTTTAAAAGTGCTGCCCGCAATTTCGCCGGCTTGATGCGCCGCTTCTTTTGCAAAGCCTTTGGGCGCGTTCAATCCCGTGCCGACCGCCGTCGCGCCGAGTGCAAGGGAACGCAGCGGCTTTAAAGACAGATTCAGCAATGCAATATCCTGTTCGAGCGATGAACGCCAGCCGCTTATTTCCTGCGAAAAACGGATGGGAACGGCGTCCTGTAAGTGCGTGCGTCCTATTTTGATAATATGCCGGTTTTCTTTTTCGAGTTTGCGGAAGGTTTGAACCAAAGCGCGTGCGGCGGGAATCAGTTTATGTTCGATCGAAAGAACAAAGGCGATGTGCATCGCCGTCGGGAACGTGTCGTTCGACGATTGGCTCATGTTCACATCGTCGTTCGGGTGGAGGAGTTTTTTCCCGGCAAGAGCGTTCGCACGGTTTGCGATAACTTCGTTCACGTTCATGTTCGTTTGGGTGCCGCTTCCCGTCTGCCACACGACAAGCGGAAATTCGGCGGCCAACTTTCCGCTGCAAATTTCATCGCATACGCTTTCTATACCGCGCAGTTTTTCGGCATTCATTTTGTGCGGAAGGAGCCGTGCGTTTGCGCGCGCGGCCGCCTTTTTCAGCACGCCGAAGGCATGGATTATTTCGGCAGGCATCGTTTCGATTCCCGCTCCGATTTTAAAATTTTGCCTGCTGCGTTCGGTTTGTGCGCCCCAATACGCATCTTTCGGGACTAAAACTTCTCCCATTGAATCGTGTTCGCTTCGGTACTGCATATGTTCTTTGCTCTACGGCTGTTTGTAAAAAGCTTATAATTAAAGCAAGGGCGAGAGGTCGAAAGTTGCAATTGTATAATATTGCATTATTTTATTATCATACATAGTTTCTATATAGTCCAGACTGCTGCCTCCGCCGGGCAATCTTCGATTCGACAGTATAACTCTTTTTTCTGTCCAACCGTAGATTTTTATATTGCCGCTTTCTATCCGCATATGATCCGACTTTTCGATTCTATATTTTCCCGATCTCGTAATAAAATTATAGCGGAACACCGCCAGTGTGAGCACTCCGTCGGAACTCGGTATGCGGATATCGTCGCGGTAAGTCCCCGTTAAAAGATCGCAGCCCGCATACATAAAAAGGGCGGCAACGATAATCACCGTTAAAATTGTGAGTTTCTTTTTCATAGTGTTCTCCTTATAAATACATATTTTACCGAATACTTCCGTAATGTCAAGTTGATAAGCACGGAGATTTTGACTCAAAAAATTCCCCTTTTAAGCGGGCAGGGGTTCAGGATGCGAAAAGTGTTCAAAAAATATATGTTTATGAGAAGCTCGTGTGAAAAGCGACCGTGAATGGCTTATGAGCGAAGCGAATTGCCTGAACGGTTGCTTTTCACACGCTTTTACCGGAAATAAATCATTTTTTTGCCGATTTGCGTTTATACGGAATTCCTGCAGGCAACTTGACTTTTTGTCGGTTTGAGTATATGCTTGTTTTAAATAAGGATATGCTTATATGAAAAACGTAACCGCACGCGAGCGGCAGATTTTGCAGTGGATACGGGAAAATCCTCTTATTTCGCAGGAAGAGCTTGCAAAAAAGGCGGGCATCACCCGTTCGGGCGCTTCGGTTCACATTTCCAATTTAATAAAAAAGGGCTTGATTTTGGGCAAGGGCTATGTTGTAAGCCGCTTGCAGCCGGTTACCGTAGTCGGTGCCGTCAATGTGGATATAAAAGCGACGCCGTCGGTTTCGCTGCGCCAATCGGATTCCAATCCCGGCAAAATAAGCGTATGTGCCGGCGGGGTGGGCTTTAACATTGCGTGCAATTTGGCCCTGCTCGGAGTTCCCGTGCATTTTATCAGCGTGTTCGGCGGCGGCACCTACGCTCCCATGTTAAAGCAAAAATGTCTTGAATGCGGAATCGATATATCCGCTTCGCTTACGGTGGAAAGTGAAGTCAGCTCATCCTATGTATGCATAAACGATAATTTCGGCGATATGTTTATGGCGGTAAACGATATGGACATCTATGCGCATTTGTCGCGCTCGTTTATCGAAACAAAACTGCCGCTCATCGACAAATCGGCATTGTGCATTGTAGACACGAATATTCCTGCCGAAACGATTGAATTTTTGGCGAACCGCAGCCGCGTTCCGGTTATTGCCGAACCGGTTTCGGCGCACAAGGCCGTAAAGCTGTTGCCGGTACTGCATAAACTGTTTGCCGTTACGCCGAATAAACTTGAAGCGCGGGTTTTGTGCGACGGTGCGCCGTTTTTGCCGCCGGAATCGTTTTCATCAAAAAAAGACCTTATATCGGAAGCGAAAGAATACGCTTCTTTTTTGCTCAACAAAGGTGTGCAGCGCGTGTATATTTCGTTGGGAGCTGAGGGCTTGTTTTGCGCCGACAAGGCGGAGCATCTTACAATCCCTTCGTTTATGAGCGAGGGAAAGTTCATAAAAAATACGACCGGAGCGGGCGACAGTCAGACTGCGGCTATCGCGTGGTCGATATTAAAAAATATGAGTTTGCGCGAAAGCGTGAAAGCGGGAATTGCCGCCGCTTCTCTTTGTTTGGAAACCGAAGAAGCGGTAAACGAAAATATATCGGAAGGAGTGCTTTATGAACGAATACGTGAAATACCTTGACGTAGCGCCGGAAGTGAAAAAGGCCGTCGAAAACGGTCAGCCGGTTGTCGCTTTGGAATCGACGATTATTTCTCACGGAATGCCGTATCCGCAAAATGTCGAAACGGCTTTTGAAGTCGAAAAAATCGTCAGAGAAAACGGTGCGGTTCCCGCGACCGTTGCCGTTATCGGCGGGCGTTTGAAGGCGGGAATCAGCCGCGACGAAATCGATTATTTGGGAAAACAGGGTTTTGCCGTTACCAAAGCAAGCCGCCGCGATTTGTGTGTTTTAGCGGCGCAGCACAAAGACGGAGCGGCAACGGTTGCATCCACGATGATTATCGCCGCGATGGCCGGCATCCGCGTTTTTGCAACCGGCGGCATAGGCGGCGTTCACCGCGGGGCGGAAACAACGATGGATATTTCCGCCGACCTTGAAGAACTTGCGAAGACAAATGTGCTGGTCGTATGTGCCGGCGCCAAATCCATTTTGGATTTGGGACTGACGCTCGAATATTTGGAAACGCGCGGCGTGCCCGTTGTCGGCTATCAAACCGAAGAATTACCGGCCTTTTATACGCGCTCGAGCGGTTTTAAAACCGACTGCCGCATGGACAGCCCCAAAGAGATTGCCGAAGCGTTTAACGCAAAACTTGGAATGGGCTTGCAGGGCGGTATGGTTGCGGCAAACCCGATCCCCGAACAATACGCAATGGACAGCGCATATATTTCTTCTTCGATTGAAGCGGCGCTCGAAAAGATGAAAAAACTCGGCATTAAAGGCAAAAAGACGACGCCCTTTTTGTTGGACGAAATTCAAAAAATTACCGGCGGCGCAAGCTTGAGCGCAAACATTCAGCTTGTATACAACAACGCGCGTTTGGGCGCTCAAATCGCCTGCGAGCTGAGCAAACTGCAAGGCCGATAAGCAAGCGGTGTTATATCAGGGCAGCCACGGGTAATCGTCTTTGATTTGCCGAATACCCTCCGAGGCGAGGCGCTGCACAAAAAGTTCGGCGTCAAAATCGACGTCTTCGCTTCGGCTGTCTATCCGCGTTATTTGCCAGTATTTTTTGCCGTATTCCAGCATAAGGCGGTCGGTATACGCGGCGACGCGGTAATTATGCTGCCCCTCTTCGGCCAAGATGTAAAAGCGGGCGCTAATCTGCGCCGTATCGCCTCTATGCGCGTTTTGCGCATAGGCTGCCGGATCTTCCGATTCAACGGTTAGATGAGTTAAGCCGAATACCCAATAATCGAGCGGATTGTCCGAGGCAACCCATTGTTCGGGCGTTAAAAAAGACGGCGTGTTTTCGTAGGCTTGGCGCATTTTACCCGTAACGAAGAGGGTTGCCGCCATATTCGAATAGTTTTTCAGCGCTTTGCGGCTTCCGCAGCTGTCCATGGTAAGCGTGTCGAGGTTGTGCAAAGCCGAATAAAACGTGCGCACGACTTCCATCGCCGTCATGTTTTCGGTTGTGAGCCGGTTGTTCGATTTAACTATGCCGACCGCCGATACGGCGGCAATCAAAACCGCCGCGGCGGCGACGGCCAGCTTTACGCCGTGCCTGCGCATAAAGCGGCGGCGCTTTACGGTTTTGTGCCGTTGTGCAATAAAGGCCGTGCGTTTTTCGTCCAATTCTTTTTTTGCGGTTGCCGCCGCATCCGTTTTACCGTATGCACTTGCCGCCGTCAAAAGGTCGGTAAAGTCGGGCGGCAAAAAGGCCGGCGCCTTTGCGGACGCTGCTGCCGCTCCGGCGCTTTGCGAAGGGCGCGCACTTTGCAAGCCGCCTTTTGTGTACTGTGTTTTACAGGATAACGCGCCGTCGATAGTCCGGAGCAGCGCTTTTGTTTTGTCGTTTTCGGCGGCAATAAGATAGGCAAGCGGAATAAAATTGTTGTCGAGGTAATCTTCGCCGCGCTTTTCTTCATCTTCCTGCTCGAATGGCCGCTTGCCGCTCATTACCGCATAGGCGCAGGCCGCGACGGTAAAGCGCACGCTCGCGCCCCTATCCGAAATCGGCGCGATCCACGAGCCGTATAAAAATGCGCGCTCATTTCCGCTTCGGGAAAGCATACTGCGCTCAAAAAGGGTCGGCGGCAAAAACAGCACCGAACCGTTTTCCGATACAATGATGCCGGCAGGCCCGCAGTTTACAAAATTTTTATTCTGCTTTAAAAGATATTCCGCCGCACTTGACGCGGCATAAATCGCTTGCAGAGCTTTTTTTTGCGCAACGGCGGTATCGGCGCCGGCGTTGTCGGCGGCAGCGGTTCCGGCATGTGCGGGCAATGCGTTTTGTATGAGCGAAAGCAGACAATCGCCTGCAAAAGAGGGAGCGCATAAAATCACGGTTCCGTTTTTTCCGAGCCGCGTTCCGGTAAAGCGGAAGTCTTCGATGCGGAAACGTGCTTTGTCGTTCGAAGCGTTCGGTGCGTTCGGCTCCGGCGTGCACGCAAAGCCCGTTTCGCTCATGTATTGTCCCGATCGCGAGCGCGCAAA
Organism: Treponema maltophilum ATCC 51939; assembly: GCF_000413055.1. Lineage (NCBI taxonomy): Bacteria > Pseudomonadati > Spirochaetota > Spirochaetia > Treponematales > Treponemataceae > Treponema > Treponema maltophilum. The sequence goes on along the minus strand of NZ_KE332518.1, from coordinate 1,661,138 downwards.
ATCCTGTTCATTTAAGCCGCTGTCGATTTCTATGGAATCGCGGCCGATATGTACAACGTCATCGGTATTCATCGTGTTACTTTAATTCCTCATTCATCGTCAGCGCGCATTGGGCGTGTATAAATATTTAAAATAATCCATATTGGTGCTGAATGCGGCATCAAAGTTCGGTACGGTATTTTTATACGATTCCATGCTTTTCCAAAACGTATAAAAGCCCGGATCCTTCGAATAGGCTTGCGCGTAAATCTGCGCGGCTTGAGCGTCCGCCTCTCCCATGATTTCTTCCGATCTGCGGTACGCTTCGGATTCTATCGTATTTTTGTCCTTTTCCAAGCGTCCCAGCCAATCGGCTTTTTTGCCTTCGCCCCACGAGCGGTAGGCTTGGGCAACCTGCTTGCGGTCGGTAATCATTCTGTTGTACACGCTTTCGGTCATTTCGTCCGAATATTTTATTTGACGCGGAACTATGTCGATCAATTCAATGCCGTATTCGCCGGCCAATTTGCGCGCTTCGTTTGCCATTTCTATGCTCAGCTGGCGCCGTCCCTTTGTAACCTGTTCCACGAGCGTGTTTGCGTTTACGAGCGAATCGATTGCAAGCTGGGACGACAGGTCGGCCGCATTGTCCGCGGCTTCCGTTTCGGCCCTTATTTTGTCGTTGATTTGATTCGACGTGCGCACAACTTCGCTGAGCGGATTTTGCGTAATAATCGTCCGTGTTGCCGAATCGATAACGTCGCTCAGGCGCTTGTACGCGGCGTTCAGCGTTTTAAAAGACTGGTAAAACAGTTTAGGATCCGTAATGCGCCAGCGTGTCGTCGTGTCCACGATAATGAATTGATTTTCCTTTGTGGGAATGCGCTGGGCGTCCCCGTCCAAAGATAAAATCAGTTTTGGGTACACGGTAACCGTATCGATAAGCGGAAGTTTTACGTATAAGCCCGCTTGTGTCCGCGTTCCCACTATTTCGCCGAAGCGCGTGATGACGGCTTGCGAGCCTTCCTGTATAACGTACAGGGGGCCGAGCATTAAAAAGGCGATGAGAATTGCCGCTGCGGCTGCAAGGCCGATGTACAGATTTTTGGTTTTCATTGTTCGCCTCCTTTTTTCCCGTCAAGATTTTTTATGGGCAGCACGTTCGTAAGTTTTCCGTCTATGAGAAGCGGATTTTGTTTTGCGTTGAATACGTGTTCCATCGTTTCCAAATACAAACGCTCTTTGGTTATTTGAGGCGATTTGCGGTATTCGGCGTACACGGCGTTAAAGCGGGCCACATCGCCGCGTGCCTGATTCACGCGCTTTACCGCATAACCTTCGGCGCTTTGTATTTGCTGTTCGGCCTTTCCCTGTGCAAGCGGAATTTCTTTTTTATACGCTTCCTTCCCTTCGTTGATGTAGCGTTCGGCGTCCTGGCTCGCGCGGTTTACGTCTTCAAAGGCATCTTGGACGCCCACGGGCGGCACGATGTTTTGCAATCGAACGGTAATCACCTTTATGCCCAAACCGAATTGATTGAAGTTTTCGTTCATCAGTTCGGTTGCCGCTTCTTCGATGGAAGAACGTGCCGAACCCATAACGTCCAAAATGGCGCGGTCTCCGACCAGCGTATTTATAACCGACTGCGAAATGTCGCGGATCGTCTGCACGCGCTCCTGTACGTTAAAAAGCCATGCGGCGGGATCTATGATCCGGTATTGAATAATCCATTCAACGTCTACGATATTCAAATCGCCGGTGAGCATGGTCGATTCTTTTGTTATACCGTTTTGGTAGCGGTTCGATTGACCCGACGATACGGTCGTAAAGCCGAACTGTTCGGTTTGAACGACCCGTACCGGCACGTTGTAATTTTTGTCTATGCCGAAGGGAATTTTAAAACGCAGTCCCGGTTCCTGCGTTGTATAATATTTACCGAAACGGGTAACGACGGCTTGTTCGGTTCCGTCGACAATATAAAAACCCGTTGCCGCAATAATCAGCAGCAACACGATGCATGCGGCCGTCAACACGTTGGCGGGCGTCAGGCTGATTTTTTTTCGGTTTTTCGATTCCATCGCTATATTCTTCCTTCATATATAAGCAAATCTTTGCTGTCGATTGTAACCGTGAGCCCCGTTTCCAAAGTGCCGGCGGCTTTTCCCGCTTCGTTTATCCAAACGATGTTCGTGTTAATCAATTTCATCGTGTCGGAAGGAATTTCGTTCGTGCCTTCGCAGATGACGCCGTCAACGAGGCGGAGGATCGGAATCCAGTTTTCGTTGAGGGTAGGGCACACGAGAATTTCGCCCGTTTTGCGCCGAATTGCCGAAACGGCTTCTTCGGGCGAAGATGCCTTTGCGATTCTTCCGGAAACGCGGGCCGACTCGGAACTTGAACCGCCCGAACGTCCGCTTGCCAGAACGTTGCCGACAAGCAGCACGCGGATCGTGTTTACGGGAATGGGACTTACAATCGGAATGCCCGCGCAGATGATGATCCGGTCGCTTTGGCGCACAAAACCGTTGTCGAGCGCAATTTTGACGGCGTTTTGCACCATGTCTTCGCTGTCGTCAACCGCTTTCGAAAGAAGCGGAAAGACGCCCCAGTTGAGGAGCATTTGCCGCTGTACTTGCGTGTCGGGCGTAACGGCGAGAATCGCCTGTTCGGGGCGGAAGGTGCTTATCATGCGCGCGGTATTCCCGCTCATCGTCGGAACGACAATCGCGAGCGCTTTGATTTTATCCGCCGTTTCGTACGCCATTTGCGCCATAATTTTGCCGATAGTTACATCGGCGTCGCTTTGCGGCAGTGCGGCTTTTATGCGCTTGCAGTACTGTTCGCTGTCTTCGACCGTTTCCGCAATGCGCGCCATCGTTTCGACCGCCTCGGCGGGGTAGGCGCCGTTTGCCGTTTCCCCCGAAAGCATAACCGCATCCGTGCCGTCAAAGATGGCGTTCGCAACGTCGGTCAGTTCGGCTCTCGTCGGACGAGGATTGACGATCATCGAGTCGAGCATTTGCGTCGCGGTGATGACCGGCTTTCCCGCCCTGCGGCACTCTTCGATGATGCGCTTTTGCGCAAGCGGAATGCGCTCGATCGGAAGCTGCACACCCATATCGCCGCGCGCAACCATAACGCCGTCTGCCGCCTGCGCGATTTCGGCGATATTGTCGAGTCCTTCTTCGTTTTCGATTTTGGCAATAATTTTCATATTCGAGCCGAGCGATTCGATATAGCGCCGTATTTCGTGCACTTCGCTCGCAAAGCTCGTAAAGCTTGCGGCGATAAAGTCGCAGTTCATCTGTACGGAAAACGCGATGTCGGCCTTATCCTGTTCGCTCATAATCGGAAGCCCCGCGTGCAATCCGATGAGATTGACGTTTTTTTTGCTTCCGATAGTCGCCGTATTCGCCGCCGTGCACAAAACCTTTGTTCCGTCGGAGGATTCGACGTCCAGTTCGAGCAGGCCGTCGGCAACGAGGATTTTGTGCCCCGGTTTTATACGGTTCGGCAAGTCGCGCCACGAAAGCGAAATATGCGCCGCATCCTTTCCGTTTGCCGCCGTAACGGGACTGTCGTCGGCGGTAACGACGACGCGCTCGCCCGTGTGTATCGTAATCGTTTTATTGTCCGGCACGATACCCGTTCTGATTTCCGGGCCTTTGGAATCCATCATAAGCGCGACGGGCTTGCCGATTTCGCGTGACAGGCGCCGGATGCGCTCCATCATCTCTTTTTGGCTTTCGTGCGTACCGTGCGAAAAGTTAAAGCGCGCGATATCCATACCCGCGCGTATCATCTTTGAGGCAATAGCATCGTTGTTGCTTGCGGGCCCTATTGAACAGACAATCTTTGTTTTTCGTAACGACATGCTGTAAGTATAGCACAAAATGCGCTTTGTGTAGAGGGGAAAGAAGTCAGACAAAATATTTAACTTAAATACTTTCGACTTCTTGCTTGGAAAGACCGGTCATCTTCTGAATAAAGGAAACCTTACAGTTTTCCGCTTTCATCAACTTTGCCGTTTCGAGTTTACTTTGATAGGCACCCTTTTCAAATCCGATTTTTTCGCCTATAAGGGAACCCTGTCTAAGTAAATCATCTTTATGAATATTTAATGACATATACAAGCTCCTAAAGCGTTCGTTTTGTCTGGTTGTTTCAACAAGTTCGTCAATGGTCTGCGCAGGGCTTACGCATGAGAAAACAAAATCCTTAATCTGTAGTTGTCATCGTACATACAGGAACGTTTACCAAAGCACAGCTGTTCTTTTGGTTTAAGCTGCATTTTGATTCTGTTGTAGATTATCCTTCTTATGATCGCGATATTTTGCGCAGTGTTTCTGTCGAGAATAGGACATTCATCCTCTCTGAAAATCACATCAAGACACCAGTGCAGATTGTTCTCAACTGCCCAGTGATTTCTGACCGCCTGCGCAAAATCCATCACATCTTCAACAGAGCAAATAAAATATCTTGACTCGACAGTCTCTTTGCCTTTTTTGATTACATGGCTGTCGCATTTGCCGAATGCCCTCAAGCCCTGCCATTCTTTTAATTCGCAGAACCATTTGATGTCAGTGTCAAGGTAATAAATCCTCTTTTCAATCCGACCGTGTCCCTTGTCGTTAGTTTCGTAAACCTGGCACGAGTTCCTCTGAGCGCCTTTGAACAGTTCCTTAATTTCTTCAAACATCGTAGGATGGTTTTTCTTTACGGCCAGTACATAGCCGCATTCTTTGTCTATGATTTTTTTGCAGATTTCCTTCTGACACATCATCGCATCGGTGGTTATGAGCGCATCCTTGATTTTGAGCATATCCAGAAGTTCAGGACAGCAGGAGATTTCGTTTTCCTTGTCAGTCTTACATTCTTTCTGGCCGATTACGATGCCATTCTTATGGCTATAGGCGTGCAGAAGATGCAGAGGAAAGATATTTTTCTCCTCATTCCCGCTGCCCCTCAGGGTTTTTCCATCAATGCTGATGTACTCGCCTTCTTTCAGCTCAAGTTTTTCTTCAATCCACTTGATAAAAAGCTTCTGGAAAACCTTCGGGTCAATCATTCCAAGCGTTCTTCTGATTGTGTCGTACGAGGGAAACCCGTGCGGTAACTTCAGTCTGACTTTTTCTCTTAGCCACTGTTCTTTTATCTTGGAGAATGCATAAATCCCGTGTATCGTGTTCTCACCGGCACTTATGCCGCTCATTACTATTGTCAGTATCTCATCAATATTGTGTAAAACCTTCCAGTCCTGTCGGCTGTCCGGTATCTGTTCAAAAAATCCTTCCACCATGATAAAATTCTATCATATTTTGCAAGTTTTAAACAGTCTTTTTTCATGCTGAAGCCCTGATATCGCACAGCCCCTCCCTTACAGACAGCATGTCCATACAGTATACTGTATGGTTGCCGTATCCTAAGGGAGTGTACAGCTTGACAGTGTTATATTTTGAAACCTAGTATGATAATACTGCATAATTACAAAAAATAATTATTTACCGTGCTTAAATGAATCATACCAGCAATATTTTAATTCATCGTTTTCAATATAATAAATTCCAATCTTTGTAGCACCATAAAAAAAACCTATAAAAGCAAAACAAGAATTATCATAGCTGCTTTTATAATTTTTAAGCTTTTGTTTCACTTCTTCTACAGTGACAGTTTCAACCTTATCATGCGTGCTATTCGGCTCAGAACAGGTTATAAAGCTTGATGAATATGTCAGAAATTTAAGTTTCGAATTAACATTCCAATTTTTTTCAATATTATCAAATGTATCAATGACACATGCATTATAAGCCCTGATTAAATCTGTTTTATTTTTATAATACGACATTTTGTGATCCGATGTAAAAGGTCCTTTAAAAGAAATTGAGTACAATACCTCTGGCTCGAATTTTTCCCATCCTTCTTTTTTAGGCTCAAACTTACATGAACTGAAAATCGTCATTAAAATTAATGCCGACAATAATAAAACTCTTTTCATAAAATCCTCCTGTATTCAATCTAATTTATCTGCGCTGTACTGTCAATACAAAATTTTCATATGGATGGATAGAACACGGCGGTCTTTGAATTTATGAGGATGATTTTGTAATTGCGCGCAGTTGGAAAACCGGAAAATTAATCAGAGGTCATTTAACAAAGAGGAATTAAGGGACATTCCGATAATAAATCGAATCGTCAACTTTGATTTTCCGATTTTCATCCGTATCTTGTTATTTTCTCTTTACAATGTTATAATCAACGTGTTGAAAATATATAAAAGTACCGATTCTTTTCCGGGATTTTAAACTTGGAGTCGATATGCTTAAAACAAAACAGATTTCCGTGAAAATCGGATTATTTATCGGCGCATGCGTTTCTTTTGCGGTTGTCGCTTTCTTTTTAACGTGGAACAGCGGTATCCTCTTTTCGTTTGTCGCGGCCTCTCTTATTGTGTGCATATTTTTTATCGCTCGCAACGCCGCAGACATTTTTTTTTCCGAACGCATTGAACGAAAGGGCTTGTACGACGGCGAAACGGGATTGCTTTCGCGGTTTATCGAACGCCTCCGTTTTTCGTATACGCTCGACGATTTTATACAAGCCGTGCGAGACGTTTGCGAAGATCGGGGCGGCATTTCCGTTTTATACGTCGATAAGGACGAAAACAGAATTTTGTACAACAGTCCGTCGCATATTGCGTCCGCCGGAGAGACGATCGAAAAACTTGCTTTAAATTTCGGGGCGGATTGGGAGGAAGGCTGTTACTTCTTTGACGGAGAATTGGGGCTTGTTTCGGATCCCGCAGCTTCCCGCGGCTTTTTCATTGCCGCCGACCGCCGCCATGCGTACTTTTTTTGCCGATACACGCGTCTGTTCGATCCGATTATTTTTCCCAAGTTGGTTGACGAATTCAAGCGTTTTCAGCTGTGCGAAAAAACCATCGCAAAGATGTCTGAAATCAGTTCCCTGTCCAAAGAATGGGCGCTTTTAGCCGATACACAAAAAACTTTTTTGCCGCAGACAATGCCGAAAATAAAACGGCTCGATATCGCTTCTTTTTACCGGCCGCTGGTAAACGTGTCCGGCGACTATTATACGGTGCTTCCCGTTACGAACGAAAAAACGCTGGTTATGCTCGGCGACGTATCCGGTAAGGGCTTGTCGGCCGCCCTCATCATGGGGTTGGTTATGAATACCGTTAAAACCATTAAAAACAAAGAGAACTTGAGCCTGCTCGTATCGTCGGTCGATAAAGCCATAAAAAGTATGAGCCTCGAAGATAAGTATACGGTTTTGTTCGTCGCGATTATCGATACGCGTCAGATGACACTGGAATACGTAAACGCATCGATGGCCGATCCCGTTTTAATTTCGCGTTCGCCCGACGGAGGCAGGCTGCGCGCTTTAAAGTCGAACGCAAGCCTCGTCGGTATTATCGATATGGAAGAAATAAAACCGAACGTGCAAAAACTGTATACCGGCGACATGCTGTTTATCGCTTCCGACGGCGTTTCCGAAGCGATGAACGAAACGGGCGTCGAGCTGGGAAATACGGAACAATACGAGCGGCTCTTAAAAAAGAGCTTTGTAAAGTCGGCGCGCGCATTTATAACCGATGTGTCCGATTTGGTGTTTGCATTCAGCGGCGAGGGGCGCATACGCGACGATATAACAATGCTTGCGATTAAAGTGGGAGAAGCCGTATGATTTTTTTTATATTGAACCTTTTGTGCGCGATTGCGGTTTTTTCGCTTTCGTTTTTAATGGATCTTTCTCTTACCGACAGCAGAACACGGTCTTTTGTCAACATGCTTTTGCTGCAGGCTCTATCTTCTCTGGTCGGGGCATTGTGCGTTTTGTTTTTGCTTTTGAATCAGCAGGGGCTCACCGCCGCTTTCAGCCGCTTTTTTCTTTGGCTGCCTTCCGTAGAGTCCGCGCTGATTTTTGTATGGTGCTGTCGTTTTCCCGATTTTAAGCGTGATGCGTTGTGGCGCATCGTTATATTGGCGGCAACGGTGCTTTCTTTTTATGTCGTATTCTTTTTGTTCGATTCTTTTTCGTTTAATGCCGACCGCAATATCGTCGTTGTCAGTAAGTCGATTTGGTTTTTGCCGATAACGTGGTTTTCGTTCTATAAGGCGGTGGTTATCTACGTGCTTCCCTTCGCATCGATTCTCGTGCTGCTTTTTAAGTACGAACTGTTTGCACGCCGCATATTGCGCCAGCAAGCGCTCCTTTTTGCCGCTTCGCTGCTTGCAGGACAGCTGTTCTTTCTTCTCATTTATAGAGCGAATACGATCCCGGGGCACGGTTTGTTTATCATGTTGCTGCCGTTTGCCTATGCGCTCGTGCTCTTTTTGTTTTACCGCATACAGCGGAACTCCGTGCTGCTTAACGCTTCCGCCGCTTTTCGTGACGCCGGAATGTTTACGTTAATGTATATTCTTCCGTCCGTGGGAACGGGTTTTGCTTTTACGCTGCTTTTGCCGTTTATAAAAAACAATCGCCCCGCTTTTTTTCTGTTCGCGATAGCTTCCGCGGCGGTGCTGTTTTTTATCGCGTACAGTATACGTATTTTGCTGTTTCAGTCGGAACGATACGGCGTTTCGTCCTATGCCGATCGAATGGAAGCGGAATTCGCGGCTTTGGACTTCGGCGATATCGACATGCAGATCGACATGCGCTTTGCTCATATTCTGCAAAAGAATTTGAATGCGACCAGTGTTGCCATCTTAACCGAAAACGACGAACACAAGCTTATAACGCGTTATTCGTCAAACGGCAATAAAATCGAACTGGATGTAAACAATTCCGTTTTTTCGTCTTTGCTGAACATTCAGCGGCGCGTCGTATTCAAAACGCACTGCGACACCGTCCACGCGATTTCTCCCTTTGCGGCCAAGCTGTACGACATATTCGAACAAACCGGCAGCGAAGTTATGATTTTGCTGAATGAAGGCGCGTACCTGTTCGGCATGGTGCTGCTCGGCCCCAAAAAACTGGAGCAGCCGTACACCGATTACGATTACGAAACCTTCAACGCCCTCTATTCGCGCTTTTTTTTAACCGGTTATTATCTGAAAAACATCGCGAACGAAGAGCTTATAAACCTTGTCGGCCGCGAAATTCGCTTTTCGTCGCAGGTTATTGAATCGCTGCATAAAAAAACGGACGTTCCTTCGCTGGGCGGCTGCGACGCCGATTCTTTTTCGCTGAGCGCCCGTTCTTTGGGAAGCGGATTTACCGATTTTATAAAACTCGACGCGCACCGGTATATCGGCGTTATCGGCGATTTGAGCGGCAAGGGACTTAACGCCAGTATGCTTATGGCGATCTTAAAAACCATGATTCCCGTGTTTTTGGCCGAAACAAAGGATTTTAAAGCGCTGATACAAAAGGTAAATTCGTTTATCAGAGAAAATCTGCCGCGCGGCACGTATTTTGCCGGCATGTTTTGCCTTATCGACATGCAGTCGAAAATTGTGTATTACGCGAACTGCGCACTTGCCGCACTGTTTATGTACAATAAAACATACAACAATATGATCGAAATTCAGGGAGAAGGAAGGGTTTTAGGCTTTGCCGAAGAGATTTCTTCACTCATAAAGGTTAAAAAAGTGCAGCTGTCTTCCGGCGACCTTCTGGTCGGCGTTACGAACGGCCTTCTCGAAACAAAATCGCTGCGCGGCGATTCGTTCGGCAAGGTCCGTGTTCAGCGCGTGGTGCTGGATAATATCAAACAGCCTGCCGAAAAACTCTGCGGTCTTTTGCGCACGGCTGTGCGTGAATTCGCCGATAAAGAAATGGAAGAAGACGCAAGCGCTCTTATTATAAAGATTGCATAATAAATTGAGGATGATGTATGGAACAACTGATTATTCAGGAAAAAAACGCGCCGAACTATATTTTGCTCGAATTGACCGGCCCCGTGAACTCGTATACCTTTGCCGAATTCGAAAAGCGGGCGTATGAAATTATTAAAGAAACGCACTTGGTGTTGGATATGTCGAAGGTGAGCGCGATCGATTCGTGCGGCTTAAGCGTGCTGTTCGGCTGTTTTAACGACGGAAAGCCCAAAAGTCATACCGTTTTTTTGCTTAAACCGTCGGCCGCCGTTACGGACGCGTTGGCTGCAACCGGCTTTGACGATACGTTCAGGCGCATTCATTCGGTAACGGAGATTGCATGATGAAAGTTTTCGGTTCTTATTCCCCTATTTTTTCCCGTTATGCGGGATTTTCCGGTACGCTTTTAAGCGCGTGTGCACTGTTGCTGTGTTTTTCCGCCTGTTCGCCGCGCAAAAGCGGCGCCGCCGCTTTTGCGCAAACGCCCGCGCAAACGCCCGCGCAAAGTTCCCCGCAAAGTTCCGACGAACAAAAACTTACAAAGATTTTAACGGCAGGCAATCTTCCGTTTTCCGATGCGAAAGGGGAAGCCTCAACGCTTGCCGAGCGTATTCTTGCGAACCGTTCGCTGTTTTTAGCCGATTTACGCGCCGTGCTTGACGCCGATACAGACAATCTGTTGATCCGCGTGGATAAAACGGTGCTGCTCGACGAAAACTTTGTGCCGCCGTCTCTTGTGCCGCTTACCGCCGAAAGTGCCCGCGCGGGCGCCTACGTTATAAACCGTAACGACCTTTCTTTGCGTTCGGACGTTGAAAAAGCGCTTTCGCACATGGCGCATGCCGCCCGCGATCAGGGAATAACGCTTGTGGTCAGTTCAACTTACCGCTCTTACGCTTATCAAAAAAGGCTGTACGAACGGAACGTTGCGCAAATGGGAAAAGAAGCCGCCGACCGCGAATCGGCTCGGCCCGGTGCGAGCCAGCACCAATTGGGAACGGTTATCGATTTCGGTTCGATTACCGACGAGTACGCAAAAACGAACGCGGGAAAATGGCTTACCGCCAATGCGGGAAAATACGGCTGGTCGCTTTCGTTTCCCGACGGCTACGAGTTTATTACCGGCTACCGCTGGGAGTGCTGGCACTACCGCTATCTGGGGCCGCTTGCCGTGCGCTTTCAGCAAAAGTGGTTTAACGACGTGCAGCAGTACATGATCGAATTTATCCACGCGTGGAACGCGGCCGAAAACTCATAGCAAAAAGAAACGGCGGCTAAGGCGGAACCGGACGATAGCGGCTTAGGGGCGTACGACAATGTTTACAAGCTTGTTCGGTACGACGATAACCTTTGCGGGCGTTTTGCCTTCAAGATAGCGCTTGGCGCCTTCGGTTGCCAAAGCCGTCTTTTCAAGATTTTCTTTGCTTTCGTTCACGTCCGCTTCGAATTTATCGCGGATCTTGCCGTTTACCTGCACAACGACGGTGCATGTATCGTCTTTACACAGTTCTTCGTTCCATTTCGGCCAGATCGCGCGCGAAACGCTTTCCTTTCCGCCTGCTTTTTGCCACAATTCTTCGCCCAAGTGCGGCGCATACGCGGACAGCATAACGACAAAGTCTTTCCACGCCGCTTCCGGCAGTTCGTTCAACTTCGAAAGTTCATTGACGAATATCATCATTTGGCTTATTGCCGTGTTGAAGTTGAGCGATGCGGTGTCGGCGCTTACCTTTTTGATTGTTTTGTGCAGGAGCTTGGTTAAGTCGGCACCCGCTTCGTTTTTCGACAGCGGTTTTTCGCCGAGCGCCCACACTTTTTCCAAAAAGCGGTGAATGCCGATAAGGCCCTGCGTACTCCACGGTTTTGAAACTTCCAGCGGGCCCATGAACATTTCGTACATGCGCACCGAATCGGCCCCGTATTCTTTTATAACCTCATCGGGATTTATGACGTTTTTAAGCGACTTCGACATTTTTGCAATGACGCGTTCGAGTATTTCGCCCGTTGCGATTTCTTCAAATACGCCGCTTTTGCCCGGAACCTCGCGCACTTCGTCGGTCGGGACGAGGGTTTTGTTTTTCCGCTGAAACGCGTAGGACGTTATCATTCCCTGATTGATAAGGCGCCGGAAGGGTTCGGTTGTGTTTACCAAGCCCAAATCGTACAGCACTTTGTGCCAAAAGCGCGCATACAGCAAGTGCAAAACCGCGTGTTCGGCGCCGCCCACATATAAGTCTACGGGCATCCAGTATTCTATTTTGTCCTTTGCGGCAAACTCTTTTGTATTGTGCGGATCCAAATAGCGAAGATAGTACCAGCATGAACCGGCCCACTGCGGCATCGTATTCGTTTCGCGCTTTGCGTTTCCGCCGCAGCGGGGGCACGTGCAGTTCACCCATTCGCTTACGTGGGCGAGGGGACTTTCACCGGTGCCGGTCGGCTGATACGACTGTACTTCCGGCTGCACGAGCGGAAGGTCTTTTTCGTCCAAGGGTACGCAGCCGCATTCGGGGCAGTGCACGAGCGGAATCGGTTCGCCCCAATAGCGCTGGCGGCTGAAGATCCAGTCGCGCAGTTTGTAATTCACCGCTTTTTTGCCCAATCCTTTTTGCGTAAGCCGTTCGGTTATGGTTTCTTTACTTTTTTGCGTCGGAAGTCCGGTGAGCATGCCGCTGTTTATACTGTAGCCGTCGGCGGCGGTGCAACGATCGGGTGTCGAAAAAATCTCGGGAAAGCGCTTTTTTAAATCCTCGTACGAGGCGCTCTCTCCCGCTTCGGCTTTTTGACCGGCTTCGCGCAGTATAGCGGCGCCCCGCGCTTCGTCGCCGTCTCCGATACGGGCGACTTCTTCGGTTGACGCGACCGTTTTGATAATCGGCAAATGGAACGCTTTTGCAAAATCCCAGTCGCGTTCATCGTGGGCGGGAACTGCCATAACCGCGCCGGTTCCGTAGGAAATCAAAACGTAATCCGACACCCATACCGGGATTTTTTCGCCGTTTACGGGGTTTATAACGTAAGAGCCGGTAAAAACGCCGGTTTTGGTTTTTGCCAAATCGGTGCGTTCCAAGTCGCTTTTTTTTGCCGCTTGGTCAACGTAGGTTTCGACGGCTTTTTTTTGCGCGCTTGAAGTGAGTTTTTCCACCAGTTTATGCTCCGGCGCGATAACCATGTACGTCGCGCCGAAAAGGGTGTCGGCCCGCGTGGTGTAGACGGTAATCGTATCGTTTTCGCTGCCGTCGATTTTAAAGTCGACTTCGGCGCCTTCGCTTTTTCCTATCCAGTTTCTTTGCATAGCCTTGACGGATTCCGGCCAATCCAAACCGTCCAAATCCTGCAAAAGGCGTTCGGCGTATGCGGTGATTTTAAGAATCCACTGGCGTATCGTTTTGCGCGTAACGGGCGTTCCGCAGCGCTCGCATTTGCCGTCTTTTACTTCTTCGTTTGCAAGCCCCGTTAAACAGCTCGGGCACCAATTGATCGGCGCTTCGGCTTCGTATGCGAGTCCTTTTTTATACAGCTGCAAAAAAATCCACTGCGTCCACTTGTAATAGTCGGGACTGCAGGTTGAAACGCAGCGCTCCCAATCGTACGAAAAACCGAAGGCTTTGATTTGCCGCGTAAAATGCTCGATATTGGCATTGGTTGTAATGCTCGGATGCGTGCCGGTTTTTATCGCGTAGTTTTCGGCGGGAAGACCGAAAGCATCGAAGCCCATCGGGTGGAGCACGTTGCAGCCGTTCATGCGCAAATAACGGCAGTAAATGTCGGTAGCCGTATAGCCTTCCGGGTGCCCGACGTGCAGCCCTTGAGCGGAAGGGTAGGGAAACATGTCCAGCACGTAGGCGCGTTTGTCTTCGGGAACGGCCGGGTCTTCGGTTACGCGGAAAGTTTTATTTTCTTCCCAATAGCGCTGCCATTTGGGTTCAATCGTTTCAAAGGGATATTTTGCCATACAAACCTCGAAGAATGCAATTTACCGAAATTATAACGCAATACGCAAATGTGGGCAAGCGCACGGCGCTACACAAGCGTACTGCATTAAAACACTCCGTAAACATTCCGCAATACTTGACAAAAAAGCGTAAAATATGCAAAATAATACAAGTATATCCGTCGAAATGCAAAAGGAGTTTCCGGTGGAAGATGATATTCTTACTATTGAAGAAGTAGCAAGGTATTTGCGTGTTTCGGAGCGCACCGTGTACGATTGGGCGCAAAAAGGTGAGATTCCGTCGGGAAAAATCGGTACCGTATGGCGCTTTAAAAAGACGGAAATCGAAAAATGGGTAAACGAGCGCCTTTCTTCCGGGAACAGAGGCGTTCCGCCCGGAAACCGGATACAGGTAAAGAATATTTTGTCGCCGGACAGAATCGTATTTCTTAATCATTCCACAAAACACGACGCCCTGCTTGAATTGGCAAAGAATTTGAGTACGGCGCCCCAAATAAAGCACGGCGACGAACTTGCCGACGAAATTCTCAAGCGCGAAGAACTGATGTCCACCGCTATCGGGCGCGGCATAGCGATTCCGCACGTGCGTTTGACTTCGGTAACCGATCTTGTAATGTCCGTCGGCATAAGCAAGGTGGATATTATCGATTTTCAAACGATCGACGACACGCCCGTGCGCCTTTTGTTTATGATCGCCGCCGCCTACAACCAGCATGCATACTACCTGCAAGCGCTTTCGTTTTTCAGTTCAAAACTGAAAAAAAACGATTTGCGCACCGGGCTCTTGGCCGTAAAATCCGCCGCGGAAGCCTACGAACTGCTTATAAAAGAAGACTGACGGTTTACTTTCCCAATCCCGCAATACCGAACCACTTGGTAAGATCGCTCATTTCCCGAGCGACAAGGCCGATGTCCACGCGTGCGGTCGTTTCGCCCAGTAAATACTTTGTGCCGTCCTGTTCAAGATGAGCGCCTGAACTTTCTATGTCTATGCCGAAAAGGGCGTGGCTGTACTGCGGCGAAATAAACAGCATTGTTTTGTAATTCATGTGCGCCATAAGAACGGCGAGCAAAAGGGAGCGGCTGTCGCAATCGGAACCGCTTCCCGTCAGCGTGTCGATAAGACCGGTAAAATCGCTTGCATTGCGCTCCCGCTCGTAGGGAAAAAGCTGCACCCAGCTCAAGAGCGTTTGCGCCAATTTTTTGTCGAAATCCTCTCCGGCTTTAAGTTCCGTTTTAAGCTCGGTTTCGAGCGCATTGTAAACCGAAAAGGAGGTTTTTTCCAAACGCCTGTATGCGTCGCGGTAAATCATGCGGTAATAGCGCTGCCACGCTTCTTTCCACAGCGGCGTGTCGGCAAAGCGGATGAGGACGTCGTATTCGATATCGATAAGCGCATTGTGCGCTTCACTGTCGCTTTTGTCCAATTCAACGGGAATTTCGGTTTTTCCGATTTTTACATTCGTTTGAAAGGATCCCGTTTTCGGGTAGCCGTAATCGGTTAAAATGCCGCTTATATTGCGGTTATTGCTTTGCGGCGAAAAAGAATTCAATGCTGAAACGATAAGCGTTTGAAACTGCTCGAATTGTTGTTCGGGGGTATAAGCTAAAACGAGGGTCAATCCCTTGTCTTCGTCGGCGGGAACGATAACTGCCCGGCCGCGGTTCGTTCGGTTTTGCAAATTCATGCTGAAAAAAGAAAGGGCGCAATTCCGAGAATGCCAGACAAACTCTTGAGTTTGGCCCGAAGCGTTCAGTTTTGCAAGTACCTCTTTCATCTTTTCGCCTGCGGAAATCGTTTGCGGCCATGAACGCACAATCAATGTAAGCGGGAACAATTCGTGTTCAAACTGATAACTGTCGGCGCCTTCTTTATAGCCGAGCCTGAAGCCTTCGGGTATGTCGAGAACATAGCCCCAAGTCGGCGAATACATTTGTTCGGCTGCGAGGCGACAAACGCCGGCGGCCAAAAACAGCGTACAAATGAAAAAAAATGCCCTTTGTTTTGCACGGTTGTAATTCATACGGAGATTATAGAATGAAACGGACGAAAAAACAATCGGAAAACACAGGGATTCAGCATGAACAAAAACCGGTAAAAGAAACTATCCGCTTCCGAATAGACGCGTGAAAAAAAGAGACCGTTCAGGCAATTCACTTCGTTCATAAGCCGTTCTCGGTCTCTTTTTTCACACCTTTTTCATAAACGTGCTTTCTTTTACGGCCTTTAGTCATGTCGAAGCCCTGTCTTCTTAATAAGGGAAAGAAGAATTTCTCATTCAAAATCCACGCAATTCAGACTCAAAAAGTTCTATCCTTTTGTCTTACGCTATACTAAACTTTTCATGCTGAATCCCTGTCGGAAAACACGGCGGGACTTCACTGAAAGCGGTAAATATTCTATTATGTGATACAAATGAAAATTCCCGTTATATTCGAAAACGATGATATTTGCGTCATAAACAAGCCGTCGGGTCTTGCGGTGCAGGGCGGTTCCGGGGTAAGCACTTCGGTGGATACGCTGCTTGCCGAACAGCGGGGCGCCAAGGTCTACCTTGTACACCGCTTGGATAAGGATACTGCGGGGCTTTTGATAACGGCAAAAAATCCCGCTGCCGCAGCCGTATGGACAAAGCTCATCGGTTCTCACTCGGTAAGCAAACGGTACTGCGCTTTGTGTACCGGAATGTTCGCCTCGCAAAAGGGGCGCATCGACGATCCCGTTGTGCATAAGGGGAACGTAAAAGAAGCCGAAACTTTTTTCCGTGTCCGTCGGCAAGCCGATATCGAAGAGGGCGGAATGCGCCTTTGTTTTTCGCTCGTTGATTTGACGCTCGGCACGGGGCGCATGCACCAAATACGCATTCATCTTGCGGGGCAAAAAACGCCGATTGCCGGCGACGATAAATACGGTGATTTTAAATTAAACCGTTTTTTGCGCAAAACTTTCGGCATAAAAAGACTGCACCTCGCAGCGATCCGCCTCGACTTTTCCGAACAGTGCGTAAACGAGGCGGATGTGCCGCCGTATCTTGAAGCGCCGTTTCCCGGCTTTATGAGCGAAACTCTCGCACGTTTGGGCTTCGGCACTTGATAGAATCGTCAAAAATAGATAACATGTGGCGCTATGGAGAGAGCTGATATAACAAGATCGTATCTTGAAACTTTATCTTCGGCCGATTTGAACGATTTGGCCGAAGAATACGGTATCGACATCCCCGAAGATTTAACGCGGCGTTTTGTTATCGCCGAATTGCTTGAAGCGGCGGTCGAAGACGAACGGGCGCGAGCCTCCGATCTGCGCGACATACCGGGCGCCGCAGCGGAAAGCGTTTCAAACAAGGCGCTCGATTTGCCGTCGTCGTACAATGAAAACAGAATAACGGCCGTTTTGCGCAACCCCGCCTGGTGCTATGTATATTGGGACATAAATCGTTCCGATTTTTCGGCCGCGACAAAGGAAAGTTCGTTTAAATCCTTTGTGCTGCGCATTTCGTATTTTAAAAAAGAAAGCGATAAAAGCCCCTGCGACGTGTTCGACATATCGGTCGAAGACGAAGACCGCGAGCAGTTTGTACTGCTGTCTTCCGGAAGCTGCATGCTCAGGGCAGATTTGATTGCCGAATTTTCCGAGCGCCGCCCCATGGAGCTGTGTCAATCCGGGCGTATCCCGATTCCGTACCGTCATCCCGATATCAGTTCGATTTCGTTGCGTAAAAACTTTCCGGCCGTTTTGGCTTTATCCGGTTTGCCGGATTTAATCCGCTCGCAATACAATGAGCACAGACAGTCTTTTTCTTCGGATGATTAAATATGCGGCATAATAAAACAAAAAAACAGCTTGTCATAACTTTGGTTGCAAATCAGGCTTATACGCGCTGCATGCAAAAAGATATTCCCGCTATTTGGCAAAATACGCTTTTTCCGGCGATTACCGACACGTACATTCCGCTTTTAAAAATGATGGAACGCCTCGCAAAAGACAAGGTTCCGTTTGCGCTGTCGCTCGTTTTAAGTCCGACTCTGTGCGCCCTTTGGGACGATCCGGCCGTGCAGGAAGAATACGGTTTATGGCTCGAACGCTTAATCGCTCTGGGCGAACGGGAAATTGAGCGCACAAAACATACGGCCGGTTTTTCGTCTTTGTCAAAATCCTATCTTAAACGGCTGAAGCAAACGAAAAGCTTTTTTGCCGACGAATGCGGCGGCCTCTTGCTGCCCAAATTTGCCGCTTTTGCCGCATCGGGCAATGTGGAATTTTTGGCGACGGCCGCAACTTCATGCTTTTTACCGCATTACCGCGAATTAAACGAAGCCGTCGACGCCCAAATTGAAGCGGGTCTTATATCGCACCGCACTTACTTCGGTTCCGTGCCCGAAGGCTTTTGGCTTCCGGCGATGGGCTATACCGACGGTCTTGAAAAAAATATCCGCAAATACGGTTTTTCGTATACCGTGCTCGACACCCACGGCTTTTTGTTTTCCGAACCACTTCCGCAAAACGGCATCTTTTCGCCCGCTCTCGTGCGCAACGGTCTTGCCGTATTTGCCCGCGACCCGAAAACGCGCTCGGCGGTCAGCGGCGGCTTTGCCAAAAACGAAGTATACCGCAACCAAAACCGCGACATCGGTTTTGAGTTTCCCGCGGACGATTTGGATGTTTTATTGCAGGGACAAAAAGAGCGCTGCGCAACCGGCTTTAAATATTGGTCGCAAAAAGATACGGAAACCGTGTACAGCTCATCCGCCGCCGCAAAGCAAACCGTCCTCGACGCCGAAACGTTTTTAAATACAAAGGCCGAATGCCTCGATCAGGCTTTTTCCGAACTCGGCAAAAAACCGGTTTCTCTTGCCTGCATCTTCGACGCGCGCGATTTGGGGCAAATCTGGTACGAAGGCGTCGATTGGCTCGAACAGGTTTTCCGTCAGGCGGCAAGCCGCACCGATATTGCGTGCGCGTCTTATTCGCGCATCCTTCCCGAACAAAGCGACATGCAAAAAATAACGCCCTTTATGAGTGCCGCCGAAGGTTCCGGCTATGCCGAAAATCTGCTGGACAAATCGAACGGGTGGATTCTCCGCTACGCGCTGAAAGCCGCCGAACGCATGGTCGATCTTGCCGAACGCTTTTCCGCCGACAGCGGGTTAAAAGAACGCTGTTTGAACCTTGCGGCAAAACAAGTGCTTGTCGCGCAAAGCGCCGACTGGCCGCGCATGCTGAATGCCGGAGTGAACGCCGATTACGCCGCCGAGATTTTCAAATACTGCATTCACGGATTTTCCGTTGTCTACGATTCGCTCGGTTCGAACAGTATAAGCACCGAATGGCTTACGCGTACCGAAAAAGATTTTCCGCTTTTTCCGTGGATGAATTACCGGATATTCGGCAAAAAACGATAAAAATATTTTATTTTCGCACGTTCAGTCGAATTCGACCGAAGAAATAATTTGTATGTTATCGCTTTCGCCGTTGTGCGGTTTTACTGATTCGCCAATTTTCGGTTTATTTTATCCCGCCGCGAATTCATGTTGTAGTCGAAAAGCGAATAGCCGAGTGCGTTTATGCGTCTTAGAAATTTTACATATCGTGTTCCCGAAAGAATTTTTTCCGCCTCATCCATAAGCCTGTCGCATTCGGCCGTATTTTTTTCTTCAAAATAAAACTGCGCCAAATTGATGTTCCCGTAGAACTTGTCGTAGCCGCTTTTTGCATGTGTAAGCGCGGCGATAAAAAAATCTTTTGAAAGTTTTTTGCTTCCGCCGCCGACTGCGGGGGCGTAATAATACCACCAGCCGGAAAGCGTGTAGGCGAAACTCATATCGGGATTTTTTGCAATAATGTCGGCGTAGTCCTTTTTTTCCTGCAGCCCGATTTTTACGGATTCCGCTTGCGGCAAAAACTGCATCATAGAATTCAGCACGTCCGCCGAAGTGAGGATGAACCACGGATTCAAATCGGTACCTTCGTTTGCCCGGGTGAATTGCGTAATTTTTTCGTACTGGGGGCGCAGAATTTTTTCCATGTTCGGGGATTTCATGTCTTTGGCATATTCGCAGTTGTAGTGCGCCGTTGCAAGCATGTTGGTGCAGGTGAGCCGCGCTTCTTCGGAAAAGGCTTTTATTTCGTCGGAGATTGAAGTGCGGTATGCGATGATTTTTTCGATGCATTCGTCTTCGGTATCCGATGTTCTGAGGCTGAGCCTGAAGTCGAATATTTTTTGAACAAGCGCATTTTCTTCGGAGCGGAATTCTTTTGCCGACGCCTGAAACACCAAAAGGGCGGAAAGCAGCACCGCCGATATTTTTGCCGATTTTTTCACTGCTGCAGAATACACAAATTTTCGATTTATTTAAAGAGGGGAAGAATACCCGGCTAATGTATGCGGGAAGCACCAGGTCTTCAGCATGAAAAGATTGGTATAGCGTAAGACAAAAAAGATGAAATATATTGAGCCTAAATTGTGCGGATTGTGAATGATTCAAGTAGAGTTCAGCTCGGAAATTCTTCCTTCGCGATTTACGCGGACAGAACTTTGGCGGACTAAAGAGCCTAAAAGAAAATATGCTTATGAGAAATGCGTGAAAAAAGAGGACGTGAATGGCTTATGAGCGAAGCGAATTGCCTGAGCGCCCTCTTTTTTCACGTATCCTTTCGTGAGTAGGTAGTTTCTTTTATTGATTTTAGTTCACGCTGAAGCTCTGACAGAAGTACATCCGTCTATTGCACAGATTTCACAATTCGTGGTAGACTTAATGGATTATGCACAACAACACAGCTGGCAAAAAAGAAATTCCGGTGTTCTTCGCTACGGACAACAACTACGCGCCGTTCATGGCGGTTGCTTTGGCGTCAATGCTGGAACATGCTTCAACAGCGCATTTCTATAAAGTCTATGTTTTAACGACGAACCTTCATCATGAATATACCGAACGGATAAAAAATATCTGCCGCGACACGATGAGCGGTAACGCATCCGTCGAATTCGTTTCTTTGCGCGAAGAAATGGAAAAGACGCCCGGCACCTTTCATTTGCGCGATTATTATTCAAGGGAAACCTACTGCCGAATATTCATTCCGCGTTTTTTTCCTCAGTACGACAAAGTGATTTACCTCGACAGCGACCTTGTGGTGACAGGCGATATTTCCGAACTTTATAATATCGATGTGGGCGACAATCTTGTCGGGGCTGCGATCGAAGAGGTTATGCAGTCTTTCGATGTATTCGGAACGTATGTGGAAAAGGCGCTCGGCATTCGGCGGGAAAAGTACTTCAGTGCGGGGGTGCTTCTTATAAATGCAAAAAAATACCGCGAAGAAAATATTGAAGAAAAATTCATCTCGCTTATGAACCGCTTTACGTTCAGAGTTACTCAGGACGAGGATTATCTGAATGTGCTGTGCAAGGACAAGATTACATGGCTCGATGTGGGCTGGAACAAGTCCGCTTATAAAACCGAAGGCTTTGATGAAAAGAACTTAAAGATAATTCACTACAAAATAGACTGGAAACCGTGGCACTACGACAACGTTCTGTACGCGGACTGTTTTTGGAAATGCGCCGAACGAACTCCCTTTTATGAGGAAATCTTAAAAGTTAAAGCTTCCTACGGTGCCGAACAAAAAAAACGCGACGCCGAAGCGTTTGAAAAACTCAAACGGATGGCGATTGAAGACACGAACGATCCCGACAATTATCGGAACACGGTAAACCGGGCGAACGCCGGACGGAATCCCGAGCGCCTTGCGATCGTAGAAAAGATAAAAGCCTACGAAAGGGAGGGTCGTTTTGCCGAGGACGTCGAGCCGGATCCGCCGACCGTTCCGCTCCGCCCCGAAATGGTCGACTATCTGAATAAAAAGATTTCCAGCAAACTGTGGATGAAGTTTGCGAATATGCTCGCGCGCCGCCATATTAACCGCCTTATGAAATCGGGGCAAATGGTTATAAAAGAAGTTCGCGGGCTTGAAAACTATATTCCGCTGAAAAGAACCGGCGCGATAATCACGTGCAACCACTTCAATCCCATGGACAATTTTGCCGTATACAAGGCGATAGAAAAGCACGTCTATCATCGGGAATTGGTAAAGGTGTGCCGTGAGGGAAACTATACGAATTTTCCGGGATTTTACGGTTTTTTGTTTAAGCACTGCAACACCATGCCTTTAAGCAGTCTGCCTTCGACGATGAAAAACTTTATGGCGGCGGTAAAAACCTATCTTTCGCAAGGAAGGCAAATTCTCATCTATCCCGAGCAGGCGATGTGGTGGAACTACAAAAAGCCGCGCCCGCTTACGCCCGGCGCATACCGTTTCGCCGCCGAAAACAACTCTCCCGTCATTCCGATGTTCATAACTATGGAAGATTCCGACCGCTTGGACGGCTTCGGTTTCCCGGTGCAGGAGTATACGGTTCACATTTTGCCGCCGATCTATCCGAAGGCCGGCCTTTCCGTAAAACAAAATGTCGAGTATATGAAGGACAGAAATTATGAAGTCTGGAAAGAAGTGTATGAATCCGTATACGGCAAACCGCTTTCCTATGCGGAATGATACCTGTGTTTTTTGACTTATGGCAGAGATAAAAAAGATCGTCTATTATTCCGACGAACTCCGCGATGAATTTTCAACCGCTGTTATACAGCCCCGCCCGATTGACGAACACTACGACTACGGCGGGAAAACTTTTTTATGGAAAGCAAAGCGCTTTTTCCTTCACCGAATTATCGCCCAGCCCATCGCCGTTCTCTATCTTAAACTCGCATTCCGCCACCGAATACTGAACCGTTCCGTCTTAAAAAAATACAAAAAAGGGCCCATGTTCGTATACGGAAACCACACGAATGTGTTTGCCGATCCGCTTGTGCCGACCTTTGTGAGTTTTCCGCAGCAGGCTTTTGTAATTGTTCACCCGAACAATGTTTCAATGCCGGTATGGGGAAAGATAATGCCCTATCTCGGAGCACTCCCTTTGCCCGATAATTTTTCTGCGATGAAAAATTTCATCGAAACCGTAAAATATCATGTCGAACACAACAAAAGCATTTACATATATCCTGAAGCTCATATTTGGCCGTTTTATACGAAAATCCGCCCGTTTACGGACGTTTCGTTTAAGTATCCGGTCGACTACGGCTGCCCGGTGTTTTGCTTTACGAACGTCTATAAAAAGCGCCGCTTTTCCGAAAATCCGAAAATGCTCACCTATGTCGACGGTCCTTTTTTTGCCGACGAACATCTTTCGCCGAAGGAACGCCGGCGCAAACTGCGGGACGAAGTGTACAACGCGATGTGCCGAAGAAGCGCTCTTAACGATGTTGAAATCGTTACGTACATCAAAAAAGAAAAGCCTGAACGTACAGGCATATAGGAGCAATCATGAAAAGCATACTGTTTTGCGGAAACGCTAAGGTTTTTGACGGCATGATGACGACGATGCTTTCAATATTCAAAAGAAGCGCTTCGAAGGAAGGGATACGCTTTTACATATTCACGATGAACCTTACCCGGCTCAAGGCGGACTACACGGCGCTCGGCGATGCACAGGCGGAGTTTCTTGACGGACTTGCAAAGTCATACAATCCCGAACATTCCGTCGTAAAAATCGATGTTACCGAAACATACGAAAAAGAATTCGCCTTATGCCCGAACGAAGGCTGCTATTGTTCGCCGTACACGCTCATACGGCTTTTTGCGGACATGGAACCGCGGATTCCCGAAAAATTCCTGTACCTCGACATCGACCTTCTTTTTAACCGCGACATAGACCTCCTGTGGAACACGGACATTGAAGGTTACGAGTACGCGGCTTCACGAGATCACTACGGAAAGTTTCTTGTACATCCGAATTTTATAAACGCGGGCGTGTTGCTGTTCAATATGAAAAAATGCCGCGAAACCGGACTCTTTGAAAAAAGCCGAAAACTCATAAAAACAAAAAAACTGACATTTGCCGACGAAAGCGCGATTATACGCAGCACGGTCAGAAAAAAAATACTTTCGCAGCGGTTCAACGATCAAAAATTCCTTTACAAAAACACCGTAATCCGCCATTTTTCACAGCGCCTTTTTTGGCTTCCGTATCCCCACATCGAAAACATAAAGCAGTGGCACATCACGAAAGTTCATAAAAAATTCGGCTACGAAAATTTCGACGATATCCTCTATGAATACGTATATCAAAAAACGAGGTTCGAGCGCGATTTTAAATAGGCCGCTCGGAAGGTTCTTCTGCGGGCGAAAACTTCGAGCTTAAAAACGCCATGGCTCCTCCGAGAGCCAATGCCGCCGCCGAAGATACGATCGACGGAACGCTTGCAAAACCGGAAAGGGACTGTAAAAAGCCGCCGGTAAATATATGTTTTGTGAGCGGGCAGATGTTCAAAGCCGAGCCGCACAAAAGTCCGAGGATCACGGCATAGGTGTGGTTCGGCGCTTTTTCCAAAAGTTTTTTTACCGCGTTCGCGCCGATTAAAAGTCCTGAAAGCACGCCGACTCCGTTCGGAAGAAGCAGAACAAGCGCGTGCAAAAAAGTTTCCGGTACGAAAAGCGCGGGTATGCTTTTTATGACGATCGGATACACGCCCATAATGAGCATTAAAAGCGAGCCGGAAATACCCGGCACGATCATCGCCACCGCACCCAAAAGACCTGCGATAAAAATCAATAAGGCGAGTTTTACCGAAAAAGCGGGAAGCGGCCCGCCTATGCTTTGTGAAGTGCCGAACGACGATTCGATTACGGAAAACAAAATCATCACGGCGATTCCGATAATCGCGCAGAATACAATGGAGGCGACTGCGGATTTTTCGATTTTCGCGCCCGTTTTCGTTTTTGTCGCAAGGACTGTAAGCATCGGAATGCTGCCGATAATCAAACCCGTAAAGAAAAAATTCGTCTGTACGGGAAATCTTTCATACAGCACGGTTATGATCTTGCTGAAAATCAGCACGCCCGATGCCATGCCCGCAACGATCGGCAGCACGAAGCGTTTGTTGTGCAGCAGTTTTTTTACGTTCAGCGTTATCGCGTTAATAAATTTACCGTAAATGCCGAAAACCACCGCGATGGTGCTTCCCGAAACGCCGGGAATCACGTTTGCCATGCCGATTACAATACCGATTGCAAGAGTCCGAAAAATATCCATGGCGCGATTCTATCACAAAAGGCGGGGAATGTCCCGGCCCGTATGAAAAAAAATTGCATGTTACCGCTTTCGCCGTTTTCTCAAAAATATACAGTGCAGGTACTGAAGGTTTTACAAACGGGTTTTACCGCGCTTTTTTTTGTGCGGCACTTAATTCAGCGTTTGAATGTCGCGTATTCTTTTGTGTAAATCGAGGGTGTTTTGCGCGGTTGCGATTCCTTTTTTTGCCGGGTCGAAGCGGGGGTATAGTTTCAACACTTGGCGCCATTTTTCGATCGCCTGTTCGAATTCGCCCTGCGCGTACAAGCGCATGCCTTCGGTGTACAGCTTGTCGGCAGCCTCTTCTTTTTTTTGTCTGCCGCCGTCGCCCAAATCCATTTTAACGGCCAAGCTGATTTTATTGATCGGACTCAAAGACGAGGTAAGATCGAAAGAATAGGCCGCGTTGAAAATCATCTTTTGCCACGCAAGGGACGAACCGATGCTTATTTTCGGATTGACGCCTTTGAGCAAAAAGCCGGCCTGCACGGCAAAAAAATCGGTTACAAAAAGTTCGGCACCTATGGCCGCGCTCGCACGTTCCGATTTCGAAAAATCCGTCATGTTCAGCGGTTTGCGGAACTCGAAGGCGAGCGTAACCGGTTTTATCATTTTATACGAAACGCCGGCCGACGCATACGAAGGAAGCGGAGCATCCGCGCTCGTGTTTTTGCCGAACCCCGTCCATGCAAAGCCCGCGTTGTGCAGGCTCAGACCGATGTTGAAGTTCGGGTCGCGCGACGCGTAAAATTTTGCCAAATTGAAACGCAACAGCATGCCCGCATCGGCGCTGAGCGCAACGCCCGATTGGCTCAGTCCGCTTTTCGGTATAACCCGCCCCGAAATATTGTCGCTGTAATCGGGGATGCTTCTGAAAGACGTTTTGAGGTTTGTGCCGAGCGCGATGCCTTTGAACGTGTACCCTGCGAAAAAATTGTACGAAATATTGAACGCGGCGGTCGTTTCCGAATAATAGCCGGTTGATGTGCGCTCGCCGAAAATATTGTATTCGGTAAAGGGAATGTAAAAACTTTTTAATGCGCCGCCGTATCCCAAATTGTTCGTACGGCGCGTAAATATGAGCGTATCGACCGCCGAATCGGCTATCCAAAAATTGTGGAATAAAGCAAGTTCGGTTTGTTTAAGCACGGAACTTGCGGCCGGATTGTATTCGAAAAAAGAAACGTCGTCGGTCATTGCGCTGAAGGCGGTTCCCATCGCTTCGGATCGGCCGCCGACGGGTATGTTCAGCGAGCGGAACGAGGTGAGTCCCGCATTGCCGTCTTTTAAAAATCCGAATGCACTCAAAAGCGATTCGTACGGTTTTGCCGTATCCGCCGCCCGTATAAGGGAGGCGCTGCATAAAAAGAGAAGGGCTGCCAGATGTTTTTTCAATTCGGCTTTCAGCGTTTTTCCGCGCATGTTTCCTCAACCGTCATATTATTGAGTATACTCTATTTTCGGTCTTTTTTCATTATTATTTACCGTTAAAACACCGAAAATAATAACGAAAATGGATACTTTTACATATTTCTTTTCTGTGCTACAGTAGTAATCGGGAGCGTACTATCAGTAAAAGGTTTTTGTCCGTCATATGCATTCTTCTCGCCGTATCCGGTCTTTTTGCTTCCGGCCGAAAAGATGCGAATTTAAGTGCGGCCGACGACCTTATTGCGCAGGGAAAACTGAATGAAGCGATACTGTTTCTTGAAGAATACATCAAACGCCGGCCGGAGAACTTTGACGGTGCGCAGCGCCGAATCGATAGAATTTTCGCTTTACGCAATAAATACACCGACGCGGCAAACGAATTGATTGACGTTATCATCGAAGAGCCGTTGAACGATGAAAAAAAGCTGGCTCTTGTTGACCGGCTCGAAAGGCAGGAAAGCGACCCGACCGAAACCGAACGCGCCTTTGTAGCCGAAACGAAAATCGCTTCGCAGTTTACGTATTACCGCGCCGTATTCGATTCCATTATGAAAGAGGGTGCCGCGCTTTTAAACGGCAGGCGCTTTACCGGAGCGGCACGGCGCTTTGCCGACGGGCTTACCTTATACCGCAGCGATTTTTATGAAGATTTTGCCGGTACGGAATTGCTTGAAAAAACCGACGCGCATTTAACCGAAGTATCGAAAGCGCTCGATTCGTACGAAGCGCTGCAAAACACCCTTGCCTCTGCGGCCGAAAGATTCAACGCCGCTTTGGCCGAATACGACACCGACCGCGTCTTGGAATCCTATCGCTCTTACGACGGCGTTTTGCGCGAATATGCCGCGGTGCGCAACGTGTTTATGCGTGCGGGGCTTTATTTTCAAACGAGTTTTGCGCAAATGAAAAAGGACAATCCCGAATTGACCGAAGCCTCCTTTTTGCCCTTTGCTTACCGCTTTTTGCTCGGGCGCACGTCCAATCCCGATACGGGAATCGTGCGCGTATTGGATCGGCAGTGGGAAATCCTGTGTTCTCAATCGCGCGAGTTGTTGACCGCCTTTATCGAAAAAAAATCGACCGACATTGCCGCTCGATTGCCTGATGCCGCGCAAAGCACAACTGCCGACTCGCAAAAACTGACGCGGATCGCCGATATCGGAAAAGAATTTATTTCCTTATATACGCTTTTTGAAGGCGAGGACGCTCCTTCGGTTCCTTCGTTTTATGCATCCTATGATTCGGCACTGGATTACAATAAAGTTCTTACGGCGTACGTGCAAAAATTCATTGCACAAAAGGAGACCTTCGATTCCGAAAAAAAAGCGCATGACGATATATCCAGCCCGCCGCTTCGCGAACTGCAAAAAAATCTGGGCGTTATTTCCTATGCGGATACGCTTACCTCTTATGCCGCCCAAAAAGTTGCTGTCATTCAAACATGCGCCGCCGATATACGCGCTTTGGATGCCGCGCGCAGCCGATTTTCCGCTCCGCCGTGGGAAAGTTTATATACGGCTTTAAGCCGCTCTCTTGCCCGGTTTGCCGGCGAAAACGATGCGGAGACGCTGCGCACATGGGAAAAGCTAAGCTCGTTTGTCGTACGCTCTTCAAGCTTTGTGCGCGAACGATACGAAACGTCTTACGGCGAAGCCCGCGCCCTTATAAACGAAGGTTCGGATCCTTCCGTTTCGTCGCAGCCGGAAGAAGCGTTGACCGCGCTGCAAAAGATACAAAAAGATTTGGCCGAAGACGTAAAGGCCGCGACCGTCCGCTTCGATTTGCTTTCCGGTGCGCCGGCGGAACCGGTATTGCAAAATCCCGGCTCACAGTTGTACGCGGCGAATTTGCGCAGTGCGCGCTCGGATCTTGAGTATTTTAATAACCTTGTGCAGCGCATTGCCGAATCTTCACGGCTCGCTCAAAACAGAATACGCTTGGCGCTGCAGGCGCAAAACGAAGCCGATTTCAGGTACTCGCAGGCGCTTGCCGCTTTGCAGCGTGAAGATTTCGATGCCAGCCGCGAGTCTTTGCAGCAAGCGCGCAATAAGTACAACGAATCTTTGTCGTACCGCGATTCGCAAACGCTTCGTGCACAAACCGATAAAAAGCTGGATGCGCTCGGCGCCGACATCGTCCGGCTTGAAAACAGCAAGGTTGTGCGGGACGTGCGTCTTCTCATTACGAGCGCGCGCAGTTTGTATTACAACGGTGATTTTGAGCAGGCCGAACGGCTCATTTTGCAGGCGGAAGACCGCTGGGCAGTTACAAACGTCGAGCAAAATCCCGAGGTCGTAAACCTTAAAGCGCTTATCGGCAATGCACTTTCCATACGGACGGGGCGCTCCGTGCCGGTTACCGATCCGCTGTACCCGGAAATAAGTCAAACGCTTAACGCCGCCTATCAGTACTTCGAAGAAGGACGACAAAAAATCAATTCGGGTTCCCGAAGTGCCGGCATGGAACTGCTCAATACCGCACGCGAAAAAATAAAAGACGTGCAAGTGCTGTATCCGCTCAATCAGGAAGCGAACCTTTTGGCGCTCCGCATAGCGAAGTTTATCGATCCTGCCGGATTTGAAGAATTGTTCCGCCAGCGTTACAATACGGCGCGCAGCGAATACCGGAACCCCGCTACGGTAAACAGAGCCTATGCGGACTTAAAAGACTTATATGAAATCAATCCCAAATATCCCGGCTTAAAGAAGCTTATTTACGATATGGAAGTCGAATTGGGAATTATCGTACCGCCGCCCGATCCGCAAAAAATCGCGCGTGCCGCCCGATTGGTAAACGAAGCGCGGCGCCAATACGAAGCGAATCCGCGAAACGAAATCGTTCTTAACGGCGTTTTAAGCAAGCTGGACGAAGCGCTGACGCTTAATCCTGAAAACAGCGAAGCCGCTATTCTTGTAGACCGCATAAAAACCGGTATGGGCGGGCAATCGCTGGTCGTTTTAACCGCCGATGATGAACTGCTGTACCAAAAGGCCGTCCAAGAGCTTTCGAAGGGAAATACGATTACGGCTGCCGCCCTTGTCGCCGAACTGTGGCGGAATACAAAGCTGCGTAAGTCGGCAAAGGTTATCGATTTGAAAAATAAGGTGGATTCGCTGTTATGATGCGCTTAAAAATTGCTTGTGCCTGTATCCTTATTTTTTCCGTTTTTGCATCGGCTTTAGCCGCCGTCGATCTGTATTGGGAAAAACCCGTAACGCTTACCGACGGCGAAAGCCGTTTTCCCGCCTCCTCATACGGTAAAGATACCTCGATTGTCGTATGGCAGGACATAGAAAAAACCTCCGATCAACAGGGACGAATCTGGCTTTCGGCTCAGGTTATGTCTTCCGAAACCGGCAAAAACTGGGTTGCAAAAAGGCGATTTGCCGGCCCGTATGCGTATTCGGGCGAAGTACCGAACCTGTTTTCAGTCGCCGTCAATTCGGCCGGCGTTATCAGCGTATGCGCCCTTGCCGATGCGCAAACGATCGCCGTATTTACGTCCGATAACGGCGGAACATCCTTTACCGAAACAAAGCTGAATCAGGGCGGTATGTCCGTTGTCGCGCCGCGCGTTTTCCGCAGCTATGACGGCGGTTTTGTGCTTTTTGCGACTCAGGGAAACAGTCAAAGTTTTTCTTTAAAGTTTACGCGCTCGCCCGACGGAAAACGCTGGCAGGATTTCCGCGATTTTCCGCCTTCGCAAAAACTGGCCAATTCTTTTGTGCCCGATTTTATCGCGTTGCCGAACGGACGCGAAATGGTTGTTTTTCAGTCCACGTACATCGCGAATAACCGTATTACCTATCAGCTTTATTCGTCGTATTCGGACGACAGGGGCGGAAGATGGTCGGAGCCGGTTCTCGTTACCGACCGAATCGACGGAACCGGACTTGTAACCGACTATACAAACCAGCGGCCTCTTTTGTATCTTTTTGAAAATACGCTCTACCTTGCATGGGAGCGCTCCCGCACGTCGTCCGCCAGATCCGCAGTCGTTGTCGCGCCGTTGGGCGAAAACGACGGCAGAATAAAAGGCGCGATGGAACAGATTTCGCCGCGTCAAGTCGCCGCGTACCAGCCGGTGCTGTTTACGTATGAAGGAAACCTTGCGGCGCTGTGGACCGACACGCGGCGCGGTATCGAAAATATTTATTTCGCGTCGAAAAAAGGCATGCTGTGGGACGAAAGCCGCATTTCCGTCAGCGGTTCATCTTCCGTGTACGGCTCTCCGCTGTTTACCGCCGGCGACAAAGATTTGCACATTTTTTGGGAACAAAAAAGCGGCAAAAGCTACCGCGTAATCCGCCTTTCGGCCGACCGCTCCGTTTCTCCGCCCGTTTTAAAACCCGCATCGTTTAAAGACGGCGAGCGTTCAAACGGCGGAAAACTTTCCGTGCGTTTGCAAATTCCGCAGGATTCGTCGGGAATTGCCGGATATTCGTGGATTTTAACAAAAAACGCCGACGAAGAGCCGCCGGAAACGTTTATGGAATTCCCGTCAAAAACGACCTTTTCGGCTTTTCCCGACAGCGACGGCTTATGGTATTTAAAAGTGCGGGTTACGGATCATGCGGGAAACTGGTCTGAAAGCGCAAGCGTTTCATATTATCGGGATACGACGCCGCCTCAAAAACCGGAGATTGTAAGTCCGCCTTTGGACGATGCAGGCTTTATGACTTCAAATACGTTCCGCATACAGTGGCGCACCCCCGCTTCCGACGACGACCTTATTGCAGGCTATACCTATTCGCTGCAGTATATCGGCTCGCTTCGCGATTACCGGAAAAATCCCGCAGCCTACGGTACGCAAAGTGCGGCGTTTTTAAAAACGAGTGTGCCTGCAAAAATCGTTACCGGCAATTCTTTTGCTTCGTGGACGAATTGGGACAACGGCGTATACGCGTTTTCCGTTTCCGCCGTTGACGTTGCGGGCAATATCGGCGAAAAAGCCGTCATCCCCGTCTATTTAAATAAATACATCCCGTACACGGCCGTAACCGCCGTATATCCGCAAACCGACGTGTACGGCAATGTGTCGTTGAGCATTTTCGGCAAGGGTTTCAGTTCCGACGGCGCGATTTCCGCCGTGTATTTGGACAAAGACGGCAAAGCGCCCTACGATGCGGTATTCGAATATGCAAGCGGCGATTTTAAAATCGTCTCGGACACGAAAATAGGCGGCATAGAATTTGCCGGCTTGGAAAGCGGAACGTACCGCATCGGTATTTTGCATCCGAAGCGCGGTTTATACATGACGCAGCCGATTTTATCGGTAAACGAATTCGGTACGGTAAAAACGGGCGACTATGCCTATCGTTTTGAGCCGCCGTGGAAAGCATACAGCGCACCGTCCCGGTATGCGGTTCAAATAAGCGATATTTTATTGTGGACGATATTTATTTTGGCTGCCGCGGGGCTTTTTTTCGTGTCGCGGCAAATGCTCGTAACGGTGCAGGATGCGATTACGGTAAGGCGTGAAGTGCGCGCTTTTATTTCAGGAGAAGGTATGGTATCGGAACGGAAACAAAAAGAAAAAGAATTGCGCCAGCGCGGAATGAGTTTAAGATACAAGATGATGTTTTTTACGTCGATTTTGGTATTGCTGCTCACGCTGCTCGTATCGGTTCCTTTAGGCTTTATCTTTGTGCGGACGCAGGAAAGCACCCTTGCCAAAGGCTTGGAAGACCGCATTTCGGTTTTGACGGAAAGTCTTGCTTCCGGCGTAAAAAACTATATGCCCGGACAAAACCTGCTCGAACTCGGTTTGCTGCTCAATCAAAGCGAATCGATGAGCGAAATTCAATACGGTACGATTTTGGGTTTGCCCGCCGACGGCAGCAATACGCATGTCGATTATGTGTGGGCGTCCAACGATCCGAATATAGCGAATAAAATAAACAGTCAAACGCTCGTTCTCGGATCTTCGCGCTTTATTCATGAAGAGGCGGCACTTATAGGCGACAGAATCGCTTTATTGAATCGGGAAGCCGAAAACCAAATCGGCGGCATTTCTTCCGATTTGGTTTCTTTAACTGCCGAAGGAATGTCGCTTGCTTTGAAAACGGACGCCGCATCGGTTGAGCGGCGCAACGATATTCAGCAGGCGAGTACGCAGCTTACCCAAACGCTTAATCGCGCTTTAAACGATCTGTCGAAAGCCGGTTCGGGTTCTCTTCCCGAATTCAACAGCGGGCGCCTGTCGCGCGGCGTTACCGACTATCTTTTTTACAAACCCGTTTTGTATCGGCGCGGTACCGAACAGATTTACGTGCGTGCGGTAATCTTGCTTAAAGTCAGCACCGAAGAACTGATCAATACCGTAAACCGGGCGACGCTGACCGTTGTGCTTACCGCTTCAATCATCGCTCTTGTCGCCGTCATCATCGGTATTTCGGGTTCGCTTGTTTTGGCGTCGATTATTATCCGGCCGATCAGGCGCCTTGCGTCCCACGTGGCAATGATCCGCGATACGGGCGACAAAGCCGAACTTGCCGGTAAAGATCTTCCCGTAGATACGGGCGACGAAATCGGACTTTTGAGCGAAAACGTCAACGACATGACCCGCGCACTGGTTGAAGCCGCGGTCAACGAAAATATGCTGCTCGGCGGTAAGGAAGTACAGCGTGCGTTTTTGCCGCTTGACGAAGTCAGTATCGAAGGTAAAAAAGTCAAGCAATCGGTCGGCAGACTCGATACGCCGTATGCGCAGTTTTTCGGCTATTACGAAGGCGCAAAGGGCGTTTCCGGCGACTATTTCGATTATAAAAAACTCGACGAGCGCCGCTTTGCCGTTATAAAGGTCGACGTATCGGGCAAGGGCTCGCCTGCCGCCCTTATTATGGCCGAAGTCGCCGCCCTGTTCACCGAATATTTTACAAACTGGAACATACAAAAAAACGGCGTCGATTTATCGCCCTTGGTGTATAAAATAAACGACCACTTAGTAAACAGAAATCTGTTCGGAAAATTCGCCGCGTTTACCTTGGCTATTTTCGATTCCGTTGCGGGCGACTTTTACTTTTGTAATGCCGGCGACAATTTGATTCACCTATACGATGCGTCCGCCGGACAAAAAAGAACGATTACGTTAAAGGAAACGCCTACGGCCGGCGCCTTTCCGTCCGACCTCGTGGAAATGCGCGGCGGCTATCCGGTCGAAAAAGTCCATGTGGATTCGGGCGACGTACTGTTTTTATACACCGACGGTATTGAAGAAGCGAAGCGGCTTTACCGCGACAATGAAGGCCGCGCTTTAAAATTCCGCGACGAAACGGATATTCCCGTTACCGATGAAGAGCAAAAGGGCTACGAAGAATATTTAAACCTCTATGCCGACGGACAAAAACTGAAAGCGGATAAAGCCTTCCGCGATTTTGAACAAACGCTGCCGGAACCTTTGCGTGTCTTTTTACAAAAAAAGTCGGCCGATATTTCCGATCCGAAAAAATATCTTCAGGGCGTGCGCTCTTGCGACCCGTGGGCACGGGAATACGCCGCTTTTGAAGCCGATTCGGTTCCGCAAGAACAGCGTATCGGCAAAGCGCAAGTGCGCGCGTACATAAAGCGCTACAACCGGCTTACGGTTTCCAAAAAGTTTTTAAACTTTATTGCACGCATGAAAGACGATGTGTATGCTTACATCGTTTATATGAGTAAAAAAGGTTCAAGTGTCGTTGACGGCGAAGAAATGTCCGCCACGCGCGTGCACGATATTATCGAAGCGGTATTCAAACGCAAAACGTATTCGCTTATAAAACGGAGCAACCCGCGCACCTTTGCGTCCGATCAAAGTTTCGACTTCGACTTTTCCGATTGTGCCGGAACGCCCGAAGATGCCGTTATGGCTCTCGTTTCCGTCGAAAAAGTGTTCCGCATGTATAAGTCTCCCGAAGCAAATGCCTACGATCATGCCGTCATCGATAAAAAAGTCGATGCATTTTTGAAAAAGCATTTTGTGCAATATTCGGTATACTGCGCGCAGCGGGCGGAGCACTTTCAAAGTTCTTTGCGCGACGAATACATGTTTTATACGCATATAAAAGAAGACGAACAATTTGACGATCTTACGCTGGTCGGAATTAAAAAAAAGTAGTATATTTGAAGTAGCTTTTATAAAAGAGGAGCAGACTATGAATGATTTTATGAACAAGATGAAAGAACTGATCGACCAGGGGTTCGACGCTTCGCAAAAAGCGCTGGCAAAGGCCGGAAACAAAATTCAGGAATTGGGCGATAAGGGCATAACAAAGATTGAACTGACCCGGCTCGAAAGTCAAAGCCGCAAATGCTTTGCCAAACTCGGACTGTTGGTGTACGATGCCTTTGTATGCGAAGGGAAAGCGTCGATAACGGCAAAAAACGCGGAGGTTGCCGCCGTATTGGACGAAATCGAACGCTTAAAACATGAAATGGAAGTACGTTCCAAAGCGTCCGCTTCTTCCGGAACCGCTAAAAAGGGCTAAAAAGCCGTAAAGAAGCGTAGGAAGAGTAAAAAAAAGCTAAAAAAAGGTAAAAAAAAGCTGTAGAGTGCTTGACACGAAATAGCCGGCTGTGATATATTCAACACACTCGCCGCTTGAGTAAAACGCTCGCGCGGCACATATTTTTTGCCGCCGTAGACGGCAAAAAAAGAGCAACTTGAAATACAAGGGAAGGAAAAGAAAGCTGCAGTAACGTGACGGTTACTGCAAATGCTACAAAGCCGGAAACGGTTTTGTAAGACAGCAAGAGGTTCAATAGTGCGGGTACGAAAGTATCCGGGTTGAAATAAACAAGGGCAGCCGTCTAAAGGACGGCACAGTCAATGCATCGGAAGTATTCTGCATAAAGCGGGGTACGGAAGGTGCAATCCTTGAAATAAAAGCAAGGGACGATTTGAAATGAAATCATTGGTCGCAAGACCTATGAATACAATCATGGAGAGTTTGATCCTGGCTCAGAACGAACGCTGGCGGCGCGTCTTAAACATGCAAGTCGAACGGCAAAAGAGGGGCTTGCCCCTTTTTGAGAGTGGCGGACTGGTGAGTAACACGTGGGTGACATACCTTTTAGTTGGGGATAGCTATTAGAAATAGTAGGTAATACCGAATGTGACCGTATTTATTAGAAGGATACGAGGAAAGGAGCTAAGGCTTCGCTAAAAGAATGGCTCGCGGCCCATTATGCTTGTTGGTGAGGTAACGGCCCACCAAGGCGATGATGGGTATCCGGCCTGAGAGGGTGAACGGACACATTGGGACTGAGATACGGCCCAGACTTCTACGGGAGGCAGCAGTTAAGAATATTCCGCAATGGACGAAAGTCTGACGGAGCGACGCCGCGTGGATGAAGAATGCCGAAAGGTTGTAAAATCCTTTTAAGCCTGATGAATAAGCACAATAGGGAATGATTGTGCGGTGACCGTAGGGCTTGAATAAGCACCGGCTAATTACGTGCCAGCAGCCGCGGTAACACGTAAGGTGCGAGCGTTGTTCGGAATTATTGGGCGTAAAGGGCATGTAGGCGGATAGGCAAGCTTGGTGTGAAATGTTACAGCTTAACTGTGAGACAGCATTGAGAACTGCCGATCTTGAATTACTGAAGGGTAACCAGAATTCCACGTGTAGGGGTGAAATCTGTAGATATGTGGAAGAATACCAATGGCGAAGGCAGGTTACCGGCAGATAATTGACGCTGAGGTGCGAAAGTGCGGGGAGCGAACAGGATTAGATACCCTGGTAGTCCGCACCGTAAACGATGTACACTAGGTGTCTGGCATAACAGCTGGGTGCCAAAGCAAACGTGATAAGTGTACCGCCTGGGGAGTATGCCCGCAAGGGTGAAACTCAAAGGAATTGACGGGGGCCCGCACAAGCGGTGGAGCATGTGGTTTAATTCGATGGTACGCGAGGAACCTTACCTGGGTTTGACATAGTATCTGATGCCGTAGAGATACGGCAGCGTAGCAATACGAGGTACAACAGGTGCTGCATGGCTGTCGTCAGCTCGTGCCGTGAGGTGTTGGGTTAAGTCCCGCAACGAGCGCAACCCCTACTGCCAGTTACTAACAGGTAAAGCTGAGGACTCTGGCGGAACTGCCGGTGACAAACCGGAGGAAGGTGGGGATGACGTCAAGTCATCATGGCCCTTATGTCCAGGGCTACACACGTGCTACAATGGTAGGAACAAAGTGAAGCGAAGCTGTAAAGCGGAGCAAAACGCAAAAAAGCTATCGTAGTTCGGATTGGAGTCTGAAACTCGACTCCATGAAGTTGGAATCGCTAGTAATCGCATATCAGCACGATGCGGTGAATACGTTCCCGGGCCTTGTACACACCGCCCGTCACACCATCCGAGTAGAGGGTACCCGAAGTCGGTAGTCTAACCGCAAGGAGGACGCTGCCGAAGGTATGCTTTGTAAGGAGGGTGAAGTCGTAACAAGGTAGTCGTACCGGAAGGTGCGGCTGGATCACCTCCTTTCTAAGAGAAAGGTAAAAAAACACTGCGTGTTTTTTTACTGCCGGTTTGCCGAAGGCAAACCGGGGTAGAAATACAGCGTGTTTATAAAGTGTCAGATGTACAACACGGGCCTTTGTTTATAAAGCCTCTTGTGCTTTCTTTTCCTCCCTTTTATTTATATGACGGGGATATAGCTCAGCTGGCTAGAGCATCGGCTTTGCAAGCCGAGGGTCAGGGGTTCGAATCCCCTTATCTCCAGTAAAATCAATCATTCGGCGGTTTCGGCCGTAGAATGGTTTTTCATAGATGAAATCCGCATTGAAGCGGAAAGTAATCAGCGCACATTGACAATGAAGGGAAGGAAGAAACGAAGGCGTATGGCGCGGAGCGGAAGGAAGAAAGCCGAGGAAGCTTGACCTGATCCTGAAGCGATGAGGCGTTATACGGAAAGCAAAAAAGATAATATGGTCAAGCGACAGAGGTTTATGGCGGATGCCTGGGAGCTGTGAGGCGAAGAAGGCCGTGGTAAGCTGCGAAAAGCCGGGAGGAGAAGCACACATTCCGTGATTCCCGGATAGCCGAATGGGGTAACCCGGCGACAGAGATGTCGTCATTACGATACCTGAATAAAATAGGGTAGTAAAGCCAGACTAAGTGAAGTGAACCATCTAAGTAACTTAAGGAAAAGAAATCAAGAAGAGGAGCGATCCTCCGGAGATTCCGAAAGTAGCGGCGAGCGAAATCGGAGGAGCCCAAACCCGGTTAAACGGGGGTTGTAGGGCCGCATGGGGATGACCCGAAGAGTTGGTGAGAAAACTTATTTATAGTGGAAAGGTTTGGGAAGGCCTGACAGAGAGGGTGAAATCCCCGTACACGAAATGAATAAGACTCTTTGATGCGGTACCTGAGTACGGCGGGGCACGAGGAACCTTGCCGGAAGCGGGGTCGACCACGATCCAAGGCTAAATACTCCACAGCTACCGATAGTGCAGCAGTACCGTGAGGGAAAGGCGAAAAGAACCCCTGCAAGGGGAGTGAAATAGAACCTGAAACCATAAACTAACAAGATGTTACGGCGCGAAAGCGTTGTAGCGTGCCTTTTGTAGAATGAACCTGCGAGTTATCTTATGCAGCGAGGTTAAGGGATGGGAGTCCCGGAGCCGAAGGGAAACCGAGTCTTAACAGGGCGAAATAAAGTTGCATGAGGTAGACCCGAAGCCAAGGTGATCTAGTCATGAGCAGGTTGAAGCAAGGGTAAAACCTTGTGGAGGACCGAACTATAATCTGTTAAAAAAGGTATGGATGACTTGTGACTCGGAGTGAAAGGCTAAACAAACCTGGAAATAGCTGGCTCTCCCCGAAATGCCTTTAGGGACAGCCTTATACAAATTTAGCGGAGGTAAAGCACTGGATGGACTAGGGGGCGTCACTGCCTACCAAACCCAATCAAACTCAGAATGCCGCAAAACAACGTATAGGAGTGAGACTGCGTGCGACAAGGTTCGTAGTCGAAAGGGAAACAGCCCGGACCAACAACTAAGGTCCCGAAATACCGCTAAGTGTAAAATGAAGTTTGGATGCACAGACAGCCAGGAGGTTGGCTTAGAAGCAGCCATTCCTTAAAAGAGTGCGTAATAGCTCACTGGTCGAGCATACAAGCGCAGATAATGTAACGGGGCTAAGCGGTATACCGAAGTTTTGGATCTAACACGTTTTGTGTTAGGTGGTAGGGGAGCATTCCATGAGCTGAAGAAGCAATACCCGTGAGGGGTTGTGGAGGTAGTGGAAGAGAGAATGCAGGCATAAGTAACGCAAAGACGGGTGAGATTCCCGTCCGCCGAAAACCTAAGGTTTCCTGGGTAAAGGCAATCTGCCCAGGGTAAGTCGGCCCCTAAGGCGAGGACGAAAGTCGTAGTCGATGGGAAATCGGTTCAAAATCCGATACCTCTATCAGTTTCGAGGGCAAGACGCATGAGGTGAAACCCGGCCGGAGAATGGTAGTTCCGGTCGAAGCAACGAGCTTTTGAGAGCGACAGGCAAATCCGTCGTTTGAGGTAAGTTGTGACAGCCAACGGAGAGAAAGTCGAAGTGAAGCGGGTGTAATCAAGGTGCCGGGAAATATTGTCTAAGGCTAGGCTGATAAAGACCGTACCGTAAACCGACACAGGTAGGAAGGATGAGAAATCTAAGGCGCACGAGAGAACTCGCGTTAAGGAACTCGGCAAAATGCACACGTAACTTCGGAAGAAGTGTGGCCCGATTCGGTAAAAGAAGAGGGTGGCACAGAGCAGGCCCAGGCGACTGTTTATCAAAAACACAGCCATCTGCTAATCAGCAATGAAACGTATAGGTGGTGACACCTGCCCGGTGCCGGAAGGTTAAGAGGAGATGTGAGGGGAGCCCCAAAGCATTGAATTGAAGCCCCGGTAAACGGCGGCCGTAACTATAACGGTCCTAAGGTAGCGAAATTCCTTGTCGGGTAAGTTCCGACCCGCACGAATGGTGTAACGATTCTGGGCACTGTCTCAACGCGAGACTCGGTGAAATTTATATACCGGTAAAGAAGCCGGTTACCCACAGTTAGACGGAAAGACCCCGTGAACCTTCACCGTAACTTACTATTGGGATTTTATTTATCATGTGTAGAATAGGTGGGAGACAATGAGGCGTGGTCGTTAGGCTGCGCGGAGTCGCAAAGTGAAATACCACTCTTGATGAATGAAATTTCTAACCTGTGCCGTGAAGCCGGTATAGGGACAATGGTAGGCAGGCGGTTTGACTGGGGCGGTCGCCTCCTAAAGAGTAACGGAGGTGCGCGAAGGTCTCCTCACTCTGGTTGGAAATCAGAGCGCGAGTGTAAAGGCACAAGGAGGCTTGACTGCGAGAGTGACAGCTCGAGCAGGTACGAAAGTAGGTCTTAGTGATCTGGCGGTAGCGAGTGGAAGCGCCGTCACTTAACGGATAAAAGGTACTCCGGGGATAACAGGCTGATCTTCCCCAAGAGTTCACATCGACGGGAAGGTTTGGCACCTCGATGTCGGCTCATCGCATCCTGGGGCTGGAGCAGGTCCCAAGGGTTTGGCTGTTCGCCAATTAAAGCGGTACGTGAGCTGGGTTCAGAACGTCGCGAGACAGTTCGGTCCCTATCTGCTGTGGGCGTTGGATGATTGAGAGGAGCTGCATTTAGTACGAGAGGACCGATGTGGACGAACCTCTGGTGTATCTGTTATTCTGCCAAGAGTAAGTGCAGAGTAGCTATGTTCGGAAGGGATAACCGCTGAAAGCATCTAAGTGGGAAGCCCACCTCAAGATAAATCATCCCTGAGGGTTTAACCCTCCTAAAGACTCCGGAGACACTATCCGGTCGATAGGTTGCAGGTGTAAGTACAGCAATGTATTCAGCCGAGCAATACTAATCAGTCGTGAGGCTTGACCATATTATCTTTTTTACTTACCAAACTATTCGTTTTTTCCTTTTCTTTTGTTTATTATGCCTGGTGGCCATAGTGGAGAGGTCATACCCGTTCCCATCCCGAACACGGAAGTCAAGCTCTCTTACGCCGATGATACTGCTTACGCGGGAAAGTAGGTTGCTGCCAGGCTTTTTTTATGCCCTGAGGCGCACGCAATGCGCCTCAGGGCATAAAATACAGCCTAAAGAAACCTAGCAAGTTTGCTTAACCTCACCTACAAAACCCAACAGCCTTCCCGTGCAAACTTGGTGAGCACGCGCCTCGCGTGCGTCGGTTGCTGCCCGACCTTAGTCGGTATGTCGGGCTTTTTTATTTTAAAGTGCTCCGGCGAAGACAGTCCCCTTTAAAATAAATTATGGCCTAAAGAAAGCTATCAGTTTGCCCCTAAGAAATATCAAACGCATACTTCCTTTGCGCGGGCAAACTGCTGTTAAAACAGCCGTGAAAAACTTCAGCTTTTCACGGCTTTGCATGTATGCGAGTTTGACGCCTTGCGACAAACTCGATGCGTAACGGCAAAATGAATCGACTTTTGCCGTTACGCAGAGTGCTGCCAGGCTTTTTTTTTATTTTGAGCCGCGTATGGCGGCTCAAAATAAAAATACAGTCTAAAGAAGCCTATCAAGTTTGCTTAACCTCACCTACAAAACCCAACAGCCTTCTCTTGCAAACTTGGTGAGCACGCGCCTCGCGTGCGTCGGTTGCTGCCCGACCTTAGTCGGTATGCCGGGCTTTTTTATTTTAAAGGGCTCCGGCGAAGACAGTCCCCTTTAAAATAAACCATGGTCTAAAGAAGCCTATCAAGTTTGCTTAACCTTACCTACAAAACCCAACAGCCTTCTCTTGCAAACTTGGTGAGCACGCTTGCGTGCGACGTGGGCAGGCGGGGGGGCTCAAAAGTTTGTTACTTTTTCGCCGTCCCCGACGAGTTTTAAATTAAGTCTTGGTATACCGTCAGGCGTTAGCGGGTGGCAGCAGTACCCCGCAGAAAGCACGGGAAAATGAGCGGGTGCTTTCGAGGAGTACTGCAGAACACGCGGCCGCAAAAAACGATTTTCTTTTAGCGCTCTCGTTAAATCTTCGTTTTTTGCGGCAACGCCCATATAAACATGTCGTATGAAATTAAGGAAAATGCAGAGAAGGAATTGTTTAAACGGCCGCAAATATTTATAATACGGCAACTGAATTATAAACGGAGGGTAATCAATGAATAAAATTCCGATCCTTACATATCTGGAAAAAAAGATAGGTGAAAACAGAGAGTGAACATGGAAATACTGTAATTATATGCTTTACTATAACTTATTGGCCGCCGGTATCTATAAAATCTTTGCCGTTCCACAAATAGCCTCCGGATTCTCTTTCGGATACCGAAGGCGTGCCGTTTTCCCAGCTTTTAGATATATGCATGACTGTTATCGTGTTTCTATTGCTAAATTCAAAATATTCGACAAACCCGTAATGCATTTTAGATTCAACGTCTGAAAGTGTAGTAAGATATTTCAGTGTGCCGTCCGTAAAATAAAAATACCGCTTTGTATACCAGCCGCCCTCTTCGTCTTTAGAACCGCTGCGGGCAACGCGAAAAGATACTTCCGGTGTCAAATATTCGCATTCCCATATTGAATAGAAGGTATCTCGCGAGATTTTATTTTCATCGAATTCTTCCAAATAGAGTTTCTCCAAGTCGATATTTTTAACCTGTGAGTCTTTTATGAGCACGTGATGTGTGTTTATGTTATAAAAGCTGCTCATATATCTGAAATTTCCGGAAATCGGCGCTCCCTTAGATTCACTGACGCAAAGGCATGCAAAAACCTCATCTTCTCCGTCGTTGTCGAGGTCCCCTACAGCCTCTTTGCAGGAAATATACCGGCCGCATATGTAGCCGGTACCTTTGGCGCAAGAGATTTTGTACCACGGCGCATAGTAGCCTTCCGCCCAAAGCCATTCCCCATCTTCATTCCACTCGAGTATCCTGACTTTATCACCCGCATTCAGCCGGAACAGTTTTTCACCGGAAATGTTCGGCGCCGAGCGGACATTTACTCTGTTATCAATAACATAATGATCACTGTCTTTGTGATAATCGATGGCGACATAATGGCAGCCGGCAATTGCCGAATCGTGTGATAATCGGTACAATAAATAGCCGTGTGCAGCTTTATTTTTCATCTGCACGGTTCGGCAGATTCGGCGGGTATGTAAAAAAAGGATGGCGCAAATGTCGGAACGTAAGCGGTTTTTTACAGACGATACGCAAAGCGGCTTGTACGGCGGAACAGGTCCGGCGAATACGGCTCGGATAGAGAAGACGTGCGCTGCAGGTACCGTTTTTGTTTTTTTTGTTGTAATAACCGCAGTGCGTTTTTTTATGCTGAATACTTCCGAGCATCC
Organism: Treponema maltophilum ATCC 51939; assembly: GCF_000413055.1. Classification (NCBI taxonomy): domain Bacteria; kingdom Pseudomonadati; phylum Spirochaetota; class Spirochaetia; order Treponematales; family Treponemataceae; genus Treponema; species Treponema maltophilum. Next base: position 1,618,438 of record NZ_KE332518.1, on the reverse strand, counting down.
TACGGGATTGGACGGCTATTTTTATGCGCTGCAAGCCAAATCGTTTATGCTTACGGGATCGCTCGAAAACCCCGATACGAAAATCGGGTACTATCTGTGCGGACTTTGTTCGCTGATATGCGGTGATGCGATTATCGGTTGTAAACTGTGGGCGGCCGTTTCGAATGCGTTGCTGTCGGTCGGTATTTTTGTCTTTGTGCGGATGCTGTGTTTTCGCGGAAATCGGCAAAACGGCTTATATGCCGCCGGGGCAGCCATGCTGCTGAGCGCTGTATCGCCTGCCGTAACGATTCTGTGCATAAATTATATAAACAATCAAACCGGGGTGGTCTTTTTCTTTTTGTACGGCGCGAGTGCGGTACATGTGCTGCGTATGTCCGCTGCAAAAAATCGCGCCTCGTATGCTTTATATGCGGTACATATAGGTTTGACTTTTGCCTTATGTATTCTGTGCATGATGAGCCATTTGGTTTCGGCATGTTACGCGCTTATCTTTACCGGCATATTGATGGTAAAAAAACTTTCTTTTAAGCTGCGCCCGATTGTCGCTGTCGTCGCAGCCGCAGGCTTTGTCTGTGTCTGCGCGATTCTTTTTACTCAGCTTGCGCGTTTTAAAAACGTTTTCGCGCTTACGCCTGTCCTTCCGCTTTTTTCTCCGTTTATGATACGTTCCTGCGGTTTTGCGTTGTGTTTTGAAATATCCGTTTATTTTGCCGCAACGTGGGTTTTATCCGTTGTGTATGTTTTTCGTACAAAGCGTTTCGACTGCGCTCTTTTGTTCACGCCCGTTCTGTTTTTCCCTTTTTGGCGGCTGGATGTTTTGGACATGGGCTACCGAATGCTTTTGAATGCCGTTCCCGCGGCAATCGTTTTTATCGCATATATGCTTAATGTGATGTTCATGCAGCCGAATGCTCGGCCCGGCGAAAAAATAAACGCCGGCGAAGGAAGGGGCAAACGCGGATTACCCGTTGTGAAGGCCGTCTATTGTGTGCCGTGCGCCGTCTTATGTGTGCTTTTGTTTTGTACGCCCCGATTATACAAAAAAGAACGCGATCCGCCCTACGGCTATTACAGGCGCATAATCGAAAATATTGAACTTGATGACGATTCGCTTTTGATTGCGCATTTGGGCTTAAACCACGTGTATACATATTACAAAAACCTGCGTGACAGCTTGAATTATATTCCCGATTTTTACGTTCCGACGGAAAAACTGTGGCGTTTGGCATACGGCGTACATATGATTTCTTTAGAGCAAAATATACACGCAAGCGGACGGGATTTTGCCGAAAACGTCCGCCGAATCGATTCGCACTATGTTTTAATCCGCGAAGATTATTGGCGTGAATATCTTGCAAACGAAGAAGAAGAAATTGCCGAAACGTATAACAATTGGTTCAATCCGTACACCGTCCGTCCCGCGTTTATCAGGAAAAAGGCAAAGTCTTTTTGATTTCGGCGGGATTTCCCGCGCACAGTACGTTCGGCGGGACATCTTTTAAAACGAGCGACGCCGCTCCGATAACCGCACCCGAACCGATTTGGGAACACAGAACGGTTGAGCGCATACCGATCCATACCCCGCTTCCGATTTTTATATCGTGCGCGCTGCACGTACCCGCCCGATGTTCCGGCGTTCCCGTTTTGTGGCTTTGACAATTAAAACAGGTTTCCGGTCCTATATCGCAGTTTTTTCCGAAGGCGACGGTACAGCCGGGCATTGTGTACAGCGTACAGTTTTTGCCTATCCACGCATTGTCGCCGATATCGACATTGCCCCGGCCGTACACGCGAAACCCTTCGTTAATTTTGGCGGTTTTTGCAATATGTACGCCGGCAAACCGCAAAATAAATCTTCGATATGCAAAGCACGACGACGGAAGCAAATCCGACAGTTTGTTGACTAAAAATCTTTTTAAAGAAATCGGCATACAGACACAATACACTACTTGTGATATAATTTCTACAAATGATGCAAAAGTTTTTATGAGAGGTTTTTATGGAAAAACGATGTATCGAAAAATTCATATTGAGCGCCGTGTTGTGTTTTTTTGCGGCCGGTTTAAGTTTTGCCCAGTCCGATTGGTTTATGGCGCAGACGCGGAAGGCTGATGCAAAATCGGTACTTGCGACCAGCGAGTTGGTGGAAGCGCAGTTTGCCGGAAAATATCTGTATCCGCCGATCAACGTTTTGGACGGCGACTTTGCGACGGTGTGGTGCGAGGCCGAAAAAGACGGGCCGGGAATCGGCGAATCGATCACGATTGAATTTGCAGAGCCGGTCAGTTTTGACGAAATACAAATCGTAAACGGTTTTGCTTACAAAGATTATTACACAAAAAATAACCGCGTAAAATCGATTTTGCTTACACAGACTGCGGGTAAACACTTTCAGCAAAGAGAATACGTTCTTGCCGACGGAGTACAAAACTGGCAGTCGATATGTTTCGGTTTGCCTCAAACGGCACAAACGCTTACGATAAAAATTACGGGCGTATATAAAGGCGCCAAATACGACGACACCTGTATCGGTGATATACGTTTACTCTACAAGGGAAAGGTTATTCCGTTTGAAAATGTTGCGCCGCTCAAAGCCGCGCAGGAAGAAAATTCAAAGCTGATGCTTAAAAACAAAGCCGGCGATTTTGAAAAGGAATTTTTCGCCCTATTCGGAAACGGAAACGAATTGTATTTACGGAATGAGCGGGGCGGCGGTTTTATCATTACAAAAAGCGGGTCTCGTATATCCGACATGGATAATTGCGTTATTTTGGAAGCGCAGTCAAATGAAGCGATTGTCCGGTATTATAAAGAAAAATACGGTGACTACGGTGCCGATACCGTTCAGGAGCAACTGGAAAAGCATAACCGGAAAGATTATGACTATGTTATAATTAGCCGATCACGGGTATGGGAGGAGAGACCTCGGTATAAGCTCGGGAATTATCGGATTCTAAAATACGAAACGATACAGTATGTTGAAACCGTTACGGCAACATTGATAAAACTTGACGGAAAGACCGTGTACGTAAACGGCATAAAATATACCGTTCTCAATCCGAATCGGGTAATAGATGTGAGCTTTGATGCCGGACCCTAACATTCCGTTCCGTTTTATACCGCACAAGCGTCGGTCAAAGTTGCGCCTCTTGTGCGGTATGCTGGTTTTCCGCCTTATGCGCGGCGCGTATTGGGCGCTACACCGCTCCCGCTTTGCAAAGCAGACGAAAATTCCCCTCGAACAAGTAAAACGGGATTTTCCGTACATTGCCGCCTCACATTCCTCACCGATTTTCAGGAATTTGAGTAAAGAAGATGCGGCGCTGCAAAACGGAAAAGCCGAAAACCTTGCGCTTGCGGCGCAGCGAGTAAACGGAACGCTTGTAAAAAGCGGAGAGGTGTTTTCATTTTGGCGCCTGATCGGCAACCCGACAAAGCGGCGCGGCTTTAAGAGCGGCATGATGCTTGTAAACGGAAAACCTTCGGCGCGCATCGGCGGGGGCTTATGTGCGCTTTCAAATCTTATTTACTGGATGACGCTCCATACGCCGCTTACGGTAACGGAACGCTTCCGCCACAGTTACGACGTTTTCCCCGATTCAAACAGAACCGTGCCCTTCGGAAGCGGCGCTACCTGCGTGTACAACTACCGCGATTTAATGATTCAAAACAACACTGCTGCCGATTTTGCGCTTTTTGTGTGGCTGGAAAACGGAATGCTCTGCGGACAGTGGCGGAGTAACGCTCCAATCGGAGACAAGTATGAAGTCTACCAAAAATCGCACGCTATCACCTGCGAAGGTGCCGGCATTTACGTGCGGCACAACACGCTGTACCGCAAACATTTTGCCGTACATTCCGGCGCGCGTACGTTAATCGCCGATGAAAAAATCACCGAAAACCACGCTCTTATGATGTACGAGCCGCTTTTGGAACGCGGTACTGAAAAAGAGCCGTAATATTCGAATGAAGCGCGTCTGCCGCGTTTTTGTCTGTTCCGCCCCCTTTTCCCGTCCGCTGCATTTCGGTATACTTAACGGTATGAATACGCAAAACGCAAAACAACTTATCGATTTTATAGACGCAAGTCCTTCCGCATTCCATGCGGTACACAACGCCGCTTCTCTTTTGGAAAAACACGGGTTTAAGCGCTTAAAGCGCGAAGACGACTTTGCCTTGGAAAAAGGCGGTGCTTACTATACGGAATACAATGGGAGCGCTCTTGTCGCTTGGCGGATGAGCCGCACGGGCGGCATCGAAAACGGCTTCAGAATTATCGCAAGCCACAGCGATTCTCCCGGTTTTAAAATAAAACCGCGACCGGAAATCGCCGTCCAAAATCACTACGTAAAACTGAACACGGAAGTGTACGGCGGCCCGATTTTATCGACGTGGTTCGACCGTCCGCTGTCGGCCGCAGGCCGCGTCGTTTTAAAAAATAAAAACAACGGCGAAAGCATTTTGGGCTGCGAAAGCGTACTGTTCGACTTTGAAAAACCGGTGCTGACGATTCCGAACCTTGCGATCCATATGAACCGCGAAATAAACGAAGGCTTTGCGATCAATAAGCAAAAAGATACGCTGCCGCTTTTAGGCATACTGAACGATGCCTGCGAAGCCGATAATTTTTTGCTTACGCTCATTGCCGAAAAACTGGGCGTTCCCGCCGAGCGCATTTCCGACTTCGACTTGTATCTGTACGATACGCACAAGGGCTGCTTTGCGGGAGCGGGCGGCGAGTTTTTTTCGTGCGGCAAAATCGACAATCTCGGCATGCTGTATCCGTCGGTAGAAGCGCTCGCGCTTGCAAAACCCTGCGATTGCATACAGGTTGCGGTTGTCTTCGATAATGAAGAAGTCGGCTCTGCAAGCGCCCAGGGAGCCGGAAGTCCCTTTTTCCACGACACGTTGAACCGTATCGCTGCTGCCGTGTGCAAGGACAATACGTATGAACGCATGCAGCGCTCGCTTGCAAAATCCTTTATGATTTCCGCCGATCAGGCGCACGCCCTTCATCCGAATTATCCGGAAAAAAACGATGTAACCAATTTTCCGCTTATAAACAAGGGACCGGTTATAAAAAGCGCCGCGTCGATGAGCTATACGTCGGATGCCGTTTCATCGGCCGTGTTCAAAGAAGTGTGCCGCCGCGCAAACGTTCCCTGTCAAATATTCGTAAACCGCTCCGATATAAAAGGCGGCTCGACAATAGGCCCCATTTCAAGTGCTCACGTACACATACGCAGCGTCGATATCGGGAACCCCATCCTGGCCATGCATTCCGTGCGTGAACTCGGCGGCACGCAAGACCAGAAGTATATATCGAAAGCCTTTGCCGAATTTTATACCTGCAGCTGAGGCAGAATTCGGCATGAACGGGAAAGCGTTACGCTTTGGCTTTTTTTACGCCGCCTGAAGCAAGTTCGGCAACGGAGGTAACGATCCCGGCGAGGTTTTGGATGTCCGACGGAATGATAATCTTTGTTGCCTGACCGTCGGCGGCTTTTTCGAGCGCTTCCAAACTGCGCAGCCGGATAACCGCTTCGTCGGCACATACGTCCTTAATCATCGCAAGACCGTCGGCGGTTGCCTTTTGCACTTCGCGGATCGCCTGCGCTTCGCCTTCGGCTTTGCGTATGGCCGCTTCTTTTGCTGCTTCGGCTTCCAAAATAAGCGAGGCCTTTTTACCTTCGGCGACGAGGATGGCGGACTGCTTTTGACCTTCGGCAATTAAAATGGATTCGCGGCGCTCGCGTTCGGCCCGCATTTGCTTTTCCATCGCTTCCTGAATGGAATCCGGCGGAATGATGTTTTTTACTTCAACGCGATTTACTTTGATGCCCCACGGGTCGGTCGCTTCGTCCAAAATGCTGCGCATTCTCGTGTTGATGACGTCGCGGCTCGTAAGCGTACCGTCCAATTCAAGCTCGCCGATAATATTGCGCAGCGTCGTTGCCGACAAATTTTCGATGGCATTCATCGGATTTTCGACGCCGTAGGTAAACAGTTTCGGGTCGGTTATTTGAAAATAAATAACGGTGTCGATCATCATCGTAACGTTGTCTTTGGTGATAACCGGCTGCGGCTTAAAATCGAGCACGCGCTCTTTGAGCGATACCCGGTTTGCAATGCGGTCGATAAACGGAATTTTTACGTGAAGTCCCACCGACCACGTGCACATATAGCCGCCCAAGCGTTCAACGATAAAGGCTTTTGACTGCGGGACGATTCTGATATTCGGAATGATGACAATCAAAATCAACAGAGCGACGGCAATGAATGCGTATAACGACATAGTTCCTCCAAAATATAAACGGTTAAAATATTACTGTACCTTGCGCACGACGCAGGTAACGCCTTCAATTTTTTCGATGAGGCATTCGCTGCCTTTTTCGATACCGGTGCCCGATGCGCTTTTTGCCGACCACCGTTTGCCTTCGATTTTTATTTCGCCTTTTTCAAGCTCGCCTATGGTTTGTGTTACGAGGGCTTTTTGTCCGATAAGCGCGTCGGCATTTGTTTTCGTTTTGTTTGCTTTCAGTTTTTTCAGCGCAAAGGGGCGGGTTAAAATCAGCAGCGCGCAGGCAAGAATTAAAAACAGGCATATTTGGTACACGGCCGCTATGGGCAAAAGCGACACGAACACCATAAAGAGAGCGGCGATCGCAAACCAAATGGTTGTAAGCTGCATTGTCATGCCTTCGGCCGCAAAGCACACTACGGCGAGAACGAACCACACCCACGGAAGATGCTGCGTCAACATTTCTTTCATGCCGCCACTATAACGCTTTTTCGGCTTTTATGCTAGATGCCTTCCTACACCGGCAAAACCTATTACAAGAAGCAGTTCCGGGCGTATTCCGACAGTGCATAAACTAAGCCGATAATTTGAAATTCTTCCGTGTGTAAATCAAATAATACACCGTAAAGGCAAGCGAATGCAAAAACCATGAAAGAGGATAACATACTATAATCCTCATAAAGTCAGCTCCTGTGGCGGCTATATACAGCATCCATAAAACACGCGATCCGCATATTGTAAGCAGCGACACAAGCATTGCCGTAAAGGTTTTTCCCGACCCCCGTATTGAAGCGGAAAATAAATCGCCGAATACATAAAACACATAAAAGGGGGCTATAAAATGCATTATACGCACGGTAATGGCAATCACATCATAATCGTTTGCGCTTATGAACAATTTCGCAAAAGTGTCGCTGTACAAATACAATAGGGCGCTGATAATCAACACGGTGAGCGTACCCGCAAAAATACCGAATAAGGTTCCTTTTTTAACCCGGTCGATTTTTCCCGCACCGTAATTTTGCGCCGCACAAACGGAAACGCCGTCGGCAACCGCCCCGACGGAAAACCATATTAAAAAATCAAGTTTTCCGCACAGTGCCCATGCGGCTATATTGTCGGTACCCGAAGCGTTTATGCCCGATTGAATAAGTATGTTTGCTATAGGATAAAATGCCGATTGAATCCCTATCGGTACGCCGGTTATAAGGATGCGCTTTAATGTTTGGCTGTGAAAGCGCAGTTTTTTCGGGTACAATCTGCCCTCGGTTTTCGATTGTATCAATGCCGCAAAGGCAAAAACCGCACTTATACATTGGGCGATTGAGGTTGCAATGGCCGCTCCGGCGGTACTCCATTTAAAGTACCCTATAAAGAGTATGTCCAAAGCGATATTCGTAAAGCAGGATATTATTAAAATGTACAGGGGTGTTTTTGAATCGCCCAAAGCACGAAGAATTCCTGCACAAATGTTATACAGCATCATAAACACAAAGCCCGCAAAATATATTTGTACGTATGATAAAGCGTAATCGTAGATTTCGGCGGGAACCGCGATAAGATTTAAAATATAAGGGGAGCCGACGATGCCCGCCGCCGATAAAGCAATTCCACCTGTAAGGGCAAATAAAACCGCCGTATGAACGGCAGTGCCGAGCTTTTTAAAGTCTTTTGCTCCGTAGGAATAGGAAACGATGATGGAAGCGCCTGCGGAAATGCCGGCAAAAAACAATACGGGAAGCCGAATCAGGGCATATACGGAATCTATGGCGGCCAAGCCGATTTTTCCCGTATATTTTCCGATAATGACGGCATCGGCAGTAACGTAAAGCTGCTGTAAAACGGTACCTGCAAGTATGGGCAGTACAAAAAGTAAGAGTTTTTTCCGAAGCGCTCCTTCAGTGAAGTCTATGCTTTTTTGTACTGCCGCATTCATTATCCTTCCTTACAATTTTTTGCGGACTATTTCCCGAACTTTTCTATATAACCGAGAATAAAAATCGCGAATACGATTGCCGGCAAAATCCACGTGATGTAAAAACGCAGTTTTGTCGGAAAGCGCAAGCCCTTGCCCGCATCCGCTTCGGCGATAAAGTTGTTCCAGCCCCAGCCGTTTTTGCGGCAGCAAAAAAGCAAAAATACCATTGAACCGAGCGGCAAAAGGTTGTTGCTGACGATAAAGTCTTCCAAATCCAAAAAGCTGGTGCCGCTTCCCATGGGCTGTATGTGCGAAAGCACGTTAAAGCCTAAGGCGCACGGAAGCGACAAAATACTTATCGCAACGGCGTTGACGATGACGGCTTTTTTGCGGCTCCAATGCAGAATGTCTATCGCATACGAAACGATGTTTTCAAAAACCGCTATAACGGTCGTCATTGCCGCAAAACTCATAAATACGAAAAAGAGGCTGCCCCAGAGTCTTCCGAGCGGAAGCGCGTTGAAAATATTGGGCAGGGTTACGAACACGAGTCCGGGACCCGCTCCGGCATCGACGCCGAAAGCCGCGCTTGTCGGAAAGATAATCATGCCGGCCATAAAAGCCGCCAAGGTATCCAAGCCTAAAATACTTAAGGATTCGCCGGTTAAGCTGCGTTCTTTTTCAATGTAACTTCCGAAAATGGTCATTGCGCCGATACCGAGGCTGAGCGTAAAAAAAGCTTGCCCCATGGCGGCGTAAACGGCACTCCAAAAACCGTTCGCAATCATGCGGTTAAAATCGGGTTTCAGATAAAAGGCGATCCCCTTCGATGCTCCCGGCAGCGTTACCGCGCGGATGACAAGCAGCAGCATAATCACAAATAAAAACGACATCATTATTTTTGCGACTTTTTCAACGCTGTTGCGGAGGCCCCCCGCGCATACGAGAAAACCGATCGCGACCGTGATAAGCATCCATACGACGTTTACGGAAGGATTTGCGAGCATCGAACCGAAAAACGATCCGGTCTGTTCGGGGGAAAGTCCTTTTAAATCGCCCTTTGCCATTGCGTAAAAATAGTACAGCATCCAGCCCGCAACCGTCGTATAAAACATCATTAAAAGATAGTTGCCGGCGATGGCAACGTAACCGAACACGTGCCACTTGGTGCCTGCGGGTTCGAGCTTGCGGAAAGCGCCGCCGATGTTTTGCCGCGATGCGCGCCCGACCGAGAATTCCATAATAATGACGGGAAGTCCGAGGATAATTAAAAAAATCAAATACATAATAACAAAGGCGCCGCCGCCGTAAACGCCCGTTATGTACGGAAAGCGCCATACGTTTCCCAATCCGATTGCGCACCCTGCCGACAAAAATAAAAAGCCCAGTCTGCTTGCCAACGTTTCTCTTTGCATGCTCCGTTCTCCTCCGAATCATAAAAAAAGTTGAAAACAGTATACAGGAGTTTGCATAAATATGTAAATACGGAAGTACGGGAATTGCACGCGATGAGGTACAATTCCCGCAGATTGCCGGATGCTTCGGTAGGAAGGTGCTTATCTTGCAGGCGGCGGGAAGGCGAATCCCTTTTGATTACGTCCGCCTTTTATACCGCCCGAACCTCTCTGCATACCGCCGCCGGTTGTAATCGAAGAAAGCGTTACCGATACGCTTTCGTTTCCGGCTTTTACCGTGTACGTTTCGCCGACTTTTAAGTCTTTCGAGCTTACGACAACTGAGCGGAAGCTTTTGCCGCTGTTCGTTTGTACGATTATTTTTCCGGTCTTATCGGTTACGCTTATGTTGCCGCTTACCGTTTTTGAAAAGGTTGCGACAAACGATGCCTGCGTCGATTCTTCGGAAAAACCCTGAGCCATGCCGGCGCTTCCCGAAGCGATAAATTCGCCGCCGGTGATTACCGCCGTCACGTCATAGTCGAGCGCGGCATCATTGTCGGAAGCAGGTCCGAGTATGCGCACGGTACCGCCCGAAACGTACACCGAACCGTTCGAATCGATTCCGTCGGCTTGCGAATCGATGGTGATTTCTCCGCCGGCAATATTCAAATAAGTGCGCATTGCCTGTTCGCTTATGTTTTGCATTCCTCCCTTGTTCCGAGCCGAAGATGATATGGAAGAAGCCGATGCAGCGGTTCCCGCCGATTTTTCGGCTATTTCTTCCTTATCGCTGTATGAAGCATTTATGCCGTCGTCAGACGAAACAAGCGTGATTTTTCCGCCGTTTATATCGATTGTCGTCGCTTCAATGCCTTCGTCGGATTGTACGACGTCGATGTTTCCGCCGTCGATTTTGATATTGTTGATTGCGTCGAGTGCTTCGCCTTCGGCACTGATGACAAAGGTACCGCCTTTAATGTAGATATTGCCCGATTCGGCGTTGTCGTCGTTTTCGCTGTGAATACCGTCTTTGCCGGATGTGAGCGTAAAGCTGCCGTCCGCGATGTTCACATTGTCCTTGCCTTTAAGCGCATGGGAAGAAGCACTGATGCTGAAGGTACCGCCGGTAATTGCCAAATTCTTTTTCGACGCGATACCGCTTCCGTTTTGAGCCGCCGCGTTCAGTGTGCCCGAACCGTTCAGTGTTAAGTCCGATTGCGCAAAGATAACCGCTTCTGCTTTTGCGCCGTCGATTTTTACAAACTCGCCGTTCACCGACAGCGTATTTGTGCTGTTTTCGGCAAGAGTAACATACACCTTGGCGGCGTTTTTTACGTATACGGGTGCCGCCGAAGAATTGCTTATGCTCAAATTGTCGAGTACCAATCGTACTTCGGCGTCCGGCGCATCGACGCTTATGCACACATCGTTTGCACTTCCGGAAAGAATGTATGTTCCCGCAGCGCTTATCGTTGCCGTTTTTCCGCTTACGCGCACGCCGCTTGCCGAAATGTTTGCAAGCGAGGCGATGTTTATCTTCGCGCTTGATGCATTATAGGCCGCATCGAAGTCGTCCCTTGTAAACGCCTGCGACGTGTCCCGCTGTTCGACGGCCGTTTGCGCTTGTACCGTACTTTGTTTTGCCGCCGCTTGGCAGCCCAATATCGCCGTAATCAATAAGACGATTCCGAATGTCCGTACTTTGTTTTTTAACGTTTTCATATTCAACCTCCGGATTTTTTATGTACGATATCGTATCAATTTGCAAAGGCAATCATAATGAATTTTTTTGCGGGCGCATCGACGGTTTCTTTGATTTTAAACCCGACTTTTTCGTAAAGCTGTTTTGCATGCGCGTTGGTATCCGATACGGTTAAGGTTATCGAATGTATGTTTTTGTCGCTGAAGATTGTTTTCATAAATTGCAATAAAGCTTCTTTACCGAATCCTTTGCCCGTTTGTTCCGGATCTATAATAAAGCGGCCGATATGCACGTTGTTATTTTCCGTTTTGATTTTTTGAATCATGCCGATAAAGGCGCCGTCATGAAAAACGGAATACAGGTTTTCCATTTGTTCGAACTGTTCCTGCGTTAACGGAAATGCAAGTTTCGGCCCCGCCCATTGCGCCAAAAAGTCCGCGCCGCGGCTATTGGTCCACTCGATGACACGCTCTTTGTTTTTGCCGCTTATGCCGTTGGTTACTGTAATGTCGTTCATACGTTTTCCCCCGTTTTCTGTATTTTTTTTGTTTCCTTTAGACATTATATAAATACTTTGATATACTGTACATCAAAGCCGTCTTAAAAAAAGATTATAATTTTTTAAGCTGTATTTTTTTATTCGGAGGTTTTGATGAGTACGCATATTGGGGCAAAAGAAGGTCAAATTGCACAAACGGTGCTGCTGCCGGGGGATCCGCTCCGCGCGCAGTTTATAGCGGAAACGTTTTTGGAAGGCGCCGAATGCTACAACAAAGTGCGCGGCATGTTCGGTTTTACGGGAACGTATAAAGGAAAGCGCATTTCCGTTCAGGGAACGGGTATGGGGCAGCCGTCGCTGTCGATTTACGTGAACGAACTGTTTCAGTTTTACGGTGTACAAAACGCAATCCGCGTGGGAACCTGCGGCGCCGTTCATACGAGTACAAAGGTGCGCGACGTTATTCTCGCTTCGAGTGCATGCACCGATTCATCTTTGATGACGCAGCGCTTCGGTTCTTTGCACTTTGCGCCGACGGCGAATTTTGAACTGCTCGAAAAAGCGCGCTCGGTTGCGCTCGAAAAAAAAGTTGCGCATCACGTAGGCTCGGTCGCTTCGAGCGATTTGTTTTATGACGAAAACGAAAACTGGAAGCTGTGGGCGCGCTACGGCGTTTTGGGTATCGAAATGGAAGCCGCCGAACTGTACACGCTTGCGGCAAAATTCGGCAAAAAAGCGCTTGCAATCCTTACCGTGTCCGACCACATCGCAACCGGCGAAAGCACATCTTCCGAAGAACGCCAGCTGACGTTTAAACAGATGATGGAAATCGCGTTGGAAACCGCCGCGGCAGTAACAAACTGATCGGCGTCGGCATAAGTAAGCGTTTTTTACTTGACAATATCCTTTTTCACGCCTTATCATTAAAAGAATAAGGAATAGGAATAAAGGAGCGTTCTCATGGATTTTACAACGAGTCAAATTCGCAATATTACTCTTGCAGGGCACGGCCAAACCGGAAAAACTGCCTTTTTCGAACACTTGCTGTATGCCGGCGGAAGCATTGCCAAGCCGGAAAGCACCGAATCGGGAAAGACGGTCAGCGACAATTCTCCCGAAGAAATTGAACGGAAGATTTCGATATACGCGTCCCTTGCTCATATTACATGGAAAAACATCAATATAAACGTGTGGGATACGCCCGGTTCTTCGGACTTTGCAGGCGAAGTTATCGCGGCGTTCCGCTCGACCGAATCGGCTCTTATGCTCATAGACGGAAGAAGCGGTGCTCAAATAGAAACGATAAAATTATGGCGCGATTTGGATAGGCGCAATAAGCCCCGCATGATTTTTATCAACCGCTGCGAAGAAGACAGAACCGATACGGCCGCCGTTTTAAAAGATATCCGTGAAAAGTTTAAAGTCGAAGTGTGCCCCGTTACGATCCCGATGGGCAAAGGCGCATCCTATAAGGGCGTTATCGACGTCATGCAGGGAAAGGCATACCTTGTTCCGGCGGCCGGCCAAAAAGAAAGCGCTTCCGATATTCCCGATGCCTACATGGCCGATTACGAAGATGCGCGCGCCGTGCTTGCCGGAGCCGCCGCCGAAGGCGACGAAGAGCTTTTGGTAAAATTCATAGACGACGGCGTATTGACGAATGAGGAAATCGAGCGCGGTTTAAAAATTGCTTTGCTGAATAACCGCGTCGTTCCGGCCTTTGTCGGAAGCACGCTGCAGGATTCGGGCTTTGTCCCGCTGCTCGATTTTATCGCCGACATTGCTCCCGATCCGGCGCAGGCGATAGAAACGGCCGTCGGCCCCGACGGTAAAACCGCAGCGGTAAAGGTTTCTCCCGACGGCTCGATGAGCGCGTTGATAATCAAAACCTCAAGCGATCAGTTTTCGGGGCGCTTGTCCTATATTAAAGTTATAACCGGAACTTTTAACGCCGACAGTGAAGTGTTCAATATCGGCGAAAACCGTAAGGAAAAGGTCGGCAAACTGTACCGCTGCACGGGCAAAAAACTTGAAGAAATAAAATCGCTGTGCGCGGGCGATATCGGCATTGCGGTAAAACTGCCTTCGGCACGTACGAGCGATACGCTCGCCTCGGATGCCGCTTGTCTTCCGTTTGTACGTCTTCGCCATCCGGAGCCGGTGTATTCGATGGCGGTTTCGGCAAAAGAAAAACGCGACGAAGACAAGATGAGCGAAATGCTTGCCCGCATTGCCGAAGACGACAGAACGCTTTTTTATAAATACAATCCGGAAACAAAGCAAAATGTCGTTTCGGGCATGGGCGAACTGCACATCAATATTACGCTCGATAAAATCAAAAGTCAAACAAAAATCAATATAGAAACGGCCGTGCCGCGCGTTGCCTACCGCGAAACGGTGCAGCGAAAAGCGCAAGCCGAATACACACACAAAAAACAATCCGGCGGACACGGCCAATATGCGCGCGTCGTGCTTTCGGTCGAAGCGTTGCCGCGCGGCGAAACGTATAAATTTACAAACGCCGTATTCGGCGGCGCCATATCCAAGGGGTATATTCCCGGCGTCGAAAAGGGCGTAAAAGAAGCGATGGAAAACGGTGTGCTTGCCGGTTATCCCGTCGTCGATACGGGCGTTACCGTCCTTGACGGTAAAGAGCACCCCGTCGATTCGTCCGAAATGGCGTTTAAAATCGCCGCACGCAACGCATTCCGCGACGCGATGAGATCGGCCGGACCCATCCTGCTCGAACCGATTATGAACATTACCGTGTGGGTCGAATCGAAGTATTTGGGCGATATTATGTCCGATATGTCGTCAAAGCGCGGGCGTATTTTGGGTCAAAGCCCCTTGGGCGGCGGCATAGAAGAAATCCGCGCTCAGGCGCCGCAAGCCGAACTTTTAAAATACGCGATCGATTTGCGCTCGATGACCAGCGGCACGGGCAGTTTTGAAACCTCGTTCGACCATTACGATCCGATAAGCGGCAAAATCGCCGACGAGGTTATCGCGGCCGCAAAAGAATTCATCACGGTGGCGTCGGGCGAAGATTAAAGCGCTTACACCAGCGTTTGCGCTTTACGCAGCCATTCGGCGCCGATCGAGCGGCTGAAGTTTTTGTACGTTTTAAGAATTTTGCGCATCTCGTCAGTTACGGTACGGGCTTGTTCCGTCTCTCCGTTTTGTGCGAGTACCTGCACGCAATAAAAGCCGGCTTCAAAGTTTTTCGATTCGTTCCACAGCGAAACGAACTCGCCGAGAAGCGGCTTTTCGGCAAGGGAGGAGCGCACCCGCAAATCGAACAGTTTTTCGTCGGTCGACAAAAAAGCTTGCTTTTGCTGCAGCTTTTGCAGGATTTCGGCGGCCGTGCGGACTCCGGAAGAGCCTTGCGCGGCGGTGTTTTGTCCGTCGGCGAAAAGCGCGCGGGCAAGCAGAAAAAGGGTGGGGCGGTCGTCGGCAAAGGGGCCTGTTAAGCACGACTGCAAAAGCGGCACGGCCTTGTCATACTGTTGCGCCTCGATATACGCTTGGGCAAGGGCGGTGCGGTTGCTTACGGTATCCTGATTTTCAAGCTGTTCTTGCAGTTTTTTTATCGCAAGCGAGGGATTGAAGGTGTGTACAATGCTTTGCCCCGTTTGCCGCAATTGCCGGCTGTTTAAAAGCGCCGGCAAAAGCTCTACTATAAGATAGGCAACGCCCCCGACGTACGGAATAAAAATAATCAGATAAATCCAATAAAAGGGCTTGTTCGTTTTTATGCAGTGAATGATGAGCGCAAGCTGCAAAATGTACGGCACGAGGGCAAAAATCATATCAGCCGATCTCCATTATCGACAGGGCAGAATCGGGCATTACGGTGATTTTTTCTTCCGTGCGCAGCATAATGCAGTCTTCGGCTTTTACCGTAAGCGATTCTCCCGCGCTCGATTCAAGCGTGCCCGAACCGGACAGTATAACCAAGCATGCCCAGCCGGATTTTGCCGCCGGCGTGTCGAAGGCGGCTCTTTGTTCTTTCGTCAATTCTTTTTCAAAGCAAATACGGCCCTTTGCCGTATAGTCTTTTTTTTCGAGCGTAAAGTAGGGGCAGGTAAAGCGGCCGGGAAAAGGTTCAAACGCCGGAACGCGTTTATTGCATTCGGGCTTTATGACGTCCAAGCCTTTTTCGATATGCACTTCGCGCCCGCGTCCCCAATCGTAGAGGCGGTAGGTTATGTCGCTCGATTCCTGTATTTCCAAAAGGCGCAAACCGCCCGTAATTGCGTGTACCGTTCCTGCGGGAATAAAAACAAAGTCGCCTTTTTTAACCTGTACACTCTGCAGATAGCCGTCCAGCGAATTGTTTTCGATTGCGTTTCGCAACTCTTCGCGGCCATATTCCCCGTTCAAACCGTATATGAGCGAAGCGCCGGGCTTTGCGTCAAGAATATACCAGCATTCGGTTTTGCCGGCGCTGTTTTCGTGAATGCGGGCATAATCGTCGTCCGGATGCACTTGCACCGACAGCACTTCGTTTGCCTGAATGATCTTTATCAAAAGCGGGTACGAATCACCGATGACGGACGAAAGGTTTTTGCCGCCGATAAATTCGGTCGCCGCGTCTACGGTCGCCTGTCCCGCCGGATGAACCGAGGCGATCCAACGCTCATAGCCCCACACCCGTTCCGAAATAAAAGCCTTTGTTTTAAACATCAATTTTTTTCCCATAATTGTTCGGGATAATAACCTTCGGCTATTTTAGCGGCTATTTCCGATTTTACGATCGCCCTGTCTTCGGGATAGGTCATGCCGAACCAGCGTTCATGTGTCGAATAAAATTTGATTTTTCCCTTGCCCGACGAAACGATGTCGCCTGCGGCCGACGGAAGCAGGGCTTCGGCTTTTTCGGCACTGTTATTTTTTGCGATAAAGTCGTCCCAATAGGCGTGAAAAACTTCAAAGGCCGCCTTTGTAAAGCCGAACAAGTTCATCGACACCCATTCTTTTCCGGTCAGGTTGAATGTGCCGTTTTCAAGTTCGGTTACAATGCCGTTTCCCTTATAGCTTATTTTTGTGTTTTCTTTTATCGATGTAAGATAGCCGTTTTCGACGGTACATACTCCGCGCGACACGGAACCGGAACGGCTCATCGTGTTTTCAAGCACGTAGCCGACCATGGCGTGTTCGGTTGATTTTTCGCTTTGTGCGGCCAAATGGCCGTGTATCGTGCGGAACGCTTCGCGTCCGTAATAGTCGTCGGCATTGATAACGGCGAAGGGCTCTTTTACCGCGTCTTCCGCACACAATACGGCGTGAACCGTCCCCCACGGTTTTTTGCGTTCGGGAGAAATCTTTGCAAGCTGTGCGCTCGTAAACAGCGAATCGGGATTTTGAAACACGTATTCGGCGTTGAAGTTTTTTGCAATACGATCGAACAGGCGCGACCTGAAATCCTTTTCGATATCTTTTCTGATTATATACACGACTTTTGCAAAGCCCGTTTTTTTTGCGTCGTAAGTTGCAAAGTCCAATAAAGTTTCGTTGTGCAGGCCGACCGCGTCGAGCTGTTTAACGCCGCCGTAACGGCTCCCTATTCCCGCAGCCAAAACCAATAATGTAGGATTCATATAAAACATTCTCCTTATTTATAACTGTTCCGATTTATTCTACCAAAATCCGCGCGGAAAATCCAGTGAATTCTTTAGCTGTCAGGGCTTCAGCATGAACTAAAATCAATAAAAGAAACTACCTACTCCCGAAAAGATACGTGAAAAAAGAGGGCGCTCAGGCATGAATTTTGCACCTACTGTACCGAACGGCGTTTTTTGTATATAATGCCCCATAAATACGAAAACCGAATATGAGGAAAAAATGGGCGATTTTGTTTCATGGGATTCAAGCTACGATGTAAAAATCGAAATAGTCGACAAACAGCACAGGCATTTGGTTGCCTTGATGAATGAATTGTATGATGCCTGCCTCGGCGAAAGGGGTGCGCTGGAGCAAAAATTCAAAGACGTTATGAAAGAATTGGTCGACTATGTACTCGTGCATTTTAAAGACGAAGAAAGAATAATGGAATCGATCAAATATCCCCGAATTCAAGAACACCGGCAAAAGCACCAGAATTTTGTAAAGGCGATGCTCGGTTCCGTAAACGCATATACAAGCGGCAAACAATTTGTACCGAATACCTTTGTGCGCTTTTTACGCGATTGGCTTTTTAATCATATTTTGATTGAAGACAAAGAGCTGTCGCGCTATTATTTTTCGGTGAAATCGTAAAGCAGAGTCTAAAGGCGCGCAAGAAATATTTGACGTATCGATATTTTATGAAGTATAATCACTCAAAACATAGCTGAAAAACGGAGGTTGTTATGAACAAAAAAACGTTAAGCGTTTTTGCCGCGCTGCTGTTTTTGATTCCCGTCTTTGCCGCAGGAAACAAGGACGGCAAGACCGCTTCAAAAGAATTGGTTATTTATGCAAGTGTCGATGAAGAAAACACTCAAAAAATTCTGGAGGCTTTTACCGCCGATACGGGCATAAAGGTACAGTCGGTGCATTTGTCTTCGGGACCCGCCCTTGCGCGTATTCAGGCTGAAGCCGGCCGCCCTCAAGCCGATGTGTGGCTCGGAGCGCCCAGCGACAACCACATCAGCGCAAAAGAACAGGGACTGACGATTCCGTATAAAAGCGATGCGTACAATCACTTGAACGCGATGTTTAAAGATCCCGATGGATATTGGCGCTGTTTTTATATGAATCCGCTGTGCTTCGGCGTAAATACGGCCGCGCTCCAAAAAGCCGGCGCGCCCATGCCGACTTCTTGGGCCGACATTTTAAAACCCGAATACAAGGGCATTATTCAAGCGCCCACGCCGCAAAGCGCCGGAACCGCAAAGGTGATGGTGTACTCGCTTATTGAAATAATGGGAGAAGACGCCGCTTACAAGTACATGGCTTCGCTCAGTAAAAACATTCAAACCTATACGTCGTCGGGAACCGGGCCTTCCAAAGGCGTCGGAGTGGGCGACTGTGCGATCGGCATACAGTTTACTCCTGCGTTTTTCAACTTTATTCAGCAAGGCTACCCTGTAAAGGTCGTATTTCCCTCCGAGGGCGTAGGCTTTGAAGCGCCCGCCGTTTCCATTCTTAAAGGCGTTAAAAATCTGGAAGCCGCTCAAACGTTTGTAGACTGGCTGGTCAGCAAAAAGGGACAGGACGCCTTAAGCGAAAAGCAAACCTTTTTTTATCCCGTTATTCCCGAGGCCGCGCTCGGAGCCGGCATGCCGCCTTTCAGCAGCTTAAAGGTTGTTTCCTACAATACCAAATACTACGCCGAGAACACAACCCGCCTTGTAGAGCGCTGGGTAAACGAAGTTCTAACGGCAAAATAAAAACCGTACTTAAACCCGCCGTTTCCGCATCTTTTTAAACCGGGCTGCAGTAAAGCCTGAATTCGCGAAACGGCGGACAAAGCCGGTAGTGCTTGTTCGGCGTCTGCCGGTTTTTATAATCACCCTGCGGCGGCCGCGTGTTGTCGCGGACAAGAGGCCGTATGAAACGTGAAGGTTTGAGCGCAAGCATAAAAGAGCTTAAAAAGCTTGGCAAAGACCCGCTTTTGCTTGCCGTTATTGTCATCTTGATTGCAAGTCTCAGCTTGTTTATCTTGTACCCGCTCGTAAAAGTATGTCTGGTAAGTTTTCAGTCGAAAGGGAAGTTTTCGCTCGAAAACTTTAAAGCCGCTTTCAGCTTTTGGTATTACCGGCAAGCGCTGTGGAATTCTTTACTTATGGGCGTATTAACGGCGGCGCTGGGTACCGTAACGGGCTTTGTGTTCGCCTATGCGCTTGTGCGCGCGAACGTTCCGTGGAAAAAGTTTTTTAACATTATAGCGACGATTCCCATCATAAGCCCGCCTTTTATCGGTGCGTTGGCTATAATCATGCTTTTCGGCAATAACGGTTTTATTTCATCTTCGCTTTTAAAATTGCAGCAGGCGAATATTTACGGTTTTAAAGGTTTGCTTTTTGCGCAAGTACTCACTTTTTTCCCCGTTTCTTTTATTACCGTCCGCGGGGTTTTGGAATCGATTAATCCTACGCTGGAAGACGCGGCTATGGATTTGGGCGGGAACAGGCTTAAAATATTTTTGCGGGTAACGCTGCCGCTTGCCGTGCCGGGGATCGCTTCGTCGTTTTTACTGCTGTTTGTCGAATCCCTGGCGGATTTCGGTAATCCGCTCATTCTTGCAGGCAGCAATTTTCCGATTCTTTCCGTGCAGGCCTATCTTGAAATAACCGGCATGTACAACCTGCCCAAAGGAGCCGCGCTTGCCTTTGTGCTGCTTATTCCTTCGGTGAGCGCTTACATGCTCCAAAAATATTGGATAAGCAAAAAACAGTACATAACGGTTACGGGAAAGCCGGCAAGTTCCACAAACAATGTTGTAAGTCCTGCCGCCCGGTACATCCTTTTTGCCGTGCTCTGTCTTATTGCGCTGACGGTTATTACCGTGTATGCGACGATTATCTGGGGTGCATGCGCAAAAACCTGGGGCCACGACAATTCTTTTACGCTTAATAATTTTATCTATGTTTTCAAAGTCGGATATAAATCCGTTGCGGACACGATAACGATTGCGGGTATCGCCACTCCCGTAAGCGGAATTTTGGGTATGGTGATCGCCTTTCTTGTGGTACGCAAGCGCTTTTTCGGCAGGCGCTACATGGAATTTACGAGCATGCTCAGCTTTGCCGTTCCCGGAACGGTCATCGGTATCGGCTACATTCTTGCGTTTAACAGCGCTCCTTTTTATTTGACGGGTACGCTTGCAATTATAGTTTTGAATTTTATTTTCAGATATCTTCCGGTCGGTATTCAAGGCGGAGTTGCCGTTTTAAAACAGATAGATCCGAGTATTGAAGAAGCGGCAATCGATTTGGGAGCCGACAGTAACCGCACTTTCAGAAAAATCACGCTGCCGTTAATGGTGCCGGCTTTTTTCAGCGGACTTATTTTTGCCTTTGTGCGCAGCATGACTGCGGTAAGCGCGGCGATATTTCTCGTATCCGCCCGCTGGAATTTTATGACGGTTCAGATTATGAGCCAAGTGGAGAGTGGACGTATCGGTGCTGCCGCGGCGTTCAGCGTTATTTTGGTGTGCATTATCCTTGCGGCTATGGCGCTTATTCAAACGGTGCTCAGATTGCGCTATCATACTTCAGGCTCGATCCTTTCGCGCTGACGGTTGGGGAATGGGAGAAAAATATGAGCGTACAACTGGTAAATATTACCAAGATTTTTGCCGACCACGACGATAAGTCGAAGGAATTCGTTGCGGTCGATTCGGTCAACATTACGATAAACGAAGGTGAAATGGTAACCTTCCTCGGCCCTTCGGGCTGCGGCAAAACGACTACTTTGCGCATTATCAGCGGTTTCGAAAATCAAAGTGCCGGAGATGTATACATCGGCGGACAGCTGGTTAACGATCTCCCCGCAAACAAGCGCGATACTTCCATGGTTTTTCAATCTTATGCAATTTTCCCGCATCTGACGGTCGGACAAAATATCGGCTTCGGTCTTGAACTTAAAGGGATGAAAAAAAACGATATCCGCGACGAAGTTCAAAATATAATGGAAATAATGGGACTTACGTCGTTAATAAACCGCCAGCCGAACCAGCTTTCCGGCGGCCAACAGCAGCGCGTTGCTCTTGCGCGCGCTATCGTAAACAAACCGAAGGTGCTGCTCTTCGACGAACCTTTATCGAATTTGGACGCGAAACTGCGCGAACAAATGCGTACGGAAATCCGGAAAATACAAAAACAATTCGGTATTACAAGCATTTACGTTACCCACGATCAAAGTGAAGCGATGACGGTAAGCGACCGCATTATGATAATGAATAAGGGGCGTATAATGCAGATCGGTACTCCGTTTGAGATCTATTCGCGCCCGCAAAATTATTTTGTCGCGGATTTTATCGGCAGGGCAAACTTTATTGACGGCGAAGCCGAAGCGGGCATTTCCGGCGAGCAGGTCAGTGTTACGGTGAACGGAAAAACGGCATTGTATCCGTGCGCTCGGGAAGATATACAAAAGGGCGATAAGGTTTTTATCGTAATACGTCCGGAAGGGTTGCAGCTTTCTTCGAAAGAAACTCCCGGCAGCCTTTTTGAAGCAAAGGTCGCGCACACCGTCTATCTGGGCGCTACAATGGAATATGAACTCGACATAGCAGGCAATGCAAAACCGATTCTCGCCGTGTCGCACAATCCTATACGAGAGGGATTTTACAAAGAAGGCGAGCGTGTATTTCTTTCATTTGATCCGGTCAGCGCATATGTTATTCCGCAACGTCCGTAACGGGCTTACTGCAAAAAAGCGGCATGGTAACGAGCGAATAGAATTGTCTGAACACGCCCTTTTTTTTACGCGTCTATTCGGAAGCAGATAGTTTCTTTTGCAGATTTTTGTTCATGCTGAATCCCTGTTTTTTTCATGCGTACTGTCTATTGACCAAAATATTTGTTTATGATATAGTCTGTTGCGTTATGGGGGCGTAGCGAAGCTGGTTATCGCGTCGGCCTGTCAAGCCGAAGATCGCGGGTTCAAGCCCCGTCGCTCCCGCTAGTCCATCGCCGCTGATGGACTTTTTTTTGCACCGCAATCAGGATTTGAATCGGTGCCGTGTTAAAACCGCCGGAAGATGCGCGACTTATGTTTGCCGTCGGCCTTGCGGTTTTATATAAATCCTGTTTTTATACAGGCCGGAAAACGCATCGCGTTTGAAAGCCGCTTCGGGCAGTAGCGCAGGGGGAGCGCGCCTCGTTCGGGACGAGGAGGCCGTGGGTTCAAATCCCACCTGCCCGACTTTCGGAAGCGCCGATACTGTTATGAAAACAATATCGGCGCTTCCTTGCTTCCCTCGTGGGATTTGAACCGAAGGAGCGCCGAGCGGGAGCGAGGAAAGCCGCCACGGATGGCGGCGCCGGCGACTGAGGCGGCTCGGAGAAAGGTTCAGGAAGAACCTTTCGGAGGGAAATCCCACCTGCCCGACTTTCGGAAGCGCCGAATCTTTTACGTATTGCGGCTATCGTATATCGGTATTACACGACCTTCCCAAGGTTGATAGGTGGGTTCGACTCCCATTAGCCGCTTTTTTCCGCATAATTATGTAAGGATACCATATGTCAGCTGATCAGAGTCCGCAGCCCTTTCCCGCGGAGCATTCCCCCGGCAAAAAGGTTGCTTCGTCATTTTTTAAAAACGATTTACACGGCGCTCACATACATTTTACGGGCATTAAGGGAACCGGTATGGCGGCCCTGGTCGAAATTTGCGCGTACCGCGGAGCGCGCATAAGCGGCAGCGATGTTGCCGAACGTTTTTATACGGACGAAGTGCTCGAACGTTTGGGCATAAAGCCGACCCTTTTCGACGCGGCACACATAAGCGCCGATATCGATGTATTGATTTATTCGTCGGCATACAGTCCCGATACGAATCCCGAACTTATCGCCGCGCGCAAAGCCGGTATTCCGATGCTTTTGTATACCGAAGCGCTCGGCCTTGTGTCCGAAACGGCGTACAGCTGCGGCATTGCGGGCGTTCACGGCAAAACGACGACGACCGGCATGTGCGGTTTACTGCTCAAAGCGCTTGACGTTCCTGCCCAAGTGCTTGCCGGAAGCGTTATTCCCGCGTTCGGCGGCTGCACGCTGAATGTGGGCCGGCGTTTTTTTGTCGCCGAAACCTGCGAATACCGGCGGCATTTTATGTCGTTCCGTCCCCGAAAAATAATTTTAACCAGCGTTGAAAGCGATCATCAGGATTATTATCCTACATACGAAAGCATACGCGACGCCTTTGTCGATTATTGCCTTTTGCTGCCGCATAACGGAGAACTGATTTATTGTGCCGATGATAAAGGCGCCGAAGAGGTTATGCGCATCGTACAATCAAAACGCGCCGATATCCGTCTTACGCCCTACGGCGTAAATGCTTCAGGCGATTACCGAATCATTTTCGGCAACACGGGCGAAGGCGTTCAGCATTTTTCGCTTGCAGCCTTCGATACCGATTTTTGCGTTAGCGTGCCGGGAAAGCATATTGTGCTGAACGGCGCGGCAGCCTGCGCTTTGGCAGTGTCGCTGTATGCCGAATCTTCAGGCGAGGTTTTGAGCGAACGGAATAAAGCGCTCATAGCAAAAAAACTGCAAGCGGGACTTTCCCGTTTCGGCGGTGCAAAGCGGCGCAGCGAAACGGTTGCGCGCTGCAAAGCGGCAAACGGCAAAGATATTTTGATTGTCGACGATTACGCCCACCATCCGACGGCCATAAAAACCACGATAGCCGGTTTCCGCTCTTTTTATCCGGGGTACCGCATCATTGTCGATTTTATGTCGCACACATATACGCGCACCGCCGCCCTTTTGGATGATTTTGCCTCCGCTTTTTCCGATGCGGATGAAATTATTTTGCACAAGATTTATGCGTCCGCACGCGAGCATTATGACGGCTCGGTCAGCGGAAAAGATTTGTACGAAAAAGTCCGTGCGCGGCACGACAATGTGCATTATTTTGAAGAAGTTGAAGATGCGCTTCCCTTTACGCTCGAGCGCCTGTCGGAGCCTTCTTCTCCCGTTCTGTTTATGACGATGGGGGCCGGCGATAACTGGAAGCTCGGAAAATTGATTGCCGAAAAATTGAACGCGTAAAATCGGCGGTTTACGGTAAAGGAAGATCTATGACAAGCATGACGTCTTACGCATACAAAGAAGTGTCGACCGAGCGGATGTTCATTTCGGTTGAAATAAAATCGGTCAATTCGCGCTTTTTGGATTTGAACATTGCGCTGCCGCCGTTTTTGGGTCGATTGGAACAGGATATCCGTGCGCGCTGCGCAAACCGCATGCTGCGCGGCAAGGTTGACGTGTATATACGCGTTAAAGATTTTTCGCCCGACACAAAGGTCGACGTCGATCTTCAGGCTGCAAAAAACTATGCGGAAGCGTTAAAAAAAATTGCCGAAATTTCGAGTCCCGGCTGCGAGATTCCCCTTTCGCTCATCGCATCTCAGGAAGGCGTTCTTTCCGTCCGCCAAAACTGCGATGCCGATATGTACCGCTCGTTTATCGAACCGGTGTTTGCCGACGCGCTTGAAGAGTTTTGTGCGGGAAGAAAACGCGAAGGGGAAAATCTTAAAAAAGATATACTTTTTCAGCTTTCGTCGCTTGAATCCTGCGCCTTGATTTTTAAACAAGCGGTTCCCGAAGCCGAAGCGTTTTTTAAAAATTTGATAGTTTCGCGTTTTAACGAACTCTTGGGCGACAAGGCCGACGAGCAGCGCATTATGAGCGAAACCGCGGCAATGCTTGTAAAGTATACGATAAACGAAGAGGTTGTCCGGCTGTTCAGTCATTTGGAAGCGCTCAAAGCCGAAATCGAACACAACGAAGCACCGGGCCGCAAAATCGATTTTTTGTGTCAGGAATTGAACAGAGAAATCAATACGATCGGCTCCAAAAATCAAACGGCAAAACTCGGTAAAACCGTTATCGACGCAAAAAACGCCCTCGAAAATATCCGCGAACAAAGCAGAAATATCGAATAATGCGGCCGTTCGGGGCAGCCGCAAACAAGTGCGCCGCTTGCACTCCGTCTTTTTTTTCGTTACACTGTGTGCCATGAATACAGCACTTACTACGCTGAAAGAACGCGGTTTTTTTCAGCAATGCACCGACGCCGAAAGGCTTTCCGACCTTATGGATCAGGGGCCGGTTACTTTTTATGTGGGAAGCGATCCGACCGCCGGCAGTTTGCATATCGGGCACTTGGTTCCGCAGTTTGCCTTGCGCCATTTGCGCAAAGCGGGCCATATCGGCATTGCGCTCATCGGCGGAGGTACCGGCCGTATCGGCGATCCTTCGGGCAAAACCGAAATGCGCAAAATGCTCAGCTACGAGCAGCTCGACGAAAACGTCGAGAAAATCAGCGCCCAGCTCGACCGCTTTATCGGCTTCGACGGAAAAACCGCCTTTCCCGAAAACAACAAAAAATGGCTCTGCGATCTCAATTATATAGATTTTTTGCGCGATATAGGTTCCTGTTTTTCCGTGAATAAAATGCTCACCTACGAAGCGTATAAAAAACGCATGGAAACGGGACTTTCGTTTCTTGAATTCAATTATCAGCTTTTGCAAAGCTACGATTTTTTAATGCTGTACCAGCGGCACAACTGCCGCCTGCAAATCGGCGGCGACGATCAATGGGGAAACATCGTTGCGGGCGTCGATTTGATTCGCCGCAAAACGGGCGCCGAAGTGTTCGGTCTTACCTTTCCGTTGGTAACGCGCAGCGACGGCAAAAAGATGGGTAAAAGCGAAAAGGGCGCGCTCTTTTTGGATAAGAATTTAACGAGCGTTTTCGACTTTTTCCAATATTGGCGAAACGTTGCCGATGCCGACGTGCGTAAATTCTTTTTGCTTTTTACCTTCCTTTCGATCGAAGAAATCGACCGCATATGCGCCGGCGACATAAACGCCGCAAAAGAAAAACTTGCGTGGGAAGTTACAAAGGAAATTCACGGCAAAGAAGAAGCCGACAATGCACTCGCCGGCGCAAAAGCCGCGTTTTCCGGCGGCGGCGATAAAGAAGCGATGCCGACCGTATCGTTGGAGCGTTCGGCTTTAGAGGCGGGAATCGGCGTTGTCGATCTGTTCGCTTCGGCCTGCTTGGGCGGATCGAAAAGCGATATCCGCCGCCTCATCGAGCAGGGCGGGGCGGTTGTAAACGGGAAAACCGTAACCGACCTTAAAGCCGTTATCGGCATAAAAGACGCCGATGAAGCGGGTGAATTTGTTCTTCGTGCGGGCAAAAAAAAGTTCGTGCGCGTTGTGCTCGGTTAGCTTCAGTTGCGCCCTTTAGTTTCGGTTTTTAATTTTCTTCGCGGTCGGGTTGAGAAAACTTTTTTTTGCTACCGGCCGTAAAGCGGATAAAAAAGAACAAGCCGTATAAAAAGGCGGCGGCCGATACGACGTTTAAAATCGTGAGCAAAACGTAACTGATGTAGCCGCCTTTGTGCAGTACGCCCGAAAGGATTGCCAGCGCAATGCCGAACAGGGCCGTAAGCGACAGCAGCGCGTTTTTACGCCGTTTGTCGGCGCGGCTTTGCCTTCCGGCTTCAAAAATCACCGCAAAAAAGTTTTTTATCTTGCGTCCGATGCGGCGCAATAAGCCCGGATTTTTCAATTTTTCAAGGGCGGCGTATCCTTCAAGCAATTCTTCTTCGGTAAAATTTGCGCGCTGGACGTTTTCTTCCAATTCGATTTCCATGCGGCCGATTTTATCGCTTGCATCGACAACGGTTGCCGGAATCGACGTCCAGCCCAATCGCTTTGCCGCCTGCAGCCTTCTGTAGCCTGCAAGCAGCACATAATCGTCGTCGAGAATAATCGGCGTTAAAAGGCCGTATTTGCGGATGCTGTCGGCAAGTTCGTCGATGCCTGAAACGTCTTTTCGTATGCGCTTTTTTACCGTAATATCGGAAATATGTACAAGCATCGATCCTCCGATTATTCGAAAAATTTATTGAAGTCGGGAAGCGTTTCTTCTTCGTTCGGCGCGGTGTCCGTTTGCGGCTCGGAATCGGCGCCGTTCAGGAACGATAAATCGAGTTTTAATCCGTCGTCGTCGGACACCTTCGGCCGGGTAACGCCGGACATATAGTATTCGGAAGAAAGCCGTTGCGTGCCGAGCAATTCCGCTCTCTCGCGATCCGTGTGCAATTCGCAAATGCCGGTCGGCTGCGTGCCGTCCAAGTAGTATTTTGTCGTGCGGTTGTTGCCGCATGCGGGCGATAGTATGCCGCCCGATACGGAACACACGGTCGCTTCGGTTATACCGCTTGACGGTTTGGCGAAAGCTTTGTACGGCAGCCCTTCGTTGGCGACTTTCATAAAATCGCCCCATGCCGGGCCGGGAAGGCTGGAGCCGTTAAGGTCGGTTCCCATGGATTCCCCCTTCGCGTCGAAGCCGAACCAAAACGCCGCGGTGTAATAGGGCGTAAAGCCGATTGCCCACGTGTCCGACCAGTTTTGCGTCGTGCCGGTTTTACCCGCTGCAGGAATCGTATACAGTCTGCCGTTCGCATCCTTGTACTGCATTTTTTTGCCCCAGTTTGAACCGTAGCCTAAAGTGCCTTTGGGGTTTGTTATCGTATTCGTTAAAAGGTCGGTCATAATGTAGGCCGTTTGCGGGCTGATAATTTGCGCGGCTTCTCCCTTTGCCTGCTGGGCAACTCGGATGTCGCGTTCGGGATTCAAAATGACTTTGCCGTTCCGGTCTTCAACCGATCGGATCGCCATCGGAACGACTTCTTTTCCCTGATTCGCAAAAATTGCAAAAGCGCGCGCCATTTCTATCGGCCGCACGGAACACACGCCCAAGCCGATCGGGTATACTTTTTCGAGCTTGCGCTCGGCGTATTCTTCGGGCTTTAAGCCCAGCAGTGCTCCCGCCTGATTTATCGCCGCATCGAAACCGATTTCGCGCAGGATTTTTAACGACGGAACGTTCATCGACCTCGTAAGCGCGTACCACAACTGCACCGGACCGTACCATTCGCCCTTGTTGTTTTGCGGAATGTACAAAGTACCGTCATCTTTTTTGAATATGGTCGGCACGTCGTAAATAACGCTGGTGGCGGTAAACTTTTTCGACGCGATTGCCGCCGTGTAATACAGCGGTTTAAAGGAACTTCCCGGCTGCACCCGAGCCTGCACGGCGCGTATAAACTGATTATCCTGTCCGTATTCGCTTCCGCCGACGAGGGCGGTAATATAGCCGGTAGCGTTTTCAAGGGCGATCATCGTGCCTTCGATTTTATTCTTTTTGCGCGTTTCGGTCGTTTGTGCGTTCACGCGGTTTACGACGTCGATTTTCAATTCTTCTATGCCGAACATAAGCGACAAAACGTCGAGCGTCGGGTTTACGGTATTTTTAAAAGCCGCCATCGTAACGACTTCGTTGCGCTGTTCGGAGATTTTCAGCTGCGGAATGTCGAACACGAGCGACAAAAGCTCGGTCATCGGAATATAAGTCGAAACGGCGCTCGATTTTCTGGATGAGCGCGTTCGATTGTAGGAATTGTTTGCCCACGCAATATAACGCTGCATAATGTCCTGTGCTGCGAGTTGTTGCTTCATGTTCATGGTCGTGTGAACGGTGTAACCGCCCGTGTATACGTCCATCGTGCCGTACATCATCTTTTCAAGCTCTTTGCGCACAAATTCGCTGAACCACGGCGCCTTGTCTTCCCGCATAAAATAAGCCGAAGAATTGATTCGGGTATAGTCGAAGTTGAGCCAAAAATCGTCGAAACTTTGTTCCGCTTCATCCTTGGTTAAAAAACCCGTTTTAGCCATTTCGTCCAAAACGTATTTTTGCCGCTCCATTGCGCGGTTCGGATATTCAAAAGGATTGTAATAAACCGGATTCGAAAGCTGAATAACCAAAATCGCCGCTTCGGCCGGAGTGATTTCGCGCGCGCTGTGCCCGAAGTAGTATTTTGACGCGGCATTGACGCCGTAGGTGCCGCCGCCCAAGTATACCTTGTTCAAATACAGTTCCAGAATTTCCTGCTTCGAGTAGCGGCGCTCCATTTGAATCGCCCACCACAGCTCCTTTATTTTGCGCGTATACGTAATTGCGGTACGGTCCGTGTAAAGCGTTCCGGCGATTTGTTGTGTAAGCGTACTGCCGCCGCCCATCTGACGGTGTAAGAGTTTTCCGGCAAAGGCGCGCACAATCGACTTTATGCTGAAACCCGCGTGCTTAAAAAAGATATTGTCTTCGCGCGTTATAAGCGCGTCGATTAAATGCTGCGGCAATTCGTTTAAAGTAATCATTTCGCGCTTTTCGTCCGACGCGAATTCGGTAATGAGTTCGCCGTTTATATCCAAAAGCCGCGTGGGCAGCGCGTTTGTGAATTCGGTAAAGTGTTCGTTATTTTTTATATTTTGAGTCATGCCGAGCAGCGCTCCCAAACCCGCCCCGAACAAAACGGGAAGGACGACGGACAGCGCGCACAAAAGAATTATCACAACTTTATTTTTTCGCATATGCATACGGTATTAGAGTAGTAAACAGGCCGATTTTTGTCAAGGCAGCTGCGCAACCCGGTCATACGAATGGTATGACCGGGTTGCGCGCCGAGTTTAGACCGGCTCGCGCCGTTCTAAACATCGCATACATAAAGCTTTAGGTTCGCAGTTCTGAAGAACCGCTCATAGCCGAAAAAGGGACTAAGGACGTACAATTCTAATTGCTTCGCTCATAAGCCGTTCGCGGACTCTTTTTTTCACGCCGCACCCATGAGCATGTGTTTTTTTAGCTATTTATATATGCAGACTTCCTTTTCCCTCTAAAGGGTGGGGAGACGGCTTTTTATTATCGTTAAATATTTTGTAGCTTGTATTTTCCGGTGCGGTTGCTTTGTCGGGCGGGGTAAATAAAAAAGGCCGGCTTGTGTGCCGGCCATGCCATCAAGGCAATCGAATGAACAATGGGTGGGAGGGGATTTGCTCATCCGACATTTAAAGTATCGGCGGTATCCGGCAAATCTTTAATTTATTCCTCCGTTATATTCACGTCGAAAAGAACCGCTATTTTATATGTGCGCCCGTTTACCGCTTCCAAAACGCGCACGAGTTCATAATCGCCGAGCGAAAAACGCAGCTGGCGGCTGCCCGGCTTTATAACCAGCGGTTTTGAATAATCTTTAATTTCGATATTATCCATAAAAAAGCGCGTGCGCTGCGGGGCCGATACGTACAAAAGCGGCGCGATGTCCGTAAGCTGAATTTCCAGCGCCGAAGTTTTAGCCTGATCGATCGTAAAGCTGCGCACTTCGTTCCGGTACGCTTCGGAAACGATATTCAGCCGGTGCATGCCGACAGGCAAAAGCACATTTTTTTTCACGGCATCGGGACGCGGCACTTCATCTATAAACACCGAAAATTCTTTGTGTTCTTCTTTTTTTTGCTCGCTCGGATACAGTACGGTAAGGGCAAGCAAGCCCTGATCCGTAAGCACGGGTTTTATGTCGATCGAATAAATGGCGTCGAACAGTTCCGGCGGGACACCCTTCATAACCAGCTGAAAGCGCAAAAAAATCGATTTGGGCGGCTTTGAAAACAACAGAGGCATAACAATCGTATACGGACTTTCCTTCATCGTATGTTCTTTGATGAGCGGAATGCGGATATTGCAGCGCAGTTTTCCGGGGAAGGTTGCGATGTTCAAGCGTTTTCCCGTATAATCGATGGTACTTTCGGCGGGTTCCGGGGCAATGTCGGCATACAGCGCATAGGCAACGGCGTCGCGGTGTTCGGCGGCGATTGCGGGAATCTGTATTTCCAAATCGATGCCCTGCAAAAAAAGCGCGTTTTCCGGCAGTTTGATTACGAGCGCATCGTTTATGCCCAAATCCGCATGGACGGAAGACGTTTTTTCGGAAACGGTGCGGACGACGGTTTTATGCACCCTGAATGTTTCGGTAAAACCGAACACGCACATATGAATTGCGAATAATACTGTTATAATCCGTTTGGTTTTCATACGCTTTCAGTATTCCTGCAAAAACTTTCTGATTAAAGATGAAGGATCTTTAGCCCTGCCTCCGACTCGGATTTCAAAATGCAAATGGGGCCCGGTCGACATACCGCTGCTTCCCACCGTTCCTATCTGCTTGCCCTTAACCGCCGGCTGTCCTTTTTGCACAAGGACGGTTTGCAAATGGGCGTACAAACTTTGCGTATTGTTTTCGTGTTGCAAAATAACGTAGTTGCCGTAGCGATCGTCCTTGCCCGTAAAAGCGACAATGCCCGACTTGCACGCAAAAACGGGGCTCCCCGGTGCGGCCGCAATATCTATGCCGCCGTGGAAAGTTTTGCGTCCCGTAATCGGGCTTATGCGCGTTCCGAACGAAGACGAAATAACTCCCTTTGCCAAAGGAGAGGTCATGCTCGAATCGGCAAAGAAAAAACGCTCCGTGGGATTTAACCGCTCGTCGGGTACAAAAAAATAAGAAGAGCCGTTTACGGTATACGTCCCATACTGCTTACTTTCAGGATAGCGCGTTTTTAAAATAAACTCAAGCGGTGTAATCGGTTTTTCGGCGATGAACAAACCGGGGCAGGTCGAAAGATAGAGCATCTTGTCCGCAAGGGAAGAATCCATAAATGCCAGATTGTTTACGAGTGCTATTGTTTCGTACGGAATATTGCATCTGGCCGCTATGTTTAAAAGGTCGTCGTCTTTTTTTGCCGCGTATGTATAGAAAGAAGTTTGAAGCGCTTCGCCTTGCACAATCATGCGGTAATTTTCCTGCACTTCCTGACTGTATTGTTTAAAGAGGGGATCAGACGAATTGAGCGTCTGTATGTGCGGATAAAACGATTCTTGCGCCGCAAACCGTACCGCCGCGAAAAGCAAAGCGGCGGCGCACTGTAAAACTTTTTTGTTCATTGTTTGCCGCGCGGTCGCCGGTTAAAAATAAGGGCTGCCGCGATAAAAAGCGCGCACAAAATAAGCACACAGGTGGAAAATACATTCGGTTTTTTTACGGCGAAAAGCCACAGCGGGTATACAAAGGCAAAAGCGAAAACGGCGCAAAAAAGAATGAGGGCAAGCACTTTTGCAAAAAACAGGGCAATCGAACGCAGCGTCCGCAAAACATTTTTTTTCATTTGTACAGCCATAGGTAATGCGACAATAGCACAAAAATGCAAAAAAGAAAAGGCTTGAAAACCGTACATCCTTGCCGGATTTTTGAAATGTGTTTTTGTAAAGATTAAGATTTTGCAAAAACATCGTAGGACAGAACCGCCGCCATCCGCGGCGGAAAACACGCCGTGCGATCGGTTTCTGCTCAGGGAATTGCATCGTCCCGGACAATTCCCCGGGCAGATTTTTTAGTTATCCCTGAATGATCGCTTCGGTCGGGCAAACGCTTGCGCAGGAACCGCAGTCCACGCAGGCCGCCGCGTCGATTACGCGTGCCGATTCGGCTTCGGATATTGCGCTTACGGGACATTCCCCTTCGCAAGCTCCGCAGTTTACACACGCTTCGGTGATTTTGTATGCCATAATGTACCCCCATAAAAGTGTGATATGCAATAGTAACACCTGAATTTCAGTTAGCGCAAGTTAACAGGAAATTTTTATAAAAACTTTTTGTCGAGTCATTGCAGAAATACGGAATATACCGGATAATATCGATTATCGTATGTTAGTGTTCAACGCGCGGTCGGCAATCGGAAAGCAAAGCGTACTCGGCGAACTTCCTTCCGACAAGGTTTTGTTTGCCGACACCTTGCGCATGGCATGGCCGGCCATAGTCGAATCGTTTTTATCCGCTTTGATTTCCCTTGTCGATACCGTTATGGTAAGCGCGCTCGGAAGCTATGCCATCGCGGCCGTCGGGCTTACTTCCCAGCCGCGATATTTGTGTCTCACGGTGTTTTTTTCGATAAGCATTGCGGTAAGCGCTTTAACCGCGCGGCGCAAAGGCGAGGGCAATCGGGATGAAGCGAACCGCGTACTCGTGCAGTCGCTGGTGATTACATTTTTTGTATCGGCCGCGGTAACGGTTCTTGCCTTTGTGTTTACCGAACCGATTTTGCGCTTTGCCGGAAGCCAAAAAGACACGCACGACTATTCAACCGAATATTTTCGCATAATCATCGCCTCCCTTGTGCTGCAAGCTTTTACCTTTGTCGTCAACGCGGCGCAAAGAGGGGCGGGCAATACGAAGATTGCGATGAAAACGAATTTGCTTTCGAACGGCGTCAATATCGTGTTTAACTTTTTGCTGATTGAGGGGCGCTTCGGCTTTCCCGCCCTCGGCGTAAAGGGGGCGGCGATCGCTTCGGTTATCGGCTTCGGTGCGGGCTTTGTTCTTTCGGCGGCTTCGGTCCTTAAATCGCAGGGCTATCTTTTTTTGTTTTACCGGAACAACAGCCTGCGCTTCGACAGCCGCATTTTATCGGGTTTGTACAAGGTCGGCTCGGGCGCTTTGATCGAGCAGGCGTTTTTGCGCATCGGCTTTTTTTTATACGCAATCGTCGTCGCCAATTTGGGAACGGCCGCCTTTGCCGCGCATCAAATCGGCATGAATATTTTAAGCATATCGTTTGCAATCGGCGACGGACTTTCGGTTGCCGGCGTCGCCCTTGTCGGACAAAGCTTGGGAAAAAAGAGAGCCGACCTTGCAAAAATATATGCAAGCTTTTGCCGGCGCATGGGCTTATTGTGTTCGCTATGTATTGCGCTTATCTACAGCACGCTCGGGCGCGACATATACCGGATTTTTTCATCGGACGCCGACATTCTGTTTTACGGCAGCATTATCATGAAAATTATCGCCGTTACCGTCGTTTTGCAGGTTGCGCAGGTTATCAATTTGGGCTGCCTACGCGGTGCCGGCGACACGCGCTATACCGCGGTCGTTTCGCTTATAAGCGTTGCGATAATCCGTCCGCTTTCCGGCTGGCTTTTAGTGTACCCGCTGCACTTCGGCCTTACCGGCGCATGGCTGGGCCTTTTACTCGATCAGTTTGTGCGCTTTTTCCTCACATGGCTGCGTTTCAAAAGCGGCAAGTGGCAAAAGATTGAGATATAAAAACGGGTGCCTCAAGAGTACGTTCAGTTCTTTTTGCCCGCCTGCACTAAGGTAACGGCCGAGGTGATGACGATGTCTTCGACCGAGCAGCCGCGCGACAGGTCGCTGATCGGAGAAGCAAAGCCCTGCAAAATCGGGCCGAACGCGTCGGCTCCGGCCAAGCGCTGTACCAATTTGTAGCCGATGTTTCCCGCGCCCAAATCGGGGAAGATGAGCGTATTGACTTTGCCGGTAATGGGGCTTCCCGGCGCTTTTTTTTCGGTAACCGAGGGGATGAGGGCTGCGTCGGCTTGGATTTCTCCGTCGAGGCACAATGAAGGGAACTTTTCTTTTGCGATGCGCACGCCTTCCTGCACGCGCAAAACGTTTTCGTCTTTGCCGCCGGAGCCCTTGGTGCTGAACGACATCATGGCGACAACCGGTTCAACGCCGAGCATGGTGCGGCACGATTCGGCCGCAGCGCCCGCTATATCGGCAAGCTGTTCGGACGTGGGGCAGGGGACGACCGCACAGTCGGAAAAAATCATAATACCGTCGGCGCCCCATTTGGGATTGTGCATGTCCATAACAAAGCATGAGGACGCGGTTTTCATGCCCGGCGCCGTTCCGATAATCGTGAGGCCCGCGCGCAGAACGTCGGCGGTTGCCGAAAGCGCACCGGCTACCATCGCATCGGCTTTGTTTTTACGCACCATCATGGCGCCGAAACGGAGCGCGTTTTTCATATCGACGTGCGCTTGTTCCATCGTCATGCCTTTTTTTGCGCGCAGTTCGCAGTATACGGCGGCAAAATCGTCGTGCCATTCGGAGTTTTCGGGGTCTATGATATTTATGCCCGCAAGCGAAACGCCTTTTGCTGCGGCGACTTTTTCTATGTCCGCTTTATTTCCGAGAAGCGTTACCGAAGCGGCAAGTTTTTCTTTTATAATTTGAGCGGCGGCCGCGACCGTGCGCTCTTCAGTGCCTTCGGGCAATACGAGCCGGTTTTGCAGTGCACCGGCTTTCTTTTTCATAACTTCGACAAAATTCATATCGGCATCCTTTATAACAGAGTTTTATCTATCATAATGCCGCACGCCGATTTGTGCAAGGGGCGTTTTTCGTCCTCTTGCGCTTTTGCGGTAAAACCTGTTATACTTCAAACAGGCGTTTGCGTAGAGCGGCGCCGTAATTTTGCCGCGTGCGTCCGAACGGCCGGCGGCCTAAGGAGAATCGTTATGAGAAAATACTATATCGCCGGAAACTGGAAGATGAACAAAACCAAACCGGAAGCGGTAGCCCTTGCCGAAGGCTTGGTAAAGGCGCTTAAAGACGGAAAAAACAAATATATGATAGCACCGTCGTTTACGAACCTTGACGCCGTCGCTCAGGTTGTAAAAGGTACAAATATTTTACTCGGTGCGCAAAACATGTCTACCGAAGAATCGGGCGCTCATACCGGAGAAGTTTCCGTATTGATGCTGAAAGACTTGGGCGTGCAGGCCGTTATTTTGGGGCACTCCGAACGCCGTCATATCTATAAAGAAGACGATGAAATGATCAATAAAAAAGTCAAACTCGCTTTAAAGCACGGTTTGGAAGTGATTTTGTGCATCGGCGAATTACTCGAAGAGCGTCAGGCAGGCAAAGCCGAAAAGGTGTGCGAAGAACAAACGCGCAAGGGGCTTGCCGGCGTAAGCGCGGACGAGCTTAAAAAGGTTACGATTGCGTACGAGCCGGTATGGGCGATCGGTACGGGAAAAACCGCAACCGCCGACGATGCCGAAGCAATCCACTTGTATGTGCGCAACATTATCGCCGATATGTACGGCAAAGCAGCCGCCGATGAAATCATTATTCAATACGGCGGTTCAATGAAAGCGGAAAACGCTGCAGGGCTTTTGGCAAAACCGGATGTCGACGGCGGCCTTATCGGCGGTGCGTCCCTTAAAGTTGAAACGTTCGAGCCTATCTGCAAAACATATTAAATGCAAAATCAAATTGTAAAAACGGACAGCACGACGTATCTTCCCGCAAAGCGCCGCTTCGGAGATCGAGCCGAAGGCCGGCGCATACGGTCTATAGACCCTATGGCGATCGTCGCGCCGTTTATTATGTCGAGCAGGGTCGGCTCGCAAAACCTGTTTCAAGACAGCGTAAATCTTGCCGCCATGGAACGCTTTGTGCATAAAAAAAGGGAAGAAGGCCTTGCCGGTTTCGGCGCGATGCATGTTCTTATCGCCGCCTATGTGCGCACGATTTCTCAGCGGCCGGGCATAAACCGCTTTTTAAGCGGGCTTCGGCTCTATGCGCGCCACAATATCGAAATTGTTATGGCGATTAAAAAGGCGATGAATTTGGAAGCCGAAGAAACGATGATGAAATTCTTTTTCGATCATCGTGCAACGGTAACCGACGTCTTTCTTCAAATGAATAAAAAAATCGAAGAATACCAAACTAAAAAAGAAGAGAAAGAAAGTGCGTTCGATAAGGTTGCGCGTCTGCTCGGTTATATGCCGCGCTTCCAATTAAAAGCCGCGATTGCGTTTTTTAACTGGCTCGACTTTCACAACTGGCTGCCCGAACCCTTGCGCCGCGTAAGTCCGTTCCATTGTTCGGCGGTCTTTTCGTCTATGGGCTCGCTGGGCATTCAGCCCGTTTTTCACCATCTGTATGATTTCGGCAACGCTCCCGTTTTTATTACGTTCAGCACGATGCGCAAATCGACGGAATTCGACCGCGACGGAACCTTGCACCGCATACGCCACCTCGATTTGGCCGTTACGACCGACGAGCGCATTTGCGACGGCTTTTATTACGCATCGGCCTTTCACGAATTGCGCAAATACTTAAAGAATCCCGAATTGCTCGATGAACCGCCCGAGCAGGTTATCTGCGACGTTGATTGATCCGAGCCGGCAGGAGTGAAGGAAAGCATGAACGCTATTCAGATTTTAGGCTATGCCGCCTCGCTGATTGTTTTTATTTCGCTTATGATGAAGTCGCTGGCAAAACTGCGCGTTTTGAACGCGGCCGGCAGCTTGCTTTTTGTCGTTTTTGCGCTCGCGACCGATTCGCTCCCGACGGCTTTTTTAAACATGGGAATTGTCGTCATCGATGTCTTCTATTTTATCCGCATGACGCGCGTAAAAGATAATTTTGAAATTATGACCGTGCAAAAAGACAACGAAATCGTCCGGCGCTTTTACCGTACAAACAAAAAAGAACTTGACGCGCTGTTCGGTGAAGCTTCATTTGTAAAAAGCGAAAAGATTGCGCTGTTTTTCAGAAACGACGACATAGCCGGTCTTTTGGCTTATTCGTCGGTTGTTTTGCCGCCGCAAGCCGATTCTTCCGTGCCGGAAAGCGCCGCCGAAATTCTTATAGACTTTGTCGTTCCCAAATACCGCGACTTTGCCGTCGGCCGGCATTTTTTTGTAAAAGACGTAAGCTTTTGGAAAGAGCAGGGGTATACCTGCCTTTTATCGAACGTTCCCGACAAAAGGCATATTCCCTATCTTGAAAGGCTCGGCTTTGAACGGCAAAACGACTTTACCGTATGGAAAAAATCCTTATAGGCGATCGACTGACGGGTTTTGCGAATTATTTAAGCAAATGTTGAAATTTACCCTCTTTTCGCCAGGGCTTTCATCGACGTCATATAGGCGCGGAGTTTTTTGCCGACTATTTCAACCGGATGTTCCTGAATTTCCGCATTGACCGCCGTCAATTCCGCATTGTCCACTTCGGTATCGACGAGGTCGAGCCCTTTGCCGATAACGTCGAGTTTTTGGCGCGACATAAAATCGGCAAGCAGCGGACGGCACCTGTTGTCGAACAGATAGCAGCCGTATTCGGCCGTGTCCGAAATCACCTTATTCATTTCGTACAGCTTTTTGCGGCTGATAAGGTTCGCGATAAGCGGAACTTCGTGCAGGCTCTCGTAGTAAGCGCTTTCGGCCTTTATGCCCGCATCGGTCATCGTTTCAAAGGCAAGCTCGACGCCGGCTTTAAGAATTGCCGCCATCAATATGCCTTTGTCGAAATATTCCTGCTCGCGGATCGGTGTTTGGCAGGCATCCGTGCGCTCGAATGCGGTTTTTCCCGTTTCTTCGCGCCACTTTAAAAGATAGGCGTCGTTATCGGCCCAGTCTTGCATCATCGTTGCGCTGAAAACGCCGCTTATAATATCGTCCATTTGCTTTTTATACAAATCGGACATAATCGTCTTTAATTCTTTGCTCAGCGCGTGAGCTTTAAGTTTTGCCGGATTCGAAAGCCGGTTCATCATGCCGGTAACGCCGCCCCACTTCATCGCTTCGGAAAGGGTTTCCCAGCCGTACTGCACTAATTTTGCCGCATAGCCGGGTTCGATTCCTTCTTTTACCATTTTATCGAAGCACAAAAGGCTGCCCGATTGCAGCACGCCGCACAAAATGGTTTGCTCGCCCATTAAATCCGACTTTACTTCGGCGATAAACGACGATTCCAAAACGCCCGCGCGGCTTGCTCCGGTTGCAAAGGCGAGGGCTTTTGCGTTTTCCAAGCCCTTGTGTTCCGGATCGTTTTCGGCGTGCACGGCGATGAGCGTCGGAATGCCGAAGCCTCTGACGTATTCCGTGCGCAGTTCCGAACCGGGGCCCTTGGGCGCCATCATAACGACGGTAATGTCGGGCCGTATGCGCATGCCTTCTTCAACAATATTGAAGCCGTGACTGTACCACAAAACCGACCCCTTTTTCATAAGGGGAAGAACTTTGGCGAGCACGGACGAATGCTGTTTGTCCGGCGTTAAGTTGCCGACGACATCCGCATCGGGAATCAGTTCTTCGTAGGTTCCGACCGTAAAGCCGTTGTCCGTTGCGTTTTTCCAACTTGCCCGCTTTTCGGCAATGGCTTCTTTGCGCAGCGCATAGCTTATGTTCAAGCCGCTGTCGCGCAGGTTAAGTCCTTGGTTCAGTCCCTGAGCGCCGCAGCCGACAATAACGATTTTTTTATTTTGTAAAACGTCCGCACCCTTTTCGAACTCGCTTCGTTCCATAAAACGGCAGTGTCCCAATTGCAGCAAAGCTTCCCGCCACGGAAGCGCATTAAAATAATTCTTTTTTTCCATAACAGACTCCTCATAAAAAGTTTCCGCATCAAAGCGGGAAAGCTCGGTTAAAATGCATATGCGTATGATAGCGAAAATGCATTTTATGGTAAAGGGGAAAACGGCTGTTTTTACATAAATACTGTAATAATTTCAGTAATATTAAAATTTTTATGCCTTTTATCTTGACCCTGCGCCCGCTAATCACTAGAATACGAAAAATAGCCTCTTATAACGGATGATAATACGGGAGTTTTTTAATGAAAAGCGATAATGTAACGAAGGGACGCGACCGCGCTCCTCACCGCTCGCTCTTTTGGGCGATGGGATATACCGAAGAAGAATTGAACAGGCCGCTTGTCGGCGTATGCTGCGCAAAAAACGAAATTATTCCCGGGCACATATATTTGGATAAAATCGCCGAAGCGGTAAAAGCGGGCGTGCGCATGGCCGGCGGTACTCCCATTGAATTTCCCGTTATCGGCGTATGCGACGGCATCGCGATGGGGCATGAAGGAATGCGCTATTCGCTGGTTACGCGCGAAATCATAGCCGATTCGGTCGAATGCGTTGCGCGCGCCCATCAATTCGACGCGCTCGTTATGATTCCCAACTGCGATAAGGTTGTGCCGGGCATGCTCATGGCCGCAGGCAGGCTTGATTTACCGACGGTTTTTTGTTCGGGCGGCGCGATGCTTCCCGGAAAAATTTCCGGCTCGGCCGATCAATGCGGTGCGAATCCCTATGCGGGAAAAGGTTTGAGCCTGTCCGATGTTTTTGAAGCCGTAGGGGCTGCCGCATCGGGAACGATAGACGACGCTCAGCTGCGCGAAGTTGAACAAAGCGCTTGTCCCGGCTGCGGTTCGTGTTCGGGCATGTTTACGGCAAACAGCATGAACTGCGTTACCGAAGTTTTGGGTTTGGCGCTTCCGGGAAACGGTACGATTCCGGCCGTCAGCGGAAGACGCATCGCTTTGGCAAAACATGCCGGCATGGCGGTTATGGATATGTTTTTTAAAAACATCAATGCGCGCAAAATCTTAACCGAAAACGCTTTCCGCAACGCCCTCGTCGCCGATATGGCGCTGGGCTGCAGTTCCAACACCGTTTTGCATTTGCCCGCCGTTGCCCGCGAAGCCGGAGTGCGCATCGACTTAAAAAGCATCAATGAAATATCGGAACGCACGCCTAATTTGTGCCGTCTTGCGCCGGCCGGGCACAGTTTTATAAGCGACTTGGACGACGCCGGCGGCATCGGCGCCGTTTTAGCCGAATTGAATAAAAAGAAACTTATCGATACTTCTTTAATAACCGTAACGGGAAAAACGATTGCGGAAAATATCGCCGGCGCGGTAAACCGCAATCCTCGGGTTATCCGCCCTATAGAAAATCCCTATTCCGAAGAAGGCGGCATTGCCGTTCTTTTCGGCAACCTTGCGCCTAAGGGAACGGTCGTAAAGCGTTCGGCATGCGCACGCGAGCTTATGAAGTACACGGGAACGGCGAAGGTTTTCGATTCCGAAGAAGAGTGCTATAAGGCCGTTCAGGAACGAAAAATTCAAAAAGGCGACGTCGTCGTTATCCGCTACGAAGGACCTAAGGGCGGGCCGGGCATGCGCGAAATGCTTGCCGTTACCGCCGCTCTTGCGGGGCAGGGCTTGGATAAATACGTCGCGCTCATTACCGACGGACGTTTTTCCGGCGCCACGCGCGGCGCTTCTTTCGGTCACTGTTCTCCCGAAGCGGCAAGCGGCGGGCCCATCGGCTTGGTAAAAAACGGCGACAAAATTTCATTCGATATACCGAATTATGCAATAAAGCTTGAAGTAAGCGACGAAGAACTCGAAAAACGCCGCTCTGAATGGAAGGCTCCCGAACCGAAGGTATCCGGCTGTTTACGGCGTTATGCACAATCCGTTTCGGGAGCGGATGAAGGAGCCGTGCTGCAATGAAATTAAGCGGAGCGCAAATCGTTATTGAATGTTTGGCCGAGCAGGGCGTCGATACCGTTTTCGGGTATCCGGGCGGAGCGGCCCTGTATATTTACGATGAACTGTATAAAAACGCCCATCGTATCCGCCACATTTTAACGTCGCACGAACAGTCGGCCGCTCACGCCGCGGACGGCTACAGCCGTTCGACCGGAAAAACCGGCGTCGTTATTGCGACCAGCGGGCCGGGCGCCACCAATTTGGTTACGGGTATCGCGACCGCTTACATGGATTCGGTTCCTCTGGTTGCGATAACGTGCAACGTCGCAACGAACCTGATCGGCAAAGACAGTTTTCAGGAAGTCGATATAACCGGCATTACGATGCCGATTACAAAACACAGCTATATTGTCCGCAGCGTCGATCAAGTTGCCGCCGCCGTGCGCGAAGCCTTTGTGCTTGCCGCCTCCGGACGGAACGGTCCGGTTTTAATCGATATTCCCCGCGACGTAACGGTTGCGCTGACCGATTACGAACCAATGGATAAAAAAACGTCGGCAGATATAAACGCATGCATCCATAAAGCCGGCGCACTTAAGCGCGCGCTGCAGCCGCTTCCTGTAAGCGACGATAATGTTGAAAAAGCCGCGCGCATGATAAACGAAGCGCAGCGTCCGGTTATCTGCGCCGGAGGCGGCATCTTGAGCGCCCGTGCATGGGACGAACTGCGCGCTTTGGCCGAAAAAGCATCGATTCCGGTCTGCCAAACCCTCATGGGCATAACGTCATTTCCGTCCAAGCATCCGCTGTGTACGGGGATGGTCGGCATGCACGGAACCAAGGCTTCAAACGCCGCGATAAGCCGCTCCGACCTTATCATTGCGCTGGGTATGCGCTTTTCCGACCGCGTTATTTCCAATCCGGCAACCTTTGCGCCGCA
Source organism: Treponema maltophilum ATCC 51939 (assembly GCF_000413055.1). Classification (NCBI taxonomy): domain Bacteria; kingdom Pseudomonadati; phylum Spirochaetota; class Spirochaetia; order Treponematales; family Treponemataceae; genus Treponema; species Treponema maltophilum. The sequence continues at coordinate 1,576,010 of NZ_KE332518.1, read as the reverse complement.
CAGCGCCGTTTTGCATGTCGATATCGACAGCGCCGAAATAAACAAAAATGTTCGGGCCGACTGCGCCCTTGTGGGCAACGTAAAAGATATTTTAACGCGTATTATTCCGCTTGTACATAAAAAAGAAGAATCGGAATGGAATGTTCAAGTGAAGGGGTGGAAAAACCATGTTCCCTCCATGTACGCGAAAAAAACGAAACTTCATCCGAAATTCGCGTTCGAATACATGCACGACAAAATCGGCGATAAAGCGATTATTACGACCGAAGTAGGCCAGCACCAAATGTGGACTTCGTTGTTTTATCCTTTTTCGGTGCCGCGCTCTTTTTTAACTTCCGGCGGCTTGGGCACGATGGGCTACGGAACGGGGGCCGCAATCGGCGCCCAATTGGGAAATCCCGATAAAATCGTCGTGCATATTGCCGGCGACGGTTCGTTCAGAATGAACTGCAACGAACTTGCGACTATCGAACATTACAAGCTGCCGATTATCATTATCGTTGTCAACAACGGTACGCTGGGAATGGTCCGTCAATGGCAAAAATTATTCTACGGCGGGCGCTATTCGAATACGACGCTCGACCGGGGTCCCGACTTTGTAAAACTTGCCGCGGCATACGGAATTAAAGCCGCCGCTGCCCGCACGGAAGCCGAATTCGCTTCGGCCTTCGACACGGCGCTTGAATGCGCATCCCGTGCGGAAAACAGCGAACCCTTTTTAATCGACTCTTATATCGATATTGACGAATTGGTGCTTCCGATGGTTCCTGCGGGAAAATCAATAGACGACACGATGCTGGAGGTATAATGGTTTCACGGAATAAGGCATTTGCACATTTAAGCGCGGGATATTTATTCCCCGAAATCGCACAGCGTCGTAAAGCCTTTGAAGCGTCTCATCCCGGATCGCGCGTTATCAGTTTGGGAATCGGAAACACAACCGAACCTTTGACGCCCCACATCAGCGAAGCGATGGCCGATTATGCGAAAGCTTTGTCTACGAGGGAAGGCTATTCCGGCTACGGGGACGAGCAGGGCATGAAAGAACTCAGAAAGCGCATTGCCGATGTTTTATACCCGAATACGGCCGAAGAATCCGAAATTTTTATTTCCGACGGAGCCAAATGCGACATCGGACGTATCCAGTTGCTTTTCGGGCCGGATGTGCGCGTTGCCGTGCAGGATCCCGCCTATCCGGTGTATGTAGACGGTTCGGTGATTGCGGGCGCCGCCGGAGGTCAAAAAGCGGACGGGAGCGGCTATGAGGGCATTACCTACATGCCCTGCACGGCCGAAAACGGTTTTTCCCCCGATTTGTCCCGTGTTGCGCGCGACAGCGTCATTTACTTTTGTTCGCCGAACAATCCGACCGGAGCCGCTTGTACAAAAGAGCAGCTTGCAAAACTGGTCGGTTTTGCGCGCGAAAACGGCTGCATTATCGTTTACGATGCCGCATACGCTTCGTATATACGAAGCGAAGAGCTGCCCAAATCGATTTACGAAATAGACGGCGCGCGTTTTTGCGCGATAGAAATCAATTCGTTTTCAAAACCGGCCGGTTTTACGGGCGTGCGCCTCGGCTGGTCGGTTGTGCCGCACACGCTTGCGTTCGGCGACGGAACGCCGGTTATAAACGATTGGAACCGCATCATGACGACAATCTTTAACGGCGCCTCGAATATAGCCCAACGCGGCGGCTTTGCCGCCCTCGACGAAACCGGTTTGCGGGAAATGCGCGGCCTTACCGATTTTTATCTTGAAAACGCGCGTCTTATAAAAAAAGCTTTGGAAGGCGATAATTTTCGCGCCTTGGGCGTGCGCATATTCGGCGCCGATAACGCGCCGTATTTATGGGTGCAATTTCCCGGCAAAAAAAGTTGGGACGTGTTCGACGATATTTTAAACCGCTGCCGAATCGTTACGACACCCGGGGCCGGCTTCGGGCCTGCGGGCGAAAGCTTTATTCGCTTCAGCGCTTTCGGGTCGCGCGAAAACGTACTCGAAGCCTGTTCGCGCTTACAAGCATTTTAAGCGTAAAAAAACTTAATTTTAAACTCGCCGGCTCGCATTGTGCTTAAAACTGCACCTTGTACGACGCCGTAATCGAAAACATCTTTTTCCAATCGGCATATGCAAGCGGTTTTACGGGAACTTTTACTTTAAATACACCTTGCGGTGCGGTAAATTCGGCAAAAGGCACAACCTGCGCCGAAAGTTTTTGCATACTGAATGCCGACACCAGCGGATTGACGGTTGAAGCGGCAAAAATACAGCCGAATACGCCCTGCGCCGACTTAAAGCCGATCGGAATCGACTTTATCATAAAAGCCGCGCCCAACGGATAATCTATATACGGAATATTTTCGTATACGCTGAGCGGCAAATGAAAGGCGCTGAGCGAAAACACCGCCGCGCGCGTCGAAAAGCGCGGTTCGAAAAACGCGTATAAGTCCGAAAGCGAAAAAACGCTGTCGCCCGGATCGGGGTTGGTTTGTATGCGTGTAACGCCTGCCTGCATAAAAAGGTTTACGAAGGGATTGCCGCCGATCAGCAGCGAAATTCCGGCATGAAAATCGGCGCGGCGTATAAGCAGAATAACATTGTTGCCGTTTGCATCCTTATTTTCAAACGGAAGGCTCGTTCCGAACATAAAATCGGCTATCAGCGCATTGGAGACGCCCGCGATGCGGATGTCCGTGTTCAGGCGGTTTTTCCCGAATTGTTCGTTGTAGTATACATACAAAGCGTTCGCAGCCGGCACGGCATATTTTACCGTAAAAGAGCCGCCCGCGCCGCCGACGGGAATAATCGCCGGCGTTTTAAATCCTATTTCTTTTTCCAATAAATACGAAGCAAAGGCTTTTGTTCCCAAATAGCGCTGCGTAAACGTGTCGCTTCCGCCCGTTTCGTATTCTCCGGCAAAAAGGGCGAATTGCGATGCCGTTTTTTCTATTTTGAAGCGGTACATAAGCGACAGTTCGTCTATATTGAAAAGCGAAGGAATGTCGCGCAGCTTTATGTCGCCGAAAACGTTACCGGTTTTGAGCGAAAACGCCGTGTTCGCCAAAAAACGTTCGCCGATTTGTACCTGCGTGCGGTAAAATCCGCGAAACTGAACTTCGGGGTTGCCCGAAGCTGCGGAAGGCAAAAAGTCGATCGCGCCGCCGCTTGCCGTGTCGGAAAAAATGTCCGCCGAAAAAATCGGCGCAAATGCAAAAACGGAAAAAATAATAAAACCGAAACGTTTTGCGGATTTTAATACATTCATAATCGATTCTCCTGACGGCGCCGGCAATGCGGTATCCCCTCCTATATATCGGCAGAATTCCGCTCAAACTGAACCTAAAATCTCCAAAAAAAATAAAAATAAAAATCCGCCGATGCGGGATTTTCCCCTTGACTTATCCGCATATATGACTAGAATATATCAATATGAGTGATTATCTTGATATTAATAACGAGGAACTGTTAAAGGATTTTTTCAGCGAAGCCGAACAGCAGGTTGAAAATCTTGAAAGCAACATTCTGGTTATTGAGAATGATCCTGCAAATCATGAAGCCATCGACGAGATTTTTCGTGCCGCTCATACATTAAAAGGCGGTTCGGCGACGGTTGAAATGACCGAATTGTCCACGTTCACCCATGCGGTTGAAGACGTGCTTGACGAACTGCGTTCGGACGCGATTCCCGTTACCGAAGATGTAGTCGACGTGCTTTTATCTTCCATCGATGTTATCAAGGCAATGCTCGAAGCCCGTCAAAACGGTTCCGTATATGAAGAAGACGTCGAACCTTTAAAAACAAAGCTTCACTCGTTTACCGCATCCACCGGCTTAAAAAAAGATAAGGGCGCTTCGAAGGCGGCTGCAAAAGAAGCCGCAAAACTGGCGTTCGGACCCGCACTTTCGGGCGATTCCGTTGCAAGCGCCCCGAACGTCCCTGCCTCGGCAGGCGGTGTGCCGGAAAGTCTTCCGTCTCCCGCTTCTTATTTGTCCGAATACGATGTGCTTGAATTAAAGCAGCTGTGCACCGCGGGACAAAAGCTGTGGGGCGTAACGGTCGTGTTCGACGAAGCCAATCCCATGAATTCGGTCGGCGGCATACAGGTGTTTACGGCCCTTAAAGAAAAGGGTTCCGTGCTCAAAACGATTCCCGAATTCGAAGAGTTATATGAAGATACGTTCCATCCTCAAGTTGTCTATTATATTTCGACGGCGCTGACCGGCGATGAAATAGAAGACGCGGCTTTTTTACCCGACGTCGTCCTTGCTGTGGACGCACAGAATATAGGTGAAGGTGCTGCCGGCAGTGCCGCTCCGGCAAAAGGCTCATCGTCTGCAAAGACGGTATCGAGTGCGGCGCAATCGGCTCCCGTTCAGCCGGCGCCTGAAAAAGCGGAAACGGCGTCCGCCCCTTCCGTTCAGCCGGCTCCCCGGAGTGCCGCTCCGGCCGCCGCTTCCGGCTCGTCAGCCGCACAACCCGATGCGGGAAAAGCCGCGCCTAAAAAAAGCCCTCAGCCGGCTGCAAACCATGCCGCCTCTTCGGGCAGTATTTTGCGCGTCGACTCCAAGCGCATCGATTACCTTTTGAACCTCGTCAGCGAAACCGTTATTGCAAAGGCGGCTTTTAACCAAACCGCCGTGCAGGTAAACGAACTGCAGGCCGAACTGCAGGGTATCGAAGGCGCTTATAAAGAACGGCTCCGCTCGCTGTTCGAGCAAATTCCGAATTATTTCGAAAATATCCAGAACGGCAAAAATATGAAGGATATCAAAACGTTGCTGACGCAGGATTTCGGTTCTTTATACACGCTGTTCGACGGCTTCGATTCCGAATTTAAAAACTTTGCGGGGAAATTCCGTTCATATACGCAAAACCTCGGCCGTATCGCCGGCGAATTGCAGGAAGGTGTTATGAAAATTCGCATGGTGCCCATAAGCCAGATTTTCTCCCGCTTTCCGCGCGTTGTGCGCGACCTTTCGCGCGACTTGAATAAAAAAGTCGATTTGGTTATCGAAGGAGAGGACACCGAATTGGATAAATCGGTTGTCGAAGATTTGCTCGATCCGATTATGCACTGTGTGCGCAATTCGCTCGATCACGGCATCGAGCCGCCCGACGTACGGCTTGCCGCGGGTAAAAACGAAACGGGAACCGTTTTGCTTAAAGCCCGCAACGAAGGCAATATGATCGTCATCGAAATATCCGACGACGGAAAAGGAATCGACGTAAAAGCCGTGCACGATAAAGCCATAGAGCGCGGGCTTATTCACCCCGATAAAATCATTACGGATCAGGAAGCCTTTCAGTTTATTTTCGACGCGGGGTTTTCGACGTCGAAAACCATCAGCAATGTTTCCGGCCGCGGCGTCGGACTTGACGTGGTTAAAACGCAAATCGAAAAACTGAACGGCACCGTTATCGTAACGTCCGAAGCGGGCAAGGGCAGTACCTTTACGATTAAACTGCCGCTTACCTTGGCAATCATTCAGGGACTTTTGGTGCGCGTCGGAAACGAAGTGTACTCTATCCCCATCGCGTCGGTCATCGAAAGTCAGCGCATAAAGATGTCCGAAATCAACCGCATCGATAATTACGAAGTGCTGAACGTGCGCAACGAAGTTATCAGTGTACTGCGGCTCGGACGGCTGTTCGGCATACGCAATTCGCAGGAATCGGATACGGCCTTTATCGTTATCGTCGGAACTGCCGATAAAAAATTAGGCATTATGGTCGATTCTCTTATAGGAGAAGAAGATATCGTTATAAAGCCGCTGAAAGATCAGTTCGCCAATTCACCGGGCATTGCCGGCGCTTCGATTTTGGGCGACGGTTCCGTTTCGCTTATTATCGATGTTGCTCAGCTTTTGAATTTGGGCGTCAAGCAGGAATTAAGCGCGCGCGAAAAACAGGCGATTTAAACGGCCGGCTGTAACTATTGCATAGTGGGGTTGTACATGGAAAAGGTGCTGGATAACGTACTTGAAACACAAACGGCGGAAGGCGCGGAAGCAGATAAAAAAGAACAGATTGTCAATATAGATTTTAAGATGGTTACGTTTTCTCTCGCGGGAAAAGATTATGCCATCGACATTCTCAAAATAAAAGAAATTGCAAAAGCGGGGCGCTTTACCTATGTGCCGAACAGCGCGCCGTTTGTTATCGGCGTATACAATCTGCGCGGCGAAATAATTCCCATTATAGATTTGCGCCTGTTTTTTAACATTCCCGTTCCCGAACGCACGGGAGAAGAGCAGGAAAGCATTATCATTATCAGCTTCGGCGAGCAAAAATACGGCGTTGTCGTTGACGGCATAGACCGTGTTATCGGCATTCAAAGTTCGTCGATACAGCCGCCGCATCCTTTGTTCGGCGACATAAACATTAAGTATATTTACGGCGTTGTCGAAACCGGAGACCGCTTGTATATTTTGCTCGATGTCGACCGTATTTTCGGCGTTAAGGGCGCGGAAAAATACGAAGTGCAGGATGTATCGCACGCACAGCTTCCGCCGCAATCGACGTCTTCGGCGGCACAAACGAATAAAGCGCAAAGACCCGCTCCCGTTTCTTTGGAAGAAGCCCTTGCCGCAAATGCGTTGCGCGCTCAAACTTCAGCTAGTGCAACCGCTGCCGGGCCGGCAGCAAAAGCCGCGCCTTCTTCCGCAAGTCCTGCGCCGGCGGCTGCGGCTATATCCGGCAGCGCAAGTGCGAACGGCGAGCCCGAATTTTCATTTATAGCCGACAGCTTGGCGTCGTTCGAGAAATTTTACGTGTCCGATGTGAACGAACAGTGGGCGCGCAAACGCTATACCGAATGGAAAAAGGAACGCTCCGGCGCAAACCTTCAGATTTTAAATAAAGACGATGCGGCAGCTTTCTTAAAGCCGTTTTTTTCGCGCTGTTCCGGCGCTTTATGGACAAACGAATACGCCGATGCGGTGTACGCCGCTTTGCCTGAAACCGGTGCGAAGCAGCTTTTTGTATGGAACCCCGGCTGCGGCACGGGCTATGAATCCTATTCGCTTGCCTGTGTTTTGCGTAAGCGCTATCCCGATGCGAAAATCCGCATTTATGCGCAGGACACCGATTTGCTTGCCGTTTCGAATGCACCGCTTATGACCGTTCAAAAAACGAAGGCGGCAAGCTGGTGCGATTCCTATCTTACGCAAACGGTTTCCGGCGAATGGACTTTTTCGTCCGACATAAAAGACATCGTTTTGTTCGAGTATCACGATTGTACGCACGCAAATCCTATTGCACAAGTGGATATCGTGTTTGCGCGCGACTTTTTGTCCTTTGTGCCGCCGGCAAGCAAGGCGAACGTACTCGAAGATTTTTACGAAAAAATACGCGGCAGCGGTTTTGCTATTCTCGGCGATAACGAAATTCTTGCCGACCGCAATAACTGGTTTGAGGTTATGAAAAATTCGATAATAACATATACAAAGCAATAGTTTTAGGAGGACAATTTGCGTGTAGAATACATCAATCCTTTTGTCGAAACTGCGTACAGTGTTTTAAAAGAGGTGTTAAACGGCGAAGTCAAGCGCGGCGATTTGTATCTTAAATCGACGTCTATGCCGGTTATGGGCGTGGTTGCTCTTGTCGGACTTGCCGGAGATGTTGAAGGCCGTGTTCTTTTCGATATGACGATGGAAACGGCTATGAAAATAGCTTCCCGTATGAACATGGAAGAGCTGACTGCCTTTGACGAATTGGCAAAAGCGACCATTACGGAATTGGCTAACCTGATAACGGCGCAAGCGGTAACAAAACTGCACGATTTGGGTTTTAAATTCGACTTAACCCCGCCGGCGCTTTTTACCGGTGAAAAGATGGAAATCGCCAATCAGGAAGTTGAAGCCTTAATCGTTCCCATGATTACCGAGCAGGGAAAAATCGAAGTCAACGTTGCTATCCGCGAAAAAGCATAAGGAAATCAGAGGAGAAAACAGATGAAAACAAAGCAGGATTTTCCGTCGATAAATGAAAGGCCGCCGGAGGGAGTTAAAGAAGACGGATCGAAGGTTCGTGTGTTAGTCGTGGACGATTCGATGTTCGTTGCAAAACAGCTCGGACAGATTTTGACCAGTGAAGGATATGAAGTTGTCGCGACGGCCGGTGACGGACAGGAAGGCGTCGATAAATATAAAGAATTGTGCCCGAACGTAGATATCGTAACCATGGATATTACCATGCCCAAAATGGACGGTATTACGGCGCTCGAGCAGATTATGGCTTTCGATAAAAATGCCCGCGTCGTTATGATCAGCGCGCTCGGAAAAGAAGAATTGGTAAAAAAATCCCTTCTGTTGGGCGCAAAAAACTATATCGTAAAGCCCCTTGATCGTAAAAAAGTTCTCGAGCGCATTGCCGCTTCCTTAAAATAGATCGAAAGATGCAACGGAAGGCCGATTGGTCTTTATCGCGGTTAATCGGCGTCTTCCGTGCTTTCGAGCGTCAGTTTGTAACATCCCTTTTTTGTTTTTTTGAGCGATTCCGGTCTGGAACCGTTTTTTCCCAAAACGCGGTTTATTCTGTGTATGTATGAATAAAGCGTTTTTATGTGTGCGTCGGTATGTGTACCCCACAGCGCAAAGCTCATTTCCCGTAGCGACAAATCCTCTTCCGCACGATGCTTTAAAAGACTGTACAGCTTTTTTTCGGCGGGGCGGAAATCTTTCGGTATTTCCTTTAAACGTTCCAGCTTTTGTGCCGCGGTATACAGCAGGCGCTGCGCGGCGCTTTTTACGGCTCTATTGCAATAAATGCCCTGAAAGACGGAGCGGCACAGATTATGCAGGTTACCTTTGTCGTATAAAAAGACCGTAAAGTCGAATTTATCGAAAAAAAGAATGGCGCGTATATAGGTTTCGATGCTTGCCTGCGAATCGCCCGGTGCAAACGAAAAAAAGTCTTTGTCCAAAACAATGGCGGCGGGCATCCTCAATCGGATTTCGGTAAATAAATCGCTTAGATTCCGCACGGCTTTGTACGTGCAATTCTCTCCGCTCAGCGCGTATCGCAAAAGGTTTTGTGTTTCCTCATTGCCGGTTAATATAAGAAAATGCATGTGCACCCCGCCGCGGGCGAATTTGCCGTGTCGACCAAAGCGGCGTTTAAGAGGGTAAAATCTGCAGGATATCCGTTTTACCCGCAGAAAATTACCCGCTTGACCAAAATACCGCTATATGTTATGGTAACCGGCATAGGGGCGATTAGCTCAGCTGGTTAGAGTACTACCTTGACATGGTAGGGGTCACTGGTTCGATCCCAGTATCGCCCATCCCGTTGTTTACAGTATAGCACATAAGTTGCAGTTAGACTACAAGTTTTTTATTTTCCGGAAAGCTTTATTTATTCACACGCTCGACGTAATCGTTCGTTTCGGTATTGACTAAAATCTTTTCGTCCTGCTTTATAAACAGCGGAACGCGGACGGTCAATCCCGTTTCGGTTATAATCGGTTTCGTTGCTCCCGACACCGTATCGCCTTTTACGTAGTTTTCGCTTTCGGCAACGGTAAACACCATTTTTTGCGGAATCTTTACGTCGATCGGCTCGTCATCCCAAAGCACGATCGGATACACTTCGCCCTCTTTTAAATAATACTTTAAAGTTTCATTTAAACTTTCGGGAACGTTGATGCTGTCGAACGTTACGGTATTCATAAAAACATGGCTTTCGCCGTCCGAATACTGATACTGGCCGTCTACCGTTTCGACGGTCGCGTCTTCGACAAGGTCGGGCGTTTTAATGGTTTGGGTCAGTACCGAACCGTCTTTTAAGTTTTTCATCTTTACGCGGGCAAAGGCCGTTCCTTTACCGGGATTTACAAATTCGCGCTCCACCACTAAAAAGGGAGCGTTTTTTATTAAAAGAACCGTACCTTTGGCAATGTCTCCGCCTCTAATCATATTATCCTCTCAAAAAAAATATGGGAACATCTCTAAAAAACTCGTCTTGAGCGATTTTTCCGAGATCTTGCTGAAAGCCCCAGTATAATGAATTCTCGCCTTCGTGACAAGGCGCCGCATTACATCACGTTTCTATGAGCCAGCAGCGGTGAATGCGTTTGTTGCGGAAGTCTTCGGGGATCGTTTGCGCGCTTATGTCGGAAACGCCGATTTTCGGTATTCCGGAAGCGCCGCTTTCTTGCAGGATTTTGTTTTCATCGAAGTGCAGGGTTTTGCTGTTTGTCGAAAAATACAGTTTGCCGCCCCTTTCCAAACGGTTCAGGCACAGGCTGCATAAAAGCGGCCAGTCCCGGTTTATGTCGAGCACGGTGCCGGTTTTTTTCGAATTGGAAAAAGTCGGCGGGTCCAAAACGATGATGTCCCATTTTTTTTGCGGCGCGGACAGTGAAGCGTTTTTTAAAAACGTCAGGGCGTCGCTTCTGATAAACGAAAAGCGCGCCTCATCGGCAAATCCGTTCAGCGCCATATTTTTTTGCGCCCGGTTTAAATAAGGCGCCGACAGGTCGACCGAATCGACTTGCCGTGCGTTTCCCGCCGCGGCATATACGCTGAAAGCGCCCGTATAGCAAAAAAGATTTAAAACGCGTTTGTGTTCGGCGCCGGCGCGCACTTTTTCCCGCAATATGCGGTGGTCGAAAAACAAGCCGGTATCGAGATAGGCCGAAAGATTGACCGAAAAGCGCAAGCCGTTTTCGCTTACCGTAATAAAGAAATCTTTTTCGTTTTGTTTTTCGTATTGTGCGGCTTGATTTTGCCTGTTTTTTTGCCGGTGCCTGATTTTCGTAAAAACATTGTTGTACGGAATTTGCAAAACGTCGCAACAGGTGCGCACCGCTTCGTCAAGCCAAAGTTTTTCTTCTTCGGCCGGTTTTTCGTACGGGCGCTCGTACAAATATAACACAAGATACCGTATGCTTTGCGTGTCTTCGTAGAAGTCGATGCACAGCGGAATTTCGGGAATGTCGCGGTCGTAGAGACGGTAACAAAAAATGCCGTTTCTGCGCGCCCATTTTTTTAAGTGAGCTTTTCGTTTAACGAGCCGGTTTTCCAACAGCCGCATTTGGGCGGCTGTTTTTTCGTCCACGCGCTTACCTTTTTACGCGGTGCGGCTTCAGATTGTTCAGCATGATGCTGAGCATGGCGTAGCCGGAAGTTAAATCTTCGCGCTGGCAGACAATGCCTTTCGGTGCTTTTAATTTTACGTTTGTAAAATTCCAAATGGCTTTTATGTCGGTTTCGGCAATTTTATCGGCGGTTTCCTGCGCGTGTGCGGACGGAACGGTAAGGATTGCAATTGTCGCTTTTAAAGCGTGTACCTGTTCTTTAAGCGTGTCGAGCGAAAAGACCGGAACTCCGTGAATGCTGCTGCCGACTTTGCGCCGGTCGGTGTCGAACGCCGCTACGAAATTCAAACCGTGGAATTTAAATTCCTGATAGCCCGTAAGAGCCGTTGCCAAATTTCCCGCTCCGATTATAACGGCGTTTCTCTTTGTGTCCCAGCCCAAAAAATGTTCTATTGCGGCGATGAGCGCGGCAACGGGATAACCTTTTTTCGGCTTTCCGACAATGCCGGTAATCGCCAAATCTTTGCGCACTTGAATCGGTTCCAAATCGAGTTCCTGTGCAATAACCGTGCCCGAAATGAATTCATAGCCTTCGCTTTGAACGTTCTTAATGATATGCAGGTAAAAAGGCAGGCGTCGGATTGACGGCGTCGCCGGTATCTTTTGTCTTAACAAAATAAACTCCGTATTTAAAATAGTATCGTTCAAATATTATATAATAAAAAAAAAGAATTGTGAAGAGAAAACTTTTCTTATTTGCAAAAATATTTAAATATCGGCTGCCGCGAAAGCATTCTGTTTTTATCGATTTTCATTCAATCTTTCAATCGACGAGGCGTTTCCGTATTGACACTACGTATAAAATCGGTTTATATTAAAATAGGTGACGTCATCGTCATCTATTTTAATATTTTTTATACCGGTTTTTCGGGAACGGAAGTTTTCCCGAAACTGTTTATCGGGAGGTTGTTGAAATGACTGATGAGAGAGAAGAGCTTACTTCGGGAAATATGTTTAAGCTCATGCTGAAGTTGGGCATTCCGGGAATTATCGGCATGCTCGTTATAAGTTTGTACAGTTTTGTCGACGCGATTTTCGTGGGACGGTATGTGGGTGATAAAGCGCTGGGCGCTATAAGCATTGCATATGCGTTTACGCTTATCAATAACGGAATCGCCGTTTTGGTCGGTATCGGTTCGGCTTCGGTGTTGTCGCGCGCCGTCGGCAGAAAAGACCAAAAAACAATCGATTCGGTTATGGGAAACGTTTTTGTATTGACGCTGCTTATGTCGTCGGTCGTTACGGTGCTGGGTTATATTTTTGCGCCGCAGCTTTTGCATGTGGTGCGCGCGGAAGGCGAAATGCACGAATTGGGCGTTAAGTATTTACGGATTGTGTATTTGGGTTCGATTTTCGTCAACTTCGGCCAAGCGGCGAATATGGTTATGCGCGGCGAAGGAAAGATGGCGCTTGCGATGGCCATTATGGGTTCCGGCGCCGTTTTGAATATCGTTTTGGATGCGCTTTTTATCATTGTGTTTAAACAGGGAATAGAAGGGGCGGCGATCGCGACGGTTATTTCGCAGGCGGTATTTGCGCTCGCAACCTTTTTTTATTTTTTGTGCTTCAGCAAAAACATTAAATTCAAAAGTTTTAAATTGGAAAAAAGTTTGGTCGGCGAAACCTTTGCGGTCGGCATGTCGGCAATGTTTATGCAAGTACTGTCGCTTGTACAGCAAACGGTTATGTATTCCACTTTGAAAAAATACGGCGGAGAAGACCAAGTGATTTTAATGGGTGCCTTTTTCCGCTACATGATGCTCGCGTTTATTCCGCTGTGGGGGCTGAGTCAGGGTTTTCAACCTTTTGCGGGAACCAATTTCGGCGCGGGACTGTTCGAGCGCGTAAAAAAAGGAACCTTTTTGTTTTACGGTTTCGGCGTTGTGCTCGCGGCGGTTTTTTGGATTGTGTTTTTGGCATCTCCCGAAAGCGTTTTATCGCTGTTCATTAAAGACAATCCCGCTCTTGTTGCCGCGGGAAAAACAAATGCGACCCTTGCTTTTTTGATTTTTCCCCTTATGCCGATTATGATTTTAAACATTACACTGTTCCAAGCGCTGGGCAAGGCGAAACCCGCCGGTTTTTTGGCAATATCGCGGCAGCTGGTGCTCTTTGTGCCGGCCGTGCTCATTTTACCCCACTTTTTAGGCGTCAGGGGCGTGTGGGCCGCGGGCCTTTTTGTAGACGGTCTTTTGGTTATCATATCGATTATTATAACCGCGCGCATTTTTGCGAAAGATTTATCCGCAAAAGCACATTGATTTTGTTCTAAACTCCCGCCGGAAAAATTCCGAAATTTAAAAGGACGGAACCGAGCGAAAACTTCTGTTTTTGAACGGTTTTCGCCCAAATAAGCGAATCAACGGAGGGGAGCTTATGATGAACGGTTTTTCGCGCACGGTCGATATTCTTCACCGTGCGCTCGACGTAAACTCGATGCGCTATCAAGTATCGGCGGATAATCTTGCAAACGCCGAAGTGCCGAATTTTAAACGCACGGAAGTCAATTTCGAAAGCGCGCTTAAAAGAGCTTTCGAATCCGAAACGACGGCTGCCGATCAGGTGCGTTTAATTACAACCGATCCCCGTCACATACATAACGATACGTTTATAGATTACCGCACGGTTGAGCCCCGCCGCGTAACCGATTATTTGAGTACGGTAAAGGCAAACGGCAATAATGTAGACGCCGAACAGGAAGCTATGAATATTTTGAAAATTCAGATGAATTACCAATTGCTGAGCCAATTGGAGAATTTTCAATTTTCGCAGGCAAAGGTTATCTTAAAGTAAACGGCGGCATAAAACAGCCGGAAAATCGGCTTAAAGCAGAGAGGTAGAATTATGGGACTTTTTTCAAGTATAAACATTGCGGCAACCGGTTTGAGCGCTCAAAGGCTCAGAACCGATGTCATATCTGACAATATTGCAAACGCATCGACGACGAGAACGCAGTCGGGCGGGCCCTTTAAAAGGTCGCGCGTTATTTTGGCTTCGGCGCAAAAAAAGCCGACGTTCCGCAGCCCCTTTGTTCCCGAAGACTTGGATAAGGGCATGGGAAAGGGCGTGCGCGTTATGGAAATAAAAAAAGACGACAGCGAAGGCCCCTTGGTGTACATGCCCGATCACCCCGACGCGATAAAAACGGGACCGAACGCCGGCTATGTCGAATATCCGAACGTGAACATCGTAAACGAAATGGTCGACCTTATTTCGGCGTCGCGCGCATACGAAGCCAATACGACGGTTATTCAGGGCGCAAAAGAGATGTTCCAGCAAGCGCTTGTAATAGGGCAGTAAAACGGGGTAGAATAAGGTATGACAATAGATTCTTTGGCTTTAATACGAACGAATCCCGCTCACGCAGGAAGCGGCCCGATGATACGGCCGACGGGTAAACAAACGGAAAATCTTTCCGCAGAAAACCCCGGCATAGCAAAACGGACGACGTTCGACCGCTATTTGCTCGATGCGGTAAATTACGTCAACCAAAAACAAATCGACGTTTCGAATCTTGCGCAGCAGGCGGTAACCGATCCCGATTCGGTCGACCCGCACGATATAACCGTCGCGATGGCAAAGGCGAATCTTTCGCTCAGCATTGCGCAAAACGTTATAAGCCGCCTTACTCAGGCATGGAACGAAATTACTTCCAACAGGTAGACAAATTCCGTAAACCGTGCTATGATAACACATTAGTACAGCGGTAGATTCGTTCACGGAAGCGGAATCCGTTTCCGACGGGAGGGTGCATGAACGAATGGCTCAAAAAGCTTTTTCTTCAGGTAAAAGAATTATGGTCTAAGTGGACCGTAATACAAAAGGTTATTCTTATCGGAATCGTTGCGGCGGTTATCGTCGCCTTGATTCTCGTTTCCGTATTTTCGTCGCGTCCGACAACGGTTCCTTTATTCAGCGTGCCGGTTACCGATCAGGCGATGCGCGATAAAATCGTCTATCGGCTCGAGCAGGAAAACGTAAAAGTATACGTTACCGACGCGGGGATGATTTCCGTCGATAACGAAGCGACCGCGCGGCGCTTGCGGGCCATCCTCGTGCGCGAAGACTTGGTTCCCGGCAATGTGGATCCCTGGGCGCTGTTCGACGTGGAGCGCTGGACCGTCAACGATTTTCAGCAAAACGTCAATTTGCAGCGTTCGATTACGGCGCAGATAACCCAGCATATAGAATCGCTCGACGAAATCGACCGCGCCGAAGTGGTCCTCGGTATGCCCGAAAAAGCTTTGTTTACCGCCGATCAAAAGCCGGTAACGGCGAGCGTTATTTTAACGATAAAGCCCGGAAGCGATTTTGCATCTCCTTCGCAGCGCAAAAAGGTTGAAGGCGTACAAAAGCTGCTTATAAAAGCCATACCCGGTTTAAAGGCCGAAAACATTACGATAGCCGATTCGGCGGGCAATGTTTTAAATGATTTTGACGGCATGGCGGAGATAGACCGGGTTAATATTGTCGCCAAAGAGCAAAAACTTATCGAAAATCTTGAAAACGCGTACCGCGAAAAAATCCTTGCAACCTTGCAGCAAAACTTCGACAAAGACCGCGTGCGCAATTTGAACATAAAAATCGACATGGACATGTCGAAAAAAGAAGTCAATTCCACCGAATATTTTCCGTTTACCAAGCGCCCGGACAACAAGGATACGCCCTACGACGATTCGGAAATTCTCGAATCGGTAACCGTGTCTTCGCAGATTATCGACAAAACATTTAAAGGTACCGCTTATAATCCCGAAGGGCCTGCCGGCGTCGAGGGACAAAATCCTCCCGTGTATTCGGATATGTCGAATTTATACGGCGTTCATCAGGAAAAATCCGAAACGAAAAATCAGGCGATCAATACAAAGCAAACGCAGGAAATAAAAAGTCCGTCGATTGACCGCGTAACCGTTTCGGTCAACATAGACGGTTTGTGGCGGCGCAAAACCGACCCGCAAACCGGGCAGCTGCTTGTAACGCCTGCGAACAGCATCGAGCGCGAGTATATTCCCGTTTCGGCCGAAGATCTTGAAAAAGCGAAAGCGTTGGTGCAGGATGCAATCGGGTATAACCGCGACCGCGGAGATTCGGTTACGGTTACGAATATCGCGGTCGACCGCAGCGCTCAGTTTGCCGCCGAAGACCTCGCGTACATACGCTCGGAACAAACGCGGCGTACAATCCTTTTGTCTATAATAGCGGTTATCGCCGTTTTGATAGCCTTTATTCTGTTCCGCATTATTTCGCGCGAAATGGAACGCCGGCGCCGTCTGCGCGAAGAAGAGCTTTTGCGCAAACATCAGCTCGAGCGCGAAAAAACGCTGTGGGAAGCCGAACAGGCCGGAATGGAAGTTACGATGTCCGTCGAAGAGCGCGAGCGGGCGGAGCTTCAGGAAAGCGTTATGTCTATCGCGCGCGAGCACCCCGAAGACGTGGCGATGCTTATCCGTACATGGCTGATGGAGGAATAAAATGGCAGGACCTCAAACAAAATCTTCCGCATCGCTCGGCGGCGGCAACAAAAAAGGCAAGGATTTCAAAAGTCTCAACGGCCGCCAAAAAGCCGCCATTTTTATGGTTTCTTTGGGCGCCGACATTTCGGCCGAAATTTTTAAGCATTTGCGCGAAGACGAAGTTGAAACGCTTACGTTCGAAATCGCGCGCTTCGATACGATCGACGCCGAATTAAAAGATGCGGTTTTGCGCGAATTTCAGGATTTGATTAAAGCGCAGAATTTTATAACGTCCGGCGGTATCGATTTTGCACGCGAGCTTTTGGAAAAATCGCTCGGCAGCCAAAAAGCCATAGATATTATCAACCGGCTCACCAGTTCGCTGCAAGTGCGTCCCTTCGATTTTATCCGCCGCACGGATCCGGCGCACCTTTTGAACTTTATCCAGCAGGAACACCCGCAAACGATTGCGCTTATTTTGGCGTATTTGGAACCGAACAAAGCTTCCATTATTTTGCAAAACCTGCCCGACGAAATACAAAGCGACGTTGCGCGACGCATCGCGACGATGGACCGGACTTCGCCGGACGTTTTGCGCGAAGTTGAACGCGTACTCGAAAAGAAGCTTTCAACCCTGTCCAGCGAAGACTACACGGCTGCAGGCGGTGTCGAAAGTATTGTCGAAATATTGAACCTCGTAGACCGTTCGTCCGAAAAATCGATTATCGAATCTTTGGAAGAAGACGATCCGGATTTGGCCGAAGAAATCAAAAAACGCATGTTCGTTTTCGAAGATATCGTTATGCTCGACGACCGCGCCATTCAAAAGGTTATGCGCGAAGTCGATACGCAGGAGCTCGCAAAAGCGCTTAAAGCCGTCGATACGGAAGTGCAGGATAAGATTTTCCGCAATATGTCCAAACGCGCGGCAAGCATGTTAAAAGAAGATATGGAATTTATGGGGCCGGTGCGTTTGAAAGACGTCGAAGAAGCTCAGCAAAAAATCGTATCGACAATCCGGCGCCTCGAAGACAGCGGCGAAATCGTTATTGCCCGCTCCGGAGAAGATGAACTTGTAGTGTAGGAGTTGCGTTATGGCAAAAACGGTTTTCCGTCCGACGGAAATAACGAAATCCGATAAAAAAGTTATGCTGCAATTGAATCATAACTTTGTCGTCGAACCCGAAGTGCCCGAAGTCGAACAAGTGCCCGAATATACCGGGCCGACCGCCGACGACCTTCGCCGCGAAGCCGAAGCTTTTAAAAAAGACTGGGAGCAGGAAAAACAAAAACTGTTGTCGGACGCCGAAGCCGAAGCGCAGCAAATCATTAAAAATGCCGAACAAGCCGCCTTTGACGAAGTAAAGCGCAAAAGCGATCTGGCCTCCGTTACGAAAAAACAGGCCGAAGAAGAAGCCGAACGCATCATTAAAGACGCGGAAAAGCGCTCGCAGGACATTATTCAGGAAGCCGAACTAAGCCGCGATAAAAATATCGCCGATGCGCGAAAAGAAGGTTTTGAAAAAGGACACGAAGACGGCTACCAAAACGGGCATCAGGAAGCGCTGCGCCTTATAAACCGCCTGCACGTTATCGTCGAGCGCACGATGGACAGGCGCAAAAATATTTTGGAAGAAACCGAACAGCAGATTGTCGATTTGGTGCTGCTCATAGCGCGCAAGGTTGTTAAAATCATATCGGAAAATCAGCGCAACGTTATTATGTCGAATGTGCTGCACGCGCTGCGCAAGGTAAAAGGCCGCGGCGACGTTACGATCCGCGTCAATCTTGCCGACATGGACCTGACGAGCGAGCACGTTAAGGATTTTATCGAATCGGTGGAAAGCGTAAAGAATATAACGATCGCCGAAGATTCTACGGTAGATAAGGGCGGCTGTATCGTCGAAACCGACTTCGGTTCCATCGACGCGCGCATTTCGAGCCAACTTGCCGAACTTGAGCAAAAAATACTTGAAATTTCTCCGATTAAAAACGTTTCGGGCGCTTCCGTCGTCGAGCGCGAATAAGAGGCCCTTTGCCGATGGAAACGATTTTTACCAAATACATGGAAAGAGTTGAACAAACCGAAACCGTGCATTACATCGGTTCGGTTATCCGCGTGCGCGGTATGCTTGTGGAAAGCCGCGGCCCGCAGGCGGTTATCGGCGAAATCTGTAAAATAGCGATTCCGTCCGCCGGCACGCACGTGCTTGCCGAAGTGGTCGGTTTATACGATACGACCGTTCAGCTTATGGCCTACGGAGATACGAAGGGCATAGAAATCGGCTGTACGGTAACCGCTTCCGGCTCCGTGCTGCAAGTGGCGGTCGGCCGGCAGCTGCTCGGACGCGTACTCGATGCGGTCGGCAAAGCCTACGATAAAAAAGGCGAGATTGCCGCGTCGACATTTTATCCTGCAATCGCGTCTCCCCCCGATCCGCTCGACCGCACCCCGGTCAATAAAAGGATTGTTACCGGTGTGCGCGCAATCGATTCGCTTTTAGCCGTCGGAAAAGGACAGCGGCTCGGTATTTTTTCCGGCTCCGGTGTGGGAAAATCCACGCTCTTGGGAATGATTGCGCGCAACACAAACGCCGACGTCAACGTTATTGCGCTCATAGGCGAGCGCGGACGCGAAGTGGTCGACTTTTTGCAGCGCGACTTGGGCGAAGACGGCTTAAAGCGTTCCGTGGTTGTCGTCGCAACTTCTGACCAATCTCCGATCGCGCGCTTACGCGGCGCGTATACGGCGACCGCCGTCGCCGAGTATTTCCGCGACCAGGGAAAAGACGTTATGCTTATGTTCGATTCGGTTACGCGTTTTGCGCGCGCTCAACGCGAAATCGGCTTGGCCATAGGCGAACCGCCCGCCCAGCGCGGGTATACGCCCAGCGTATTCGAAACGCTGCCCAAACTGCTTGAGCGCAGCGGCACTTCGCAAAAGGGAAGCATTACCGGCTTTTATACGGTGCTGGTTGACGGCGACGATATGGACGAACCCGTGTCGGATACCGTGCGCGGTATTTTGGACGGGCACATCGTACTGAACCGCAAACTTGCGCAAGCCTATCATTTTCCCGCAATCGACGTGCTTGCGAGCATAAGCCGGCTTTCCAAGCGGGTAACGGGGCCGCAAACGCAAAAAGCCGTCGCCGCGATCCGCCGTTCGATGGCGGCCTATGCGCAGTCCGAAGACATGATAACCGTCGGCGCTTATCAAAAAGGTTCCAACGCCGAAGTCGATGCGGCGATAGAACTGCACCCGGCGATCGAAAACTTTTTAATGCAGGAAGAAGCCGAAAAAACGACCATTGAAAAAACCTTAACCGATTTCGGAAAATTGGCCGGCATAGAAATTCCCGCCGAAGAATGGCAAACCGCATGAAGCGCTTTTCGTTCAATTTGCAAAAACTGCTTCAGCTTCGCGAATTTGAAGAAAAGAATGCAAAAACCGCTTTAGCGGCGGCCGTCTCCGAAGCGGAGCGCATAAAAAATGAATTAAAGTCGGTTGCCCTCGAGCGCGTTCGCGTAAATAAAACCCGCAACGAAAATGTTGACACGCTTTTTCTTATAACGCTTGAGCATTATGTAAACCGCCTCGACGTGCGCAAAGAAGAACTGCTGGAAAATCTTGCCGAAGCGGAACTGCTCATCGAACAGCGCCGAGCCGTTTTTGCCGCCGCCATGCAAAAGCGCAGCGTTTTGGATAAACTCAAAGAAAAACAATATGCTGCGTGGCGCAAAGAAAACGCAAAAGCCGAAGAAAGCGCATTGGAAGACGCTTTCCGCAAAAACTGAACCCCAAAATGCGGCAAGCCGGCACTTAATACTTAAATTCGCTGCCGCCTATGAATTCGCGTATAATCGATTGACCCGGAACGAAGTTTGCGGGAATGGGCGAAAAGTTGCTTAAAAAACGCAGCAGGCGGCCGGCTTCGGCATATTCGCGCTGCAAGGGCGTTACGCAGCGCAAAAGCGGCTCCGCGTACACCTTGAGTACGGAAAGCTCGTAGTCGAGGGCCGTGTTCAGCATGGCGTTCGCATTGTCCTGAAACGGAAATATGTGGAGCCTCTCGCCCTTTTGCACGTTCGGCCACATTTTTATCGTTTCCGAGGCCGACTTGCCCCTAAACTGCGAATCGCGCACAATGCGGCGGATGAGCCGGTTGTCGCTGGTCGGAATACGGTTGTGGTCGTCCAAATTGAGTTGGGTGAGCGCCGAAAGATATATTTTGAATTTTTGTTCTTTCGGCACCGAGGGCGTCAGCTTATCGTTCAAGCCGTGGATGCCTTCCATAATCAAAATATTGCGCTTTTCAAGCTGCATGGTTTTGCCGCTGTAATAACGCTTGCCTTCCACAAAGTTGTAGGAAGGAATGCGTATTTCCTTGCCGTCGAACAAGTCCTGCAAATCGCGGTTAAGCTGTTCGACGTCGAGGGCTTCGAGCGCTTCGTAATCGTACTCGCCGTTTTCGTCCAGCGGGGTCGATTCGCGCCCCACATAGTACGAATCCAATTCGATGACCTTAGGCTGATAGCCGAGCACTTGCAGCTGCATCGTGAGCTTTTTTGACGTGGTTGTTTTGCCCGAACTTGAAGGACCGGCGATGAGGACGGTTTTTACGTCGCCCGAATCTTTTATTTGGTCGGCGATATCGGCAATGCATTTGTTTTGCAGGGTTTCCGTAACGTTTACAAAATCGCTTACCTTGCGCTTCGAAATCAATTCGTTTAAATCGGCGGCGGACGTAACGCCGAGCAGTTTGCCCCAATCCTTGTACTGTTTGTACACATTAAAAAGCTGCGGGATGTCTTCGAATTTGCCGATGCGGTCGGGTTCGGACGTTTTCGGATAACGCAGCAAAAAACCTTCGCGATAGGGCATAACATCGAAAAGCGTCAGATAGCCGGTCGAGGGCAAAAGGGGACCGAAGTACAAATCCGAAAAACCGTTGAGCGTATTGATTTTAAAATGCGGCGGGCAGATAAAGTTCAGCTGTTTGCGCGTTTCCCGCAAATTCAGTTTTTCAAACAGCACAATCGCTTCTTCATATGAAATAAAACTTTGGCGGATCGGATAATCTTTTGCGACAAGATCTTCCATTTTTGCTTTAAGCATTTTGACGGATTCGGTCGATATGGGAGCGTCCGTGTCGAGCGTGTAGTAATAGCCGTAACCCAAACTGTGGCCGACCGCCAAGCGTTTGCCCGGGAACAGTTCGTTTGCGGCGGCGGCAAGCAAAAAGCACAGCGAGCGCCGGTATATTGCCGACCCCTCGGAAGAGCCCGTGCACACCGCCTCGAGTGTTCCGCTGTTTTGAAGCGGCTGGATTAAAGAACATATTTCGTTGTTAAAGCGCACGGCGATAATCGAAGATGCCGGTTCTTCAAAAAAGTCCAACAAATCGGACGCCTTGCAACCGGCTGCGGCTTGCATCTTTTTTCCGCCCGAAAGCGTCAAAGTAATCGTATTCATACAGGGCATTGTAAAAGAAGACGGAACTTTTGTATAGAGCGGGCGCGGAGTTCATACGAGCGTATTCTTTGAAAAATATTGACTGTCCGCCGCTTACGCTATATACTTCATTGCGAAACGAAAATTCAGCTTGCAGCCGTTGAGCGGCATCCGGCACCGAGGAAAATAAAACAGGATTTTATATGGAAAATCAAATAATGAGGCTGGATGAGCCCGCTTCCGTATGGGAAGAAGCCTTTCCCGTCGGCAACGGCAGTATGGGCGGCATGATTTTCGGCGGCACGGACACGGAACGCATTGCGCTTAATACCGACACCTTATGGTCGGGTACCGGCGAGCAAAAACTGCGCCTGCATTCGGACGGCGTGTTCCGTAAAGCGCAAAAGGCCGCGCTTGAAGGCGATTATGCACAAGCCGAGCGCATCTTGGCCGGAGGTTTTCTTAACGATTGGAACGAATCGTTTTTGCCCTTGGGATCCTTATGTTTTGAATTTACCGGATTAACGGGGAATATCTCGAATTATACACGAACCCTCGATTTTACTAACGGAATATGCCGCGTGTCCTACGATACGGCGGATAGGCATATCGAAAGGCACGTGTATTGTTCCTATCCGCATAATATACTGATAGTAAAAATCAAGTGTACGGGCAAACCGCTTGACCTTTCCGCCCGTTTTGAAAGTTCCATGCCGTGGGAAGGGAAAAATAAAAACGGGTGTTTTTTTATTTCAGGCAATGCGCCGTCAAAAGTGTATCCCAATTATTACGAATGCGATGCTCCCGTTCAATATTATAAAGATAATCCGGGAATGGCTTTTTGCATCGCAGCCGGCGCCGCGGCCGACGGAAACATCACGCAAGGCGAAGACGGAATGTGCCGAATCCGCAATTTTAAAAATGCCGTATTCTATGTGTCGGGTATCTCCGGCTATAATGCCGCAAAGAACCGGCCTATTGTTCAAACAAAAAAAATTGTCGAACGTTGCGTAACGCGTGTATGGGAATGTCTGCGCATCGGCGAAAAGGAGATTTTAAAAAAACATAAAGAAGATTTTTCTTCATTGTTTAACCGCGTGCAGCTTGATTTGGGCGGCGGCTTTGATGCTTCCGTAAAAGACAGGCTCATGCATATGCAAAACGGCGGGGCCGACAACGCTCTGTTTTCTCTATGGTTCCAATTCGGAAGATATTTATTGATAAGCTGCGCACGCGAAGGTACGCTGCCTGCCAATCTGCAGGGAATTTGGAATAATTCCATGCGGCCGCCCTGGAGCGCAAACTATACAACGAATATCAATGTACAGATGAATTATTGGCCCGCCGAAACGGCAAATTTGAGCGAATGTCATATGTCCTTGCTTTCGTTTATTAAAGACTGCGTGAGCGGCGGGACAAAAACCGCAAAAGAACAATTCGGATGCAGGGGCTGGACGGCAAATCACAATATCGATCTGTGGAAGCAAACCTCTCCGGTAGGCGCGCTTGCGAAACGTCCGCCGGTAAAATACGGCTATTTCCCCGCCGCATCGGGTTGGCTGTGCCGGCACATATGGGAACATTATGCGTTCACTGCGGACTATTCGTTTTTGGAAAAGTATTATCCGGTTATGCGCAAAGCGGCGCTTTTTTACCTCGATTATCTGATTGAATCGGACGGGCAGCTTGTAACCGCGCCGTCGACTTCCCCCGAAAACGTATTTATCGATAAAGACGGCAATAGCTGCGCGGTATCCGTCGCTTCGACCGTTGACATTGCAATCATCCGTACGCTGTTTCGGGACTGTATAGCGGCCGCTTCGGTATTAAACCGCGATGAGGCCTTTGTAAAAAAATTGGCATACTGCATAAACAAAATGCCGCCGTATGGACTTTCGCATGACGGTTCTCTTATGGAATGGTCGCGGGATTTCCGGGAAGCGGACAGTAGACACCGCCATCTTTCCCATCTTTACGGACTGTACCCGGCCGACGATTTATGCCGGACGGAAGATCCCGCCCTGTTTGTCGCATGCAAAAAAACGCTGGAAAAACGCGGGGACGAAGGACCGGGATGGAGCAAGGCGTGGAAAGCTTGCCTGCATGCCCGGCTCAAAGACGGAAATAAAGCGTTATCTTTGTTAAAAGATCTTTTGCATCCCGTTTCCGCTTCGGATGTAAGTTATGTCGGCGGCGGAAGCTATATAAATCTTTTGTGCGCCCACCCTCCGTTTCAAATCGACGGAAATTTCGGCGCGGCTGCCGCCGTTGCCGAAATGCTGATTCAAAGTCACGGCGGCCATATCGAGCTGCTGCCCGCTCTGCCCGACGAATGGCCGAACGGGAGCGTAAAGGGGCTTTGCGCGCGCGGCGGTTTTATACTCGATTTCAAATGGAAGGATCGCGCGATTACCGAACTGCGGATTTATTCAAAACAGGACGCGTTGTGCAAACTGTTTTTTAACGGCGCACATACGGAATATTTTTGCAAAAAAGGCAAAACAAAAATGATTGAATAATCAACAAATGTACCGAATTGCCGCATTGACTTTAGAGAAATTCGATTGTAGCCTGTATTTGTCTTTGTTTTGCGAAAAAGCAAAACGGGATAAATACAGGAGGACATATGAAAAAAATTACGGGAATCATTATTGCAGGACTCCTCGCGCTGCTTATGGCGGGCTGTTCCGGAAAACAGGCAGCCGATAAGGCGGCAGCGGGAAATTCAAAAAATCTGGTTGTATATTCGCCTGCGCCTGAAAAACTTTTAAACATGATTATTCAGGAATTCCAGGATAAAACCGGGATAAAAATCGAACTGGTGCAAGCCGGCTCGGGAGAACTTTTAACGAGAATCAAATCCGAAAGCGCAAATCCCCTCGCCGATATCATGTTTGCCGGCGGCGCCGAATCCATGGAAGCCTTTAAGGAATTTTTTCAAGTGTACAAGTCGCCCGAAACGGAATTTGTCAATAAAGAATATATCAGTTCCGAAAACTTATGGACGGGCGTTTTCGTTTCGCCGACCGTTATTATGTACAATAAAAACCTTGTAGCCGAAAAAGATGCGCCGAAGGGTTGGGCAACTTTTGCCGACAGCAAATGGAAAGGTCATTTGGCTTTTGCCGATCCGACTTCTTCCGGTTCGGCTTATACGACTTTGTCGATATTGTTGGCCGCAATGGATAAGGGCGACGGCGGTTGGGGCTTTGTCAGAACCTATGTGAAAGCCTTGGACGGAAATATTTTGTCGAGCTCTTCGGCTCCCCATAAGGGCGTTTCGGACGGTGAATACTATATGTGCATTACGCCCGAAGAGTCCGTTTTGCAGTATTTAAGAGCGGGAGCGCAACATATCGGCATAATCTACGCCGAAGAGGGGACCGGTGCCGTTCCGTCTGCAGTCGGTGTCGTAAAAAATTGCCCGAATGCCGAAAACGCAAAAAAGTTTGTCGATTTTGTTTTGGGAAAAGACGTACAGGGAAAAATTCCCGAGCACTTGTATCGGCACGTTCGCACCGATTTGGCATCTTCGGACGGCTTTAAACCCTTATCCGACATATTAATGAACAACTATGATTTTTTGGCGGCGTCTAAAAACAAAGCCGCAAATATAAAACAGTGGAACGACATTGTAGTCGGAAAATAATTTTTCGGTTTTATAAGATTCGGAAAGCGCCGGTTAGTCCGCACGACGGATGCGCGGCGCTCTTCCGCTTTTACGATAAAAGGAAAACGTTTTGAGTCATAATGTTCATATTTCCGATGCGGTAAAAACGTACGGTAATTTTAACGCCGTAGATCATGTTACTATCGATATAAAAAGCGGCGAATTGTTTACCCTGCTCGGGCCTTCCGGCTGCGGTAAAACCACCCTGCTCAGAATGATAGCCGGCTTTAATTCCATCGAGGGCGGCATCATCTCTTTTGATGAAAAAGTAATCAACGGTATTCCCGCCCATAAGCGGAACATCGGAATGGTTTTTCAAAATTATGCCATTTTTCCGCATTTATCGGTGTTTGAAAATGTCGCATACGGACTTAAAGCGCGAAAACTCAAAAAGGACGAAATAAGGGAACGCGTTCTCGAAGCCCTGCGGATGGTGCAAATTGAAGAGCTTAAAGACCGCTCTCCGGCAAATATGTCGGGCGGGCAACAGCAGCGGGTTGCGTTGGCGCGCTCGATTGTCATTCATCCCGATATATTGCTGATGGACGAACCGCTGTCGAATCTTGACGCAAAGCTGCGCATTCAAATGCGTCTTACGATAAAAAAAGTTCAAAAAAAACTGGGTATTACGACGATTTACGTTACGCATGATCAGGAAGAAGCTTTGGCGATTTCCGACCGGATCGCGGTAATGAAAAACGGAAAAATTCAGCAAATCGGCACGCCGAAAGAAATTTATACCAAACCGGCGAATAAATTTGTTGCATGTTTTATCGGAACATCGAATATTTTGGACGGCCGTGTTGACGAAAATCGCGGCGGCAATGCGAAAATCTCGATAGCCGATAAAATCGTTCTTTCGGCAAAACTCAAAACCGATTATACCGGACCCGTAAAAATTTCGGTACGTCCGGAAGAATTTCAAATAAACAAAGAAAAAAACTCCGCGATTGCCGCGGACGGTATTGCTGCCCGCGTTTCGTTAAAAACCTTTTTGGGCGATTTTATCAATTATGAAGTCGTTTCGGAAAGCGGCGAAACCGTTGAAGTCAACCAATATCTTAAAGATATCGAAAAAGAATTCGAAATCGATGAGACCGTTTCTTTGAATATAGCGGAACATAAATTCAATGTTTTCGATATCTCGGCGGACGGATGGCTGCTTAATGAATAAGGACATAACCGTGAAAAAATTTCATTGGGATATTTGGAAGATAATTTCTTTGTTTTTTTTGGTTTTGCTTTGTGTTTTTTTGCTGTATCCGCTTATAACGATTGCATATAAAAGTTTGTTGAATACGGAAGGACGATTTACTTTAAGCAATTATAAAGACTTTTTTACTTTAAAATACTATACGTCCGCTTTGTGGCACAGCTTTTTAGTTTGTACCGTCGCAACGGTTTTTGCGGCTCTTATCAGCGTGCCGATCGCGTATATTTCGTCGCGCTATAATATTGCCGGTAAAAAAGCGCTTAATATGATTATCATTATGTCCATGATTTCTCCGCCGTTTATCGGTGCGTATTCATGGATCTTGTTGTTCGGCAGAAGCGGCGTTATAACGGTTTTTTTTAAAAGCATAGGAATTACCGTTCCGTCCATATACGGTTTTCCCGGCATTATTTTGGTTTTTACGGTTAAGTTTTTTCCGCTGATTTATCTGTATGTGTGCGGCTCTCTTTCGTCGATCGATGTTTCGCTGGAAGAAGCGGCCGAAAATTTGGGAATGCCCCGCTTAAAACGGATATGGACGATAACCCTGCCGTTAATACTGCCGACGATATCCGCCGCTATGCTCATGACTTTTATGGCCGCTCTTGCCGATTTCGGAACGCCCATGCTGATCGGGGAAGGCTATAAGGTGCTGCCGGTACTTATATACCAGCAATATTTAAGCGAAACCGGCGGAGACGCAACGATGGCCAGCACTTTAAGCGTCATTATTATTTTGTGCGCTCTGCTTGTTTTATTGATACAAAAGTTTATCGTAAACCGCAAAAACTACAACATGAGTATGCTCAGACCGCCTGAGGTAATAAAAATAAGCGGGTGGAAGCGTTTCCTTGCAACGGGAGTTTGTTATGCGGTCGCCTTTATCGGCATTCTTCCGCAGATAACCGTTTTCGTTACCTCTTTTTTAAAAACAAGCGGTCCCCTCTTCGTAAAAGGATTCAGTTTGGCAAGCTATCAAACGGTTTTCGGTAAGCTTGCCCGCGCGCTCACAAACACGTTCAGCTTTTCGCTTATTGCCATTGCGATTATGATCGTTTCCGGCCTGCTCATCGCGTATTTGTCGGTGCGCAAAAAAAACGGTATAAATACCGTTTTGGACGTTTTGGTTATGTTTCCCTATGTTATTCCGGGCGCCGTTTTGGGTATTTCTCTGCTTCTTTCGTTCAATCAAAAACCGCTGTTTTTTACCGGAACGTGGATTATAATGGTTTTGGCCTATGTAATCCGGAAACTGCCGTATACGGTACGCTCGTCGTCTGCGATTTTATACCAAATAGACCCGTCCATTGAGGAAGCTTCGATAAATCTGGGAGTTTCGCCCGTACGCACCTTTTTTAAAACCACCGCACTATTGATGATGCCGGGCGTTTTTTCAGGCGCGATTATGAGCTGGATTACGACAATCAACGAGTTAAGCTCGAGCATTATGCTGTACACCTCAAAAACGGCCACTATTTCGGTTGCGGTATATACGGAAGTACTCCGCGGCAATTTCGGAACCGCAGCGGCTTTGGCGGTTGTCTTGTCGTTTACAAGTATTCTTTCGGTACTCGTATTCAATAAGCTTTCAGGCGGAAAAACCATAAGCTTATAGGCCGTCGAGTCTACTCTATGCTGAATTGCTTTTCTCTGAATTGTTTCGGGGTTAAGCCGGTATATTTTTTGAACAAGACGCTGAAGTACCGTTGATCCGAATACCCGACGCGCTCGGCAACGGCGTAAATTTTTATACCTTCGGTGTTGAGCAGTTCGCAGGCTTTTTTCATGCGCCAATAGGTAAGATATTCGATAAAGGAATATCCGGTGTATTCTTTAAACAGCTTCGTTAAATAGCTTTCGCTTATGACTAAATGCTTGCATGCGTCGCGCATTGTAATGTTGCCGCCATAATTTTGCTGAATGAAACGAATCGCGTTTGAAATGTATTTATTTTTTCGGCCGGCGCTTTGCGGAACGAATTCTTTAAAATGTGCCAAAAGCAGCTTGTTCCCCGCGATAATTTTTACCGGCATGTTTTGCAAGGCTTGGGCTTGTTTACCGGCGATTTTTTTGCAAACTTCGGTTACGGCCGCCGTTAATTCTTTTTCATCGATAGGTTTGCACAAGTAATCGGCCGCTCCCAACCGTATGGCTTTTTTTGCATAGGCAAAGTCGTTATAGCCCGATATGATGATGAATTCCGGCCGATACTGTTCGAGTGTTTTTTCGATTAAAGAAAGTCCGTCCAATACGGGCATCCGTATGTCCGTTATAATTAAATCGGGCTTCAGTTTTTGTATCAAGTCCAAAGCTTGCGCGCCGTTTTCGGCTTCGCCTATAATCCTGCAGCCCAAGGCATTCCAGTCGATCGTCAGCGTTAAACCGCGGCGTAAAATCTGTTCATCTTCGGCAATAAAACAATCGATCATAGCCGCTCCGGAGCATACGGAAGCGTAAGCGTAACCAGGGTTCCTTTCCTTTCGGTGCTTGCGATTTTTATTCCGTAGGATTGTCCGTAATACAGACGGATCCTTTTATGTACATTTATTAACCCGATGTGTTCTTCCGTACCTTCCGATGCAAGCGACGCATGCAGTTTTTTCAGTTCGGTTTTGCTTATGCCGATACCGTCGTCTTCAACCTCAAAAACGACGGTGTTTTCTTTTCGAAAACCCCTGAGCGACAACAGCCCCTTGCCGGGCTTTTGCTCCAAACCGTGTACCATTGCGTTTTCCACCAAAGGCTGAAGTATAAGCGCGGGAATTGTATAATCGAACAGCGCTTGTTCCACATCGATGCGGATCGAAAATTTATCCGCAAAGCGTATTTTTTGTATTGCCGTATAGGCGTTCAAATTTTCCAGATTTTCCCGCACGGTCGAAAATTCGTTTGACATGCGGATCCCGTTTCGCAGTAAAAGACTCAGGTTTGCGGTCATTACGTAAATTTCATCCTGACCGTTTAATTTTGCGAGCCACTTTATCGAATCCAGCGTATTGTAAAAAAAATGCGGATGTATTTGGGCTTGCAGGTTTTTGATTTCGGAACGGCGCAATAATTCCTGTTTTTCGTGATCTTTTTTGAATAATTCGCTCAGTTCGCGGCACATGGTATTGAATTGTTTTGCCACATAGCCGAATTCGTCGTTGTCAAAAACCTTTGCCCGCTTATTAAAATCTCCCGATTCCACAATCCGCATGGCGTCGACAATTTCCTGAAGCGGCGTATTGATGCGCTTGGAAACGATAAGCGAAATGCAAATACAAATGAATACCGCGATTAAAACGGTTGCGGCAAGTATGTACAAGCCTGCGGAAATATTTCCGATGATGAGGTTTATGTTAAGGCCGCCTATGATAATCAATTTATATGCGGACGAAGGCCTGAAGGTGTACAAAAGTTCTTTTCCGTCCGCGCTTTCTATAAAATAGCCTTTGCGGTTTGTAAGGGCGCGATGCGGCCAGCTTATAAATTGACTTCGGCTGTTCAAATCCGCATCGTTAAATAAAAAATAGTAGTTATCCGTCATCAGCGTAAAATTCATCGGCAGCGTATCGTAGGTATTGATGAGTTGGTCTTTCAATCTTTCCAAGGGAATATCAAACGCGGCATAGCCTGCGATCGATCCGTTTTGCCGGACTGCCGAAATTACCGAAGATGCCATTTTGGTGCCGTCGGAGTTTACAAAAAGCGTAGGGTAGACGGCAGCCGCATTGCTTTCGTTTGCCGCTCTGAACGGTCCCCAATTCGCTTCGGTTTTTAAGTTGTAAACGGACGGCGTACCTTTTAAAGACGTTATATATGCGGAATCGAAATCGATGAGATGAATGTCGCCGCTTCCGCCCAGGGCTGCCAGGGTTTTATACAT
Source organism: Treponema maltophilum ATCC 51939 (assembly GCF_000413055.1). Lineage (NCBI taxonomy): Bacteria > Pseudomonadati > Spirochaetota > Spirochaetia > Treponematales > Treponemataceae > Treponema > Treponema maltophilum. The sequence continues at coordinate 1,545,249 of NZ_KE332518.1, read as the reverse complement.
TTTTTCGTATAGTTGAGGCAGAAGTTCTGCATCGTTTTCCGTAAAAAAATCGGCAAGCATTTTATCCGCGCAAAAAATATCCAGCGCGGCCGCATATGCGCCGATGAGCGAATCTATCGAGTTCATCGCGCTATCCGTTGCTTTTGCCGATTCGTTCATAAGGCGCCGGCGGATAACGGTATCGACCAGGGTGCCCGAAAATATTCCTATGAATAAGGAAGGAATAACGCTGATTGTTAAAAAAATTGTAAGGAGCTTTTTATAAAATTTTTTATTTCCCGATTTTCCGGATAACCGCATCTTTCCGTCCGCTTGCAAAACGTGAAATTGTTCAAAATAAATTTCCAAAATAAAAAAGGGATTTTCAAAATAATATTTGAAAATCCCTTTTGAGCCATGCCGGCTTCGAACCAGCGACCCACAGATTAAGAGTCTGTTGCTCTACCAGCTGAGCTAATGGCCCTTGCATATCCGTCTTTCTTCGATACGGCGGTTTTTCGCTGCGTCCGACACGATTCGAACGTGCGACCTACGGATTCGAAGTCCGTTGCTCTATCCGGCTGAGCTACGAACGCATTAAACGGATTTTTCGGGTGCCTGAAGGGATTTGAACCCTCGACAACCAGATCCACAATCTGGCGCTCTACCCCTGAACTACAGGCACCATAATTGTAACGGATACGGATTATCCCACCCGATACGTTGTTTACTATATCAAAAAAAACTTGCCTTAGTCAAGCACCCGTCCGCTCTTTCGGATCGGATTTTACCGCTTATACAGTATTTATCGCCCCATATTTCAATGAACTGAAAAAAATAAATTTGACAATACTCCTGCCTTGCAGTATTATTAATACGTGATCAAATCGTTTAAGGATGAGTGTGCTTATAATATCTATCACGGTATGCGCTCTTTAAAGTTTCCTATCGATATGCAAAATGTTTGCCGCCGGAAACTTCGCATGATTGACAATGCACATCAATTAAACGATTTAAAAATACCTCCGGAAAATCGCTTGGAAGCGCTTAAAGGAAAGTTAAAAGATTATTACAGCATAAGAATAAATGATCAATGGCGGCTGATTTTTAAATGGTTGCAGGGAGATGCCTATGAACTCGAAATTGTCGATTATCACTGATGATAAATTACCGAATATTCACCCCGGGGAAATATTGTCGGAAGAATTTTTGAAGCCGATGAATATTTCCGCCTATCGGCTGGCAAAGGCGGTACGTATCCCTCAAACAAGAATATCGGATATTATACACGGAAAAAGAAGAATATCGGCAGATACGGCATTGCGGTTTGCCGCTTTTTTCGGAACAAGTACCCGATTTTGGCTCGGTTTGCAAAATGCCTACGATGTAGAAGAAGAAATAAAAAAACAGGCCGATGAATTGCAAAAAATTGAAAGTTTAAATATACCGGAATCCGAACTTGTTCAAACTTCCCAAGCGATTCCGGCCTATTAAACCGTTTATGTAACCGGCGTTCCCGGTTCGACGTCTTTTTCCGGCTTTAAAAGAACGCAGGTTGCACCGTCTTCGCTTTCGCTGCACAAAAGCATGCCCTGCGATTCGATGCCGCGCATTTTCCGCGGCTTTAAATTGACCAAAACGATAATGCGCTTGCCGACCAGTTCTTCGGCCGTGTAATAATCGACCAGGCTCGACACGATTTGTCGCGGGTTTTCTTCGCCGACATCCACCATTATTTTGTACAGCTTTTCGGCGTTTTCAACCTTTTCGCAGGACACAATCGTTCCCGCCCTCATATCAAGCTTTGCAAAGTCGTCATATTCGATAATTTCTTTCATAATCGCAGTCCTTTATTTTTTGAATTTTTTATTCCCAGCCGAAGGTTGCCGGCGGTTTGTTGGTTATGTCGTAGTAGAGCGCATCGACAAAGTCGAAATTCAATATGCGCTCGACGGCGGCAAGCAGTATTGCGCTTTCCATATGCGCAAAGCGCGCGGTCATAACGTCTTCCGATACGACGGGGCGCAGTACGAGGGCGCAATGTCCGCTTTGTGCCGCATAGGGCAGATTGATTGTCAAATGCTGAAAGATGCTGCCGTAACGGCCGGCTTTCCGCAATTCGTCGAGCATAACCGCATCGGCTTCGCGTATTTGGTCGAGGCGTTCTTTTGTGCAGTATGCTTCGTGCAGGCTGCAGCCGGCTTTTTCGTACAGGGCAAGCACCGTCCGGTTTACCGAAGCGCAGGCGTTTGTAATTGCGGCGGACGATTTTTCAAGTGCGTCCCATGCGGCTTCTTCATGCGCCCGCGAAGAAGCGGCCGATTGTGCGCCGAAGAGTTTTTCGAGCGTGCGAATGCACGCCTTTTTGTCGCCGTATGAGGCAGCGTCGTTTGCGTACAGTACCGCGGGAAAGCGGTAGGTTCTGAAGTCGCCCTGCACGCCGACCGACTTTACCGGAAGCACGCCGATTTTTTGCACGGCGCCGCAGATTTTTTGTACGTTAGGCAAAATCTTTTCGATTTCGTGCAAAGCCGCTTTAAATTCTTTTTCGTCGGTTTTACCGCTGCTTCCCAATACGTTTATCGAAAGGCCGGGGCCGGGGAAGGGGTGGCGCATAATCAATTCGTCGCTTAAGCCCAGTTTTTTGCCGAGCAGACGCACTTCGTCTTTGTATAAATCTTTTAAAGGCTCGATAATCAAGCCTTTGTCGATAAGCGATTGAATGCCGGCGACCCTGTTGTGGTGGGTTTTTATCGTATGCGAATTTTCGGTTCCGCCCGATTCGATTATATCGGGGTAGAGGGTGCCTTGAGCCAAAAGCCATTCGTCTTCGTTTAAGCCGAGTTTTTTAACGACTTCGTCGCGCACGTGTATAAAGGTTTCGCCGACCGCCCGGCGTTTTTTTTGCGGGTCGGTTTCGCCCGCAACGGCTTTTAAAAAGGTTTTTGACGCGTCTTCGGCGATAAAATTGGTAAAGCCGAAACCGCGGTAGCGCTCGGCAACTGAAGCGCTTTCGTTTTTGCGCATAAACCCGTTGTCTATGTGCAGACCCTTTACGCGATCCTGCCCCAACGCTTTATTTAAAAGCGCGAACGCGACGGTGGAATCCACGCCGCCGGATAAAAACAACAAAACGCTGCGATCCTTCGCTCTTTCGCGTATGTCGTCCAAAATTCCTTCAAGCACGGCGTCTTGGTTCCAGTTTTTGTCCATGCCGCACAATTGCGCGAAATTTTGCAAAACCGCATTTCCTTCGGCCGTATCTTTTACTTCCGTATGAAACTGCAAGCCGAATCGCTTTCGTTTTCCGTCCTGCACGGCCGCGTATGCGCAGTCCTTTGTAAACGCCGTACATTCAAAGCCGTCGGGAAGCAGCGTAACTTCATCCTGATGGCTCATCCACACGCGGGTCGGGAACGACAGTCCTTTAAAAAGCGGACAGTCGGCGCCTTTTTTTTGCTCAAGGGAGGCAATGCCGAATTCGGCCGTACGCGCCTTTTCGACGGTTCCGCCGTAGTGCCGGCACATAAGCTGGTGTCCGTAGCAAAGCCCCAAAACGGGAATGTCCAAGCCGAAAATTGCTTCATTGAATTCGGGAATATTTTTTTCGTACACGGACGACGGTCCGCCCGACAGGATAATTCCCTTTGTGTGTTTGAAAACGTCCGTGCCGGAAGAGGGGGAGCGTATCTCCGAATAATATCCCATAAGGCGCAGCCTTTTTGCGATAAGGTGCGCATATTGACTGCCGAAATCGAGAACGGCGATGTTTTCCCGCATGCGTTTACTCCTGAGTACCGGCGTTCGCAAGACTTGCGCCGATAAAATCCCTGAAAAGCGGGTGCGGTCTGTTCGGCCGCGATTTAAATTCGGGATGGAACTGCACTGCGAGCATCCACGGGTGCACGGCCTTGTCGAATTCGACTATTTCGACCAAATTGCGTTCGGGGTTTACGCCGCTTAATTTTAAATCGCCCTTATCGAACAGGGTACGGAATTCGTTGTTGAATTCGTAGCGGTGGCGGTGGCGCTCCCAAATCGTTTTTTCGCCGTAGGCTTTATGCGCAAGTGTGCCGCTTGTGAGCGCGCATTCGTATTTTCCGAGGCGGAGCGTACCGCCGATCGGGCAACCGGCTTTATCCGGCATAAGCGATATAATCGGGTAGGGCGTTTTTTCGTCCATTTCGGTCGAATTCGCGCCTGCCATTTTCATAACGTTGCGCGCATATTCTATAACGCACATTTGCATGCCCAAACAAATGCCGAAAAACGGAATCTTGTGTTCGCGCGCGTAGCGGACGGTTGCGATCATGCCGTCGATTCCACGCGTTCCGAATCCCCCGGGCAAAATAATTCCGTGACAACTTCCGAGTTTTTTACGCAGGCTTGCCGTATCGGTAAGATCTTCCGAATTTACCCATTCGATTTCGACCGCCGCGTTGTGATGGATTCCCGCGTGAGTTAAGGCTTCGGCAACCGATAAGTACGCGTCGTGAAGTTCCACGTATTTTCCTACGAGCGCGATGCGCACCGTAGTCGCGGGGTTGTGCAGCCGTTCAACCGTTTTTTTCCATTCGGTAAGGCGGCTTTCGCCGCTTTCTATATGAAGCGCTTTGCAAATCGCATTGCCCAAGCCTTCTTCTTCGAGCTTGAGCGGCACTTCGTAAATCGATTTTACGTTCAGGTTTTGAATAATGGCTTCGGTCGGAACATTGCAAAACAGCGCGAGTTTTTCTTTTGTTGCAAAATCGATGGGCATTTCGCTTCTGAGAATGATAACGTCCGGCTGAATCCCCAAACCCTGCAAATCTTTTACGCTGTGCTGGGTCGGCTTTGTTTTAAGTTCCTGTGCCTTTTTCATATACGGCATAAGGGTTAAATGAACGTAGGCGCAATTTTCGAATCCGACTTCGTATTTTATTTGGCGGATCGCTTCTATAAAGGGCAACGATTCAATATCGCCGACGGTGCCGCCGACTTCGGTAATGATAACGTCGGCTTCGGTTTCTTTTGCGGCAAGCATCATGCGCCGCCGTATTTCGTCGGTAACGTTCGGAATAACCTGAACGGTTTTTCCGTGGTAGCCGCCTTCGCGTTCGGTATTCAATACGGAAAGGTACACCTTGCCGGCGCTCGTGCTGCTGTTTTTGGAAAGGCTGACGTCGGTAAAGCGCTCGTAATGACCCAAGTCCAAATCGGTTTCGGCTCCGTCATCGGTAACGAAGACTTCGCCGTGTTCATACGGATTCAAAGTTCCCGGATCGATATTCAAATACGGATCGAATTTTTGATTTACGACTTTTAAGCCTCTGCTTTTTAAAATCAATCCGATAGAAGCCGCCGAAATTCCTTTTCCCAAGCCCGAAACGACGCCGCCGGTAATAAAAATGTATTTGCTCATACCCCTCTCCGTAAAAACACGCTGCGCATAATTATAGCATAAAAACAGAGCACTGACAATATTTGAACGTAACCGTACCGAAAAATATAAGGTATAAAAATATGTAATTGTATAAAAAGCCGCCTCCCGGCAGCGTCCTGCCGTTTAACGCGGCTGACCGTAATAGGTATCGGACTGCGCAAAATTTCTGTGAAATTTTGCTTGCCAGCAGAAATTATTACGGTATAGTTCTGTATGATATGAAATAAAAGTTGTGTATCGGTAAGACCTTGACCGCATGCGGGCAGAGGTCTTGCTGTACTCATCAATTTTTGTTGATTTTTCTTTATGCTGAATTGTCGTTACAGACCCACGTTTTCGGTCAAATTGATGTTTCGCGCAAAATACGAAGAAATCAGCGATAAGGTTTTGCGCACGGCTTCGGGGCTGCTGTTTAAAAGTTCGGTGAAGCGCCGTTCGCTTATTTTAATAAGCTGAATGTCCGTGGCCGCGCGCGCGGTCGCATTGCGCGGTTCATTAAGCAAAACGTTCAATTCGCCGAAAAAACTTCCGCGGTCAAGATAGGCAATATTGTTTTCGCGCAGCAGTTCGACCGAACCTTGTGCCAAATAATAGACGTTCGTATCCGTATCGCCCTTTGAAAAAATGAGACTCCCGGCTTTTTTCTTTTCCAACACGGGACGGTCGCCGTTATGCTCGCACGATTCGCCTTGCGCCGCCGCTTTTAAAAACCGGTCGGGCCGAATGAACAGCATGCGCCGTATGCCCAAAAAAATATCGGTTTCGCCGCGATCGGGCAAAAGGTAGAGTTCGGCAAGCAATAGAGAATCGAAAAACTGCGACACGTACACGTATTGGGCGAAAAACAAAAACAGCGAAAAAAATACCGATACCTTAAGCAGCATAACCATCAGAGTGCCCAAAAAACCGTAAATCAGGTTGTATTTCACCGTATCGGTAAAAAGGGTGAATACATAACCGACGAGCGCAAAAATAAGGGCGCACAGCAAAGCCGAAAAGGCGCATGTTTTGAATTCGGGTTTCGTGCCCGATGCGAAGCGGAAGGTGAGCGCGGCAAAAATCCAAATCAATAGGTAGGGAACGGTGTTGAATAAAAGCGGCAGTATTTTTGCAAAACCGCTTCCGATAAACGGTAAAAAAAATGCAAAGTTTTCGGTACTGCGCCTGATCGTATAAAAAAACGGTTTTGCCGCACTTATTACAAAAACGACCGCAGCTGCGATTACAACCAAAAGCACTTCGCCCGCAACGGCGATAAGCTGTGCCAAAAGCGGCCGCGGGTCTATGGGCCCGTGAAAAATTCTGCGCACGGATTGCATAACCGTATAAAAAAAACGGCGTGCAAAGAAAAAAATCGTAATACCGATAATGATTTCAAACAACGTCGGGCGCCGCTGCGCCAAGAGGTAGTTTGCCATCGCATGCAGATTTGCGGTATCGATCCATTTTTTCGCGCTTTCCAAAAATCCGTATAAAAGTTCGGGAGAGGTGTGCAAAAAGCGTATAAGAACCGCCGCAATCATAATGACTATGGGAATAAGCGAAAACAAAAAACCGAACGCGCACGACAAAGCGTACAAGTATAAATTATTTTGAAAATATAAAGTAAAGGCAAAAAAGAACGACTGCGCCGCCGTAACCGGCGAAATTTTTTTCGGTTTCACTCTTTAAAGTATACTTCAGCCGCGCCGATTGTCAAGCGGGGGGGGGAAAAAAAGGCGGATACAAAGTTTTTCCCCGTTTTGCCTCGGAACTCCAAGCAAAACGGGAATAAGACTGCCGTGCTTATTTAAAATTTACGTATCAAACCCAGACCGATATTAAATTTTAAAGTGCCCGCAGACAGTTTTCCTCCGAGAGCTTCCGCTTGCTTTTTTTGCTGTTTTACGGATGCGGGAGTATTCAGTTGAATGCCGAAGATTCCCTGCGGCCGTAAATACAGGGCGCCCGAGCCGAGGGGAATATCCGCGCCGACGCCGAGGTCGAGCCAAAGCGCATTGAATTCTTCTCTTGCGGCGCTGTCGATTTTGTAGTTTGTATTATTCTTTTGATAAGAGATAATGATATCCCAGTCCACACCGACAAGAGGGAATATCTGAATGCTTCCCAGCTCAATCGGATATTTTGCCAAAAGTCCGATATTGAAGTAGCGTATGGTAAGGTCCGTAAGGGTGCTGGTAGAGCCTGATGTTATTTTTTGCTTGGTAATATTCGTATTGATTCCGAAACTCGCCACCGCATATTGGGCGTCAAAAAAGCCTTTAAATCCTATCAGCGATATATCGCCTGAGGATGTCGTTGTCACGGGACCCAATGTTGCCTTGGCATACGCATGTTCATGGGTAAAATCAAACATACCTCCCGCACCGAAATCCAGCGCAAAAACGCTTGCGCACGTCATGCACACAACAAGCACCAGTGCCGCAATCTTTTTCATAGTAAAACTCCTCATTTATTTTTAGACATCTTAATATTCGGCCGGTTCCGAAAGGTCTCCTCGCGGAGATTTGCCGAATATAAAGTTCTTTCTATTATATCCCCCCCCTAAAAAAAGTCAAGTTATAACTTTTTCGTGTGTAATTTTCCGTCTTGACCAAGGCGCTCTTTTATGATAAAAATAAAGTTCGTGCTTTTATTTCATTGACAGGAGGTTTTATGGTACGGATCAGACTTAAAAAGTTCGGAACGAAAAAGCGACCCTTTTTCCGCATTGTCGTACAGGATTCGCGCAAACCGCGCGACGGAACGACCATCGAAGAAATCGGCTTGTATCATCCTATCGAAGTCGAAGACAAGCAGATTGTGTTCGATGCCGACAGAGTGCGCTACTGGCTCGGTGTAGGCGCTCAGCCTTCCGATACTGTCCGCAAAATTTTGAACAAAAAAAACTTTACGAAATAAGTGCCGGAGGTTCGGGAATTGGAAAAAGACCTGATTGAATATATTGCAAAATCCCTGGTCGACGATCCCGCTGCGGTTTCCGTGCAGGAAACGGAAGGCGAACGCGGTCCGGTTATTCAATTGCAAGTAGCCGAAAGCGATATAGGTAAAGTGATCGGCAAATACGGGCGCATTGCAAAAGCTTTGCGGACCGTTTTAAGCGCATCGGGCGGCAGATCCGGCAAACGGTACAGTCTTGACATTCTGGACCGATGAGGACGGATTTTGTTATCGGAATTATCAGAGGGCCCCACGGGCTTTCCGGTAAGGTTAAAGTGGAAAGTACATCCGGTGAGTTTGAACATTTTTTGAACTTGACCGATGTAACTTTGAGGAAGGGTGAAAAAGCCGTAAAGGCGGCGGTCGAATCGGCCGAAATCGGAACATCCTGCCTTTTTATAAAATTCAAGGGTATCGACTGCCCCGAAGAAGCAAAAGAGTTTTCTTCTTGGCATATTGTCGTACCCCGAAACATGGCTTGTCCGCTCGGTTCAGGCGAGTTTTACGCGGAGGACTTAAAAGGGTGCGCTCTGCTGTATAACGGCGACGGGATCGGAAAAGCGGAAAAAGAGCCGGTAAGGGTCGGAATCGTTACGGATGTAGTGGAAGGCGGGAGCGGTAACCTTTTGGAGGTTGCGCTGTCCGAAAGCGCGGACGCTGCGATTGCCCGTACGGATAAAGTAAAACCGTCCGCTAAAGGCGGCAAAACGGTTTTGATTCCTTTTAATAAGGAATTTATCGGTACGGTTGATATTAAAAACGCAGCCGTTCAGCTTATGCACCTCTGGATTTTAGAGTAAAACGTTTTAGGTAAAACGATGAAATTTCATGTGCTGACCTTATTTCCCGAAATCGTGCAAAGCTTTTTCGAAACTTCGATTATGGCTAAGGCGGTGCAAAAGGGAATTATCGCTTACGAATTGGTAAATATCAGAGATTTTGCCTTCGATAAGCACAAAACCTGTGACGACACTCCTTACGGAGGAGGCGCGGGAATGCTGATGATGCCCGCTCCCCTCGACGCGGCTTTGGAATCGGTGTCGGGTAAAAATAACACCGGCAAAAAAGCGGCGAAAAAGCGGAAAAAGGATACTCCGCGCGTAATTTACGTTACGCCGTCGGGCAAGCCCTTTAACCAAAAAACGGCGGTCGAACTGAGCCGCGAAAAAGATTTGGTGATTATCTGCGGAAGGTATGAAGGTATCGATCAGCGGATAATCGACAAATGGGTTGACGACGAAATTTCCGTAGGAGATTTTGTGCTGTCTTCCGGAGAAATAGCGGCTCAGGTTGTTATCGATGCCGTGTACCGTTTGGTCGACGGAGTTATATCCGCCGAGAGCCTTACGGAAGAAAGTCATTGCGGCGGTTTGCTGGAATATCCCCAGTATACCAAGCCGGAAGTGTTTGACGGCATGAAGGTGCCGGACGTTTTGCTGTCCGGCAATCACGAGCGCATCCGCCGCTGGCGGCTGCAAAAACGCGTGGCAAAAACGCTGGCCGTCCGCCCCGATATGATTTGGGCTTCCCGCGAAGCGGGCTTGCTCGGAAAGGAAGCGGAAGACTGCATTGCCGACATAACACGGATACAAGGAGATTGCAATGGATGTGATTAAAACTATTGAAGAATCCCAAAAGCGGGAAGTTACGCCTTTTAATGTGGGCGATACGGTAAAAGTTCACTTTAAAATCATCGAAGGAAAAACCGAGCGCGTGCAGGTCTACGAAGGTTTGGTGCTTTGCTTTAAAAACGCGGGCGTGCGCCGCACCTTTACCGTACGCAAGAATTCTTACGGAGTCGGCGTGGAAAGGGTATTCCCCCTGTATTCGCCGCGTATCGCAAAAGTTGAAGTGCTGCGCCCCGGTAAGGTCCGCCGCTCCAAGCTGTACTATATCCGCGGCAAGGTCGGTAAAGGAAGCAAGATCCGCGAGCTTATCGTAAAAAAATCGGATCAAGCCGCCGCGCAAAACGCATCCGCTCAAGCCGCACAAAGTGCCGCACCGAGCGCACCGCAAGCGTAAATCATTTTTTTAACCTTATAAAATCGCACAAGTGTACGGGCTGTTCGAAAAAGCCTTTTTACACTTGCTGCGGTTTTTTATTTTTCCCCTTTAACACGTATTGACACCTGTAAAAAAGTTTCGATATAATAACATATGACTGCAAATATTGTAAAAACGACAGTATTTGTTTTCGTTTGTGTCGGTATTGCATGTGCAGGACTGTGGCTGTATCGTAAAACGGTAAAAAACCGCGAAGCGCAGGTTCCGTCTTCCGCAGAGGCCCAAAATTATGCAGACCCCTCCGAGCCTTTCCCCGCAAAAGATACACCGAAAACCGAAGTTGCTCTAAAACCGCCTCCTGTAAAAAAGATTTCCCCGGTAAAAAGTCCGGAAGTGAAAAATACGGCCGTAAAGCAAAGTAAACCGGCCGAAGATTCCGAAAAAAGTACCGAAACCGAAAATATAAAAACAATGCCGGAGCAAAAAGACTTTCCCGAAATCGCATCGGCTGCAGAGCAGGTTAAGCCGGCAGACAGTTCCGAACACAGCGCCCCCGTCCGGTCCGATAAAATCGTTCAAGACGCTCCCGCCTTTTTTTTGCCCGGCGGTAAACCGAAGGATTTGACATGGTCGCTTGCTTTTTTTACCGAAGCGAATATGAACAGTCCCGTAAATCCCGCATTCGGAACGGGCTTATACGCCCTTTTTGTATTGCCGTTTGACATAAAGATCGGAAGCTTTTCCGCGGGGGCAAAGGCGCTGTATTCGTACGATTTTAACAAACATCACTTGTACGATGCCGCCCTGTTGTTCCGTTGGACCTTTTACGATCTTGCGGCAAAACCGCGTAAAGATTCGGGCTTTTTTATTCAAGCCGAGGGCGGCGCCGTTTTCGGACAAAACAATAAAAGGGCAGACTCAAAACTTTGGATATTCGGTTTGGGGCAAGCCTCTTTCGGATACCGCCTGATGATAAACAACTTTTTTATAGAACCCTATATTCGGGGCGGCTATCCGATAGCGTGGGCTGTAGGCCTTACAGGAGGAATTAGAATATGAAAAAAATAGTAACCTTTGTTTTTTTGGCTGCGGTTTTTACAACGATTTCCTGTAAAAATCCGTTTTTGCAAAGTATGTTGGAGGGGGAAAATGCCTCTCCCGGTTTCCATACCCCAATCCCGTCCCCGGGAGGCGCCCCCTTTGTCGAAGGGGGCGCCTCGCTCATCTTAAGTCCCGATAAGCGCACCATCTGGGTTAATGCAATAACCTCAGACGGCACCTCCGTAATGGTAGAAGGCTGCATCGAAACGGAGCTTCAAAGCAACAGGGAAACGTATCTGCACGCAAAAGGTACAAAGGTAGTTCTTAAAGGTTCAGGAAACATTATCTCACTGAATTGTGGTAATCGCGGTGTTTCTCCCGCCAGAAATAAACTGGTTGCACTTAACGTACAAGGCTTAAGAAATTTGCAACGGCTGGAATGTGCCTTAACCCAGCTTTCCTCCCTTAACGTACAAGGCTTAAGTGCTTTGCAATGGCTGGACTGCGGCTGGAATCAGCTAACCGCTCTTAATGTGCAGGGCTTAAATGCTTTGCAATGGCTGCACTGTGGTGGCAACCGGCTTACCACCCTTAATGTACAAGGCTTAAACTCTTTGCAAGAACTGTGGTGCTACCACAACAATCAATTAACCGCCCTTGACGTACAAGGCTGCAGCGCTTTAAAAGAGCTGTACTGCAGCTATAACCGCCTTACCGCTCTTAACGTACAGGGCTTAACCTCTTTGCGAAGGATAGAGTGCGAAACCAATCAGCTTACCGCCGACGCATTTAAAAAGCTCTTTACCGATTTACCGGTCCGGGTGGATAGTGATTATACGCACTGTACTCTTTATGGAACGCTTTCTCACATCGAACAACAAACCGGCGTTACCGAAGGCAATCACACAGACTTTAGTACTCCGTCCGACTTAGCCGCAGCCTTTAATAATGCTAAACATAACAAGAAGTGGAAGATGTATAAGCGACTTCGAGTCGGGGGGTTGGTTGAGATTTAACGCCCTGCCCGAGCGCTCACCATGATAGACTGCACCCTTATGGGTAACGAGGCGTAAAAGAACTGCGTGAATAGCGAGAAGTAAATACGCGAAATCGTCTACGGATGCCTGTGTAAAGCAAAAATATAAATAGATATGATACGGCTGTCAAAGACCTTTTGATAGGATTATCAAAGCCTCTTTGTACGCCGTATCAAAGGGCCTTTGCTCGCTGTATCAAAGACCCTCTGATCGCTCGGGCGGGTACCCGGCACTAAGGAACAGAACCGCCCTTAAGAACCGAACGAGGCGTTTACTTCCCGTATAGCGTTTAAAAGATTATCTATATCCTCATCGCAGGTGTGCGCGCCGAACGAAAAACGTACCGAACACAAAGCGCTTTCTTTGTCGATTCCCATAGCCTCCAAAACGGGCCTGCCGGCGTTCGTCCCGCTTTTATGTGAGGAGCATGCCGAGCCGGTTGAAATATAAAAGCCCCGTGCGCTCAAGGCGCGCACCATAACTTCGCCGGGAATGCCTTTAAAACTTGCCTGTACGATCCACGGCGAATAGAGTTCCGGTTCGCGTATGCGGTTTTGCGGTATGATTGTGCATGAGCCGACGGTGCTCAAGCTGCCGATAAAGCGCGCACATCGTTTTTTTTGATTTTCCGCAATGTGTTCGAAGTTTTGCCGCGCGGCGTATTTTTCGAGGCACAATGTTAAAGCCCAAATGCCGAAAAGGTTTTCGGTGCCGCTTCTGATGCCGCCTTCCTGGCCGCCTCCGCGCAAAAAGGGTTCTTGCCGCGCGGCACTGTACAAAAGGCCGGTTCCGCGCATGCCGTAAATTTTGTGCGCGCTTATCGCAGCCGTATCTATTCCCGCGTGCGATAAGTCGAGCGGTATTTTCCCGCATGCCTGTACCGCATCAACGTGGAGTTTCGGCCGTTTTTTCCCCGTGCGCGCACTTAATGCATCGGCGATTTCGTATATCGGCTGGATTGCGCCCGTTTCGTTGTTTACGGCCATAACGCACACGAGGGCGGTGTCGTCACGCAGTTTTTTGAGCACTTCGTCGGGGCCTATGATCCCGCTTTTTGTGCAGCCGGCGGTAAGAACAGTCCAGCCGGCATGTTTGAGCGCGTAGGCCTGTTCGCGCACGGCGGCGTGCTCGGTGCTGCCGATAAGAATACTTCCTGCCGAAGGCCGCGTTAAAAGCGATAAGATCGGTATGTGGTTCGATTCGGTTCCGCCGGACGTAAAAATCAGCGTATCGGCGCGGACATTAAGCACGCGGGCGCAGCGTTTGCGCGCTTCTTCGATTTTTGCATGCGCATCGATTCCGGCTTTATGGACGCTCGAAGGGTTCGCATAGAACTCCTGCGATACGTTCAGGGCTTCAAGCGCTATGCCGCGGTCGGCGGGCGATGTTGCCGCCCAATCAAAGTACTGCGAGTATGTCTTCATCGTTTACTTCTTTTATAAGGGTTGAGCATAAACCGCTTTGGAGTATTAAGCGGATGCGCGCGTCCGAATTTTTTTTATCCTGTTTCATCGCCTGTAAAAGCAGGTCGGCCGCGCAGGTCTTTGCGGAAAGGGCGGGGTGAAGGCAAGCGGTACACCAGCCGTATTGTTCGAGCAGGGCGAATACGCGCTCTTTGTATGCGGCCGCGCAGCAGCCCAAATTTACGCTTACTTGCAGCGCGCGGGAAATGCCCCATGCAACCGCTTCGCCGTGGCTGAGTTTTCCGAATCCCGCGATGCTTTCAAGCGCGTGGGCAAAGGTGTGCCCCAAATTCAATTCCATACGCTTTCCGCGCTCGCTTAAATCCTCTTCCGTAACGGCCGCTTTTGCTTTTGCGCACGAGCGGATTATGTCGGCGAGCACGGCTTTTTCTCTTTTGCAAACGGCGTCTTTTTGTTTTTCGAATACGCCGAAGATATCTTTGTCGTACAGCATGGCGGTTTTAACGGCTTCGGCCAAACCCGAAAAGAATTCGCGCTCGCTTAAAGTCTGTACAAAATCGGGCGCGATGCGGATGGTGCGCGCAGGATAAAAGGTGCCGAGCATGTTTTTGTAGCTTCCGAAATCGCAGCCGGTTTTTCCGCCGATTGCGGCGTCGGTCATTGCGAGCAGTGTGGTCGGAACCAGTTCCAAAAGCGCGCCGCGCTTGAATATTGAACAGGCAAAGGCGCACAGATCGCAGACAACGCCGCCTCCTATGCCGACAAACACCGAAGAGCGATTCAAGTTCGCTTTAAGGGCGCTTTCGCATATGCGCAGCACGGTTTCGGCCGTTTTGTGCGTTTCGCCGGATTCGAGAATAAAAACCGTTTGTTTTTTTTCTTTTTCGGCTTGTAAAAAATCGCGCACGGCCGGAATGGCGGCGACGGCCGTATCTGTTATATACATGCGTTTGCCGCCCGAAGGCGCCCGCTCGGCGCCGGACGTACCGTCGCCGGCGCTTGTTTTTTCGGTACCGAGCGCCTCCTCGGAGGTGAGCGCGGCAAAAAGAGAAGCGGCTCCCGAATAAAATTCAATATCGGTATGCGCCGTTCCGGGATGCACCGGTTCATAATTTATACGGAATGAGGTATTGTCCATACCCCTATTTTAATAGGTATTTTCATCCATTGCAAGGAATGTTTCTTTTACTTTTTGCAAACGCGCAAGTTCGCGGTTTAAAATCGTTTCGTAATTAAGTTCGCCGCGGTCGATCCGCCAGCATTCGTCTTCCCAATTTTGTATGTCTTTTAAGCATAAAAAACGGAATTTTTGCTGGTTTGCTTTTTCCGCCCACAATCGCGCTTCCGTCCAATAATAGAGACCCGCGCGGTAGCAGCGTTCGGCCGTTTCCAAATTCCGCAAGTATTCTTCTTTCCACGGTGCGTCGTAAAAATAGGCGATTTTTTTATCCCATGTGCGTCCGAGGCGCATGTGCTGTTCTATGAGTTTTAAATTGACGTGCATCATAAAAAGATAGCGGTATTTTTCCCAATCCGTTTTGTCGGTAATGCGGGCAAGGGCATATTGCGGATTGGCAAAGTCCGCGGCGACGGCGCGTTCGAGCCAGTAAATGTTTTCCATAACGTCGTCGGGATATTGCTGATAGTGAATGTGGTACAGCTTGTAGTACTGTTCTTTGTAAGAGATCGCATAGGAGCTGAAAAGCAGGGCGCAGGCAACGCACAGCAAGGCCGCTCCCGCGATTTTAAAAAACTTCTTCACGATTCAAATATCGGAAGTTTTTGCAAAGCGCTCCATATGATTTTTTCGATTTCGGCCGCATCCAGCGAAGCGTCTATGCGGATGATGTTCATGCCCGTATTTTTTTTATCAAAGGCGGCGAATATTTTGTCGTAGGCGGCAGCCGTTTTTTGTAAAAAATCAAGCTTTTCGTAAATCTCGACGACGCTTCGGTTTTGAATCCGTTTGAGTGCTATTTCAGGATCTATGCGGAAATAAAAAACCGTTTGCGGCAGCGGAAAATCTTCGTTGAGCTTTGCCGGCAGTTTTTCGCCGCATTCTATACTTTGGTAGGCAAGGCTCGAAAAAAGATAGCGGTCGCAAATACACGCTTCTTTTTTACCGCAGCGTTCGGCTATGCCGCCTTTTCCGTATACGTGCTCGCATCTGTCCGCCGCAAAAAGATAGGCCGCCGTTTGCGCCGCTACGGCAATCTCTCCTTTTAAAACCTTGCGCAAAAATTTACCCGTTTCACGATCGGTCGGTTCGCACGTAAAAAAAACTTTTTTCCCTTCCAAGCGCTTTTTGAGCGCCGCAATCTGCGTGGAAGTTCCCGAACCGTCGATCCCTTCAAAAACAACAAACTCCGATACCGTCATTACTCTCTACCACAATCTTATATTTTTTGCTATTATACCGTAATAAGCGGATGAAAAAAAAGACCTTGTCGCGCACACTCAGTATAATTATTCTCTTGGGCATAACCTTTGCCGCGGCAGCCGCGGTGGTTCCCTCACTTTCCGCTTCGTCGGCGGCATTTAAGCGGATCCGAAGCGACTTTCTTACCTTCGTGCGCGACAAAACCGGCTTGACCCTTTCGTATAAGGCGCTTTCTCCTTCGGTTTTATCGGGCATCCGCATGTCCGACATTACCGTCAGCGATATCGAAACGGACGCGCCGGTGCTGCAAATACGCTCGATAAAACTGCGCTGGAACATTTTGAAGGTATTGACCGGCCGTATGTCCGATGCGTTCGGCGAACTGATTATTTCGGGCGTACAGGCGGATTACGACGATTTGACGCAGTATTCCGTCCGCGATCGCCTTTTCGCGTTGCTGCAAGCATCCGGTGCCGGCAAAGAGCAGGGCGGCAGCGGAAAGGGGCGGTATAGCGGAGGGGAAACCGGACAAGGCGGCGGGAAAAACCAAACTGACGAGGGGGCTTTTGAAGACGTTTTGTTTTCACTTCCTTTGCGGATCCGCGTAAAAAATGCGTCGTTTGTATATGCCGACGCTTCGATCGAAAACGAACTGAAAATTTCAAATCTTAAAATAAACCGTCCGGCGAAAAACGACGCGATTCAATTGCAGCTCTCGGGAAAAAACAGCCTCCGCGCGACCACCAAAAATCCCGTTCAATTCGGTAAGCTCGCGTTGGATTTTTCCGTTCAGGCAAAAATCACCGCCGATACGGAAAACAGTTTTGCCCAGCTGCGCTTTTCGTCGCTCAGAGAATCGGATTACCTTGTGCCCGCGCTGAACCTGTACGCTTCTTATGCGGATCGCACATTCCGCGCATCGGTTATGCAAAACGTTTTGCCCTTTGTGCTGACTTTAAACGCCGATACCGCTTCCGAACATGCGCGCCTTGCGCTCCAAGCACAGCACGTAAACCTTTTCGATTTATGCAAGCCGAAAAAATCGAGCGGTTTTTTGGATACGGTTTCGCGCCTTTTTGTTTCCGGCGAATACGAAGCTTTGTGGAATTGGAAAACGAACGAACTGAGCTATAAGGCCGACGGTTCGCTTGCACTTGAGCGGAGCGCAAAACGGGATGCGGCCAATATATCGTTCCGCTTTTCCGGCAGCGAAGAAAATGCGGATATCGACTTTGTGAAAGTGTCGGCGCCGTTTTTGTCGGCCGATTATACGGGCAGCTTGGACATACGCAACCTTCGTCCTCAGGGAACGGCGCGCATTCATTCGGCCGTGCTGCCGAACGGAAACGCCGTATCGGCGGACGTATATATGGAATCGTTCGGGAATGAAAGTTTGTTTTTCGTACCTCAGCTGTATTTCGGCGAAAACAGCTTAACCGCCTTACAGCTGCGTTTGATCGGTTCCGGCCTTTCGCGCGATTTTACCTTTGAAGCTTTCGATTATTCCAAAGCCGATACGGCAGGAGCCGGCGCTTTACGCGTAAACGGCAGCTTTTCGCTTGCCGAACAAAAAGAACTGCAAATGCAGCTTTCGACGGAAAATCTGTTTTTGGATTCGATCGGCATCGCCGCGCTGTGGTGCGCTCCGAAAAAAAGCTCCGCGGGACTTTCGGCCGTGCTGCCGTTTTTAAGTCCGTACATATGTTCGGCCGATTTGTTTTTTTCGACGGATTTTAAAACCTTCACCTACAACAGCCCGTATGTCGTCGTCGCCAATACGCAAAAGGACGACCAAGTGCTTTTACTGTCGGTCGACGGTACCGAATCGGCTTTTCAGATTTCGCGCTTCGATATGACCGGTTCGGGGCAGTCGGTACGGCTTCAGGCAAACGCCGATCTTTCGTCCGCAAGCGACGAAGTGCTTTTTTCGGCATCGCTTTTTATAAATTCGCTGCCCTATACTTTTTCCGGCGCTTTCGTTCCCTCGCGCTTTTTAAACATCAGCGGCGATTATAATTTCAGCGCGTCGGCTTATGCCGACAAAGACGGCTCTTTAAGCGGCTCGCTGTCGTTCACCTCTCTTCCGCTTGAACTGCGTGATGTGCTGTTTTCGTCATCTTTTTCCGTACAATTCGATGTTCGAACCGCAAGCGATTGGAACGTGCGCATAGAACAGATTGAAATTGCCGAAGTGTCCAAGCGCTCGCGTATATCGCCGCGCATCAGTCTTTCGGGGTCGGCCGACCCTTCGGGACTGTATTTGAACAGAGCCGTGTACGCCGACGAGTTATCGACGCTCAACGGAAACCTCAATGCTTTGTGGAATTTTTCTGACGGCATTTTCGATTCGCTTACGCTGAACGCGGCATTTGCGGATTCATTTTCCGACGAAAAATATTCGGCGGTTTTGCAGCTGCACAATCCGGAACGCATACCGAACGGGCAAATCGATTTTTTTGAGCACATTTATTTTTCGCTTGAAGCCGAAATCCGCTCGCTGCCTGCGGGGCGCTTTATCGCTTTGCAAAACGAAGGTAATACGGTAAGCGGAAGCTTAAGCGCTTTGGGCACGATTTCAAATCCGTCGCTCAGACTGAGTTTGGAGCGGGCGTCTTTTTCCGCGGGGACGACGGGCGTGCTCGTGCGGGGAAATGCGAGCCTCGAAGATAAAAACCTTATTTTTTCCGATTGCGACCTCCGGTACGGAACGCTCAATGCCCGGTCTTTTTCGGGAAATTTTTCGCTTAAAAATTTTTCCGGTAAAGCCGAAGGCCGTCTTGAAGGAAGAGTCGGCAGCGATCAATTTTTCCGCACCAAAACCTTTGCGAGTCCTTTTACCTTTGTTTTTATTCCTTCGCCAAACGAAGAGAAGGTGCCACTGAAGGAAAAATCGTTCCGTGCGGAATTGATGCTCGCAAAACTTGAAGGTTCGTTTTTTGAGCCGCGCAGAAATTATACAATCGCCCTTGAGCGCACTTCCGGCCGCTTCGATTTTACGGCGGGCTCTTCCGAAGGTCTAACGGCCGTGCTGTTCGACGACGGAGAAATATCGGTAAACGCCGGCCGCGATTTTCCCGTGCGTTTTTCCGCTGCGGGCACGGTACAAAAAGGCGAACTCTTTTTAGCGGTCGACACGATAGCGGCCGATGCAAAAACTTTTTCGCGCCTTGTGGATCTACCCGCCTTTTCGCTTTATTCGGGAAGCGCCGAAGGAAGCGGAACGATAACCGGTACTCTCGCGGATCCCGTTATCAATGCCGAGTTTATCGGAAAAGACATGACGATCGGCGTTCCCGATTATATCGGCGAAAAAATGACTTGCAGCGATTTTCGCGTAAAAACGACCGACAGCGTTTTTTCCGCCGCCGACAGCCTCTTTATCGGCGAAAAAAGCGGCGCGCGCCTTAATTTAAGCGTAGACTTGGCCTTAAAAAAACTGCTTATAGACAACCTTTCATTAAAAGTACATACGCTCGACGATACGCGCGCCGAAGTACGGTATGCGATGCCCAACGGCGTGTTTACGGGCAAGGGCAAGGCCGACATCGCCGTTCAGCTCGATAAAGATCTTGTCGATGTGAGCGGTTCGGTTGAAGTTGCCGATCTTGAAGCGGTTATTATACTGGCTGCCGAGCGCGCCCGGGCGCAAAGCGAAAGCGAAACCGATGTAGCCCTCGATTTAACGATAACAACCGATACGAAGGCCCGTCTTTTTATTCCGTCAAAAGTCAATCCGCTTTTGCGCGGGCTGGTAACGCAAACAAGCCCGCTTCGTTTACAAATGGATACGCGCTACGGAACATCTTCTTTTACGGGAGCCTTTTCGATGAAGGGCGGCGAAATTCTGTATTTGAACCGAACCTTTTATATCCGCGAAGCGTCGGCGGTTTTAAACGAAAGCACCGAATCGTTCGACCCGCGCCTGAGCGCCAAAGCCGAAATCCGCGAGCGCGACAAAGACGGGAACCCGGTGCGCATTATGCTTACCGTTGCCGACCAGCCGCTCAGCCGATTAAATCCCTCATTTTCGTCGGTGCCGGTAAAAACGCAGCAGGAAATAATGACCCTTTTGGGACAAATCTTTTTGGGCGACGTAACCGACACGAACCCGCTCGCCCTGATCGGCGGTTTGGCCGACTACGGCGCGCAGATAGCCGTTTTCAGCACCATCGAAAACCGATTGCGCGATTTGCTCAAATTTGATATATTTTCCATACGGACTATGTTTTTGCAGAATGCCTTTGCAAGCGCTTTGAATCTGAATACCGGCAATCAGATGTCGGCCGGTAACTTTTTGGATAACACGACTGTTTATATAGGTAAGTATTTCGGGGATACGCTGTATGCCGATGCCATGATGCATTTGTCCTACGACGATAACCTTAAAAAACGAAACGGAAGCACGGGCGGCTTGGTTTTTCAGCCGGAAATCGGTTTTGAATTGCCGACTCCCTTTGCCGCCATACGTTGGAGTATTGCTCCGGAACTGAATTCGGATTGGAAACTGCTTGTGCCGCATACTTCAATCAGTTTTTCGTGGAAATTTAATTTTTAAGCCGGGAGGTTGTATGTACGGCAAGCGGCGTTTTTTAGCATTGCTTTTTCTCTTTGCGCTCGGCGCATCGGCTGTGATTTTGTCGGCGCAAAGCGACAATAACTGGTATTACGGAAAAGAAATCCGTGCCGTCAAATTCAACGGTGTGAAATTCGTCAAAATGTCCGACTTGAACGCCGTTACCGATTCCTTTATCGGAAAGTCTTTTTCCGACGAACTGTACGCCGACCTGCTCAACAGAATCTACGCGCTTGAATATTTTGAAGATATCGAACCGCTCGCGCTTCCCGCCGACGGTGAAAAAACCGCGGTTATTTTGCAGTTTAACGTGGTCGAGCGGCCGGTTGTGCGCTCTTTGATTTTTAAAGGCAATAGGCGGCTTAAAACGTCGGAACTGCGCGATGCGGCAACCGTTAAAGAAAGCGACGTGTACATCGCCTCAAAGGTGCTGCTCGACGAGCGAAAACTGCAAACCCTGTATCTTGAAAACGGATATACGAATGCGCGCGTCGCTTCCGAAATTAAAGAAGATGACGGCGGCGTGGACGTTGTCTTTAATATAGACGAAGGCCGGCAGACGGTCATCGCGGCTATCCGCTTTCAGGGCAATTCGGCCGTCAGCGAAAAAAACTTAAAAAAAGATATGAAGCTCAAAGAAGCCGGCTTATTCAGCAAGGGCGCTTTTCAGGAAAGCTCCCTCGAACTCGATAAGCAAAGCGTTTTGCTTTACTATCAAACGCGCGGCTACATGGATGCCGCCGTTTCGGACGTCGTGCGCGAAACTTCCTATAACGAAGAAAAAAAGCGTGACGAGCTTACGCTGACTTATATCGTAAAAGAAGGCGTTCAATACGTTTTTAACGGTATTACGCTGCAAGGCAACCTTATCTTTTCGACCGAAGAACTGCTCGCTCTGGTTAAGCTTAAAAAAGGCGCGATTTTCAATCAAACGCGCTTTCAGGAAGGATTGGCGGCAATCGCCGATTTATACTACGAAAACGGCTATACGTCGAACAGTTTTTATCCGGATATAAAAAAAGACGGCGAAAACCGGCTTATTTCGTGCGTTCTGTATATAACCGAAAAAAGCAGAAGCCACATCGAGCGCATCAGCGTTGCGGGAAACACGAAAACGAAGGACTATGTCGTTTTGCGCGAAATTCCGCTGGAAAGCGGCGACATCTTTTCAAAGAAAAAAATAGAAACGGGTTTGCGCAGCTTGTACAATCTCGGCTTTTTTTCGGCGATAGTGCCGCAGATAGTGCAGGGTTCCGACGAAAATCTTATCGATTTGGTTATAAATGTCGAAGAACAGTCAACCACGTCGATAGAATTCGGCATTACCTTTTCGGGCATAACCGAAGCGAATTCGTGGCCGGTTTCTCTTTTTGCAAACTGGAAAGATTCGAACTTTTTAGGTACCGGAAAGGCTATCGGCGCCAACATAACCGGCTCGAACGACGAGCAGGCTTTGTCGTTTTCGTACAACGATCCGTGGTTTTTAAACCGCCTGCTCAACTTCAATACAAGCCTCAACTTTAAGCACCGCGCGGCGAAAACCCTGTATTACAATTATTATCCGGGCGGAGTGAATAAAACCGATTATTATATGAATTACAATGAACTGTCGTTCGGAGCCGACGCGGCGCTGGGTAAGCGTTGGATATGGGATTTTGCCGCGTTTACGCTTACCGGCGGCATAAAAAACAGCTTTAAACGGAATTTTTACGATGCGTCTTTGTATGAGCCGGTCGATACGACGATCAGCGACAAACACGGTAAATTCGGCGTGGAAAATGCGGTGTGGATAAAGGGCGCTTTTAACGCGCGCGATACGCTCTATGATCCTTCGAAGGGTTGGTTTTTCAGTCAACAGTTTTCGTGGACGGGGCTTTTACCCAAGATCGAATCGGAATATTATCTGCGGACCGACACAAAGGCGGAAAAATACTTTACCCTTTTGGATAAGCCGGTTTCCGAAACGTGGAATTTAAAGTTTGTTCTTGCAGGATACACGGGCTTTTCCTTTTTGGTGCCGGCGCCCGGTTCCGTTATCGGTCAGTCGAATCTGTTGATTATTGACGGCATGTTTAACGGCCGCGGCTGGGCTGCAGGCGGAGACCAATCTTCGTCGATTAAAGGGATGGCAATGTGGTCTTCTTCGCTCGAACTGCGTATGCCGCTTGCGCCGGGAATCTTTTCTCTCGACTTTTTTGCCGACATGATTGCGGTAAAGAATTTGCCCCACGAGCTGTTTACGGACTTTTCGGCAAACGATTTGTTTTTCAGTTTCGGCCCCGGATTGCGTTTTTCGCTTCCGCAATTTCCTTTGCGCTTAATGTGGGCGTGGTCGTTTAAAAATACAAACGGTAATTTTGAATGGAATTCGTCGACCAAAAATGCCGGAAGATTCGTTCTTTCGTTCAATTTGGTCAATCAATAATCGATAACGGAGTGATTATGAAACATACAAAAACAGCGCTTTTTATCGGCATTTTTGCCGCTCTTTTCGGTGCAGGCCTTGCCGCCCAGCAAATTACGAACGTCGGCGTCGTCGACACCGGCCGCGTGTATACAACCTATTTTCGCGAATCGGCCGCCGTGCGTAACTATGACAGCAAAAAGGCCGAATTTCAGGCGGAAATCGACCGGCGTACCGCAACTTTAAAAAGCTTGCAGGACAAAAAGCTCGAATACGAAAAAAACGGCAATTCGGCCGCCGCCGTCCGTACCGAAGCGGAAATTGCAAAAGAAGCCGACTATTTGGAAGCGTATACGACTTCAAAAAACGCGGAATTGGAAAAACTGCGCAAAAATCTTTCTTCTTCAAATGCATTTTATCAGCAGTTGTATAAGGTTATAAGCCGCGTCGCCGAAACCGGCGGTTATACCATTATTTTGAGTTTGCAGCAGGCAAACGGCATTTTGTGGTACAGTCCGACGGTCGACATTACGGACAAAGTTATAGCGGAATTGGGCAACCAATAGCCGCCGTATCGGTAAAAAGGCGATGGATGCGCAAAACGGTTCGAACATAACGCCCTTGATGGCGCAGTACCGGAAGATAAAAGCACAGTATGCGGCGGAAGTGCTGTTTTTCAGGCTGGGCGATTTTTACGAAATGTTCGACAGCGATGCGATTGAAGTATCCCGCCTTTTGAATCTTACCTTAACGCATCGCGGCGAAAGCCCGATGTGCGGCATTCCCTATCATGCTTCGCGCGTATATATCGCGCGCCTTTTGCGGTTGGGTAAAAAAATCGCCATTTGCGAACAGATTGCGCTGCCTGAAAACGGCAAGGGGCTTGCCGAACGCAAAGTTATCGAAGTTATTACGCCCGGCACCGCGCTCGAAGAAGAATATTTGGAACAAAGCACGAACAACTTTTTGGCCTCGGTATGCTTTGCTCCCGCCGATTCCGCTTCCGGCGCGCAAAAACCGTCCCGAAACATCGGCGCAAAAAATCTTTCGGTTTCATTCGCGTACATCGATATTTCGACGGGAACCTTTTGCGCGACAAGCTGGAAGTCTTCCGATACCGAAGAAGAGCTCGCAAAAGAATTGGGACGTATTAAACCGCGCGAAATTTTAGTGTCGCGCTCCTTTTCCGAGTCTAAAAAAACGTCTTCCGTGTTTGCGCAGTTTTCAAATTTGTACGTCAACGTCGAAGACGATTGGCGTTTCGACCGCGACAGCTCATACAAACAGCTTTTGCGCCAGTTCGGCACGGTAAATCTTCAGTCGTTTTCGCTGACCGCCTTTTCGCCGGAAATCCTTGCCGCAGGTTCGTTGCTTGCCTACGTGCTGCGAACTTCGGCTTTTTCGCGTTCCGACGGCGTTTTGCCGCAAGTTGCGAACCTTTCCGTGTATTCCGACAGCCAGTATGTTATTTTGGACAACTCGTCGCGGCGCAATTTGGAAATCACCGAAAACCTGCACGACGGTTCCGTACAGTACAGTCTGCTTGAAACCGTGCAGTACACGCAAACGGCTATGGGCTCGCGCCTCTTGCGCAGTTTTTTTGCCCATCCGCTGCGGTCGGCCGAAGCCATACGGCGCAGGCAGGTTCACATAGGACTTTTTGTAAAGGCCGAACAAACGCTCGCCTCCGTGCGCGCCGTGCTGTCGAAGATGTCGGATATAGAGCGGCTTGCAAGCCGCATTGCGCTTGAAAAGGCCCATGCAAAAGATTTGCAGGCTTTGCGTACGGGGCTTGAACAGTGGCTTTCGATCCGTACATTGTGCGAATGTTTTGCGCCGGGCGATTTTTCGGACGCGTTGTACGTATTCGAAACCGACAGTGCTTTGCGCATTATCGATACAATCCGCTCGGCCCTGCTCGGCGATCCTTCAACATCGCTTACCGAAGGCGGTATGATTAAAGACGGCTGGTCGGAAGAATTGGATCATTACCGGGCGCTGCAAACGAATTTTACGCAAATACTCGATGAGTATCTTGACGAAGAAAAACGGCGCACCGGCATAGCGAATCTTAAAATCCGCTTTAACCGGAATATCGGCTATTACATGGAAGTAACGAAGGGCAAGCTCGACGCGGTGCCCGAGCATTTTATTTTGCGCCGCGCGCTCGTAAACGGCGACCGTTATACCTCGGAACGCTTGCAGGAATTGGAACGCGAACTGACCGGCGCGGGAGAAAAAATCGTCGAAATCGAAAAGCGCTTGTTTTTGGAAATCAGAACAAAGCTTGCTTCCGACATCCGTTATTTATTGAGCGTTGCCGCGGAAACCGCGTATATCGACACGATCGCCTCGTTTGCAAAAGCGGCCGTTTTGCACAATTGGGTGTGCCCCGACGTTGAAGAAGGCGAGGCTTTTGAGATTGTCGGCGGCAGACACCCTGTCGTCGAACTGCACTTGCCGGCGGGAGAGTTTGTACCCAACGATGCATCTTTTTCCGAAAAAAACTTTGCCGTCGTTACCGGGCCGAACATGGCCGGTAAAAGTACCTACCTTCGCCAAAACGCCCTCATTGTTTTTTTGGCGCAAACCGGTTCGTTTGTCCCCGCCGACAAAGCGCGTATCGGTTTGGTTGACCGCATTTTTTGCCGCGTCGGCGCATCGGATAACCTTGCACGCGGGGAGTCCACTTTTTTGGTCGAAATGGCCGAAACCGCCCTCATCCTGCGCTCGGCAACCGTCCGAAGCCTGGTGATTATGGACGAAGTGGGGCGGGGTACTTCCACCGAAGACGGCCTTTCCATTGCCTGGGCCGTGTGCGAATATGTGCTGAACGTGCTCAAATCGCGCACCTTTTTTGCAACCCACTACCACGAGCTTACGCGCATTCAGCATAACCGCTTGCAGCTTTTATGTCTCGATGTTCAGGAACGTGAAGGGCAAATCGTGTTTACAAAAAAAATACGACGCGGCGCAAGCGAAAACTCGTACGGCCTGCACGTCGCCCGTTTGGCCGGCATTCCGCAAGCGGTTATAGAGCGCGCTCAGGTTATTTTGGAAAGTTTACAAAAGAAAACGCCGTGGACGCAAACCGACGATTCCCGGTTTATTGAGCCCCTTCCGGCAGCAGCCGGCTCCGCTGCGGTATCGAGGGCAGACTTGCCTGCCGATTGTGCGGGCGGCGCATCCCGCGCCGTTCAAAGTCCCGGTCTTTTCAGCGACGAAGAGCTCATACTCGACGAAATCCTCTCCGCCGAGCCGGATAACCTTACCCCGCTTGAAGCCTTGCAGCTCGTCGCCCGCTGGAAAAAACACCTTTCGGGAAAATAAGCGCTCATCCGCGGTATTCGCGGTTTTTTACTTTGAGCAAAAAATATAAGAAACGCCGATTTTAATTCATACTTGACGCAAAGGTTTAAAATATAGTAAAATGACATTCGGTTTCCGGCCGTCCCCGTTTGCGCCGGATGGAGCGGCAGTTTCCCGCCGCTTGTAAAACCGGTAGTAAAACAGGAAATAGAGGTGTAAATATGTACGCGCTGGTTGAGTATAAGGGCAAGCAGTATAAAGCCGAAAAAGACGGTATTCTTCAAGTCGATAAACTCGACGCCGAAAAAGGGCAAACCGTCGATATCGATACGGTTATAATGCTGAGCGACGGTAAAAAAGTGCAGATCGGAACTCCCTATGTAAAAGGGGCGAAGGTTTCGGCGGTTGTGGAAGATTCGTTCCGCGATAAAAAGATTCTTGTATTGAAATACAAAAGCAAAAAAGATTATCACCGGACTATCGGACACCGCCAGCACTATACGAATATCCGCGTTACCGGCATTACGGCGGGTGCTTCGGCAAAAGAATCCGAATAAAGCGTGATACGGGCCGAGCTTACCCGGGCGCAAAACGGAGAACTGCATTCCTGTATTATACGCGGTCATGCAGGCTTTGCGCCTAAGGGCAAAGACATTGTGTGTGCGGCGGTCAGCATTTTGGCACGTACGGCGCTCGATGTTTTGCACGAACACGGCGGGCTCGAATTGAAAACCGATAGTGCCGAACGCGGAATGCTGTCCTTTACGGTACGGCGCAAAGCGCGTTCTTCGCCGGATCCGCAGTCGACGCGCAATGACGGGGAACTTTCGGCACTGTTGTCGTATACGGCGGATTTTTTGCAAAAAGGTTTTGATTCTTTGCAAAAAGAATATCCGGCGTATGTGTCGGCGGAATTTGTTCTTGCCGACGAAAAAGATATACAATTAACTGGAGGCATATAATGGGACGTAAAAAAGGCGGAAGCGGTGCCAAAAACGGCCGCGATTCAAACCCCAAATATTTAGGTGTAAAGGCTTCCGGCGGAACGTTTGTCCCTGCCGGTTCTATTCTCGTGCGTCAGCGGGGAACGAAAATCCATCCGGGCGATAATGTCGGCCGCGGTAAAGACGATACCCTTTTTGCAACCCAAACGGGCGTGGTGTCTTACCACGAACGCAAGGGCAGAAGACTGGCCTCGATAATTCCCGAACAAGCCTAGTGATCCGGTTTGCCGACGAAGCGCTCATAGAAGTTCGATCCGGTAAGGGCGGCAACGGCTGTATCGCTTTCCGCAGGGAAAAGTACGTTCCCCTGGGTGGTCCGGCCGGAGGCGACGGCGGCCGCGGGGGCGACGTTATTTTTTGTGTAAAGCATAATCTGCGTACTCTTGCCCATTTGCGCAAACAACAGGTTTTTAAAGCGCAAAACGGAGCCGACGGTGAGGGCCGCAAGCGGTTCGGCGCCGACGGAAACGATATCGTTATACCGCTGCCCCCGGGAACAAAGGTAACCGATGCCGAAACGGGCGTTCTTGTCTGCGATTTTACGGGTAAAGAAAACGCGGAACCCTTTGTTTATTTAAAAGGCGGCAAAGGCGGCTGGGGAAACGTTCACTTTAAAAGTTCCGTCAATCAGGCGCCGCGCTATGCACACGAAGGAAAAAGCGGCGAAGTAAAAAAACTGCGTGTCGAACTGAATATCATGGCCGACATCGGCCTTGTCGGTTTCCCGAACGCGGGGAAATCTTCTTTACTCGATTATTTTACAAATGCGCGGCCTAAAATCGCTCCGTATCCGTTTACGACAAAAATTCCGAACCTCGGCGTTTTGCGCATCGATGAAGAACAGGACATCGTTATCGCCGATATTCCCGGCATTATAGAAGGCGCGTCCGAAGGGGCGGGGTTGGGAATCCGTTTTTTAAAGCACATATCGCGTACGGCGGGGCTCGCTTTTATTATCGATTGCTCCGACGACACTTATATCGACGCCTACGAAAAATTGAATGCCGAATTGAATGCCTTTTCGCCGGAACTTGCGGCAAAAAAACGCATTATTTTGTGCAATAAAATCGACGTTGCCGACGCGGCTTTCCGTGCGGCGGAGCTTGCCGAAAAATACAAGGATACGGTAACCGTTCCGCTTTCGCTTCATACGCACGAAGGTCTCGATACAGTAAAAAAAGAACTCATTGCGCTTGTGTACGGCGCTTCGGATACGGGCGCGCAAAACACCGCGAAGAGTGAAAGCGCTTTTCTTGCAAGCCGCGCCTCGGTGGACGAGGTTGACGTGCAGTATCCCGGATCCGAGCGATGAAAATTGCACTGCTGGGCGGTTCTTTTAATCCCGTACACAACGGGCATCTTCTTTTGGCCCTGCAGGCCGCAAACGAATACGGTTATGAGCGCGTGTTGTTTATTCCGGCAAAGGATCCGCCCCATAAATTCATCGCGTCCGGCGCCCGTGAAGAGGAGCGCTGGGCAATGCTCAACTTGGCGCTCGACGAGTTTAACGACGCACGGTTTGCCGCCGATGACTGCGAGCTTCGACGCGAGGGCGTTTCTTACACGATAGACACGGTGCGTGCCCTTGAGCGGCGCTATAAAACGCGGCCGGAAGAAAAGTTCGGTTTAATAATCGGAAGCGACCTGTGCGCCGATTTCGGAAAATGGAAAGAAGCCGACTTTTTGGCCGAAATAACCGACATTCTGCTCGGCAGGCGGCCGCCGCTCGGAGATGAAGACGTTTCCGGAAGTGAAAAAAGCGGGTGGTCGGCGCAGGCGGGAGCGGCAAGTGCGGCATCTTTTGCAGGTGCGGCCGGCACGAGCGCGACAAGCTTGAGTGCAGACGACAGGATCGCGGGCGATGCGGGTTTCCCGTGGCCGCACAAAGATTTGCATAACGATTTTTATGTCGCATCGTCGGCGAAAATCCGGCGCATGATTGCCGAAAAAAAAGACTGGAAAAGCCTTGTTCCTTCGAGCGTTTACAGGTATATTGTTGAAAGGAAATTGTATGGCTTTAACTGACGCCGATATACACGAAGCAACGGCTCTGCTCGACCGCTATGTGTCGGCAATGGTGCATAAAGCGCGCTATGAGCATTCGGTGCGCACCGCTCAAACCGCCGGGGATTTGTGCCGCCGTTACGGTTTACCCTGCGAGCGCGGCTATTTTGCCGGCTTGACGCACGATATGTGCAAAGACATGAACGAAGAAGTGATTTTTTTACTTGCCGTACAGGACAATTTGCCCGTATCGGATTTGGAAGCGCAAAAAAAATCGCTGCTTCACGGGCGGGCGGCGGCGACAGTCCTTAAAAAAGATTTCGGCATCGACGATGCGGATATTTTGGAAGCGGTGCGCTTTCATACTTTCGGTTGTGCGCGCATGGGAAATTTGGCGAAGATTTTGTACATCGCCGATAAAATAGAGCCGGGGCGTCCTCACAGCAGTCCGTCTTACGTGGCGGAATGCATGAAAAAGGACTTGAACACTTTGCTTTTATCCGTCGCGGAAGACAACGCGCGCTATTTAAAAACGCAGGGCAAAACGCTCGCGCCCGAAACGGCGGATTTGATACAATCCTTACAAAAGGAATTATAAAAGAGGCTGCAATGACAAAATATATGCCCAAACTCGGTACGCAAACGCATGTTATTTTTTTGCTGCTTATTGTCGCCGTTTTAGCGGTTTCGGTTTCTTTATTGATAACGTCGCTTAAAACCAATCCCGTAGATAAGGTATTGGAAAGCGATCAAATTATCAAAGCGGTTATTGTGCTTGAAGATGACGGAAACGCGCTTGCTACGATGATTATGGCATATTATCCGGTGTCGCATAAGGGCGCCCTTATCGATATACTCGGCAATACGGGCGCCATATATGCAAGTTTGGGCAGGGTAGACCGCATAGACGCCGTTTACAAAGAAAAGGGGATAGACGCCTACCGCGGCGAAATAGAAAAACTGGTCGGCATGTCGATTCCGTTTTCGCTCGAAATTTCTTTAAAGCATTTTTCGGAATTGACCGACCTTTTGGGCGGGCTTCGCGTTTTTGTGCCCTATCCGGTGGACGATAAAATAGACGATGTGTCGTACCTGCTGCCTTCCGGTTCGGTTACCCTGGACGGCGATAAAATACGCACGTACGTATTGTATGAAAACAAAGAGGCGGCCGCAGCCGATCGTCAAGACCGCCTGCAAAACGCCGTTGTCGCCTTTTTGTCGGCGATCAATGCGCGCAAAACCGACATCTTTAAAAAGAACGTCTTTCCGCTTTACGCTTCGCGCATCAAGGCGAATATCGACTATGACGGCTTATACACCCTTTTGGAAAAGATTTCCCTGATCGACGCCGAACGGCTTTTTCCCCAAGCGATTACCGGCTCGCAGCGCATGGTAGACGGCAAAATGCTTTTGTTTCCGTATTACGACGGCCAACTTATAAAAGACGTTCTTAAACAAACGGTTTCGGCCCTCGTGTCCGAAACGGAAGTCGTTCACAGCCGCATTTATGTTTTGGAAATTCAAAACGGAACGGCCGTTCAGGGGCTCGCAAAAAATACGGCCGCATTGCTGCAAAGTGCCGGTTACGACATTCTTACGATATCCAACGCCGACCGCAACGACTACGATAAAACGTTTATCATCGACCATATCGGCAACGAAGAGATCGCAAAAAATGTCGGCGATTTTATACGCTGTACCGATATCAAAACAGCGGAAGTAAAAAAAGACGACAGCGCCCTTGAAGCCGATACGCTTGTAGACTTTACGATTGTGCTCGGAAAAGATTTTGACGGACGCTATGTACGTTGATTATAACGTACAAAAAAGGATAAAAAGGATTGTCTATGAAAACCGATAAAGAAAAAGCGCTTGAAATAGCGGATATTTTAACCGATTATAAGGGCGCCGATACCGTCGTGCTCGACGTTTCCGAATTAAGCAGTTGGACCGATTTTTTTGTGATTACGACCGTAAACAGCAGCGCTCATTGGAAAGGCTTATACCGGCAGGTAAAGGATTACGCAAAAGAAAACGATCTTGCGATCCGTATTCCCGACAAAAAGCTTCCGTCAGGCGACGATTGGAATTTAATCGATATGGGCACCGTCGTCGTTCACCTTATGACGGCCGAAGCGCGTAGTTTTTACGATTTGGAAAAACTGTGGCACGGAGGCAAAAAGCTTTTATAAGCTTTCATCTCCGGCCGGGGCCTTTATTCGTCTAAATCGTCGTCGTACTGAAAGTCGTCGTCATCATCGTAGTCGAAATCGCCCTCGTCGTCATACTCATCCAAATCGTCGTCCATAAATTCGTCGTCGTCAAAGTCGTCGAGATTGTCGTCGTCTTCAAAGTCGTCGTTGTACGAATCCTCGATTGTATAGCCGGCGGCCGACGAATAATCCTGCAATTCGCTGTCACTGAGCATTTGAGCACTTCCTTAATTTCAGAACTCGATAAACGCGTGCCGGGACCGAATGCACCGGCATCGCTTACCATAAACATAGATGAAGAGTTGTCTTTGTGTCAACTGTTTTTTTTAAAAATGTGATAAAATACGCGGAAAAAAAACTCATTTCCCGCGCGGCAAAGCGCGGCAAACCGTTTGACAAAAAGATATTTTTCTGTATAATAGGCCTATGCCGAATAAAATGCGTATTCGCGCTCCCGCAAAGCTTAACCTGCATTTGCGGGTGCTTTCTTCCGAAGAGTCGGCAAGAGAGGACGGATACCATAGTATTGAAAGCGTGTTTCAAGCGGTCGATTTATGCGATGAATTGACGGTTGAAAAAAAAGCGGGCGGACCGCTGTGCCGGATAAAAACGGACATTGTTCTTCCCGCCGAAAACACTCTTACGACGGCATACGGCGAATTTTGTAATCTTACCGGCATTAAAGAAGGCGTACAAGTCGACTTGGTTAAGCGCATTCCTTCGGGTGCCGGTTTGGGCGGCGGGTCTTCGGATGCGGCGTCCCTGCTGATTGTTTTGGACAAATTGTTTGAAACCGATTTGAGCTTGGAACAAATGATGCAGGCGGCGTGCCGGGTCGGAAGCGACGTTGCTTTTTTCCTGTCGCGCGGCTGTGCCGTGGTGACGGGACGTGGCGAGTTTATCAGGGAAATCGGCTCCCGCAACGACCTTTACTTTGTACTTGTGCATCCTGCGGTTCACAGTTCTACAAAAGAAGCGTATGCGCTTTTGGATGAACGGCTGAACGGGTCGATTCCGGCTGAATTTCCCGGGGTCGCGGAACTGGAAAGCATATACCGAAAGCCGGCTGCTCAATGGACTTTCGGCAACAGTTTTACGGAACCGCTTGCAGAGACCTATCCGGTTATTGCCGCCGCACTGGAAAGTTTAAAAGCTGTCGGTGCCGATTTTGTTCAGATGACCGGTTCCGGTTCTGCTGTGTACGGCGTTTTTCCTTCCGAAAAAGAAGCGAAGAGCGCCTGCTCTCGGCTATTCGGCAGGTGGAAATGTCGGGTTGTGCAAGCCTGCAATCTGCCTGTGTAGTGTGTGCTTCAAGCGCATAGGTTCTGACCAGGAGAGGAGTGGTTATGCAGATTACCGAAATTCGTATCCGTAAAGTGACGGCCGAAGGAAAATTAAAAGCATACGTTACGGTTACGTTTGACAACTGTTTCGTTGTGCACAACGTTAAGATTATTGAGGGCAAAACAGGGCTTTTTATCGCGATGCCCAGCCGTAAAACAAGCAGCGGCGACTATAAGGACGTAGCCCATCCTATAAGCTTGGAATTCCGCACTCAGCTGCAGGATCGCATCCTGGCCGAGTACGAAGCGGGGCATATCGAAGAAGGGCCCGCTTCCGCGGACGACGACTGAACCGGTCGGCCTTGCAGGCTCAGCCGGTCGGCAGCAAACTTTTTTATCTTCTTTGGACCGTCGGCAAGTGGTAAGCCACCGGTTTTTGGTACCGGTATTCCGCTGGTTCGAATCCAGCCGGTCCAGCTATAAGGAAAACTCTGGCGTGATGAACGATGGGGTGTATTCTCTTTCGCTTTTAAAAAGCGGCACCGGTTTTTCGCCGCGGTTTTCCTGAAAATATTTGTGCCATCGCATAAGGAGTTCCGCTATGGAAAATTTGGTATTGAATGCCGTTACGCGCACCGCTACGGGAAAGGGTGCCGCAAAAAAACTTCGTTCGGAAGGAAAACTTCCCGCCGTTATGTACAATTCGAAAGGCGAAGCTTTTCCGCTTACCGTCAATGAAAGCGAATTTACAAAAGTATGGAAGGTCGCAACGCCTACGACACTTGTGTCGCTCAGCGTCGACGGAAAAGAAAATACTTCCGTGCTGATTAAAGCGACCGATTACGATATCATCACCGATAAAAACCGCCATGTCGATTTTCATGCCGTGGATCCGGAAAAACATCTGACGACCGAAATCAATATTTCGCTGACCGGAAATCCCGTCGGAGTCCGCGCGGGCGGCCTTTTGGAGCGCGGTGTACGCCGTATTGCCATTAAATGTTTGCCCAAGGATTTACCCGTGCGCATAGTCGTCGACGTGGGCAATCTTAATTTGAATGAAAAGATTTGCGTTAAAGATATCGTTGCCGGATCGGGCGTAACCGTTCTTACTCCGGGAGATGAAATGGTGGCCGCGGTAAAACCGCTGCGCTGATTACGTGCATCCTTTTTTGCAAAAAGTATCGGCCGGCCTGCAGCAATGCGGGATCGGCCGAGTTCAAGCCGCAAGTGCGCAGGACGTTTGCGAGCCGCTGTCTTTACTGTTGGCCGTATCGGGCGGCATCGACTCTATGGTTATGCTGCATGCGCTGCGCGCGCTGAACACGCTGCCGCACCCGAATGCACCGGAGGGCGGTTCGCTCGGAAGCGCAATTCCGATTCCGAGCGATTTTTCGGGGCGTCTGCGCCTTTCGGTTGTAACGGTAAACCATAACATTCGTCCCGCAAGCGAAACGGAGGCCGACGCTTTATTCGTAAAAGAACAGTGCGCTCTTTGGAATATTCCCTGTACGATTAAAACGATTCCCGAGGGGGCCGTTGCGTCGGCCGCTTTGAGCCGCGGCGGCGGAACGGAAGAAGCAGCCCGGTTTTTGCGTTACGCTTTGCTGCAAAAACAATCCGAAGCCGAACACTGCGATTTTGTGCTTCTTGCACATAACCGCGACGATCAGCTGGAAACGCTTTTGCAGCGTTTTTTTCAGGGCGCTTCGGCAGGGATTTCGGGGTTCGCCGCCGCGGGTATTGCAAAAAGGCGCGGTATTTTTTGCCGCCCGCTGCTCGACATACCGCGATGCGACATAGAAGAATACGCCCGCTTTTTTTCGGTCTCTTTCCGCGAAGACAAAACAAACGGCGATCCGTCGTACTACCGCAACAATCTTCGTCTGCACCTTATTCCGCTTTTAAATGAACACATCCGCGGCTGGGATACGGGCGTGCTTTCCGGCGCACAAAAAGCCGAACGGGAAGCGCTTTTTATCGAAGAACTTGCGTCCCTCATCGAATGGGAGTACGTGCCGGGTTTTCCCGGCTGCAGCTCGGATTTCACTTCCGACTTTGCGTCCGGTGCCGTGCGTACCGCATCCGTTCCGTTTTTTCAAGCGGGTTTTCCCGTGCGGATCAGGGCGCTGTATAAGGCTGCGCAAAAAATCGGCATAGAGCGCCGTATTCCGTACGCGCTTTTTAAAGACTGCGCATCGGGCAAGAGGCGAGTGAGAGGCTGCGGAATCGAGTGCGTAAAGACAAAAAAGTTTTTAACCGTAACGAATCTTCGTTCGGGCACGACTTTGTGCTCAAGCGCTCCGGAAGAAGGAGTCGGCGGACATTCCGATTTTTGCATATCGGTCGATAAAGCCGGCTCCTACGAAGCGCCCTTCGGCCGCTTTGAAGTTCTCGGTGCAAACGAAGCTCACGTGCGGAAAACGCAAAAGCGTGCCGACAATAAATACGGGGAAGTGTGCGCGGGGCCTTTTTCGCTTCCCTTCACAATAAGGAACCGCCGTGCGGGCGACCGCATACAAACGGCCCAAGGCACCCATAAGGCCTTAAAAAAAATATGGAACGAATGGGGCATAGAAAGCCGCTTGTCGCCCCTTGTACCGGTTGTCGAATACGGGGGAAATCCCGTGTGCGTATGGGGCGCCCCTTTCGGATACCCCGACTGGTATGTTAAAGGCTGCGCGCAAAACGGGGGCTGCGTTTTTTTGTTTTACCCGACCGTGCGCACCGTTGCGGTATTTGAGGAATAAAGATGGATCAAAATCGACATTTTCAAAAAAATACGTCCAAAAAAAATGAAAACGAACGGAATAACTTCAATATGCGTCCCGCAGGAAACCGCATCGGTTTACTCGTTTTGTTTTTGCTCGGAGCCTTTTTTATCGTCATGGCTATGATGAATAAAGAAACGAATGTGTATCCGGTTATATCGTACAGCGATTTTTTGACGGCTGTCGGGCAACATCAAGTGAGCGACGTTCAAATACAGGACCAAAAAATCATTTTGGGTACCATGCGCTCGGCGAACATTTCCGACGGTGCGCAATCGCGCTTTCAAACTGTCATTCCCTACAACGATACGTCGCTGATGTCTTTTTTGGAGCAAAACGGCGTGCAGGTTTCGGGGAAGGCGACTAAGCCGAATGTTCTTGCCGAAGTGTTGGACTTTTTGCCGCTTTTTATAATGCTGATTTTTTTGTTCGTTTTTATGCGGCAAATGTCCATGCAGAATTCGCGCGGAATGCAGTTCGGGCGAAGCCGCGCGCGGCTTTTCGATACCAATAAAAAAAAGGTAACATTCGCCGATGTTGCGGGGCAGGAAGAAGCGAAAAAAGAATTGTCCGAAATCGTCGATTTTTTGAAAAATCCGAAAAAATACCGCGAAATCGGCGCGAAAATTCCCGGAGGCGTGCTTTTGGTCGGAAGTCCCGGAACGGGAAAAACGCTTTTGGCGCGCGCCGTTGCGGGCGAAGCGAACGTTTCGTTTTTACATATTTCGGGAAGCGATTTTGTCGAAATGTTTGTCGGTGTGGGGGCAAGCCGTGTACGCGATTTGTTCGAACAGGGAAGAAAGCGCGCACCGGCCATTATCTTTATAGACGAACTTGACGCCGTTGGGCGCGCCCGCGGAGCCGGCTTCGGCGGCGGACACGACGAGCGCGAGCAAACGCTCAACCAAATGCTTGTCGAAATGGACGGCTTCGACGGCAAAGAAGGCGTTATCGTGCTTGCCGCGACCAACCGCCCGGACGTTTTGGATCCCGCGCTTTTGCGCCCCGGCCGCTTCGACCGGCAAGTGCACGTGTCGCTTCCGGACATAAAAGAGCGCGAAGCCATTTTGATCGTTCATGCGAAAAAAATAAAGCTTGACGACGACGTGGACTTTAAACATTTTGCGCGGGCGACGTCGGGCATGAGCGGCGCCGATTTGTCGAACATGATTAACGAGGGCGCTTTGTTTGCCGCGCGTAAAAATAAAGAAAAGGTTTCGTTTACCGAATTGGAACAGGCGCGCGACAAAATCCTTATGGGCGTTGCCCGCGAATCGATGGTTATGCCCGAAAAAGAACGCGTTATGACCGCGTGCCACGAGGCCGGACACGCGCTTCCGTATTATTATTTGAAAAACGCGTCTCCTTTGCACAAGGTAACGATAATTCCGCGCGGCCGCGCGCTCGGCCTTACGGTCGGACTCCCCAAAGAAGATTCGTATTCGCACACAAAAAGCTGGCTTGAAGATCAGCTGGTTATTTTGTTCGGCGGTTATGCGGCCGAATCGATTGTCTACGGCGATACGACGACAGGTACCCAAAACGATATAGAGCGGGCTACCGATATTGCGCGCCGCATGGTGTGCGAGTGGGGTATGTCGGAAGATGTGGGAGCGGTCAGTTACGGCCGCGAAGACGAACCCATATTTATGGGAAAAGAAATCGAGCGGCGCAAAGGCTATTCGGAAGAAAGCGCGCAAAAAATAGACCGCGCCGTAGAAAAACTTTTAAACGAAGCGCGTAAGCGCACGCTTAAAATACTCACCGAACACCGCGATCAGTTGGATAAACTGACGCAGGCTTTGGTGGAAAAAGAAACTTTGGATGATAAAGAAGTGCGCGAATTGCTCGGTTTTAAGCCGTCCGAAGCGCTTGCCGAAAACGAGGCGGAAAAAAGCGCGGGCTTGGAAGGGCCTCATGTCGATTTGCGCCGCCGGACATAGGGGCGGAATAAAAAGTTCCGTCTGATGCCGTACAGTCGATGTTCGATGCAGTGCCGTCTGCTGCAGTGCCGGCGTTTTTATTAAGAGAGGTGTGTATGAAAAAAAACCGTTTCATTTTGCGGCGTCTTTGCATTGCCGCAAGCCTTTGCACCTTTGCCGCTTTTGCGTTTTCTCAAACTCCCGCACCGTATACCGAAACGGCCGTGCGTTGTATCGATATTGCAAAAAAACTTCTCGCAAACGAAGAATATGAAGCTTCTTATTCGCGCGCCGCGCTCGGTTTAACCTATGACAATACGGTTGCCGACCTGTATTATATTCAAGCGCTCGGTATGTCGCAGCGCGGCCTTCCACCGTATAAGATTGAGCCGCTTTTAAAATCCGCTTTGCAAAACAAATGGTACGAATACAACAAAGACGCGGCACGCCTTTTGCTTGCGTCTGTATATACAAAAACGGCGAGGGCCGCCGAAGCCCTTTCCCTTTTGAATGAACGCCCTTTACTTTCTGGAAAAGACGCACTGTACATACGCGCAAATGCGCTCTACCTTTTAGGCAATATCGGCGATGCGCGCAAAACGGTCAGGCAGGGGGCGCTGCGGTTTCCCGAAGATCCGCGCTTTGCACTTTTGTTTTTCGAACGTGAACGGGAACCGTCGCGGGAAAACGGCGGCAATGACGCACAAACTGCCGGCGAAATCGCTGATGCTACCGACAGTGCCCAAACGGCCGGTAGCGCCGATAACGCGGAAACTCCCGGCGGCAATACGGCGCTCAACGGCGGCGATGAATCCGATAAAACCTTTGCGGAACTTTCATCTCTTTTTGTGTCGCGCGCGTATGATTTGCAGGATGCGGATCCCGACGTGTTGCTGAAAGCTTCTGTGTTCGCTTTTTCCGAAGAAGACGGGCGACGTCTTCTTAAAGCGTGGAACGCCTACGGCAAAACCGATCCGCGCTATGCCGTGTACGCGCTTAAAGCGGGACTTATGAGCGAAGAAAAAGCCTTCGATTACGTAGCGCCTTTTTTCAGCGG
This sequence comes from Treponema maltophilum ATCC 51939, assembly GCF_000413055.1. Classification (NCBI taxonomy): domain Bacteria; kingdom Pseudomonadati; phylum Spirochaetota; class Spirochaetia; order Treponematales; family Treponemataceae; genus Treponema; species Treponema maltophilum. The sequence goes on along the minus strand of NZ_KE332518.1, from coordinate 1,506,482 downwards.
TACCTCCGATTACACCCTTGTAAAAAGTTTTGTGTCGCTTGTTTCCGGTGAAAAAACAAAAGAGCGCGTACGAAAACTGTATGCCGTCTTTGCCGGTACGCTCCGTTTCGATACGAACGGCGACGGCATTTCCGATATGACGGTGAATTATCGTTCCGGCCGTCCCTCGTTTATCGAATACGACGCAAATCGGGACGGCATTATCGATTGGACGGTCGACTGCGATTACGGCGTTCCGGTAAAAGTGAACCTTGTACGGGAAGATGCCGTGCTGTGGTACGGTACGTGGCCTTCTCTTTCGCGCGTCATATGGTCGGGCGGCACGTATACGCTCAATGAAGATCGATTGTTTGCAAGTCCCGTCAACATGATTAAAGACCCCGTTATGGAAGAGCGCGCCTCCCTCTCTTTTTATCTTCCCGTTTTGCGCGATGACGTGCGGTCCGTGCTTAATGCGGACGATTTGTTTGCGCTTTCGCATACGGTCGAGCGCAAAAGCGCCGAAGGTGAAAACGCCCTTGTACGCTTCAGCCTGTTTGACGGCAAAGCGCAAAACGCGGTCTATACCGACAACGGAACGCCTTATGCCTACGCTTTTTTTGAAAACGGTGCGCTGCGTTTTCGAAACGTCGACCGCGACAAAAACGGCACATACGAACTGACCGAAATATATGCATACGCGGACGAAAACACTGACAAAAACACAGGCGAAAACGCGCTCTTGCACCGGAGTGCCGAAGAAGCGCGTGAACTTTCTTTGCGTTTGTTCGGAGTCGACAATGCGGCAAAGGGTTTGTATTTGCAAAAAGTCGTATCTGATGCCGACGCCAACGGCATAATCGAATTCAGTGAAGAATACAGACCGAACGGAAAAACGACCGCACAATGGAACGATAATGAAACGGGAAGCATGATAATCCGCTATGTGAAAAACGGCGATTCTGAAGAAACCGAATACGTTCATCCGGTAAGCGGCAGGCATGTAAGGCTGATTATACAAAAAGGTATTCCCGTATCGGCGGACGGCATTCCGGTTGAGCGCGATGCGGCCGCACCGTTTTTTTGGATAGGCGTTTCTCCCGGCGGAAATTATGCACAAAAAGTTATAAAAGAGCTTAACCAAAAGGGCTCTTCGGGTGTTATATGTACCGTAACGAATTTGATTTGGCTTAAAGACAAAGACAGGTTTGCAAGAATTTTTGCCGTAAAAAACGGAGATACGTATTTTGGTGAATTGTTGTACGAATAAAATCAAAAACATAAAAACGCACAGTGCCCGGCTGCCGGCGCTTTGTGCGCTGCTTTCGGTGCTTTTATGCGTAATACCCGCGCTTTTTATTTCCTGCGCTTCTTCACATAAAATCGCTTATGTCAAACCGGATTTTACCGACGAGCAGGTGTTCAATAAAGAACTGGAGCGCATCCGGGACAAAAAAAAAGAAAAGCCCGTGTACGCTTTATGGCGCGCCGCTTTGCTTATCGAAGAATGCCGCACCGCTCCCTTTTTAAACCGCGCCGAAACTCTGTTCAAAGAGTGCGCCGCGCATACCGAAGAAGCCTTTTACGATGCGTTCAAAAATGAAAATTGGGCTCAAGCGGCGCGTTTGGGAAAAAGCCTGCAAACCGTGTATGCGGCGACGAGCTTTCCGTTTGAAAATGCCGGAAGTTTTGCCGCCGATTGCGCCGCCGCGCAGGATAAGTTTAACGGTCTTGCCCGGCTTTCGCCGCGGGAAAAAGTTTCGGAGCAAAAGCAAAGGGAAGCGGAGGCAAACACTGTCCGCGATTTTATTCAAGGCTGCGTAACCGTGTGGGTCGATTTGGGCGTAAAAGTCCAAAAGGGTATGGGCTTTGCCTCGCGCGTCATCGGTTCGGGGTTTTTTATCGATGAGCGCGGCTACATCGTAACGAACCATCACGTTATCGCGGATTTGGTCGACCCGACCTACGAAGGCTACGGCAAATTGTATATAAAACTCGCCTCGGATCCGGATACGCGCATTCCCGCGAGGGTTGTCGGCTGGGACAAAACCCTCGACTTGGCTTTGCTCAAAACCGAAATAAAACCGCCCTACGTATTTACGCTCGGCTCTTCCGAAAACCTTTCCATCGGCGAGCGCATTTACGCTATAGGCTCTCCGGCCGGTTTGGAAAGTACCATTACCTCGGGCATCGTGTCGTCGTTCGACCGCAACCTTTTGTCTACGGTGTCGGTTATACAGATCGACGCCGCGGTCAATTCGGGGAACTCCGGCGGCCCGCTTGTAAACGCTGAAGGCGAAGTACAGGGCGTCGTGTTTGCCGGCTTACTCAATTATCAGGGATTGAATTTTGCCGTTCCGGTCGAATATCTTAAAACCGTTTTAAACCGGCTGTATGCTTCGGGCGAAACAAAACATGCGTGGATCGGCGCCTACGGGCGTACGTACAAAAAAAATCCTTCAGACACCGAAGGGCAGGGCGTTCAAATCCTTTACGCAGCCCCCGGCGGTTCGGCCGATTATGCGGGGCTTTGCGCGAACGACATTGTTACGGCCGTAAACGGCAAAGCCGTGCGCTCGATTGAAGAACTGCAACAGTACCTTATCGGCTGCGCGCCGTTTTCTCTTGCGCGCGTTTCGTACCGCAGACCCTTGCTGAAAAAAGATGGCACTGCGCGCGATTCCGTCGCAGCCGCCGATAGCACACGATATTCGGACGGAAACGTTTTGGTGTATTGTGACGAGCGGCCCGAATATCCGGGAAAATACATTTACGAGCGCGAAAGCGAATACCGCATGTTTTATCCGCTGTTCGGCATGGAACTCGTTCCTGCTTCGGTCGGCAATAAACGCAGGTTTTCGGTACAATCGATTATAAAAGGCAGCAGTGCCGACGAATCGGGTTTTTCGGTGCACGATCCGGTGGAAATACTTAAAACGCGGCTCTTTGAAGAGGACCGCGCCCTGTATGCCGAACTGTACACAAAAAAGCGCAAAAGCGGCTATCTTGAAGTCGGCCTTGCCCTGTATGCGCCTCTGGACAGTCTTTATTTTTTCTAATAGAATGGCGCAATGATCGATTTGCAGCAAAAACGCAACTTTTGTATCGTTGCGCACATAGATCACGGTAAATCAACCCTTTCCGACCGCCTTATTCAAAAAGCGCGAATAATCGACGATCGGCAGTTCCAAAATCAAATACTCGACAACATGGACATAGAACGCGAGCGCGGCATCACGATAAAAAGCCAGGCGGTAACCATTCCGTATACGGCAAAAGACGGCAAAACCTATGAACTGAATTTTGTCGATACGCCGGGACATGTGGATTTTTCGTATGAAGTGTCGCGCGCGATTGCTTCGTGCGAAGGCGCCCTGCTTTTGGTCGATGCGTCGCAGGGCGTCGAATCGCAAACGCTTTCCAATATGTATTTGGCGCTTGAGCACAACCTCGAAATAGTTCCCGTCATCAATAAAATCGATTTGCCGGCAGCCGACATTCCTTCGGTTAAAAAGCAAATAGAACATGATTTGGGGCTCGATGCCGAATCGGCCGTTCTTGTGTCGGCAAAAACGGGACAGGGCGTAGACGATTTGTTCGAAGCGATTGTACAGCGCATTCCGTCTCCCGTTCACGATCCGAGCGGAAAAACGCGCGCTTTGGTATTCGACTGCCGCTACGATCCGTACCGCGGTGTTGTCGTTCATCTTCGCATATTCGGCGGATCAATAAAGCCGGGACAGACAATCCGCTTTATGGCTTCGCGCTCCGAATACAAGGTGGAAAGCACCGGCATCTTTAAAATCAAATTGGAAGAAACCGACGGTTTGTACGAGGGCGATGTCGGTTATATAATTGCCGGCATAAAAACCGTTTCCGACGTGCGCGTAGGCGATACGGTAACCTTAGCCGACAATCCGGCCGACACGGTGCTTCCCGGTTTTAAAGAAGTAAAGCCCGTTGTTTTTTCGTCGATATATCCGGTGGACACGAACGATTACGAAGAACTGCGCGACAGCATGGAAAAGCTTAAACTGAACGATGCGAGTTTAACCTACGAAAAAGATTCGTCGCTCGCTTTGGGGCACGGCTTCCGCTGCGGCTTTTTGGGCTTGCTGCATTTGGAAGTAGTGCAGGAGCGTTTGGAGCGCGACTTCGGCCAGTCGGTCATCTTTACCGCGCCTTCCGTGCGCTACAAGGTAAGCTTGTCGAACGGGAGCGAGGTTTTTGTAGACAATCCGGCCGATTATCCGGATGCGGGCACCATCCGCGGTGCGCAGGAACCGTACATAAAAGCGTCGATTATAACGCCTGCCGAATTCCTCGGTTCGATTATGGCGCTGTGCACGGAAAAACGCGGCGTGCAGACGAACATGCAGTATTTGGACGAAAAGCGCGTGGAAATCATCTACGAAATGCCCCTTGCCGAAGTGCTGTTCGACTTTTACGACCGTTTAAAAAGCTACAGCCGCGGCTACGCATCGTTCGACTACGAAGTTACGAACTACAAAGATACGGACTTGGTAAAGGTCGACATATTGATTAACGGCAATAAGGTGGACGCCCTGTCGCTTCTCGTGTTTAAGGGAAGCGCCATTGAGCGTGCGCGTACCGTGTGCGAACAGCTGAAAGAAGAAATCAGCCGCCGCCAATTCAAAATCGCGATTCAGGGTGCAATCGGCGGGCAAATCATCGCGCGCGAAACGGTGAACGCCTTGCGCAAAGACGTGCTTGCAAAATGCTACGGCGGAGATGTTACGCGCAAGCGCAAACTGCTCGAAAAGCAAAAAGAAGGTAAAAAGCGCATGAAAATGGTCGGCGATGTGGAACTGCCGCAAAGCGCCTTTTTAGCCGTTTTGAAAACAAAGTCGGACTGAACTCAAACAGGTAAATCCGGAAAACTCAATATTCAACTAAAAAATTTGTTTTTTGCTCAAAGGTACATTATAATGTATATCAGGTACGGTATCTCGCCGTATGAACTATGAGGAGGTTTTTATGGAACTGTTTGAGACTGTGTACAAAAGTGTACGGGGGGGGGGGGTAAGACAAACCTCCTCTAAGTCGGCTGCGTGTTCCGCAAAGCCGAAAAACCCTGTCGTCGCCGCGCTTACAGTACTTGTCGTTCTTGCGGCATCGTTACTTTTTACTACCTGCTCGAACAATGCGGGCGGAAGTAAGCCGACACCGCCAGTGCCCACTCCGAAACATGCCGTAACGTTCAGAGTGGACGGCACGGGCGGCACGCTCAAAGCGACAGTCGACGGCACCGAAATCCACACGGGAGACTTGGTGGAAGAGGGTAAAACAGTTGAGTTTACCGCAACGCCCGCAAACGAATACTACGCGGTGGAAAAATGGACGGCAGGCGGTACCGATATTGCCGCGGCAGGAACGAACGCAACGTACAGCCACGCGGTAGCGGCGGACGCAACTATCGCCGTGTATTTTAAAACCGCCCCGGTCGACGTGTATGTGTGCGGAACAAGCAATGACGAAGCCTATGTGTGGAAAAACGGCATGCGCACTCAACTGAACGCATACGAAGCTGCGCCCAATACAGTCTATCCGGAGGCAATATGCGCGCAAGGAAAAGACGTGTACGTTGCAGGCTACGAATTTGCCAATGGTGCACCCCGTCCGCTCGCATGGAAAAAAGACGGCACCTTGTACTGGATCAGTGCAATCCGTGACAGCGATGCGTTTGATATTGCCTCTCATAACGGAAAGCTTTTTGCCGTCGGCTACACATATAAGGATTACAACAATAAAGGTGCAAGCCTTACCGACATCAGCGATCCTGCAAATCCCGTCCAAATCTTTTTGTGCGAAATGAATTCCACAATAACCTATGCGGTCGCCCTGTCTCTGTGCCCCGGTACAGGAGAATTGTACGTAGCAGGTATTAAACGGATAGGCAGCAACGATACCGTTTGTTTGTGGACAAAGCCCGATACGGGCACGGTAAGCGAAACGGAATTGGGACTTGAAGGAGCCGACGCTTCTTACGGTGTGTGTACGGCGGGTACTTCGGTCTATGTTGCAGGGGGAAATCTTTGGAAAGTAGACGGTGCAACCTTTACCCCCATTACCGTGCCGGGCTTCAAAGAGGGCTATAAATTGTGCGCTTCGGAAGGTACAGTCTATGCTGCGGGAATAACGACGGCCGGCAAAGCCGCCGTATGGAAGATTGAAGGGACAAACGCCTTTCTGCATAAAGAACTTTCCGCCGATACGAGTGAAGTGTTCGCACTCTGTGCTGCAGGGAACGATCTTTTTGCGGCAGGCACAGTATTCGACGGCGACGAAAAACCCGTGTGGTGGCATATTACCGCAGACGGCACCGTTATCGAGCACAAACTCAGCACAGACAAGGGGAAAGCTCGCGGCATTTGCGTTACCCCACGGTAATAATGGTTTGAACACGGCATACGATAAGGTTCGGCTGCTACGGGTTGAAAAGAGCACCTCCTGAGTGCACTTTTCAATCCGAGTTTGCTCCGCAAACTCGCAAGACTTACAGCGTTCCGGGCATCCGTACCGGGAATTAAATTAGTCTGACTGTCCCAAGCCGGACAAAGCTCCGGCTCTGAAGGCGGTCTTTTTGTGTGCGGGTGGATATCTTTACAAGTTCTACGGTACGTGTAATATAATCTTATTTTCTGTTTTTTCATCAGTCGGCACCTATAATAAGGGTGGAGGTGCATATGAGAAAACACTTTGACGACTTAACCATTGCCGATGACTTTATGTTTTGTAAAATTATGCAGGATGAAAGTATTTGCAAGCAATTTCTCGAAATGATCTTGTCAGATAAAATCGGGAAAATTGTCTACCTGTCGCCGCAAAACAGCGTGACAACCGGCATTGAAGCAAAATCGGTACGTTTGGATATTCTGGTCAAAGACGAAGCCGGTAAATCTTACGATATAGAAATGCAAGTAAGCAATGAGTATAATCTTCCGAAACGCATGAGGTATTATCAGGCGACAATTGACATCGCATTCTTAGACAAGGGTGCCCACTACAAAGCATTAAACGACAGTTATATCATCTTTATGTGCTTATTCGATGCTATCGGGAACGACAAGCCCCTTTACACATTTGAAAATATTTGCCTTGAAGACCGGCAAACACCCTTACGCGACGGGACAAAAAAGGTTATAATAAATGCACAAGCCTTTAGAAAAGCCGAAGACGCGGAACTGAAAGGTTTTTTGGAGTATGTCAAGAAGGGAACGGTGAATACCGAATACACAGGGAGGATAGAAACGATGATACAGGCAGTAAAACACAACGAACAGGCACGGCAAGAATACCGCTTTATGTCGGGGTTCGAAATGGACGCGCGGGAAGAGGGCCGAAACGAAGGCATTGCACAAGGAATCCAACAAGGCTTTGCCGACGGCGCATACCAAACAAAACTTGAAACGGCAAAATTGATGCGTGCTCATAATTACTCGATTACTGAAATTTGTGAAATGACCGGCCTTTCCAAAGAAGAGGTGGAAGCGATTAATTAATTGGTTTCGATAATTACAAGTTTCATCCATAATGTCGAATCCCCGCCTGTCGAATCCCTATCTTGACAAAGCCGAGTCCTTGTTATACCGTAAAAGCCGATATGCGTAACACGATAGAAGAATTCAATCCCAAAAAACTTATTCCGCTGTACCGCCGAAGCCTTACCGATTCCGTGTTGCCGTTTTGGCTCAAATACGGTATGGATCCGGTTCACGGCGGCATATACACCGGTTTGGACCGGGACGGAAACATTTTGGAAACCGATAAATCGGTGTGGTTTCAAGGGCGCGCGTTGTGGACATTCGCGCAAGCCTATATGGCGACAAGTTCATACGGCGAAAAACATCCGGAATATTTGGACGCCTGCCGTTCGCTTGCCGATTTTATCGAAAAATACTGTACCGACGGATCCGACGGCAGAATGTATTTTCGCCTTACAAAGGACGGAAAGCCCGTTATCAAACGTCTGCGCTATTTTTTCAGTGAAGCATTCGCCGTCATCGGCTTTGCCTCATACGGACGGGCATCCGGTAAAAAAGAATACGTGCAAAAAGCCTTCGACTTGTTGAAAAAAATCGAGCGTATCCGCACGCAGCCGGGCTTACTTATTCCCAAATTCGATCAAACGAATGCACGTTCGCGCGGCTTCGGGGTTCCGATGATTTTATTGAACACCGCCGCCGAATTGCGCGCCGCCGTTCGGCACTTCAATATGGACGGGGAAGCCTTTTGTACCGAATACATGGACGCGCTGTTGAACGAAATTAAAACCTATTTTATCCGTCCCGACTTAAAGGCCGTACTCGAACAGTGCGCGAGCGACGGTTCCGTTCAGCGCGATCATTTTGAAGGGCGTCTTTTAAATCCGGGCCATGCGATAGAAGGCGCGTGGTTTATGATGAAAGAAGGACTCGAACGCGGCGACACGGAACTGCAAAAACTGGGCGTCGATATGTTCGACTGGATGTGGGAGCGCGGCTGGGATAAAAAATACGGCGGCATTATCTACTTCCGCGACATCGACAACAAAAGCCTCAGCGAATACTGGCAGGATATGAAATTCTGGTGGCCGCAAAACGAAGCGGTTATCGCCTCGCTGTACGCATATACAATAACCGGCCGCAAAAAATATAAAGACCGCTTTGTATGCGCCCACAACTATTTTCACGAGCGCTTCCCCGACGCAAAATACGGCGAATGCTACGGCTATTTTCACCGCGACGGCACGCTTGCAACGCCGCTTAAGGGCAATATGTATAAGGGCCCCTTTCATATTCCCCGCATGTACATGGAAGGGGCGGCTCTGCTCGAAAAACTGAATAAAAAAACGGAGAAACAGTCTGTATGAAACGTTTTGAAATTGCGCTTAAAATACTGCCCCTTCTTTTACTCTTCTCAGCCGCCTGCGCATTTGCCGCAGGAGCAAAAGGAACTGTTATGCAAACTAAAAATACTTTTTATACCATCAGCGCTCAGGAAGCAAAAAAGCGCATGGACAGCGGCCGGCCGGTCGTCATTGTCGACGTGCGCACGAAAAGCGAATACGACGAAGACCATATTCCGAACGCCGTTCTTATTCCGAACGAAACGATCGGCTCCGAACGTCCCGCAGCTCTTCCCGATTTAAATGCCGAAATCTTGGTGTACTGCCGTTCGGGAGCGCGAAGCCGCGCCGCATCGCAAAAGCTTGCAAACCTCGGCTATACCGCAATTTACAACTTCGGCGGCATCACGGATTGGCCGTACGAAACGGTTAAAACGGCCCGATAAGAAGCTCGAGGTATAATGTTCAGCGATACGCACTGTCATCTGAGCTATCTTGAAAAGCGCGGCATCGATCCTGCGGCGGTTGTGCGCGGTATTGCCCTCAAGGGTATGCCCTTTGTGCTCGACGCCGGCGTCGAAGCGGACGATGTATCGCGCCGCATAGGTTTTGTCGACGAGCGGTGCACCTGCGCCCAATCGCGTTCTTTGTTCCGTTTTGCCGCAGGCATATGGCCCGACTCTCAAGCGGTCGAAAACCGTGCGGAACAGGTCGAAACGCTGCGTTCGCACCTTGCAGATTGCGATGACGGCCGACTGTGCGCAATCGGCGAATGCGGCTTTGACCGCCACCGCCTGCCCGACGATGAAGTCGACGAAGAAGGAGAGCGCGAACTGTTCGACATGCAGCTTGAGCTTGCGCGGGAAAAAGATTTTCCCGTCGTCGTGCATTCGCGCGACGCCTTTGAACCGACCATCGCCGCGCTGCGCGACAATCCCGACTCTACGGGCGTCATTCACTGCTATTCGTACGGTATTGAAGAAGCGCGCGCTTTTTTGGACGCGGGCTGGTACATTTCGCTTGCAGGCTCGGTTACCTACGCCAAAAAAACGCAGATACACGAAACCGAACTCTTAGTGCGTTTTATCCCTTCCGATCGCCTGCTTTTGGAAACCGACGCTCCCTACCTTGCGCCCGTTCCCTTCCGCGGCAAACCGAATACGCCCCTTCTTATTGAACACACCTACCGCTTTGTCGCTCCGCTCCGCTCCGTGAGCGCCGAAGACCTCGCCCGAACCGTTCTGCTCAACGCCCGCCGCCTCTTCGGCTGAATGTAATCGGTATGATAAAAAAAATAGTAAAGAAAGCAGTACAGGTTCTGTTGATTCTCTTGGCCGCATGCATCGGATTATTTTTGATTATGGTGGCGTATGTAGTTATTGACGATAAAAAGCAAGCGGAAGAAGAGCGGGTTGCAGAAAAGACATATACGTATGAGCAGCTGCAGAAATTTACGGACGTTCTGAATCCGCTAGGGACGTATTTTTGGGATGAGTTTCCGGAATTAAAAGCAAAATATAATTTATCTAACGAAGAATCGAGAGTGTTAGGACGTTGGACCGGACTAGAACAGCCCAGTGCTGCAACATATTGGTTTTTCCCGAATAAGCTTTTTTACATGTTGCGTGAGGTATACTATCCTCATGGCAAAAAAAAATATATGGGTGCACTTATAGGTATTTGGTTCATTAATAACGGTATATTAAATGTTAAAATTATTGGAAATCTATATTGGGAAAAAGAAAGTATTTACAAATTTTGCGAACCGACAGAGTCACAGTTAATTAAAGTTGAAGGTATTGATCCGATAGGATATACAAAGACACCTATGGCACTGGCGGCAATCCCGGAAAACATAAAAAAGCAGTTGAGTAAAAAAACACTTAAACAGAAACCTGTTCGGATGGCACGTTCGCTTGTTTCTTATAATCCTTTAAAAGAAGGCGATTTTTCATACGGCTATTTCAAATATGTTGAAGAGATGGCACGAGAGAATCTGAGCGGAGAACAAATAGCGAATAGTCCTGAACTGGTACATCGTTTTTTCGATAACCCGCCGTTTTAATCTTGTCATGATTTATTAGGAGGACACCTTGCGTATACCGGAGGAGATTGGGAGAGAGCCTATGACAACATGGGCGACGCCGATCCCCCGCTGCGTTCGCGTGCAATACGTTCCGCGATGTCCTCGTTATGCTTTGTCGTTTCCGGCGCTTTGATTTCGGCAATGCATTCCCCGTCGGAAGCACCGTTCAGCCTGTACGCTCTTAAAAATACTTTCCAAGTATAATTCATATCGACCTCCGTAACGGCTTCAGGAACAGTATATATCGGTTTTATGCGAAAAACAACTTTACGTGCGGTAGCCGCTATTTTTATATCGCCTGCGCCTATAATAAGGGGCGGGGGTACAGTATGAAAAAACACAATCGCCGCTATAAGGATTCGGTCTTCGTCGATTTATTCGGCGAAGACAAGTGTCCAACAAGGTACGTCCTTGTACCTTGTTGGACGACGAGTTTTTTACAAAAACTCGCTTCCCTATAGCTTACACCGACATCCTGTCGGAACAGATATAAATGCACGGCACACATTTGGACAGCTCGACCGAAATTACCCCCTTACGCCTTGAACATGTCATGTACATGAGTTTTTGTAACGATGTATCCTGCCTCATCGATAATAAAATCATTGTGCTGGTTGAACACCAATCTACGGTCAATGCCAATATGCCCTCGCAAACACCGTACGTCCGTGTACCGTGTTTGCGGCGAGTTTTTGCGCTGCAAAAACATCTCATTCAATGTGTTTTATCGCCAACCTTGGCGACATTAATAAGAAAGCAAATCCAAAACCCGCGCGATCGTTATTTGCGTAAACTCAAACAGATTCCGACGCCCGAATTCTACGTCTTCTACACCGGTGAAGAAAAATACCCGGTACGGACGGAACTCAAGCTCTCCGATGCATTCTCAGTGAAATCCGTAAAACCGAGTCTTGAATTGCTTGTAAAAGTGATAAACATCAATTACAATAAAGACAACAAGCTTTTGGAAAACTGTAAGCCGCTTGAAGAAAACACGCAGTTTGTTGAAGCGGTGCGCCGGCATATTAGGCTCGATGCTGAAAACGGCTTTAGGAATGCGATAAAGGAGTGCATTCAGAATGATATTTTGCGGGATTACTTGGAGCGAAAATCACGGGAAGTGCGATAAAAAGCATCGGCTGAAATAGCGCCTCCGCTTTTTATCTCGAGTTTGCGTCGCAAACTCGATTTTATAGTACGGGTGCGCCATCGCGCACAGAAAAAACTTTTACGTGAAGTTGCAACTTCCCGTAAAAGTTTTTTTGAAAGGAATGAACATGTTGATAGCCGAATATGATTACGATACCGATATTGCAGTTCAACGGGAAGAAGAGAGAGAAACAGCGTTTGCCGAGGGGGAAGAAAAAGGGGCTCATCGCAAAGCGCTTGAAACGGCAAAGGCAATGAAAGTTGAAGGTTTTGCTTCCGGCTTGATTGCAAAAATTACCGGCTTGGATGAAGAAACAATAAACAGAGTATAAAACGCTTGAAGCTTATTGCGCGCCGCGGGCAGTGAAAATCAAAGTTCCCACTCATCAATAAAGCGCTCGTAGGCGGCGATGGTTGCCGCCAGTGTAAGGTCGGCGACGGCTCCGCGGCCCGCGTAGTCGTTGCCCTGACTTATATACAGCGATTCGAGCATATATTTCAATTCTTCGACTGATAAGTTCGGGTCGTAAGCTCTTCGCCGCTCAAGACCCCGCATTTCCTGTTCGAATACGTATCTATATGTTGTATCTTCCCATTCGGTTGTTTCTGCCATGGTTAAAATATACTGTCTTTTTTTTGCAAATACAAGTATAATTGCTTTATGAGCGATACGGAAAAATGCAAAGAAGTTCATACGGACACCGATGTGGTGCGCATCCGCGACGAGGGCTTGCACGAATTGTGTGCGACTATCGCCGGCATGACAAGTGCCCGGGACGTTGAAGATTTTTTCGGTTGCCTGTTTACCGAAGCCGAACGCGAGGATTTGGCAAAGCGCTGGCTTTTGGTGCGCGAAATAGATCGGGGAACCACGCAGCGCGAAATTGCGCGCATGTTTAAAATGAGTTTGTGTAAAATTACGCGCGGCGCAAAGGAACTTAAAAAAGACGGCAGCGCATTCCGCAAAGTGCTGGATTTGCTCAAATCCGATTCGCTTAAAAAGGAGCGTTTGAATGGAACAAAGTAAAAAGACAATCGGCAAAATTTTTTCTCAATATCCTCTGCGAGTATGCATAGCACTGTACCTTTTGTGCTATGCGTTCCGCTTGTGGGAATATTTGGTACTCAAGACGGACGAAAGCGTTATCGGTGAAAACTTTATTCATAAAGTCTGCGGCGTCGTTGTGATTTTCGCCGCGCTTTTCGCATCGGGCTTGCATTGGCGCGACATAGGTTTTTCGCGCGCCGGGCGGCTTAAAAACATCGGCTTGGGCTTGGCTTTGGGCGTCGGCTTTTACACAATCGCCTATGCGGCCGAGTGTATCGCGTTGTACGTTCAGGGCGCCTCTCCTTCTTTGACGATAGCGTCCGGCGGTTTTTCGCTGGTAAACACTACCGAGTTTGTAAGCGTGGGAATCGGTTTTATTCTTTTATTCAATGTGCTTAACGTATGGATGGAAGAAGGTTTGTTCCGCGGACTTTTTACGCGGCTTTTGCGCGAACGGTATGAATTCAAAACGGTTATTTTTATTACCGCGTTATTGTTCGGACTGTGGCATTTGGCAATGCCCGTACGCTCGTTTTTCGAAGGGCAGATGAAGTTCGTCCCGATGCTGCTTTTGGGCGCGGGCTATGTAGTACTCTCATTCGTCTACGGTTTAAAGATGAGCTTGTTATACAGGATAACCGGCTCTTTGTGGGCGGGCATGGCCGACCACTTTTTTAACAACAGCGTTATCAATATAGTACACGTTGTGTCGAGCATGGGAAGCGATCATCTGCAAGTTGTACGGATTGTGACGGCACAGCTGTTGTCCTTTGTTTTTGTATTGATTCTCTATCTGCGCAAAAAGAAAAGAGGGTTCTAAGAAGAAAAACTTTCCCCTTTGACTGAAAAGCCTCGAAAGCGTATACTGCATTAAGAGGTGTATCATGAAAATATCATCGAAACTGATTGCGGCAGCGGCGGGGCTCTTGCTCTGTTTTGCCGGCTGCGCGCAAAAGTCCGCGCTTTCGTTTAAAGCGGGAACCTACCGCGCCGAAGCGCAGGGAAACGGCGGGCCTGTTCCCGTAAGCGTTACGTTTACGAATAAGGCCGTTAAGTCGATTATCGTGGAAGCGAATAAGGAAACGCCCGGCATTGCCGATCCTGCGATCCAAAAGATTCCCGAAGCCATCGTAAAAGGGCAAACGCTTGCCGTCGATACGATAAGCGGATGTACCGTAACATGCAACGCGATTATTGCGGCCGTTACCGATTGCGTTGTGCAGGCGGGCGGCGATGTTGCAGCGATGCAGGTAAAAAAAATCGCCAAAGCGAAAGCCGGAAAACCGATTGAACGCAATGTGGACGTTGTCGTTATCGGAGGCGGCGGAGCGGGACTTGCCGCAGCGGGAAGCGCGGCTCAGGAAGGCGCCAAAGTCGTCCTGATCGAAAAGGCTGCGGCACTCGGCGGAAACACCATCCGCGCAGGCGGTGCGTACAATGCGGTCGACCCCGAGCGACAGGCAAATGTCCCGACGGATGCTTCGCTTAAAAAATCGCTCGAAGATATCCAAAAACTTTCCGCCGATTCGGTCGATCCGGAATACCGCGAAACGCTTGCAACTTTGCAAAAGCAGATCGCGGATTATCTTGCGCGCAATTCGGATAGCCTGTTCGACAGCGTTGAACTGCACACCTACCAAACTTACAAGGGCGGAAAACGCACGGGACTCGACGGCACTCCCATCTACGGAAATTATAAGCTGGTAAACCTGCTTACCTCGCAGTCGCTCGATGCGCTGAATTGGCTTGCGTCAAACGATGAATCGGTGCACATCAACGATAACATCTACACGGTTCTCGGCGGTTTATGGCCCCGCGCACACAAACTGAGTTTGCCTGTCGGCCGCGGGTTTATCGAACCGCTGCAAAAACTTAACGAAAAGTACGGCACTGAAATTATGCTTGAAACGAAGGCGACCGAACTGATTGTTAAAAACGGCCGCGTTGTCGGCGTAAAAGCGGAAAAGAGCGACGGAACAAAGGTAACGCTGAATGCGAAAAAAGCCGTTATTATGGCTGCCGGCGGTTACGGCGCAAACCCGAAGATGGCGATCGAATATGACGATTACTGGGGATGCTTAACCGAAGACATGCCGACTACCAATACGCAGCTTACAACGGGCGACGGCATCGTCATGGGTAAAGCGGCCGGCGCGAATCTTGTGGGCATGGGATTCATTCAGCTTATGCCCAGCTCTCATCCGGTTACCGGTTCCCTCGGCGGCGGTTTGTGGACAAGCGCCGAAAATCAGGTTTTTGTAAATAAGGAAGGCAAGCGCTTTGTGTCCGAATACGAAAGCCGCGACGTTATGGCAAAGGCCGCGCTGCAGCAGCCGGACGGAATGTTTTGGATTATCTGCGATCAGTCAACTGCGGGAAATCCTCAACACGGCGGCCAAAACGGCTGGGGCAACGACATCGACGAACTGATTAAGGACGGCAGCGTTCTTACGTCGGATACGCTTGAAGGCCTTGCCGCGCAGATCGGCTGCGATCCCAAAACGCTTACGGCCGAAATCGCCAAATACAACCGTTTTTGCGAAACGGGCGAAGATACCGACTTCCATAAAACAAAGCTCGGCGAAAAAATAGACGTGGGTCCGTTTTGGGCAACGCCGCGCAAACCGTCGATTCACCATACGATGGGCGGTCTTGAAATCAATGAAAACGCTCAAGTACTCGACGCAAACGGCGCTCCTATTCCCAGTTTTTATGCTGCGGGCGAAGTTACCGGCGGCATCCATGCGGGTAACCGCGTCGGCGGCAATGCGCTCGTAGACATTATGGTGTTCGGCCGCATCGCAGGCAAGAACGCCGCTGCCGAAAAATAATGCAGCTTCAATGTAAGAAATAGGCTATAGTCTAAGACAGTCGTAGATTATAGCCTTCGACTGTCATAGATTACAATCTACGGCTGCCGTAGACCATGTGCTGCGACACACCTAGGGCACGGCAACCGCTGTTTACGGAGGGTAACCGGACGTGCCGAATAAAACCGATAAAGAAATATTCACAGAAATAAGAGCGATAACGAAAGACAAAGCACAGTGGAACACGGCAATCGATGATGTTGCAGCAAAACTCGGCGACCGGTATTCGACGGCTGTAAAAGCAAAAGCGTTGTGGCTTCTCGGTGAAATGGGATTACAGTATCCGTTATCGGTGCAGCCGTATATTGAACAAATCGCCGGTTATTTGCAAAACGATAATCCGAAACTGCGGGAGCGCTCGGTAAACGCATTGGGACGGATAGGCAGGGCAAACAAGGATTTGATTCTCCCTTATTTTGACACAATGATGAATATGCGCTCCGACACAGCAGAAGCGGTACGGCTTGCGTTTGTGTGGGCTTGTGAAAATATTGCAACGAATGCGTCGGAGCTTTTTTGTGATAAATTGGAAATGTTCTATGAATTGATATCGGATAAGGGAGAGCGCGTACGAATTGAGGCGCCTGAAATGTTTCGGGTAATGGGAAAACGGCTGCCGCATTCCGTAGAACCGTATTTGAAAAAATTGGAGCGGTTCGCGGAATATGACGTACACCCTGTTGTCCGTATTCACACGAGCGGTGCAATCCGCATAACGAAAAGAGCGTTGGAGGAAAGTAAAAATGCCGCAAATGAGTAAGGGCGGAAAATATATTTTCGGTTCTTTAAAATTCGACAAACGAAAAGATTATCAAATCTTGAAGATTGTCGAATTCACTGTTTCGTAACGGAGTGAGAAACAGCATATTATAAGCGATGTTTGCGCTTGCGCAAACTCGGCGTTTAACGAGAGCGCGCTATTCCAGCGCTCGAAGTTAAACCTTGGTCAATTAATACGCGAAAACGGAAAAATAACTCTTCCGACACCGGCGGTAGAAGAATATAAGCTGCAAAAAGAACAATATATTTACATCGTTTCCGGCAGCAAGCAAACAGGCGGATTTTGCGTAATGAGCGAACCGCTGCTTTTCCGCTCAAAACTGAATCACATCCTAAAAGAAAATTCCGATTTGGCGGACAGGACCCTAAAAGAAGGTGAGCTGATTTCATACAAGGGAAGAAAATACGGCTGGCTTACTCTGAAAGATAATGGAGTTCACCTTTCGCCGTCTTTAATGCAAATGCTGGATATAAAAGTCGGGGACAAATTGTTGGCAATCCGAAGCAGCGATATTGCCTTTACCTTGGGTGCCAAGGGCGCATTGATACAAAAAGCACATGAATATACGGGAGAAATCGAAGTTTTTTGACGGAGAAGCACGATTTATAAGGTGTTCATATGCCGGACAAATACATCGAACGATAATGCGACATGACAAAGAGCTTAAAAAAGCGAATGTTTATGAAAACAACGTGAAAAAAGGGGACGCGAACGGCTTATGAGCGCAGCGAATTGCCTGAACGTTCCCTTTTTTCATGGTATATTATCAGAAAGAATCGTTTTTTACCGTTTCTTGTCCATGCTGCATTATCGAGGTACTTACGATTGAATTTACCGCTTTTTTCCTGTATACTTTCGGTATGTCTGCAAGCGATACATTGATTGTGAAGGGTGCGCGCGAGCACAACTTAAAAAATATAGATGTCGAACTGCCGCGCAACAAGCTGGTGGTTATTTCGGGTCTGTCCGGTTCGGGAAAAAGTTCTTTAGCCTTCGATACGATATTTGCCGAAGGTCAGCGCCGTTATGTGGAAAGTCTTTCGGCTTATGCCCGTCAATTTTTAGGCAGAATGGATAAGCCCGACATCGATTACATTGAAGGACTGTCGCCTGCAATTTCAATCGAACAAAAAACGACTCACCGCAACCCGCGCTCGACCGTGGGAACGGTAACCGAAATTTACGATTATTACCGTTTGCTGTATGCGCGCATCGGCATTCCGCACTGTCCGATATGCGGGCGCAAAATTCAGGAACAATCGATCGATCAAATCATCGATACGATTATGAGCTGGCCGGAAGGAAGCCGCATTCAGATTTTGGCGCCCGTTATACGCGGGAAAAAGGGCGAACACCAAAAAATTATCGACGATGCGAAGGCGGCCGGTTTTGTGCGAGCGCGCATAGACGGCGTCATGACTTCGCTCGACGAACCGATTAAACTCGACAAGCAAAAAAAACATACGATCGAATTGGTTATCGACCGCATCGTCATCGGCGCCGGTGTACGCCGCCGTTTGGCCGACTCGGTTGAAACGGCACTGAACAGCGCAAACGGCATTTTGGTTGTTGCGCGCAGTCTTCCGGGTGAAAAAGCGGCGGAAAGCGAACACTTTTTTTCGCAAAAGAGCGCGTGCCCCGACTGCGGCGTTTCGTTCCCCGAAATGCAGCCGCGGCTTTTTTCATTTAACAATCCGTTCGGCGCTTGCCCGGAATGTACGGGCTTGGGCGAAAAGATGGAATTCGATGAAGATTTGATTATTCCCGACAAAAGCCTTTCGTTCAATGAGGGCGGCATTGCAGGCTACAATCCCGATTCCGCGTGGAACCGCTGCCGGCTTGAAGCGCTCGCGTCTTATGCGGGATTTTCGCTCGACGAGCCCTTGGGAAAATTGACGAAAAAACAAACGGATATTCTTTTTAACGGTTCGAAGGATTCAATAAAATTCGTGTACGAAAAACAGGACGGCTCCGGCTATTCGTCCTACGATCAAAAATGGCCGGGACTGTATGCCGACTTGCGCCGCCGCTACCGCGAAACGTATTCGGAAGCTCAGCGCGTGAGCTTGGAGCGGCTTATGGCGCACCGCGAATGTCAAAGTTGCGGCGGCCGACGCTTAAAGCCGGAAGCCCTCGCCGTAACCGTCGGCGGCAAAAACATATACGACTTGTGCCGGCTTTCGGTCGGTGAATCGTTGGACTTTTTTGCCGCGCTTAAGCTGTCCGAAACCGAAAAAAAAATTGCCGCCCAAATCGAAAAAGAAATCGTCAACCGCTTAACGTTTTTAAAAAACGTCGGTTTGGATTATTTAACGCTCGACCGTCAGGCGGCGACCTTAAGCGGCGGCGAAGCGCAGCGCATCCGCCTCGCGACGCAAATCGGTTCGAGCCTGGTCGGCGTTTTGTATATTTTGGATGAACCGTCAATCGGCTTGCACCAAAGGGACAATCAAAAACTTATCGACACGCTCGTGTATTTGCGCGACTTGGGCAATACGCTGATTGTCGTCGAACACGACGAACAAACGCTGCGCACGGCCGATTGGATTATCGACTTGGGCCCCGGTGCCGGCGTACACGGCGGCTACGTAACGGCTTCCGGTACGCCCGAAAAAGTCGCGCAGTGCAAAGAAAGCCTGACCGGTCAGTATTTGGCCGGCACCTTGACCATGGCGATTCCCGAAAAGCGCCGCAAAGGAAATTCGCACAGCCTGCGCATAAGCGGTGTAAGCGAGCACAACTTAAAAAATATCGCGGTGTCGATTCCGCTCGGAACATTCACCTGCGTTACGGGCGTATCCGGTTCGGGAAAATCGACCCTCATAAGCGACGTGCTGTTTCCGCTTTTATCCAACAAACTCATGCGCACTTCGCTGCAAGTGGGCGCATATAAATCGATCGAAGGCTTGGAGTTTATCGATAAGGTTATCCACATCGATCAAAGTCCCATCGGGCGCACGCCGCGTTCGAATCCCGCAACCTATGTGGGCGTGTTTAACGGCATACGCGACTTGTACGCCTCTCTTCCCGAAGCCAAGGCGAAAGGTTATAAGCCCGGCCGTTTCAGCTTTAACGTAAAAGGCGGAAGATGCGAAAACTGCGAAGGTGCCGGCACGATTACGATCGAAATGAACTTTTTGTCGGACGTGTACATTACCTGCGACGTGTGCCGCGGCAAACGGTTTAATCAGGAAACGCTCGAAGTGCGTTATAAGGGAAAAAACATTGCCGACGTTTTGGATATGACGATAGAAGAAGCCGCCGATTTTTTTGCCCACATTCCGCACATTGCGCGTAAAATGCAAACCCTGCTCAGCGTCGGGCTCGGCTACATAAAGTTGGGACAGTCGGCTTTAACGCTTTCGGGCGGCGAAGCGCAGCGGGTAAAGCTTGCGAACGAGCTCGCCCGACCGTCTACGGGAAAAACGCTGTACATCCTCGACGAGCCGACAACCGGCCTGCATTTTGCCGACGTAAAGCAGCTTATGGAAGTCATTCACCGGCTGGTCGATCAAGGCAATACCGTCGTTATGATCGAACACAATTTGGATGTGATTTTGCAAGCCGACAATATTATCGATTTGGGGCCGGAAGGCGGCTTTGCAGGCGGTAACGTACTTGCGTGCGGAACGCCCGAAGAAGTTGCGCGCTGCGAAAAGTCCTATACCGGTTTTTATATAAAGGAAATGCTCGAGCGCAAAAGAAGGCCGCGGTGAAACCTTGCTTCGTTACGGGAATTTGTATAAGTATTTTTATCGCGTGTTTTTTTCCGGCATTTTCGCAGGGAGATCAAAATTCCGTCGTAACGATAGAGCAGGCGCTTAAAACCTCGTATGTAAAAGACGAAAAGCAAAATACCGAAATCATTAAGTTTTCGGGCAACGTCGTCGTTTCGGTCGTAAAGGGCGGCAAAAAAACGATTATCCGTGCCGATACAATCAACTTCGACCGCAAACGCAATGAACTGTATGCCGAAGGCGGCGTCGTTTTGGAACAGTTTGAATCGGGGAATTCGACGCAAACGCTGACGGCACAATCCGTTTTGTTTAATACGGCGACGCTCGAAGGAATTTTTTACGACAGCAAAGCGGTACAGCGCCGGCAGGAATCGGTAAAGCTGCCGGAAGGTTCCACCCTCATCGTATTTTCGGATTACTTTGCGAAAGACCGTTCGGATGTCATCACGTTCAAAAACGGACAGCTGACCTTTTGCGACGACGAAAATCCGCATTGGAAAATCAAAGCGAGCCGCATTTGGCTGCTGCCCGGCAACGAGTTTGCATTTGCGAACGCGCTTTTGTACGTGGGCGCCGTGCCGCTTATGTATTTTCCGTTTTTTTATTATCCGAAGGACGAACTTTTTTTTAATCCGTCGTTCGGTTACCGCGCGCGCGAAGGCTACTTTGTGCAGACGACCACGTATTTTATGGGCCGCAAAGCGCTGACTCAGGGAACCGACAGCGGCAAGGGCTTTAATTTTATGCAGCCTTCTTCGCTGTACGAACAGGAATTGGACGGTTTGGTACTGCACAATTTGAATACCGAAGCGTCTATGCCGCCGTATTTTTTAAAGTTTATGGCCGACTATTACAGCACGCTCGGTGGTATGACCGGCATCGCCGGGGACTTTAAATTCAATACATTTTTTAAATCGCTTTCGTTCGACGTACGTTTGGGCTTTTCGAATACGATATATCCGGTGCCCGGCTACACTCAATACATATCGTACAGTTCGCAAAACCGAAAGCATGCGGACTTCGGCCTGTTTTTCGGCATGCGGCTTCCGTTCCGCTATGCGGCGTCTTTTAAAACCGCCGCGCAAGCCGGCGGCTTTTCGCTTTCGGTTGCGCTTCCCCTGTATTCCGACCCGAAATTCGCACGCGACTTTTCCGACCGCAAAGAATCGATGGACTGGATAGACTTTTTTTTAAAGGGCGCTTTTTCGGGGGCGGGAAGGGTAGAAGACGTCGCATCTTCGTCGAGTTCCTCATCCGTTTCTACGATATCGTCGTACACGTGGGACATCGCAGGCTCGTACACGCCTTCTCTCGGCTCCCTGCGCCCTTTGCTCGATTCGTTTTCGATTTCGTCGTTCAATTCGTCGGTGCTGTTTTCGTCGTATAAGATACCCAAAAATACCATGCTCGACAGCGTATTCGCAGGCGACGGCGAGTGGTACGACAACAGCCCGAATCAGGATTTTTTTTATCCGATACAGATAAAGCCGCTTGCGTTTTCAGTGTCGGCGTCGGGTACGCTTTTCGAATGGCCGCCGAAAGAACGGAAAAAGAAAGAACCGTCGGAGCGTGGGCAAGCCGCACAAAAGCTTATGAGCGTGCCGGAGACGTTCGCTTCCGGAAATACCGCCGACGCTGCCGATGCACAAACGGAACAAAACGCACAAACCGCCGGCAGCGTCGTTGCAAAAACCGACTCGCTTTTTGCCGACGCGACGCTTCCGAATATCGATATTCTCAAACCCGCTTCGGCGCAACATGAAGCGCTCACGTACAAACTTTCCTACACGTTCAGGCCGAATTTTTCGTCGCTGCTTACTTTCAGCCCCATTAAAACCGCAGGCGGTTCGAGCGTTGAGAGTACCGATTTTTCTTTGGCCGCGCCGAAGTCTTCGGAAGTGTCGATAAAAGCGCCGCTCGACATAACCGGCAGTCTTGCATGGTACGGCAGCGTGCTTTCGCTTACGAACGCCTTATCTTTTGCGCCCCAGTACCAAACGCACCCGATTCTTTCGGGCACGCAGTACACGGCAAGCGAGCGCGAAAAAATCGTGTTGAACGATTACGCTTCGCGTAAAACCGACATTACGAACACGAACGCTCTGACCGTAAAGCCCCTTGTGTTTTCCCCCGTGTTTAAGAATTCTTCCGTAAGCTGGAACACCGGCGTAAAATTGCTGCAAAGCTCCTTTACCGGCACCGCGGACAATCCCGAATGGACGTATTATGCGCCCAAGTGGGACGAAAAAACGCTTACGAGCCACAACGTGAATGTAACTTTAGCCACGCAGGAAGACGCCTTTTCGCAAACTTTCAGCATTCAGGCAAACCTTCCGCCGCTGGTCGATTCGTATACGGGCAAGCTCGAATTCGCGTTTCCGGCAGGACGCACTTCGCTGGAAGCCGGCTACAAAAAGCGCGACCTGTCGTCGGGTGTATGGTACTTTGCGCCTTGGGTGCAGTCTTCGTCGTGGTCGCTTTTTCAAAAAACGCGCGACGGCAAAGACAACAAAAACAAACTGAATTTTGCGCAGCGCTTCGAGTACAATATAAACGACAAACATTCCGAACGCTTCGATGCCGCTTTGTCATGGCGCAATTTCCGCGTTTCGTACGAAATGCTGTACACGTATTCGTACACGCTGAACACGACAACCGGCTGGGTTTCTTCGTCGGAAAAGAAGTTTTTGCCGTATGCACTGAGCGCTTCGCTCAATACCTCGTCCGCCGAATTTACGAACAAAGCGAAAACAATCAGCGTAAAGCCCTCCGTATCGAGCGCGCTGTCGTGGAACATCGTAAAACCGACCGACAGTTATTTTAACTTCAGCCCGTCGCTTGCGCTTAAAATAAACGATTTTCTTACGCTGACTTTCAGCGCGGAAAGCCGCAACAAAGAATTGCTCCGCTACATGCAAAAGGCGATCGGCTTTACGCCGGAGATTCCCGGCGAGCGCAACGTCTTTGTCGACCTGTGGAATTCGTTCGCCTTTTGGGACGAATCGAAGCGCGCTTCGTCAGGCTTTAAATTGAAGCACATCAATATAAAACTCGAACACGATTTGCACGATTGGACTTTAAAGTCCGAATTCAAAGTGGAGCCGCGCATTATACAGGTTTCGCCCGGCGTGCAAAAATACGATTACAAACCCTATTTTACGCTCTCGGTGCAGTGGAAGCCCATGCAGGGCATACGCACGGTTATCAAAGACGAATACGGCAACTTTATACTGAACCCTGCAAGTTGAATGCGGTTTTGAACTTGCCGAATTTATGTGCATATGCTATAGTATGCGCATGAACAGAGTACTTGACACGCACCGGCGTACCGTACAAAATTCACCGCTTCACCGCTTCACCGCTTCACCGCTTCACCGCTTCGGGCGAACTGTATCTAAAAACAAACATACAATCCTTTCGCACAACAAGCGCACGAAGGACACATCGTCCTTCGTGCGCTTGTTTATTTTTGTCGCAAAAGGAGGTAAACAGAACATAAAAACACAGGTAAACCGTTTGCGCAGCATTGCTCTTCTTCGGGTTTGAAAATCGGGGTTCAGCCACAAATAATTTGGAAGAATTATCATGGCTGAAAGATAAAAACCGCCCGCGTTCTATTCTGCACTGTTTTAATGTACGAAGGAAAGTTGCTTGTTCTCAGTGTGGGAAGAGAGTAGGAGGGTTTGGGAGGAAGAGAGAAACCTTGCTCTGAACAAGGTGTCTCTCTTCCTCCCAAAGGAGAATGCTATGTTAAAGTACGCTCTTCGTGAAAACTTACTGACGGCTGCGCCGGACGACTTTATGGCGCAGGTAACCGATGTGCGTTCGTACACGCTTGACGAAATCATCGACCTTATGATGCAAAAAGGTTCGACGCTTACGAAAGCCGACGTAAAAGCCGTGCTGCAAATCTTCGGCGAAGTGTGTGCCTCACTCATCGCCGACGGCAGCGCGCTCAACACGCCGCTTATGAACACTTCGATGAGCGTTGCAGGCGTTTTTAACGGGGCGAACGATGTCTTCGATAAAAAACGGCACACCGTCAATTTGAACTTGAGCGCAGGCATGCTTTTGCGCAAAGCCGCCGAGCGCGTACGCTGCGAAAAGACGGGTACCGTGAGCACCGATCCGTACATAGGCGAAGTTAAAGACATCGTTACGGGCACCGCGAACGACGTTTTAACCGCCGGCGGTGTCGTACAACTGACCGGCTCGCGTTTGAAGTTTAAGGCGGACGACACTGCGCAGGGCATCTTCTTTGTGCCCGAAACGGGAGAAGCCGTGCGCTGTTCGGTCATTGCCGAAAACAAACCCGCCCGCCTGATGGCAATCATTCCGCAAGACCTTGCCGCCGGCACCTATTACGCGGAAGTGCGCACCAAAATCGCCGAAGGGGGTAAAGCGATTAAGATCTTAAAAACGGGACGGTTCGCCAAACCGCTTACGGTAACGGCATAAAGCGGATTATACCGCCGCGTGTAGGATGCATACACACATACGTGTAGCCATCCTACACCGCTGTGTGTAGACGCCCTACACGCATACGTGTAGACAGCTTACACGGCTGTGTGTAGATCGTTTAATACCGATTAATTTAAGGAGATTTTAGAATGAGTACAAAACAAACGCAAAAAACAAAGCGCTGCTGTTCGGCGGTGCTTATAGGTATTGTGCTTGCCGCTTTATCGGCAGGCTGTTCAAATCCTGCAGGCGGCAATAGCCTTCCGGCGGCAGTGCGGGCGGAGGCGGCACACCGGGCGGAGGCGGTTCGGGAACACCGCCCGCAGCTCCCTTTGTCGAAGGCGGCGCCTCGCTTATCTTAAGCCCCGATAAGCTCGACATCAAAGTTACGGTAACAACTGCCGGCAGTACCCCCGTTACAGTTGAAGGCTGTACCGAAACAATGCTTACAAGCGGCACCGAAACTACACTGCATGCAAAGGGCGCTGTCGTTATCTTTAAAGGCAAGATCATCAAGCTGAACTGCTGGAACAATCAGCTTACCGCTCTTAACGTGCGGGGCTGTACCTCTTTGGAAGGGCTGAACTGCGTGTATAATCAGCTTACCGCACTTAATGTGCAAGGCTTAAACGCTTTGCAATGGCTGCAGTGCGACTTGAATAAACTGACCGAACTTAATGTGCAGGGCTGCACTGCTTTGCAATTTCTGCAGTGCAACCGTAATCAGCTTACTGCACTTAATGTGCAGGGCTTAACCGCTTTGCGAGGTCTGAACTGCAACGGCAATTGGCTTACTGTTCTTAACATGCAGGGTTTAACCGCTTTGCAAAGGCTGAGCTGCTACGGCAATAAGCTTACCGCTCTTGACGTGCAAGGCTTAACCGCATTGCAAGAGCTTGAGTGTTTCAAAAATCAGCTCGCCGAGCTTAACGTGCAGGGCTGCACCGCTTTGAAAACGCTGCAGTGCAACCACAATCAGCTTACCGCAGATGCATTCAAAACGCTTTTTGACAATTTACCGGTTCGAGCGGAAGGCGATCGTGCGAAGTGTTATCTTTACACCGAACAAACCGGTGAAAGCAATCATACGAACTTTAGCGCTCCGCCGGATTTAGCCGCAGGCTTTACTGATGCTAAAAATAACAAGAAGTGGAAGATGTATAAGTTTAATGCAAGCGGGCTTGCGGTTGAGATTTAACGCTGCGTTCGGGCGTTTCGAGCCGCTCTGTTCGAACCGCTCGTACCGCCTTATACGAGAGGCTCGTATCGCTCGGATCGAAGATCTCGTATCGGGCGGAACGAAGGTGTCCGCCCGCTCGGGCAGGTACCTCACACTAAGGGACATGATAAACCCCATCTTATGAGCAACGAGGCGTAAAAGAACTGCGTGAATAGCGAAAAGTAAATACGCGAAATCGTCTACGGCTGCCTGTGTAAAGCAAAAATATAAATAGATATGATACGGCGTACAAAGGACCTTTGATCGCTCGGGTGAGTACCTCACACTAATGCAGAGTACTGGTAATGTCGGGGTGTCCGTCAGCATAGGGACGGAAAACGAGTCTATTTGAAGGAGTGAAAGCGGGCAGGACGTATATTTTTCAGCGACTTTTCCCTTTTGTTCCTATTTTTATACTGTCTTCGCCTATAATAAAAGCGGAGGTGCAGTATGGCAAAACATAACCGCCGCTATAAAGATTCCGTGTTCGTCGATTTATTCGGCGAGGACAAAGACGCAAAGAAGAATTTTTTGTCGTTATATAACGCGCTTCACGGCACTCATTTGGACAGTTCGGCAGAACTTAAACCTTTGCGCCTTGACAACGTCATGTACATGAGTTTTTGCAATGATGTGTCCTGCCTTATCGATAACAAAATCATCGTGTTGGCAGAACACCAATCTACCGTCAATGCCAATATGCCGGTGCGCTTTTTGGAATATATCGCCCGCCTGTACGAGCAAATCCAAAACCCGCGCGACCGCTATTTGCGTAAACTCAAACAGATTCCGACACCCGAATTCTATGTCTTTTACAACGGAGAAGAAAAATACCCCTCCCAGGCGGAACTGAGGCTGTCGGACGCATTTACGGTAAAATCCGCAAAACCGAGCCTAGAATTGCTTGTAAAAGTGATAAACATCAATTACAATAAAGACAATAAGCTCTTGGAAAGCTGTAAGCCGCTTGAAGAATACACGCTGTTTGTAGAAGCCGTGCGCCGTCATATCAAACTGGATAGAAAGAACGGCTTTAAGAATGCCGTCAAAGAGTGTATACAAAACGATATTTTGAAAGACTACTTAGAGCGAAAATCACGGGAGGTTATGAACATGTTGATAGCCGAATATGATTACGATACCGATATTGCAGTGCAAAGAGAAGAAGAACGCGAAACAGCCTTTGCCGAAGGTGAAGAAAAAGGGTCTCATCGCAAAGCACTCGAAACGGCAAAGCTGATGCGTACGCATAATTACTCCATTGCCGAAATTTGTGAAATGACCGGCCTTTCCAAAGAAGAAGTGGAAAATTTATAATTCGTTTTGTTGCCGGCGACGGACATTCCCTTATTCAGATATCTCTTGACTGAATACGCATATTAAGGTTACTATTTATACAGTGGAATCTGCATTTACGATTGTCGTTCCGGACACCGATGTGTTATCGCGCTTGTGCGGCACGAACGACTGCAATTTACGACTCATAGAAGAACATTTGGGCGTTCCCGTTTTTACGAGGGGCAACGAATTGTCGGTTTCCGAAACGGATCCGGACGTGCACCGCCGTTTTAAATATATTATCGACCGCATTGTCGATGAAGTCGCGAACGGAAACGAAGCCGACGACCAAATGGTTTACTCCATTTTGAACGTATCTCCGGCGGACTCGGCGGATTCTTCTCTTTCGGCCCGAGATATGCACGATTTTTTTGTGCGCACGAGCATTTCGGTTCCCGGCACGGTGCATCGCGTATATCCGAAAAGCAAAAATCAGGCCGAACTGGTGAACGCAATGCGCAGCGCCGATATGGTGTTTTGTTTGGGACCTGCCGGTTCGGGCAAAACCTACATCATGGTTGCCGAAGCGCTTAATTTGCTTTTATCGCGCAAAAAATCGAAAATTATTTTAACTCGTCCCGTTGTGGAAGCCGGTGAAAGTTTGGGCTATCTTCCCGGCGATTTGGAACAAAAGATAAGTCCGTACCTGCGGCCCCTGTACGATGCGATGGAATCTTTTATTTCAAAAGACGTGGTGCGAAAATTCATTGAAGCGGGCGTTATCGAAATCGCGCCGCTTGCCTATATGCGGGGCAGAACGCTGTCGGATGCGGTCGTCATTTTGGACGAGGCGCAAAATACGACGTGCCGGCAAATGAAAATGTTTTTAACGCGAATGGGCGAAGGATCGAAGGTTTTTATTACCGGCGATATAACTCAAATAGATTTGCCGAAGCACACACAATCGGGTTTGGTGCATGCGGTCGAAATTCTGAAAAATATCGACGGCATACGCATTATTCAAACCGAAGCCTCCGATGTCGTGCGCAACGCGCTCGTAAAAAAGATTATACAAGCTTATGAAAAATACGAATAATGCCGGAACTTCCGGCGAAAAAATCGGCACACGTGTAAGGCTGTTTTTAAAAACGAACTATTCTTTTTTGATTGTATTCTTTGCGGTATTTTGCTCGCTGATTGCGGTTTCGTTTTTCGACGTCGCGACATCCGAAACGTTTTTTGCATTTTCGCTTTCCGAATACCAAGTCGATCAAATATCCGACCGCACCGTCGTGGCGAAAAAATCCTACGCGCCGACCGAATTGAATCCGGTTGAAGTGCAAAAGGGCGAAGAAGTTATAAAAAAAGGTTTTCCGATCACGCAGGAGCGCTACGATAAGTTAAAAAAAATGGCCGAATCTCCCGGCTATATCGACAGCCGCGCTTTGGGGAACGCCTTTTTGTATTTTATGCTTTTAAGCGCACTTATGTTTTTTTTGTTTTCGCCCGCATTTTTAAAGCGCGCTCTTGAGCTTAAAGAAGCCGTCTTTTTAGGCGTCATGTTCGTAATCGTATACGCCGCGGTCGTCTTTGCACGAAAGGTTCCCTCGTTTTCCGATCCGTTTACGCTCCCGTTTGTGATTCCGGCATCGCTGTTCGTTATGCTGACCGCCATGCTGTTCGAAGAGCGCCTTGCCGTATATTTTTCGTTTTTATTGTTTTTTGCCGTGCTCTACGGTGCGGCGTTCAATACCGTTCCCGCGCTTTTTGTACTGTGCTCGTCATTGTCGGCGGCGCGGATTGTGCGTAAATTGGACAAGCGCATCAATTTGATTTTCGCTTCGGTACTGCTGAGTTTGCTGAACTGGGTGTTTTTATTTACGCTCGAAATTATTTACGACAAAGGCGTTTTTGCGCTGAACGGACTTGCCGTCGCCTTTAACGGATTTTTGTCGGGTATTTTGGCACTCGCCTTATTGACGCCTCTGGAACTTTTGCTGAATACGGCGTCGGTGTTCCGCCTGATGGATTTGTCCGATTTGAACAATCCGCTTATGAAACGTATGCTTTTGGCGGCGCCCGGAACTTACAACCATTCCATGCTCGTTGCAACTCTGGCGGAAAACGCGTGTACGGCGATCGGCGCAAACGGACTTTTGGCGCGCGTCGGCGCGTATTATCACGATGCGGGAAAACTCGAACAACCCGAATATTTTGTCGAAAACCAAAAAGAAGGCAATAAACACAACGACATAAATCCGCGCCTTTCCGTGTCGATAATCCGCAACCACGTAAAAAAAGGGGTCGAACGGGCGCACCAAATGCATTTTCCGCAGCCGGTTATCGACATCATCGCCCAGCACCACGGCAACGGCCTTATCGCATACTTTTACAACGAAGCGAAGAAAAAAGACCCGTCGGTTTCCGAAGAAGAATTTTCGTATTGGGGAACCCCACCGACTTCAAAAGAAGCGGCCGTCGTTATGCTTGCCGACACAGTCGAGGCTGCGTGCCGCACGCTCGAAAATCCGTCGGTTCCCCGCCTTGAGAAATTCATCCGGCAGCTTGTTACGGCAAAATACGAAGACGGCCAACTCGATAAAGCCGACCTTACCTTTGCCGATTTGGATACTATACGCAGTTCGTTTGTAAACATTCTTGCAGGCTATTATCATTCCCGCATTGAATACCCGAACCAAAAAGATCCCGACAGCGGCGAAAAAACGGCACAAAGCGAAAAGACTGCACAAAACGAAAAACAAAGCGACAAGAGCACGCAAAACGAAAAACCGAGCGGTAAGTCTGCACAAAGTGACAAGAAAAATGAAAAGTAAGCTGCTCGTTTCGGTTGAAGGTATAGAAGAACCCGCATGGCTTTCGCGCGCCGAGGATTTTTTAAGCGCCGTTTTGGAAAAGCGCAATCACGGCGATTGGGAATTGTCCGTGCTCTTTTGTTCCGACGACAAAATACGCGCGCTCAACCGCGATTTCCGCGGAAAAGACAGCGCAACCGACGTCCTGTCTTTTGAGCTGGGAACCGTGTACGAAGACGAAGACGGCAACAGTCGGTACGCTGCAGGCGATATAGCGGTCAGTGTCGATTTTCTTTTTAAAAACGCGGCCGATTTTAAGGTTTCTCCCGACGAAGAATTGAAACGCCTGCTGATTCATGGTATCCTGCATTTGGAGGGCATGGATCACGGAGAAAACCATATAGGAGACGCCGTGTACTGCGACATGATTTCTTTGCAGGAAAGGCTGCTGGCGGACTTTGCTTCCTTCAGCATTATTGAGGAAAACTGAAATGGCTTTATTGGAACGATTATTTAAAAAAAAGGACGACGCGTCCGATATTTCGCATCAAACCGATAAGGGCGCAAACGAAGATCAGGAACAGCAGGAACTTCTGAACGAAGAAAAACGCGATATGATACGCGGTATCGAAGAGCTTGCCGAAACCTCGGTAAAAGAAGTTATGATTCCGCGTATCGATGTGGACTTTTTATCGCTTACGACTCCCGAAGACGAATTGATGCAAAAAATAGCCGAAAGCGGACACTCGCGTTTTCCCGTGTACACGGATTCAATCGACAATGTCGTCGGCGTATTGTACGTAAAAGACTTGATAATGGCGTTCGCAAAAAAAGAAGCGGTCGATTTGGAAAAAATTATTCGCAAGCCTTTTTTTGTTCCCGAATCGAAGCGCATCGATTCTTTGCTGCGCGAGTTTAAAAGGCGGCACGTTCATATAGCGATTGCGATCGACGAATACGGCGGTATATCCGGCGTTGTCTGCATGGAAGATATTATCGAGGAAATCGTCGGCGATATTCAGGATGAATTCGACAACGAATGCGAAGATATTTTGCAGCTGGGCGAAAACGTGTGGCTGTGCGATGCGCGTATCAATTTGGACGATTTGAACGAAAGCATCGGTTCGGTTTTTCCGAATGAAGAATTCGATACATTGGGCGGTTTTGTGTTCGACCTTTTCGGTAAAATTCCCGTAAAATACGAAAAAGCGTCGTGGAACAATTACGATTTTATCGTTCAGGATATGGACGGCCATCGGGTTAATCAAATAAAAATCGTAAAACACGCCGAGGAAGCACCGGTATGAAAAAACTGTGTATTTGTATTGCGCTTGTACTTTCAGCGCTTTTTTTAAGCGCGCAGCGCGCTTCTTCCGCGCTCGATTTTTACAATCAGGCAAAAGAGCGGCAAAACAAAAGGGATTGGTATGCCGCCGTCGAATTGTATCAGGAAGCTTTAAAGCTGAATCCTTCGTACGGCGAAGCGTGGTTTTCGCTCGGCGAATGTTCGTACGAATTGGGACAATACGATTTGGCCGTGCAATACTGCGACACGGCTGCAAAATATATTAAAAACCGAACGGATGTTCCGAACTTAAAAGGCTTTGCTCTTATCGGTTTGGAAAGACTTACCGAAGCGCGCGCCGTTTTTTCCAAAACCTTGTCGGCATTCCCGAACGATGTGGAAGCGCGTTTCGGTCTTGCGCAGTTGGATATTTTCGACGGCAAATTTTTAACCGCCGAACAGTACTATCTGGATGCGCTTAAACGTCAGGCGCAAAATAAAAAAGCGCTTATTTCTTTGGCGCTGCTTGCCGACCGCGACGGAAAACATGATAAGGCGCGTACTTACATACGCGAGGCTTTGCGTACGTACAGTGCGAACGCCGAAGTGTATTATTTTGCAGGTTATTTGGCCGCAAAAGAAAACAGACTTTCCGAAGCCGAATCCTACATGCGCACGGCCGTCCTTCTCGACGACGGTTACGATAAAGCCTATAAGCTGCTTGCCGATATTTTATTCGCGCAAAAGCGCTATGCGGAAACCGTCGACATCTGCGATTACCGCATTTCCAAAAACCGTTCGGCCGTGTCGGCGTGGTATTTAAAAGGCCTTGCCGCTTCGGCGCTCGGACAAAACGAAAAAGCCTTGGCCGCATGGCAAACCGGTTCGGACATCGACACCGAAGACGAAATAATGCGCGCCGCATTCGAACTTTTAATCTTCGATGCGACTCAAATAGAAGATTCGCGCCGCCAAAAGTGGGCTTCGTATCACATTGAAAAAGCTCAAGCGCATATGGAAAAATTCATGGCGCCCCAGGCCTTGTACGAGTATCAACGGGCGCTGCGAATCGACCCGCTGAATGTTCCGGCGCGCCTTGCTTTGGCACGCATTTTGCTGAATGACGGGTACCCCGAATCCTACCTTTCGCAGCTGCAGTTTTTAAAAGACAGGGGAAAATCAGATACGGCTACAAACGACACAATCGAGTCCTATACCTCTCTTTTGCAGAATTCACTGCCGCTCCAATGGGGCGTGCAGCCTTTTTATCTGAATAAAACGCGCTGGACAATCGGTTTGTACGGCATGACCGAGCCTTTTTCGCTGCACCACCAAAACGCCGTTCCCGTATGTGCCGGCATGCTTTCGGATATTTTCAATTCAAACTCTTCAGTGTCGCTTGTGAATGCGTCTTTTTCGACGGATTCGTATGCGCAGGCTTTCCGCGACGCCCGTTCAAAAAAGTACGAGTTTTTTGCACTGCTTTCCGTAACGGAAGGTGAGCGGAATATAACGCTGCATTTCGATTTGTATTCGTCTGCAAGCGGCAACAAACTTGCCTCGTTCGACGTGTACCGGACGGGAAACGACCGGCTTGCTTCGGCTATGCAAAAAATACGCGACGACGTGTGCACTGTTTTGCCGCAAAAGGCGAAGATTATCCGCCGCAGAGGTTCGACCGTTTTAATCGATTTCGGAAGTAAAGACGGCGCCGCACCGGAACAAACGTTTGCCGTCTATAAAAAAGACGATGTGCAGCTTGCCGGAAACGGAATCGCTTTAAAATACGACGAAAAAAAATCCGTCGGAGAAGTAAAGCTTAACGGCGTCGGCGAAGATATTTCGCAGGGCGAATTCAAACAAAAAGGTTTTTACGATTTGCTCGCCGTCGGCGACGAACTTATTCCGCTGCAAAAAATCGAAGCCCCGCCGCAGCCGGAAGACCGAAAAGTAAAGAAAAAAGGCGCGGAAAGCGCACCCGTCGCGGTCGAAAAAAGAAAGTCGGTGCTGTACGAGCTTATTCAGTCTATACGGTAAGCGTCGAGTACCCGCGTACTCCAGCGTTTGGACTGTACGGGGTACAATCGGCGCGCGTTTTGAAAGCAGTTGAGCGCTTCGCGGTATTTGCCGCTAAAATAATACGATTGTCCCAAATAAAAGTTTGCGCGCGCGGTCGTTTCGTCGGTTCTGTTTATTTGTAAAAATTGTATCAATTCTTTTTCGGCGGCCTTCCAGTTTTTTGTTTTAACATAGGCGTCTACGATTGCAAATAGGCTGTAATCGTCGCCCGTGGATTCGGCATCGGTTTTTTCTTGAGGCAAAATGTCGGCCGCCCGCTTTTGCGTAAAATCGCGCGGCGCATCAAAGCCTGCGGAAAAATCGTCCGTCGTTTTTTCGGCGAGCGGATCGCTTTCGGTTTGCGAAAAAAGCCTGAGCGTCGGAAGCGGCTGCTCTCTGATTCCGCTGCGCGCTGCCGCATCGGTTTCTTTGTGCGGTGCTTGCGGCACATCTTCGCTCAAAAGGGTTTGCGGATTATCCGTGTCGGCTGCGTCCGCGGGAAGCGCGATCGGAGAAATCGTTGTGTTCGCTGCGGGAATAAGCAAATCGTATACTGCGCCTTTTTCGTCGCGCGCAAGAACGGCATAATAATAATCGGTGCCTTTTTGTATGTTGAAATCGGCGTACGAGCGATCTTCGGGCGAAAGTACCGCTATGTTTTCCGCATCGAGCGAATCGATTCGGGAACTGGTACTGCGGTAGAGGAGCAATTCTTTTATTTCTTTTCGAACTTTTTCGCCGAGTTTCCAGCTTACAAGGATTGCACCGTTTTCAGCGAGCGCCGTTTGTATATCGGTAACGACGGGGCGGGCATCCTGCGCGAAGACAGTCAAAACGCTCAACACGGCAATGCTTAAAAGAACCGTTCTTTTCATACCTATATAATGCTTTAAAAATTACTGTTTGACAAGATGCGAACTTTCAATTATGCTGTATTCATGTTCGTTTCCGTCATTTTGGATCCGGGCGGCGTCGATTCTTCGCGCTCTCTTGCATTGCTTCTTTCTCAATACGGTTTTACGCGCATACAGCGCGCGTGCTGGGAACATACGGCCGTATCCGAAAAACGTCTGCATTCGCTTAAAAAAGACGTGGACAGGGTAACCGATTATTACGACAGGGTGCGCATGTATCAATATCCGGTAAAGGGTTTTATGGCGATTACCGAATTGAGCAAAAAAAAGTGGCGGCGCTGTCTGCTGCGACCTCCTGCCGACGAAATACCTCGGAACGAATCTTTTTCAAAATAATTTGAAAACTTATTGGAGAGTAATATGATTGAAGATTTTAAAATTCCCGTTGCCGAGTTAAAAAAAGACATCCTCGACGTTTGGGGGCGTCTTTGACCCCGAAGCCGTAGAAAAGCGTATCGCGGCAAAGGAAGAGCTCACCGCGCAAAGCGATTTTTGGAACGATCCCGCAAAAGCCGAAAAAATCGTGTCCGAAATAAAAATGCTTAAAAATAAAATTACGCCCTGGCGCGATTTGATGCGCGCCGCGGAAGATTTGGAAACCTTATACGAATTGGCCGAAGAATCGGGCGATGCGAGTTTGGAAAGCGAAATCGGCGATTTATACGATAAAACAAAGGCCGGCTTTGAAAAACAAAGCATATTGAATTTGCTGTCGGACGAAGTCGATAAAAACAACGCCTTTTTAAGCATTCATGCGGGGGCGGGCGGAACCGAAGCATGCGATTGGGCGCAAATGCTGTGCCGCATGTATATCCGCTGGGCCGAACGGCGCGGCTATAAGGTCGAAACTCTCGACCGCCTCGAAGCCGAAGGCGGCTTAAAATCCGTTACGCTGCAAATCAACGGCGATTACGTATACGGCTATTTGAAATCGGAAGCAGGCGTGCACCGTTTGGTACGCATAAGCCCCTTCGATTCGAACGCGCGCCGCCATACGTCTTTTTCGTCGGTATACGTGTTTCCCGTTCTCGACGACAGCATTGAAGTCGAAGTGCGCCCCGAAGATTTGCGCGTGGATACCTACCGTTCAGGCGGCGCCGGGGGCCAGCACGTCAACAAAACCGATTCGGCGGTCCGCTTTACGCACATTCCCACGGGAATTGTCGTTTCGTGCCAAACCGAGCGCAGTCAAACAATGAACCGCGCAACCGCAATGAATATGCTCAAAGCCCGTTTGTACGAGCACTACCGGCAGGAAAAAGAAAAAGAAAACGCAAAGTTCGCTCAGGAAAAAAAAGATATAGCGTGGGGCAGCCAAATCCGTTCGTATGTATTCCAGCCGTACACGATGGTAAAAGATTTGCGCACCCGCCACGAAACGGGCAACATTCAAGCCGTTATGGACGGCGACATAGATCAGTTTATCGAATCGTATTTGGCGGCAAAGTGGAAGGGCTTGCCGCTTGACGACGGAGAAGACGCGCAGTGAATAAGCCGACGGTGCTTACTTTTGCGCCGATGCTCGCATTCGTTTTATTGCATGCGCATTTATTGAATGCGCAAAGTTCGCCGCAAAGCGACGGGCGGGAAGTTTTTGCCGAGTGGACGCTTGCCGCCTGCGCTTTTACCGTAGACGAAGCTTCTTCGAATTTTGAAAACGCCGCTTCGGATCACGCTTACAAGGCGGCTTCTCTTCTTCCCCAATTGATTTTGGAAAAAACGCTCGATGCGGGCATGCGTACGGTTCCCGCCGAAGAGCTGTGCCGGCGCGAAAAGAAAAAACTGAACGAACAAAGGCGCGCCTTATACGCGGATATCGGGCAAAAAACCGCCGAGCGCGATAAACTTGTCGTATCCGAAGCGGACGAAAAAAAACTTTCGCGCGAAATCGTCGCACGGGAAAAAACAATCCGCTTATTAAAGGCCGATGCGGAAAAAATTACCGAAAAAGAAACGTCGCTTTCGCCTTCCGATTTTTCCCCGGTAAAAGAGCACATCGTGCTGTGGAAAAAAACAAGCACCGAAGCGTACCCGCCTTTAAAAACCGCTGCGCCGTTTCGGGAAACGCTTGAAGAACCTAAGGACATCCGCGGTCTTATTACCGGCAGCATACGAAGGCTCGGCGACTATATGCAAGTGCAGGTAATGCTTACGCTGTATCCGGGCTCGGTTGAAGTTTTGCATTTGAGCGAAACCGACCGTATGGATAATCTTGAAGCGTTTTCGCAGCGCTTTGCCGAAAAAATCATCGTTGCGCTGCGCAACGGCAAAGAAGCGCGACTTACCTTCGACATTCAGCCTGCGGACGCCGCGCAAAAAGCGTCCGTACGGCTTGACGGGCGGCTTTTGCATTCTCTTTCGTCGGTTCTTATTGCGGACGGCATTCACGAACTGTATGCCGAAGCCGAGGGCTTTGAAGCGGCTTCTTTTGTCTACGATTTTTCGGGCAAAAGCGATTTTTACGTGCGCGTGCGTTTTCAAAAGCGGAACGAAACGCCGATACGGGTTGTGCCGAAAGCGGGCGGGCCGTATACGCTTTTTTTTAACGGTCTTGCGGCCGTGCCGTACGAAAGCAAAGAGCATACGTTTACCGTAAACGGTTTTCCCGTTTTGGCCGAAGCGGTCGAAGGCGATACGGTCAGGCGCTTTATTCTTGAACGCGGATCTCGCAAAAAAGGCGTTTTGTCGGAAAAACCCGGCGAATATATTGCCGAGTATACGCTTCCGCCGCCGGGCGCCTCGCTTGCCTCTTCCATTGAAAAAAAACGCCGAATAATGTACAATTCGTACGCCGCATTGATTTTATCGCTGCCGGCCGCTTTTATCTTGGTGGGTAAACAGGTCGACGAATATAATTCCCGCGTTTTGGGCAGAAACGGAGGCGACGATCTGCAAAATTGGCAAATTGCCGCCTATGCGGCGTCGGGCGTTTCAATCGGCTTGGGTATTAATTTTTTGGTTCAGTTGGGACTTTATTTGCATTCGGTCAATTCATTGCTGCCGGAGCGCATAAAGGCCGACAAACCCCGTTAGGATTTTTTATGGCGTCGCAGTTTGTTTTAAAAATAAAGAATTTGTTTTCCGCCAAAAGCGGAATGGATGAAGAATTTTTTGACGATTTAACCGACACCCTCGTTGAAGGCGATATGGGCGCAAAGACGGCTTACCGCTTAACCGACGAACTGCAAAAACGCTGCAAAGCGCTGAAGCTTACCGAACCGGAGGCCGTGCGAAAAGAGCTGTGTTCAATGCTGGAAGGAGCTGCAAAGTCGATCGAACTTGTGCCCGATCCGAATACCGTCAATATCTATTTGGTGCTCGGCGTCAACGGCGCGGGCAAAACCACATCGGCTGCCAAAATGGCCGCTTTTTATAAAAATCGGGGTTTCCCGAACATCGTTATGGCTGCGGCGGATACCTTCCGCGCGGCCGCTATAGAGCAGCTGTGTCTTCACGGCGAAAAGCTCGGCGTGCGCGTTGTGGCGCACCGGCACGGAAGCGATCCTTCTGCCGTTGTCTTCGATGCGGCCGACGCCGTTGCCGCAAAAGGCGGCGGCTTGGTCATTGCCGACACTGCCGGGCGCCTTCACAATAAAGAAAACCTCGTGCATGAACTGCAAAAAATCGACCGTGTTGCCGCCGCAAAGGCCGCAAGCGGTGCGTATAAAAAAATTCTCGTGCTCGACGGCACAACCGGCCAAAACGCGCTGCGCCAAGCCGAAGTGTTCCACGAAGCGGTCGGAATAGACGCCGTTTTTTTAAGCAAATGCGATTCGTCCGCAAAAGGCGGAACGGCCTTTTCACTGGGCTTGGAACTGGGCCTTCCGATAGTCTTTATCGGTTCGGGAGAGGCGTATGCCGACATACTGCCCTTTGAGCCGCAGCGGTATGCGCGCAACTTTTTAGGCGATTAAGGTGAAAGTTTTTTCGTGTTTTTTTTTCTGTGTGCTGTGTTTTTTCTTTTGCGCCCTTTTTGCGCAAGAGCGGATGAAAGGCGAATTGTCCGAGACGGCACGGAACAAAAGCGCCCAAGCGGGAAATGCTTCCGTGTTTTTTCAAGACGGCCGTGTGCCGATTAACGAAGGCGCCGCTCTTTTCCCCGACGGATCGCTTCGCCGCTATTTTGACGGTTCGGAGCGCCTGCTTTTAGATAATCGCGCTTCATCTTCGCTTCGCTGTTCGGACGATAAGCTCGTGCAAAAAAAACTCGATTCGTCTTACCGGCTCGTACAAACGACGGTGTGGAAGCCTTCGTCTTCTTCTCCGGTTATGCAAACCGATTATTTTTATAAGGGTGATTCTCCTTTTCCCGAGCGTTCCGTAACGCGCGACGAAGAAAACCTGCAAACCGTGTACGAATTTTACGGCGAAAAAGGACTGTGGCTGAAAAAAGAAACCTATGCGGCCGCTCCCGAAAGGACCGCCGCCGATGGAAAAAATGCCGCTGCTTTAAAAACCGCCGCCGGATCGCCGGTGAGCACGGCAAAAAGTTCCGATGCAAAAAAAGAAAAACTTTTGTACCGCGAAACGGCTTCCTACGACGATCAATTCAGAATGACCGAATACCAAATCGCCTATGAGCCGGAAGCATCGCCGGGAAAAAATAAAGCGCGCAGCGAAAAAACCGAATATCGGTACCGCAAAGGCGGCGACAAAGCCGACGTTTTCTATTCGGTAAACGGCGAGCGCATAAAACAAAAAATATATACGGATGCAAAAGATTGGGAAGAAACGCTCTTTTTCCCCGGCAATGTGCGCATCGTTACCGTCTATAAAAACGAAAATCGCAGCGCCGAAATCGTGTACGAAAACGGCGTAAAAAAACGGGAGCGTGCGCTGTGAAAACGACGAATAAAGCCGCGTGGATTTTGTTTATTTCGCGCCGTTTTGCGCGCGTCGATACGGGCGGACGCAACGCCGCAGCCGCCATTCTTTCTTCTTTGGGAATCGCGTTCGGCGTTATGACCCTGATTGTCGTTATCGCC
This sequence comes from Treponema maltophilum ATCC 51939, assembly GCF_000413055.1. Lineage (NCBI taxonomy): Bacteria > Pseudomonadati > Spirochaetota > Spirochaetia > Treponematales > Treponemataceae > Treponema > Treponema maltophilum. Next base: position 1,466,971 of record NZ_KE332518.1, on the reverse strand, counting down.
GTGATGAACGGTTTTCAAACGGGGAAAATCGAAAGTATTTTGGAAATACAATCCTTTCATTTGCGCGCTTACCCTCAAAACGCGGAGCAGCAAATTGTGCTCGAAAGCGAACTGCAAAAAAATCCGCTTGTACGCACTTTTATACCTTTTATGGAAGCGCAGGCTTTAAGCGTCGGCAAAAACGGGCGGCAGGCGGCGGCCTTTATCCGCTTTGTGCCTGAAGATATCCGTAAAACGGACGAAGGTTTCAGAAAGGAAATTACGATGTACGAAGGCCGCTTCGACCTCTCCGATAATCAGGCGGTTTTAGGCATCACGCTCGCGCGCGCTTTACGCGTGCATCCGGGTGATACGGTAAATCTTTTGGCGATGTCCGGCTCTTCCGACGTCGACCTTTTGTCCGCCGATCGCGTGTTTACGGTAGCCGGAATTTTTTCGTGCGAACACGCGGAAATTAACGAAAGCTTTATGTTTTTTTCGCTCGATACGGGGAAAAAACTGCTCGGACAATCCGCGCCGACCGTATACGGTATTAAGCTGTATAAAACCTCGCAGGACGGCCGCGTTTTAAAATATCTCGAAGATAAAACATCGGTGCCGGTCGAATCGTGGCGCACGTACAATAAATCGTTTTTCGGCGCTTTAAAAGTCGAAAAAAACGTGCTTATGCTGCTGGTTTTTATCATCTTTATCGTTGTCGGCGTCAATATTTTTAACGGTATGCGCCGCATGATTTTCGAGCGCCGCGAAGAAATCGCCGTGCTTTCGGCCCTCGGCTCTCCGCCGTTTTTTATTCAAACCGTCTTCCTTATGCAGGGGCTTCTTATCGGCTTGAGCGGCGCGATTCCCGGATTGCTTTTTGGCATGCTTATAAGCGTGCGCATGGACGCCGTTTTTTTGATTATTTCAAAAACGGTGTATTACGTTCAGTATTTTTTTACGCTGCTGTTCAATCCCGCCGCTTTGATGTACGTAAGCGAAAACCCGATGTTTATGTTTTACGCGCAAATCCCTGCGCGCATGTTTTTCGGCGAAACCGCACTCATAACAATCTTCGGCATTTTGTCCGCCTTAAGCGCTTCGTACTTCGCGAGCAAAAACATATTAAAACTTTCAATAGCGGAGGTGCTGCGTTATGAATGATACGGCCGAAAACAACCTCATACGGATCGAAAATCTTACCAAAATATACAGCGGGGCGGGCGAAAAACTGACCGTTTTTTCCGATGTAAACGTGAATTTAAAACGCGGAAGCAAAACCGTTATCTTGGGCGAAAGCGGGAGCGGCAAAAGCACCCTGCTCAATATTATCGGCGCCTTGGACAACGCATCGGGCGGAAAAGTGCAAGTCGGTCCCTACGAAGTTACGTCTTTGGATGAAGAAAACGCGGCGCTTTACCGCGCCGACTTTTTGGGATTGATATTTCAGTTTCATTATCTTTTAAAAGATTTTACGGCTTTGGAAAACGTCTTTTTGCCGCTCTACATGAAAGGCGTTCCGAAAAAAGAAGCGCGGCTTCGCGCCGAACGGCTTTTGTGCGACGTCGGCTTGGAAAAACGCATGCACCATCTGCCCTCGGAGCTTTCGGGCGGCGAACGTCAGCGGGCCGCCGTCGCACGCTCTCTTATCGCAGATCCCGAGCTTATTTTGGCCGACGAGCCGACCGGAAATTTGGATCCGGAAAACGCGCATTTGGTGGGCAAACTGCTTTTTTCGGTGGTCGAAAAATACGGCAAAACGCTCATCATGGCAACCCACGATCTGTCTTTAACTTCCGGCGCGGATCAATGTCTGCGCATAAAACAGGGCAGGCTCGTATATGACCTTTAAATCTTCGCTTTTATATGCGCTCCGTATTATAAAACCGAACATACACAGCGTTTCGAACGGACGCAAAAGCCTTTTCGGGGCGGTGTTCGGTATTGCGCTCAGCTTAGTGCCGCTCATCGTCGTTATGGTCGTAGCCGACGGCATGATAGAAGGCATTACCGATCGCATGATAGGACTTTCCAGCTATCATCTGCGGGTTTTGTGTCCGGCCGATTTTTCACCGGATGGCGAAAGCCGAATCGGGTACCTTGAAGAATTGGCGCACAAAATTGAAAAAGATGCCGGCGGCAAAGCCTTTATTGAAAAACAGGGAATTGCGTTGGCTGCGGGAAAACAAAACCGCACCGGAGCCGCAATACGCGCCGTTGACGGCGATATTTTTAAAAACAACGGCGCCTTTAAAACCTATATCGAAGTGCTTGCAGGCGACGCCGCCTTCCCCGATTCCAAAAGCGCCGTTATCGGAAAGGGCATCGCCGAAAAGCTCGGCGTACAAGTCGGCGACAACATCCGTCTTATTGCGGCGGACGCTTCTCTTTCGCGCGTGCGGCCGAAAATACTTTCGTGCAAGGTTGCGGGCATCGTATCTTCCGGCTACGAAGAAATAGATGCGCTGTGGGTATTTTTACCGCTTGAAACGGGTTTTAATTTTTTACCCGAAAGTTCATCGGAAACCGGAATCGGAATAGAAACGGACTTTCCGTTTTCGGATAAATTGAACGTTTTGTACCGCGCGGTCGATTCTCTGCTGCCCGCAGGATTTGAGGTGCGCCGCTGGAGCGACGTAAACACCGCGCAATATGAAAACTACGCGTCGACCAAAATGCTTTTAATGCTTATTATGTTTTTAATCCTGCTCATCGCGTCGGTTAATATTTCTTCGGCCCTTATTATGGTCGCAATGGAACGCAAAAAAGAAATCGCCATACTAAAGAGTATCGGCGCGGATTCCGCCGGGATAGGCGCGGCTTTTTTGGTAACCGGCATGCTTTGCGGCGCGGCGGGCCTTTGTCTCGGGCTTCCTCTGGGCCTTGTCTGCGCCGTAAACTGCAACGAAATTATCCGATTTATGGAACATGCGGTTAACCTTATTTTAAATTTGTGGTATCTTATAAGCGAGGGTTCGGCGCATGCGTCGGTCAGTTTTTTGAATCCCGAATACTACTTGCAAACGATACCGGTGCATATTCCGTTTTGGAAGATTTTTTTTATTGCGGGGCAAACGCTTTGTTTGTCTGCACTGGTTTCCGTTTTTCCGGCCGTCCGTGCGGGTAAGGAAAAACCCCTGCATATTCTCAGAAAAATCTGAGAAAACGAGGTGAATGATGATTTGTGATGTATGCCGCAAACGCGAAGCCGTAATCTTTGTTCAGCAATTGAGCATGCAGGGAAAAAAAGAAATTCACTTGTGCGAAGAATGTGCGAGAGAGCAGGGGATTGACGCTTCATCGGAAAAAATCGCTATGAATATTGAAAATCTTATAAACGGCTTTACCGCCGAAAAAAAAGTGTGTTCCGTTTGCGGACGGAGCCTCGACGATATACGCAAAACGCGGCAGGTCGGCTGTCCCGAATGCTATTCGGCTTTTAAAACCGAAGTGCAGGACATGCTCGGCAAAAAGGGTATCGATTTGCCGTACACCGGATCCATGCCGAAAAAGCTCGCGTATTTCCGTTCGCTGCTTACCGACCGCATGGCCATACAAACAAAACTGAAAGCCTCCCTTGCGAACGAAGAATACGAAAAAGCCGCCATGTACCGCGATTTTTTAAAGACGCTCGAATCGCCTGCCGTAACCGGTGCGGACGATCATTCCGGGGAACCCTTTTATGAATGAGCCGGGCGAGGCATGGTATAACGAAGCGGGTGCCGAAAACGACGTTGTGCTTTCCACACGGATCCGTCTTGCGCGGAATTTCGTGAACTTTCCGTTTCCATCGTGCTTCAGCCGCGACGACGGCGAGCGCGTGCAAACGCTCGTATTCGACGCCTTTTCGCGCATCGAGCATCCGGAGCGCTATCAGGCGCTGAGCGTAAAAAAACTGGATGCTCTCGGCTGCCGCATTTTGTCCGAACGGGGCGTTTTATCGCCCTTTCAACTGAGCAATCCCGTTGCGGGCATTGTCGTGCGTACCGACGGAAAACTGGTGTGTTCGGTAAACGACGAAGACCATGTGCGCCTTATCTGTTTCGGTGCGGGTTTAGACACCGATGAAGTGTATTCGATTATAAAAAACGTGGACGATGCGCTGCAAAACATAGTTCAGTTTGCCGCGTCGGTGGAATTCGGCTATTTGAACGCTTCCGTGGACAATGTGGGAACGGGTATGAAATTGTCCTGTTTTGTGCATTTGCCCTCGCTGACTTTTTTTAACCGCGAAACAAAGGGCCTTACCGCTTTGTGCGCCGACCTCGAAGACAAGGGCTTTTCCGTTTCGCCCTGCTTCGGCTATACGTCATCTTCAGACGACGGCTTTTCTCCCGCGCTCGGAAGCTGCTACAAAATAAGTACCGGGCGCTGCTTTACGGGCGGCGAAAAAGACCAAATCGCCTCTTTAAACGAAGCCGTGCGCGCCGTTTCCGAATCCGAGCGAATGTTTCGGAAGAAAACTGCCGATACTAAACCGACGGCATTGCGCGATTTTGTGTATAAGGCGCTTTCCTGCGTAAAATACAGCCGCTTTTTAACCGAACGCGAATGTATCGACGCTCTGTTCCGTATAAAATGGGGAAAAGATACCGGCATTTTAACCTGTATCGAAGAGAGCGATTTATTCGCCCTGTCTTACCGCACGCGCGAAGCCCATATCGAATTCGTAAACCGCAACGAGCGATTTAAATTCGAAAACGACGTCAATACGCCCGAAATGCAGCATGCACGATTGCGTTCGCTCATTATGCAGGAAGCGCTCGAAAACGTACAGATTTATGCGTAGCTAAAGGAGTGTGCAATGATAAAAGGTCTTTCGCCCAGGGCGCAAAAAGTGCTGACGGTTTTTGCGCAGGATGAAGGTAAAAAAACGGGAGCCGCAGAACTTTTGCCCGAACACATGCTGCTTGCGCTTACAAAAAGCGCTTCGGGTTTGGGTTATGCCGTTTTACAGTTTTTAAAAATAAATATTTTGGCTTTTCAGCTTGCCCTCGAACAGGGCATACCGATGCATGCTTCGTTTTCGGTATTTTCCGAAATTCCGGCTTCGCGCCGCCTGCGCACGGTAGTCGATATGGCGGCTATAGAATCGCGCTCGCTGCGCCGCGATTATGTGGGTACCGAACATCTTTTGCTCGGTGCGATCCGCGAAGAACAAAGCATTTGCGCCCAGTTTTTTCAAAAAGCAGGCATCACGCCGGATACGGTGCGCCGTGCGGTTGAAGCCGCCGCAGTGCAAATTCCTTCGTCGGCGTACGAAAAAGTTTTTGCCGGAGCGAACGTGCGTCCGGCCCATTTTGCACAGGGAAAATCGCAGCAGCCCTCGCTGCTCAAAGAATTCGGGCGCGACTTAACCGAACTTGCGAAAAACGGCGCTTTGGATCCGGTTGTCGGCCGTTCCGCGGAAATCCGCCGGGTAATTCAAATATTGTCGCGCCGCGGCAAAAACAATCCCGTTCTCGTCGGGGAACCGGGAGTCGGCAAAACGGCAATCGTCGAAGGTTTGGCATCCTGCATTGCCGAAGAGCGCGTTCCTTCCGGTTTGGTCGGCAAGCGCCTTTTAACGCTCGATTTGGCTTTGGTCGTCGCCGGCACAAAGTACCGCGGCGAATTTGAAGAGCGCTTAAAACGCATAATGAAGGAAATCTACGAAGCCAAAAACATTATTTTGTTTATAGACGAACTGCATACGGTAATCGGCGCCGGCGGAGCCGAAGGCGCAATGGACGCGGCGAACATGATAAAACCCGCCCTGTCGCGCGGAGAATTGCAGTGCATCGGGGCGACGACGCTTAAAGAATACCGCAAATATTTTGAACGGGATGCCGCGCTTGAGCGGCGCTTTCAAATCGTTCACGTTTCCGAGCCTTCCGACGAAGAAACGCGGGCGATTTTAACCGGCATAAAAGGCCGCTACGAACAGTTTCACGGCGTAACCTATGCCGACGACGTTATCGAATCGATAGTGCGTTTTTCGAAACGCTATATTACCGACCGCTTTTTGCCCGACAAAGCGATAGATCTTTTGGACGAAAGCGGCGCAATGAAAAAAATACAGGACGATTCGCGTCCGTCCGAACTTGCCGAAATCGAAAAACGCATCCAAACGCTTACGCGGGAAAAACAGCTTATGGTGCAGGAACAGGATTACGAAGGAGCCGCGAAAGTCCGCGATCAAGTGCACGAACTCCGCATCGAACTCGACTTGCTCGGCAAACAGCGCAAATCGGATTCCGAACAAAATACGGTACGCGTCGAAGACGTCTGTTCGGTCGTTGCCGGCATGACCGGAATTCCGGTCGAACAGCTTGATTCTTCGGAAACCGCGCGCTTGATGAATATGGAAGCCGAACTGCACAAATACGTTATCGGGCAGGACGAAGCGATCGGGACGGTCTGTTCGGCCGTGCGCCGCTCGCGTTCGGGCGTATCGTCGGCAAAACGCCCCCTGGGTTCATTCATCTTTTTGGGCCCGACCGGCGTCGGTAAAACCCTTTTGGCAAAAAGCCTTGCGCGTTTTTTATTCGGCTCGGAAGACGCCCTAATCCGTGTCGATATGAGCGACTATATGGAAAAACACAATTCAAGCCGGCTTACCGGGGCTCCTCCGGGATATGTGGGCTACGAAGAAGGCGGCGTTTTAACCGAACACGTGCGTAAAAATCCGTATTCGATTGTGCTGCTCGACGAAATCGAAAAGGCGCATCCGGATATATTCAATTTGCTTTTGCAAGTGCTTGAAGAAGGCGAGCTGCGCGATAATTTGGGACACGTCGTCAATTTCAGAAATACGCTTATCATTATGACCAGTAACGCGGGCGTGCGCCGTATTTCAAACGAAAACCGTCTCGGCTTTTCCGTTTCGGACGAAGCGATTATGGATTACGCGAATATAAAAGCGGACGCCCTCAACGAACTTAAGCGGATTTTAAGCCCGGAACTTTTGAACCGCATAGACGATACGGTGGTTTTTACGCCCTTAAGCGAAAAGGAAGTTGCGGCGGTTTTGGAACTTCAAATAAACGAATTGAGCGCCCGCTTGGACGAACGACATGTACATATAAGCCTGTCGGCAAAAGCGCGTTCATTTTTAACCGCTCACGGCTATGAGCCTGCTTTCGGTGCGCGCCCGATGCGCCGTTTAATTCAGCGCGAGATAGAAGATCCGCTTGCACTCAAAATAATCTCGGGCGAATGCGCACGCGGCGATACGGCGCTTATCGATGCGAAAAAAATCAAAGGCGCCGACGCGCTGTTCATCCGCATAAAAAAAGGCATACCGCAGATTGCGTCAGTCCTCCCCGCGGAAACCCTTTCCGAACCGGAACCCGTGCGAAGATAGGAGCGGCCGCGGTGGCAGATAAAACAAACAAAACATTATACGCCGCGTGGGAGCCGACAAAAATGGCAAATGGGAACTTACGGGAAGCTTTTCTATCAAACCTAAGTTCGGAGAAAAAAGATGAAGTATCGAATTTTAATTCTTGTAACAGTGTGTTTGGCGCTGTTGTATTCTTGCAGCAGAAAGCGGATTACCGATGCGGAAAATGTAAATACCGGCGTAGTCGAAGAGAGCGATAAAGCGGAGTCAACAGTTGTTCTTGAAGAACCTGTAAAAGAAAAACTCGTACTGCGGGCACTGGAAGGTTCTTTTGAACCGGAAATGGTATATGTTGCAGGCGGGAGTTTTATAATGGGAGCGGAATCTGAAGAAGATAATTTACCGCATGAGGTTGAATTATCTTCGTTTTATATGGCCAAGTATTTAATAACGGTAGCTCAATGGAGACTGTTTTTGCAGGAAGTACCGCTTGTCTATGATTGGGATTGGGAAGAAGCGCATACGATAGGTAAGTTTAAGGATACCATACCGACGGAAGATTGTCCGATACAACAGATGAGTTGGTATTATGCGATAGTGTTTTGTAATTGGGCAAGTATGAAAGACGGATTGGAAGTGTGTTACAGTTTAGACCGTTTACCCGAGCATAAAAACGACGTAATAGAAGTAACGTGGAATAAAAGTGCGAACGGGTATAGATTGGCAACCGATGCCGAATGGGAATATGCTGCAAGAGGCGGGCAAGAATCAAAAGGATACCTGTATGCCGGAAGCAATGATATTACCGAAGTTGCCGCGTTCGGAAAGGCATCGTATCCTGTGGGGCAGATGAAACCGAATGAGTTGGGAATATATGATATGGCAGGTAATGCTGATGAATGGTGTTGGGATTGGTACGATAAAGTGATGTTTGAATGGCTTCCTAAAGAGAACCCTTCGGTGGATACGATAGATCAGATACGGATGCCGCCTTTCGGAACAAAAAATAAACGAGATTATAAAGTAGTTAGAGGTGCAAATTGGTGGGGGAAACCTCATATTTGTATGGTGCGGGATCACTATCCTGCAAAACATCTATATGTGACGGGGATACGCTTAGTTAGGAACGGTAACGAAGGGGGAGTGAACAAAGATCACATATCGGCTGATATTCAGTTCGGCACCTTATAATCGGCATAATATCTTGCAGGTCGGACAAATTCACTTTTGAAAAGTGAATTTGTCCGTATCTCCCCTTATTCGGCAAGGGCTTTAACCGTTTTGTACGCCTGCAAATCGGTATACAACTCGGCTTTGTACGGATTGCGTTTTGTAAATCATGTATACAAAAACGGCGGCGTTTATAAGCAGCGCCAAGCCGCAGTACCACGAGTGGCCGGGAAGGCAGTTGTACGTGTAGGCGAAATTCCATACGTCGTATGCGATAATCCAAAACCACAGCATATCGGGCCACAGCATGTCTTTGCTGCCGTCGCTCTTTGTTTTTTTGCGGTACCCATGTTAAAACCCGTCAAGTTTTTTAAGTGATTTTTTTAACGATATTTTTTTACAGGTATTTGACAAAACAAAAAAATGAGCGTACAATAGGTCAAGTAAAAATTTCCGTGAACGGACGAATATCTACGGAGACTCTCATGCAACAATTCAAAGTTATCGAAATTAAAAAAAGCGTGTACGAAAGCAACGAAAAACGCGCGGATGCGCTGCGTGCCGATTTAAAAAAAGATAAAATCTTTTTGCTGAATTTAATGTCGTCGCCCGGTTCGGGAAAGACTACGACATTGATGCGTACAATAGAAACGCTTAAAAATGAAATAAAAATCGGCATTATCGAAGCGGATTTGGATTCCGACGTGGACGCTCATACCATCGCGTCGACGGGGGCAAAGGTTATTCAAGTGCATTCGGGCGGCATGTGCCATTTAACCGCCGATATGACGCGTCAGGGCTTGGACGAGCTGGGCGCTTCGGGACTGGATTTGGTTGTGTTGGAAAATATAGGCAACCTTATCTGTACCGCCGAATTCGATACGGGTGCATCAAAAAACGCAATGATTTTAAGCGTGCCCGAAGGCGATGACAAGCCGCTGAAGTATCCGCTTATGTTTAAAGTCGTCGATGTTATCCTCGTCAATAAAATCGATGCAGCGGAATTCTTTAATTTCAATTTGGATGTCTTTAAAGAGCATATCAAAAAATTGAACCCGAATGCAAAAATCATTCCGATTTCGGCAAAAACGGGCGAGGGTATTGAGCGATGGGCGGATTATTTACGGACGGAAATCCGCGCATGGAAAAACGCATAAAGCAAAACACATAAAGAAAACACGGCAGTACAGGAGAAACACAATTATGGTAAAAGAGCGGGTGTTGGACTTTGCCAACCACATCAATAGGACGAAACGGGGAACGAAGGGCGCCATTACGGAAACGGATCCCGAATACAGAATCCTTGAACCGGTCGTATCGGACGAAATGGCCGATTTGGGAATGTTCCTTGAATTACGCAAGCCGAAAAGCGCCGACGAGGTTGCCGCGCTTGCGGGTAAGCCGGTCGAACAGGTGTCAAAATTGCTGGCCGAACTCGCCGACACCGGCGCGTGCTTTGTAAACACGATCGACGGTACGGATAAGTATTGGCTCGATTTGTGGATTCCCGGCGTTATGGAAATGATGGTGAACCACAAAGAAAACGCCAAAAAATACCCGCAAATAGCCGAAGCATTCGAAGCTTATGGCCGCGTGCGCGGGCCGAAAACCGCCGGTTTGTTTCCGGTCGGCATGGGTTTAATGCGCGTTATTCCGATTGAACGGACCGTTTCCGGTGAAACGCGGCGTGCTTCTTACGAAGAAATTTCCACCTACCTTACCGAAAACGATTTGTTTTCGGTATCGAATTGCTCGTGCCGCACCGCGCGCGAAATTATGGGCGAAGGCTGCGGCCACTTAAAAGAAGATATGTGCATTCAAATGGGGCACGCCGCGGAATATTACATACGCACGGGACGCGGCCGCCAAATCACGCGCGAAGAAGCCTTCGACATTATCCGCCGCGCCGAGGACAACGGCTTGATGCACCAAATCCCGAATACCGACGGGCCGGGCAAAACCCACGCTATCTGTAACTGCTGCGGCTGTTCGTGCTTTTCGCTGCGCACGGCGACTATGTTTTACAATAATGATATGGTGCGCTCGAACTATGTGTCGCACGTGGATAAAGACAAGTGCGTTGCCTGCGGCGAATGCGTCGAACATTGTCCCGTAAACGCGCTTAAGGTCGGACAAAAACTGTGCGCCGTTCATCCGATTAAAACGAAAAAAACGCCGACGCCGCGCGACCGCGAATGGGGCCCGGCCGACTGGAACGCCGATTACCGTACAAACGCCAAGGTTGCCGCGGACAGCGGTTCGAGCCCGTGCAAGGCCGAATGCCCTGCTCACATCGGCATTCAAGGCTATATAAAACTTGCATCGCAGGGCAAATATAAAGAAGCGCTGGAATTGATTAAATTCGAAAATCCCTTTCCCGCCGTGTGCGGCCGCGTGTGTCCGCGCTATTGCGAATCGGCATGTACCCGAGGCGACATAGACGAACCGATCGCGATAGACGACATTAAAAAGTTTATCGCCGAGCAGGACTTAAACGATGCGCACCGTTTTGTGCCGAGAATCAAACACGACTACAAAGATAAAAAAATCGCCGTTATCGGCGCAGGCCCTGCGGGTCTTTCATGTGCGTACTATCTTGCCGTCGAAGGCTATTCGGTAACCGTTTTTGAAAAGCAGCAAAAACTCGGCGGTATGCTTACGCTCGGCATTCCCGCCTTTCGCCTCGAAAAAAAAGTCGTCGAAGCCGAAATCGACATTTTGCGCGATTTGGGCGTCGAGTTTAAAACGGGCACCGAAGTCGGCAAAGACGTGAGTTTGGACGAACTGCGTTCTCAAGGCTATAAAGCATTTTTCCTCGGCATCGGCGCACAAGCCGGACGCAAACTCAATATCGAAGGCGAAGACGCTCAAGGCGTTATAACCGGCGTCGACTTTTTGCGCTCGGTCAATCTCGGTTCCGACACAAAGCTTAGCGGAAAGGTTATCGTTATCGGCGGGGGCAACGTCGCCATCGACGTTGCGCGCACGGCGGTCCGCTTCGGCGCCGAACAAACCGACATGTTCTGCCTCGAAAGCCGCAAAGAAATGCCCGCACTTGAAGAAGAAATCGAAGAAGCGCTCGAAGAAAAAATCGGCATAAATAATTCGTGGGGACCCAAACGTATCATCGTCGAAAACGGACGCGTCAGCGCGGTCGAATTTAAAAAATGCGTTTCGGTATTCGATAAAGACAAGCGTTTCAATCCCGTATTCGACGAAAGCGAAACGAAAACCGTTAAAGCCGATTTTGTGCTTTTGTCGGTCGGGCAGGCGATAGAGTGGGGCGATTTACTCAAAGGCAGCAAGGTTGAATTGAACCGCAATAATACCGCAAAGGCCGACCCGCAAACCTTTCAAACCGCTCAAAGCGATATCTTTGCAGGCGGCGATATTTTAACCGGCCCGAAGTTTGCGATAGATGCGATTGCAGTCGGAAAAGAAGGCGCAATTTCGATTCACCGTTTTGTGCAGCCCGGACAAAGTTTGGTGCTCGGCCGCATTAAACGCGATTACCGACCGCTCGATAAAGAAAACTTAAAACTTGAAGGCTACGACCGTTTGCCGCGCCAACGCGCGGGCGTAAAAAACGCCGAGGCGGCTTCGTCAAACAAGTTCAAGGATACGCGCGGCGTATTCACCGAAGAACAAATCAAAAAAGAAACCGAGCGCTGTCTCGGCTGCGGCGCAACCCTTACCGACGAATACATTTGCGTCGGTTGCGGTCAGTGCGTAACGCGCTGTAAATTCGACGCGATTTCTTTGGTGCGAAAATACGACAAGGCGGCCGTCGAATTGAAAAACCTGCGGCCTTCGGTTATCAAGCACGCGTTAACGCGCAAGCTGAAAATTACCGTAAAAAAGCCGCTGCATATGCTCGAGTCGGCTTTATCCGGCGATAAGGGCAAAAACCAAAAGAAAACTCAAAAGCCGGAAGCTTAAAAAATATACCCTGCCCGGTGAACGCTTTGTTTGCCGAGCAGTGAAGGGGGCTGTCTAAAAATCGGTTGTTTTTTGACAGCTCGACGATTTTACGCAAAGTTGATTTTTAGCTGTTTTTTCTTTTGAACACAGTCTTTCAAGTAGAGGTTTATCAGATTTTGATACGGCATGCCCGTTTCTTCCGCTATTTTTTTAAAATAAACGATGATATCATCATCCAACCGTATCGTTATTTGCTTTTTCAATTTATCGACATAGGGATTTTTGATTGCATGTGAAAAATCATACTCTTCTTTCATAATTGCCCTCCGTATTGTTTCCCTTCAGTCTTCGTCGCTTTTCTTGCTGAAATAATTCTGATAATATCTCCCTCACGATAACAATGGCATACAACTAAAAGTCGAAGATTAAAACTGAGCCCCAGCATAACGAAGCGATTGTCGTTTTTATTCGAATGTTCCGGATCAGCTATCAATAAAGCATTATTATCATAAAACACGGTTTGAGCTTCTTCAAAACTTATACCGTGTTTTACTTTATATGGCATTCATAATTATATTATAATTATATTTCTGTTATGCATGCTTGTCAACTTTCCCGTTAAAACTGTACCGCGGTAATGCGCTTGACAACGTATGCGTAATTTTGTTCGTTGATTTCAAAATTAAGCTCGTCGCCTTCCTTTGCGTTCATCAGCGCATTGCCGAACGGCGACATGTACGAAATGACTTTGTTGTCCGGATCGGATTCCCACGGGCCCAAAATCGTGTATTCTTCTTCTTTGCCGCTTTCTTTATTGAACAGCAAAACGGTGGTACCGAAAGATACGCGGGCGGTCGTAACGGTTGACGGATCGAATATCTGTACGCGGTCGATTTCGTCCTGCAGGCGCGACGCCGTCGTATTCAGCTGCTGCTGGCGTTCCTTTGCCGCCTTGTATTCGGCGTTTTCCCTCAAGTCGCCCTGAGCGAGCGCTTCGCCGATTTCTTTTGCGTTGTCCGGAATTTCCACCGAAATGATGTGTTCGAGCTGCTGCTTTTTTTGCTCGAGCATTTTTGCCGTAACGATGAGGCCGCGCGTAACGACGGTTTTTTCTTCCATTCCGTAAAACTTAAAGCCCGGATGTTTTTCCAAAATGCGGTTGCGCATATTCATTTTGATTGCCGGATCCAAATCGCGCACGTCGTTTACGAGCGTGTACAAGCGCGTAATCGTATCTTCGTCGTTTTCGAGCATATAATTGAGCAGGGTATTTTCCTTAAACAACAGCTGCTGTATGTGCCGATTGATTTTGCGGTTTTCAGTCGTGTCGCGGTGGTTTACGATTTCGCGGAACGTCAAATCCAAAATATGTATGAGCGTGATAAGCTGTTTTTCAAAGCCGATACCGGTTTCTTTAAACCAGTCTTCGTTTTGGCAGTCGCGGAAAAAGAAGATAACCGCCTCGCGGTAATCGCGGTAGTTTTCAAACGAATTGACGGCAAGCTGCTTGACCAAATCGACACGGCCGTTATTCAAAAGGGCGGTCAGCATGTCTTCCTGTAATACGGTCGGAAACAGGCGCACGTACTGCTGCGGCCAATCGGCGAGCAGGGTACGGATGCAGCTGAGAAAGTCCTTGCGCAAATACGTGTTTTTCGTATCCTTGAGCGCAAGATAGGTTGCGTTCGGGTTTTCCAATTCTTTATACAGCTGTTCGAAGGTGTACGAAATAGTGGGATTCATGTGCGGAAAACGCGTAACGATTCTTTTTATAACCAAAAAGGCCGCGATGGTTTGTTCGTTTACTGACGAAAATGCGCGCAGATAGCCGGTAAAGTACGAGAAGATGTCGGCGAACAATTCGGATTCCGGATCGGCGTCTTCGGCAAAGCGCATTAAAATATCGATGCGCATAAAAAACTGCTTTTGGGCTTTAAACTCGTTTGAAAGTTTTTCTTCCTGCGAGATTGCCCTGTCGCGCACGGTGTACATTGAAATATCGTTCGGGTTGACGCCGAAGGTCGGATCGTTTTCGAGCACTTTGCGCGCTCCGGTATTCCAGCTTGTCCATTCACCCGGCGTAAGAATCGTCGGCACCAGTTCGGCTTTTATGCGCTTAAAGTCGCAGTTGTTGCCGAAGCTTTTGATGATGACTTTTAAAGCCCAGGCTTTGTCGGCCTTAATCATTTTGGCCAATTCTTCTTTCGATTTGGTCGCCTTTAAAACCCAAATGTGGTCTTTTTGCAAAGGCTGCAGCGCATTGACGGCCATTTTAAGCGACATGCTGCGTATACCGAATTTTTTTCCGAAGTTGATTGAAATCTCGTCATCTTTTACTTTGCGGATAAGGCCGACGCCCCACGAGCGGTGAAACACGAAGTTCTTTGCATCGAAGGCGATGTGCTTTTCAAAGTCGCTTATCGCTTCGAAAACGTTCCGCCAGCTTTGCGTTAAGTTCGAAATGCGGATGTAATCTTCAAGCTGGCTGTGGTCGGCGTATTTGCCGCGGAAGCAGTCTACCAAGTCTTTGCGCGCCGCCGAATCTTTTTCGTCTATCGATAAAATAAGTTTTAAAATATCGATTGCCGTATCCCAATCCTGCTTGTTTTTGTAGTAGACGAACAGTTCCTGCATTAAGGCGGCGCTGCGCACGTCGCTGATGGTTTTGGCGATTTTGCGCTGTACCAAATAGAAAAAGTCTATTTCTTCGGGAATAAGCGATACGAGCTTTGTCCATATTTCTTTTATTTGATTGACGGTTTTGCGGTTGACGTAGCGCAAAAGCGCTTTTTTGTAATAGTCCACCGCGTCTTCTTTTTTGCCGTCTTTTTCGTATTTTTCGGCTAAAAGTTTTGCGATGTCGGCTTCTTCGTAGTCGAGTTTTACCAAGCTTTCGTATACGTCCCAGATTTTATCGCTGTTTTCTTCGCGGTACGCGTTTGCGAGCGTGCGCAGGGCGAATTTATTGCTTTCGTCTTCGTCCAAAATGCTTTCGCACAAATAGATGACGATGGGATTTTTATGATTGTCCTGAAAAATCGTTACGAGCGATATGAGGGCGGAATTATCGAGCGTCTTTTTCTTTAAGGCGAGCATACCGGAAATGTACAAAGCGATAATGCTGTTTTTTGTGTGCGCGAGGTGTTCGTTGCATGCATTTTGAACTTCGTCCATGCAGTTTTCGGCACGGGCTTTTTCCACAACGGCGGCAAGTTCGATAAAATGATTTTTTGTATAACTTCCGATAGTTGCCCGCGTCCATTTTTCTTCAGTCAGCATGCTCTGAACCGACTTTATCAATGTTTCCGACATAACCTTCTCCAATAAAAACTTTTGCAGGAAGTTGCAACTTTCTACAAAAGTTTTTAGCCGTGCGCGTTTGAGCGCACATACAATATGCGAGTTTGCAAAGCAAACTCGAGATAAAAAGCGGCGGCACTGTTTTGCCGGTGCTTTTTATCATCTCCCACAACTATTTGAGTCTGCCGTTTTATACCGTATACATATCGTATATCGAACTGTCGAGCAGTTTGATTTTCAGCAGTATTTCATTTATCCGCGCGCGCTCTCCGTTTGTTGTCATATAATGGTCTATAAGCCAAAAATAACGATTTATAAGGCGCGGGACAAGCAGTTCCGGCTCCTTGTCGCTTTCTTTTAATTCGTTTTCAAGTGCAAAAACCGCTTGCTTTAGTTTTCCCGCTTCGAGCGCCCGCAATTCCCGCTTTATGTTGAATACGCCGTACAGCACGCCGTACACCGGTATCCATTCCTGCAGCGCCTGTCCGCCGTACCCCGCTTGAGCGGTACGCTCGGCAAGGCGGCAAAACAGCTCGGATTCCAAAAACGAATTGTCGACCTTTTGCGGATCGATAAAAAACGCTTCTCGGAACAGCACCTTTGCGGTTTTTTCCTGGCCGCACAACGCGTAGCAATCCGCCATTTCGGCGAGAATATCCGCGCAGTTCGGGCTCAGCGTATTTGCGTCCTGAAAAAAACGTATGCCTGCTTCATAGTCGCCCAACAGCTTATTGCATAAACCGGCTTTCGACAGTATTTCGGCTTTTAACGTTTTGTTTTTTTCATTCAGCATGGAACAATAACTTTCCAATGCCGACGTACATACGGCCTTCCGTACCGCATACAGGGATTGTTCGTACGTTTCACCGCTTTCCCGTATGTACGCGGTAAAGCGTTTCCACTGATCCAGCAAAAGTTCCGCACGCCGGTACGCATCGGTCATTCGCTGCGCGCTTTCGATTATATCGCACCAAAAATTCACGCATTTAAGCGCGAACAGCAGTTCCCGATTTTCAAGATCGTTCGAAAGCGCGTGTTCCAGTACCGCTTTTGCTTTGCGGGGATCTCCCTCCGTGAGCGCGTTAAAAGCCGCGGTTAGTCCTGTCTCAGACGGAATACCCATAATACTTTTTCTATTATCGCAGATTCGGCATTTTTAGTCAATGCAGCGTTTTTTTTTGCCGCATTTTTTTAAATTTTTCTTTCCATAGGATATCTTTGGTGATATACTGTATATAACTCTATAATATGGGAGAGTTGCAATGAAACAAAAACGTTTTTCCATTCGCTACAAACTTATCCTTGTCTTCGGATTATTGATTTTGGCGGCGGGTTTTACCTTATCCGTTCTTGCCATACTTTCGTCGCGCAAAGCGGTTATCGAAAAAGTGGAGACGCACCTTATCGACAAGGCGACCGATGTTTCGAGAATAATAGACGGGCGTATCGGTTCGTTTTGGCAATTTCTTGAAGATATAGCGCGTATGCCCATGTTTACGGATCCCTCCGTTTCAAACGCGGAAAAAATCAAACTGCTCAAGGAACAGGCCGCGTTTAATACGTCCATTCAGGAATTGGATTTCAGTGAACTTAACGGTACGCTTCATAGCGTTGACGGGAATGCTCAGGTCGGCGATCGGGAGTGGTTTCAATCGGCACGGAGCGGGAAAACGTTTCTTTCCGAACCGCTTGTTTCAAAAACAACGCAAAAACTTATTCAAGTTATTGCCGTTCCGATCTACGACGGCAATCGCCGGATTATCGGTGTTTTGAGCGCCGATATTGACGGACTGTGGCTTTCCGAGCAGATTAAGGACCTTGTTGTCGGTAAAACGGGCAATTGCTATATTATGGGCAACAGCGGTATTATTATCGCCGATAAAAATGCCGAGCTGGTTAAAGGCCAGGCAAACATTATCGAGCAGGCGAAAACAAACGAAGCGCTTGCTTCGCCGGCCGCTTTTTTGGAACATGTTTTGGACACCGACGAAAGCGAAATCGGTTACTACACATACGAAGATGAATCGTACATCGCTTCTTTTGCGACAATGCAGACAACCGATTGGTCGATTATTATCCGCGCTCCCGTAAACGAATTTTTGGGGACGGTAAACACCCTGCGTCTTTCGCTGATAGGTCTTACCGGGATCATTTTGGTTATCGCGTTTGCCGTCATCTACTTTGTCGCGCGCACGATAGTAAAACCGATTCAAACCGCCGTCGATGCGTTGCAGGATATTGCGCACGGTGACGGAGATCTTACGGTACGTCTGCCCGTACACGGCAACGATGAAATTACCGATATGGCCGAATATTTCAACGAAACGATTGAAAAGATAGGCACATCGATAAAGGCCGTCGGAAACAGTTCCGGATCAATGGCGGTTATCGGCAACGAGCTTGCCTCGAATATGACGCAAACGGCAAGTGCCGTACACGAAATAAGCTCCAACATCGACGGCGTAAAACAACAGGCGCTCACGCAAGCGGCAAGCGTTACCGAAACGGCGGCAACGGTTGAACAGATTGTGCGCACAATCAATCAGCTTAACGAGAGTATCGAAACGCAGGCATCAAGCGTTACCGAGTCGTCCGCCGCTATTGAGCAGATGGTTGCAAACATCGGCTCGATCGGACAAACGCTTGAAAAAACCGACGAAGTGATCAAAACGCTTGCGGATGCGACCGGTGACGGCAAAGAAACCGTCGTCACTGCCAACAGCGTAACTCAAAAAATAGCCGAAGAATCGGGCGGTCTTTTGGAAGCCTCGAACGTCATTCAGCACATTGCGAGTCAAACCAATTTGCTTGCGATGAACGCCGCAATCGAAGCCGCCCATGCGGGCGAAGCGGGTAAGGGCTTTGCCGTTGTTGCCGATGAAATACGCAAACTTGCCGAAGATTCGGCTGAACAGGGTAAAACGATAACGAATACGCTTAAAACGCTGTCCGGCGAAATAGAAGCGCTGTCGGCTTCTTCGAAAACGGCGGAGGAAAAATTCAACGTTATTTTCAGTTTGGCCGAGCAGGTAAAAAATATGAGCGACCGTCTGACCGAAGCGATGAGGGAACAGGAAAACGGCAGCAAAGAAGTACTCTCAGCCATTAAAAGTATCAATGCGGTAACGGTTGAGGTAAAGGCGGGGTCCGAGGAAATGCTCAAAGGCGGCGAAGGAGTTGCCGAGGAGATGCGTAAGCTGGACGATCTTACCCGGATCATTACCGACAGTATGAACGAAATGGCTACCGGTGCCGTTCAAATAAATAACGCCATACAGGAAGTAAATGAAATTACGCAAAAAAATAAGGCGAGTATAGACAGCTTAACCGATGAGGTAAAGAAGTTCAAAGTGTAATTTGGCGGCGGATGTACCCATTTACACAATTCAACTTGTTTGTTACTATGATATGTATGAAAAAGCCTTTACTCGCGCCGTCGATTTTGTCGGCCGATTTTACCGACCTTGCTTCGTCCTTTAAAAAAATGGAAAAGGACGGAGCCGACTGGATTCACATCGACGTGATGGACGGTTCCTTTGTGCCGAATATTTCGTTCGGACAAGTTGTCGTGCGTGCGCTGCGGCCATTGAGCCCGCTGCCTTTTGACGTTCATCTTATGATAAATAATCCGGAACAGCATGTCGAAAGCTTTGCCGAAGCGGGGGCCGATTCTTTGACCTTCCATTGGGAAAACGTTATCCACTGTCACCGCTTGATCGAGCGGATTCATGCGATGGGAAAAAAGGCCGGCATCAGCCTGGTGCCTTCCACTCCCGTGAGCGCGCTGGAAGCCGTGTTGCCCTATGTCGACATTGTGCTCGTCATGACCGTTAATCCCGGTTTCGGCGGGCAAAAACTGATACCGCTTTGTTTGGAAAAAATCAAAGAGCTTGTGCGCTTGCGCGAAAAGCACGGTTATGCTTATGCGGTTTCGGTTGACGGCGGCGTAAACGGACGCAATGTGCGCACCGTAGCCGAAACGGGAGTAGACGTTATCGTTTCGGGCTCGTCGTTTTTCGACGGTACCTTGCAGTGGGAGAGCGTAAAAAATGAAAGCATCGGGTAAAACTTTTTTTGCCGTGTGCTGTGCGCTTTTTTTGTGCGCAGCATCTTTTGCGCAAACGCAAGACGCTTCCCGATATGCGTACGGCGAAGACTTGGTGTACGGGCTCGAAGCGTATAAAAATAAAGATTGGTCGAACGCTTTGTTCTTTTTGCGGAAAGCCGCAGGCGTAAAAGAGTCTTCTTCCGAAGAAGTATGGCTTTTGATGATTTTAACCGAAATGCACGTGGGCGATTATTACGCGGTTTTGCGCGATGCCGATGTTTTTTCGCGCCGCTTTCCTTCAAGTCCGTACATTCCGAATATAAAATATCAAATTCAGCTTGCGCGCTTCGGACTGGGGCTGTACGAAGAATCGGCCGAAGGTTTTTCCGCTTTTGTTTCAAACTATCCGGATCACCCCTTGCTGCCGTCGGCTTTGTTTTGGGCGGGTGAATCTTTATACCGGCAGTACGAATACGCGCGCGCACTTCCGCTATACAAGCGTGTTATCGACGAGTATCCGGAAAGTCCCAAATATGCCGAAAGCGTGTACCGCATCGATCTTTTAAAACAGCGCGAACGCGAAGAAAAACTTTTGTATTTGCTGCGCGTTACCGGCGAAGAAGCCGCCTCCGCGCGCGAGGATTATGAACGTCAGGTTAAATTGCTGCAGGGCGAAGAGGCGCTGAGTTTAAAGCGCAATATGCAAAAACTTGAAGAAAAACTTGCCGCTTTGCAGGCTTCGTATGAAGAAAGCCGGCAGCAAAACGAAGCGCTTAATGCGCGCGTAAACGAATTGATTTCCGAAAATGCGCAGCTGACGAGCGATGTCGCAAGGGCGTCGCAAAGTGCTCAAGCGGCCGAAAATGCCCGAAAAGCGGCGGAAAACGCGTCATCTTCCCGGCAGCCTGCCGAGGATACAATGCTTATCGAATTGAAAAAAAAGGCGAAAGCGCTTGAAAAGCTGCTCGGAGCTCAGGGAGAATTATAATATGAAACGTTATCTGATTATCGCCGCGCTCGTATCCGTTTTATCCGCCCTGTCCGCCGATGTCGATATAAAAAGCGGTAAATTGCGCCTTGTTATAGAAGATTACGACGGCACGGTTTTTTTGTATCGGCAAAACGAGCAGGGCTCCTATGTGTCTCTGCTCGATTCAAAGCGCTACAGCGTCAATTCGGGGTTGTATGTGCTGTACGGAAAAAACGTACAAAAGCTTTCGCGAAGCGGCGGCATGCGCATAGCGTCTTCGGCAACGGAAGACGGAGCACGGCTTACATTCACCCTTAAAGATAAATTCGAATGCACCGTTTTATTCACTTTTATGGCTTCCGACGGAAAAGAAAACGACAGCATCCGCGTCGATATTTCCCTTTCGAATGAGAGTGACAAAAAGCAGATCGAAGGCGTGCGCCTGTTTTTGGATACCTGGCTCGGAGAAAACTCCGGCAGACATTTTTCGACTGCGCTGCGCAATTCGCTCGCCGTCGAATGTTTTTTTACCGATATGAGCCGCGAAAGGTGGATTCAGTCTTCGAACGGCGATGTGTCCATGCGCTTGCTCTTGTGGGGAAGCGGCATAACGAAGATTCAAACGCTTGCCGTTGCGAACAAAGACGTTTTGGGTATTCCCGTGTGGGCGCCGCGCTTTGTTCCCGACCGCAAATTCGATTCGATTCAATCGTATAATAATTCGGCGCTGTCGGTCGCATGGGAACCCGTCTACCTTGAGCCGCAAACCAAAACGGACATTTGCTTTTTTATTACGACCGGATCTTCGCGCACGCTTCCCGCAAACTTAAAGGAACTGCGGAATAAAACCGGCGGTGCTTCGTATTCTGACCGTTTTGCACTCGACGCTTCAACGTCGATATACGACACGCTTGTTCCGTACAAAAACGATGTTGCCGAAAGCGACGACGAATATATCCGCTCGTTAATCGAGCGCGTGCGCGAATTGGAAGCGGATCCCGATTCGATGAACCGCGAAGAGATTTTAAAACTGAATGCCGAAATAGACGCGGTGCTGTTAAAATCGGGGCGGTAACGATGAGCGCCGATGTTTTAAAAAAAGCCGAACGTTTGCTTGCAGCCCGGCGCTTTCCCGAAACGATAAGCCTTTTGGAGCCGCTTGTTATCGATTACCGCGAGTCTTTTTATTTTCATTATTTACTGGGAACCGCCTGCCTGTATGTCGGCGACATCGGCGGCGCCGAGCTGTATTATAAGCGGGCGCGCAACCTTAAAATGACCGACCCGCGCCTTATCAACGCGCAGGCCGTTTTGTTTTTGCGCCGCGGCGAAGTGAACAAAGCCGTGGAATATTACCTCGAAACGCAGGAGTACGACAGCGAAAACCGCATTGCAAAACGCGCGCTCGAATTTATAAAAAAAAATACGGGACCCGAAGCTTTAATTAATTTTGTGCGCAGCGGAAAAATCAAGCGCTTTTATCCGCCTTTGGGCCTGCGCCCTGCGTTTGTAGTCGGCGTATCGGCCTCCGTTTTAGCCGCATGCGCACTTGCGGCCGTAATCGTTTTCGCCGTAAAGCCTTCTTTATTGCCCAAAAAAGAGCGCGCCGACCTTTCGTCTTTTGTATTAACCTTGGACGAAAAGCAAAATCCGCTGGTGCAGGATACCGCTTCTTCCGTGTTCCGCTGCGTGCTTACGAAAAAAGAGCTTGAAAAAGCCTATGCCGACGCGCAAACGTATTTTCAAAAATACCGCGACAACGCCGCCCAAGTGGAAATAAACCGCATATTGAATTCGAACGCATCGGCATCGGTCAGGCAAAAAGCCCGCCTGCTCATGGACTATTTGGCGGAACCCGGATTCGACACTGTCAGCGATGCATACTCGTATGCGCAGATTCAAGCCGAACCCTGGCTGTACATGGATTGCTGGGTTGTATGGCCGGGGCGCATAACCAACACCGCCGAAACGGAAAGCGAATACCGCTGTGATTTTTTAGTCGGTTATGATACTATGGAGCGCATGGAAGGAATCGTTCCGCTTGTTCTTAAACAGCCGGTGTCCGTCGATACCGCATTGCCGGTTACCGTGCTTGCAAAGGTCGGAACCGAAAACGGCAGACTTGTTTTACGAGGTAAATCGGTGTATCAGCCGCTGCCCGAAAAAAAATAAAAAAAAGACTCATTTTTTGTAAATTGAAACCTATAATAGAGTGGGAGGCTATATAATGGCGAAAGTAATGAATGAAATACCCGCGGCGACGGATACGCAGGGAAAACTGCAGGCGCTCGAAGCGGCCCGGCTTCAAATCGAAAAACAATTCGGGCAAGGCTCTTTGATGAAGCTGGGGACGGCTGCAAATGCCGCCGGAATCGACGTTATTCCGAGCGGATCGATTTTGCTGGACGAAGCGCTGGGCATAGGCGGCTATCCCAAAGGGCGCGTCATTGAAGTGTACGGTCCCGAATCTTCGGGAAAAACGACGCTGACGCTTCACGCGATCGCCGAAGCGCAAAAGATGGGCGGCATTGCGGCTTTTATCGACGCCGAACACGCCCTCGATCCGGTGTACGCAAAAGGTTTGGGAGTTAATATCGACGAATTGTGGGTTTCTCAGCCGGATACCGGCGAGCAGGCTTTGGAAATAGCCGAAAGTTTGGTGCGCTCCGGCGCGGTTGACGTTATCGTTGTGGACTCCGTTGCCGCCCTTACTCCTCAAGCGGAAATCGAAGGCGATATGGGAGATTCCCACATGGGACTTCAGGCGCGCCTTATGAGCCAAGCGCTGCGTAAACTTACCGCAATTATCGGAAAGTCGAAAACCCTGCTTATATTCATAAACCAAATCCGTATGAAAATCGGCGTTATGTTCGGCAACCCCGAAACGACGACCGGAGGCAATGCGCTTAAATTCTATTCGTCCGTGCGCCTCGAAGTGCGCCGCATAGAATCGATCGACGCCAAGGGCGAAGACGATGCCGTAGGAAACCGTGTGCGTGTAAAAGTCGTAAAAAACAAGGTCGCGCCGCCTTTCAGAAAAGTCGAATTGGATATCATATTCGGCAAGGGTATTTCGTCCGTTTCGAGCCTGCTCGATTCGGCGGTTCGGCACGGATTTATCGATAAA
This sequence comes from Treponema maltophilum ATCC 51939, assembly GCF_000413055.1. Classification (NCBI taxonomy): domain Bacteria; kingdom Pseudomonadati; phylum Spirochaetota; class Spirochaetia; order Treponematales; family Treponemataceae; genus Treponema; species Treponema maltophilum. The sequence goes on along the minus strand of NZ_KE332518.1, from coordinate 1,443,132 downwards.
AAAGGTGCGTGGTACACAAGCGGCGAAGAAAAACTCGGACAGGGGCGCGAAAATGCCGTTGCTTTTTTAACCCAAAACACGGATTTTGCCGCCGATTTGGAAAAGAAAATCCGCGAAAAACTTTTTCCGGGCCAGCGCTTAACCAAAAAAGAACCCTCGCCCGACGCGGCGAAAGCTGCCAAGGCTGCCGCGACCGCTCAAGCGGACGCACAGACCGCGCGGTCGACCGCTCAAGCGGCGGCCGCATCTGCTCAACCGGCGCCTTCGGCGCAGGAATCTGCTTCGGTCGGGCAGGCTGTGCCCGCTGCGGGTGCCGCTTCCGCACAAGCCGCACCTTCGGCGCAAAAAGCCGCCGATAAAACGATTCCGGGCGATTTATTCTGAGCCATGAAAAATGCGGTAGTGCTGGGACTCGGTTCGAACGCTTCTCTTTGCCGTAACGGCCGAATGCTTGAAAGCATGCACATCCTCGAAAAAGCCTGCCGCGCTTTGGCGCTTTTTATAGACGATATGCATGTGTCGTCCGTGTACGAAACGCCGCCCATGTACGTAAAAGAGCAAAAAAACTTTTACAATATGGCACTTTGCGGCTTTTTCGGCGGCGATCCTTTTGAGCTTTTACAATTGACTCAAAAAGTCGAAGCCGAATACGGACGCGACCGCCTGAACGAAATCCGCTTCGGGCCGCGCAGCTTGGATATCGATATCGAATTGTTCGGCGATATGCGTATACGCACCGATTCTTTGGAAATCCCGCACCCGCGATTGTGCGAGCGCGCCTTTGTACTCATACCCATGCTGGAGATTTTACCTCTTTGTGCCGATATTCAAAACGGAACGTTTTACGAAAACTGTTTAAAAAGTGCGGACGGTTCGGGCATAAAAAAGTTCTGCGGCCCTTTTAAAATCACATAAAAACACGGCGGCCGGCTCAGGAGGTTTGTGTGGAGGATGTACTGGAAGCGCGCGACAACGCCGCTATTTTCAAGCTGGAACAATTTGAAGGTCCTCTCGATTTATTGCTTTTTTTAATTAAAAAGAATGAAGTGAATATTTACGATATTCCGATCGGCGAAATAACCGAGCAGTTTTTGGAATATTTGGATTATGCCGTCAGCGCCGATCTTGAGCGCGTAACGGACTTTTACGCGACGGCGGCCGACCTTTTGTACATAAAGTCGCGCATGCTGCTTCCCGTCGAAACCGATTTTTCCGACGAAGATATCGAAGATCCGCGCAAAGAATTGGTCGAAAAACTTATCGAATATCAAAAGTTCAAAAAACTTTCCGAGCTTATGGAAGAAAAAGAGCAGGAATCCGAATGGACGCTCGAGCGCAAAAAAATTCAGCGCGTTCTGCCCTTTGAAGAAGACGAGTTGTGGGAAAAAATCGACACATGGGCGCTTATGAAAACCTTTTCGCGGCTGGTCGGCGCCTATTCGCACGAACAAATTATGACCATGTATGAAGAAATTTCGGTAAATGAAAAAATCGCCCTTATGAACGAATTTTTCGAAAACAAGGGTGAATGCTTTTTTACCGATTTGGTTGTGCGCAAGGGCAATATTATGGATATCGTGTGCGCCTTTATGGCGATTTTGGAAGCGGTTAAATTCAAAACGGCCTGCATTTATCAAAACCGCATGTTCGGCGATATAAAAATACGCCCCGTGCAAGCCGCATGAATATCGGAGTTGTGATGGATTTGGATAAAGAAACCGCCCTTGTCGAAGCAATTTTTTATCTCGAAGGCGAGCCGCTCAATGCGGAAGCTTTGGCGCGTATCTCGGATTTATCGAAAGAAGTGGTTGAATCGGCCGTTGAGCGTTTGCAAAAGCGCTATGCTTCGGATGACAGCGGAATCGAATTGTCGCAGATTTCCGGCGGCTGGGTTATTACGCCCAAAAAGAATTTATGGTCGTTTTTAAAAGAGCGCTACGGCAAAAAAAACGAAGGCAAACTTTCGCGGGCGGCAATGGAAACGCTTTCGATTATCGCATATTCGCAGCCGATAACGCGCGGCGAAATAGAAGCCATCCGCGGCGTAAGCGCCGACAATATGATCCGCCTTTTAAGCGAGCGCAATTTGATTAAAGAAGTCGGCAAAAAAGACATTCCCGGAAAGCCGGTTTTGTACGGCACCACAAAAGAATTTTTAAAGTTTTTCAGATTGAACAGCATAGCCGATTTGCCGAAACTCGACGAAACGGAAAGCGAGCGTTTTGAACTTGCACGATGAAAGCGTACGGCTGCAGTTGTATCTTGCGCGCTGCGGAATCGGGAGCCGTCGTTTTTGCGAAGAACTTATTCTTGCGCGCAGGGTCGTCGTAAACGGCGAGGTCGCCGATAAACTCGGCACCAAGGTTTCACCGAACGACGAAGTGCGCTTTGACGGTACAATCGTGCGTCCCGAAGAAAAACTGCGCTACGTTCTGTTGAATAAGCCTGCGGGCTTTGTATGCTCCATGTCCGACGACCGCGGACGAAAAACCGCATCTTCTCTTTTGCAGCCGCATTTTTCCGAACGGTTGTATAACGTCGGCCGCCTCGATATGTTTTCTTCGGGCCTTATTATTTTTACGAACGACGGCGATTTTGCAAAACGGCTTTCGCACCCCTCGTCGTGCATCGAAAAAGAATACGTCGTAACAACGAGCGTTCCCGTTCCGAAAGAACTTGCACCGCGTTTTGAAAAGGGGCTTCGTGTCGGCGGCGTTTTTTACAAGTGCATAAAGGCCGAGCTTTTGAGTGCGCGCACGGTGCGCATCGTACTTACGGAAGGCAAAAACCGCGAAATACGGCGCGTGTTCGAATATTTTGAAACGGGCATACGTTCCCTTGAACGCGTGCGCATAGGAAATATTTTTATCGAAGATTTAAAGGCCGGCGATTTTAAAGAACTGACCGCAGATCAGGTTCGTTCGCTGCGCACGCTCATAAAGGGGCAGGGGGAATAGATGGTTATAGCGATCGACGGTCCTGCGGGAACGGGAAAAAGTACCGTCGCAAAACGTATTGCAAAAAAACTCGGCATTGCGTTTTTAAATTCGGGCAGCTTTTACCGCGCCGTTACGCTTGAACTTTTGCGCCGCGGCATCGACATAAGCGACGAACAAGCGGTTCTTTCGTGCGCGCGCGCTTTGCAGCTCGATTACGTAAACGAGCACCTTATAGTAAACGGAGAAGATGTCGAATCTTTGCTGCATTCGGATGCGGTGGACGCGCATGCGGCCCAAGTGTCGTGTATCGTACCGCTTCGGCATATTGTCAACGAAAAACTGCGTTCGCTTACCGAAGCGCTCGATTTTGTGTGCGAAGGCAGGGACATGACTACCGTCGTGTTTCCTTCCGCCGATTATAAGTTTTACCTTGACGCGTCGATCGACGCTCAAGCCGAGCGCCGCTTTAAACAGGGCGTAAGCAATCTTTCGCTCGAACAAATAAAAGAAACCATCATACGGCGCGACGCCATCGATAAGGCTAAGGCCGAAGGTGCATTAAAAATCGCTCCCGACGCCCATTATATTGATACAACGCACTTGACCATTGAGCAGGTTTGTGAGATAATCATTAGCAAAATTAACGTATAAGGGTTTAATATGGATCAGACGGAAGTGGCAATGAATGAAGCCCAGAACTCCACGGAGAACATTCAGACACAATTACAGGAAGAGTATCTTAAAAGTCTCGAAACGCTTGAAGAAGGGCAACTTGTAGACGGTACCGTTATACAGGTTACTCCCGAGCAAGTGTTCATCGACGTAGGATACAAATCGGAAGGAAAAATCCCGACATCGGAGTTTTCGGAATTACCGAAAGTCGGCGACACGGTAAGTGTTGTTCTTATTGCAAAAGAGAACAAGCACGGTGAAGTTATTGTTTCAAAGCAAAAAGCCGACGTAAAACAGCTGTGGAAAAATCTGCGGCAGGCTTTCCAGGATAAAACGCCGGTTGAAGGTACTATAGAAAAAACCGTCAAAGGCGGTTTTGAAGTCAATTTGGGCAGCGACATACGCGCCTTTTTGCCGATCAGCCAGTCGGATTGCCAAAAGGTTGAAAATCCCGAAGAACTGCTGGGCAAAAAATGCGAATTTTATGTGGAACGTTTGTATTCCGACAACAAAGCGAATGTGGTCGTAAACAGACGCAAATATCTTGAAGAAACGATTGAAAAAAAACGCGACGCTTTTTTCAACAGCGTATCGATCGGCGACACGGTAACCGGCACGGTAAAAAGCTTTACAAGCTTCGGCGCCTTTATCGATTTGGGCGGTTTCGACGGATTGCTGCATATAAACGATATGAGCTGGGGTCACGTAACCCGGCCGAAGGATTTCGTCAAAAAAGGGCAGGAAATTACGCTTAAGGTCGTCCGTTTGGACCCGGCCGAAAAGCGTATCAATTTGTCGCTCAAGCACTTCGGCGAAGATCCGTGGTTGCATTTTGAAGAAAAATATCACGTAAACGATATCGTAAAAGGCCGCGTAACCAAACTGGCCGATTTCGGCGCCTTTATCGAACTGGAAGAAGGCATCGAAGGCCTCGTACACATAAGCGAATTTTCGTGGGTTAAAAAAATCAACAAACCGAGCGATGTCGTAAAAGTCGGCGACGAAGTCGAATGCATGATTTTGGGTTACGATATTCAAGCCGGCCGCGTATCTCTCGGCTTAAAACAGGTAACGAACAATCCTTGGGACAGCATCGCCGAAAATTATCCGGTCGGCAAGCGCTTAACGAGTAAGGTTGTAAAAATCACAAACGCGGGTGCCTTTGTCGAATTGGAAGAAGGTATCGACGGATTTTTACCCTCCGAAGATCTTTCGTGGAAAAAGAAGGTTAAACATCCGGGAAGCGAGTTGTCGGTCGGTCAGGAAATTGAAGTTATCGTTACCGAAAACGATCCGGAAAACCGCCGCATCCGTTTGAGCGTCAAGCACTTAACGGAAGATCCGTGGCAGCCCTTTGCCGAAGCGCATCCGGCGGGTTCGGTTATCGAAGGCGAAATCGTTTCGATTACCGATTTCGGTCTTTTTGTACGCGTCGAAGGCGGCATCGAAGGCTTGGTCAACAAGGCGAACCTTACCGACGACAAGGACGAATCCTACGAGGATGCACTCAAAAAGTACAATGTGGGCGATAAGATTTCCGTATACGTTGTGGAGATAAATCCCGAAAAACAAAAGGCCGCATTTTCGATTAAAGAATTCAAAAAGAAAATGCAGCGCGATGAAATTTCTCATTATATGTCGGCATCCGATGACGATGACGGAGATGCATTTACGCTGGGCGATTTGTTAAAAAATAAACAAAACTGATTTTTGCGGGTTATTGAGATGACGCCGAATGCTATTGATGTTGAAAAGCTCAATACTCTCGTGGAAATCAATACCCGTATAAACGCGAACTATTTCGATTTGGACGCATTGCTGGTTTATATTCTTGAAGCGGCAATGCGTCTTGTCAAATGCGAAGCGTCTTCGCTTTTGCTCGTTGAAAACGCCGATACGCTGAAATTTAGGGTGGCGTTGGGGCCGGCCGGGGTAAAGGCACTGGCGATTCCCGTTGCCGCAAAGGGCAGCATTGCAGGCTGGGTGGTCGAAAACAACGAATCGCTGATTATCAACGATGTGGCGCAGGATCCGCGTTTTTTCGGCGCCGTTCAGGAAAAAACCGGCTATGTGACAAAGTCGATGGTCGCCGTTCCTTTGCGTTTTGAAAAAAAATGCATCGGCGTTATCGAGCTTTTAAATAAAGACGCGTTGGTTCCGTTTAACCGCGACGATCTTGCAATTTTGGAACTTTTAAGCGTTCAGGCGGGAATCGCTTATCAAAATGCGTCCGCCTATCGGCAGGCGCGCACGGAAATCCGCGAATTGGAAACAGCCATTTCTTCGGGCGGAGAATTCCACCAATTTGTCGCCGCCGACGCGTCGGTTTTGGATTTGTTTAAGGTTATCGAACAGGTTGCCGAAACGAATTCTTCCGTGCTTATTTTGGGCGAAAGCGGCGTCGGAAAAGAATTGGTCGCCGAACGGATCCATTTAAAAAGCCCGCGCTGCTCAAAGCCCTTTGTGCGCGTAAACTGCGCGGCCTTATCCGAGCAGCTTTTGGAAAGCGAACTTTTCGGTCATGTGCGCGGCGCCTTTACCGACGCCGTATCCGATTCGACCGGCCGTTTTGAAAGCGCTAACGGCGGCACGATCTTTTTGGACGAAATAGGGGAGCTTCCGTATAATTTGCAGGCAAAATTGTTGCGTGTCATACAAACGCGCAGTTTCGAAAAAGTCGGTTCGAGCAAAACGATAACCGCCGATGTGCGCATTATTGCGGCGACAAACCGCGATTTGGAAGCGATGATAAAGCAGGGAACATTCCGTTCCGATTTGTTTTTCAGGCTGAACGTTTTACCGATAACCGTGCCGCCGCTCCGCCGCCGACAGGGCGACATTGAACCGCTTGCCGATTTTTTCAGAAAAAAATTCAGCGTCGAAACGAAAAAGAATTTTACCGGCTTTTCGGAAGAGGCTTTGCGTCTTTTGCACACGTATTCGTGGCCGGGAAACATACGCGAATTGGAAAATTCGATAGAACGCGCATGCGTGCTCGGAACGCCGCCGCTTATTGAGGCGGCAAATCTGCGTATCAATTCGGCGGAACTTGCCGAAGGTGTTCCGCTCTGCGTAAATACCGGAGGAAAGCCCGCGCCCTTAAAAGACGCGCTGTTCCGGTTTAAAAAGGAATATGTTACGAATGTGCTGGAGCAAACGGGATGGAATCAAACGGAAGCGGCAAAGCTGCTCGACGTTCAGCGCACCTACGTTTCGCGCTTGATGCATGAACTTTCAATACGGTAAATAAGGACTACAGGAGTTAGTGATGGAACAAACCGAAAAAAAGACTTTAACCGATTCTATCGGCGATTTTATTACGGCGTACCGCAAGGTTATCTTAGGACTGCTCGTGGTGATTTTTGCGGCGGCAGCCGCTTTCGGCATCGGAACGGCCGTTTTATCGGCACAAAAAAAGTCGGCACTTTCCGACTTGGATGCTTTGGAAGCCGAATATTCGAAGCTTGCGGCCGATGAGCACGCCGATGCACAAAAAAAGAGCGAAATAGCCGCTCAAGCAAAAGCGCTTGCCGAAAAATCGGGCGGAGTTGCGCGGACTCGTGCCGCGATGTTTGCCGCCGATATTGCGTTTGCGGACAAAAACTGGGAAGAATCGCGCACGTATTGGCTTATGGCCGCAAAAGCCCAAAGTAAAGCCTATACTGCTCCGATTTGTTTTTATAACGCGGCCGTGTGCAGTGAAGAAGCCGGCGACCTTGACGCGGCCGTTTCGTATTTTAATACCGCAGCGGAAAACAAAGACTTTCCGCTTGTTCCCCACGCTTTATTTAATGCCGGCCGCATTGAAGAAAGCCGCGGCAATTATGCGCAAGCCGCAGCCTTGTACGAAAAGCTGAACGCTTCGCACAGCGGAACCGATTGGGCGAATTTGGGTAAAAGCCGCATAATCGCGTTGCGCGCTTCCGGAAAAATTCAATAAAGCCGGGGTGTGCCATAAACCAGCGATTGTCGTGCGCCGCGCTTTTTTGTTCCGTACTGCTTATTTCCTGCGGTTTGGAAACTTTCTATAAAATAGAACCGCCCGATAACGCGGATCTCAAAAATCCGGCCGATGGAACGACTCTTTCCGTTACAACAACGGCGGAAACCCGTAAATATGAGTTTTCATCGAAAAATAACGGCGGTTTTATTGCGGCGGGCACCGAAGTGTATTACCGCATTTATAATTCCGTAGAAAAGCTTCAGCAGGATGCCCGTTCGATAAACGCCGTAAATACCGATATCGGCGGAAACGGTTTTGCCGGAATGGAAAGGCTCGGCTATAAAAAGCTTCGTGTTCATTCCGGCGGTAAAAATCAGGATTTGCTTATAAAAGATGTGCATCGGGTTGTGATACGGCTTGCGGACGACGGTATTCTTGTCGGAGGAGTTTTTTATGACGGAGCCGGTTCTCCGCTGTTTTCCCCTGTTTTGCGCGAAGGCGGTACGCAATTCTACTTTAAAACGGATAATCAGGAGTTAAAGCCCCCGTTGAGCGGTGATACCGATGTCGATTCCGATGAAGATACCGGCGCTTTAGCCGGAAAATATTGGTATGTAAACGCCTACGCCGTGTCGGTCGGGCTTGTTTCCGCCACATGGACGCGTTCGGTGAGTAAGCTTTTGCCGCTCGGTTTTTTAGCTTTCGAAAAAAATCGCAGTTGAGGAAATATCGGTTTTTGTGCCGGATTGTCGATAATTGCAGAAAGACGGCATTATAATCCGGTTGTGAAATCGATACGGAAAATATATAATTATCTCAAGGAGAAAACACACCATGGCGCAGACGCCCGCCGAATTTACCAAACGCACTCATTCAATCGGTACAAAACTTTTGCTCATTACGGCAGCCTTACTGCTTGTGCAATACGGTATTATTGCGTATAAAGATTGGCTCAGCATAAAACAATTTTCCGAAAATCAAATAAAGGCAATTGCCGACTTAAAGCATTCGGCCTTCAATAATGAACTTAACGGCTATGCACTCATCGGGCAGGTTATATTGGATAACGTCGCTTTTGATAAAAATGTGCTAAACGCTTTTGCCGCACGCGATCGAAACGGTCTCTTGGAATTGACGCTTCCGATTTTTAATAATATGAAGCAAAAATATCGGGCGCAGCAGTTTCACTTTCATGTTCCGCCTGCGGTTTCCTTTTTGCGCGTTCAAAATCCTTCAAAATTCGGCGACGATCTTTCTTCGTTCCGTGCAACCATTGTGGAAGCATCTAAAGAAAAAAAAGAGATTTTCGGTCTTGAAGTCGGCGTGAACGATTTGGGCTTCAGAGTCGTTAAACCGCTTTTTAATACGAACGGCTCTTTTATCGGAACGGTGGAGTACGGAGGCGCCGTAAACAATCGGTTTATAGAACAGCTCGTTGCCAATGCCACCGCTGAAGTGCTGAACGGCGGCATGGACGTAACCGTTTGCGTGCGCACGCTCGACAATGTGTATACCGTTATGGGCTCCAATTTTGAAAAAGAAGCGCAGGCCGATTCCGCCGAATTGACCGCTTCTCTCGGCGACGAAGGGCTTATCCGCATGGAGAACGCGAGCGCGCATGCGCTCGCCTATTTCCCGATTAAAGATTTTTCCGGTGCAAAGATCGGTTATGTAAAATTCCGCTATTCGATTGAAAGTATCCTCGCTGCCCGCAATGCTTTTTTTATAAAAACGACTGTTGTGCTGATTGTTATTCTGTGCCTTTTTGTGCTGGCGATTACCGTCTTTACGCGTATCGTCATCATAAAGCCGGTGAATACGGTTGTCGGCGCTTTGAAAAATATTGCCGAAGGCGATTTAAGTGTTCGGCTTCCCGTTTCGGGCAATGATGAAATAGCCGGCTTGGCAAAATATTTTGAACAAACCATCGAGAAAATCAAGCTTATGATTCGCTCGGTGTCGGAAAACAGCGAACGTATGCAGGCTGTCGGTGAAAGGCTTTTGAGCAATATGTCGCAAACCGCGGATGCCGTAAATCAAATAGGCCGGAATGTGGAATCGGTCCAAGCGGAAATTATAAATCAAAGCGCAAGCGTAACCGAAACGTCCGCAACGATTGAACAGGTTAATAAAAACCTGAAACAGCTTGACGGGAATATTGCAACGCAGGCTGCAAGCGTTTCCGAATCTTCGGCCGCCGTCGAAGAGATGGTTGCAAACATTGCTTCCGTTTCCAAGCGGTTGGCAAAAAACAATGAAGTGATTAAAGTTGTGTATGAACAGACGAAAAACGGCAAAGCCGGCGCAAAGGCCGCGAACGAAGTCGTCAATCAAATTGCCGAAAAGTCGGAAGCTTTGCTTGAAGCAAGTCAAATTATTCAGAATATCGCAAGTCAAACGAATCTTTTGGCAATGAACGCGGCCATAGAAGCCGCCCATGCGGGAGAAAGCGGCAAGGGATTTGCCGTTGTTGCCGACGAAATCCGCAAGCTTGCCGAGGAATCGAATACGCAGGGAAAACAAATCACCGACGTTATAAAAGATTCGATTCAGATTATCGACAACTTAACCGTTACGGGGGCGGCCGCCGAAAGAGCTTTTGCCGAAGTGTACGAATCGGTCAATCAAATCTCACAGCAGGAAGAGCTGATTGTCGGTGCGATGGATGAACAGGAAAACGCGAGCCGAGAAGTGTTGTCGGCTATACGGAACATCAATGAAATCACAACCGGCATACACGATGCGTCTACGGAAATGCTTCACGGCAGCGAAGAGGTTGCGCAGGAAATGCGTAAACTCGGCGAAGTAACGCAATCCATAGACAAACGTATGGGCGATATGGTGTCGGCTTCGGAGCAGATCGATAAAGCCGTGAGCGAGGTCAATGCCGTTGTGAAAGAAAATACGGAAAGTATCGAAAACCTCGTTTCCGAAGTCGGTAAATTTAAAATGTAAAAATATAACTTTACATTGCCGTTTATTTTTGCTATACTTTTACCGTTGCGGCGGAAACCTTTTATGCGGAAATTTTCGTTTTGAGTTTCCGCCGTTTTCAAAAATTCTTTGGGTTTGTAGCTCATCAGGATAGAGCAGCTGCCTTCTAAGCAGCAGGTAGGGGGTTCGAGCCCCTCCAGACCCGTTTCCCCCTTATTCCGGAACGTAGCGCAGTTGGTAGCGCGTCTGCTTTGGGAGCAGAATGTCGCAGGTTCAAATCCTGTCGTTCCGACTATGTTGTGCGTATAAACGCGTTCCGCGCGCTGTCAGCGCTTTGATTTTGCGAGTATCTTTTCGACTGCGGCGCTCAGTATAAAAACCGCAAAGGCGGGAATGAGCCAGCCGAGGCCCGATGAATACATCGGCAGTTTGCGCATGAGGGCGGTAACGAAGGGCAGCGTTACGGATGCCTGGTCGAGGGCGTTTACGACGCTTATAAGCGCGGTTGTGTATACGGTAAAGCGATACATAAAGGCGCCCGTACCGACAAAATGTTCGCACAGCGCTAAAACGATAAGCATAATCGAAATCGGATAAATCGCCGTTAAAACGGGAATATTGTATTTTAAAATTCCGTCAAGCCCGATGTTCGCGAGGATAAAGCTGATAAATGTCCATACAATAACCCAGCGGCGGTAATTTAAACGCGGAATCAGCGTCGAAAAATAGTGGCTGATTGAAGCCAACAATCCGACGCATGTCGTTAAGCAGGCGAGCGTAAAAATCAGCGCAATGATGACGGCGCCGAATTTACCGAACAGGGCGCCCGATACGTTTGCCAAAATTTGTGCGCCGTTTGTCGTATCGGGGAACAAAGCCGCGCTTTTGGCGCCGATGTCGGCGAGCATCAGGTAAATCAAAAAAAGAATGATTCCGGCGAGCAAGCTGATTTTTACATTGATGCCCCGAATTTTCTTTTGGTCGAATATACCGTGCGCTTCGATCGAAAGGGTAATCACCAACCCGAAATTGAGCGCGGCAAGCGTATCCATCGTCAGATAACCGTCTACAAAACCTTTGAGCAGGGGATGCAGCGCATAGGTACCTTGCGGCGCACGGTACGGAGGCATATCGGCAAAGAGGGACGCGACGAATATGGTTAAAAGCATGGTGAGGAGGGTCGGTGTAAGAATGTTGCCCATTAGCTTTTGCATTTTTTTGTCGTCCATAACGCTGATGGTGCCGGCGGCGGCGAAAAAGATTAGAGTATAGGCAAAAAGCGGCCAACGTCCCGAAAAGCTGGGCGGCAGATAGGGCGCGATCGCCATTTCAAAAGGAACGCTTCCCGCCCGCGGAATTGCAAGGCAGGGGCCGATGGACATGTAAATAACAATGGTAAATATAACCGAAAATTGTGCTCCGACACGCTTTCCCAAATTCGGAAGGCCGCGTGTTTTTGCCATCGCCATCATTCCCAACACGGGAAGCACCACCGCCGTGATGCCGAAAAAAAGCATTGCGCCGATAAGATTCGTTCCGGCGAGCTTGCCGACCATGGGCGGAAAAATCAAATTCCCCGCACCGAAAAACATTGAAAATAAAACCAACGCGAGAAGGATAAAATCCCTTTTGGAAAAAGTGCCGTTCACTCAAGTACTCCGAAACAGACGTATTAAAGGCTGTGTGTTTTAAATAAATACAAATCCTGAATTTTTACGGGATCGATCGTATTGGGTTCGGTTACGACGTGCTCCGAACTGGTAACGGGAATATCCAAAACGTATATCGTTTTTTCAAAGCCGTCGGCCGTGATTTCAATTTTGAATTGAAATTGTTTCGTCTCGCCTAAAACGCGGGCTTTTTGCGGTTTGACCCAAAAAGTATATTTTCCTCTTGTATGGGAAGTCAGGGTCATCGGGTTTGTCCATGTGTGGTCGATCATGGAACAGGGGGCGCCGTTTCGGCTTAAAGTGATCCGTGCGGACGGTATGGCATCGAAGGTCGCTCCGTCGTATACGGTGCCGACGAAAAGCGGAAAGTTAAAAACGGGATCTTCCGATTCTTCCGACGAATCGCTTTTTTCGACGGCGTGAAAGGGCCGCGCATTCGCGGCGACCTTTTTCATTCCTTCGACTATTAAAGAATCAATATCCACCGACATTTGCGTATCGACCGTGGCCAACATATGCGTTAATCCTCGTCCGGACACGATATAGCGCGGCGGAAGTTTATTTAAAACATAGGCGGTCGTATCGAGTCGGCATTGTTCGCAATTACAAGTGAACCAAGCCGGTTTCATTTTGCCGATGCGCTTGTACATGTCGTTTACTCGAATAATAACCTGATCTTCAAGGATATTATGTATATTCATTATTTCCGCCTCTTTGCATATTAGTATGCTCTATGCATATGATATATTAAATTTCCATAATATGCAATATCATTAATATGCATATCATTCTTTTTACTTTTTTGCGTGCATGTTTATGTGCCGGGTGCGTTTATTGTCCGCCGCTTTTCGTATATGAACCGAGCCCGCCTTTTGCAAGGATTTTCCTCGATCGTTCGTCAAAATCGTTGGGGGATGTAAAGGAGAATTTGTTGTTTCCGGCTTTATCCGCGCACCGTATCACAAAATCGGAACCGTTTGCCAAAGCCGCTTCTATGCCGGTAATGGTTAATACATCGCCTTTTGTAAGGGCATCGTAATCGGCGGGATCGGCAAATACGAGCGGCAGTATACCGTAATTTATGAGATTGGCGCGGTGAATGCGCGCAAAAGATTTTGCCAAAATGACCCGCACGCCCAAATACATCGGAGCCAAAGCCGCGTGTTCGCGCGAGGAACCTTGTCCGTAATTTTCGCCGCCCGCAATAAGGCAGCCCTGCCTGCCGCTGTCCAAAATCGATTTTGCTTCGGCGTAAAAAGCGGGATCTATGCGCTCAAGCGTAAATTTTGCGATTTCGGGAATGTTCGAACGCAAAGGCAGCATTTTCGCTCCGGCAGGTAAAATGTCGTCGGTGGAAACGTTGTCCGGCGCTTTAAGAACGAGCGGCAAAACAAGCGTGTCTTCGCACGGAGGAGAGGCGGGGCAGCTTTTAATGTTCGGCCCGCGCACGATTTCGACGCGCTGCGCTTTTTCAAGCGGAAGCGGCGCTATAAACATTTTTTCGTCCGATGCCGTTTGTATGATATCTTTTTCGGAAAGCGCGTACGGATTTTCTGCAGCCGCCGCAGCGTTTGTTCCGGCGGCGCCGTCTTTGCCGGCGGTATTTTCGCCGCGTAAAAGACTTGTCCGTTTTCCGGCACCGGATACGGGATTCGTTATGCAGCCGTTGATCGCGGTTACGGCAGCCGTTTCCGGCGAAACAAGATATATGAGCGCATCGGCGGTACCGCTTCTGCCTTTAAAATTCCGGTTAAAGGTGCGCACGCTGACTCCTCCCGAAGACGGGGCAAAACCTTGCCCCAAACAGGGACCGCATGCGCTTTCCAAAATGCGGAATCCCGCGTCTATCAAATCGCTTAAAATGCCCGCTTTAGCGGCCATTAAAAGCGTTGCACGGCTTCCCGGCGCAATGCCGGCTTCAATATCGGGTGCAATCCGTTTGCCTTTTACAATGGCCGCAACGGCCGCCAAATCGTCCAGCGAAGAATTGGTGCATGAACCGATGACGACTTGTTGCACTTTCATGCCTTCCAAATCGGCAATCGGCTTTACCGCGTCGGGCGAATGAGGGCACGATGCAAGGGGAGAAAGCGTGTCGAGGTTTATGTCAAGTACCTTGTAATATTCGGCGCCCTTGTCGGCGGAAAGGGGAACCCAGCTTTTTTCGCGTCCCATCAGGCGAAGGTATTGTTTTGTCGATTCGTCCGATTCAAAAAGACTTGAAGTCGCTCCGAGTTCGGCTCCCATATTCGTAACGGTGGCGCGCTGGGGAACGCTCAGCGATGCGGCTCCTTCGCCGAAATATTCGTATACGGCGCCGACTCCGCCTTTTACGGTTTCGTGCCGCAGTACTTCCAAAATAATATCTTTAGCGCTTACGCCCGGCCGCAGTCTGCCGGTAAGATGTACGCCGATAACTTTCGGCATCGCAAGATGAAAGGCTCCGCCCGCCATTGCAACCGCCACGTCCAAACCGCCGGCGCCGATGGCAAGCATGCCCAAACCGCCTCCGGTCGGCGTGTGGGAGTCGGAACCCAAAAGCGTTTTGCCGGGAGCGCCGAATTTTTCCAAATGCACTTGATGGCATATACCGTTTCCCGCGCGGGAAAACCACAAACCGTATTTTGCGGCGACGCTTTGCAGATAGCGGTGATCGTCCATGTTTTTAAAATCGGTTTGCAGCGTATTATGGTCGACATACGAAACGGACAATTCCGTTTTTACCCGCGGAACGCCGATGGTTTCGAACTGCAAATACGTCATCGTGCCGGTCGCGTCCTGCGTAAGCGTTTGATCGATTTTTATTGCAATATGCGAGCCGCTCGGTATCGGTGTATCGGCGGTAAGATCGATGTCCGCTCCCGCATCGCGCACAATATGCCGCCGTATGATTTTTTCGGTTAAGGTAAGCGCCATTAAGTTCCCTCCGTAGGACCGAATTGTAGCGCTTTATATGAAAAAAGTCTATGACGGCTTGTACCTTCGTCCGCACGGTGCTATACTGCATATTAAGAAAGGAACTTTAAAATAAAGGAACTCTAAAATGAAAAAACTATTGCGCTTTATCGGCGTGCTGTTTGCTTTGAGCGCTCTGTGCGCCTGTTCGACGACAAAAAATGCCGGCTCGGCTTCCGGTACGCCTTCTTCGGATGCGGCACAGCTGACAAAAAGACCCGACTTCATCGTGCGAGGGGCGGACGAAAACCCTGAAAAACTCGAAAAAAACGATGTTATGTCGGTAACCGAAAACACGGATGCTCCCGTTTATTTCGAATTCGGCAGCTGGTCGAAAATCCGTATAATAGGGGATGTGTTCGACGCATTGCAATTACACGCCGAACTGACGAACGAACAAAAGTATAAGTTTATGTCGTATTTGTTCGATGAGTTGCCCAAAAACGCGGAAGACGGCATTGTGCGCGAAGTGCGGCTCGGCCGATTTTTCAGCGAAGGGAAGGGCGACGCTGCGAATCTTGTTATCCGCGTCGGTGTTTTTACTCCGGGCCCGGGAGCGACGGTAAAAAACGAGAAGGTTATCGTTATATATTCCAATGCCGTAAAATCGGGCAATGAAATAATGCGCGGTTCCGGCGAGTTTATCAATCTCGATACAAACGCAACCGTCATTGCCGCATACAACAATAAGCTTTTAACCAACATAAACGATATACGCGCCGCGGAAAATGCAAAAGTCGATGCCGGAACGCTGGCAGGATTCGATAAAATTTTATATGCGCAGTCGCTGCTCAAAGATGAAGATTTGAATAATGACGTAAAGGCTCACGATTTGTGTGCGCCGATAATCGATGATGAAAGCAGTCCCGCGCTTAAAATAATGGCAATGCTCATGGAATACAATTACCGTATTTCTCGCGAAGATATCGAAGGTGCGCAAGCCGTATGGAACGATATTCTCGCATATTGCGTCAACGTTCCCGGCGATATGACGCCCGAAAATCTGGAAGCCGTCAACGGCGAATCCTTACACCTTTTGCGCATGCTGAAAAAATAACGGAAAAGCGGTACGCAATGAACGCCGGAAAAAAACAAAGTCATTGTTTTTTCTCTTTTGCGCTGATTGCCTGTGCGGCCTTTTCGGCTGCAAGCTGTTCTCAAAGTACGGGCGCCGCGCAGGATTTTCCTGCGGAAAAAACGCTGCGCGCTTCCGTTTCCGAGTCGGCAGCCTCCGTTCAGTGGACGTTAAACGATGCCCATACGCCGCAAACCGAAGCGGAGCATGCGGCCGGCACGCAAGATCAAACGGCTTCGGGCGTTCATGCGTCGGCGGATACTTACACGGCGGCGGAGGTCCGCTTGCCTTCGGGAAGTTCTCAAAACGCCGAAAGCATTTTTGCTTCTCTTTTGGCGCTCGAAAAACCCGTCTATCCGTTTTTGGAAGGATTTACCGTATTGGATTCGAGCGTGCTGCCGCGTGCTGCCCGGCCTCTTTTGAACCGAGTGTTGGAAGGCTGCAAATCAAAAAAGCTGGATGAAGCTTTTTTTGCTTCGGGCTTGGGTTTTTTAAAGACGGTTGCCGAATACGAATTGCAATCTCTGCCCGAAGCCGATTCGTGGATAGTCGGCTATGCGCAAAAGAGCGGCGGTTCGGTATACGAAGTTTCCGTCCGTTTTTTCGGCGCGCGCGGCTTTTTCGACGCATATGTGTATATTGCCGAGGACGGTTCCGGAGAATATAAGGTCGAACAGCTGTTTTTCGGGAAAGCGGAAAAATGAATGCACCGCTTACGGGAATTGCGCGCGACGTCGTTGCGGATTTTTTATTTTCGGAAAAACCGCCGCTTGAGCTGCATACAGTATCCGGAGCGCACACGGACGGAGAGCCGCTCACTCTTTCAAGCGCGCAATATGCGGCCGTATCGAACCGCCTGCTGTTTTTCCCCTTTGCCGCAGTACCCGAATTTTTTTTTGAAGCCGCGCGCATCGATGTCCGTTTTTTTTATAAGGGCAGGGGGGTGCGTTTTTTCGGGGAGCTTAAACGCGTAAAAAACGGTTTTGCGCTTATCGTTCCGCAAACGATTTTAAAATCGGACGATGTCCCGCCGGTTTATTTAAAAGATATAAGCGCGTCGATATACATTCCCGGCTTTACAAGCGCGCAAGCCCGGTGCCGCCTCGCAGACGGTTTCGAACCTTTCAACAATCGGCAATGGCTGTGTTTTTCAAAAAAAGAAGCGCTCCGGTCGCAGGGCTTCTTTGAAACGGTTTCTTCGTTGAGGAGCGTTGAACTCCCGCCCCTGTGCCGTGCCGTGGTAGACCGAACAAAAAGAATTTTGTACCTGCCCGGTAAAAAAATTCCTTTAAGAAATTTTTTCCCGTTTCCCGTTTCCGTTACGGCCGACGATATAGCGGAGGACGAAAAGTCCCGCATCGAAGCCGAAGTGTCGGCTCTTCCCTACGATGTGTATATTCCGCTTGCACCCGGCGACCGGCACAGCGTTCATACGGTACTTGCTTTTAAATCCTACAAACCGACGATCAGCCCCGTCGATATAGAAGAAAAATTACTCTTGCTTCCCGTTTGCCGATTTTTAGCTATGCCGCATAAAGACGGCGGTGCGATCTGGCACCGGCTGCAGCCGCTTTCGATTTTAAGCCTGAATCATTCATCGCTTATTTTGGGCGGTTCCGGTTTTTCGCACGGAACGGGTTCGAGTTTTGTCGGAGCGGGCTTTCCCGGTGCGGCGGAAAGCAGGGGGATGCCCTTTCCCCTAAGCGAAGGCGGCGAATACCGCATACGCATACGGATTTTTATAGGTCCCGTGTGCCGCGTGCTTGATGCAACTTTTTTTGTTTCCAAGCTGTATAAAAACGGCGAAGGGGCTTTGTGCGCTTTCTGTTCCTTTTCGCGCATTCAGGAAGAAGACCGGCGTTTTTTGTATGAAAAATACTACGGAGTCCTCTATAAATAAGCGGGCGAATCTGCTATACTTCCGGCATGAAAGAAAGACAATCGGACGCGCAGCTGCGCCGCGAATTTTTTACCGAAATGGGCGAACGCTTCGGCGATGAAGTATTGTCGGTTGAAATGGTATGCCTCGAAGCCGACAACGATGTATTCGCCGCTTTGGAACTCAAACCCGTACAAAAAGAAATCGGTTTATGGGGCTTGCTTGTTTTGTGCAAAAAAAGTTTGCATTTTTACGCCCATCCTACCGAATCCCCGCTTTTGGGACTTTTTCGTGCCGCCTCAAACCGCAAACCGCCGGCCGAACAAACCCTGTCGTTCAACACGTTTACAAATTTTAATATACGCAGCGTCGAAAAGAAAACGCTGTTCGGCACGTCCCGTGAAAAATACCTCATCGCCGTTGACGCCGAATTATCGGCAGGAGAATCTCTCAGCTTTTATTTCAGAACGCAAAACAAAGCCGCCGCGGTACTCGAAAAACTCGGGGTATTTGAGCCGGCGTCTGGAATATAAAGGTATTATAAAGAAAAAATAAGAATTCCTGTAGTTATAGCTATTTTTTGAAAAATATGAGAAAAATATTGCCAAGGTAATTCTTTTTTCTTGCAAAAAAGCATCATATTTGTTATTCTAAATGAGAAAAAAATAGGAGTTAAAATGAGTACAAAATTGACTCTAAAAGAAATTTCTCAACTCGCCGACGTTTCAATTTCAACAGTTTCACGTGTTCTTTCCGATTCTTCGTATGTCAAATCAACAACACGCGACAAAGTTTTGACCGTATTGAATTCTGCTGAAAATAATAAAAATAGCAATAAATTGATTGCATTTATTTTCCCCGATATCTCAAATCTTTTTTTCCCCTTGCTTTTTAAAGGTATGAAAAGTATTTCAAAAATGCAAGGGTATAATATTTTAATATCCAATACTGAAAATTCTTACGAAACGGAAGTTGAGATTCTTGAAGATATGCTTAAATGCGGAGTTGAAGGTATTATCTATATCGGTGATTATGCAAAAAAGTCCCTTATTCAAGATATACTGGCAAAAGGTGAAATTCCCTTTGTGTTTTTGGATAGGGATCCCGATATTCCGAATGCCAATTTGGTAACGTCTAATAGCGTTGAAGGAATGTATCAATCCGGAAAATATATTATGGATTTGGGACATGAAAAAATTTTATATTTGGGCGGAATAGAATCTCTGCCGGTGGAACAGCAGAGGATGAGCGGTTTTTACAAAGCGCAAAAAGAGCATAAAATCTCCGATAAAGGTATTGTCAAAAAATTTGCCAACTATCTTATGGATGATGCTTATATGATAATTTACGATATGCTTCAAAAAGGAGTTTTTGATTTTACCGCAATTTGCGCTTCAAATGATTTAATGGCGTTCGGCGCATATAAGGCCTTAAACGATAACGGACTGTCCGTTCCGAATGATGTATCATTAATAGGTTATGATGATATTCCTATGTCGCTTGTACTCAATCTGACAACGGTTCGTCAGCCGTTTGAAGAGATGGGAAGGAACGCAATGATTGCGCTTTCAAATAAAATCACACGCCAAACGCAACAACCCGTTAGATCGGTTCTTGATGCCGGTCTTGTCATACGGAATACCTGTAAAGTTTTACATTAACGAATCGTTTATCCGCCGCTTTGCCGCAGTGCCTCGTATACGGGAACCAGCGCCTTATAGGTTTTGATAAAAATATCGTACCGGCTTTCGTAGGCGTGTGCAAGTTTTTCGTCGGGCGGAATTGCGCTTTCAATCGGGTTGATTTTTTCAATGACGGAAAAATCATTAAAAATGCCCGATCCGATACCGGCGCATAGGATTGCCCCCAGCGATGTTGCCTGCGAAAGGTGTTTGGGAATGCCTATTTCCCTTCCCCAAACGGAAGCAAGAATTTTCAGCCACGTTTTATTTTTAGCGCCGCCGCCGATTACGCGCATCGAAAGCGGCCCTAAACTTTTTTCAAGCGAATTCAAAATGATTTTTAAATTAAACGCAACGCCTTCCATACATGAGCGGAGCATGTCGATTTTTCCCGTCGAAGCATTCAAGCCCACGAAGGCGCCGCGTGCATTTGAATTCCACCACGGGCTGCGTTCTCCTAAAAGATAGGGAAGATATATGAGCTGCGACGCGTTGCCGCTTTCCAGTTGTTTGCGTATTTCATCGTTTACATATGCAAAGCAAGAGGTTTTATTTGTTTGAAAATCGGGAAAAAGATTTGTCATAAGCCATTCAATCGAATGCCCCGCGCTTTGCATTGTTCCGAGCGAAAGGTATTGCTCCCCGTCAAGATGTATAAGCGAAAAACAGGTTTTATCCGGATCGGCGAGGGGAGTTTTGCTTAAGGTACCGTTCCATGAAGAAGTTCCGAGCGCATTGTATGCGCTTCCCGTTTTATATACACCCGCGCCGGCCGTCGCGCAGCAACCGTCACCGCCGCCGACTATGACCGGAATACCGGCAATCAAGCCGCATTCTTCGGCTGCGGAAGAAATCAGTGTTCCGGCAGCATCGGTCGATTTTTTCAGTTCCGGTAATTTTTCTTCGGGAATGTGCAGAGCTTCCAGCAGCTTGCTCCAATACTTTTTGGTGTTTCGGTTCAAACAGCCCACATGCGATGCGTCGCTGTAGTCGGACATAAAGTTTCCCGTCATTTTACGGATGACGTAATCTTTCACTTGAAGGAATTTATACGCGGCGCCGAAGATTTCCGGTTTATGTTCTTGAAGCCACAGCATTTTTGCAATGCTGTAGGTGCCGTTTATGCGGTGCCCTGTTGTCGTATAAAAAGTGTTTTCATCGGCGGCCGAATACAGTTTATTCAGCTGTTCCGCCCCGCGCTGATCGGCCCATATGACGGCATTGCACAAGGGCTTGCCGTTTTTGTCCACGGGAAGGCAGGTATTCATAATTGCGGAAAAAGAAACGGCCGCTATATCGTTTGCGGAAATTCCGGTGCCGGTCAACAGTTTTTTTGTTGCCATGCATACGGCTTGCCACCACTGTTCGGGATTATGTTCGGCAAAACCGTCTTGCGGATAGTAGGTTTGATAAACTTCGGTGCAATCTCCGACAATCGACAGCGTTTGCGTGTCAAAGAGAACCGCTTTATTCCCGCTCGTTCCCAAATCGTGCGCCAATAAATACCGTTTCATGTCTCACTCCTAAGGCTTCCTTGCACATTTTTTCTATTGCAAGGAAGCTTAAACCTGGTATTATAATTAAAATCAGTATTATAAATTATATTTTTTTATCATATTACGAATAAAACGTATACCTTCTGTAAGGAAAACATCTCCGTTTGGAGCAAGTTTTCTCCATACCCATGTTGACATGTTATCCGTAATATCGGAAAAACCTTCCATTCCGACTCTGCCGTTATAGTTTATTTCCTTTAATGCCCGAAAGACACCGTCCCAATCGACATGCCCTGTACCGGGAATACCTCTATCACATTCACATAAATGATAATGTATCAGTTTTCCCTTTGCTGCTTTTGTTGCATGATAAAAATCTTTTTCTTCAACATTCATATGATATGTATCGAGATGGACTTTTACATTATCCAATCCTATCATGTCGATTAGTTTTAACGCTTGCTCACAAGTATTCAGTAAATAAGATTCATACCGCGTTACCGGTTCAAAACCTATATTTATATTGCATTTTTTAGCATACTCTGCGACTTCCCTTAAGCAATCTGCTGAATATTGCCATTCGTCGTTTGTCGGCGGTCGTTTTGCCGGTTTTAAATATTGGGAATATATAACACCGGAAAAACAATCCGATTCAACCGCAGCTGTAGCGTCAACACATTTTTTCAAATATTCAACACCTTTTTTGCGGTGTGAAACTTCAGTGCTCGTAATATCAAATTCCGCATCTAAAATAACATTGGAGGTAACGACATCAATCCCAACCTCCTTTTTGCGTTTTAGTACTGCCCTGGCATCGAATTTATCCAAGCACATTAAAGGAATTTCCAAGAAGTCTAAATCCTGCTCTTTCGCTTTATCTAAAATATTAAGCGTATCATTTGACCACTCAGAACACCATGCATATGCATGTATTCCTAAGTCCATATTTTGCCTCCTCAAAGTGATTAAAAAAAGAATTTACCCATAGTTTCTTTTGACCAGTCAACACATCCTGCATCGCCACCGACTACTAATTTTTTGTTGACGGTTACCTTTCCGAATTTCGGAATGGTTTGACCGTTAGTAATGGTACGGCCTTCTGCAATTTCTTTTGCCATCCAAACTAAAACATATCCGGCATCGGCAGGTCGCCATAATGAAATTACCGTGCAGGTTCCGTCTTCAACATACGGTTTTACCATTGAGGGAACGGAAGATCCTATGTTCAGGATCTTACCGGCATAGCCTTTTTCTTTTAGTGCTTTTGCAACCCCTACTGGTGAAGCTGAAGCACAACTTACTATTGCATTAATTTTGTTCCCATAGGTTGCCAGCAGTTCCAATGACTTTTCATATGCAATTTGTGTATTTTCCTCGTCAACGATAGGAACGGGCGTCAGTAAATTTAATTTCGGATATTTTGCTTTTTGATATTCGGTAGCCGCTTTAAATCTGACCATATGAGTTTCCGCAGTTAAATTTCCGACAAAAAATACATAATTTCCTGAATCGCCATAATATTTAACGATATTATCGATAAAGCGACGTCCCATAACCGCGTTATCAAATGCCTCAATATCAAAAGAAACGTTTTGTGCCGTAGGGGCTTCATGTGCGAGTGTGATAATTCCTGCAGACTGGGCTTTCTTTAAAACCGGCTCCAATGCGGCCGGATCATTGGGAATTACGGCAATCGCATCGACGCCTTTTGCTATGCATGATTCAATGAGAGCAACCTGTTGTGCGGCATCGGCTTCTGCCGGAGCAAGCATCGTAGCATTTACACCGAACTCTTTTGCAGCTTCATTGATACCGATTTTCATATCATCAAACCAAGGATGTTCCAGTTTGACTACAACGGCAACCTCTAAAGGCTTGTTGCCTTTTGAATCTTTTGCGCCGGCAGCAAAGATGCCGATTGTTAAAAATGATAACAATAAAACAAACATTACTTTTTTCATCATAGTTGACTCCTTTTAGCGGTTTTGTTTTTTGAAAAAATCCGCTTATATTTAATTAAAACATACAAATTTACAGTTGTCAAGTTTTTATATTCATATTTTTTTCAGAAAATGAAAATATTTTTTTCAGAAAAAGAAAATTTTATCATAATTTTCTTGACAGAGATAAAAAACGGTCTTATTATAAAATCATATGAATTTTATAAGTGCGGGAGGAATATTGTGGCTTCGGTCTTTCTCAGCATAAAGAATATATCAAAGACTTATAATGCTGTTAATGCATTAGATAATATTAATCTGGAGATAAAACACGGTGAGATTCACTGTATCATTGGGGAAAACGGCTGCGGAAAATCAACGCTGATGAAAATCATTGCGGGAGTTATTCCTCCTGATCCTACAAAGAGCGGTTGTTTGGAAATAGACGGAAAGCCTATGCACAATTATAATTCTACTATTTCTATGCGAAAAGGCATACAAGTTATCTATCAGGATTTATCATTATTTCCGAACTTAACTGTAACCGAAAATATAAATATCAATGACCGTATTGAAAACCGTTCCTTCTTTATCAATTGGAAAAATGCTGAAAAGACGGCAAGAGCTGCTCTCCAAGAGGTTTCGCTTGATGTTGATATAAATATGAATGTTTCTGATTTATCCATAGCACAGCGACAGCTTATTGCAATTTGCAGAGCTATAACCAATAATGTCAGATTACTTATTATGGATGAGCCGACCGCAAGTTTAGGGAAAAAAGATATTGACCATTTAATAACTATTATTCAAAAATTAAAAGTAAGAGGGATTGCAGTTATTTTTATCGGACATAAATTGGATGAAGTCTTAAGTATAGCTGATCGCATAACAATAATGCGTGATGGTCATATTATTAAGACTATTGATGATGTTACAGAATACAATGAGTATGTGCTTGCCAGTTTGATGACAGGAAAACAAATTGCATATGATACATATAATGCAGAGTTTGATTCTGATTCCGTAAAGCTTCTTGAAGTAAAGCATTTTTCAAAAGAGAGGCAATTTTTTGATATTAATTTAAAATTATATAAAGGTGAAATACTCGGAATTATCGGATTGGTCGGATCAGGGCGAACTGAATTGGTTTCAACTATTTTCGGATTACAGCAGCCTGATTCCGGCGAAATCTTTATTGAGGGAAACCCGGTAAGGATTTCAAACGTAAACGATGCTATAAAATTGGGAATAGGGCTTGTCCCTGAAAACAGACTCAGCGAAGGTTTATTTAATACCAAGTCGATAAAAAATAATATCAATATAACAACTTTAGATAAACACATTAATAAAGTCGGCTTGCTGTCCGCAAACAAGCTTGATAGCAATTCGTCGTATTGGGTTGAGATGCTTAAAATTAAAACACCGAATCAAAATAATCCTGCTTCATCACTGTCAGGGGGCAATCAGCAACGGATTGTTCTTGCAAAATGGATGTCCAATAATTCGAAAATACTTATATTGGATGGCCCTACTATCGGAATAGATATCGGAGCGAAAGCTGAAATTCACCAGATTATCAGGCAAGCAGTAAAAGAAAAGGCTATAGGCGTTATTATGGTCACTGATGAGATTGGAGAAGTCTTACAAAATGCTTCTCGAATTCTTGTAATGCATGAAGGAAAAATTATTTTTGATGATAGGCGAATAAATGTAAATGAGAAAATTTTAAAAACGACGCTGGCTCGTTATAATCGGGAGGAAGTTTAACGTGACATTACGATTACATGCTATACAAAAAGTCCGGTTTACCCACGAATTATTTCTATTTGCAGTACTTATTCTTTTTAGTTTGATAATTGCCATATGCAGTCCGGGCTCTTTCAATTTTGAATCGCTTTTGGATATTTTAAAGAGTTCAAGTACTTATATGGTTATGGCAATCGGCGTTTTAATTGTGATGATTTCAGGCGGAATAGACGTTTCTTTTACATCTATTGCAGCAGTTGCGGCATATGTATCAGTATATATTTTGAATACCTATGCACAAGGAAATATTGTAATTGCATTTTTTATTGCAGGAATCGTCGGTGCCGTTTTAGGAATTATAAATTCTATTTTTATTTCGTTATTTAAACTTCCTACACTTATTGTTACACTTGCAACTTCAAATATCTTTTATGGCTTACTGTTGGAGCATGCTCCTACCGCCCATATTTCCAAAGTTCCGGAATTCTTTACCGAATTCGGTGCAGGCAGACTTATAAGTTTTGCGAGCAATACTGATAAATCGTGGGGACTCTCGAATTTGGCAATTATCGCAATTATTTTATTAATCATTTTTTCAATACTGCTGCGCTATACGGGACTAGGCAGGAATATTTATGCAATGGGGAGTGCAAAGGAATCCGCGCAGCGTGCCGGTATTTCAATATGGAAAACTCAATTTTTCGTGTATTTATTTGCCGGTTTTTTAGCAGGGATTTCTTCCATATTGAATACTTCACTGATTTCATATGTCAATCCTTTTAATATTCAAAGTACGACAATGGATGTCATTGCTGCCGTTGTGTTGGGAGGCGCTGCTTTAAATGGCGGAAAAGGTTCTGTCATTGGTACTTTTCTGGGGGTGATACTACTCTTTATGGTTAAAACAAGTCTTATTCAACTCGGTGTGCCTTCAACATGGGATTCTTTAATTGTAGGAAGTATTTTGCTAATAAGTATTTCTATACCAATGATTCGATATCTTTTCAAAAAATAAAGCTACAATTATGAGGAAACAATTATGCATAATCGAATTTTAGAAAGATTCAAAACGGATACGTTTTTATATTTATTGTTGTTTATAGCTGTTTTTACTATTTTAAGTATCCTTTCTCCGTACAGCTTTTTAAGCAAATATAATTTACAATCAATGGCTTTTCAAGTTCCCGAATTCGGAATTCTTGCATTGGGGATGATGTTGGCAATTATTACGGGGGGAATCGATTTATCGATTATTGCAAATGCGAATTTATCGGCTATTTTTGCAAGTTTACTGATGTATAATTATATCAAAGTATTTCCCGATAATTACAGCAATATTGTTATATTGATTATATTGTTTGTTACTTGCCTTATTGCAGGATTTTTAATGGGTGCTTTAAACGGTATTTTGGTTTCATATATGCGTTTACCGGCAATTTTAGCAACGTTGGGTACAATGAAGATCTTTGACGGTATTTCAACTGTCATTACGGGAGGACAGTCTTTGCGAAATTATCCTCCCATAGTTGCCGCGTTAGCAAATGAGACATTTTTATCGATTCCTATTTCATTTTTCATTTTTATTTTTGTCGGTGCTATTATAAAAATTATAATGGATCATTCACGGCTCGGTTTTCGGATATATCACCTCGGGGAGAATCCCTTGGCTGCGGAATATTCCGGTGTAAATAATAATTTTATTCTGGTCAAAACATATTGCTTGACCGGCCTCTTGGCCGGCTTTTCGGGGCTTATTATGATGTCGAGGTTTAATTCAATTAAAGTCGGATACGGTAACTCGTATCAGCTTCTAACTATTTTAGTTGCAATAATGGGTGGCGTGCATCCTTCTGGCGGGCAAGGTAAAGTTATGAATGTTATTTTATCTACATTAACCTTGCAATGTATTGCAAGCGGATTTAATATTTTAGGTTTTTCAAATTATATTAGAAATGTTATTTATGGAGTTGTTTTGATTACGGTTATGGTTGTTATTACGATATATCCGATTCTAAAACAGCACTTTTATCTGAGAAATAAATGCTAAGCCCCTTTTATCGGTGTTTCCTTATTTTTCATTTTCGGTTATGCTTTCGGCAGATTGCGGCTGCGCTTCCTGTTCTTTTTGCAATTCGTGCGTGTAGGTGTAATTGCCCATCAGCACGGCCGCAGGGTGCAGGATGGATACGTTTTCGCAGATGATTTTAAGAATCACCATCATCGGGACGGCCAATATCAATCCCGTAAAACCCCACAGCCAACCCCAAAACGACAACGATACGATGATGATAAAAGGCGACAGTCCCAAGTGCCGCCCCTGGACGCGCGGTTCTATGATGTTGCCCAAAATAAAATTGACCGCACACATAAGGATCGCCACAAAAACGACAGGGGCGGGTTTGGGCCAAAATTGTACAAGGGCGAATACCGACGTCAATACGCCGGATAATATGGAACCGAAATTCGGTATAAAATTCAATATGAATGCAAGAAAACCCCACAGGATCGGAAAACCCATGCCGACTGCAAAGGTTCCCAAAAAAATCAGCACACCGGTTAAAAGCGAAATAAAAAACTTAACGGACATATAGCGGGTTACTTGCTGAATGATGTCGGTGATGATGATCGCCGCCTTTCCTTTGCTGTCGTCGCCGAACGCAAAATCGAGCTTTTGACGCAGGTAACGCAAATCGAGCAAAAAGAATACGGCAAACAAAAGTACGAGCAATAAGTCTTTAAAAAAGACGATAAGCGAATTGGAAAGGGAAAACGCGAAGTTTCGGAGCGTTTGCCGTATGCTCAGTTGTCCCCACAGATTTTGAAACAGCGTGCTTTCCGCGTTGTACGGCAGTGCAAAAAGGCCCGCAATCGCTTTATAAATGACGGTAAAGCGTTCTTCGTAGCGCGGGTACAAATCGATGATAGTGCGTATGCTGGTCAGCAAAAGCGATGCGATAATCCATACCGAAACGATGACGAGCGTCAATACGATAAAGATACCGGCAATCCACGGGATTTTGAATTTTGTGTTCAGCGTAACAATCAGCGGCTCAAAAACGAGGGAAACAAACATTGCGATCGTAACGGGGACGAGAAAGGTTCCCGTTACTTTAAGTACCGCCGCCAGCACGATGACCGTCAGCACAAGGAGCAGGAGAAAAATCGGCCGGGCAAAATTAACCAGTTTTTTCATATCTTCGGCTCACCGTAGGCGGCTACTGCCGTTTTTTTTATCGTGTCGAAACCGCACAAGGGAACCAGCGCGGAAGGAACCGTAATCGAGCCGTCCTTGTTTTGATAGTTTTCGAAGATTGCGACAAGTGCGCGCGAAACAGCGACAGCGGTGCCGTTAAGCATGTGTACATATTTGTTTTTGCCGTCATCGTCTTTGTAGCGGACATTCAGCCTGCGCGCCTGATAATCGGTGCAGTTCGAAGTAGACGTTACCTCTCCCCATTCGCCGCCGTTGCGGCCGGGCATCCACGCTTCCAAATCCCATTTGCGGTACGCCGGAGCGCCCAAATCGCCGGTACAGGTATCGACGACGCGGAAGGGAATCCCCAAGCCTTCGAAAATCTCTTCTTCGATAAGGCGCAGCTTTTCGTGCAGCGCATCCGATTGGTCGGGAAGGCAGTAAACGAACATTTCGAGTTTTGTAAATTGGTGCACGCGGTACAAACCTTTTGAAAATTGACCGGCAGCTCCGGCTTCGCGTCTGAAACAGTGCGAAAGTCCGCAATAAAAAAGCGGCAATTTGTCTTTACTCAATATTTCGTCGGAATGATAACCGCCGAGCGTTATTTCGGCGGTTGCGATTAAGCAGGCATTTTCGCCTTCCAAATTGTATACGTTCGATTCGTTACCGCGCGGATTAAAGCCGATACCCGAAAGAATATCTTCACGGGCGACGTCGGGCGTAATAAAGGGCGTAAAGCCGTGTTTGCGCAAAATATTCAGCGCGTACATTACGAGCGCTTGTTCCAAAAATACCGCTTCGTTTTTCAAATAATAAAATTTGCTGCCGGAAACCTTCGTCGCTTTATCAAAGTCGATTAAGTCGAGTTCCTGTCCGAGTTGGACATGGTCTTTCGGTTCAAAATCGAAAGTGCGCGGCGTTCCGCATACTTTTACCTGCAAATTGTCCGAATCGACCGAACCGACCGGAGCGTCCGGATGCGCCATGTTGGGAATCTTTCGCGCTTCGGCTTCAAGCTCTTGTTCTGTTTTCTCAAGCTCCGCTTCGGTCGAAGAAATCGTATCTTTTACGGTTTTGCCTTCTTCGATAAACTTTCGGCGTTCTTCGTCGCTAAGTTTTGCCTTCATCGCATTGGCGATTTCGTTGCGTTTTGCCTGCAGCTTTTGAACGGCCGTTACGAGTGCCGTGCGTTTGTCATACAGGGCGACAACCGCGTCCGCGGATGCGTCCATATGGCGCTGCGCGATATTTTTCTTGACGGCTTCAAGATTTTCTTTTATAAAACGGTAATCAAGCATATGGCGTATTTTAATAGTATGCCGGTTTTTATGCAAGGGCTCGCATAACGTAAAAAAATCTTGCATTATACGGTTTTCATATGGTATAATCTTCCTATGATAAAGAAAATCATTTTGTTCTTATTTGTTACCGTTTTGTGTTCGGTATCTCTGTTTGCCGATTTTAAATCGGATTACGAAAAATATATTAAAAGCGAAAATATTAAAAAACTTGAGGTTTTACTCCCTGAATGGGAAAAAGCGGAACCGGATAATCCGGAAATGTTTATCGCGTATTTTAATTATTACCTTTTAAAAGGGCGCAGTTCCGGCTTGACACTCGATACGGTTCCTCCGGAGTCGGGACCTGTAATACCGTTCGGCAATCCTGATACCGGAGAAACGGTCGGCTATATCGGCGGTCAAACTTCATACGATAAGACAAATACCGAAACGGCTTTAAAGTATTTGAATAAGGGACTGGCAATCGCTCCCGCACGTCTGGATATGCACTTCGGTCAAATATCGATTTTAGGTCAAATAAACGAATACGAGCGTATGGCCGAAAAAATAATTGAGGTATTCCGCGTTGCAAAAAAAATCAATCACAAATGGCTTTGGTCGAATAATGAGCCGATGGGCGATGACGCCGAAAATATTATGCTTGACAGTATAAACGACTATCATGCAACTTTATTGAAAGCAAAAGACGCTAAGGCAAAGGAAGCTGAAATAAAGGTTTGTTCGGCGCAAATCAAAGCGTACCCGAAGAGTATATATGCATATAATTTTTTAGGTGCCGCCTATATGCAAACGGGAGAGGATAAAAAAGCCTTGCAGGCTTTTTTGGATGCCGAAAAAATCGATCCGGCCGATGTAATTGTGTTGGGAAATATCGGAAAATGGTATGCCGAACACGGCGATACAAAAAATGCAAAAAAATATTATAAGAAAATGCTTAAAAATCCGGATACGCGTGTGCAGGAATTCGCCCGAAAACGACTTGACGCATTGGATAAAAAATAGGACACCTCTGAAACTCGGTTATTTTTTAGAGGTTCCCGATAAGTTAAAAAACGCTGATTTTGTGCATTTTATACATTTTTATTGAAAACCGATTGTTTTTTCTATGTTTCTATACACGTCGGCAAGGGGAATGTTTTGACTGCGCGCAATGCGGGCGGCATCCTCGTATTCGATTTTGCTTTTTTTTATGCCCTCGCTTTGAGCGGTTTTTATGCGCACGCTGCCGTAGGGAGTTTCTATCGTATGTTCGCTTCGCGGAAGTTTACGGCGCAGGCAGGTTTTTTCGCGTACACCGAGCGTACCGGTGTGGCGGAATATGAGGTCCGTTATGCGGGAACTGTCGGCAGGCAGGCAAAGGCAGCTGAGCATTACGGCAGGCCGCGACTTTTTCATACCGATAGGGGTTGTAAATACGTCCAAAGCGCCGTTTTCAAATAAGATTTCCGCGGCAAAGGCAAGGGCTTCGCCCGTCATATCGTCTATATTACAGGAAAGCTCGATTATTTGTTCGATATGTGCCGCCCCTTCCGTACTTTCTCCCCAAAAGGCGCGTAAGCAGTTTGCCTGTTCGAAGTTTTTTTTGCCCATACCGTACCCGATTGCGGAATACGTCATAGGCGGCATGGCAACGAAATCCGAAGCAAAATGGGCGAGAAGGGCGGCTCCCGTCGGCGTGCACAGTTCGCTTTGAATACCGTTCGAATACACGGGAATGTTCCGCAAAATACGCGCGCATGCCGGAGCCGGAACCGGCAGTATTCCGTGTGCGCAATGTACACGGCCGCTTCCCGTATTTATCGGCGAGCACAGAATTCTTTCAGGCGACAGCATGTCGATGAGCATGCATACCGATGTTATGTCGGCCAAAGCGTCAGCCGTTCCCACTTCGTGAAAATGAATATGCTCGATATCCGTTTTATGTACAAAACTTTCGGTTTCGGCAAGTATCTTATATACCGCTTTTATGTCGGCTTTAACCTTATTATTTATTTTTAAGCGATCAATCCGTGCGCCTACATGTGCCGGAGTGGAATGTGCGTGCGGTATTTCTCGGCAGCCGTCGTGCGAATGTTCATGCCCCGACTGCCCCCAGTGCAAGTGTTCGCGGTGTTCGTGTTCTTCGAGTCCGCCGACTGTAACGACGAGGCGGGTCCCGTAGATACCGCATTTTTCGCACTCTTGTACCGAGATGCGGGTTTCATCCGGAAGACCTGCGGCATTTATGTTTTCGATAAATTCTTTTTGATTCGGAATCAGTTCCGAAAGGGCTCCGGCCAGCATGTCGCCCGAAGCGCCCATAGCACATTCAAAATAAAGCGTTTTCATTTATGCCTCGTTTATTCGGTTTATCATGGCCGCAAGGTAGCCAGCGCCGAAGCCGTTGTCGATGTTTACAACGCTTACCCCGCTTGCACACGAGTTGAGCATCGATAAAAGCGCCGCAATGCCGCCCAACGACGCGCCGTAGCCGACGCTTGTCGGAAGAGCGATAACGGGACAATCGGCAAGGCCGGCGATAACGCTTGCGAGTGCGCCTTCCATGCCCGCCGCGGCGATGATAACGCGTGCGCTCATTATTTCATCCGAATATGAAAGTAGGCGGTGAAGTCCCGATACGCCCACGTCGTAAAGGCGCACCGTTTTGCAGCCGAATGCTTCCGCCGTTTGCGCCGCTTCTTCGGCAACGGGTATATCGCTGGTTCCGGCGGCCGCTACAAGGATTTTCCCCGTACCGCTCGGAGGAGGAAGCTCTCCGATAATGCCGAGTCTGCTGACGGGATCATAGTGCAGGCTGTGCTTGAGCGAAATTTCCTCGGCAGCTGCCCGATCGATGCGGGTTATAAGGACTGTTTTTTCGCCGTTTTTCAGCAGAGAAGAAGCGATCGCCGCGATTTGTTCCGGCGTTTTCCCTTCGCCGTATATGACTTCGGTATTTCCCTGCCTGATTGTCCGGTGAAAGTCGGGCTTTGCAAAGCCCAAATCTTCAAAAGGTTTTTTTTTCAGCAATAAAAAAGCTTCCTGTACGGAAAGACCGCCGCTTTTTACCTGTTCCAAAATTGCAAGAATGTCGTATTTGTCCATAAAATCTCCCGCCGCCTTTTGCCGCGCGTTCAGCATGCCGATTGCTTTCAGTGCGCCGTTTTCAGCGCGCCTTTAAGTCAAGCATTACCGATGGAAAGCCGTTTGCCAAAAGAGCGCGTATGTCCTCTTTTTTTTGCAGGACTTTTTCCATTTGCGCTTCGGACACTTGGAGCAGGGCCGCATCTCCTCTGATTCGTATGCGGAAATCGCTGAACCCGAGTTTTGCAAGTTCCGTTTCGGCCCGCTCTACAAGAGCGAGCGTTTCGGCTTTTATAATTGTTCCGCAGGGCACTCTGGTTGCCAAGCATGCGTAAGCACTTTTATTCCACGTAAAAAGGCCTTCCCGCTTCGACAAAAGCCGCACTTCGTCCTTCGTTATGCCGCACAGACGAAGGGGCGATTGTATGTTCAGTTCGCGCAACGCTTTCATACCCGGTCTGTCGTCCGCATCGTCGGACGCGTTTGTTCCGTCTAAAATAAGATGGTACCCGTCTTTAACCGCCCGTTCCTTTAAAAGTGAAAACAAAAAACGCTTGCAGCGGTAACAGCGGTCGGCACGGTTTAAGGTAACGTCCGCTTCGTTTAATATGTCGGCGGCGATAATTTCAGGCTTAACGCCGAGTTCCTTTGTCAAGCGCAGCGCGTCTTCCAATTCGAATTGCGGTTGAAACGCCGTTTTTATGTAATAAGGGCGAACATCCGCACCCGAGCGCATGGCTGCGGCCAAAAGATACGCCGAATCGGTTCCGCCCGAAAAAGCGATTGCCGCTTTCGGATGCGTTTTAAAAAAATCTTTTAAGGCTTCGGCCTTTTGCACCGTTGCGGTATTTATATCCCGCTTTATTTTGCGGCCGCCTGATAAATGAGCTTAAGGTCGTCATAGCCGAGCTTTTTAAAAGTGCCGACCGTGCGCGTTTTGTTAAACGAACATTTTAAAGCCATCGTATCGATTTGTTCTTCGCTTGCGTTGACCTTCAGTTCTTTAAGCGAAACGGGCATATCGATCGAACGGAAAAAATCTTCCATCGCTTTTATGCCGTCGAGCGCACCCTGTTCCGCCGAAGCGGTCTTAATGCCGAATACGTTTTCGGCAAGCTTTGCAAACCGCGCGGGATTTTCTTTATATACGTAACGCGCCCAACTTGCCCATACGGCGGCAAGACCCGCACCGTGCGTAACGTCGAACATGCCGCTCAATTCGTGCTCGATTTGGTGCGTCGCCCAATCGCCCGTATTGTTGCCGCAGCCGGTAAGCCCGTTGTGAGAAAGACTGCCTGCCCACATTACCTGAGCGCGCGCTTCGTAATTTTGAGGCTCTTTTTTTAAAACGTGCGAACTTTTTATAACGGCTTTTATCAAACCTTCGGCAATATTGTCGGTAAGAAGGCTTGCCGGTTCCGCCGTGTCGGAAGAGTAAAAATAGCGCTCAAGCGTATGCATAACGATGTCGGTACAGCCGCTCATGGTTTGCCAGTGATTGAGGCTCGCCGTCAATTCCGGATTCATAACGGCAAAACGGCAGCGTGCATAGTCCGAATTGCAGCCGCGCTTAAGCCAACCGTCTTCGGTTGTGATTACCGACGAATCACTCATTTCGCTTCCCGCAGCGGCTATCGTAAGAACGGCACCGACCGGCACGCAGCCTTTCGGTGCGCTCTTTTTCAAATAAAGATCCCATACGTCGCAGTTGTTTGCAAGGCCGTACCCTATCGCTTTTGCCGAATCGATAACGCTGCCGCCGCCGACGGCTAAAATAAAGTCGACGCCTTCTTTTTTGCACAAAGCGATTCCTTTACGCACAAGCGAAAGGCGCGGGTTGGGAACAACGCCGCCGAGCGTAACGTAGCTTATGTTTTCGCTTTCCAACGACGTACGGATTCTGTCCAAAAGCCCCGATTTTTCGGCGCTTTGTCCGCCGAAGTGTACGAGAACCTTTGAAGCTTTTTGTTCTTTTATGAGTTTGCCGGTTTCTTTTTCGGCGCCCTTTCCGAAGACAACCTTTGTCGGCGTCCAATACGTAAAATTGTTCATACTTCCTCCTATAAAAACTTTTAAAAACTTTTGCAGAATTATTGCAAAAGCGTTTTTCTTCCTCCGAGTATAAACCATTCGCAAGATACGGCAGCTTCGTATGCAAATTGCGGCTGAGGTTTATATGTATTGTTTTGATTTATAATCCAGCTTAGCCCCGTATATCCTTTGAATTTTAAAAGAAGATTTGCGGGTGTATAAAAGCCTTCAATGCCGATTCTGTGCGTGTATTGCGGAATACCGCTCGGCGTTTTAACACTTGCCATCGCGATTGCTTTTTCCGTATTGTTATCCGGATTACCGTCCTGATCCCGTCCCGGGAATTTTTTCCAAAAGCCGGAATCGCTTGCCGCCGTTGCATTGTGCAATTCACCTTGTACCAAAAATCGGTAAAAGCCCTTGCATTCCCATTTTGCAGGAACCGTAAAACCGGCCGTTATTTGCCCCATAATGCTGTCCGGGCCGAAAGGCGTTCCCGTCCATTGAAACTGCCCGCTTCCGTAAAACCCGCGCCGATTCATGCAAAACGACCAGTTTTTATTTTTAAGCCGGTACATATACGGAGAAGTCCATAAGCCTTCGAGGTTTGCGATCCAGTATCCGTTTTGAGAAGGAATTTGTACGTCCAAGCCGCCTTGCAAGCCCAATGAATTCGGAACCGACTTTCTTTCACCCGGAAGCTGAAATTCGTTCATTTGAAACAGCACATATAGACGGCCGTATTTCCACGGATTTAATTCCGCGGCCAGAGCGAAAAGACTTCCGACGCGCGAATCGCCTCCATGAAGATCGTTGTGATTGCCCAGATCTTTATTGTAATCTTTGTATGCGCCCCACGGCTCCAAACCGTGAATAAATTCGACCGGATTTAAATACGTGAGCTCAAGCGGCGCGTTTACCATAACGCCTTCGATTGCGGTGATTTTCAGCCGTTTAAAAAGCCTGAAATCCAATGCGTGAAAATACAGATATTTGGAAACCGCAAGCTGCATAATATTGGTTGAGAATTTTATGTTCGGCCCGAATAAGGTGAATTGGGCATAAGTCGCCGTTTCCATAGAATCCGATAAAATAATGCTGGGCGTTTGCGTTTTGCCGATATTTATTCCGCCGCGGCCAATTTTGAAATTCCAAAAACTTCCTTCGGCAGCCGGATAACCTAAGCTGAGATATGAATACTTCGATCCCGTGCCGTCCATATCGTCTTCGCTTTCTCCGGTCAGTTTTTTATCGAGCGGAATATTTATAAACCTGTGCGCGGAATTTGCCGCGTCCATTCTTTGAGACATCGACAAGTCGTATACGGCATGCGCGTAATTTTGCGCCGTAAGAGACAGCGGAAAGTTTAATAGGGGAGGAATATCGCGGTAATCGAATTCGGGATAGGATACGGATGCATCGCGGTTCCGGTAAAACAGGGCAAGGCTCAGCGACGGGGATACGGAAAGATTCAGCGGGATTTTTTTTTCGGGGATGCGCACGCTTGTAAACCATTTTTGCGCGCTTTCATAGAGTTTTTTGCCGTAGGGACTTAAATTGTCATAGTCGATGTCGCGGAAATACCGTTCCAATTCGCCTGCAGTGAGCGGACTTTGATTTGCTGCGGGAACTGTTCCGTCTTCAAGCGACAAGGCATAAAGCGCTTGGTATATCCAATGCCCGGAAGGAACGATGTACTGCAAGCCGCTTAAACTGTCGGCAAAGGGTTCGTTGTTAAAGGCGGCCTCTTTAACTTTTTGAACATAATCCTCAAAACGAATTTGCGCGTGTATAAAAACCGGGAAAAAACATATGCAAAGAACCCCGGCGATTTTTCGTTTAAGTTCGTACATTTTTATTCGGCTCCGTTTGTTTTTTCGTTTTTAACTTTTCCGCTTCCGAAAGCCATTGCGCGCTTGATGCGTCGCTGGGCATGTTCCACGCTCCCCGCGGTGAAAGCGAAACGGAACCGGTCGATACGCCGTCGCTCATGCACGATCTTTTAAACTGCTGGCTGAAAAACCGCCGGTAAAAAATGATGAGCGTGTCGAGTATTTTGCTCCGTTCGTATTTTTTGCCGAAAGCGTGCTGCGCCAAAAAGAGAATTTTTGCGGGGCTGAAAGCGCGGCGCACCGCATAATACAAAAAAAAGTCGTGCAGTTCGTAGGGACCCAAAAGTTCTTCCGTTTTTTGCGCTATGGCGCCGTTTTTTGCCGGAAGCAGCTCCGGACTTACGGGTGTGTTTACAATGTCGAGTAAAGCGGCGGAAAGTTCTGCCGCCCTTGTTTTGTCGGCGCAAAAAAAGGTCGCGTTTTCAGGCTCGGCATGGTGCCGGACAAGCGCCTGTATAAGCGTTTTCGGCACCGAAACGTTTACGGCATACATCGACAAATGGTCGCCGCCGTAGGTCATCCAGCCGAGCGCGGTTTCGGAAAGATCTCCCGTTCCTATAACGAGCGCTTTGTTTTTATTTGCAAGGTCCATGAGAATCTGCGTGCGTTCGCGCGCCTGTGCGTTTTCGTATACCGTGTCGTGAACGTTTTCATCGCAGTCTATGTCTTTTAAATGAATTTTTACCGCTTCGCGTATATCGATTTCTTTGAACGTTACGCCCGTAAGGGAGGCGAGGAGGGCGGCGTTGTTTTTTGTGCGGCCGCTTGTGCCGAAGCCGGGCATCGATACGGCCGTTATCGAAGTGAGCGGCAGCGAAAGAATTTTAAAAGATGCGATCGCGGTTAAAAGCGCCAAGGTCGAATCCAAGCCGCCCGAAAGTCCTATAACGGCACTCTTTATACCCGTATGTTCAAGGCGGGACGCAAGGCCGTGTGCCTGTATTGCCGCAACCTCTTTGCAGCGCTTTTCGCACGCTTTTTGCGTTTCGGGAACAAAGGGTGTTTTCGGTATTGCGCGCAGCAAGGTGACCGGATGCGGTTTTGCCGCCGCCGTTTTACGCGAAGATGTGCCGGTACCGGAAACTTTTTGTTCGGCGGCTTCTATAATGCGGAAGCTTTTTGCCGAAAAAATACCGGCTGCCGTTTTTTGCCGTCTTTCGGCTTCGATGCTTTCAATATCGATATCCCGAACGATGTAGCCGTCGGTGTATAAATCGGATTCGGCTAAAACCGAGCCGTTTTCGGCGATTATATTGTGGGCGGAAAATACGTAATCGGTTGTCGATTCGCCGCGACCCGCGTTTGCGTACGCATATGCGCAGGGCGGATTTTCGGACTGCACCGCGATGAATGAGCGGCGTTTTTTGGCTTTGCCGGCTCCTTCGGCTTCGGCTGCAAGATTAAGAACAACATGGGCTCCTTCCCGTACGAGCGACAGGGCGGGCGTTTGCGCCGCATTCTTTACCGCATATACATCGGCGCCTATTTGTGCGCCTATATATACAGTTAAATCCGAACCGTCGGAGCGCCTTACCGCTTTGTTCATTTTAATCAAAATATCCGTGCCGAAAGGAACGTCGCGGGGCTCGCCGCAGAGCGCGCCGCTGCGCGCGGCACTCTGCTTTCCTATTCCGATGACGGCGCCCGGTTCGACCGAAAGCGCACTTTGAAAATAACGCGCTTCGCCGCCTTGCGGAATGCCGCCATTTGTAAGGCCGGTAAAGGTTTTCGGAATCGCCGCCAAAATGCGCCCGCTTTTTATAAAAACGGCGCAATTAGTTAAAAAACCTTTATATAAAAGCGGTGCGCCGACCGCAAACAAAACGCGCGTATGTTCGGTTTTGCGGGCAAGAGAGGCAAGCGCTTCGGGAACTTTGCGCAAAAGGCTTTCCTGCAAAAAAAGATTCGCGCACGTGCAGCCGGTAAGAGAAAGTTCGGGAAATACCATACATTCGGCGCCGTCTTTTTCGCCTTTTTGAACGGCACGGGCGAGAGAATCGGCGTTCGACGCGCAGTCGGCAAGTTTGATTGCGGGACTTGCGCAGGCAATTCTTAAAAAGCCGTAATCCATGGCTTTCAGTATAATTCAAAAAATGCAAATAGTGAAGTGCCGCATCAGCGTGCGGCCGCGTCGGCGCATCAACCGTTTAATAGGCGTTTTAAGGATGCAGTAAATTCGTTTTGCGAACAAAAGGGTTCAAAAAAGCTTAAATCCTGTAAAACAATGTCGGCTCCCGCCCGTTTCAGTTCGGCTTCGGAAAAAGAACCTAAAAGACCGATACACAAAGAACCTGCGGCCTTGGCGGCTTGAACCCCGTTTACGGCATCTTCAACGACAAGGCAATCGCATGCGTTCAAACCGAGACCTGCAGCCGCCGTAAGGTAAATTTCGGGGTCGGGCTTTTTATGCGTTACCTTATTGCCCCACACCGCATAATCGAAGTCGTCAATCGAAAAACCGATTGCTTTTAAATTAACGTCCAATTTGATTTTATCGGCGCTTGTCGCCAAAGCCGTTTTAATGCCCGCTTTTTGCGCATTGCGGATAAAGTCGGCAGTGCCCTTCATAGCGCAATCGGTACCGGAAATCAGTTCATCATAGATACCGTACGCTTCAATTTTGGCAGCGGCGATATCTATTTTTAAACCGTATTTTTCGGCAACTCCGCCTATAAAACGGTTTTCGCCCGCCCCTATAAAGGGGGCGAAGTCTGCGGGAACGGCATGTACGCCGCGCCTCTTAAAAAACTCAATACACGCTTGAGCAATCTCTTTTTCCGAATTTATAAGCACACCGTCAACATCGAATAAAATACCGCGTATCATATCTTTCAGTATAATTCAAAAAATGCAAATAGTGAAGGGGCGGTTCCGCTTAGGGTGTCAGAATGAAAAAACGACTGAACGGAAACCGCCAAAAGAATAAAATAAAAAAACTTGACAAATCGGAAATCTGTCGTATAATTTATGCCGAATGCCGGATTGGAAGGTTTTTTAATCGTGAAAAAAGTAAAAATTTTTCTGCCTGCCATAGTATTGTCTTTATTTTCGGCGTCGTGCGTTTTGCTTTCCGTCGCGCCCCGTGCATACGAAACACTTCCCGAGAACATACAAATCGGTTCTCTGAAAACCGAAGGAATTTTTGTATACACCGAAAAAGATTATGCAAAAAATGCGGATAAAAATCCGATTTTCATTCAGGGGAAGATAAAGAACCCCGCGTTTAATATCAAAGACTTTTTATCGGTTTCGGAGGCAAAGAAAAAGATTTGGGATTATACGACTGTATCGGGCGGCGAAACCGTCGGCATAGAATGCGGCTTTACCGTTTATACAAATAAAGAAGGCGAAAATATACAGTTCGACATAAGCCCGATTTCTTTTAATAAAAATTATCTTGAGTTTCCCGACGCCGTAAGCAAACAGGATGTTCCGATTCCGTATATGATCGCAAAGTTTCACGATGAAAAAGGCCGCTGCTATAAAGTATTTGCCGCGGCTATCGGCAAATACACACATAACAGCCCGAAGTACCTTGTTATGGATACGAAACAGGAATTTTCCGTTTTTTTAGAAAACAACCTTGCGGCACGTTTTTCCAGCGGCGCCTATAAGATTTATTCGGAAACCGATCCCGAATTGCTGAAAGAATATGTCGGCGTTTTAAACGGTGTTTTCAGAGGCATACGAAAATATGAAAAAGGTATTTTATTGTTTTAACTTTGCGGTATTTTCAATACTTTTTACCGCGTGTGTCGGCTTTGTTCAAAACGGGATTACGGATAAAACGTATCCGGCCGATATCGTTTTTTTACCTGCGGCTGTCGAAGGCCGTATATTTTACGGAAACAAAACGGAACGGCTTGCCGAAAACGATCTGAGTATAAAAATCGAAAACGGCATACGGTATCCTGTTTCCGATCCTCTGCTCGCTCTGAGCGGAGTTACGGCCGAAAAAGGACGCCTTAATTTGTTTTTTAATCCGTTTTCCGGCGATGACGGGAATCTCAAAAAAAATAAATATACGGTTTATTTTACGATAAGCGAAATTGAGCAAAAAATAAAGCAGTCTATACTCATATACAGCGATAGCCGGGGCAGACAGTATATAAAACAGCCTTTTAAAGCAAACGGCATTTTCTATACATTCCGAAATTCTTTTTCGAATTCTTTTGTACAATTCCCTTATATGTTTTGCGAAATTAAAAAGGGGAAAAATATATACGAAGTGTTTGCCGTCGATAAAAATTCGGTATATGAAAAAAGGTTTCTCGAAGAAGGCATATTGGACGAAAATCGGGAATATTTCATTTTTTCAAATAATATCTTGGCTGCACGTTTTACAAAAACCGGCTACACGGTTTATCTGCGCGATTCGGAATCGGTATTGAAAAAAAGCATTGCGGTTATTTTAAGCATATTTAAATTTATCGAAGAATCGGAACAAAATACAACACCTTTGATAAAAATGTAAAGTCCCGATAGAAAATTAAACAATAGCCGAATGATTCGAAAGTCGAGTTGTGTACTGTTTCCCTCACTCTCCCGCGAGTGCCAAAACGGGGTCGAGTTTTGCCGCCCGTGCCGCAGGATTCATGCCGAAAAAGATTCCGACAAAAACCGAAAATACAAACGAAACGGCGCATGCTCCCGTGCTTACGATAAACGATTGGCCCTTTACGTATTCGACGGCGATGCTTATCGCAATGCCGATAATAATTCCCGCAATGCCGCCGATAAGCGTAATGGCCGCCGATTCCACCAAAAACTGCCGCCGTATATCGGCAGGGCTTGCACCGAGTGCTTTTCGTATGCCGATTTCCTGCCGCCGTTCGGTTACCGTAACAATCATAATATTCATAATGCCGATTCCGCCTACGAGCAGCGAAATTGCGGCTATGGCGCTGAGCATGACGCTCATCGTTGTCATTATTTCGTTCACTTGGTCTATCATCGTCTGCATCGACATAACGTTTACCGCATATGCGGAGCCGCTTAACTCGGTACAGTACGCTTCTACGGCGCTTGCAAGTTCGGTTGCGTATTCGGCGCTTTCGGCTTGCACGATAACGGTCGATGCGCTCGGGTTCGGCGCGATTTTTTTTGAATAAAAGCCGCGTG
Organism: Treponema maltophilum ATCC 51939; assembly: GCF_000413055.1. Classification (NCBI taxonomy): domain Bacteria; kingdom Pseudomonadati; phylum Spirochaetota; class Spirochaetia; order Treponematales; family Treponemataceae; genus Treponema; species Treponema maltophilum. The sequence goes on along the minus strand of NZ_KE332518.1, from coordinate 1,401,597 downwards.
GAATGTAGGCCCCGTTGCTCGTCTGTTCCATGCCCGACGTTTGCTCTTTGAGTACGCCGATTACTTCAAAGCTGAACGAAATATTGTTCGACGTTGCGAGAATGTATTTGCCGACGGCATCGCCTGAAGGAAAGAGGGCGTCCGCAATCGTTTTTCCGAGGATGATTTTTTGCATACCGTAATAGTCTTCCGTAACGGTAAAAAATCTTCCCGATTCAAGCTCTATGTCGTACATTTCAAGATAACCTTGTTCCACGGCGCTGCAGTTTGTCGTAGAGCTCGTTTCTCCGTAAGACAGCGATGCGTTCAGCGAATTTTTATACCAAATCTTTTTTATGTGATTGACGTTATCGAACAGATTTTTTCTGAACGATTCGTCGAAGGTAATCGACGAGGAACTCGACCTTCGGCGCATAAAGCCCGACGAAATGCTTACGACGTCGAGGCCTGCGGTCCCGAATGTGTTTTTTATTTCCTGCGTGGAACTGCTTCCCATGCTGGTAATCACGATGACCGAAGCGACGCCGATAATAACTCCGAGCAGGGAAAGAATCGTGCGCGTTTTTTGCCTTTTGAAATTCTGCAGCGCATTCGTAAAATCTTCAAACATCGTCTTTTTCCGCTGTATCCGTTTCGTCCGACTGATCCGCTTTGCCGGACGTTTCGTCGAAAGGCATGACGGGAACCTGTTCTTGGTCGGACTGAATGTTTCCGTCAAAAATTTTTATGCACCGGTTCGTGCTTGCGCCGATTCCCGGGTCGTGGGTAACGATGACGATGGTCGTTCCGCCTTCGTTGATTTTTTTAAAGAGCTTAAGAACCTGCGCGCCCGTTTTGCTGTCCAAAGCGCCGGTCGGCTCGTCGGCCAGAATAATGTGCGGTTTCGTTACGGTCGCGCGCGCAACGGCAACGCGCTGCTTTTGACCGCCTGAAAGTTCGTTCGGCCGGTGCGACAGTCTGTTCCCCATATCGACAAGTTCCAAGGCTTCTTTTGCAAGTTCAATTCGTTTTGCCCGTTCGACGCCCTGATAGCGCAGGGGAAGCATAACGTTTTCGAGAATCGTCATGCTCGGAAGCAAGTGATATTGCTGGAACACAAAGCCGATCGTTTTATTGCGCAGGGCGGCGAGTTCTTTTTCCGTCATCTTTGCCGTTTCTTTGCCGCCGATTTCCACTATGCCGCTTGTCGGCCGGTCAAGGCAGCCTATCATGTTCATGCAGGTCGATTTTCCCGAACCGGACGGCCCCATTATCGAAACGAATTCACCCTGTTTTATGCTGAAGCTTATGCCGCGCAGGGCGTGCACGACGCTTTCTCCCATTTCGTACAATTTCGTAACGTTTTCCATTCGGATAATAGTTTCCGCCATTTTTTAAGTCCTAAGGTATAAAATATATCGATTGCCGACGCATTATGTCTGCCGAAGCATTACATCGGCGGGCCGCCTATCGGAATGCTGTTCCCGCCGGGTGTACCTCCGGGACCGCCGCCCGAAGAATTTTTGCCGCCGGAAGAACCGCCGGGTCTGCTGCGCGAACCGCCCGAATTTTTCGGAGCACTTTGCGCTTTTAAAACTTCGCCGCCGGAAAGTCCTTCTTCGATTTTTACGTAGCCGTTTCCGTACGAAGAAACCTTTACGTTGATTTTTTCGCCCGTCGAAGCAAGCTGTACATACGCTTGTCCGTTTTCGCGGGCAATCGCATAAGATTCCACGATAAGATTCTCGACCGGGTCGGTAATGCGGATTTTTCCCGTAAACGAAAAATTGGGAAGAATCTCTTCGGGATATTCGTCTATGCGGATTTTTACCTTTACGACCGTGGCACCGCGGCTTGTAACTTCGCCGATCGCCGGCCAGCTTACCACGGAGCCTTCAACCGTGCCGTCGTAGGCCGGAAAGGTGAATTCGACCTTTTGCCCGGTTTTCAGCTTCGAAACATCCGTTTCGGCAATTTCGACTTCCGCAATAAGATAATCGACGTTTACCAAAACGCCGACCGAGTCTTTCGCTTCGAGCGAATCGCCGACCGAAACGTCCAAATCGGCGATGATGCCGTTAAAGGTTGCTTTTACTTTGCGGTCTTCTATTTTTTGCAAAAGCGACAAACGCTGTTTTTTTTGCAGTGCCAGTTCCATTTGCGAGCCGGAAACCCGTGAAGAGGCCATACTGTAATCGAGTTTTGCAAGATTGTATTCCTGCTCCGTATCGTCGAGCTGAATGATAATATCGCCTTCTTTTACTTTATCGCCTTTTTGCACATAAACGCCCAAAACGGTTCCGGCGCTTAATGCCTGCAGCGTTTGCTGCTCTGCGGCGGCAACGGTTCCCGCAATTTCAATTACGTTTTCGTAGCTTTCTTTTTTTACGGTATAAACGGTATTGTCTTTTTTCGACGAGGCGATAAGCGTTTTGGCGCCGACAAGACCTGCAACAATGACGAGTACCGCAATGCCGCACCCGATTGCGAATTTCAGTTTCCGAGAGAATTTCTTTTTGCCCATAATAAATTCCTTCGCGCGGCGCCCGCGTGCCTCGCACTTGCGCCATGCGTTTATTGAATTTCGTCGTCGCGGCAAAACAGCAGTTTTGTCGTATTGTTGTAGATGATTAAATCGATGTCGTTGATAAGCAGCCGGATGCGGTACAGTTCTTTGTTTGCGAACGAAGTCAAATATTCGCTTTCCGTAATGATTCCGTCTTTTAAATACGAAGCCATGTCTTTTTCAAGTTGAACGTACATATCGTAGGTTTGCCGGTTCGTTTCCTTTGCCCAGCGTATGTCGTTCAGCGATTGCGTTTGGTCTACAATAGAAGTATCGTATGCGTCGGCAGCCGATTGTATCGCAATAAGTTCCTGCTGCTGCGAATACGCGTTTTTATCCGAACCGAGTTTTGCCTTTTGAAATGCGTTCAAATCGACGCTTGCCGAAAGCGTATACACCGGCGAATGTGATTTTCCTACCGGAACCGATACGCCCGCATCGAGGCTTAATCCGTATAAACCGGCGTTCACTCCCGCGTCGACCGTGTCCGCCTTTGTACCCGAAGACGACACATGAGAATTTTGTATCGTATAGCCGGCGCTTGCGCCGAGCGTAAAGTTTTTATCGGCCGTCCTCGCAAGCGTGTTGTACGAATGAGTCCATTCGGCTTCTTCTATTTTTTTATAGTTTTCTTTTTTTAAAGACGCAATGTCGACGGCTTCCACCGATTGAATACTGTCGGGTAAAAAATCGCGCGCTTTTTGGCCGGCTTCAAAACGTGCGCCGCATTTTGCCGCAAAAACGGCGCAGTCGTGCTCGAGCGCGCGGATCTTCGTTTTCACAGTGTGCGTGTCCGAAAGCACTTGCAGTTCGGCTTGGCGGTAATTCGAAGACGATTTTGAATAGCCCTTCGCTTTTATTTCTTCAAACTTGAGCGTATTGTCGTACAAGGTTTTTTGCGCCTGAATGATATCGTTTTCGCCCGTAAAAAGCGCTTTCAATTGCGTGTAAAATTCCTTTTCGGCTTCCAAAGCCCTGTTTTGCAGCGCGCGCTTTGCATTTAAAAGCGTCCGCTCGGCGTTCATAAGTTTCAGCTTGCGCGCAATTGTGCTGCCGGAAATAATGTCCGCCGACAGTGAAAACTTTGTGTTGTCGGAGGCGTTTTGTCCGCCGGCAATTTTTACGGACGAAGAAACGTTCAGTTTTAAATTCGATAAGGCGGGAAGGGCGGCCGTTGCCGACGGTGAAAAAGAAACGGAGGCTGTGCCGTTTTCGTTTGTAAAAACGGCGGTTCCCGTCGAAAGCTTGACGCTTAAACCGTTGTCGATCGACGTTTCCTTCGAGGAAAGTTCCGCTTTTTTTACTTCGAGCGCGAGCCTTTGCAGTTCCAAATCGTTTTCCAAATATTTGGCCAAATCGGGACTTGCAACAAGCAAACCCGTGCCGAACAGCAAAACGCATAAAACAAAAAATATCCGTTTCATATTCACATAAACCTTTTTTTATTATCTTTGGTTACAGAGCAACCGTACCGGAAAATATTAAGGCATAAAAATATGTAACAGGATAAAAGAGCCGCCGTCCGGCAACATCCTGCCGTTTATCGCGGCTGACTGTAATAGGTATCGGACTAGGCAAAATTTCTGCGAAATTTTGCCTGCCAACTGGGAAACTCCCCCCGTACATACGGGATTCAGTAGGAACAAAAAGCTCAGAAGAATACATGCCGATGATAAAAGCGTTAAAAGAGGGGACGTGAACGGCTTATGAGCGAAGTGAATTGCCTGAACGTCGCCTCTTTTAGCGCATGCTGTCGGGGCAGGTAGCTTTCTATTAAATTTTGTTCATACTGAATTTCCGGGAAAGTGATAAAGTCACTTGTTCAAAGCGCAGTATTTTCGTACAATGGTATAACGAATAACAAGGGCATTACCCATAGGAGGTTGTCATGGTAAGAGAAATAACCGAAAAAGAATTCGATGAAGTCGTATTGAAGGCGTCAAAGCCGGTGCTCGTGGATTTTTACGCTCCGTGGTGCGGCGACTGCAAACGTCTTGCGCCCGCCTTGGAAGTTATTGCGGAAAAAAACGCGGCTTTGTTCGATACGGTAAAGATAGATGTCGATAAAGCCCCCGATACGGGCAAAAAATATAATATCAACGCGCTGCCGACCCTTTCGGTGTTCCGCAGCGGTAAAAACGGGCCGTACATAAGCGAGCCGGCTTCCAAAGCGCAAGTGGACGAATGGCTTAAAGGGCAGGGATTTTAATGATATACGATGTTGCAATAATCGGCGGCGGGCCGGGCGGCTATACGGCGGCTTTGTACTGCGTGCGTTCGGGGCTTTCCGCCGTCGTACTTGAAAAGCTGTCGCCGGGCGGACAAATGGCCGCGACGAATATCGTCGATAATTATCCCGGTTTTGAAGAAGGCATAGACGGCTTTACGCTCGGCCAAAAAATGAAAGCGGGCGCCGAGCGCTTCGGAGCGCAAACCGTCCTCGCCGAAGTAAAATCCGCCGATTTAAAATCGAAGATAAAAAAGATAGACAGTTCCGAAGGCGTATTCGAAGCGAAAACCGTGATTATTGCAACGGGAGCCGAAGCGAAAAAATTGGGGCTTCCCGAAGAAACGCAGCTTGCCGGAAAAGGCGTTGCATATTGCGCAACCTGCGACGGCATGTTTTATAAAAACAAAACGGTCGCGGTTGTCGGCGGCGGAAACTCGGCAGTTGCCGATGCGCTTTATTTGAGCAATATTTGCACAGAAGTGTACCTTATTCACCGCCGGGGAGAATTGCGCGCTTCGGCCGTTTATATGAACGCTTTAAAAGCTGTCGGCAATGTGCATCTCGTGTGGCATTCCGTCGTTTCAAAACTGCTGTATGATAAAACGCTTACCGGCATTACCGTGCGAAACGTCGAATCGGGCGAAACTTCAAATATCGAATGCAGCGGTTTGTTCGTTGCCGTCGGCCGGCTGCCGAACACGGCTTTATTTAAAGATACCGTGGAACTCGATGCCGGCGGCTATATCGTTGCCGACGAATCGACGCGCACGAATATTCCCGGCGTTTTTGCCGTAGGAGATGTGCGCACCAAGGCTTTGCGCCAAATCGTTACCGCGTGCGCCGACGGGGCGGTCGCTTCAAGGTATATAGAAGACTATATAAGAGAATAGCACATCTGTCGAAAAACAAAAAACGCCCTTAAAACGTTGAAATGTGCGGAAACACAGGTTATACTGTACCGTAATGACAAAGAAGCGTACCGATAAAAACAGTACACTTTTTCTTACAAAATTATCAGTTAAAAAGAGGCGTCTATGACAAAGTTTAAAACTCACAGTATAAAGGCATATGCCTTTAAGGCAGCTGCAGCGCTCGTTGCGACTGCATTTATTACAACGGCACTTATGTTTACCTGCTGTTCAAATAGTGCGCGAGGAAACGCGGGTACCGGTTCCCGAGGCCGTAGGAATGGCGGTGCCCGAACGCCCTCAACACCTGCGGATGCGAGATCTTTGGAAAATGCAGGATTTGTAAAAATAATACCTCCGACAACCGGCACCGAAGGCGTTGCTCCCGATCCCGACTCCTTACCCGAAAATGAAGCTAAGTGGAAAGGCGTATTTATTGACGGCCGCAAGGTAAAGTTAAGCCCCTATGCGCTCGGTAAAACGGAGGTAACATATAAACTTTGGAAAGAAGTCTACGATTGGGCTACCGGGAAAGGGTATCAGTTTGCCAATCCGGGGAAAAAAGGCAGTGACGGAACCGGAAATGATGAAGAGCAGCCTGTAACTTGTGTAAGCTGGCGGGATTGCATAGTATGGTGTAATGCGTATACGGAAAAGACGACAGACTCCGATGCCGACTGTGTATACCGTAAAAGTAAAGACGATACTACGGTATTAAAAGACGCAAAAGAGAAAGAAGGGGAAGAAGTATTTATTTGCGACAATGCCTATGCCGATATGGATAAAAAAGGCTTCCGTCTTCCTACCGAAGCCGAATGGGAATATGCCGCCCGCTGGCAGGGAAGTGATAAAACAAATGCGGTACAATACGGCGATGTATGGCTTACCAAACTTAACAGTGCAAGCGGAGCAAAAAAAACGATAGGCTTTAAAGAACTGCCCACTCTACCTGAGGGAGAAAATTGGGAAAGTTTACGGGATGAGCTTACGAGGGTCGCCGTATATGACAAGTGGTGGAACGGAACCTCTATACAACAGCAAAACCCTCAGACAATTAAGACGGCTCCGGTAGGAAGCAAAGCTTCGAATACACTTGGTTTATATGATATGTCGGGAAATGTCTTGGAATGGTGTTTTGATCGGTATGATCCGGAGCCTGCATCAAACGATAATGCATATATGAGTGAAGATATCGTTATGGATCCTCAAGGTGCCGCATCGGGCAAACGCCGTGTTGAACGCGGCGGCAGTTGGTTCAGCAGTGTGAATTCCAGGGGTGAAGAGCTCTGCGGTGCGAGGTTTTGCGCTGTAGGTCTACGGAACTACGGCGAACCTGACGGCAAAAGCATCTATCTTGGCTTCCGCTTGGCGTGGCGACCGTAATTCGGAAGCGGATATTTTGTACCGATTTTTATTCGTGCGGAGGGTTTAATACCCCGACGCTCTGCGTCGTAACAAAGGGTATTAAAGCCGACTGCAATCCCCTTATAGAACACACAGTGCGAAACGTTGAGCACTGTGTCCCGACGCGAGCGTCGGGCTTGTTGATTCATGCTGATCTTATTTTTGTATCGTCCGCATCTATAACATAGATAAGCGGTTATTCGCTCAAGACTGTGTTATAGGAGATGACGGAAAGGTTATTATAATTACATGGGGAAAAATAAATTTTAAAAAAACTTAAAAATTTATGCTGTGCTATCAAGTTCTGCTTCTTATATAAATGCCATAGAAATACAAGTTCCTGATTTTCTTGTGTATCCAGATGAAATAACTAATCCAGATAAGAGAGAAGAACGTGCTGCACAAGGTAAATCGAACGGACCGTTTTCACAACCTTATAGTAAAGGCTGTCAAATTATGAAACTGGCGGATTTTAATGAGACTATTGATATTTTACACGATATAGGCTTTGAATCAAACGACACAGACACAATAAAAATAAAAATAAAGGATCCAAAAAATGAATAAACAAATATTTTTTCTAGGTATAATAATTTTTAATATCATTGTATCCGGCTTTGCAGAAACGCTGCATGGAAAATATTATTCTGACGAAGGATATTTTAATTTCATTAATAATAAATATGAGTACTTCAATATTAATTTAGACAATGGTAAAACTGAAAAAGCTACAGGGGGATTTACACTTTCGGAAGATTCTTTTGGGAATGCACAAATTTCTTTTATAGACGATGCAACACAAACTACAAGAACTATGAGATATTTTTGCTTTGAAGATTATCTTATTTTATATAAAGACAGCGAAGTCCCCTATTTTATTGGTAACTCTAATTCGGCAAGAAAACTTGAAGCTTTAATCTCTACAGAAGTGAAAGCTTCGTCTTCCTTAAAGGAAAAAAATTATAGTTTTTCACCTGAGAAAATTACATTTTGGGGAAACTTAAATTATGTTTGGGCAGAAGGTGTTAGCGGTCAAGGAATTGGTGAAAAATTATTTTTAAAGAATAAAGAAATTAAAAAATTATATATTTTGCCGGGATATGTTTCTATTAAACGACCGGATTTATTCAATAAAAATTCACGCCCAAAGAAGATTAAAATATCTATAAAAGAGAATGTTTGCTATTTTTTTCTTATAGATAAGCCTGTTTTTCAGGTTTTGGATTTGAATTCGGTAATTGATGATGAAATAATCATTGAAATTCTGGAAGTGTATCCAGGAACAAAGTACGAAGATACTTGTATTTCATCAATCTTGTGTAGTAGATAATTACGATTTTTTAGCCTATTTTTAATCTAACTGACAACTTTTCCGCGATAGGGCCTGAAAAGACAGCCATATAAAAGCCGCCCCCATAGCAATTCAGCTCTTGCAACTAAAAGGGGAACGCCCGTAGACACAACTTTGTATCTATTTTTTCCCCAAAAAATGTAATATAATAAAGGTTGGTTAGGAGGTCAATTATGTCCTTCTCAAGTTTGGAAGAAGAGTATATGTAGGGAGACTTATAAATGATTTTGGAAGTAAAGCGATATTTGCCATTGAGGTTGAAGTTAATAATTGCTTTTATGATAAATTTATAGGCGAGGGAAAATTTTTGGTATATATATACGATACCGCTATAGTGATGATTTGCTTCGTAAATCAAAAAAACTGGAAGTATGGGCTCCCGAAGCAGCATTTGATGACGGAAGTTATCTTATTCAATTCGACAACAACGGGAAAACCAGATTAGTGGCATTTAAAAGTTGTAGCAAAGAAGGAATTTGTACGGTCAAAAAAAATCTGTAAGTGAAATTACTTTGGATAGCAATGAATTTAAGAAGATTCTATCTGGAGTTTATTTATATTTAACAAGATTTACAAATAGAGCAGAGTGAACCATACCACAAGCATAACGGAAAACTACCGGGGACTGACGACTGAGTATGTAAGGAATATCAAATAGATTTATGGATTTTCTTAAAATACCTGGGAAAGCAAAATGAAGATAAAAAGAGTAATTATTGCTGCCATTTCTATAATTATTATATTTCTTATAATGTTTATACCAATAAATGTAGCGCTGTACGAGGATTTGCCGTCTGAAAGAATACGGTTATATCAATTATGTATGTATCTTATAATTTTTACCCGGTACAAATACTTAATTATCGGAGGTATTAGTGTTATATCCGTTTTCCTTTCTATGCCTTCAAAGCATATAGAAGGATGATAACTTCAGTTACTAAACAGAAGGTAGGCGAGTTTTTACAGACGCAATACAAGACAGTCCAAGCGGCTGTAAAAACTCGATAGCACGGCTTGCGACAGGAAGACGTGTGGCGAGCCCGGTATGGGTTGGAGTCGAATGTCTTAATTGATTCCGCTCAGGTTTCCCGCTTCACAGTGCCGTGCCTTTTTTCGGAATAAAAAACGATGACATATCTGCGCGTTCCAGCGTCAAAAGTTTTACTTTTTTATCGATTCCGCCGGCATAGCCCGTTAAACTGCCGTTTGTGCCGACGACGCGGTGACACGGAATGATGAGCGAGACGGGGTTGTGCGCGACCGCACCGCCGACCGCCTGCGCCGACATGTGCGCAATGTTTTTTTGCTTTGCGATTTTGTCGGCGATTTCGCCGTAGGTCATCGTGTGCCCGTACGGGATTTTCAACATAATTTTCCAAACGGCTTTGCGGAATGCGGTCGCTTCCATAGAAAGCGGCGGGGTAAAGACCGGCTCCCTGCCGCTGAAATAGATATCAAGCCAGCGGTCGGTTTGTTCAAAGGCGGGAAGCCGCTTTTCTTCAGAGTCGGAATCGAGCGTATCGGCAAAATACTTTTGCCCGTCAAACCACAGCCCGATTAAGGATTTACCGTCGGAGGCTTCCGTTATGCCGCCGAGCGGCGAATCGTAGCGGTGTATAAAGTTCACGATAAAATCCCTAAAACTGCGCGGCCCATGCGGTGAGAGAAGCTTTGTCATGGCGTCCGTTCAGCACTTTGCCTTCGATGATTTTCGCATTCGGCGCGCTCGGCTGCAAATTCGATACCGTTTTTCCGAAACCGCTTCCGCCCGATGTCGCAAACAGCACGATTTTTTTCCCGCTGAAATCGTAGCGTTCGAGAAAGGTATTGATGATTGTCGGCGCAATGTACCACCAAATCGGAAAACCGACAAAGACGACATCGTAGTCGGCGACGTGTGCGTTCGTGTCCGCAATTGCGGGGCGCGAGGCTTTGTCGTTCATTTCGATGCTGCTGCGCGATTTTTTATTCATCCAATCCAAATCCGCGTTTGTATACGGAACGGCCGGTTTTATTTCGTACAAATCCGCTCCCGCGGCATCCGCCAAGCTGCGCGCCGCCTGAGCCGTTACGCCCGACGCGCTGAAAAACGCAACCAGTTTTTTTGACATACATACCTCCGAATATAATCATGCTATAATCAGTATACAAGTTAAAGTGCGGTTTAAGTCAAGGGGAAAGTGCGCGGGGCAGGGATTCGGCGCACGCGGTACAATAAGCCGCGCGTACGGTGCTGTCCGTTTTTTTATGCTAAAAAGTTTTGTGCAGGATGATGTCGCGCTGGGGATCGCTGCCGAGTAAAAAAACATGCTCGCCGATTTGTTCAAAACCGAATTTTTTATAAAACGCGATTGCCCGCAGATTTTTTTCCCATACGCCGAGCCAAACGTGCTTTATATTCAGCCGGCGTACCGTATCGAGCGCGGCGTTCATAAGCGCTTGCGCGGCGCCCTTGCCGTGCAAGTTTTTTACGATATAAAACCGCTGTATTTCCGCCTGAGAGGTATCCGCGACAGCGCCGAAAGCGGCATTCAAATTGATTTGTACATAGCCGGCGATCCGGTTATCCGATTCGCAAAACAATGTGCATTTGTTTTTATCGGCAATTTCGTTTTGCTGAATTCGGGTGCCGAAATTCTTTGTGCAGTATTCGTCCATATCTTTTTTTGTGTTGAACGCGCCGAAAGTTTCGCGGAAGGTTTGTTCGCCGATAAGCGCAAGGCTTTCCGCATCCGCAGTTTCCGCTTTACGTATACGAATCATTGCCGCTCCTTTGTATTGAAAATAGCGTCATTCGCCCAATTTAAGCTTGCGCGGGTGAGTCATGCTTTCGGGATTCAAAATATCGTCGAGCTGCTCCTTTGTGAGCAAGCCCTTTTCCAATATCAAATCGTACACCGATGTACCCGTTTTAAGTGCGGTTTTGGCGATTTCGGTAGCCGCTTCGTAACCGATGGCCGGGCTGACTGCCGTTACAAGACCTATGCTGTTGTATACCATATTACGGCAGTGTTCGGCGTTCGCCGTAATGCCTTCTATGCAGCGTTTGCGCAAGGTTGCCATTGCATTGCACAGCATGTCCTGCGATTGAAAGAGGCTGAATGCTATGACAGGCTCAAACACGTTCAGCTCGAGTTGGCCCGCTTCGGAAGCGAGCGTAACGGTTAAGTCGTTTCCGATAACTTTAAAAGCGGTTTGGTTTACCGCTTCGGGAATAACCGGATTTACCTTGCCCGGCATAATGGAAGACCCCGGCTGCATGGGCGGCAGATTTATTTCGTTTATGCCGCAGCGCGGCCCCGACGACAACAGCCGCAAATCGTTGCAGATTTTTGAAAGCTTGACGGCGAGGCGTTTTACCGATGAAGAATACATGACAAAAGAGCCGGTGTCTTGGGTCGCCTCTATGAGGTTGGGCGCAGAGACGAGGCTTGTTCCCGTAATTTCGCTTAAATGCGCCGTTACCTTTTCCGCATAGCCGGGTTCGCTGTTGATGCCCGTACCGATAGCGGTTGCTCCCATATTGATTTCCAAAAACAAGCGCGCGTTTTCGTTTAAGCGCTGAATTTCTTCTTCGAGCGTAACGGCGTATGCTTCGAAGGTTTGCCCGAGCGTCATGGGAACGGCGTCCTGAAGCTGCGTGCGCCCCATTTTAAGGATGCCGGCAAACTCGTGCGCTTTTTTGCGCATGGCTTGTATGAGTTTTTCCAATTCGGCGGTCAATTTTTTATTGCCGTCATGGAGGGCGATTTTTACGGCGGTAGGGTAGGCGTCGTTTGTCGACTGCGATAAATTGACGTGATTGTTCGGGTGGCAGTAGGAATACTCGCCCTTTTTGTGCCCTAAAAGTTCGAGCGCGCGGTTTGCGATCACTTCATTGGCGTTCATGTTCGTTGAAGTGCCGGCCCCGCCTTGCACCATATCGACGATGAACTCGCCGTTGAATTTTCCCGCAATAACTTCGGCGCACGCTTTTTCGATCGCTTGATAAAGAGTGTCGGGCAAAAGCCCCATATCGCGGTTTGCGCGTGCTGCAGCCGTTTTTACCTGTGCAAGTGCATAAATCAGCTGCGGATACAAAAAAAGTTTAATGCCGGTTATCGAAAAATTCTCTATTGCCCTGAGCGTTTGAATGCCGTAATAGGCGTCTTCAGGAATTTCCCTTTCACCCAACAAGTCGTGTTCGATTCTCATATACTGCCCCTCTGTACTTTCCAGTATATGACGACGACGGTAAAAGCGCCAGAGGCATTTTCTTAAAATACCGGTTTGAAATTATATAATGCCATACTTGTTTTTCAAAAAACGCCCTGTTTTTTTATTTTTGACGCCTCGTTTTTAAATAATACCGCTGGCGCGTAAAAAAAATGAGTGATATACTCTTGATATCATCAATATTTTTTTCAGGAGGAAATAAATGAAAAAGATTGCAGCTGTTATGCTTTTATGCTGCAGTATCGTCTTTTTTTCCTGTTCCAAGGGAAAAAAAGAAAGCGCCGATTCGAACGCTCCGGTAACGCTTTCCGTGTACATGCAGCAGGATTTGGCGAACCCCCAATCGGCCTATTGGCCCGTAACCGTTGAAGCGTTCCAAAAGAAATATCCCAATATTACATTGGAATTCGAATATGTCAACGGCGAAGCCTTCCACGACAAATTTCAAATAATGGCCGCATCGGGCGATATTCCCGACGTGTTTACCGTATATGCCGGTGCGCGCTCCGGTTATGTATTGGACCGCGGCATGGTAAAAGATTTGCGCCCATACTTAACCGACGAACTGAAAAATCAGTACAACCCGGCTATATGGGAACCGCAGGGGCCGAACGGCGAAATCTATATTATCGCCAACAATATGGCCGTGTGCACCGTCGTGTACATCAACCCGAAGCTGCAAGACAAGCTCGGACTGACGACGCCGCAAACGCTCGACGAAATGATTGCGCAGGTTCCGACCATCCGCGCAGCCGGTTTAACCCCGCTTGCGTTCGCAAACAAGGGGCAATGGCAGGCGCAGTCGCTTTTGCTTTCCATGCTTACCGACCGCATGGCGGGAAAAGCGTGGTTTGACGACGCTATGGTCGGCAAGGCGAAATTCTCGGACAAACAGTTTGTAGACGCCATTGCCGTCATAAAGAAAATGACCGACGCGAAACTGTTCCCTCCCGGCGTAAACCAGCTTGAAGGAACCCAGTCTTGGGGCGATTTTATTGCCGACAAAGCCGTGTACCTGCTCGATGCGGGCTGGAGAATCTCCGCACTGCACAAAGCCGCGAAACCGGAAGATTTTGCCCAGTATAAACTGATGGCTTTCCCTGCGGTTGAAGGCGAAGTTACGAAAGGTTCAAGCGCGGCGACGCTCGGAGAAAACTTCGGCATGAACGCCAAACTTACCGGCGCAAAAGCCGACGCGGCATGGAAGTTCATTTCCTTTGTGTCGGGCAAAGAAGCCTCCGAAATTCTTACCAAATACGGTACTGTCAGCACGTATAAGTTCGATATGAAAGACTTGGATATCGACCAGTTGAGCAAACAATACGTGGAATTGATTAATAATCAATCTATGGGTTACGTTATCGATGCCAAAATGGACAGCGAAGGCGTAAACAACCTGCTCAACCCCGGCATTCAGGCGGTTATGATCGGACAAAAAACGCCCCAGCAGCTTGCAAACGAATATGAAGCGTGGGTTGCGGCAAACGACAGCCACAGAAAGAAATAAACGATTCCGTTGCGAGGACGGTTCGCGCCGTCCTCACTGCCGGTTTTATGCGCAGCATTTTGAATTACAAAAATTCGGCATAGAAGTTCGGCACGGATTATAAATAAAAAACAGGCGGTCTGACATGTCCTACATAGGTCAAAAACGGGCGAGTTATCTTTCTTTTTTATTGCCCACTTTTATTATATACATCGGTATTATTATTTTTCCCGTATTGTTCAGCTTTTATTTGAGTTTTACCAAGTGGAAAGGTTACGGCAAAATGGAATTTATCGGGCTGGGTAACTATATCAGAATGTTTACCGATCCGGTTTTTTATATAGGACTGCGCAACAACATTGCGGTTGTAATGATTTCGGTGTTCGGGCAAATTCCGCTCGGGCTTTTGCTTGCCTATATGCTGTACCGCAAAATGGTAAAGCATGCCGATGTATTTGAAGTTTTGATTTTTTTGCCTATAACGATTTCGTCGGTTATCGTCGCCCAGCTGTGGAACCGCATTTTTTCGCCGGTAGGCATTGTACCCGCCTTAGTCAGATATCTGACCGGAAATCGGGACTATATCATGACCGTATTCGAAAACAAGTATTTTGCCATTGTGCCGATTTTGTTCGTGCTTTTATGGCAGCATACAAGTTTGTATATGGTTATTTTTTTGGCTAACTTGCAGCGTATTCCGTACGGTGTTATCGAAGCGGCGCAACTTGAAGGGGCTAAAGAAGGTACCATTTTTATCCGCCTTATTACGCCCATGCTTGCAAACGTTATTTTCATCAATACGATTCTTGCCGTTTCGGGAAGTTTTAAAAGCTTTGATTTGATTTATTCGATGACCGGCGGAGGGCCCGCGCACTTTACCGAAGTGATCGCCGTATACATGTACAATACGACCTTTGTGTTCCAAAATTACGGGTACGGCAGTGCGCTTGCCGTCATTATCATCGTGTTTACCGTTATTGCCTTACTGATAAGCCGCGCGGTAACCAAACGCTTCGATTATTAGGCGGTGATTGTATGGATAAAATTTCAGTAAAGCAAAGTTCGTATCTGTGGCGCGTAAACGCATACATTCTTATGCTGGTTTTTGCGTTGTTGACCGTTTTTCCGCTGGTGTGGCTTTTTTATTCGTCATTCAAATTGAATGCGGAAATCGTTCTGCATCCGCTCGGTTTTCCCCGCTCTCCTACTTTGTATAACTATATAGAATCATGGGACAAGGGGCATTTGGGAACGGCGCTTTTAAACAGTTTTATTTATACGATCAGCGCGACGGTGTCCACAATGCTGCTTGCGATGGCCGCTTCCTTTGCATTGACGAAATTTCCCTTTAAGTCGGCAAAATTTTTTATGTCGCTTTTTGCGCTCGGAGTGATGATCAGCGTCCATGCCGTTATTATTCCGTTGTTTCAGCTGGAAGCGAAATTGGGAATTACGAACACGCGCTTGGGCGTCATCATTCCCTATATAGCCTTCGATTTGCCCTTGTCGATTATGATTGCCGTTTCCTATGTGCGCGGTATTCCGAATGCGATTATCGAATCGGCGGAAATAGACGGCGCAAAATACCGCTACGTATTTTGGATGATGATTATGCCCTTGTCCGTTCCCGTTATCGCAACGATGGTTATCTTATCGTTTTTGCGCCACTGGAACGAATTCTTATTTGTGTTTGTGTTTACGACAAAACTCGCTTTAAAAAGCCTTCCGGTTGCGATTACGCAGTTTGCCGGGAGGATGAATATAGATTACGGCTTGCAGTATGCTTCACTTGTAGTCGGTGTGCTGCCGATGATTTTGTTTTATATAGTGTTCCACGCCCAGCTTATACGAGGCTTCGGCGAAGGAGCGCTGAAAGAATAGAGTTTATACAGGAGTTTATAGATGAAAAAAAGAGTTTTAGTGGGCGGCATGCACCACGAATCCGATACGTTTAATCCCATTACGACCGGCATTGACGATATTTGGGTATTGCGCGGTAAAGAATTGCTTGAATCGAAGGGACAAAGTTCCGTGTGCGGGGCGATTGCAACGCTTAAAAGCGCCGGCTACGAAGTGCTTCCCGCCCTCATCGCGCGCGCAGTGCCGAACGGCGAGTGGGACAAAGATTATTATCTTAAACTCAAAGCCGAGTTTTTGCAGGCGATAAAAGACGCCCTTCCTTTGGATGCGCTGTGCCTTTCGCTCCACGGTTCCATGCGCGTGCGGGAAATCGGAGAAGCCGAAGGCGACCTTTTGGAAGACATACGCAAAATATGCCCCGACATTCCCGTCTTATCTTCGCTCGATATGCACGCAACCATATCCGACAGAATGCTCAAATACGTTGACGGCTATGTGGGCTATAAATGCGCGCCGCATACCGACACGTATGAAACGGGCGTTCACGCGGCAAATATGACGATTCAAACGCTTGAAAAAGGCGCAAAGCCGGTTTTGGAAGCGGTAAAAATTCCCTTTTTAATTGCGGGTGAACAATCGGAAACGAGCGTGCAGCCGATGAAAAAACTGATTGCCGTATTGCGCGAAGTTGAAAAAGAAAAGGGTATTATGGCTGCCTCGTATCTGCTCGGTTTTCCATGGGCGGATACGGCGGACAACGGCGTTACGGCTATGGTTGTTGCCGACGGCGACAGAGAGCTTGCGCGCAAAAAGGCCCGGGAACTTGCTCAACTGTTTTGGGATACGAGAAGCGAGTTTTGCTTTTACAACGAAACGCGCGAATGCGCCGACGCTTTGGAACAAACGAAAGTTGCCGTCAAGGAAGGAACGTGTCCCGTTGTGCTTTCGGATTCCGGCGACAATCCTACGGCCGGCTCTTCACAAGACGTAACGAATTTTTTAAAAATGATTATCGCCGATCCGGTGCTGTCGTCGCTCGAACCGCCCCTGTGCTATCAAGCGTTTTACGACCCCAAACTTGTGGAAGCGGCCTTTAAAGCGGGCGAGGGCAATACGGTAAGCGGTACCCTGGGCGCCGCCTTCGATAAAGTAAAAAGCTCGCCGATTACCGTTAACGCGAAGGTTAAAAAACTGTGCAAAGCATGGACCGGCGCTCAAAACAGCGATATGGCGCTTTTGGACGTGCAGGGCGTCGATGTTGTCGTTACGAGCAAACACGTCGGCTGTTACGATCCCGAGATGATGCGGGCTTTGGGCGTCGAACCCGAAAAACTGAAAGTTATCGTCGTCAAGCTCGGCTACCTTGAGCCGGAAATCCGTGCGATTGCAAAGCGTTCCATGCTCGTTCTTACCGACGGCAGCACAAACGAAATATTTACGCGCTTGGAATACAAGGAACTTCCCCGCCCGATGTATCCGTTTGACAAAGACATGAGTTGGAGTCCGGGCAAGGCCTCACGTTAAGCGTTTTTATATCGGGTAATGTATAAACCGTCCGTTCATTTATTTGAACAGGCAAAAAATCCTGCGCAAAAAAGCCGGTATGTAGGGGGCGTTTTCCTCTATGTACCGGTTTATCGTTTCTGCGGCCGTATCCTGCGTTACTCTGAATGAGGCTTCAATATTTGTGCCGATGGAAACGGGGGCGACTGACGTTCCGCCTATCGCGAATTCCTTTCCGACGGCAAGACCGCCGGCCGCCAGCATGCCTACGGCACAGCCTCCGAATGCCAAAGCGCCTACGGAAAAACCGCCGAAACTGACTGAGCCCACGGCAATTCCGCCGAATGCGAACAAGAGGCCGAGCGACATACCGCCGAAGCTCAGCAAGCCTGCCGCAAAGCCTCCTATCGCTATGACGCCGAACGCGTTGTTTCCGATCGCGATGATGCCGCGTGCGCATTGATGACTTCGTCCGGTATGGATGTGTACGAGCGGAATGCCGGCTATTTTTATTTTGCTTATATATTCGTATTCGTTTTTTATGTATACGGTTGAGCCCGTTTTTACCTGAAAGGTTTTGCCTTCGCTTATAATATTGATCGACGCTTCGTTCCGGTTTATATCGCCGATTTTTTCTTTTGAATTTGAAGATTCCGAACGCAGCAAAGAATCGATCGTAATGCCGAATTTGTCGGCTATGGCGATAAGCTTCGGAATATCGGGCATATTGATTCCGGCTTCCCATTTACTGACCGCTTGGCGCGACACATCGAGTTCTTCGGCAAATTGCTCTTGTGACAGTCCCCGCTGCTTGCGCTGCAAAATAAGATTTTCCGCAAAAGTTTTCGCATAATTCATAAAACACCTCGTTCTCTCATATAAGATGCGTAGAATTTTACACGGTTTTATCCGGCTGCGCCACCAACCGCAGCGCGCAATATGTCAACCTGCGGTTGCATCGGCTGCATTCAGCGTCAGCCGTATGTCGCTTACGGGAAGTTCAGTTCGTTCAAGCGGATTGCCGACGGTGGAAAGTTCCAAGACTGCGCACTGTGTAACGGCACTGCCGCTTCCCTCGGGCGTGCGATCCGGTTCCGGCAGTCGGTAATGCGAGCTGATGACGCCGCTCGTTTTTCCTTTGGCAAGCGAAAAGTACAGCCGTTGGTTGTCGTCTTCAAAGCACAGTTTTATGTCTTCTTTAAGCGGTGCGTCGCACGCCCAGCCCAAAATATAGGAACGGCGCTCGCCGTTTGTCGGTACGTACCGCCGCTTTCCGGTTACGATGGGACGCAAGCTGTAGTAATCTTCTCCGGTGTAGCGGAAAAGGCACGTGTCGACCCCCATCTCGCTCGGAGTGTCGGCAGACTGCGGCAAGCTTGCCGGATGTACGGCGGCAGTCTGTGGGGGTACGGCTGTCGGCCAAGTTTTTTTAAGCGGCATTTTGCGCAAATTTTCCCCGATGCCTTCAAGGACTTCTTTTTCGAAGGGCACGATGTTCCCTTCGTTATCCGGTCCTATGTTTAAAAGATAGTTACCGCCGTGCGATACGACGCGGCGCAAACTGTCCGTCAAATTGCGGATTTTCCCCTGTGCGTCCGTTCTTTCCTGCCAGCTTTTATAGCCCCATGTTTCCTTATAAATCGAAGCGGGAGTTTGCCACGGAACGTTCAGTTCGTATCTGCCTTCGGGCAGTTCGGGCATTTCGTTGTCGGCCATGGTTGCAAAGTCGCCTTTGTCGTTCCAAATCCTGCCGTTTATCATAATGTTTTTTTGCAAACCGTGCACCAAATCGTACATTTCCTGCGATTGTTGCCTCGTCGGGTGTCCCATGTCGAGCCACAGCTCGCAAATCTCTCCGTAATTCGTCATCAATTCGGTAAGCTGCGCCACATTGTATGCGTGGTGTTTTTCCGGAATGCGGTCGGAATTGTGGCTGCTGATCGGGAGCGCCCACGGACAGTGCCAGTCGATGAGCGAAAAGTATACGCCGAATGCAAGTCCGTTTTTTTTACAGGCGGCGGCAAGCTCCGCGACGATGTCGCGTTTGCATGCCGAACGGACGCTGTTGTAATCGGTCGTTTTGGTGTCGAACAGGCAAAATCCGTCGTGATGTTTTGACGTAATCACCAAATAACGCATGCCCGCTTTTTTTGCCGTTTCGGCTATGCGTTCCGCATCAAAATGCGGAATGCGGAAGTCGCTCATAAGCGCTTCGTAATCGGCTTGCGGAATGTTGCCGTGCGAAAGTATTTGTTCGCAATAACCTTTTTTTACCGGTTTGCCGTTCCAGCAGCCGCCTGCAAGCGAATATAAACCGAAGTGAATAAACATGCCGAACTGTAAGTTTTGCCAGCGCTCCGTTGCGTTCAGGCGCTCGGCCGAATACAAACTTTCTTTCATATGTACCTTCCGTTATTTTTACGTATTTTTATGATATTATACATGCAGCGGCGGCCTTTGAACAGGCAAGGCGGCGAACACTTTGCTTTTTTTTAATAATTGCCCGTTTTTTCAAAAATGCCCGCTGTTTTTACGGCAGCCTACCTTTTTTTCAAATAACGACGCTTTCAAAATCCGAATTCGGATGCAATACTGTATGCATGATCGATAGGAAATTTAAGCAAAAGGTTTTATCGCATTGGCAATTTTACGTGATTGTCGCTTTGCCGATGATTTATTTTATCGTATTCAAATATGTTCCGATGTACGGTATTTTGCTTGCATTTAAAAAATACCGTGTTTCCAAGGGTATTTGGGGAAGTCCCTGGGTCGGCTTAAATCAATTCATTAAATTTTTCGGCAATCCGTCCGCCCTGCAAATTATGTGGAACACCTTTATTTTGAGCATGTACGCCCTCTTTGCGTCCATTCCACTTGCCGTCATTATGGCGCTCGCCTTGAACGAAACACAAAGCAAGGTATGGCGAAAATCGGTACAGATGATAACCTATGCGCCGTATTTTATATCGACGGTTGTTATGGTGTCCATTTTAATGCAGTTTATGAATCCGTCCTTAGGCCTGTTCAACGTGATACGCGCGCGATTGGGATTGGAATCGGTTAATTTTATGGGCGAACCCGGCTTGTTCCGGCACATTTACGTGTGGTCGGCTTTGTGGCAAAACACGGGATACAACGCGATTATTTACCTTGCCGCTCTTACTTCGATCAATCCCGAATTATACGAAGCGGCGCGCGTCGACGGCGTAAATAAATTCCAAAAAATCTGGTATGTGGATTTGCCCGGCATTAAAAGCACGATTGTGATTATGTTTATTTTGAACATGGGCTTCGTTATGAGTTTGGGTTTTGAAAAAGCCTTTTTAATGCAAAACCCGCTGAATTTGGAAACCGCCGAAATTATGTCCACATACGTATATAAGATGGGCTTGGTAAATAACGATTTCAGCTATTCGACGGCAATCGGCGTTATCAATTCGATTATAAATGTATGCCTTATTCTTTTATTCAATCGTTTGGCAAAATCAAAACAGGATGAAGGCGGCTTATGGTAAAAAAATCGGCTCCCGCTTATAAAGTGCGCGAAATACGCGCCGACCGTATTTTCAATTTTATAAACAATACGTTTTTGCTTGTGTGTTTTGTTATTGTTTTGTATCCGCTCGTGTATATTGTCGCAAGTTCATTCAGCTCGCCGCAAGCGGTTATCGCTCATAAAGTATGGCTTTTTCCCGTCAACTTCGACACGGTAAGCTATAAGGCGGTTTTTGCGAATAAAGACATCGCTTCCGGCTATATGAATTCGATTATCTATGTGGCGCTGGGAACCTTTACGAGCGTCGCACTTTCGATGCTGCTTGCTTATCCGCTTTCGCGCAAGGAATTTTACGGCAGAAAATTCGTTACGAAATTCATTATGGTGACCATGCTGTTTTCAGGCGGCCTTATTCCGCTGTATTTTGTCGTAAAAAATATCGGCATGTACAATACGCGCTGGGCGATCGTGCTGCCGAACGCGGTCAATGTGTGGAACGTGATTATCGCGCGTACCTTTTTGCAGGAAACGATTACAAACGAACTGTACGACGCGGCGCAAATCGACGGTTGTTCCGATTTGCGTTTTTTCTTCGAAATCGTTATCCCGCTTTCAGGGGCGATTATCGCCGTGCTCGCCTTATTTTATGCGGTCGTATTGTGGAACAGCTATTTTGACGCCCTGGTCTTTTTGCAGGATAAAAAGCTGTATCCGCTGCAAATCGTGCTGCGCAATATTTTAATTGTAAACAGAACGGATCCGAGTATGCTTTCCGATGTGGCCGCCGCCGCACGAACTCAAGGCTTGGCCGAAACGATTAAATACGCCCTTATCGTTGTTGCAAGCGTACCGCTTTTGGTTTTGTATCCCTTTGTGCAAAAGTATTTTGTAAAGGGCGTTATGATAGGTTCGGTCAAAGGTTGAGGTCGGCAGTGCCGAGCAGTAAAGCGCACCGACCTTATCTGCTGCAGCGAACCGTATCGGCTGTGCCGAATGAAACGAAAACTTCCGTGTGTATGCGCGGTGAGTATATAGGCGGTTCAACAACAGGTGTTTGTGTACCGCTTAAAAATTATGGAGGAAAAGTTATGAAAAGACTTACAACTATGATCCTTGCCCTCGTATTGTCCGTATGCGTATTTGCCGCCGGCGGTAAAGATTCCGCTGCGGCTTCAAACGTCAAGTACACGGCAAAGGGAACGTATCCTGTTGTATCCGAACCGATAACCGTAAACATTATGGTGCCTCAGCCGCCCTGTGTTGAAGATTTTAACACAAACGGATTTTCCAAATTTATGGAACAAAAAACGGGCATAAAAGTGAATTGGATTATGGTTCCCGAACAGGCCGCTAAAGAAAAACTTGCTTTAACGCTTGCAAGCGGCGATTTGCCCGATGCCTTTTTCGGTTTTGAACGCGTTTTGGGCTTTGCCGAAGAAACCACCTACGGCGTGGAAGAAAAGCTTTTTATGCCGCTGAATAAATTCTATTCCGACGGTACGCTACCCAATTTGTCGAAAGCTTTGCAGGATTTTCCCGGTGCGGTAGGTTTTATGACCCTTACCGACGGCAATATTTATTCTTTGCCGCGCTTGGAAGTATGCTATCACTGCACAAACGCCGCAAAAATGTTTGTCTATAAGCCTTTTCTCGATAAGCTCGGTTTAAAAGTCCCCGAAACGACCGAAGAATTTTACAACACGCTTGTCGCGATCCGCGACAAAGATCCCAACGGCAACGGTAAAAAAGATGAAATTCCGCTTGCCGGTTCCATTATCGGCTGGAACGATCAGGTTGAACGCTTTCTCATCAACTCGTTCATCTACTGCGATCTCGACACGAATATCAGCGCAAACTATGAAGCGAACGCCGGGTATTTTATGAACGGCAAAAAGATAGACACTGCGGTCAACAAGGCGGCCTATCGCGATGCGCTTAAATACATCAATAGATTGTACAAAGAAGGCCTTATCTACAACGGCTCTTTTACTCAGGATTCGAGCCAGCTTACTCAATTGGTTGAAAGCGCCGCCCAGCCGGTTGTCGGTTTTGTTACCGGCGGCTGGAGAGGCCAATTTTCGTCTTTAAGCGGAGAGCGTTTTTTGCACTTTCAAGCTATTGCGCCTTTAAAAGGACCGCGCGGTGTACGCGAAGCGGTAAATTTTTTACCCACTCCCGGAACGGGCGCTCTCGTGTTGTCGGCAAAAACGCCCTATGCCGAAGCAATTTTGCGCTACTTCGACTATATGTACAGCACCGAAGGTACGCTTAAGCAAAAATACGGAAACGAAGGCGACGCATGGGCATGGGCTTCCGCTTCCGACGTCGGGCTTGACGGCAAAAAAGCGCTGTGGAAACAACTTAAGCCGTGGAACGATAAAGACCCGCAAAACGTAACCTTTATCGAAGGCCACACTATCGGCGAAACGGCCGCTTTCCGCCTCGGACAGGCCGCCGACTTAACCGGCGAGTACTATGCGCCGAAAAACCTCGAAAAAGTTTTGTACGACGAAACGCACGATTTGTACAAGCCCTATGCCGACGTAAAAAAAGAAGTTCCGCCGCTCAAGTACACGGCCGACGAAAGCGAAAAGTTTTCGACAATCAAGCAGGAATTGGCGAACTATATCCGCCAAAGCGCGGTTAAGTTTATGGTCGGTACGCTCGACGTAAACAGCGACAAAGACTGGGACGCCTATATCAAAAACCTCGATAAGCTCCAGCTTTCGGCCGTTCTTGCGAATATGCAAAGCGCCTACGACCGCCAGTATAAATAGGCGCAAGTTTGTTTCAAAACCGCACGTCCTGTGCGGTTTTGAACTCGAGTTTTGCTCCGCAAAACTCATTATTTAAAACTTTTCTGCACATCCGTGTGCAGAATTTAAAACAGACTGTTTTACGTGCGGCGTTCATGTCGGAATTGTGAAAATTGACTTCTGCTTTCCCGACGGAACAGCGGAAACGGCGGGTACACGGGCGCGGTGCTATGGTCGTACCGTATAAATATACTAAGGTGGCGGCGGGGTTTCGAGCCCGCAAAAAATTCTGCACAAGCGAAGCGCGGAAGCCTTTTTGCGGGCCGAGTTCACGCCGCACACATTCAGTATTGTTTATACGACCTTTTGCACCCGCCCCGTCTCCGCCGGTTATCGATATTTAGGAGACAAACACATGGCCGAACATAAAGCATGGAATTGGGATAAAGCGGATAAAACAAAGTGGAACGAACCGGCGCCGATCGCGTATTATTTGGCACAGCGGTGGAAGACAAAGGGCCTTGTGTGCCTGTTCGACCTCGGCTGCGGTTTGGGACGGCATTCGCTTTTTTTTGCGCGCGAGGGGTTTAGCGTCGACGCCTTTGATCTTTCGGCTTCGGTCCTTGAACCGCTGCGCGCCGAAGCGGCCGATAAAAAACTGAATATCAGCGTCCGCACGGGCGATATGATTTCGCTTCCGTATAAAGACGATTCATTCGACTGCCTTTTTGCCTATCACGTTATTTCGCATACGGATACTGCGGGCATAAAAAAAATACTTTCCGAAATAAAACGGACGGTTAAAAGCGGGGGCGAACTGTATGTAACTTTGTGTTCAAAAAATGCATGGAGTTATAAAGAAGCCGGTTTTCCCGCTTTAGACGAAAACACCGTTATAAAGGTTGAAGACGGCCCTGAAAACGGCATTCCCCATTTTTTTGCCGACGCCGAAAACATTCCCGCTCTTTTTGAAGGTATTCGAATTATCGATTTACAGCACACGCAGGAAATCATCGCCGACGGAAAAGAATACGGCTCGTGGCATTACTTTATCCTCGGTGAAAACCTGAAAAGTCAAAGCAAGTGCAACGGAGCAATGAATAAAGAACTTCATTGAAAACCGTGCGGAGCGAATTGTCGGGCTTTATGCGTGCATTTTTATTCAAAATATGCTATAATTCTTTCCATCGTGGTACAAAGGACCGTTCCCGGTGCTAAGCGACACAAACGATTTTTCTCGACTGCTGCGGCAATATGCATTTTTTTTGCGCTTTTGTTCGGTGCCGAATACGCTTTAGTTTACGCCAAAATGCGCGGCATGATGAACGAAGCCGAAAGCACCGTTTTAAAGACAGCGCAAAGTTTGAATTTTGCAATGAACGAAATTCAGCGGCTTTCTCATATCCTTATGATAAACGCCGATGTGCAGCTTTTTGTAACGCAGGGGCCGGTCGAGCAAGGCTCGAGCGACATTCAAGTTATCATAGACGCCCAAAGGCAGTTGTCGTACACAAAGTCGGTACATCCGGCGATAGCGGCACTCTATGTGTATTCAAAAAAAAGCGATTACCTTTTGGAAGCCGACAACGCTTTTTTCGATATCGATACGATGTATTCGTCGTTGTTTGAGTTTGAAGGCTTAAACAGCGGCCAATGGAGAACGCGCTATCTTCGTCCCGTCTATGTAAACGCATGGCTGGGCGAAACCGGCGTTGCGCTGAATTCCGTCAGTCGGCGCATAATCGTATACGAGCAAACCCTGCCTTTGCAAAACGTTTCGGCAAATACCGGAAAGCTCATTATGCTTTTGAAAACGACCTATTTCGATTCGTTGACCGAACCGCTTTTTTCTTTGCCGGAAAGTTGGATGTGCATTGCGGGTTCTGACGGTAGGCCGCTGTTTTTCCGCTCGCACGCGGAAAATGCGCTGCAAAGCGAGGCGGAAAAGCTTATCCGTTCTTCGGCAAAGCAGGGCGAAAATTTCGTACCCGCCTTTACGCAAAAAATCGCCGGCCGAAGTTACCGCATAATCGTTCGCCCTTTAAATTCGACCGGAACGGTGTTGTTTTCGGGAATTCCTGTTGTGCCGCTTTTTTTTAGCGCCGGTGCACTTTGGTTTGTTTTTCCCGCCGCGGTTTTTGCGCTGTGTACGGCGGCACTGATCGCCTTTTTGTTGCGCGTCCGTACACCGTTTGCGCATTCCGAATCGCGTAGTCAAGTTCTCATCGAAGAAAAAACTGCGGAAGCGGCCGATAAAACTTCCGGCTCCTTTGAAGAAACTTCCGACGCGCAGAATACAGCGGCTCCGGCCGTACGGGAAAAAGATGCCGCAACGGTAAAACGCATTCTTTCCTACATAGAGGAAAATTATCCCAAATCTTTTTTAAATCTTTCGCAAATGGCAAAGGACTTCGGCATTACCGAAAGCTTTTTGTACTATTTTTTCCGCACCCGCATACACAAAAGTTTTGCGCAGTACCTTGAAGATTTCCGCCTTGAAAAAGCGCACGATATTATAGAAACCGATATAAAAGAACCGGTCAACTCCCTTGCCGAAAAATGCGGCTATGCCAATGCGCAAACCTTCCGCCGCGCTTTTAAAAAGAAATACGGCCTTACGCCTTCCGAATTTAAACAAAAGGTGTTTGCAGAGAGCGGCGAACTGTGATATACTCGCCCTCGGAGTTGTCATGTCTTTAAAAAATATACGGAATATCGGCATTATCGCCCATATCGACGCGGGAAAAACCACCACAACCGAACGTATCCTTTACTATACGGGAAAAATTCACCGTATAGGCGAAATAGACGACGGGGCTGCAACCATGGATTGGATGGCGCAGGAACAGGAGCGCGGCATTACGATCCAAAGCGCCGCAACCACAACTTATTGGCGCGACCGGCAAATCAATATTATCGACACGCCCGGCCACGTCGATTTTACGGCGGAAGTCGAACGTTCGCTGCGCGTACTGGACGGAGCGGTCGCCGTTATCTGCGCGGTCGGGGGCGTTCAGCCGCAAACCGAAACCGTGTGGCGCCAAGCGGACGAGTATCACGTGCCGCGGCTTTGTTTTGTAAATAAAATGGACAGAACGGGCGCCGATTTTTTTGCCGCCATGAACGACGTTAAGCAAAAGTTCGGCGCGCAGCCGCTCGCCCTGCAGCTTCCCATCGGCTCCGAAAACGCTTTTGAAGGCGTCGTGGATTTATTGCGTATGAAAGAATACCGCTTCGATCCCGCCGATGAGGGCGAAACGGTTATCGAAAGCGACATCGATTCGAG
This sequence comes from Treponema maltophilum ATCC 51939, assembly GCF_000413055.1. Taxonomy (NCBI): domain Bacteria; kingdom Pseudomonadati; phylum Spirochaetota; class Spirochaetia; order Treponematales; family Treponemataceae; genus Treponema; species Treponema maltophilum. Next base: position 1,374,557 of record NZ_KE332518.1, on the reverse strand, counting down.
CAGGCTTGAAGAGGCGAAAGCGTGGCGCGAAAAAATAATCGACGCGACTTCATCTTATAACGACGAAATAGCCGAATTGTTTTTGTCGGGAGAAGAAGTTCCCCTTGAACTTTTACAAAAAGAAATACGGCGCTGTACGATCGAACGGCTTTTTGTGCCTTTTTTGTGCGGTTCGGCGCGCAAAAACTGTGCCGTTCAGCCGCTTATAGACGCGATCGTGGATTATCTTCCCGCTCCGGATGAAGTTCCCGCCGCATCGGGCATTCAGGTAAAAAAGCAGGAAAAGGTTTCGATTCCGTGCAAGGTTGAAGGTCCTTTGAGCGCTTTGGTATTTAAAATTCAATACGAACGCGAAGCCGGCAGTTTGTGCTATGTGCGCGTCTATTCGGGGAAAATAAAAACGGGCGATCAAGTGTTCAACGTGGGCAAAAAAAAGCGCGAGCGGGTTGGCCGCATTCTTCGCATGCACTCGAATAAAAGCGAAGCATTGGACAGCGTAAGTGCGGGCGACATTGCCGTTCTTATCGGCTTAAAGCTTGCGCAAACCGGCGATACGCTCGGCAATGAGGGCGTTCCCGTTTTGCTCGAAAATCTTTCGTTTCCCCAGCCGGTTATTTCGGTTGCGCTCGAGCCGGAAACCCTTTCGGAACGCGACAAGCTCAAAGAAACGCTCGAAATCCTGTCAAAAGAAGACCCGACCTTTACGTTCCGCGAAGATGCGGAAACGGGGCAGCTGCTTATTTCCGGCATGGGCGAGCTTCATCTTGAAGTTTTGGTTACGCGCATGAAAGACGACTTTAAGGTCTCCGCCCGCGTCGGCAACCCGCAGGTTACGTACCGCGAATCGGTCGGCTGCGAAATCTCGCACAGCGAAACCTACTCGAAAGTGCTCGGCGGAAAAGAACAGACGGCCGGCATTACGCTCAGCGTTTCGCCGATTGCCGCCGAAACGAATGGGAGCGATCATGCAGGTTCGGCTCCCGATAATACCTATACGTGTACCGTTTCAAAATCCGGCATTCCCGACGAAATCTTCGACGCCGTACAAAACGGCATTTGCAATTCGTTTGCCGCGGGCATCAGATACGGCTATCCGTGTACGGGCATTGCCGTAAGGGTGAGCGCTATCGATTACAACGAATTGACTTCCACGCCCTTTGCTTTTGAAGCCTGCGCCGCCGCCGCTTTTGAAAACGCGTGCGAAAAAGCCGATCCGCAGGTTTTGGAACCGGTTATGAGCGTCGATATCGTGTGCCCGAAAGAATTTGTCGGCGATGCGATGAGTTTGCTTACCCAAAGAGGCGGCATTATTCAAAGTTTGGAATCGAAAACGTCGGCCGAAATCGTGCACGCTCAAGCGCCGATGGCGAAAATGTTCGGTTTTTCAACCGGCTTGCGCTCGGTAACTCAGGGCAGGGCGTCTTTCAGCATGGAATTCTGCCGTTTTCAGGTGAAAGCCGGCGGGCTGGGCTCTTAGCGGTAAAAATAAAAAAGCCGTTTCGAAAGATTTTTCCGAAACGGCTTTTGTGCGGGAGACCGGAGTTGAACCGGCACAGCTCGCGCCACCAGCACCTCAAGCTGGCGTGTCTACCAATTCCACCACCCCCGCGGGTGTGTTTTTTATCAACACAACGGGACTCAGTATAGCAAAAACGGATTTTGCCGTCAATACCCCGTTTTAACAAAGTTCGTTTTGTAGGACCTTTTTATGAACATGATTGTGCCTTCGTTTTTTTTGTTTGCGGTATATGCCGGCATAACTGCATGGCTGCCGCTTTTTTTGCGCAATATGGGCTATTCGGTCGTTCATATAGGCTTTTTGCTCGCCGTTTTCGAAGTGTTCGGCGTGATTGTTCCGTTCTTTTCGGGCAACATTCCCGCAAAAAACGGCAAATACGGCTTGTTTTTATTTATAAACGGATGCGTCTTGGCGCTCATTCCCTGTGTGATGTTTTCGCTGCCGCTGTTTGCCCTTACGGCTTTGTGCCTTGCCGTGTACGCGTCGGCCATAAAAGCGGTTATACCCGTTTCCGATTCGTTTATCGGTTTGCAGCTCGGTACAAAGCGCGACAGGTACGGGCGCATACGCGCGGTAGGTTCGCTCGGCTTTGTCGTCGCCAATATCGTTATGCAGCGCTTTATTCATATCGATACTATAAGCACCTTTGCAACCGTCCTCTGGATGACCGTTCCGGCCGTGCTTTTCAGTTTGTCTTTAATCGTAATCCCCGGTATTATGACGCCCTTGCCGCCGCCTTCGCCGAATGTTACAGGTACCGCGCAGGCTTTACAAAGGTCTTCCGACGTTACAGATACCGCGCCGTCCGAAGCCGCGCCGGCCGAATCCGCCGACCTTGCCCATGCGGCCGGCACGCCGGCCAATCGGACGGGAAAACCGGAAAAAACTGAACTAACCGAAAAACCGAAAATTCCGCGCGGCTTTTTCGGAACGATTGCCGGCGCTTTTTCGCTCTTTTTCGGTCAATTTTCGCCGTATTATTGGCTCGTACTTGCCCTTATTTTTTTAACGATGTTCGGTCAAGCGCCGACCAATCACTTTTTTTCGATGTATGTGCGCGAATACCTTCACAGCGACGCCGCCGGCTTTTTGTGGGTCCTCAGCGCCCTAAGCGAAATTCCGTTTATGTTTTTTTCGAACCGTTTTATCCGCCGGTACGGCAGCGTCAAATTGCTTTTATTTTGTTCGGCCGCTTCTTCGGTACGGAACCTCGTTTACGTGTGCTTCCCCTCGGTCGCCGGAGCCGCCGCAGCCCAACTTTTTAACAGCGTTACCTTCGGCCTCTTTCACCCTGCTGCGGTTATGTTTGCCGCTCAGCATGCGCGGCGCAAAGAGCAGTACGTGCTGAGCCAGCTTTTGTATTCCATCTGCGCGATAGGTACGGCAAAAATTTTGGCGAGCGCTTTGGGCGGCATCGTCGTTCACCGGTTCGGCTACGGATTTTTATACGCATCGTATTCCGCCTTCCCTCTTGCAGGCATTCTCCTTTTCGCCGTTTTGAATAAACGCGCAAAGCACGCTGAATGACAGAATGGATACCGAGCGGAATAGAGGAGGGGGAGCAGCCCCATCCGCTTGCAGCTCCCCCTGTCTTCAGCCGCCCCTAAGCGGGCCGTCTTCCGCCACCCCCTCGCCCCCGGTTTCGGTTCGGTGCCGCTTTCGTTTATTACGGCACAGAGTGCCGATGGTATGAAAACCTCCGCACGAATCGGCTGTCATACTTTCCGCCATTCATTTGCAACACATTTGCTTGAAACCGGCTACGATATCTGTACTTATCCAAGAGCTTCCCGGTCACAGCGATTTTAAAACCGCTATGGTTTACACCCACATCCTCAACCGCGGCAGTCCAGGCATTCAAAGCCCTATCGACCGAATGTGATTCGCCTTTATCCCATTTAGTGAAGATAGGCCTAATCTGGCTGTTGATGATTTATTCTTATGAACAGTTGTGGTAGAAAGATCTGATTTTTTGATCCGCAGCAATTTAGATGGAAAAGCATAGCTTTTTGTGATATTATACCGAAAGGTTGAAAAGGTGTTAGGTTGACAAGCTAACTGCTTGCGGAAAGACTTGTGCGGAACCGACCTATAACATTTATTTCGATCTAAAAATGAATTTTTTAATTGGAGTCTTGTTTTATTGTACATAGCAATTTGGCGATACGGGAATCTATGCTTTTGTTTCCGGAAATACAAAATTTGCTAAATATCAAATGCTATCTGCTGCAATTGCTATTATTGGTTTATTTGTATTTGCACCTATAGGTGTCGTTTTTTTATTGTTTGTGAAATTTTTCATATAATTGGAATTTTCACAGTTCTTATTCCAAGCCTCAAATAAGAATTATAAATTTGAAATTACCATTGCTTTGACCAGGTTATCACAACTATTTTTTAAAATGGGTGATTTTAGCCTTAATACCGTGTAAAAACATTTTTTAAGATATTTTTTTCTTATTTCTACTATATCATGGCTAAAAAGTAGAGATGGTTGACTTGCTGGGCGATAAAAATATTAAATATTTAATAAAACTTATTGACAGAAAGTACTCGATTTGTGTATAGTATAAGTAAGGAAAGTAAGGAGGTTTTTTATGGAACTTGCAAAAGTAACCTCGAAAGGTCAGATTACAATTCCTCTTACGATAAGAAATATGCTTGGATTAAAAACCGGTGATAAAGTCTTTTTTGAGGAGAGTAGAGGGAAAGTTTATATTACAAACGCTTCTCAAATAACTTTATCGAATATTCAAGCTCAAATGCAAGGAGAAGCAGAAAAAGCAGGTTTTCAAACAGAAGATGATGTTATTAATTATATCAAGGAATTACGGAAAGCACGTTGAGAGTTTTTGTAGATACAAATATCATTATTTCTGCGATACTTTTCCCTAATGGTAAAACGGCTGGAGTTTTTTCCTATTTGCTTGAAAAGCATACGGTTATAATTTCTTCATATACAAAAGAAGAATGTAAAGAAGTTTTTAAAAAGAAATTTCCATTGAAAAAAGAACTGTTGGATATTTTTTTTGACGGAATTAGTTTTGAAGAATTTAAGAGTCCAGAAGAAATTGATGAAAAGCAATATCCAAAAATTCGGGACATAAAAGATTTACCGATTCTTGTATCTGCAATTTTATCTGATTCTGATATTTTGATTACCGGAGACAAAGATTTTGAAGATATAAAAATTGATAAGCCGTTAATTTTTACGCCAACAAAATATTTTGACTTGATTGAAGAAATAACCTAACACCCGCTTCAACCTGACATTGCGGACAAGTCGCAAATGCAGGTTAAGCGAATGTTAGGAGGACGGCTCACTGAGCCGCTAGAGATTTTATGGAAGCAAAAGGGAAAAAATTGACAGGTAATAGATTAAAAATAATCGCTGTTCTTTCCATGACATTAGATCATGTATTGTGGGTACTTTATCCGAGTTATCAAACAGACTGGTGGATAATTTTACTTCATATGCTCGGGAGACTTGCTGCTCCAATTTTCTGGTATATGGCGGCGGAAGGATATCATTATACACATAATCTAAAAAAATATCTTTTAAGGCTTTTTATCTTTTCTGTAATAGGGCATTTCGCATATAATTTTGCATTTGGAATTCCATTCATTCCTTTTAAAACAAGCTGCTTCAATCAAACAAGCATAATATGGCCATTGTTTCTCGGAGTTCTAGGCTTATCAATTTCTGATTCTGAAAAGTTAAAGCAGTGGCAGAAAACTGTATTGATTTTTATACTTGCTGCATTGGCATTTCCGTCAGACTGGTCCAGTCCCGCTTTTCTTGTAATTTTGTATTTTGGATGGAATCGTGATGATTTCAAAAAACAAATGCTTATGATGCTTTTGTGGATTGCAGTTTATGCAACAGTTTATGCAGTTTTTATCAATCCAATATACGGAATCATTCAAATGGGCGTGGTATTAACAATTCCTTTACTCAAAAATTATAACGGACAAAGAGGTGCTTTCAAAAGAATGAAATATTTCTTTTATTTTTATTATCCGATTCATCTTGTTGTCTGTGGAATCATCAGGATAATTGTAAATGGGAATGTTGGAGTTATGATTGGAAGTTAGAATAAAAAATTCGCAATTTTTCTATGTATTATTGTTACATCTGTACAGGTGTAATAAATGAAAAATTAAAACAAAAACACATAACACCGTTTTCAACACCGATAGTGAGTCAAGCCTGCTGCGATACAACCAGTTTGCGGGTGCCTCCAAATAATCATCTTGAACAACTTGTAGGAGACAGAAAAGGACAGCACTCTATCCGTATAAATGATCAGTGGTGTGTCTGTTTTACAGAAAAAGATGGACGCTTTTATAATGTAGAAATTGTGGATTACCACTAGGAGAAAACTATGGCAGAGTATATCGAAACACCGACAATGGGTGAAATCTTAAATGAAGAATTCTTGATTCCTCTTGGACTTTCCGCATATAAAGTAGCACAGGAAATTAAGATTCCTACATCTCGCATTCAAGATATTCTTCATAATCGCAGAAGAATTACTGTAGATACATCTTTACGACTTGCAAAATTCTTTGGAGTTTCAGATGGTTATTTTATGGCTTTGCAGGATGATATTGATGTAAGAAATGCAAAGTTAGAGCTTGCTCCACAATTAGAAGAAATCAACAACCCCGACGCGAGCGTCGGGGTATGTTGTTCTCATAAGGTGGTTGCAGTCGGCTTTAATACCCTTCGTTACGACGCAAGCGTCGGGGTATTAAACCCTCCGCACGAATAAAAGCCTACGTTTATGCATAATAATATGCCATAACATTATTTTCAAAGCCGATAATACAGACAAGCTTGTTGCGATTTAAAACAATGTTATGGCGACACTACACTAAGATGCGAGGTTTTATAAAAAGATATGAATGGTTTTAAGACTATTATCGAATTACAAGATATTCTCTTCCCGAAATTTTATACAGCAATGGATTCTGAAAATAATGAATATATATTTTTAAAAACTCAAGATTCAATGATAAATTCATTGGATAAAGTATCTGATAAAACACAATTAGAGGCATATGAAAATCATATTCATATTTGCGGTAAAGTTAAAAAACGTGTTCAACATATGCCATAACTTCTGCAAAATTAATTACGAAAAATTTATTTGAAAATTTAAAAACAAGTTTTCCAAATAAAAATTTCTATGTTTATTTGGATTGTGATTTTAACGATCATATCATAGTAAGATTTCATCAATTATGGGAAAATGAAGAACCGTATTATGATGTAAAAGATTTTCCGAATATCGAAGTATTTAAAATTGAAGCGTAGCTTCTAAAAATATAGATGAGGATAAAAATAATTTTATGGTTTTAAAGAATTTAATGATTCCATTTACATTAATAAATAAAAGAAAACATAATTCATTAAAAATATCTGATTATCCGGTGTTTTATTATAAAAATAAGAGTGCTCAGCAAGAAAATATAAAATTCGGTGTGCGGATTCTGTTTTGGGCAGGAATGGTTGGACACGGTAAAAATTTCAAAGAAGCATTTGGAAGGCTTTGTGAAAAGTTCGATTTATACAAAAAAAATAATGAATATGTACCAAAACCATGGGAAAGAAAAGAATTAGAATTTGCATCAGATGAGAAAATCCTAAAAAATGAAAGTTTTGCAGTAGAATTTTTTGATAAAATTCTTGGTATGGATTTTTACAAAGGCTTTTATTCTGATGAAACATATCTGGAACTCTTCTATTGTGATGTTGATGATGACAAGAAAGAAAGAATAAAAAAAGGAATCATAGAAAGGGTAAAATCATATTATGGTGTCGATATAAGAGATGTTTATGATTTTGCTTTGCCGGATGTATTTACGTTTATAGATAAAAATCGTATAATATAGGGTTTGTAACCGACACACGGTTAAGCCGTGCTGTGGCACAAGTAATTGTTAGCGGACGCCCGCACCGGAGCACCGGAGGTAAAAATTGATAAAAAAGGTCGCAATAATAAGTCTTTCAAGCGGAATTCTCGGAGAATCGTTTGTTCGGCATGAAGTAAAGATTGGGATGAAAAGACTCCATGATTACGGTCTTGAAGTCGTTACTACTGAAAATGCCTTAAAAGGAATGACGTATTTGTCCGAGCACCCTGAATCAAGGGCTGAAGATTTGTTAACTACTTTGAATGATAAATCCGTAGATATGATTTTATGTGCGATAGGAGGAGATGATACATACCGCCTTTTACCTTATCTTTTTGAAAATAATGAGCTTAAAAACGCTGTCAAAGATAATAAAAAAATATTTTTAGGCTATTCGGATACGACCGTAAATCATTTTATGCTGCATAAAGCGGGCTTACATACTTTTTACGGTCAGGCCTTTCTTCCCGATATTTGTGAGCTTGATAATGAGATGCTTCCGTATACGCGTAAGTATTTTGAAGAATTGATTCGTGCCGGAACGATAAGGGAAATACGGCCGAGTGAATATTGGTATGAAGAAAGAAAATCATTTGATGAATCTCAAATCGGTGTTCCCAAAGACAAACATAAAAATTCAGGTTTTGAACTTTTACAAGGCAGTGCTGCATTTAACGGGCAAATTTTAGGCGGCTGCATAGAATCCGTTTATGATATGCTTGATAATTCCCGTTATTCCGACACAGTTGATTTGTGTACAAAATATAATTTATTTCCGGCACCGGACGATTGGACGGATAAAATTCTCCTTCTTGAATCGAGTGAAGAGAAAGCTCCTCCCGAGCTGTATAAAAAAATGCTGATAAAATTGAAAGAAACAGGTATCTTTTCCGTAATAAAGGGAATTATCGTCGGCAAACCTATGGATGAAGTTTATTATAACGATTATAAAAAGATTTTAATTGAAACAGTAGAAGATTCAAATCTGCCGATCGTTTATAATGTAAACATAGGACATTCGTCTCCCAAATGTATTATTCCTTTTGGAGTAACGGCTTACGTCGATACACGAGAGCAGGTAATCAGATTTGAGAGCAGCACATAACACCCGCTTCAGCGCCGACAACAGGGACAAGTCTGGTTGCGGTTTAAAATAGGGTTAGGCGGATGCACCGCCGACGTGGTTAGGGAAAAAAAGATGAAAAGGATAAAAGTTTTTATAATATTATTATTTACTTCATTTTTACTGTATGCAAAAACACCTTTCAAAGTAGGAGACAAGTTTTCAAAAGTTGAAGAGAATTCCGTTCTCTTGCATTCAGGTCAATTGAATGCAATACCGGAATCGAATATGAAATTATTGGCTCCAAAAGAAAATCTTGAATTTGAAGATATAATTTTAGTAAAAATAAATGAAGAAAATGTTGGAATTCTTGAATTTATAAATGGCTCAGAGCTGTATATATTTGATTTTGATAAGGACGGTATTTTGGATTTAGAAATGCCTTTTCCTCTGATGCCAATCTACATAATGACAGAATCTGAAAATGTAAAAAAAGATAAGAATGATAATATTAAGGGATACCTTGATGCATTGATTCTCTTATTTAATGGAGATGAGAATCCGTTTGTGACAAAATCTATAAACAAAGTTGTAGATCAAATAAAATGGGATATAGGAGATCCGAGAGTTACAAATAGAGATATTTTGTATGGAATATGGTTGTATTATGGGGTCGCACAACAATTCTCGTCGGAATTGGATTTTATGATCCTTACAGAAATCGAAAAAATTTATAAGGAAAGGTTTAATCAGAAAGTAATTCCTAATTTACTTTTATTACATGAAATAGAAACAGTAATAAATCAAGGTAAACCGGCCGAAGCAAGAAAACTGATAAAAGAGGCTGAAAAATTATTTCCAGAATGTATTCCGATAAAAGTTTATTCTTGGCAACAGGAAGAAGACTTGAAAACAAAAGAGAAAAAATATAGTGAACTAAAAGAAAAATATCCTACTCATTGGATAGTAAAACAAATATAAAATGACAACGCCTTTAAAGCAGGCGGCGGTTCAAACCTGCCGCCGTTTAAGACACTTGTTAAGTGCATGCACCGGGACGTTTAGGAGGAAATCAAAAATGAAGCGATTTTTTTCAATATGTTTATTGGAAATCGATAGAAACGGTCAAAAAGCAATAGTGTAAGTATATCCAAGTAAATTCCCAAAGCAAAAATCATACTGTTTCGTTTGGTCTGATGATATTGCAGACTTTCAATATTCTGATCCCGTTGGAACTTTTAAATGGAATCCCAAAACGAATGAAATTAGACATATTACCGATATGGGGTATGATTGCGAATCGGCATGGTGTATTATTTCCGATGATGAAAAATACTTGTTCCAAGATTACGGCACAAGTCCGGGTGTTAGAGCCTTTGCCGTTTATGATGTAAAAACAAATAAGGGTTTGTACAGCGGTTCATATTTGAGAGATTTGGAATATGACGGAAAAACTGTCATCATTGTTGAAAAATGTGATTGGTGGAATATTAGCAAAAATAGAGTAACGGATGAATCTTTAAAAAGAAGTGAAGAATATAAAAAAACTTTAACCCCACAGGATTTGGAATCTAAAAGTATTGTCGTACGATATAAATTACACTTGGATAATTTTAAAAGAGAATATTTAGATTGTACAACAGTATATGAACAATAATTTCGTATAACATGAGGTTCGTAGCGGCAACACGGTTAAGTCGGTTTGCGGCTTAAATACAAGTTATACGGACACCCGCACCGGGACAAGCTAGGAGGTAAAAATGAAAAGAATAATTTTACTATCGATTTCAATAATTCCGTTATTCGGATGCGCGACAAAAAATAATATTCCGGCTGAGGCAGTAAATAGAACTTCATATTCGGGAACAAAAACAACAAACCGGCGTGAATACTCATTATCAGCAAACAGTTATTACTTAAACGAGGATCCTGAATTTATGGGAAAAGCCATGCATTTTGCTTATCAGGAATATTCCGGCCTTACGGCTCCCGTTATAATGTATCCGACGTACGGGTACATACGAAAAGATGCCGGCAATTCGCTGAGTTTTATAAATATAACCTCAAAGCGGATTATGAAAGCAAAAATTTTTTTTAGGGGAACAGGGAGCTCCGAAGATAAAGATTTATCGGTATCATTTGATACTTTCGATGTTATGTCAGGAAGTAACTGCACGGTTAAATTGCATGATTCTTTTCTTCAAGATAATGTGTACACAATCGACAAAATTGTTTTCTATTACAATGATTTATCTGAGCAAACGGTCCAAGCCGACAAATTATACTCTGAAAGAGCACTTGCTCCGCTGGATTTGACCGGTTCAGGCATTTTTTTTATCGATGATCCGAATACCGGTTCTTATAATTTTATTGTAAAAACTTATTCTTCCGATTCGGAAAGTACCGGAACGTATAAAATAACCGCTACCAAAGCAGACGGCAAAGAGATAAATGTAGAAGGCGGTATTCCGTATCTCATCGAGGGAGATATTTTCTTAACCGATTTGTGGAGTAAGATAGCAATCGAAGAATTATGTAATTTGAAAAAATTGGAAATTGAGTTTAGTTCTACGAATGATACTGTTTTGAGAGAAGAAGTTACCGATTCCGTTCAGTTGGATAAAATTACTATGTGGGTATCGGCATTTAATTACTACGGATATAAATAATATTATAACCGTTAATGCATACAGTTACACACCGCACATAAGCAAAATAATCATTCGTATTGCACTTTCTTTTATCACAGAGTATACTATTTAAATGTCGACGACAAAAAATCCGCAACAGTACGGCGAGCCGCAATCCGGTATCAAAACGGCGGATCTGAACTTGCCCGAAACGGAACGTCTCAAACTTATCCGGCTTGCGGGCATTATCGCTCTTGCGGGAAATCTTATACTTTGCACGCTTAAAATCGTTGCGGGGCTTGCGGCCGGAAGCCTTGCCGTTTTGGCCGACGGTTTGGATTCGACCGGCGATGTCGCGATCGCGTGCATGACCTTACTCATCAGCGTTATCATATCGCGTCCGTCGGACAAAGAACACCCGTGGGGGCACGGAAGGGCCGAAACGACCGGAACGCTGATTCTTTCGTTTATGATTTTTTTTGCCGGCGCTCAGCTGAGTATTTCCGCGGTAAAAACTCTCATTGCGATCCTCAAATACGGCATGCAAAAACCGCTGCCGGCCGTTTCAGCAATAATCGTAACCTGCATTTCGATTGCGGGAAAAATCGCTTTGGCGTATTCGCAGCGCATCATCGGCAAAAAAGCGAACAGTTCCATAATATCGGCAAACGCTCAAAACATGTTTTCCGATATCGTCATTTCGGCTTCGGTTTTATTCGGCATTGTGTGCGCCGTTATTTTCAAACTTTCCGTTTTGGATCCGCTTGTTGCCTTTTTTGTCGGCTTGTGGATTATAAAAAACGCGGTATTTTTATTCGGTGAAATTAACAACGAATTGATGGACGGCAACACGAACCAAGCTTTGTACTGTACGCTTTTCGATGCGATAAAATCGGTTGAAGGCGTTACGAATCCGCACCGCGCGCGAATCAGAAAAATCGCTTCGCGCTGGGATGTCGATTTGGATATTGAAGTGCCGCCCGACATGAGCGTGCGCGATGCCCACAAAAAGGCCGAAGCGGTGTCGGCCGCCGTGCGAAAAAGCATTCCCGACGTGTACGATATCGTCATTCATGTGGAGCCGGCGGGATTGGATCATAAAAAATACAAAGAAGGCTTCGGCTGGTGCGAAGACGACGTGCGTGAAATCCGCATGAAAAGGAGGCGCCGCACATAAAAAAATCGGGAAAATAGGCGCACGCGGAATTTTTTGCGCGCGTGCCGGCTGTTTTATGCCGATAATAAGTCTGTAGCTGTAATGCAGGTTGAAAATTTAAAAAGAAAGAAATACAATATCTATGGAGTGTCTATGAAAATGCGCATGCGGGCGGCTTTACTGCTGCCTTTGTATCTGTCGTTTTTTGCCGTTCTTTCCTCGGCGAACGCACAGAATTTTACGGTCAAAAACGGGCAAATCGATTTAACAAGGTGGAATCCTTCTTCCGATGCAACCCTCGAATTAAAAGGCGAGTGGGGCTTTTTTTGGGAAGAGCTTTTGCAAACTTCAAAACCCGCGCCCGATTTTGTAACTGTGCCCGACGTTTGGACGGCAAAAAGCAAAAACGGAAAAAACTATCCGTCTTTCGGGTATGCGACATACACGCTTAAAGTGCTTTTGCCCAAGGATGCGTCGAATCTTGCACTGCATATAAAACAGCCCATGACCGCCGTAAAAGTTTTTGCAAACGGCAAAGAACTCGGAGAAATCGGCAAAGTCGGCAAAACGAAAAAATCCTATACGCCGGCTGCAAAAACGCGGAATTTTCCCCTGCCGTACGACAGCTCCGAACTTGATATCGTTATTCAGGTTGCGAATTTCGATTACACGAGGTCCGGTTTGTACAATACGGTGCAAATCGGTAAAAATCAGGCGCTTACAGCATCCGTTTTGAATTCGGCCGTTTTCGATGCGATTTTATTCGGCTTTGCTTTCGCGCTCGGCATCTACCATTTGATTTTATTTTTATTCCGCAGAAAAGAAACCAGTTTATTTGCGTTTTCTCTTTTCGTTTTTACCGTTGCGCTGCGCATGCTCGCAACCAATTCGTTAATCGGAAGCGAAGTGTTCGGCTTTTCGTGGTACGCGAATATCAGAATTGAATACTTTACCTTTGCGGTCGTGATTGTGCCCGTTTTGTTCTATCTGCGCGTTTTGTACAAAGATGAAGTCAATAAAACCGTCTTACTTATTTGTACGGCCGAATGCGCTGTGTACGCGCTGATTACGCTCTTTACGCCTGCGTCCTTTTTTACGTCGCTGCTTTTGTACCATCAAATAGTTTCGCTTATCGAAGCGGTGTATGTGATTGGAATCATCGTTCTTTTGATAAAACGAAAAAGAAACGGGTACGCTTTTATTCTTGCGGGCTTTTTTGCCCTGATTGTTTCGAGCGTTTTGGATTTGCTTTCCGGCATGATGATCATCCGCTTTCCGACGATGCTGCCTATCGGTTTGACCGTATTTTTAATCGTGCAATCGATCGCGCTCGCGTGGAAATCGCATATTGAACAGCGGAACAGCGAACAAACGAGCGCCAAACTCGCCGATTATTCGGAAAAATTAAAACTGCTGTTCGGCGAAATAAAGAATGCCGCATCCGATTTAACCAAGGGCGATGCCGTGCTCAGTTCGTCCATGCAAAAAGCGAATGAATCGTTCGATAAAATATCGGACTATGTGGATTCGGTTTTGAACGAGATTTCGGTGCAGCAGGAAACGCTCGGCGAAAGCGAAAAAACGACCGGACAGCTGAACGAATTTTTGGACGGCTTGAATGTGCAGATTGCCGAACAAAGTTCGAAGTCGAAAAATGCGGTAAATAATTTGTCCGAATTGGTACAAAATACCAAGGTTCTGACCGAAAAATTCCAACTGATCGAAGAGAATTTTAAAAACATTTCGGATGCAAGCGAAAAGGGTAAAACGAATTTGAGCAAGATGGCGCAAATTATCGACGAAATAACGACCGGCTCGTCTTTGCTGCTTGAAACGAACGCGCTGATAACGCAGATAGCCGAACAAACGAACCTTTTGGCGATGAACGCGGCCATCGAAGCCGCTCACGCGGGCGAAGCGGGAAAAGGTTTTGCCGTCGTCGCCGAAGAGATTCGCAGTTTAGCGGAAAAATCTTCCGAAGAAGCCGATTCTACGGGCAAAATCATCAAAAAAATTACCGAAGCGATCGACGATTCCGCGTCGGCCGCCGGTGTTTTGGAAGAAAGCTTTGCGAACATAACCGAAAAGGTCAACGGTTTTAAAACCGTGCTTGCCGAAATATCGAATTTTTTCGTTCAGACAAATTCGCAAAGCGCAAGTATGGAAGGCTCGCTTAAAACCGTTTTGGCCGAAATGGATGCGCTGCAAAACGAAAACGATACGCTGATCGATACCCGTCAAAGATCGGCACGGGGCTTTAACCGCTTGACCGAAGCGACGGAAAAGGTAAACTCCGAAATCGATTCGATGATTAAAAGCATAACCGAACTTATCGATACGTTTGAGCAAACAAAAACCGCTCAGCAGGGAACGCGGGAAACGGTTTTGCGCTTAAAGAATTTAATGTCGGATAACGAAGCCATACAAAAAGAATCGGAAACACCGGCTGTATAAACTTCCTTAAAATGCGGCGTCCGAGAGAATATCAATTCTCGAAGGACGTTGCATTCGTGCGCACTATTTTTTTCTTCCCGTATTTTTGCTTTTTTCGTGTTGCCCGCTTTTGGCGTTCAATAAATCGCCGATGGCGGGCATGTTCGATTGCACCGATTTTATGAACAATTTGAGAATGTCGAAAATCCGTTCCTTTGTTTTTGAATCGGTATCGTGGAGTTTTTTTAATGCGGCGGCCGATGTTTGCACCCAGCGGTTTTTTAAATCCGTGAGTGTCAGCGCTCCGGCGGCTCCGGCCGCATCGAAGAGGGTGTTTATAAATTCTTTGCGCGCTTTTTTATCGAGCCCTTCGAGCCAGGTTTTTACGGTGTTTTCGGCAAACATACTGTCGTCGCCCCGCTTTGACAGCGTCGCAAATTCTTTACCGTGAAACTGCCACGAAAAAGCATCGTGCTGAAGTACTCCGTTTGCCGCATCGCTTTGCACGATCGTGTGCTTTTTCGGATACTCCAACAATATGCCGACTACCGACGACTGCGGAACAAAACACTGCGCCTTTGCAAAGGCCCTTGCCGTATCGCCGCGCCGGCATGTATCTTTGTTAAACCCCGGGCCGTCAAAGCAAAAGATTGTTTCTATGCGTTTGAATATTTTATCCGAGCAAAATGCCGGCGCGTACAGGGCGAGGTTGCCGCCTTTTGAGTGTCCGGCGGTATACAGTTTGCCGCGGCAGTGTGTGCAGGCTTTTTCCAAATAGTCCAAAGCCGCCTGCTGCGACGGAACCGGATCGTCTGCGGCCATATTGAAGTCTTCTTTCCAGCCGATGAGCGTATCGTCGGTTCCGCGGTAGACGACGCAGCTTTTTTTCGGCGAAAGAACCGCCGTTACAGCGGAAAATTGTTTTTCGGCCTTTAAATCGATTTCGTTTACAAAACCCTTGAGTACAATGCCCGAAAAACGCACCGAATTGCCGGCCGCTTTCAAAAGCTGCGCGGATCGGGGATTTATAAAAACGCCGAAGTTTTCCGGATCTTTTTTCGGGTAGCGCCGCGCATATTTTTGCGCCGCTTCTTTTATCGTTATGCCGGATTTGAAATTTTCGCTTATAATGCCGTCAAAATCGATGTAAGACAGCTGGCACAAAATAAGCGCGTCCGCTTCGTTAAAATCGGAAACCGCAAAGGGAATGTCGCCGCGCCATAAAATGTAGTCTTCAATATTGGCCATGATTTTACTATAACTTGAACCGCTCTTTTTGTAAATCGCCCCAGGGCTTCAGCATGAAAAGTTTGGTATAGCGTAAGACAAAAGGATAGAACCTTTTGAGTCTGAATTGCGTGGATTTTGAATGAGAAATTCTTTTTTCCCTTATAAAGAGGACAGGGCTTCGGTATGGCCAAAGGCCGTAAAAAAAACAGGTTTATGAAAAATGTGTGAAAAAAACGGAATGATAAAAAGCAGTTTCTAAAATAATGCCTGTACTTTTTATCTCGAGTTTGCACCGCAAACTCGGTAAGTGAGAGCAGCGAACGGCGGGAGGTGAAGCCGAGCGACATGAGCGAAGCGAATTGCCTGAGCGCTCTCTTTTTTTACGTGTAATATTTGTGAACAATTTGTTTTTTTTGCCGATTTTTCTTATGCCGAATTCTTATCCTCTCCCGCACTTGACTTTTTGTGCGTAAATCCGTATCTTTAGTGCGACTGGGGATGCACCGGTTTCGACGGGTGTGTTAGAGATCTCGAGCTGCAGGTGAGGACGTCTTTCCTCCGAACAGACAAAACCTATAATTGCCGATTTCGACAATTCTTACGACTACGCCTTAGCTGCGTAATCGCGGGATACGGATTGTGCCGCTCTGAACGGTCCGATATCCTGACGCTGATCAGGGCTTGCTTTGCAGGGTGTCCGGTACCTGCACGGGACTTTTACCGGAATACGGAGACGACGCTTGCGGCGCTGCTACCGTTTCCCGACAAATACCTCGCGCCGCTAAACCTGTAGATGTTCCCGGTCCTCTCATTCGGACGGGGGTTCAATTCCCCCCATCTCCAACTGTTGCATTGTACCGATTTTTTTTGCTATAATACGCCCATCTAAAGGAACCTTCGGCTTTCGGCGATTGCCGTTCTACAAGGTCCGGAGCGGGGCGGTTATGGCTGATACGTACACGGCGGCGCTTGAGCGCAGCAAAAATCTTGAAAAAGACATTCAAATCAATCCGAAAAAATACCGGGTGCTGACGGGCGACCGTCCTACCGGCAGGCTGCACATCGGGCACTATTTCGGCTCTTTGCAAAACCGGGTGCGCCTTGCGCAGTTGGGAATTCCGACCTACATTGTGATTGCCGACTATCAAGTGCTCACCGATCACGATGCTTTCGGCGAAATCGCGCAAAACACAAAGCAGCTGACAATCGATTATCTTGCGGCGGGCATTCGGCCTTCCGACGATGTGTTTATTTTCCCGCACAGCTATGTTCCCGAAGCGAACCAGCTGATGCTGCCGTTTTTAACGCTGGTCAGCAATGCGGAATTGAGCCGCAATCCGACGGTAAAAGAAGAAATCAATTCGGCGGGCTTAAAAAGCGTAAATGCCGGCATGTATACGTATCCGGTGCACCAAGCCTGCGATATTTTGTTTTGCAAGGCGACCGTCGTTCCGGTGGGAAAGGATCAGCTTCCGCATTTGGAAATGACGCGCACGATTGCACGCCGTTTTAACGAAAAATTCTGCAGCGGAAAAAGCGTTTTTCCCGAACCGGAAGCGCTTTTAAGCAAAACGCCGTCGATTTTGGGGTTGGACGGAAGTCAAAAAATGAGCAAAAGCCGCGGAAATGCGGTTATGCTTTCGGCAAGCGAAGACGAAACCGCTTCGCTCATCAAAAAAGCGAAAACCGATTCCGAGCGGCTCATTACCTATGATCCGGAAAAACGTCCCGAAGTCGCCAATTTGCTTATGCTTATATCGCTGTGCACGGGCGAAGAACCCGCCTCGATTGCGGGACGGATAGGCGAGGGCGGCGGCGGAAAATTAAAGGCCCTGCTGACCGAAGCCTTAAATGAAACGCTTCGTCCTTTGCGCGCCGAGCGAAAGCGACTTGAAGCCGATCCGGCATACATCCGCAGCGTGCTTTCGGACGGTGCGCAAAAAGCGCGTGCGATCGCCGCCGCCACATTGGAAGAAGTCCGCTCGGTTATGAACATGAAAATATAGGGCGCGGGGTGCGGAGTATGGGGGTGCCGGGTATGAACGATAAAAATAATAAAAGCGATATGAACGGTATACATACGGATTGCGCCGATACGGGTTGTGTCGCGGTTAAATGTATCGTGTCCGAGGGAGCATCATTGCCGAGCTACGAAAGTTCGGAGGCTGCCGGCGCCGACGTGCGCGCATGCCTGAAAGAGCCGCTGTGCATTCCTTCCGGTTCGTGGGCGGCCGTTCCTACGGGACTTTTTTTTGAAATTCCTTCGGGCTTCGAAATTCAAGTAAGGCCGCGTTCAGGTCTTGCGGCAAAACACGGCATCTCCCTTTTAAATGCGCCGGGCACAATCGATTCGGATTACCGCGGCGAAGTAAAAATTCTTTTGATAAATCACGGCAAAACCGACTTTACGATCCGAAACGGCGACCGGATTGCCCAGCTCGTTGTCGCGAGTGTCGTACAGGCGAAGTTTTGCGCCGCCGAAAGTCTTTCCGAAACGGTGCGCGGTTCCGGCGGGTTCGGAAGCACGGGAGTATGAGATTGCGGCCTTGGCGCATGAAAGCGGTACTGCTTCGCTATCTGTTCCGCGAATTGATTGTCTATTTTGTCGTCGCTTTTTTGTTTTTCTTTTTAATTTTTTTCGTCAATCACATACTTTTAAATGCGGCCGACATACTTGAAAAGCGCGTTCCCGTGGATAAGGTTGCCCTGTTTATTTTTTACGCGCTACCCTTTGTGATTGCGCAGTCGGCTCCTTTTGCGACCCTGGTCGGCTTTTTGATGTGTATCGGGCGCATTGTTAGCGACAAAGAGTTTTTGATCATGCGCTCGTGCGGCTGTTCGCCCTTCTTTTTTTTGCTGCCCGTTGCCGTAGGCGGCTTGTTGATTTCGATCTTTTCGTTTTTGGTCAACGATTATTTGCTGCCGCTGGGTACGATTTCATACAACAAGCTGTATCTGTCCATCGTCGTGTCGAATCCGGCCGTGGAATTGGAACCGCACTCGATAAAGCGTACGCAAAATTCAACTCTTGTTATCGGAGACGTGTCCGGCAAGCACGTATCGGATTTGCTGCTGTTCGATACGGACTCTCAGGGGCAGCAGCGCGTCGTCGTCTGTTCGGGTGCGGATATTTCGCCGCATAAAGACGAAGCGGTTATTATGCAGTTGGATATGCAAAACGCCCTTGTCGTTTTTTTTAACGGCACGCAGCGCAATTCCTACGATTACCTTCATTCGAGCCATGCGGTTTTAAATATCTTTTCGTCTTCGTTTTTGCCCAGCTTCGGTATGATAAATCCGCAGGAAATGACTTCCCACGATTTAAAGCTTAAATTAAAAGAGATGGATTCTTCGGCTTCCGGCGTAAGCGCATCGACCCGCAATTCGTACAGAATAGAATATTACCGCAAATTCGCGCTGCCGTTCGGTTCGCTGTTTTTTGCATTTTTGGCTTTTCCGCTGGCGGCGCTCTTTGCCCGGCGCAACGGGCAAACGGTCGGTCTTATTATCGGCGTCATTATAGCCGTTCTCTATTGGGCGCTTATGATTTTGGGGCAGCAATTCGGCTTCCGCAACGGATTAAACGGATTTTGGGCAATGTGGCTTCCGAATATATTGGTTGCAGCCTTTGCGCTCGTGTTTTTTGTGCGATTGGTTCGCGAATGAGGATGCGGGAATGATTTTAGTGCGGTATGTGATGAAAAGATTTATTCCCGTGTTTGCAGGCGCTTTGGCGTTTTTTTGCTTTGTTCTGCTGCTCGTCGATTTGCTTGCCAATTTGTGGCAGTATTTGCTTGAAGGCGCATCCTTGGGCCTTATCGTGCGCATTTCGCTTTTGTATATTCCGAAAGCCGTTTCGTTTTCCATCCCGCTTGCAGTGCTGTTCGGTGCGGCCTTTACGCTCAGCTCGCTGTATGCGTCGAACGAACTGACCGTCATCTTTGCTTCAGGCGTTTCGCTTTTGCGCTTTACGCTGCCGCTTTTGATTTTTTCGCTTTTGCTCAGCGCCGCGTTTTTCTTTTTTGAAGACGCCGTCGTCGTTCCCTTTTACCGGCAAAAAGGCGACTTGCAAAAAAAAGCGCTTAACCGGCCCGTTTCCTACGACAACGACCGCATTGTCGCCTTCGGCGAAGGCGGTTCGCTTGTATACCGCGCCGATTATTACGACGACGAACAAAAGCGCTTGTACAACCTTATGATTTTTGTTCGCAAGGAAGACAAAACGCTCGACCGTATTATATCGGCCGAAAGCGCGCTTTGGAACGGCGAACAATGGATTTTTTCCGGCGCGGCAACCTATGTGAACATCGACGGCGCAATCGTTTTTTCCGAAGGCAGCGATTTTACGTGCCGCGAACTTCCCGACACCTTCCGCAATATTTCGATTTCGGTTGAAGAAGTGAGCGTTGCCCAAGCGCGTGAATACATCGCCAAACTGCAGCGCACCGGACTTCCCCATGCGAAGGAAAGTTCGCTGTACCATAAAAAATTCGCCTTTCCGCTCATTACGTTTATAGCCGTGTTTTTATCGGTCGGTTTGGCGGGAAAATCGCGCAAAAACGTACTGCTTATCAGCCTCGTTTCGTGCGTGAGCGCGGCGGTTGCTTTTTACGTTACGCAGATGATTACGATGCTGTGCGCCGAATTCGGCTATATATCGCCCTTTGCCGGCGCGTGGATTCCCGTGTTTTTGTTTACGGGAATCAGCGTTGCATTGCTGCGGTTCGCGCGCACCTAGCACCGGAACCGCACATAAAAGATATTGCAAAAGGATATTGCATGAAAGAGATTTTTACCTGCACTCATAACGACGAACATTCGCGGGCCCGGTGCGGCTTTTTGGAACTTCCGCACGGAACGGTACAAACGCCCGTGTTTATGCCCGTCGGCACGAATGCATCGGTAAAAGGCGTTACCAAAGAGGATTTGGAAGAAATCGGTTTTGAAATCATATTGGCGAACACTTACCACTTGTATTTGCGGCCCGGCGCCGACATCTTGGAACAGGCCGGCGGCTTGCACGGATTTTCAGGCTGGGAAAAAAACTTTTTAACCGATTCGGGCGGCTTTCAAGTGTTTTCGCTTGCGCCCTTCCGCAAAATCACCGCCGAGGGCGTGCGTTTTCAAAGCCACATAGACGGCTCAAAGCATTTTTTAACGCCCGAAATCGTCGTCGACATTCAAGCGCGCTTTGCAAGCGATATTCAAATGCAGCTTGATGTGTGCACGGGCTACGGCATAAGCGAAAAAAAGGCGCTTGAAGCCCTGCGTATTACCGAAGATTGGGCAAAACGCGCTTTTAAACAGAGCGAACGGTGGCGCGATACGGGCTATAAGGGCAGTCTTTTTCCCATTGTGCAGGGCAATTTTTTCAAAGACTTGCGCGCTCAAAGCGCCGAATTTGTTGCCTCCCTTAATTCCGCCGGCATTGCGATAGGCGGCCTTTCGGTCGGAGAACCCTTCGACGTGTACGAAGAATTTTTAAGCTATACGGCTTCTCTTTTGCCGCGCGAAAAACCCCGCTACGTTATGGGAATCGGTACGCCCGAATACATATTGGCGGCGGTTGCAAACGGCATAGATATGTTCGACTGCGTGCTTCCGACCCGCAACGGCCGCAACGGCTCGTTTTTTACGAAAGACGGCCTCATAGCGATTAAAAAAGCCCAATATGCCGCCGACTTTTCGCCCATAGATCCGGAATGCACGTGCAAAATCTGCAAAAATTATTCGCGCGCCTATCTTCATCACTTGTATAAAAACGGCGAAATCGCTTCTTCGATGTTCGGCAGCTATCATAATCTTGCATTTTTGTATAATATGATGGTCGAAGTCCGTGCGGCAATCAACGAAAACCGCTTTGCCGATTACCGCCGCACATTTTTACAGCGTTACGGAGGAAACCGATGAACGTCCGCCGCCTTATTTTGTGCGCCCTGTGCGCCGCCTTGTGCGTGCATCTTTTTTCGGCCGAGACGAAGGCCGAAAAGGCGAAGAATCGGGAAAGCGAAGCCCCTGCGGTCGAAGTTCCCGACGAAAAAAGCCAAAGCGAAAAACGCAAAGATATTTTGCGTTACGGGCTTGATAACGAAGTGGTCGGCCTTATCGAAACGCTCATAAAAGAAAAAGACGGCGAGTTTTTGCCCTTGCTTGCCGACATGTTCGCTTCGGCAAAAAGCACGGCGCTCAAAGATAAGATAATCGACTGCTGTGCCGAATTCGAATACGGCGGATTAAAGGACGCCGCCCTTGCCGTGCTCGAAGACCCTTACGACGAAAAAAAATCGACGGTAAGCGCGTTTATCCGCTATGCCGAAAAAATCAAACTGAGCGAAGCGGCGCCCTTTTTGCGCTCGATTATCGAAAAGGACGATACCGACTTTTTTAACGGTGCGGTAAGCGCTCTCGGAAGCATCGGTTCGGAAGAAGATGCGTCCTTCCTTGCCGACCGCTTCGAAAGCGAAGATTTAACCGTCGCCCAAAAGCAAAACATCGTTAAAGCGCTCGGAAAGCTGAAAGCCGACCGCACCTTCGACGCTTTGGCCGCAATGGCCCGTAACGAAGATGAAAACGCCTTTGTGCGCATGTATGCGGCCGAAGCCATCGGCACTATCCGCAGCGACGAAGCCGCCGATATCTTAATCGATCTGTTCGATTCGACCGACCCGAACTTGCGCCAATACGTCGTTAAAGGTCTTGCGCGCAACACCTCCGAAAAAGCGCGCGCGGTTCTTTTGGCCGCGTTAAAAGACAATCACTATAAGGTGCGTTTGGAAGCCGTCGATGCCGTGCGCGATCAGCGCCTTGCAGCGGCTTGTCCCTCGCTTTTGTACCGCGCGCAAAACGATGCCGAAGCGGTTGTAAAATACGCGTGCTTTGACGCCTTGGCGTCCCTTAACGATAAGGCGGGCGTCGATTATATGATTTCGCTTTTGGAAGATTCCCGAAAGGGCGATACGCTTAAAGTGAAGGTCGCTTCGTCATTACTCAAATACGATATCGATTCGGGCGTTCGCTCCGTCATCGCGCTGGCCGAAAAGACGCTTGCCGACGACAAAAAAAAGCAACTGCGCTACGCGCTCGGCAAAGAATTCGCTTTGCACGAAAACGCAGGTTTCGAATCGATTTGCGAAGCCTATCTGAAAAGCGCCGATGTCGCAACGCGCGGTACCGGTTTGGATATATACAAAAAGAACCGCTTTGCAAACCTTACTTCTTTAGTGCGCAGCATTGCCGAAGAGGACAAGGCCGCATCCCTTAAAGCAAAGGCAAAAGCCCTCATCGCGGATTAGCTGCACGGACAAAAAACACCTTGTACAATCACCGTATTGCAAGTATACTGAATTGTAAAAAAAAGCTATTTAAATATTTCGGAGGCACAGTATGATTGATTCGAGCGAAGTTCACGGTATTGTTTTGTATGAAGACGATGAGCACAAGTTTATTTGGCTCGGTTCGGAAAGCAAATACCGCGAAGGCGCGGTACAAACGATGCAGTACCTTATTATCGACCGGGGCAGGGGCGTTCTGCTCGATCCGGGCGGCGTGCATCTTTTTTCGCGCGTCGTAACCGCGGTCAGCCGTTTTATATCGGTGGACAAAATCGATACCATCTTTTTTTCGCATCAGGATCCGGATGTGTCTTCAGGTATTGCGTTGTGGCTCGGCATTACCAAGGCAAAGGTATATATTTCCGATTTGTGGGTGCGCTTTTTGCCTCACTTCGGCATAGTCGATACCGCCCGTGTGGTCGGTATTCCCGATAAGGGAATGGATATTGCCCTTCCGTCCGGTTCGCGTATGATGTGCGTGCCTTCGCATTTTATGCATTCGCCCGGACAATTCGGCTTATTCGACGAACGCTCCGGTATTTTGTTTACGGGAGATATCGGAGCCGCGGTCTTCGACGAATCGAACGAAACGGCCTTTGTCGGCAACTTTAACGACCACATTCCGCTCATTAAGGGTTTTCACGCGCGCTATATGGCGGCAAACAAAATCGTGCGCCGCTGGGCCGAACAGGTTCGCCGCTTAAATCCGCGCATGCTTGCCCCTCAGCACGGCGCCATTTACAAGGACGAAAACGTACACAATTTTCTAAACTGGCTGAGCGAACTGCAGTGCGGCATAGACCTTATCGATACTCTTTTTTGATGAGGTATGCCATGAACGAAAATACCGAAAATCAAATTATCGAAAACTTTACCGAGATTGTAGACAAAACGGTTGTCCGCTACAATAAAAGCGTCGTATTGGATTTTGTAACGACGCATTCGTTCGACATTATAGATCAGGCGATGGTCGAGCTGCAAAAGGGCTTCGATACGATTGTCGCCGCCTTCGAACAAATACAGGCGAGCGGCAACGCGTCTTCTTCAAATACCGGCCGCGTCAACTCGATGATGGGCGATATTTTGGAGAGCAATAAAAAGCTGCAATCCGAAATAAACGAGCGCGTCAGCGAAATAGACGAAGCCTCCGTTAACGCAAAAAGCGCCGCCGCAAGTTTTGAACTGTTGAAAGAAAAAACGGCCGATGTCGCCGACATGCTTGCGGGTATTCAGGACGTTTCGGTAAAAACGGGTATTCTTGCAATCAACGCGTCGATCGAAGCGGCCCGCGCCGGCAAGGTCGGAAGCGGCTTTAGGATTATTGCGAACGAAGTGCGCTCTTTGGCGACGCAAACCGGCGATTTTACGAAAAAGATCGAAGCGAAGCTCGCCGAGTTTCGCGAAACGGTCGATGAAATCAATAAAAGCATGACGTTGTTTATCGATTTATTCTTACGCTTTCAACAATCGTTTACCGGCGTTTTGAACAACTTCAACCAAAATGCCGTAACCCTCGACGAAGCCGGCAATTCTTTAACCGAAATCGCGGCCGCGGTAAAAGAGCAGGCCATTGCAATGAAAGACGGCTTGCGTTCGCTTGAAAAGGTGAACGGCTCGCTGCACGATACGCACGCCATTCTCGACGTTATTCAAACAAGCTATTCGTTTTTGGATACGCTTTTGGAGCAAAAACAAAGTTCATAAAAGCTTTTTTATTGCCGATATTAAAAAAAGTATGAAAACCTGTGTATTTTTGTATGCCGTGCAAAAGGGCGATTTTGCCGATCAGGCTTGGTTTAACGGCTCAAGCGCCCGCGAAAAAAGCGCGTCATGGGCAAAAAAGGTCGATTCGTGTAAAGCAATCGACGTTATTGAAACGGAGATGTCCCTCTGCGCTCTTTTGCGCCGTATGGAACGCGTTTTAACCGAAAACGGTGCGGATTTTGCCGTCTACGCGCGGGCGGACTGTCCCTTTCTCAACAGCCGTCTTACTTCGGAATTGATTGCCCTGCATACAAGGTACAAGGCCGAATACACGTTTGCCGACGGCTATCCCTACGGCTTGGCGCCCGAACTTATCGATGCGGGAACCGTGCGCATATTGGCGCAGCTTGCTTCTTCCAAAGGCGAATTTTCCGACGAAGCGCTCAAGCGCGACAGTCTGTTTTCGCTTATAAAAACGGATATCAATTCGTTCGAAATCGAAACCTTTATCGCGCCCGAAGACTATCGGTATTTGCGCCTCGATTTAAGCTGTTCGTCCGTGCGCTCAAGCATGGCATGCCGCAGGCTCGGCACCCTGTGTGCCGATACGGAAGATGCCGACCTCTTGTGCGAAACGGCGCGAAAGTCGGCCGAAGTACAGCGAACGCTGCCGACCTTTTACAATGTGCACATACATTCGGACGGAAAAGCCGAAAGCATATATGAACCTTCCGTGCCGGCCGCCGCAATGGAATTGGCGAACTTTAAAAAGCTTTTGGATGAAGCCGCTTCTTTTTCGCCGGATGCGGTTGTCGGATTGTCCTTTTTGGGAGAGCCTTCGCGCCACGCCGATTTTATCCTTTTTGCCGAAGAAGTGCTCAAGCGGCCGGAGTTTTCGCTTTTAATCGAAACCGACGCGCAGTCTTTAAGTCCGCAGGCTATCGAGCGCATCCGTACGGCTGCCGGAAAAAATCCGCTGCGTGGAACGGGCTATAAGGCGGTAAACTGGATTGTCAAGCTCGACGCCTGCGATGAGGCGACGTATAAAAGCATCCGCAGTTCGGGAACGCTTGCCGCGGCCGAACAGGCGGTTCACGTTTTAAAGCCGCTTTTCCCGAACGCCGTGTATCCGCAAATGCTGCGCATGAAGTGCAATGAAGATCAGCTTGAACGTTTTTATCGAAAGTGGAAAGCGGACGGTACGGGCGAACTGATTATTCAAAAATACGATCCGATAAGCGGCTTTTTGGAAGACCGCCGTCCCGCCGATTTGTCGCCTGCGGTACGCATTCCGTGCTGGCACATAAAACGCGACCTGTGCATACTGGCCGACGGGCGGGTACCGCGCTGCAAAGCCGCCGTTTTTTGTTCGCACGATTTTTACGGGAACGCGTTTACCGACGGCCTTGAAAGCGTGTGGAACAAGGGAAATGCCGAATTGCAAAAACAGTTGAACGGCGTGTATGCGGGAGACTGCGGAAAAAGCGATGAATACTATACCTTTAATTTTTAACGAGCGCCGGATAAAAAGAACCGTTTTGGGCGGCACCGTTGCACCGAACGCGGATTTTTCGTCGTCGGCCGCGGTTATTTTGCTCAACCGCGGCGGCAACCATTATTGTGCGCAAAATATCGAAAACCTCCTGCTCTGCGCTTTTTCCGAAATCGTCGTTGTCGAAAATTCAAGCAAAAGCTACAGTTTGGAAGAATATTCGCGCCGCTGGCCGCAGGTAAAGTTCATCGTGCCGCTCGAAGACGTAACGGCGGGCGATATGATTAATATCGGCATGGCCGAAATTTCATCCGAATACGCGCTTGTGCTGTGGGACGATGTAAAAATCAAGCCGCCGATTTTAAACGAGCCTTTGGTGCGTTCCGTCGTCGAAAGCGAAAGACTGTGCACGGCGCCTATTTTGCAGTCGGCTCAGCTTCAATATCTGCCCGTCAGAATGAACCCCGAAATACGGAAAAATACGTTTTTTGCCGTTCCTTCTCCCGCCCTCGGCGGGAAAAAAACCGTCTATCCCTTCGATTTTATCGGCATATATAATAAGCAAAAATTCATGCAGTTGGGCGGCTACGATTACACGATCGCTTCTCCTTATTGGCAAAATGTCGACTTTGCCCTGCGCGGCTGGCTCTGGGGAGAAACGATAGAGCTTAACTCGTTTTTCCGCTTGATGTACGATGCCGAAACCCCGTTTGAAGACACGACGGCCGATTATTCGCAGTTGAGATTTTTTTTGAAAAACTGCGCGCCCGTTTTCCGTTCCGATTATGCATACATTCCGAAAATGCGCTACTTCGATTTTTGCAGGCGCTGTCCGCTCGGACCCCTGCGCGCTTATTCGCTTTTTGCCGACGCCCGCTCGTGGACGCGCAAAAACCGTTTCAGATTTAAAACCGATATTGTTGCGTTTACGCAAAACTGGGATTTTAAAGAATGACCGCCGTTATCGTTCAGTGCCGCCTTTCTTCGACGCGCCTTCCGTCCAAGGCGCTGCTTCCGCTCGGCTCGCGCGCCGAAGCGCTTGTCGTGTGGACGATGCGCGCAATGAAAAAGGTCAGCGCCGACTCATATTGGCTTGCCTGCGATGAAGCGTCATTCAGCGCTTTGAGTCCGCTTGCCGAACAAAACGGCTGGAATTGTTTTGTAGGCCCCGCCGAAGACGTCCTAAAGCGTTTTTGCCTTGCCGCACAAAAAGCGAAAGCCGACATTATCGTGCGTGCAACGGCGGACAATCCTTTTTTGTTTTATGAAGCGGCCCAAGCATCGGTTGAAGAATTCGTTCGGCAAAACTGCGATTATTTTACGTATACCGGACTTCCGCACGGAAGCGGGGTTGAAGTTATTTCCGCACAAGCGCTTTTGCGTGCCGATTCGCAGACACCGGCTCTCGGCGGCGATGACGCGGACGCCGCCTTTGAACGCGAACACGTCGGTCCCGCGCTGTATAAGCATCCCGAGCGCTTCCGCTGCCTTATGCAAAGCGCTCCGGCGGAATGGAATCATCCCGGCCTCCGTACGACGGTCGACACAGCGGCCGACTACCGAAAGGCGTGCCGCTTGTGCCGTCTGTTGGAGCGGGTTGCGGCCGAAAATCCCGCCGCGGTAATTCGGCCTCCGTACGGCTCGCGCGACATTGTAAACGCTTTGCAAACCGAAGCGCTGCGCCGGCCCGTACTTTTGGTACCGGCGGTAAAAGAAGGGCGCGGTACGGGGCATTTCCGCCGCTGTCTTTCTTTAGCGTCGGACACAAAGCTCGTTTGCGATATTTTGGTGCGCTCCGAGCCTTCATCTGCGGTGCGGACGCTGCTTGACGATGCGCTCAATCGTAAAACCGTCGCTCCCGAACAAATACGTTCGTCCCTGCCGGAAAAAGGCGAGTACGCCCTTGTCGTCGCCGACAGCTTTTATCTTGAAGAAAACGAAATTGCGGAACTTCGCACGCTTGCGCCCCTTGCCGCCTTGGATGAAGGTTCTCCGTATACCGACGGAATCGATTTTCTTGCCGACCTTATTCCGCCGCTCGATTCGAAGCGGCGCGTGAACGCCTTTGCGCCGTATTTGCTGCCGCTCCCCGAAAAACGTCCTCCGCGCGATTCGGTGCGGCGCATCCTCGTCTGCCTCGGCGGGGAAGATCCTGCAAACTTGAGCCTTCGCGCGGCGATCGCCTTTGCGGATGCGGCAAAGACGATCGGCGCAGGGGTGAGCGCCGTTCTTCCCGATGAGCGCGACGCGCGTGCCGCCGAACGTAAAGGCGTTGAAGTTTTGCCGCGCATAGACAATCTGCAAGCGGAAATCGGTTCGTATGACCTTGTCGTTACGCATTACGGCTTTACCGCTTTTGAGGCGGCGCTTTCGGGCTGCGCTTTGGTACTGCTTGCGACAAGTCCGCTGCATGCAAAACTTTCGAAAAAGTACGGCTGCGTGTGCCTGAGTGCACAGGCTCTTAAGGCTTCGAAGATAAAAAAACTGCTCGCACAATCTTCGCGTTTGACTCCCGAAAAACTGCGCGCGGTGCTTTCGTCCGGCCCTTCAGGCGGAGGGGAAGCCGGCGCGGCCGCCGCGGGAACCGAGGGTAGACCGGCCGAAGCTTCAGGCGATTTGGCTTCGTTTATTTTGCGCCTTGCCGGCGGAAAAAACTACGCCTGTCCGATATGCGGCACAAACAGTGCGTGCGGCACGTGTGAAAAAACGGGTACAAGCGAACGGAACCTTAAAGCCGGGCGGCTTTCCGTAAATCCCGTTATTGCGCGCGACGGGGTAAAGACGATTCGCACGTGTAAAAACTGCGGCATGTTTTATATCGCAAGTCTTTTTGCCGAAAAAAAAGAATACGGGCAATCGTATTTTTTCGATGAATATAAAGCGCAGTACGGCAAAACCTATCTTGAAGATTTCGAATCGATAAAAAAACAGGGATTGCGGCGCATGAGGTACATACGATCGCTTGTAACCGCTGCAATACCGAATGTGTTGGATATCGGCTGCGCGTACGGAGCTTTTTTATCGGCCGCATCCGACTGCGGCTTTCGGCCCTTCGGCATCGATATTTGTGAAAGCGCGGTTGCGTATGTGCGGGAGCGTTTGGGCTTTCCGGCCCTGTATGCGGCTTTTCCCGATTTTACTCCCGACTTCGGTTCGGAATTTTCAATTCACGCACGGGACGGATTCGACGCGGTAACGATGTGGTACGTCATCGAGCATTTTGCCGACCTTCATTCAGTCCTTTTAAAAGTATCCGAGCTTGTAAAAAAAGGCGGCGTTTTCGCTTTTTCGACTCCCTGCGCGTCGGGAATTTCAGCACGATTTTCAAAAAAATCGTTCTTTAAAAACAGTCCTTCCGATCATTTTACCCTGTGGCGCATACGGAATTGCCGTTCCGTATTGAAAAAATACGGATTTAAAGTGCGGAAAATCGTTTCAACCGGTCACCATCCCGAACGCTTTCCGTATATCAAACTGAAGCAAAACAACCGCTTAGCCTCGGCGCTGAGCAGACTGTTCCGCTTGGGCGATACCTTTGAAGTGTATTGTACGAAAATCCGTTAATAAGGTGGGATTAAAGGCAGATTATATGAAAAAACACATATTGATTTTGGGCGGCGCCCTTATGCAAAAACCGGCGGTGCTGGCGGCCCGCAGCTTGGGGTGCAAAATTACGATTGCGGACGCAAACCCCGGTGTTTTATGCCGACCGCTGTGCGACCGCTTCGAACATGCGGACTTAAAAGATACCGAAAAGATTATCGGCCTTGCCCGCCGCCTGAGCGCGGAAGAAGGCTTGGATGCCGTATTTACGGCGGGAACCGATTTTTCCTATGCGGTTTCGCGCGCCGCCGAAGCCTGCGGTCTTCCCGCACACAGTCCGGGCGCGGCGAAAAATGCGAGCGATAAACCGCTTATGCGTTCGTGTTTTAAAAAGGCCTGCGTTCCATCGCCGCGCTTTATTGAAATCGGCGGGCAATACGGCGTGTCGGAAGATGCGGCGGACGATAAAAGCCTGAAGGATTTTTTGCATGCCGCGGGGCTTTCGTTCCCGCTTGTGGTTAAGCCCTGCGACAATATGGGCGCGCGCGGCTGCCGTCTTGTACGTTCGCGGGAAGAATTCGCAGCGGCTTTAAAAGATGCCGTGCGCTATTCGAGAACGGGCAGGGCGATCGTCGAAGAATATATGGAAGGACCCGAATTTTCGATAGACGCTTTTGTGTTCGACGGAGAACTTACCGTTACCGGCTTTGCCGACCGTCATATATTTTTTCCGCCGTATTTTATAGAAATGGGACACACCATTCCGTCGTGTGCCGACGACAAAAGCCGCCTTGCCCTTTTTAAAACCTTTGCCGACGGCGTGCGTTCGCTCGGTTTAAGCTACGGTCAGGCAAAGGCCGACATAAAGCTGACGCCGTCCGGCCCCATGATCGGCGAAATCGCGGCGCGTCTTTCGGGCGGTTATATGTCCGGCTGGACCTATCCCTATGCGTCGGATATCGATTTGACGCGCGAAGCCGTACGCTTGGCGCTCGGCAAAAAACCTTCGGCCCTGCTCGATGCGCGCGTAAAAGTCTGCGCGTCTTCGGACGGCTCCATGCCCGTTTTCGAAGTTCCGTGCAAGCGTACCTGCGCCGAGCGCGCGTGGATTTCGATTCCCGGTACCGTAAGCGAAGTCCTGTATGCCGAAAAAGCGCGTGCAGTATCCGGCGTAAAAGATTTTTTCCCGCGCGCGGAAAAAAATACCGATGTCGTTTTTCCGACGAACAATGTCGAAAAAGCCGGAAACGTTATCGCCGTCGCGCCGGATTACAAAAGCGCTTCTTTGTACGCGGCCGAGGCGGTACAAACGGTTTTTTTGCGCCTGCAAAGCGGAAAGGGCGCAACAAAGGAATTTTTACGCATGAAGCTCGACACGCCGTTTCCGCCTTCGGCCTTTTCGCTTCCGGCTGAAATTATCGAAAAACTGAATGCGCTTCCCCAAAAAACCGATCCCGCCGCATCCTGCGCAAAGCTCGAACTCTTGGACTTTTTGCACGATTATGCCGGCGCGACCGATTGGAACGGACGTACCCTTACGGAAACGGTCGAACTTTACAACGAACTGTGTCCGCCATCGCAAACGGGCCGGCACCTGAATCTTAAAGACTTTTGGCACTGTCTTATCCGCGGCGGTCTGCAGGGAGCCGTCTTTTATTCCGATAGTAATGATGGGGAACTTTTATGTCAGTGAAAAAACCGGAAGTTAAGATCCGCTTTCTTTTATGCATTTTTTTTGCCGCGGTACATATCGCTTTTGCCTCCGCTGCGGACATTCCGCAAGGCTTGGTATCTTTTGCGCACATAGCAAAACAAACCGATTCGGTTTTATACTGGGACAGTATGAGCTCAAGCGGCGTGTTCGAAAAAAACGGGCACAGCCTCGCTTTTTCCGCGCATAACGATTTTGTGCTTTTGGATTACGCCGAAGTGTCGGCATGTCCGGCGCCGGTTAATTACAACGGCACCTTTTATGCACCGGCTGCCTTTTCCGACACGGTAAAACAAATCCTTGAAAATCTTCCGCCGGAAGTACACTTCCGCATCGGTGCCATTTTAATCGATCCGGGGCACGGAGGAATCGATCCGGGCGCGGTGGCCGACCATAAAATAAACGGCAAAAAGCAAACCCTGCGCGAAAAAGACATCGTGCTTTTTACCGCTCGGGATTTATACGAACGGCTCAAACAAACCTATCCCGATAAAAAAATCATGCTGACGCGCAATACCGACACGTTTTTAACGCTGAACCAGCGCACGGATATCGCGAATACCGTAAAGCTCGACGAACATGAAGCGATCATCTACGTGTCGATCCATGCGAACTCGGCGTTTTACGGCAAGGCGAAAGGTTTCGAGGTATGGTATTTGAGTCCCGGCTACCGGCGCACGCTGATTAAAAATACGAATAACGATAAAGACAAAGAAGTGCTGCCCATTCTCAATTCGATGATGGAAGAAGAATTTACGACCGAAAGCATCCTCATCGCAAAATATATTCAGGACGGCATGAAGGCGCAAGTCGGCTCGCTGAGCGTCGACCGCGGCATAAAAGAAGAAGAATGGTTTGTCGTACGCAATGCGAATATGCCGAGCGTTTTGGTCGAACTCGGCTTTGTAACGAACGAAGAAGAAGCCAAGCTGCTTTTCGACAAAAACTACTTGCGCAAATTGTCGCTTGGGATATATAATGGATTAACCGCATTCGTTACGCATTTTGAAAGATCAAGAGGTTTTACCGGCGCAAAATGATTGACATTACTCATGCCGTAAACAATCGAATTCAATTTTTCTCCAAACTGCAGCGCGCGCTTTTGCTTGCGCTTATCTTTTCATTCGTGCTGTCGCTTATTTTATACCTGGCATTTTATCCGGGAACGCGCAAACTTTTTTTGTTCGAGTCGCTCGATAAAAAAGGCACGTTCGCCGAAAGCCGCTTTATTCCGCGCGACCATCCGTATACACAAGCGCACTGGTTTACGGAAGATTTGCTGCTCGGACCTCAAACCGACCGCTATCGGCCCTTGTTTCCGATCGGGACAAAGCTTGTGTCCTTTTTTAAAGGAAACGACGGTACCGTTTATGTCGATTTGAGCGAAGAGGCCGCTTTACAAAAACGTACTTCGTCTCAAACGGCGGCGGCCTGTAAACTGCTTGAACAAAATCTGCGAAAAAACTATAATATGCATAAAATATCAATTTCAATAGCGGGGCATAAAGTATATGAATATACCGATTAAAATACCCGTTTTTGAAAAAAAACCGTTGACAAAAGCTGTTATAAAGTATATTTTATATATACAAGGCTACATCATACTGTAAAAAAGGAGCTTTGAATGAAGAGGTCTTTCGTTTTAGTGGCAATGGCATTCCTGTTGGTAGGAAGCCTTGCTTTTGGTGAAAAAGCAATTCTTATTGATTTTTCAAGTCTTGACGCGGATATCGTTGCCGATGAAAACGGCAAGCCGACCGTCAATAAACGGACTGTGATGGATTTTTCAAAGGTTTCGTCAATTTCCTTTGATGATACGCAAAAAGCGTTGATGCGCACTTCGCTGGCTTTAACCGACTGGGAAGTTCAGTTGAACTCTTCGGCAAGAATTGTAGCCAACATGCAGCATTCAATCGTAAAATCGGCGCCCGTCATCAGCGGTCCGTTCCAGGGAAAGAACGTTATGGGTATTCGTGTCGTATTCCCCACCGCGCCCGTAAACGCGAATGCACGCATCATGCCCGCTTTTGACATTCCCGCTTTCGAACCGATGGCCGACATCGATGAAAACGGTCAGGTTGTCGAAGGTTCGCAAAAACCGAATGCATACCGCTTCAGAAAGAACGGCGACGATCAAAGCGCTTTCGGCGTTTTGGACAACGTGGGAACGCTTAAATCCGTTTCGTTGACGACCTACGGATACAACTATCCCCATGCCGTTTACGTTCTGCTTAAAGACAACGACAATGTGGAGCGCCGCTACTATATGGGAACGCTCAACTTTGACGGCTGGAAAAACCTGATTTGGAACAATCCCGATTATGTTACCGATATCCGCAACCGCGAAATAAAGGTATATCCTTTGTATCCGCGCGGACTTCCGTATGCGAAGTTGTCGGGCATTTATATTACCCGCGATGCCGCTCATGACGGCGGTGACTTCGTTGCTTACTTTAAGCAAATCGATGTTATTTACGACAAAGCCGTTGCTCAAACCGAGCGCGACATTGCCGACGAAGATTTGTGGGGCATCGTAACCGCAAAAGAACGGATTCGCCAAACTAATGAAATGAGACGTTTCGGTTCGCAGCAGGTTAACCGCTTTATCGAAAAGAGCAACCTCGCGAAAGAAGAAGATTTTACTTCTACCGTAACGGGTACAAATCAACAGCAATAAGCGCCGTATGATTTGAAGAAAGAGTGTCCGGAAACTGTGATTTTCGGGCACTTTTTTTTTGCGGATTTGTTATGAGAATATTATGAAAGCTGCCGAAAGCCCCGTATTTTATTCAAAAGAAGAACTTAAACGTTCATACGGCGAATGTGAACCGTCTTTTACGCTCGTGCTCGAATCGCTGCAAAGCGAATTGAAAAAAATCGTTTCATGCGTTTCGACGCCCGCATTTAAATACCGCGTTAAAACTTTCAGAAGTTACTATCGAAAACTCGTCAAATTGCACCCGCCGCGCTCGCCCTTTATGCCGCTTTTAACCGATATTTTAGGTATCAGGGTTATCTGTTCCTTTCTCGAAGATATCCGCATTGTCGAAAAACAAATACTGGATAATTTTACCGTGTTTGAAGTCGAGCGCAAGGGGGCTGACCGCACGTTCAGCGAATTCGGCTACGAATCGGTTCACATGCTCGTGCACATTCCGCCTGCGATATACGATGCGTGCATAAGTGCCGAATTGCGCAAAAAATTCCGCGAGCCGCTTTTGTGCGAAATACAGATACGCACGATTTTGCAGGACGCATGGGCCGAAGTCGAACATGAGCTTGTGTATAAATCCGAGTTTTCGCCCTTTGATCTTCCGCTCAGGCGAAAACTTGCGTCCATGAACGCAATGCTCAGCCTTGCCGACATTGTGTTTCAGGAAATCAGGGATTATCAAAATAAACTGAATTCGGAAATCGACTTACGGCGTACGGCCTTTTATGAACAAGCCGATATTTTATCCGGCGGCAAACTCGATGCCGGCGGCGAAATAAACAAATCGTCGGCGCTTTTAAAAGCGATGGGCAACGCTTCTCCCTATGTGCAAGGGACGGTCGACGATATGCTTTTGGAAGCCATTCACGCGCATAACGTCGGCGATTTGAATAAGGCTATCGATATTTATACGCGCATATTGAACGCACAAGCCGCCGCGAATCCGGTTGCGCTTTCGGTTATATACAAGCACCGCGGTATGGCTTATTTTGCGCAAAATAAATATGAAGAAGCGAAGCGCGATTTTTTAACCAGCGTCGAAAAAGACGTAAACAATTACATGGCGCTGTATTATGTCGGCATTGTCTACAGCGTGCTGAACGAAGAAAAAGAAGCGCTCGTCTATTTCGACCGTTCGCTGCGCATCAATACGTACCAATCGCACGTATATTACCGAAAGGCTTTGGCGCTTTTCAGTTTAGGCCGGTTTGAAGAATCGCTTGAAAACCTGAATACGGCGTCTTCTCTGGGTTTGCGCGACGGCGAATGTGAGCATTTGCGCAGCCTGCTGAATGAAAAGCTGAGTGCGCAAGGGGGGCGGAAAGAAATGCTTCAGGAAAACGGGGATTCAGCATGAACAAAAATCGGTAAAAGAAACTATCTGCTTCCGAATAGACGCGTGAAAAAAAGAGACCGTTCAGGCAATTCACTACTTTTCATGCTGAAGCCCTGTTCAGGAAAAGCCGCCCTCTTGACATAAAATTCCCGTTTTGATATTATATGCAAGTTGCTTAAAAGCATGTCTCCTTCGTCTAGTGGTTAGGACATCGGGTTTTCATCCCGACAACAGGGGTTCAATTCCCCTAGGAGATGGCAGGCCGGTTCTTTCGAATCGGCCTTTTTTATTCGTGCCGAACCGCAAAGCATCCGTTTATGCAAGGAAGTTTCATGGAAAGCATGGAAGACGATGCGCGCCCGATTGAACTTTTAGATCCCGTTGTATGTTCCGAATGGATTTGTGCGGGCGGCCCGCTTGAAAAACTTTTTCCCGGATTTGAAGAACGTCCCGGTCAAATAGCGCTGCTCAAGCGGATTTGTGCGGCGTTTAACGAAGACAAAATTGCCGCCTTTGAAGCGGGAACCGGTGTGGGAAAGTCCTTTGCCTATTTGATTCCGGCCGCTCTGTGGGCGGTAAAAAATAAAGAGCGGGTGGTCGTTTCGACGGGTACCATCAACTTGCAGCAGCAGCTGTACGAAAAAGATATTCCCGCCGCAAAATCTTTGCTGAATATCGATTTTAACGCCGTTCTCATGAAAGGACGGCAAAACTACCTTTGTTTGCGCCGCTTATACGACAGTCTCGACGAGGTCGATTTGTTCGACGAAGAAAAAGAGGAACTGCAGACAATCTTCAAATGGGCGCTTTCTTCCGAAACGGGCAGCAATTCGGATCTGTCTTTTATGCCGTCATCTTCGTTGTGGCAGCGTGTCAATTCGGAAAGCGATGCATGCATGGGAAGCCGCTGCCGTTTTTACGAGCGCTGCTTTGTGATGAAGATGCGCAAAAGGGCGGCCGAAGCTTCGGTTTTGGTCGTAAACCATCACTTGCTTTTTGCGGACATAGAAATGCGCGCGAGCGGTACGGGAGCCGGCTTTGAAGAGACGGCCGTTTTGCCGCCGTACAAAAGGCTTATATTGGACGAAGCGCACGGCATCGAAAACGCCGCCACCGGCTTTTTTTCGGAATCGGTGAACCGCTTTTCGTTTTTAAAGCAGCTGCATAAGCTGCACCGCGTGCGCAAAAGCGCGGCCGCAGGTTTGCTGTATACGATTGAAGCGCTCTCGACATCTTCGGACGGCTTATCCGAAGCGGTCAATTCAATTCAGCTTGTGCAGGCGCATATACGCGATATGGAAGAGGCGGCTTTGCCGCTGTTTGAACATAATTCATGGTCGGTGAGGCTGTGCGAAGCGAGCGAATGCCGTTTTTCCGCTTTTATAAACGCGATGAACGTTTTGTCGGGCGATGTCGTTACACTGTGCGATGCCGTGCGCGGCATTATCGATTGTATAGACGAGGATGCGCAAGCGGATGCGGCGGTGTGGGAAACAAAACAGATTTTGCGCCGGCTCGAAGCGATGGGCTTGGTGTGTAAAAACTTCGGCGAATGGAGTGATCGGACCGATACGGTATTTTGGCTTGAAAAACATGCTTTGGAAAAAGGCGGATGGTATCCCGTTTGTTATCAAACGCCGCTGAACACCGCTTCGATGATTCATGCAAACGTTTTCGAGCCGCTTTCGACCGTTGTCTGTACATCGGCAACCCTTACCGCCGGCGGCAGTTTCGGCTATTGGCTCGGCAGAACCGGCACGGCCTTTGTCGAAAAAGAGCGCTTGCTTTGCGATTGTTTTCCTTCGCCGTTTAATTATAAAAAAAATCTTTTATTTTCGATTCCCTCCGATATGGCAGAGCCTGTAAGCCCCGGCTTTCAGCAAGCGCTTGAGCACAATCTCGTTAAGCTCATACGT
Organism: Treponema maltophilum ATCC 51939; assembly: GCF_000413055.1. Lineage (NCBI taxonomy): Bacteria > Pseudomonadati > Spirochaetota > Spirochaetia > Treponematales > Treponemataceae > Treponema > Treponema maltophilum. Next base: position 1,336,861 of record NZ_KE332518.1, on the reverse strand, counting down.
GCATCTTCCGGCCGCGCCCTTGTGCTGTTCACGTCGTACGAATCGCTGCATTCGGCTTGTTCCTATGTGCGCAGCATGCTCGCGCCCGATAATATTACCGTGTATAAGCAGGGTGACGACGACCGCTTCCGTTTATTGGAACGGTTTAAACAAGATTCCTCGAGCGTGCTTTTTGCGACCGATTCGTTTTGGGAGGGTGTCGATGTTCCCGGCGAAAGCCTTTCGCACGTTATTATCGTAAAGTTGCCGTTTACCGTTCCGACCGATCCGGTGTTTCAAGCGCGGTGCGAAGATCTCGAAAAAAAGGGGATTTCATCGTTTATGCAGTTAAGTCTTCCCGAAGCGGTTATTCATTTTCGGCAAGGTTTCGGGCGACTTATCAGGCATTCGTCGGACCGCGGTGCGGTAACCGTTTTGGACAAAAGGCTTATCGAAAAACGCTACGGCGCGTTGTTTTTAAACAGTATTCCGGAAATCAAACGGCTTTTTGAACCTATAGATACCGTATGTTCCGCTATACGGCGTTTTTTGGATTCGTAGCGCAGGCATAAAAAAAGACCGGCCGCACGGTTTACAATTAACCGCGGGTCAGTCTTTTTTGTATTTTCCGGGCGCGGAAGATCCGCTTTATTTAAAGTCTTTCGGTCTGCGCTCGGTGCGTTTGCACTTGGTGCATTCCGCAACGTTTTTTACTCTTCCGTTTTCACACAGAGTTTTCATGATAACTTCACCGCCGCAGCTGCAAAAGAATTTATGGGTAGCCACTGTCGTACGGGAGTTCTTACTGGCTGCTCCTGCCATAATTGCCTCCACACTATAAGAGTAGATTAAATATACTGCTTTTTTTGATCTTAGTCAATCGGGTTAGAATTGCACTTCCTTGTGCAATTGTATAGATGTCAAACATTTGTTACAAAAATATATTAAAAAAAATGTTTCTTTCCTAATGTATCTTTAACCTACTGATTTTGCTTGTACTCTTTTAACACTTCATTTGGACTCTTAAAGCCTAGTACTTTTCTTGATATGTTGTTGTATCTTGTATTGTATTTCCTTATTGCCCTTAACAGTTCTTCCTTGCTTTTAAATTTCTTGTCTGCATAGTACTTGCTGTCAAGCCTGTGGCTTCTTTCCACTTTTCCATTCTCCCATGGCGAATATGGACGGGTTGTCACGTACTCTATCCCCTTCTCCTCCAGTTTCAGCTCAAACAGTGTTTTCTTATCACTTTCAGAATTTGTGAACTCTTTCCCATTGTCTGTCTGAACTTTCTTTATGTCAAATCCCTGCTCCCTTTCCAAGTTCTCTAGAAACTTTGCGGTCTGATAGGTGCTTTTTTCATCTGCTATCCTTAACACTCTTTTTCTTGTATATTCATCTAATGCCGTTATTTGATAATACTTCTGGTCACGTGTACCAAACTGTATGCATTCTTCCGGAACATATTTTATGTCTATCTGTACTCTTTCCCCAGGGTACTTCGCCTGTTCAACCTTTTTTTTTCTTTTATGCAGCTTTTTAGGCTTTTCTTTGGCATTGCCCTTCATTTTCCTTATTATCTTGCACATTGAATCGTATGTACGGCTATAGCCTTCCTTTCTCGCTTTGACATAAACTTCTGCCAGCCCTTCATAGCCAAATTTCCTGTACTTTTTCATAACCATCCCTACTTCTTCTTGCGTGTGCTGGTTTGGGTGGCTTTTAGGTCTTCTGCTTTTTGGCAGGAGAGACTGGACTGTGCCGTCGTATCTGTCTCTCCAACGTTTTATCTGCTGACGTGATGTCTTATACTTCACTGCTGCCTTTGAATTATTATTATGTTTTATTGCATACTCAATTGCCCGTTGACGAACACGGTATATTTCTGATATACTACTCATATGAAAGGTTTCTCCTTAATGTGGTTTGGTAGATTTACATTATATCAGAAACCTTTCTTTCTTCTAAATCGGTTAAATTTACACTCATAGACGCATCAACTGTATTTACTGACTTGAATTCATCTATTGATAGAATATTTTTTCTTCTCCTATCTTCAGTTAAACGGAGTATTCTGGCAATACTAGTAGGAGATACACAGTGTTCTCTTGCAATTAGGTCCATTGACTTAGTCTCACATAGGTTTAAAACTATAGACCTCTTAACATCATTCGATATGAAGCACCCCTTATCTACGATAGGTGTTTTAGCCATAAATGTTGACTCGCAATGCTTACAGAAAAATCTCTGCTTTTAACCATCAATATCAAAGGGGTTGTATTAACCCTATTAAAAAGTATTTTTACAGTCTGACTCCCATTTCTAATAATGTCATAATTTTCATTGACTATACCACACTTAGGGCAGCAAGCTGGCCTATATGAAAGCTTTCCCCTTAAGACTGTATATTTTATCTCCTTAATATTTTCTTTTTCGTTACCTAAAATTACTAAATTCTTATCGTTAATTCCTAAGATTTCTGTTATACTAGCATTAGAACACATATCATTTCTCCTTGTTTTTTATTTTGTGCGATTTAAATTATACACGAGATTTGATGTGTGTTCCTATTTTTTTGTAAAAATTTAGCGTTGGGAGAGGATTTTTTCTCTCACCAACGCTAAATATTATACAACCACTTTTCCTTAAAATAAATGTATGAATCTATCTATCTTATCTACTCAAATAACTAATGTATGCATATTGCTACTACAAGAGGACCTAAGACTGTAAGTAAAATATTTCCCATTGCATATCCTGGTGTATATGCTATAGCAAAAATACTTGAATCATATTCCTCCACAACTCCGTTAAGTGCTGCTGTACACGTTCCAGCACCACATAGAGCACCAATGATATCTACAGCATCCAACTTTAACACAAATCTTCCAAAGTAAACGGAAGCAATATGAGGCAAAATGGTTACCAAAATACCAATTAATAGTACCTCTAAGCCCATAGATTGCAATGCAGATATGAAGGAAGCTCCAGACATAAGTCCCACAATGGCTATAAAGAGATTTAATCCAACACTTTTACAAAACCATCGGGTTGCTTTCGGCATCAGTCCATAGTTAGAATGTCTATCTTGATAATATCCGAACAGAAGTCCTCCAATTAAAGCTCCTCCACCAGATCCAAGTGTAATCGGAATTTTGGATACAACGAAGCTGATTGCACCTATTAATAGACCAACTACAAGCCCGATGCTGATAAAAGATATATCTGTCTCAGTTCCTGTATCCTTCACATACCCAAGTTTCTTTACAGCCTTAGAAATAGCAGCTTTTGGTCCCACCAATATCAAGTGATCAAGAGCCTTTAACTCCTCCTCTTCAGGGAGAATATTGTTATCTCTCATCCTTTCTGAAATGACGATTCCATTTTCTGAAAGATTCTTTATAACATCTAGAGAGAAATTGTTAGTTAAAACTATTTCTTGCTTTACCACATCTAGCCTAAGAGCTTCTGAATCATTAGTTTCCTCCATGCCAGAAGCTTCAAAATTTAATACTGCATCAAGAAGTCCTATAATCATAACTGTATCCTTCTCAAGCAGCTGCACATCCGGTGCAAGATTCACCTGTTTACCATCTCGAAGAATCTGAATTATTGTAAGAGAATCATCGTACTGTTCTTCAATGGAACCGATTGTTTTGCCAATAAGTTCTGCACCTTTTTCTAAGCAAAATGCACGTGCTTTAATATTTCCAACCACAGTGTTTTCCGAAGAAGACTCATGGAAATTTGTTTGCTCAATTTTCTTCTGAACTGTATCTGTTAAATTTGTACCAATTAACTTCGATGCACCATTTCTCAAAAACACAACTACCCCAATCGTTCCAAAAACATAGGTAAGTGCATATGCAACTGCCATTTGACTTTCAGCCGTTTTCAGTTCTGTTCCTGAAAGCATAGCCTTCATAGTAGAATCCGCTGTTCCTAAGATTGCTGACTGTGTAAGACTACCTGCCAAAATTCCGCCAGCTTCTCCAGCTCCAATACCAAAAGTCTTAAACAAAACAATCGAAACTGCAAAAGCTACCACGGCGAAGAATATGGATAGGACAATAATTTTAAGGCCAGATCTTTTTAAACTTGCGAAGAATGAAGGTCCAACCTCATATCCGATAGTAAAAATAAATAGTGAGAAAAAGATTGTCTTCACCGTTCCGTCAATTTCGTAAGTTCCTGCCCCCTTCAATATTAGGGAAATGAGAAGTCCTACCAGCAAAGTTCCTACAGTGGCACCTACCGTAAAGGATTTTATCTTTACCTTTCCAATAAAATATCCAAGTGCAAGACATATAAAGATAGAAATGACTGGATTAGCAATCAAATAATGGGCTATATCAGAGAAACCTGTTACCGTAATACGTTGTGCTGTTTCCAACACTTCATGTGAGATTAAACCTATATTCATTTTAAATTCCTCCCCATACTATAGCTTTTTTTTCTCTTTTGTATACTTTTCGTAATATTCTTTCAAAAGGGATATAATACGGTTTGCTATTTCCTTATAATCATTGTCCTCTAGGTTTGCTTCTGAAATTCTAACTGTACCAGGAGTTGCTCCAAAACCAACTCCTTCCATCAACACAACACCATCTTCCTTTGCTAGATGTAAAAGAAAATCTATTTCCTCAAATTCATTTCTAAGCCATGTTGCGAAGTTCTTATCATAATTTGTCTCTGCAAGTTGATATATGTCAATCAGTGTATAATATTTAGCATTGGAATCACTGTTATCCTCAGGTAAGCCTAATGTAGACATTAAATTGTGGTAACGAATCGCTATAATTTCTTTACAAGCTTCAATGTATTGATCCTTTTCATTTTCAAGAACCAAATGAGTCATAGAGAAAAGAACCATCATAATCTGCTGTGGTGTAGATAGCCCGCTTGTATGATACAATCCAATAGATCTGCTGTCTGCACATATCCTTTCAACAAAGCCCATTTCCGAAGGATTAAATGTAACGATAGAATAATCGCTTTCTAGTTCTTTTTTCTTCTTCTCAGGAAGCTTCTTAATCAGTTCATCAAGAACATTATCTTCATTAATTGCTATAACTCCGAGTCTCCATCCTGTAACACCATAAAGCTTTGAATACGAATAAACCAAAATAGTGTTTCTTGGGCAAACGGAATAAACAGTGCGGAATCCATTTACAAAAGTACCGTATACATCATCTGTTATAATAATAAGATCCGGACGCTTTACAACTACCTTTCTTAACTGTTCCAAAGTCTCATCTGTAAGACTACGAGAACCCGGATTTGATGGATTCACTAAGAAAAATGCCTTGACAGAAGGGTCCAAAAGCTTTTCAAATTCAGAATCTGGAATATGCCACTGATTTTCTTCCCTTGCTTGAAGATCGACCTCTGCTAAATCAAAATTTGATAGTCTCGGAATCTGAATATAAGGAGTAAATACCGGTGTGTTGATTGCAATGCGGTCTCCATCATTAAGTAGTCCATTATGCTTTAAGGAATCAAATATATAAACAATTGCAGCCGTACCGCCTTCTACTGGAAATACCTTAGTATTTTTTCTTAAATTAGCCTTCCCATATAGAATGCTTTGAAGAAATGCATTGATGATGTGCTCCGTATTCTCCAAACAACGGCTAGGAACCGGATAATTATTTCCTATAATGCCATTTGTAAGCTCCAAAATAAGGCTTTTCTTATCTAAATATAGATGGTCTACGCTATACTCCACGATCTTTTTAAGAAATACATCCACCTCATCGTCACGATTTAAAAAAGCATTGTACCTCTCCTCAATTCCATTGGAGTCAACATATCCAGCTAAATCTCCTTTATCTAGAGTTCTTTTGCATTCTGACACGCCAAATTCCATCAGTCTTGCAAAAGCTAATCTTCCCAAGGTATTAATCCAATTAGGATTTCCTCTTCCTGCATTCAAAAATTTCAAATGTTTCTCATTCTTTTCTGATAATTTCAACATATCAAAGCTAATTTCAAATGCACCAAGTTTTTCTAATTTTCTTTCGAAGCTCTTTGTAATCATCTTTAATTCTCCTTTCCTTCTAACTGCATAAGTTTTTCTAACCACAATACAAAAAAACCATCAACATCTTTTATATTTAAATTATATCATTTAATTATATCATTCGCAAGCCATTTTGTATATTCTTGTCACATATGTATTATCTCACAACAGTTGGAATTGCTCTTCCTTGTACAATTCTACCCGATTGTTCTCTGCATTGCATACCGTTTTTTTACATTCAATTACATTTTTTGCAGTAATTGACAGGGAATTTCTCATATGATATAATATACGGCGAAAACGTAATTTTAAACTTAAGCAGGGTGGGGAATTCGAAACGCCCCCGACCGAATAGGAGTTCCGATGTCAGGACACAGTAAATGGGCGACAATTAAACACGCCAAAGGCGCTGCCGATGCAAAACGGGGGCAGTTGTTTACCAAATTCATTAAAGAAATTTCCATATCAGCACGGATGGGCGGCGGTGATCCCGCTTCCAATCCCCGGCTCCGTACCGCGATTTTAAAAGCGCGCGCGGCAAACATGCCTAAAGACAATATCGAGCGGGCTATAAAAAAGGGAACGGGCGAGTTGGGCGGTTCCGTATATGAAGAAAAAATCTACGAAGGCTACGGACCGGGCGGCATTGCCGTTTTGGTTGAAGTGCTTACCGACAACAACAACCGCGCCGCTGCGAACGTCCGCAATATTTTTTCGAAAACCGGCGGAAACCTCGGCGCAACCGGTTCCGTTTCGTATATGTTCAAACGCAAGGGCGTTATCGAATACGATGCCGAAAAGGTAAACGAAGACGAACTGATGGAAGCTGGTCTTGAAGCCGGAGCGGAAGATATCGCTTCGGACGACGGTATTATTACCGTTACGACCGATCCTGCCGACTTTGAAAAGGTTCTCGAGTTTTTGCAAAACAAAGGATACGAATCGGTTTCGGCGGGAATTTCCATGGTTCCCGATACCTATTCGACGTTGGATGTCGATACAACCCGTAAAGTTTTAAAATTGATAGATCGTTTGGAAGAAGACGACGACGTACAAAACGTGTACTCGAATATCGACATTCCGGACGGTTTTGAAGAAGAATAGAGGTTTGCCTTTTTCTTCGATGCCGGGAACCGAAAAAGGCGTTTCCGGCCGTACTCCCTTTTCAAAAGCGACGGCGTTTAAGCGCATATTGGGCATAGACCCCGGCCTTGCTTCTACCGGTTGGGCAGTCGTCGATTATGCCGATTCGCGCTACCGTTGCGCCGGATGGGGAGTTATAGAGACTGTGAAAGATAAAAAGAGGGGAGAGCGCCTTTTGCTGATTTACGATGCGCTCCAAAGTATTTTGGATACATACTCCCCCGATGAAGCCGGCATGGAAACTTTGTACTTTGCAAAAAACGTCACGAGCGCCCTCTTCGTTGCCGAAGCACGCGGCGCCGTAACGCTATGCCTTACCCGAAATGATGTTCCTCTTTTTGAATACTCGCCTAACTGCATAAAAAAATCCGTTTCCGGAACGGCAAAAGCGGACAAAAGCCTTGTTCAGCAATACGTAAAGCTTTTGCTCGGATTGTCCGAAATTCCGCAGCCCGATCATGCCGCCGACGCTCTTGCCGCCGCGATCACGCATATTCACAGTGCGCTCTGAATTATCGATCTATGCATAACGGATGTAAACATGCAAAATGAAAATGCCGAATATCTTTCCGATCAGTTGATTACGTATTTGGGAAACAAGCGTCGGCTTTTAAACTTTATAGGCGAGGCGGTCGATTCCGTCAAAAAAAAACTTAATAAAGAAAAATTGAGAATTTTTGACGTTTTTTCCGGTTCGGGAATCGTGTCGCGCTATTTAAAGCAAAGCGCCTCGTATTTAGCCGCGAACGATTTGGAACTGTACAGTTATCTTATAAACACCTGCTATCTTTCAAACAGCAGCGAGCGCGACATGGTTCAGCTGCGCGGTTTTTTTTGCGATTTAAAAGAAAAGCTTGACGAATGCGAATTTACCGGAGAATGGAAACGCGGCGTTATAAGCGAATTGTATGCGCCCGAAGATGATTCAAATATAAAAAAGGGCGAGCGGGTTTTTTATACAAAGCGCAACGCCGCTTACATAGACACCGCGCGTTCTTTTATCGATTCGTATCCCGAACGCTTGCGCGTTTTTTTTATTGCGCCGCTTTTGGCTGCGGCATCCGTTCATGCGAATACGGGCGGCGTCTTTAAGGGTTTTTACAAAAATCGCGAAACCGGCATCGGAGAATTCGGCGGTAAAAACCGCGATGCGCTGAGCCGCATTACCGGCGACATCGACCTTGAATTCCCCGTATTCAGTACATACGACTGCCAAGTCGACATATACCGGCGCGATGCGAACGAGCTTGTTCTTTCAACTGCGGAAGTCGATCTTGCCTATCTTGATCCGCCCTACAATCAACATCCGTACGGTTCCAACTATTTTATGCTGAATGTGATTGCCGAAAATAAACGGCCGCATAATCCGAGTTCGGTGTCGGGAATCCCGTCGGATTGGAACCGCTCGGCGTACAACACGGCAAAGGGGGCGCAAAAGGCGCTTGGCGAACTTATCGAAAACGTGCGCGCAAAATACGTTTTGCTGTCGTTCAATTCCGAAGGGTTTACGACAAAAGACGAACTGACGTGCATGATGGGCAGCATGGGGAAGCTGAATGTGTTTGAATCGCCTTACAATGCCTTCCGCGCGAGCAGAAATCTTAAAAACAGAAACGCGCACGTAACCGAATATCTTTTTTTGCTCGAAAAATAAACTCAATCCCGTTCGATTTTGAGCCTCTCTTGTTTTTTTGACCGAATAAGATTATAGTAATACAATGTTTAACAGCATAACCGGCATTATCACTTATAAGTTTTCGCAAACGCTTTGCATACAAAATCACGGTTTGGAGTGGGAATTAACCGTTCCGCTGACGACGCTCGATGCGCTGCCTCCTGCGGGCGAAGAGGCTAAAGTATATACGTGGCTGTACCATCGCGAAGATTCGATGAAACTGTTCGGTTTTGCGACGGTGAACGAACGCGCGGTTTTTCTCGATTTAATGAAGGTTGAAGGCGTCGGCGCAAAGGCCGCCGTGCGCATTTTGTCGTCGATAAGCGCATCGGAACTTGCGGCGGTATTGGATTCCGAAGACATGGCCCGGCTCGAAAAAATTCCCGGCGTGGGCAAAAAAACGGCGCAAAAGATGATGCTCACTTTAAAAGGTAAACTTAATCTTGAAGAAAGCTCCGCCGATACGAAAAGCCGCGTGCGTGATGCCGCATATTCGCCCTGGGCGGATGTTATTTCGGCGCTGGTCAATATGGGCTACGAAAAAGCCGAGTGCGAGCGGACGGTCGAAAAACTGCTCGAGTCTTTTTCTTCCGATGCCGATTTTGCCGCAAAAAACAAAGCCGCTCGCGAAGAGCTTTTGTTCCGCCGCGCGATTGTAGAACTTGCATAACGGAGAAATTATGGCTGAAGATATTTTGCGGGCGGCCGTCCCGATGGAAGAAGATCAGGACTTGAGTTTGCGCCCGAAATTCTTAAGCGATTTTTTAGGCCAAACGAAAATAAAAGACAATTTAAGCGTTTTTATAAAAGCGGCGCGCGAACGCTCGGAAAGCTTGGACCATTTGTTTTTAATCGGGCCGCCCGGTTTGGGGAAAACGACTCTTGCGCAAATTACCGCGCGGGAGTTGGGCGCCGACTTTAAAGTAACCAGCGCACCCGCCCTCGACAAGCCTAAAGACCTTGCGGGTATTTTATCCACGATAACCGAACGCACGGTTTTTTTTATCGACGAAATCCATCGGCTTAAACCCGCCATAGAAGAAATGCTGTACATCGCCATGGAGGATTACGAACTCGACTGGGTCATAGGGCAGGGGGCGGCCGCCCGGACGGTGCGCATTCCCATTCCGTCTTTTACCCTCGTCGGAGCGACGACAAAGGCAGGCATGGTTTCAAGTCCGCTTATAAGCCGTTTCGGAATCGTCCAGCGCTTCGGCTTTTACGAACGGAGCGAACTTGCCGCCATTATCAAACGCTCGGCCGAGATTTTACACATAGGAATCGACGAGGACGCCGCCTCCCTTATTGCCGACTGCTCGCGCGGAACGCCCCGCGTTGCAAACCGTATTTTGCGCCGTATGAGGGATTTTGCGCAGATTTTGGGAAACGGCCGCGTTACGAAGGCCGTCGCCGCAGCCGGTTTGGACAAACTCGAAATAGACGCTTTAGGCTTGGAACATTACGACCGCGCTATTTTGCGCTCGATTATAGAAAACTTCGGCGGAGGGCCGGTCGGCGCGGAAACCCTTGCGATTTCAATCGGCGAATCGGTAGACACGCTGGAAGATTATTACGAGCCGTATTTGATACAATCGGGATTGCTGCAGCGCACGCCGCGCGGGCGTACCGTTACCGACAAAGCATACGCTCATTTAGGGCTTCAAGGACACCCTTCTCATGCTGACGAAAGACTTTTATTTTGACCTTCCCGAACAGCTGATTGCCCAGCACCCGTCGGCAGTGCGCGGCGAAGACCGGCTTATGGTTTTGAACAAAGCCGACGGAAAAACGGCCGATTATATGATTGAAGATTTGCCCGATTTAATCGAAGAAGGCAGCCTTATGGTATTTAACAATTCGAAGGTGCGCCCGTCGCGTTGCTTTGCCCGAAAAATCGATTCGCTTTCGGTAAAGCCGGTTGAATTTTTATTGATCGAAAAAATAGGCGGCCGTTCCGTACAAACACATGCGGAACCGTCAAAATACCGTCTCAACGACGAACCGAAAGAACTGTGGCGCGCTATGGTAAAAAATGCAAAAAAACAGCGCACGGGGAACCGCTACCGCTTTTCCGACGGCACAATCGGCATCATCGTCGAAAGCGCCGAAGACGAAGGAACGGAATTCCGCGTTCTTGAGTTTTCGCGGCCCGAATTGGACGAAGCGTGGTTCGAACGCAACGGTCATATGCCCTTGCCGCCGTATATAAAAAGAGCCGACACGAGCGAAGACGCCGAGCGCTATCAAAATGTGTATGCGGCGGTTTCCGGTTCCATCGCGTGCCCGACCGCCGGCCTTCATTTTACCGAAAAGATTTTGCAGCGCTTAAAGGAAAAGGGCGTGCACATGTGCAGCTTGACGCTCCACGTCGGCTTGGGAACCTTTTTGCCCGTGCGTACCGAACGCATCGAAGACCACGCCATGCACGGTGAAAATTACACCGTCTCCGAACAAACCGCAGCGGCGGTCAATTCCGCAAAAAAAGAGGGAAGACCGGTGATTGCGGTCGGAACGACGTCCGTGCGCACGCTTGAATCGGCATGGAAAGACGGCCTGCTCAAAAGCGGGAGCGGCTCCACGCATATTTTTTTGTATCCGGGCTGCACCTTTAACGTTGTCGACCGCCTTATAACGAATTTTCATACGCCCGAATCGACGCTTTTAATGCTTGTAAGCGCCTTTGCCGGAAAAGAACGCATATTGAACGCTTATGCGCAGGCGGTCGAAAAACGCTACCGTTTTTTTTCCTACGGAGACGCCATGTACATCCGCTGAAAATCCTTTGTCCGAAATTACATAAGCATTTTAAGCGAATAGTGCAAGAGATTGGTATATTGATCTTTTAAAATCGGCGGGCACTGTTTTCCCTGTTTTGCCGCTTCTTCGTCGTACAAACGTTCGGCGGCTTGAAGCACGGTTTCGATGTCGTGCTCGTTTAAAGGCAGGCGTGAGCCGATGATGGAGTTTTCCAACTCGCGGCTGCGGATCGATACGGGACCGCAAAACGCCGATCGCATATCGCCTAAAATTCCTTTTGCCGTATCCGCCAAAAAGGTAAAAGACACCGAATGCGAATTTATCGTGTGTGCGGGCCCCAAACGGTGAAAGCGCGCCGCCGACCAATCCTGAACCGGTATGAGAATTTTCGAAAGCAAAAAACCTTGGGGCACGCTTTCGAATTTGGATACGGGAATTTGCAGCGTTTCGGCGGCGCTTTTAAATTCGAGCAGGGCGTCGAGCGCCAAAAGCGGCGCGTACAAAGTCATGTTATGCTTTATTCCGCAGATGTTGCCGCCGATTGTCGCCAAATTCCGGATATTGTAGGATGCGATCGAGAGAACGGCATCGTACAAAAAAGACGGAATGTACTTTTGCCCCAACTCCAAAATACGGTTTAAACTGACCGCGGAGCCGATGCCGATAAAGCGTTCTTTGCGGTCAATCGTTTGCAGTTCGGGTATGTGCTTTATAAAAAGCACCGAAGACGGAAGTTTTATTTTGGTGCCGCCGAGCGTCTGCTCACAGGAGGTACAGCCGGCAAGAACGCTCAGCGACGGAATGTTTTTAAGCTGCTGCAGCGCTTCATTCAGATTCGAAACGAAAAAAGTATCGCTTTTAACGTAGGCCATATCTGTTCCCCAATCTTTTTCTGCGTATGTCGGCTGCGGCGATAATACCCTTTACCAGCGATTCGTCTTCGGTGCAGGGGCACGAAAAAGTCCGCAAAAGTTCGGTGATCATTTTTTTATCGGGGCGCTGATTCAATTCGATGATTTCTTTTGCGGCAAAGATTCTTCCCGCATCGCAAAAGCCGCACAGTTTTATACCGTTTTTTTCGAAGGCTTGCGCGATGTCGGCGTACGAATCGCTTTGCATAAAATATTCGAGGGTTACGATGCTGCGGTCTTTTACGGCCGAAACGGGAATGAGGCAGGACGGAACCGGTTTGTCATCGAGGAGGACGGTGCTTGAACCGCAAAAGCCGTCGGTACAGCCGTCTTTTACCGAAAACAGCTTTAAACCGCGCAGCACCGACGCGAGGGTGCTGTCCGGTTCGCAGTCGACCGTCACCGATTTATGATTGATTTTCAGCGGTATGCGCACGATCTTCCTCCTTTTCCGTTTCTTTTACGGCATCGTATATCGTATTCGGGTTGATGGGAAAATCGGTCAGCCGTTTTTGCAGCGCTTGAGATACGGCGCTGCAGATTGCCGCAGGCAGCACGTCGAAGACCAGCTCGCCGATTTGTTTCGGTTCGGTTCCGCCCGGTACAAAGTTTACAAAGACGGCAGGTACCGGATTGGTTTGAAATTCTTCGGAACACGAAAAAAGGGCTTTAACGCATCGGTTGACGACGTGCTCCGCTTTGGAGTCGTATAAGATGGTTCCGCCGTCTATGCTGATCCAAACAGTGCGTACGCCGTAGGTATACGTTTTCGGGTTCAGTTCGATTTCGGCGGCTGCGGCGGCCCACGAAGCGGTGTAAAAGGGCGTACCGCCGAAAGACTCGTTGTCCCACACGTTTTTTTTGCCCGGCACAAAACTGCGTTTTACGCGTATCGGAAGGGGCTGGCGGAAACGGAGTTTTTGAATTGCGACGCAGCATTTTTTTACGAGCTGGGTCATAACGCTTATGTTGCTAACCATGGTTTCCGGCAGTTCGCTTTCTTCAGTCCGGGGGCTTGCGTCGATTGTAACCGATTTTACGGGAATCGATAAAAGTTCGGCGGCTATGTTTTTCCAAATGCTCGAAACGGTTGCCGACGGCGCGTTCGCGTAGATAACGGCGCTTCCGTCCTTTTCCATTGAAACTTCCAAACTTTGTTTTAACGAATCGATTTCGGTGCCCAAAAAACCGCTTCCTTCGTATGCGCATGCAAAACCGATGCCGCGTACCGGCACGGATGAAAATAAAGATTCGGCCTTATATGTGTTCAATTTATAGGCGGCGTGTTTGCGGTAAAAATCGCTTTTTTGCACAACGTCGTTTATAACGTTGCATGCAGGTGTCGTTTCGAATCGGAGCGGAAAATCTTTTTGCAGATCTTTTCCGGCGTTTATATTGCGTAAGCGCACGTCTACCGAATTTAAATTCGCAAGGCGGGCCAATTCCTGTATCTGCGATTCCATCGCGTAAAATCCGTGGTAATCGGCCCAGCTCAATGACGGGGAGCCGCCGCTCGTGTGCGAGCGGTAGGCAAGGGCTTCGACGCTGAGGTTTTGTATTTTGTACATATTCGTACACGAAACGGCGAGCCTGTCTACAAGCGGCGCGATGAACGGATTAAAGGCGCCCGCGTCGATTTCAATGCGCATAGATGCGGCGGTTATGACGCCTTCGCTGTCTATTGCCGTTTTATGCCGGATCTTTACCGGAAGCGGCTTTTCGATATACAAAAGCTGTTCGCTGCGCGAAAGCCGTAGTAAAACGTTTTGCTTGGAAAGGAGAGCGGCGATGGCGCATTGAACGCTTAAAGCGGTATTGTGCCAGGGCGAATTTTTATGCGAAAAGGGAACGTTCGTTTTATACAGCTGAATGTGTGACTTGTCGAGGTTCAAAGCCGACGACATGTTCCGATACAGATGACTTGTCCAGCACGTCGGCGTATACAGGCTCAGCGTTTTTCCCTGCACGCGGCAAAAAGCGCCGTCCGTTTCCGCGCAGGAGGGAAGCTGCAGGTTGAGGCAATACGTTTTATCCGCTTTTAGTTTCGCGTTTTTCCACGCGCGTTCAAAATTGCCGAATCCGTATTTCCGGGAAGCCAAAACTTCTTTTTCTTTTTCGTCGGGAATGGCGCGCGTGTATGTAATGTTCAGCTCGGACAAAAGGCGTAACAGAACGCCGTAATCGGGCCCGACAAGAATTCCGACGGGCTCTCCTTCGTACGAAATATTTTCGGAAGCAAAGACGGGAAATTCCGCTTCGAATGTGTGCACGGCGTTTTCGCCGGGAATGTCTTTTGCCGTAAACAGGCTGTAGCCTTCGGGCAAGGAGGCGTGCTCTATCGAACGTATTGTTCCGTCCGGAACCGGACTTCTTACCAAAACGGCGCTCAGAAAAAAGTCTTCCGGCCTGTCGCCGTAAAACGAATTCGAATCGTATATTTTTACCGATTTGTCAGAGTCAAACTTCATAATTGTTTTTACCGATTTCCGTAACCGTTTTTATTACCCGGTCGACCGCTTCTTCACTCATGCCGGGCCACAGGGGTAAAGTTATCGTCGATTCGTATTGTTTTTGCGCGTGGGGAAAATTGGCGGCGTTCAGTCTGTAGCGCTTTTTGAAAAAAGTAAAATAAAAATGCGGAATAAAATGTACCGAAATGTTGATTCCCTTTTGCTGCAAAAGGCGACAGAATTCGTCCCGATTGATCGACAGTTTTTGTGCCCGTATGCGCAGCAAGTACAAGTGCCACGCATTGCCTTCGCCGTCGGGCGGACATTCCAAAAAATCGCAGTTTTTAAAAGCGGCTGTATAGCGGGCTGCGATTTTTTTGCGTTCTTCAAAGAGCGTTCGGGCTTTTTTAAGCTGTTCGCGCCCTATGGCGGCTAAAATGTCGGGCATATTGCATTTAAAACCCGATTCGACGACGTCGTACAACCACGACGCGTTATTCGACGTGTAGCGGTCCCATACGTTGCGGTCGATGCCGTGCATGCGCAAAGTGCGTACCGTATCGGCTATTTTTTTATCGTTTGTGCAAAGCATTCCGCCTTCGCCGGTTGTAATCGTTTTTGTCGCATAAAACGAAAAAACGCCCGCATCGCCCAAGGTGCCCGCATAGCCTTCGGCCGTTTCCGACGGAAAAGAGTGCGCCGCATCTTCTATGATTTTTACGCCGTAGGAATCGGCAAGCTTTTTTATCTCTTTCATATTACACAAATTGCCGGCGATATGGATCGGCACGATCGCGCGGATGGAGCGGTCTTTTTTGAGCTTTTGTTCTATTTGTTCGGGATCTATGCCGTAGCCGTTTTTTTCAATATCGGCGTATACGATACCGCCGCCCAAATGCAGGGCCGAGGTCGCCGTGGATACAAAGGTGTAGGGGCTGGTAAGAATCTTCGTTCCTTCGCGAATACCGCAGGATGCCATTGCAAGCATGAGACCCGAAGTTGCGCTGTTGACCGCCAAAGCATAGGTACAGCCGACATAGTCGGCAAATTCTTTTTCAAAGGCGAGGGTTTCTTTGCCGGTCGTAAGCCAGCCGGAACGCATAACGCGCAAAACGGCCTGTTCTTCTTCCTGCCCGATTGAAGGCAAAAAAAACGGAACGGATTCGGCATTTTCAGAGTTTATCATGGTACGCATCCTTAAAAGAGGGAATCGCTTCAGTCAGAATTTCCAAAAGTTTACTGCGGCTGCGATAAACGTCTTTCGGTCCTTCTACGCATATAGGATACAGCTTTTTTAATAACTTGTCTAAGGGAAAAGAGCCTTGTGAACAGTTTAATTTAAGAATTTTCGGATGTTCCGTCGGCTCGGGATTTTCTTCTTTTGTCCACAGCGGCTCTTCGAGTCGCTCGCCGGGACGTAAACCGATATAGCGGATGGCGACATCGGTTTCCGGCTCCAAGCCCGAAAAACGGATAAACTGGCGCGCTATGTCTTCTATTTTTATCGGATCTCCCATATCCAAAAGGTAGGAAGCCGCGTTTATGCCGACACCGCCCGTTTTTAAAACAAGGGAACAGGCTTCGGGGATCGTCATAAAAAAACGCTTCATGTTCGGATCGGTTACGGTAAGCGGGCCGCCCGTTTTCAGCTGTTCGGCGAACAGGGGCAAAATGGAGCCGCGCGAGCCGAGCACGTTGCCGAAGCGGACGAACATATAGGCGCCCGGAATCTGTATGTTTCGGGCGGTTTCGAGCACCAGTTTTTCACACAGCATTTTCGATACGCCGTATACGGAAACCGGCTCTACGGCCTTGTCGGTCGATATGAGCACAAAGCGTTCGACGCCGTTTTCGGCCGCCGCATCCAAAAGGTTTTTGGTACCGAACACGTTGTTTTCCATAACGGCGACCGGATTTTCTTCCATAAGCGGCACGTGTTTATACGCCGCGCAGTGAAAAATAACGGATGCCTGTAATTTTGAAAGAATATAGCGCATGTATTCGCGGTTTTTCAAATCGCCTATAACAGGAACAACAACGGCTTTTTCGCCGATTCCTTCTTTTTGCAAAATATGCAATTCTTTGTCGATTTGGTAAATCGAATTTTCACCGTGCCCGAAAAGATACAGACGCTGTGCGCCGCCGGAAAGCAGTTGGCGCGCAAGTTCCGAGCCGATTGAGCCGCCGGCTCCCGTTATGAGGACGCGCTTGCCGCGCAGGTACGCCAAGCTTTCTTTGAGCGAAACGGTAACGGGCGTGCGTCCCAAAACGTCGAGCGGGTCTATTTCACGCGCTTGAACCAAGTGGGCGCTTCCGTCGATAATTTGCGACAAAGCCGGAAGTATTTTAATGCGGCTGAAGCCGGCTTTGGTAAGCGTTTCGTATACTTTTTTTATGCGCTCTTTTGAAGCCGACGGCATCGCAATAATAGCTTCGTCGCGGTCGGTATGCCGCAAAAACGAAATGAATTGGTCGATGGGGCCGAGTACGGGAATGTTGTCGACGGTTTTTCCGATGAGGTCCGGATCGTCGTCTATAAAGGCGGCGATTTTCCCGAAGATTTTTTTTCGGTTGATTTCCGCGGCGATCATTTGTCCGGCAAAACCTGCGCCGATGATGTAGATATATTTACCGCTGTAATTCATTCGGGTTTTCCTCCAAAACATCAAAGGCAAGATCGATCAAAAAAGTTTCTTTTGCAAAATCGAGCGATATTTTCGCCCGGCGCTTACGCTTGTCCACTTTTACGATAAAACCTTCCAAACCCTGCATCGGGCCGGATTTAACGACAATGCGGTCGTCTTTATCGAAGCTTACGACGGACGTATCGGCTACGGCGCCGAAACTTAAAAAATGCTGCAAAACCGACAAATCGTGTCCCGTTATCGGCGTAATTTCTTTATTATTTTTTAAAAACCGCGTAAAATCGCGCGTACTGCGCATAACGGCAAAAAGTTCCGGATCGATTGTTTCGGCGGCGACGAAAATATAACCGGGAAAAATCGGGCGTATTTCGTCCGTCGTTTTTCCCATGCGCCGTATACTCAATCTTCGTTTGGGAAACATAAAGTCCTGTTTGTCGGCGCGGAAGCTCAAATAATCGTTCAGCCTTTGTATGTAAGCATCTTCTTTTAAAGTCCGCACTTGCACCGCAAAATATTTCATACGCCGTTATGATACTACAAAAGTTCTCTTTCTTCAATCGCACTTTTTTTGCTAATCCCGGCCTAAAAAAAACCGACAATAAAATAAGGGGAATAATGTGAGAGCGGGAACGCGTTTTTTTATTTGCATGATTTTTTTATTGACTGCATCATCCTTTTCGTTCGCATCTTCGGTGAGCGTTTTTATGTGCCAAAAAGACGGCGGAACCGAATCGCTGCGCGCGGCAACCGTTGAAATCGAAAACGGCGTACTCGACACCTTATTCGACAGGGGATATATCGTTTCGAGCGTTGCAGCCGCAAAAACCGGCTCCGATTTTGACGAAGCGGCCTCCAAAGCGCTGCAAAACAGCGCCGAAGGATTTTTCGATTTTATGGTGCAAATTACGGTTCGGTATACCGATTCCGTTCCCGAAAATCCGTCAAAAATCGTTTTCTCCGACATACAAAGCATAGAATGGCGCATCGTGCGCATAAAAAATAACGCGTGCATAGCGGAAAAAATGCAGATGCTTGAAGATAAGTACGAAGGCGAAACCGACCTGCGCGCGGTAAAGCGTGTCGCTTCGGAACTCGGTTCATCCATTGTAAAAGCGCTGCGGACGGCACGCTGAGAGGTTCATATGATACAAAAGACGATTACGAAAATAGCCGCTTCGGTTTTGTTTTTTTTGCTTTTTGTTTCCGCTTCCAAGCCCTCGCTTGACGGCAGGGCGGTGGTCGCGCCGCAGGGAGAATTGCCGCCCGGTTTGTACGTAAAATCAGCCGCGTTTTTGCCCGGCGATACGGTGTTGATTACGAATCCCGCCGCAAAGGTAAGCATCGAGGCTTTGGTTTTTGCAAGCTTCAGCGCATCCGACGGTATTGCGGTCGTTTTGTCGCCCGAAGCGGCAAAGCTGCTCTTTATCGAACGCGGCTCGAACAGTATCGTTCAGGTTACGAAAAACGGCGGCGATATGGAGCTTTCCGTTTTATCCAAAGCCTATGACGCGCTGCCCTTGAACGAAGAACCCGCGGTGGAAGCGGTCGGCGCAATCGAAGACGCTCAGCCGGAGCTGCCGGTTGCAGTTGCCGAAGCTCAAGCTGCCGAAACGGAAGATACGGGCGTTTTTACGCCCTTTGCCGAACAAGGCAGTGAAGAAGTTGAACAGCCCCAGATTGCCGAATCGGATGAAGTTTTGCCCGAGCCGGACGAAGCTCCCGCGGAAGTTGCCGCCGCCCCCGCTGCCGAAGAAGAAAGCGCCGAGACTGAAATTCCTGCCGACATCGAAGACAAAAACGAAGAAACGGCGCTTGCCGAAGTTCAACCGGCCGAGGCGGAAGAAGCACCTGCCGAGGAAGTTCCTGCGGAAATCGCCGCGGCTGATGAAGTGCCGGCTGAAAGCGAAGAAGTTACGGAGGATATCGTAGAAGTTGCCGCTGCTCCCGCTGCCGAAGAAGAAAGCGCCGAGCCTGAAATTCCTGCCGACATCGAAGACAAAAGCGAAAAATCGGCGCTTGTCGAAGCCCAACCGGCCGAAACGGAGGATGTGCCTGCCGAGGAAGTTCCTGCGGAAATCGCCGAGGCGGAAGAAGTTTTACCCGAGCCCGACGAAGCTCCCGTGGAAATCGCCGCAGCCGATGAAGCGCCGGCTGAAAGCGAAGAAGTTACACACGAGGCCGAAGAACCCGTAAACGAGCCGAATGTTTTAATTGCCGCCGAGGACAATCCGCCCGAGAATACCGAAAGCGTATTCGACGAACCGATTGTCGAAACTGCCGTTGCGAACGATACCGACAATACGGAAACGCTGCCGGATTATTTTGCGCATGTTCAGGAAGTCCCTCAGGAAGTGTCTGCGGAGCCCGTGCCTGTGGAAACGCCGCATACAAAGGCAATCGATTCAAACGCTTTTGCGGCGCGGAACGAAAATCTTGAGCGCTACATTATTCAAAACGTGCGGGAATTCGGCAAAGGCACCTATTGCATTCAGCTTGCGACGTACAAAGACCCTGCGAACATTGCCGGTTTTATCGAAAAATATGCCGACAAATATCCGGTCCGCCTTGCTTCTTCGGAAAAAATCGGCGGCGCATACCAAGTGCTTATAGGCCCGCTCAATAAAGACGAGTATCCGGTTGTGTTAAAGCGCTTTGTTGCGTGGGGCTTTAAAGACGCCTTTTTGCGCGAAATACGCTGAAATAAGTCTGAAAAGCAAGTTTATAAATACGAAAGAACGCTTATACGTTAAGGCGCGCCCGCATGCGTCGTGGTTGAGCTTTTAGGGTAAAATCACGTTTCAAAACCGTACCTCCTGTACGGTTTTGAACTCGGGTTTTAGGCACAAGCCTAAAACTCGCACACATACAACTTGTCCGGTGTTCTGCCGGAACCAAAGCACCGCATATCTCGTCTCGGAAGAATTGTGCCGACATGGATGTCGGAGAAGCTTTAAATATGCGAGTTTATGCGGCGTATAAACTCGGAGTAAGAATTGTACAGGACGTATAATTCTTACTCGCCTCGCGGTCGTGCCTTATCCTATGACTGTACATTCTGAATAACGTCAAAACCTTGCCGTTTCAGCCTAATAACCTGTTTTATATAACGGTGTTGTCGGGGATGACGGCGTTTTTCTTTATGACAATAATGCCGTCCGACACCAAATACTGAGGCGTTTCGCCGTCCGCGACGGGGCCCCGGCAGCCGATGCTGCAGTTATCGCCGATACGCGCGTTTTTATCGATAATCGCCCGTTTTATGTGCGTATTGCAGCCGATTCCTATGTCGGGGATGCCTTTTGCGCGGTTTTCCTGCTTTTGAGAAACCGTTTCGTAAAAGTCCGCGCCCATGCACACGACGCCTTCCAAAGTCGAATTCCGCTCGATAATGCTGCGAATCCCGATAACCGAATCTATAATGGACGCTTCGGTTATAACGCAGCCTTCGCTTGCAATACAGCGGGTCATATGGGCGTAATTCGCTTTTGACGGGGGGAGGTTGCGCGGTTCGGTAAAAATGGGATTGTTTTCATCGTAAAAGTTGAACCGCGGCGTAACCGCCGCAAGGTCGAGCGTCGCATCGTAAAAACTGCGGATCGTACCGATATCTTCCCAATAGCCGTCGTAAATATATGAAAACACTTTGTACCGTTTTAAAGCTTCGGGAATCACTTCGCGGCCGAAATCGGTATAGTCGTTGTCCAATGATTTTTCGAGCACATCGGCATTGAAAATATAGATTCCCATCGAGGCAAGATAATCTTTGCCCTGTACGGCGCCCGGCGTTCTGCTTTCATCGGGAATTATCCAATCGCTTATGTCCGCGTCGGGGGCGGGTTTTTCCATAAATTCGGTTATGTTGCGGTCTTTGTTTATTTTCATAATGCCGAAGCCCGAAGCGTCGGCGCGGTTTACGGCGGTCGTCGCAATCGTTATTTCCGCCTTGTTTTCCAAATGATATTGCAGATACGCGTTCAAATCCATTTGATATAATTGATCGCCGGAAAGAATGATGTAGTGGGTGGGCTTGCGCGTTTTAAAATGGACAAAGTTTTTGCGCACCGCGTCGGCGGTTCCTTCGTACCAGCCGGAATGTTCGAGCGTTTGTTCCGCGGCAAGAATTTCGACAAAGCCTTGCGAAAAGCGGTCGAAGTTGTAGGCCGCCGTAATATGCATATGAAGCGAAGCCGAATTGAATTGGGTAAGCAAATATATTTGTTTAAAATTCGAATTGATGCAGTTTGAAATCGGAATATCGACAATCCGGTGATTGCCTCCGAAGGGAACGGCCGGCTTTGAACGTTCTTTTGTAAGCGGATACAATCTGCTTCCTTTTCCGCCGCCGAGAATAATTGATAATACTTTAGGCACTCTAAACTCCTTGCCCGCAGGGCACACTATTTGTACTGGTTTCATTATACAATCAGTTCAAAAAAAATACAAATTCTTTTTTTTTATAAACGCTCATTACAAAACCGAAATATCCGTAAGTACTGCTTTAATTCCTCTGCCGTAATTTTCGCAGTATAAAATAACACAGGCCGCAGATAAAGTATAAAACGGCGGCGGTAAAAAAAACGCCGGGTACGTTTATAAAAACCGAACACATACCTCCGGCCGTAAAACATAAGATGCTTAAAAGATAAAATAAACTCTTTTTTAAATCGCTTTTCTTTTTGTCGCCTTCCGCTTTGCCGCGAAATACGCTTCCCAAACACAGGGCCGCGTCCGTCAAATAACCGGTAAAGTGGGCGGTACGGATTAAAATTCCCTTGTAGAAAATAAACATACCGTTTTGTATTCCCAAAACAAGGCATATAAAAAGGGTACTCGGCATGGCGGCGGTATTAAAGACTCCGAGATACATAAATACGAGGGAAAAACTCATCAGAAGGATCCCGTAGCGTTTTGAAAATTCAAAGTTTTTTTCATGAAAAAGCAAACCCGAAATAAAGGCACCCGTAAAAAACGAAGCGGGCAAGGTCAATATATGCAAGGCGGAATGAATATTCAATCGCGACAATTCGACGGCCGCGCGGGTGAGGTTGCCCGTATGATGGCTTAAAGCGCTTGCATACGCTAAAACGCCCGTTCCGTTTAAAAGCCCCGAAACAAAGGTAAGTGCGGCTATCCATATTAAAATAAAAACACTGTTTGTTTTCATGCAACGATACTAATACGATATTACGATAAAAACAAGCCGTTGCTTGATAAGATATAGCGCTATATGATATGCTGTCTTTTATGGAAGTAACGTCGTATGATTTTGCCTTTTCGCGCCGTAAGGTGCTGAAACAAAAGATTTTTCTTATCGCGTGCATTTTTATACTGGTGCTGATCGGTTTGCAGCTTTTATTCCGTTTTATTATTTGTCCGGTGTCGGTATCGTCGTCTTCCATGGCGCCCGGCATCGAAAAAAACTCGGCTTTATTTATAATCCCGCTCGGCACGGGCCGTCCCGACTTTTTTAACGTAAAAAGCGTAAAACGGGGCGAAATCGTCCGCATCGCATCGGCTTTTCCGTCCGAAAAAAACTTTTTTCAAAAGTCCGCCGGTTTTATCGTGTCGATGCTGACTTTCCGCCGCATCCGTCCCTTTTACCGCAGCGAATCGGGTGCCGAAGAAGGCTTGTTCCGCCTCATCGGGCTTCCGGGCGATACGCTGTATATGGACGATTATATCGCGTATATAAAAGAGCGCGGAAGCACGCATTTTTTAACCGAATTCGAACTTTCATCTTCCGACTACAACGTTAAAACCGATATTTTGCCCGAAGCGTGGGATACTTCGATGGGCGCCCAAGGCAAAACGGACGAGCTTGTGCTTAAAGCGGGCGAATACTTTGTGCTGTGCGACAACCGCGTTTCGGCCTTCGATTCCCGCTTGGCGGGACCCGTTTCCGAACGGAGAATAACCGGCAAAGCGATTGTGTGCTATTATCCGTTCGGAAACATAAAAAGATTGTTCTGATGTATCTTTATGTGCACATTCCGTTTTGCAGATCGAAGTGTTCGTACTGCGATTTCTTTTCGCTTCCGATCGGAAGCGGCGCAGTTCCCGATTCGTATATCGATGCCCTGCTTGCCGAAGCCGCGTATAAGAAAAAACTGCACCGGATAAAAAACTGGACGACCGTGTACATAGGCGGCGGCACACCGAGTTTGCTGTCGGCTTTTCAGCTGAAAAAACTGTGTGCCGGTTTGTTTGCCCTGTGCCCGCCCGTAAGCGGAGCCGAAATAACGCTTGAAGTAAACTGCGCCGACATCGCCGAAAAAAATGCGCGCGGTTTTTCCGATTATCTTGAAAGCGCTTCGGCCGCGGGAATCAACCGTATTTCAGCCGGCATTCAAAGCCTCGACGCTTCGGTTTTGCGCTGTATAGGCCGGCGTTCTTCCGCATCGGAAACCGTGAGCGCTTTGGAAAACTTGCGCCTTTGGCGCGCAGCCGGAAAAGGCCGGCGCTGTTCATGCGATCTTATCGCGGGACTTCCGCTGCTCGGCACTCAAAAATTCAAAGAAGGGCTTTCGCAGGTACTTTTTTATGCGCCCGACCACCTGTCGTTGTATTCCCTTATGATCGAAAAAGGAACCGAACTTGAGCGCACAATTTCTTCCGGCGCTCTCGCCTGGGACGCCGATTGTGCCGACGAACAGTGGCTCGAAGGAAAAAAGTTGCTTGAAGATTCGGGCTATGTTCAGTACGAAGTGTCGAATTTTGCAAAAAAAGGGTTTGAAAGCCGCCACAACTGCGCGTACTGGCGCATGGAAGATTACGAAGGAATCGGTTCGGGTGCCGTCGGCACAGTAAAGGACTTTCGCTATGCAAACACAAAAGATATTGCGTCGTACACCGCGTTTTGGACGGACGAAAAAAAAATCTTCCGCTCCGAAATTTCCCGTTCCGAAATCCCGCAAAGCATATGCGCCTCCGAACATTTAAGCGAAAAAGACCGTATCCTCGAGTTTTTAATGATGGGCCTTCGCATGCGCGAAGGGATAAGTTCGCGCGAATTTTCCCGCAGGTTTTCGCTCCCGCTCGAAGACGTTATCGGAACGGTGTTTGCGTGCTGGGCGGGCAGGGGGCTTGCCGAAAAGTGCGGTGAAAGATACCGTTTGACCGGCGAAGGACTTCTTTTTTTAAACGATTTTCTTACCGAGCTGGCATAAACCGCCCTTACCTTATTCGTATAAACCGTTCAGCTTTCTGTACAGCGCATTGAGCCGTTCTTTTTGTTCGGCGCTCAAAGAATCCGATGTTTCGTCGATAAGTACTTCCAAACTCGAAAGGCTCGCGTCCAGGGCGCCGATAAAGTTTTTGGTAATCTTAAACCAATAGGTGCCGCGGCCGTCGGTTTGCAGGGCGGCAAAGCCCAAGTCTTTGCCGTTTTTTTTGAGCGGCAAAGTACGCAAAATAAGGGGCAGCGATTCGAAAAGCAGGGAAAGCTGCGTTTCAACGCGGATATTGTCCTTTTTGAATCGATCGTCTTTGAGCGGCGCAAGATCCAATTCTTTAACGGCTTTTAAAGCAATGCCCAGCCGCTCGCCCGACAGCAGGCTGTACGGGCCGCAGCTTACTTTTACGCGCAGTTTTCCCGCCTGCGCAAGGCGTCCCGGATTTTCGGGCGCGGCGGCGGCTTTTTGCAAAAGTTCCAATGGGGCGATAAGATATTTTTTGCCTTTGATTTTTTGAATTTCGAACGCGGTGCCGCCTATCGTAACGCTTTCGCCCGCTTGGTCGGCTTTATCGGCCCGGTCTTTCCGATCGGTTTGCGGCGTCGCAAGATGCGCGCTTGCAGTCCTCGCCGAACCGCGTTTTCCGGCCGTGCGCGAAAGCCGTTCTCTTATCGTATCGCTTAAGCGCGACAAAATCGAAACGGTCAGCGGCGATACGGACATTGCGAACATGCGCGACGTTTTAACGATTTCGCCTGCAACAATGTACAAAGGATCCGCGCGGAACATACACGAGCCGGGATGAATTTGGATGTGCTCGGCCGTTAAGCTTTTATAGTTTTCTCTTTTTTCGCGGATACACACAAACTGAATCATGCCGGATGCAATGCAGGTTAAATAGTCGTCCGGATCGCCGCCCGAGAGTATGGGCAGCCCCAAGCCGGAAACGATTTGCTCAAGCTGCTCTTTTATGTTTGCGATTTCGGCCATAACGCGTTCGTCAAGATAGCCGTTTTCGCAAAAACGGCTTTTGTTTTTTGCAGCCGAATACGCGTTGAATATTTTTACGTACGACATAAAATCACCGCGCATATCGCGGAATGCGTGATGGGCTTTACGCGCATCGCTTTCTTCTCCCGGAGGAAGCACAAAGGGCGATTGCGCCGACAAAAAAGCTGCGGCGATCAGCACTTCGTGCATAACGTCCGGATACTTCAAAACGGCTTCCACGATGATACGGCTTTGGCGCGGCATAAGCGGGAAGGCCGCCATCAGGGTGCCGATTTTGGAAAGGCTGTTGTCGCTTTCCAAGGCGCCGAGCATGTTGAGCGTTTCGATGCCGCCGATAAGGCCTTCGCGGCCGGGCGCCGAAATAAATTCAAAACGTTCAAAATCGCGGATTCCCAATTCGGCCATGCGCAAAACGACTTCGCACAAATCGGTGCGGTAAATTTCTTCCATCGTGTAAAGACTGCGGCTTTCGTAATCTTTTTTCGAGTACAGGCGGTAACATACGCCGCTTTGCGTTCGTCCGGCGCGCCCCTTGCGTTGGTTACACGACGCCTTCGATACGAGCGTTTCGTTTAAGCTTGACGTAAAGGTGCGCGGATTGTAAAAATTCAGCTTTGCCAAGCCGCTGTCGATAACGGCCGTAATGCCGGGAATCGTTAAGCTCGTTTCGGCTATATTCGTCGACACGATAACCTTTTTGCGGCCGAAAGGAGGATTCATAAAAACCCGCTCCTGTTCTTCTTTTGCAAGCCTGCCGTACAGGGGAATCAAAAAAATGCGGCGCGAAAAGGGCGCTTTGCTTAATCGGTGAATGCAGTCTTTAATGATTTTTTCACCGGGCAAAAAACACAAAACGCTCCCGTCGTACTTACTGTCCAAAATCCGGCCGATCGTTTCTTCGATTTTTGCAAGCAAAGCGTCGGTCGAACTTAACGTTGCCGTGCTTGCGGGAATCGCCGGCGGATCGTAGACAATCGTTACCGGGTAGGTGAGCGTATCGATCGTTACAACCGGACAATCGTCAAAATAAGACGAAAAGGCTTCGGCATTCATTGTCGCCGACGATATGATGACTTTAAGTTCCGGCCGCTGTTTGAGAACGCGCTTTAAAAGACCGAGCACAAAGTCGATGTTTAAACTGCGTTCGTGCGCTTCGTCCACCATGATAACCGAATAGCGCGACAGCATGGGATCGAGCTTCATTTCCTGCAGCAAAATGCCGTCGGTCATGATTTTTATGCACGTGGAAGAATCGGTTTTGTCTTCAAAGCGCATTTTGTAGCCGACGACTCCCGGATACGTGCAGTTGAGCTGCTTTGCGATAAATTCGCTTACCGAAAGAGCGGCAATGCGGCGCGGCTGCGTAACGGCGATCGCTCCTTTGTCGGCATAGCCCGCTTCGTATAAAATAACCGGAAGCTGCGTGGTTTTTCCCGAACCGGTCGGACTTTGCACGACAACCGCTCGGTGCGTTTGCAGAGCTTTGAGTATAAGCTCCTTGTGTTCATAGACGGGCAGGGTGCGGTAATCTAAGGCCATGTTATTTCTCCTATTTGCCGCATAAGAGAAAGACGCTTTGCGTAATAGGCGGCCAGTTTTTTATTTTGACGGCCGATAAAATCTTCGGTCAGCCTTTTTATAACGTAGTTCGACTTTTCGTCGGCGTGTGTCACGATAATTTCGGTTTGTATGTTTTCGATTGAAAGTGTGCTCGCTGCAGCGCTTGCGTGCGCGTCCGTGTTTGTGCTTGCGTGCGCTTGTTTTAATTCCATGCTGAAAATAACGCCCGTTCCCGTGTATTCGTACGGATGCGCGGGATCCGCAAAATTGATGGGAATGTTTTGTCCGGAAATCGTATTACCTGCACCGTACATGATGAATTTGACGGTTTTGCCGTTCGCATCGACGATGCGTTCCCACGGCTTTGTTACGTGCGAGTGGTTTGCCCAAATGATGTCGACTCCCGTATTTAAAAGTTCGTAAAAATAATCGCGCCGCGCTTTTGTTACGCCGAGTACGTATTCCGGATCGCTTACGTGAATACTGAGTATAAACGCATCGCATTCGTGTGCGCGGCGTAATTCGGTAAGGCTTTTTTTTAACGCGGCCTTTCCCTTCGGCGAATCGGGATAAAAATCGAACAAAGCGGTTTGAATGTTCGAATTGACGATTTCGGTAACGGCGGCAAAAAGAATTTTCCATCCCTGCACGTCGATCAGCGCATAGCTGAGTTCGTTCGAATTGCCGTGTTTTAAACCCGCACTGTATACGTTTTGCTTTTGCAGCTCTTTAAAACAGGCGGCCGTACCTTCGATTCCTTCTTTTCCCTGATCGTTTGTATGATTGTTCGCCAACGAAAATACGTTAAATCCGGCGTTTACGGCCGCTTCGACATATTCGGTATGCACATTAAAACAGGGATAGGTTTGATACGGGCGCTTGTCGCACACGGGCGTTTCCAAGTTGGCAAAGGCCAAATCGCGCGAACTTAAAAGCGGCACGATGTCTTCGTAGATAAGATTGTAGTCTTTCATGCGGTAATTGACCGAATGCGCCATAATATCTCCGGCAAAGGCAAGATACAACGGCTGCTGCTTTATCGGCGGTTCGAGCAGAGCCGCTGCGTTTTTTGCGCCGGGCTCGGCGGCCCCGTCCGTGCGTACGCTTTGCGCATCGGTCTGAAATGATTTGCACGAAAATGCGTCGAAAAAAGCGATGACGGTACAGAGGAGAGCCGCGCACAGGTACAAAATCTTTTTCATATGCGTTAAGTATACATTGACAGCTGTTTTTTTTCAATGTACAATATAAAGATATTTCTAAGAAGGAGAAAACATTTTCATGACAAAGAAAAAGTTTGTCTATTTTTTCGGCGCCGGAAAAGCCGAAGGCTCCGCGTCCATGAAAGACGGACTCGGCGGTAAGGGCGCTAACTTAGCTGAAATGACGAATTTGGGTATTCCCGTTCCCCCGGGATTTACCATTTCAACCGAAGTTTGCAAGTTATATTACGAAAACGGAAAAAAATACCCCGATTCGCTTGAAGGGGAAGTCGCCGAACACCTCGGCCGGCTTGAAAAACTGATGGGGAAAAAACTCGGCGATGCCGACGATCCGCTTTTGGTATCGGTGCGCTCGGGTGCGGCTCAGTCCATGCCGGGCATGATGGATACGATTTTGAACCTCGGTATGAACGATAAAGCGGTTGAAGGTTTGTCGAAAAAGACGGACAATCCCCGTTTTGCATGGGACGCGTACCGGCGCTTTATTCAAATGTTCGGCGATGTGGCCATGGGCGTTCCTGCCGAAAGTTTTGAAAACGCGCTGGACGACATAAAGGTGTCCAAGGGGGTAAAACTCGATACCGAACTCAACGCCGACGACTTAAAAAAACTTGTCAGCCGCTATAAAGAAATCTATAAAAAGAACACGGGAAAAGATTTTCCGCAAAATCCCGTCGAACAAATGTGGGGCGCGATAAACGCGGTATTCGGTTCGTGGATGAACGAACGCGCAATAAAATACCGCGCACTCAACAGCATCCGCGGTCTTGCCGGAACGGCCGTCAATATTCAGTCCATGGTTTTCGGTAACTTCGGCGACGATTCGGGTACGGGCGTATGCTTCAGCCGCGACCCGTCCACCGGCGAAAATAAATTCTACGGCGAATATTTGATGAACGCTCAGGGTGAAGACGTCGTTGCCGGCATCCGCACTCCCGAAACCATCGAAAAACTTGCCGGCGAAAATAAAGAAGTGTATGCCGAGTTGGTGCGCATCCGCGACCGCCTCGAAAAACACTACCGCGATATGCAGGATATGGAATTCACCGTTCAGCAGGGCAAACTCTTTATTTTGCAGACGCGAAGCGGAAAAAGAACCGGGCAGGCCGCGGTACGCTGCGCCGTCGATATGGTTGAAGAAAAACTTATCGATAAAAAAACGGCCGTTACGCGCGTTTCTCCCGACCAACTTGACCAGCTTTTGCATCCGAGGATCGATCCTGCCGCAATCAAAAACACCAAGCCTCTTACGAAAGGTTTGAACGCTTCTCCGGGAGCCGCTTGCGGCCAGATTGTATACACCGCCGACGAAGCCGATTCGTGGGTACAAAAAGGCCATAAGGTTATCTTGGTGCGCAAAGACACGAGCCCCGAAGATATTACCGGCATGGTCGTTTCCGAAGGTATTTTAACCGCAACCGGCGGTATGACAAGCCATGCGGCCGTTGTTGCGCGCGGCATGGGAACTCCCTGCGTATGCGGCGCTTCCGAAGTGCTGTTTTCGAACGGCGAAGTATTCATCAACGGAAAAGCCTTTGAACGCGGCGATTTTATCACGATCGACGGTTCCACCGGCTGCGTGTATGAAGGCCAGCTTCCGCTTATCGATTCGGAAATTTCGGACCGCTTGAACACGTTCTTAACGTGGTGCGACGAAATCCGTACCGCTTCCGTGCGTACGAACACGGGCGGCAAAGCCATTAAAGGCTTCAGCGTCCGCGCAAACGCCGATCAGCCTTCCGATGCGAAGCACGCGTTCGATTTCGGCGCCGAAGGCATCGGCTTGTGCCGCACCGAACACATGTTCTTCGACCGCGATAAACTGATTCATTTCCGCGCGATGATCGCATCCGATACGCAGGAGCAGCGCCGCGAAGCTTTGGCGAATATTTTGCCGCTGCAAAAAAAAGACTTTATCGGTATTTTCGAAGCGATGAACGGCCGGCCCGTAACCATACGGCTTTTGGATCCGCCGCTGCACGAATTTATTCCGCACACGCAAACCGAACGCGAAGAGCTTGCGCAGATTATGCATATCGATTTGGAAAAACTGAATGCAAAGCTGGACGCCCTGCACGAAATGAACCCGATGCTCGGCCACCGCGGCTGCCGTTTGGCGATCACCTATCCGGAAATTTACGAAATGCAGGTTGAAGCCATCGCGCTTGCCGCCGCCGATTGTATGAAGCGCAAAATCGCCGTACAGCCGGAAATTATGATTCCGATTGTCTGCGACAATGACGAATTGGAAATTATCCGCGGACAAGCCGAAGCGGTCATTCAAAAGGTATTCGATCAGGAAAAAGTAAAGTTCGACGTAAAAATCGGTTCGATGATAGAAGTGCCCAGAGCGGCGCTCCTTGCCGATAAGCTCGCCGAATACGCGGACTTTTTCAGCTTCGGTACGAACGACTTAACGCAGATGACCTTTGCGTTCAGCCGCGACGACGCCGGAAAATTTCTTACTTCGTATTTGGTAAAAGACGTCCTGATGGCCGATCCGTTTAAAACGCTCGACGAAGAAGGCGTCGGAGAACTCATAAATATTGCCCGCACCAAATCGCGGGCACGAAAGCCCGACTTAAAGCTCGGCATTTGCGGCGAGCACGGCGGAGATCCGGATACCATCGATTTTTGCTACCGCGCCGGATTAAACTATGTTTCCTGCTCACCTTACCGCGTACCCGTCGCCCGTTTAGCCGCCGCCCAAGCGGTTATCCGCAACGGCTGATAGCGCCCTTAACGGTACTGACGGTTAAGATGAGGCTGTCCGAAAACCGAAGTTTTCGGGCGGTTTTCTTAAAATAACAAGGACTGCTTTCAATCCGAAGGCAGTCCTTTTTTTTGCGGGAATCCTATAAAATCAATACAAAGGTTCCGGCCGTTATGAGTAAACCGCCGATGAGGGTTTTTGCGTTTATCTGTTCGTGCAGGACGATAAACGAAAGAAAAATAGTCAATACGACGCTGAATTTATCGATGGGGACGACTTTAGAAACGGGACCGCGCTGAATCGCAGCAAAATAAAAAAGCCACGATAAACCCGTTGCGAGGCCGGAAAGGGCTAAAAAAAGCCAATTTTGTCCCGTCAGCGTTTTTATGCCGCGGAAGGTGCCCGTTGTCAGTACAATCGTCCATGCAAGGAAAAGCGCGACCAATGTTCGAAGCGCCGTAGCGAGATTCGAGTCGACGCCCTTCATGCCGATTTTTGCCAAAATCGACATTGCCGCGGCGCACACTGCCGAAAGAAGGGCAAACAGCTTCCACATAGCCGCGCTTTTCCCGGCTTACCTGCCGCAGCAGTGTTTGTATTTTTTGCCCGAACCGCAGGGGCACGGATCGTTTCTGCCGACTTTGGGGACGGTACGCACGACCGTTACGTTTTCGCCCTGCCGTTTTGACGCAAAGGGAGAGGCTGCGGCAGCCGACCGTGCGGCTCCGGCGTCGAAGGCACCCATCGCGTTGTGTTGGGCGTTCATCGTAAGAGAGCGGCCCTTGCGCTGTACGTCTTCGCCCTGAGCGTTCGTTATTTTGACTTTAAAAACGCGCGATGCGATTTCGTTGCGGATGCTGTCGAGCATTTCGTCGAAGATGTTAAAGCCGTCGATTTTATATTCGGTTAACGGATTTTTTGAACCGTAGGAGCGGAGGTATACCGCTTCGCGCAGACTTTCAAGCGTTTCCAAATGGTCGAGCCATTTGCGATCGATTGCCTGAACGTACTGCCAGCGAATAAACATATTCAGATTTTCTTTGCCCGTCAGCGCTTCTTTTTCGTTCAAATCGTCCTCAAGCAGGCTCATAAGATATTCGGCAAGCGGATTGTGCTTTGCATCGTGTTTTTGCGCCTGCACTGCTTCGACGGCGTCCTGCGGCAGCTGCAGGGCAAAGTTTTGCTTGAGCTTTGCCGAAAGATCGGCAAAGGCCGCTTCCGCATTTTTGCGCGACGCGGCATTGTACTCATCGGCGAGGTCTTCGACCGTTTCGCGCGCGGTGGTTAAAATACGCTCTTTAAGATTGTCGTCGACGAGAATGGCGTCGCGCTGATCGTACATAAAGCGGCGCTGTTCGTTTAAAACGTCGTCGTATTCGAGTAAGTGCTTTCTTATTTCGAAGTTTCGCTCTTCAACCTTTTTTTGCGCGCGCTCTATTCCTTTTGTGAGCCACGGATGGTAAATCGGTTCTCCCGGTTCCATGCCGATACGGCTCATCATCGCCTTCATTTTTTCGCCGCCGAAAAGACGCATAAGATCGTCGTCCATCGAAATGTAAAATTTGCTGCGGCCGGGGTCTCCCTGACGTCCCGAACGTCCGCGCAGCTGGTTATCGATGCGCCGGCTTTCGTGGCGTTCCGTGCCGATAACGTACAAACCGCCGGCTTGTTTTACTTCTTCGTAATCGCCGAGCCATTTTTCTTTTTCGGTTTTATACGCCGCCGCGTATTGTTGTTCGTCGGCTTCGGTTCCGGCGCGTTTGCGCGCTCTGAATTCGGGGTTCCCTCCGAGCTTGATGTCGGTTCCGCGTCCTGCCATATTGGTCGCGATTGTAACGGCTCCCTTGGCGCCGGCTTCGGCGATAATCAGCGCTTCGCGCGCGTGATTCTTTGCGTTCAATACTTCGTGCCGTATGCCGCGCCTCGTTAAAAGCGAGCTTAAATGTTCCGACTTTTCAATCGAAACGGTGCCGACCAAAACGGGCTGGCCTTTTTTATGCGCTTCGGCGATTTCGTTGCAAATGGCTTCCCACTTGTCGTGTTCATTCAAATACACTTCATCGTTTTCGTCTATGCGGATAACGGGCTTGTTTGTCGGAATAACGACAACGTCCAAATTGTATATCTTGCTGAATTCGACCGCTTCGGTATCGGCCGTTCCGGTCATACCGGCAAGCTTTTTATACATACGGAAAAAATTCTGAAAGGTGATTGTCGCGAGCGTCCGGTTGCGTTGGGCAATGTGGATGTGCTCTTTGGCTTCGATGGCTTGGTGCAGCCCGTCGCCGTAGCGCCTGCCTTCCAAAATACGGCCGGTAAATTCATCTACGATTTGTACTTGCTTGTCTTTGACGACATAGTCCACGTCGATTTTATACAATGTGTGCGCGCGGATCGCCTGCGTAAAGTAATGAATATACTCGAAGTTTTCTTCATCGAATACCGAGCCGCGTATTAAATTATGTTTTTTTAAGATGTCTTCGATTTTAAGCATGCCCGCATCGGTAAAAGAAACGCGGCGGCTTTTTTCGTCGAGCGTATAATCGCCGATAACCTGTTCGCCCTGAACTTCATCCGGATACAAACCCGTTTCGGGATTTTTTTGCACTTCTTCAAACTGATTGACGTATTTGTCGACTTCAAAAAATTTAACCGTATCGTCTTCGCCCTGTCCCGAAATAATGAGCGGCGTGCGCGCTTCGTCGATTAAAATCGAGTCGATTTCGTCCACGATGCCGAAGGCAAAACCGCGCTGCACCTTTTGTTCGGGAACAAGCTGCATATTGTCGCGCAGGTAATCGAAACCCAGTTCGTTGTTTGTGCCGTAGGTAATATCGCAGTTATAAGCGGCTTTGCGCGCATCGTTGTCCATATTCGATATGATGGAACCGACGGTTACGCCTAAGTACGCATACACGGGGCGCATCCAGTCGGCATCGCGCTGCGCAAGGTAATCGTTTACCGTTACGACGTGGACGCCTTTTCCCGTTAAGCTGTTCAAATAAGCCGCGGCGACGCACATAAGGGTTTTTCCTTCGCCGGTTTTCATTTCGACAATGCGCCCCGAATGCAAAACGATTGAGCCCATAACCTGAACGTCATAGGCGCGCTCGCCGAGCACCCGCTTTGCCGCTTCGCGGGCGAGCGCAAAAGCTTCGGGTAAAATATCGTCGAGCGTTTCGCCGTTTGCGAGCCGCTCTTTAAAGGCTGCCGTTTGTTTTAAAAATCCGTCCGCATCCAAAGCGGCGGCCCAACTTTCTTTTTCGTTTACCTTTTGCACAATCGGCAAAAGGTTTTTTACATCGCGTTCGTGCTTTGAACCGAACAGGAATGTCATTATCGCGTCAATCATACCTTATAATGTACCGCTTATTGACATATTTGGGCAAGCACTTTATGCTGTGTTCATGTTCCGAATGCCGAATTTTTTCCGTGCCGCGAGTTTACGCTTTGTGCGCGTGTCGCTTTTTTCTCTGGTATTTTTATTCGTAAGTTCGTGCGGAAGCGGCAAACCGGTGGCCGCCTTCGAAAAAGAAGAACTGTTCGACTTGCATTACGGCAGCTTTGAAAACGAACTGAGCCTGTTCGATTTGCGCGTTCCCGGCGAAATTCGGACAAGCTTGGTTATGAACGAAGGCTTTTTTTATATCGCAAACGCCGAAGCCGCAAAGATAATGGAACTGACTTCTTACGGCGACTTAATCGGTATTTTGTACAATGCGGACAAAAATCCCGTTCCGTCATTCGTGACGCTGAGCGGCAGCAAAACGGTTTCGGCCTTGGATTCTTCGGGCGCCGTTTCGACGCAGCATGCGGTGGCCTATCCGTTCAACAGTTTAAGCGCTTTGGCCGTCGATTCGGGAAAACGCTTATACGCCGCCGACATTTTGCCGCGCGAGCGCTTTGTGTTCGACGAAAAAACAAAAACCGTACTGCGTTCAGCCGTTTTGCGTTTTGAAAACGACGGTTCGTTCATCGACTATTTGGGACAGGAAGGGCCGGGCGGCACGCCGTTCCCGTACATAAAAAACATCTATACGACAAAGCAAAACGAATTGGTCGTCGTGTGTTTGATCGAAAGCGGCTATTCGATATTTTGGTTTTCGCGCGACGGCTATTTAAAATACAAGGTTCCCGTTCAGCCTTCTTCGTTTCCGCCCTACGAAGCGGATAACGGCGAAAGCGTGTTTGCGTCTTTGGAGCAGGTGATTCCCGATTATACGCAGCCCGTGCTGTATTTGAAAATCGATTATTATCCGGCCGAAATAGACGCTTCGACGAGAGTACAGTCGGGCATGAAATTCGACAAAACGCTTTTATATCCTTTGAATTTGGAAACCGGTTTGTACGGCGAGCCTATCGCGGTGCCCGATTTTGAGCAAACGGTAACGTACGGATACACAAAAGAAGTTTTTTCGATGTCCTACGATTTTTTGGGCGTTACCGAAATGCAGTGGTTTTTCTTTATTACGACCGACGAAAGCGGATTTTCGATTTTAATGCTCAAAGAAAACGGTCAAAAAATTATCCGCCGTCATTTGGATATGGATATGGGATCCGTCGTATACCACAATTTTTCACTTTCGCCTTCGGGGATTATTTCCGCCCTTATTGCGCGGGAAGATAAAGCGTCGGTTATGTGGTGGAGAACCGACACGCTTATAGCGGCGATTATAAAATGAACGGAAACGAACACAAACCGGCTTCCGGTATCGAAAAAAACGCCGGAACGGACAACGAAAATATCGGTAAAAAAACTCCCAAAGCGGTTCCCGAAGAAGAACTCGTTTTTTATTACAACCGCGCCGAGCGGCTCGAAAGGGCGGGGGAAAATGTCCGCCGCTATTATGACGGAACGGCTCCCAAGCCGCCCAAAGGTTTATTTAAAGCTTTGGTGCATACCAAACAGTCGCGCGTTATGCTCTTTGCCGTCGTCCTTTCCGCTTTAGTCGTACTTGCCGTTACGTTTTTAACGGGAAAAACCGATTCGCAAAGCGCAAACGGCGTGCGGTTCAGTTTATCGGCTTTTTCGTTCGAAGATTCGGTGTATGTGAGCGTTAAATTCTCGCCTGAAAAAAATGCGGCTTCGGACGGCACGGTTTTTAAAAATATCGTTTTTTCCGCTTTGGATAACGATAAAAAAACGCTTATTTCCCAAAAAATCTGGCTTATTTACGGCGGAAACGAAACTTATTGCAGGACAATTTTTGCCGATTATGATATAGTATATGTGCAGGCCGACATTGAAGCGGAGGATAAAAAATTGACGCTGCTTACAAAAGTTGTGCAAAAATAAATGCTTTGGCGGCCGCTGTGTAGGGGGATATATGATACAGTTTTATTTGCTGTCGGTTGTGCTGAACGCCGCTTCGGGACTGTTGCTTGTGTTTTCCAAACAAGTGCCCGAGGACGCGGCCGAAGCGAGCGCTGCGGGTTTAAGCTTTTTTGAAACGAAGAATTTCCGGCTTGTGCTGGGACTTTTGACGGCTCTTACCGGTATCATGAAATTTTTAAGCGTCGTTCAAGGCGATATTCCCGTTATAGGCGATTTGATTCCCGCGGTTGCCGGCATAAGCGCCGGGGTGTGCCTGCTGTACGAATACTATAAAGCATCGGCTTCGGTATCTTTTTCGCTGCCGCCGTTTTTTGAAAAGCTTTTTGTAACCGGGCGCAAATATATGGGAATCTTTTGCATTTTGGCCGCAACGCTGCATTTTATTTTTCCCCGCGTACTTTTTTTATAGAACGGTTGAATCGTGAAAACGAAAAATCTCCGCGCGGCATGCATTTTTATAGCATTGCCGGCTTTTCTTTTTATTTTCGCCTCCTGTACGCGCGATAAAGACGCATATACAATCGATATGCGGAATACCGACCGCATTGTACTCGGCGAGCGCTGGGCGCTTATTACCGAAGCCTATGCTTCTTACCGCATAAAGCCTTCGTATAACGCATCGGTTGCCGCGCACGGCAGACAGGGCGACATTATTAAAGTCGGCGGAACCTATATCGACGATTCTTCCGGTGCACAAAAGAGAACCGTATGGTACCGTTTTCAGGCGGGCTGGCTTCCCGAAAATGCGGTAAACGTGTATGCGAATAAATTACAGGCGGAAGGCGCGGCAGGAAAAATCAAATGAAAGATGTTTTGGTTATCGGCTCGACGGTTGCCGATGTCGTCATTCACATAGAAGAACTCCCTCAAGAATCGCAGGCCGTACACATTTCGAGCCAAACGATTCAGCTCGGCGGCTGCGCTTACAATGTTTCGGCAGCCCTTGCGCGTGCAGGCGTTCCGTACACGCTGTGTTCTCCCGTCGGCACGGGCATATACGGCGATTTTGTACGCAAATCACTTAAAGAAAAAAATATTCCGATTTTCGCCGACATAAAAGACTTTGATAACGGCTGCTGCTATTGTCTTATCGATAAAACGGGCGAAAGGACTTTTATGTCGCGGCACGGTGCCGAATATGTGTTTTATTCTGAACGGATGAATGATGTCGACCTTGCCCGCGCGGACAGCGTTTATGTGTGCGGCCTTGAAATTGAAGAACCGTCCGGAGAAGATTTGGTACGCTGGCTTGAAAATACGTTTGAACCGGGAAGCGTCGGCCGTCATGCCGTAAAAAAGCGGCTGTATTTTGCACCGAGTCCGCGCATATGCCGCATTCCTTTGGAACGCATGGAACGCGTTTTTGCGCTCAATCCGATTTTACACCTGAATAAAGAAGAAGCCCTGTCGTTTACGGGCGAAGCCGATGCCGAGCTTGCCGCAAAAAGCCTTTTTAACGCGACGAAAAACGCCGTCGTCATTACGCTCGGGAAAGACGGCGCTTTGTGCCGCGAAAGCGAAGACCTGTGTTATACGGTTCCCGTTCCGTTATTGCAAACGCGCTCGGAAAACACGAACGGCGCGGGAGACGCTCACATGGGCGCCCTTATCGCGGCAATCAAAAAAGGAAAACCGCTGAACGAAGCCGTAAAAGACGCGAACGAAGCGGCCTGCGCCCTCGTGTGCGCGAACTGAACGTGCGGTTGTTTTACCCTCGATTGTTAAAATAAATCGCTATTTTTAATTGTCTTGTGCCGATTTTATGTTCCGC
Organism: Treponema maltophilum ATCC 51939; assembly: GCF_000413055.1. Taxonomy (NCBI): domain Bacteria; kingdom Pseudomonadati; phylum Spirochaetota; class Spirochaetia; order Treponematales; family Treponemataceae; genus Treponema; species Treponema maltophilum. The sequence goes on along the minus strand of NZ_KE332518.1, from coordinate 1,298,494 downwards.
AATGAGCTTTTATCTTTGCCGCGGCTTCGTGTACCGTAAGGCTTTCGTACTGTTCGCGCGTCGCAAGATTTTTAAGCGTAAGAAGATTTTTTTGCGCCTGCGCCGTGTCGGCAAAAATACCGAAGGGAACGCATTTTTTTTCTGCCGCCGCATACTGCTGATTCATTTTTTTCGCTTCGGGGAATACTTCCGCCGATACGTTTGAAGAACGCAAAATACGCGCGATTTTTTGGTAATAGGCGATAAGGCTTTCGTCGGTACAAAAAATTTCGGCATCCAAAAAGCCCTTTTGCTTTTGCGCATCTCCCGTTTCGTCGAGGGCGGCAATTAAGCGGTCCAAGCCGATCGATGCGCCGACCCCGCTTATTTTATCCTTCATGTATAAGCCTGCCAAATTATCGTAGCGGCCGCCCGAACACACCGAACCGATGGACGGCAGGCTGTCTAAAAATGTTTCATATACCAAGCCCGTGTAATAGTCAAGCCCGCGCGTAATCGACGGATCGAGCACGATACGTTTTTCCATGCCGGCTTCTTTTATATACGTGTAAATCTCTCTCATGCGCTTTGCATCGCTTTCGGCTTCTTTACCTGCAAGGCTTTCCATAAGGGAAAGCGTGCTTTCAAAATCGGAGGAACCGGAAATATAGGCAAAAACCGCTTCGGCGTTTTCCGTGCTTCCCGTTATGCCGGCAAGCTGCGAAAAGGTTTCGTCTTTGCCGATTTTGCTTAACTTATCGACCGTACGCAAAATCGCTTCGCTTTGAGCGCTCAGCTGCCGCTTTGCCAAAAACGCGTTGAACATGCCGCGGTGACTTATGCGGATTTTTATGTTTTCCACGCCGATGCATGCAAGCGCATACTGCATGAGCGAAAGGATTTCAAAATCGGCACATGCCGAATCGGAACCGACAATGTCGAAGTCGCACTGAACGAATTCGCGGTAACGGCCGGCTTGCGGTTTTTCTCCGCGCCATACCTTTGCAATATGGTAGCGCTTAAACGGAAAATACAATTCGTCTTTATGTTCGGCAATAAAGCGGGCGAAGGGAACGGTTAAATCGAATCTGAGCGCGACGTCGCGCCCGCCGTTATCGGTAAAGCGGAAAACCTGCTTTTCGGTTTCGCCGTCGCTTTTTCGGAGCAAAATCTCGGAATATTCCAAAGCCGGCGTATCGATCGGTACAAAGCCGTATGAACGGAAGGCGGCGGTAAGCTTTTCGATTAATAAAGCGCGCTTGATTTCCGCATCCGGCAAAAAATCTCTAAAGCCTTTTAATATTTTCGGTTGTATAAGTGTAGCCATATCGGCTATAATATCCGCAAGCGGAGAAAATTGCAATTGCTTTTGGTTTTTGATATCGGAAATACAAACATCGTTGCAGCCGTTTTCGACGGCGAACGTATCGCCTATCAGTGGCGTCTTTACAGCGACACCAAGCGCACGGCAGACGAATATACGTCCGTTATGCGCTCATTTTTCCGCGATGCGAAGGTTCCCGAAAGCGAAATCGATTCGGCGGTTCTCAGTTCCGTCGTGCCTTTACTGACCGGTCCCTTTATCAGCGTTGCCGTCAATTTAATCGGTAAAAAACCGCTCATAGTTGCGCCGCCCCTTTTCGACAAACTGCCGGTAAAAATTCCCGAAAGCGCCGTACATCAAATCGGAAGCGACATTGTATGCAACGCGGTCGAAGCGTATTGCCGTTTCCGCGGCCCCTGCATCGTCGTCGATTTCGGAACGGCGCTGACTTTTACGGCGATCGATGCTCAAGGCGCCATACAGGGAGTTGCAATCGCTCCCGGATTGGGAACGGCTTTGCGCTCGCTTTTTAACAATACCGCCCAGCTTCCGTCCGTTCCGCTCGAATCTCCGCCCGATGCCTTGGGAACAAATACGATTCATTCGATTCAGGCGGGAATCGTGCTGGGCTACAAGGGCTTAACCGAATCGTTAACCGCGCGGATAAAATCGGATTTGTGCAAAAAGACCGGCTGCAATTCCGCCTCTATCAGGGTTATCGCCACAGGCGGCCTCAACAGTGTTATAAAACCCATAACCGATACCCTCGAAAGCGTCGATAAAGCGCTTACGCTTAAAGGCTTGCGCCGCATTGCCGCCGTCTGTAAGCTTGCTTAACCTAACTGCGTTCCGACGTGCTCCCGTTGCAAGCCTTCGCCCGAGCGCGCATCCTTTGTCAAAGTCATACCGATAAGTTTTTCGTAATATTCGGGCGAGATTCCGACAGAAAGTTCTTTTTCCGTGCGCAAAACGGCAATGTCGCGCGCTCCGATGACGCTTCCTTTTTTCATGTCGTGCATAAAGTGGATCGAGCGGTTCGTTCTGCCGTAATTTGCTTTTTCCGACGGCGCGAGTTCTTTTTTCCCGTTTCCGATAACCCGTTCGACAAGTTTCCGCCCGAATTCTTCGTTTGCAAGCTTTAAAGCCGATTGAAAATCGAGCTTTTCGAAGCGGCGCACGCTTTCGGTCATAAGGGCAAAACGGTCGGGCGGCAGTGCAACCGGATCGTCAAGCCCGCTTCCGCTGCGTTCAAGCGTAATGTGCTTTTCGATAAATTGCGCGCCGCACATAACCGCTATAACCGGCACGATTTTCGGATCGAGCGAATGGTCGCTTACGCCGGAGGGAATGCCGAAACGGCGTCGGTAATAGGGAATAAGCGAAAGGTTGTATTCTTCAGGCGGTGCCGGATAACTGGTAATGCAGTGCAAAAGCGACAGGGGCTCAAACCCTTCCGGTACGTTTTGTTTGAGCGGTTTCAAAAGCTCGAGGGCTTTTACGATATCCTTCATTTTCGAAACGCCGCTTGAAAGAACGACCGGGATCCGCTTTTCTGCCGGAAGCATTTGCTCAAGTTCCGTGAGCAATTTGAGCAAGGGGTAGTGATTCAATTCGGGAGAAGCGATTTTTATATAATCGGGGCGCAACGCGAACAGCTCGTGCATCGATTTTTCGCCGAAGGGCGAACACATAAACGTTTTTTTGAGCGAACGCACGTAATCGCGCATTTTTTCAAAAAAAGCGGAATCGGTTTCGAGTTCGGTAAAGCGGTCGTACAGCCGCGTTTTGCCGCCGGGAAGATTTACAAAGCCTGTGTCGGGGTGCAGAATTTCGCTTGCATAGACCCATTGGAATTTTATACAGTCGGCGCCGGCTTCGGCAGCGGCGTCGGCCAAACGTTTTGCCTTATCCAAAGAGCCGCCGTGCGAAGTTCCTATTTCCGCGATGACAATCGTATGTCTGTTGCCGCCCGTTTCACTCATGCGTTTTATAGTTGTACCTTGCGCCGAAACTGATATTGATTAAATCAAGTCCGCCGGGAACAACGGAAAAAGAAAGGTCGAAATTGTCGTTCAATTTGACGTTCGTTTCGATTTCTCCGCCGTATAAAATAAAACGGTACTGCCAATCGTCGTTTTTTCCGCCCCTATAAAAGGTAAACGAATCGTTGTAGCCGGGAAGTTTATACCAGCTTCTGCGGTATAAAAATGTGGGGCCGATTCCCGCATTTACCGAAACGCGCCCGATTTTAAATAAACGCACCCGAAAACCGATGTGCGAAAAACCGGCGAACTGCATGGCGCAGTCCGAATACAAAGCCTGAACCGCTTTTACCGATACGATGTCTTCCCATACATAATACTCGAAATTCAACGTTACGCCCGGGTGCAGTACGAAAATCCCGCGCGGATCCCATTTATACGGAATAAGCGGCGCGTTTACCGCTCCTTTCGGATGAAGGCTCAAGCCGAAGAATTTGACTCCCGCGCTGAATGTGTGTGAAAAAGCCTGCACGGAAGTGAAAAAAACTAAGCTAAAAATTAAGGCAAATAGCCGGTGCGTTTTTTGCATACGTAAATTAGTATCATAAATACCGAATAATGGCAATGCGTGCTCGTAAAGAGTTTCGGCATGATTGAGAATCGGCAAAAAAACGATGAGTATAGCAAGACCTCTGCCCGCATACGGCGCGGTTACGCTTTTAGAGTAAAATTACGTTTCAAAACCGAACCTCCTATTCGGTTTTGAACTCGAGTTTTAGGCACAAGCCTAAAACTCGCACACATACAACTTGTCCGGCGTCCTGCCGGAACTAAAGCACTGCATATCTTGTCTCGGAAGAATTGTGCCGACATGGATGTCGGAGAAGCTTTAAATATGCGAGTTTATGCGGTGTATAAACTCGGAGTAAGAATTGTACAGGACGTATAATTCTTACTCGCCTCGCGGTCAGGTTCTTGCTGATACGCAGCTTCTCTTTATTTCACATCATGCTGAACCTCTTCCCTGATCGGGGGATAGATGTAGCGTAAAGCATTCAAACTCTGCACAATTGCGACTCATAATCTTTCGTTTTTTTTGCCCCCTGCTTATACTTTTTACGCGGGCGATTGACAGGAGCTTGCGGGCGGGCTACAATAAAGCATGCGAAAGTTCGTATGCTTATATTTAAATACCGGCGGCGGCCACCGATCGTCCGCAAATGTGCTGAAACAGGTTATGGAAAGCACGCATCCCGATGTTTCCGTCGAATTGCTGAACGGGTTCGATTCAAAAAATTACCTTGCGCGCTTTTTTTTCGAAAAATGCTATCAGCTTGCCTGCAATTATTTTCCGGGTGCGTGGTACATAACCTATGAAATGGGCATGCACTTTTGGATTCAACGCTTATTGAATAAGATTCTCGCACCGCGTACCGCATGGCATTTAAAGCGGATTATAAAAAAAGCGCAGGCGACCGACGTTGTGAGCTTCCATTTTGCGATGACGCCCGCGTGTGTTACTGCTTTACGCCGGCTGGGCAATAAGATTCCGCTTACCGTAATCGTTACCGATCCTTTTACCGCGCCGAACGCATGGTTTTATGAAAAAAACGTACAGTACTTTGTATTTTCGGATGCCGTAAAAAAACAGGCGGTTGAACAATGCGGCGTTCCCGAAAAAAACGTTCGCGTGGTTCCTTTCCTATTAAACCCCAAATTCCTTGTACCGCTTTCTGTGCGGGAAGAAAGCGCCCTGCGCGAAAAGCACGGGATTCCTGTCGATAAAAAAGTCGTACTGCTGGCAGGCGGCGGGGAAGGGCTTCCGAACGCGGTTCGCATCGTACAGCATTTTGTTCGCCGCAAGGTTCCGTTTACGATTTTGGTCGTTTGCGGTAAAGACGAACCGACGCAAAAAATCCTTGAGCTTACGGCGCAGCTTTATTCGGCAATCGATTTGCGCCCGATGGGCTTTATTTCAAATATGGACGAAATGATAAAACTCTGCGATTGCGCCGTTATAAAAGCCGGGCCGGCGACGCTTATGGAAGTGCTGGTTTCAAAAAAGCCGGTTATCATATCTTCGTACATACATGGCCAGGAATTGGGAAACATGCACTTTGCCGTTCGCAGCGGGGCGGGCTGGTTTATACGCGACCCCGAAGAAATTTGCGATAAGGTGTGCTCGCTGCTGTCCGACGATGCCTATTTACGCTCGGTAAAACGGCGTGTGGGCGCTTTGCCGCTTTCTACGGACGTAAAACAGGTTGCCGATTTGCTCTATAGCCGCAGTCGTGCGTGACTGAATTGCGTATTCCGTCCTTGTGTTTTAGCCGTTTATGTGCTAGAGTGGTTTAATGAGAATAGCGATTGTTACCGAATGTTATGTTCCCGAAGTAAACGGCATTGTCTACCATATCGAAACGCTGCGAAAGGGATTGCTGGAAGCGGGACACCAAGTCTTAATTGTAAAGCCCGATTTTAAGGTCAAACGCCATTGTCTTGAAAACGACATTCTTTATACTCCGGCGGTAAAACTTAAAAACATGTATGATTATTCCGTTTCCTATCCGTACAGTCAAACGCGGTTGAAACTTTTAAAGGAATGGAATCCCGACATTATTCACATTCACACAGAATTCAGCGAAGGCATATTCGCTTTGTATGCGGGCAAAAAACTGCATATACCGATAGTGTATACGATTCATACCATGTATTACGATTATCTTCACTATTTGGGAATTTTACAGAATTTGCCGGTGGTAAAAAAGGCCGTTAATTGGGGAGTTTTAAAATATACGAATGCGTCAAAAGCCGTTATCTGCGCTTCGACAAAAATGGAAGATTTTCTAAAACAGTGTAATGTAACGGCGCCCATCTATAAAATCCCGAATGCCTGCGTCGCCGGCGATTTTGCCGAATCGACGCTTGATGAAAGGGTGATGCAAAAATTAAAAACCGATTACGGTACCGAACCCGAAGATTTAAACGTATGCTTTTGCGGCCGTATCGCCGAAGAAAAAAATCTTTCGTTTATGCTGGATTATTGGAAAAAAATTATAGAAGAAATTCCGAATGCCCGATTGTTTATAATCGGCGACGGACCTTCCAAAGCCGACTTGGAAGAAAAGGCGAAAGAAATCGGAATAGCCGAATCGGTCGTTTTTACGGGAAAAATAGCGCATGAACTGATAAAATATTATTACCATTTATGCGATGCCTATCTTATGACTTCTTTGTCGGAAAACCACTCGGTGTCCGCTCTTGAAGCCGTTGCCTGCGGGCTCCCGATTGTCCATATTTACGACAAAATAAACGAAGAACAATATGTTCAGGGTGTAACCGGATTCGTGTTCAACGAAATCGATGAACTTATTAAAATATTAAAAGATATTTATGATAAAAACCGTAAACCGAAAGGCAATCGCTTAAAAGATAAAATTGCCTCTTTTGCGGCACGGGACGATTACAAAGCCATGACCGCAAAAATTATCGATATTTATGAAAAAGCCGTAACGGATGCCGCGGCGGATGCACGATAATAAGCGGCTGTTATTTTTATACCTCGATACGGGAAATGGTCATGCGCAGCCGGCACGGGAATTGGCACGGCAGTGCGCCGGAAAAAGCGGCATTGAAATTTTTTTGCGGCACGGATTTGCGCCGTCAAATAAATTCCAGCGTTTTTTTTACGAATCGCTTTACAGCCTCAGTATGCGCTATCTTCGTCCCGCTTATTCGCTTTTTTATGAGGCGACAAAGCCGCGGGTCGTTTTGCGCGTATTGGCCTTTTTGCTTGCGCGGCGAAACCGTGCATATATGGAAGAGCTCATACGGTCTTTAGACATTACCGAAATCGTGTGTTTTCATTTTGCCGTTACGCCGATAATCGTTGCCGCGCTCAAATCGCTGCATAAAAAACTTCCGCTTACGGTAATCGTAACCGACCCCTTTACCGCGCACCCTGCGTGGTTTTTGTACGGCGAATACGATTTTGTGGACGTGCGCTATGTTGTGTTTTCCGAACAAATGAAACTACAGGCGCACAAAACATACGGGATCCGTTCATGCCGCGTTTTTCCCTTTATTACGGCACCGGACTTTTTTGCCCGCCGCGCCGTTCCGGCCGACGCCCCGGCTTACGATCGCGCCTGCACAGGCGGAGGCGGCAATGCCGCCGTCGATGCGGCCGCCGGTATTGCGGAAGCAACCGGTATTGCGGATTCGGCCGATGCGCACGCTTTTAAAGTATTGATTTCAGGCGGCGGAGAAGGACTCTCTTGTGCCGAAAAGCTGGTGCGCCTTTTTATCCGCGATTTTATGCGCGGCACAAGGGACGGAAGCGTTCGCGTCGAAAAAAGCGGCGTCCGTGCCGGGCGTGTCGAACTTTCCGTTGTCTGCGGCCGCAACCGCCCGCAAAAACGCAGACTCGACGCACTGCATGCAAAATATCTAGATTTTCCGCTCCGCATTTACGGCTTTGTAGACAATATGAGCGAATTGCTCCTTGAGGCCGACTGTCATATTTCAAAAGCGGGTGCGTCGACGGTATTTGAAGCGCAGGCGGCCGCCAAACCTCTTATTCTCACCGATTATGTGCACGGTCAAGAACTCGGGAACGTCCGCTATGTCGTGCAAACGGGGCGCGGCCGCTTTATCCGAAAAAGTTCCGACGTATTGGCGGCGGTTTACGATCTTGCGCGAACATCTCAAACGGACATTCCGGCAGCGGATCGCACAAGCGGCCGAAAGTCCCTTGCCGGCGGCATAAGGGGCAGGATCGACGATACTGTCGGCACGCGTATTGAAGCGGTCGGCGGTGGGGCGGCGGACCAAAGCCGACCGTCCCTTGCCGATTTTATTTTACATACGGCATGTAGTCGCCGTAGCCTTCTTTTTCCATATCCGCATACGGAATAAATTTAAGTGAGGCGCCGTTTATGCAGTAGCGCAAGCCGCCTTTTTGCCTCGGGCCGTCGTTGAATACGTGCCCCAAGTGGGCGCCGCCCGTTTTTGAAAGCACTTCGGTTCGTGTCAGCCCGGCGCTCGGATCTTCCCGGTAATCGACGGCAAAGGTCGTTATGGGTTTTGTAAAACTCGGCCAGCCGCATCCCGCGTCATATTTATCGCTGGAAGAAAAAAGCGGCTTTCCCGTTACAACATCGACGTAAATTCCTTTTTCAAAAAATTGATCATATTCGCTTGTATACGGAGCTTCTGTCGCCTTATGTTGTGTTACGTCATATTGAATTTGCGTGAGTTTTTTCTTTAAAGCGTCTTTACGCGGGACGGAAAAACGGCTTTCGTCGTAAAGCGGTTTTTCGGCAAGGCTTAAATCGATGTGGCAATAGCCTCCCGGATTTTTATTCAGATAATCCTGATGATATTCTTCGGCGCGCACAAAATTCTTTAACGGCAGAATTTCAACGGCAAACGGCTGTGCGTATTTTTTTTGCATAAAGTCTAAAAAAGCGTGCACGGACTTTTCGGATGCCGGATCGGTATAGTAAATGCCCGTTCGGTACTGGCGTCCCGTATCGTTTCCCTGTTTATTGACGGAAAAAGGATCGATGATTTTAAAATAACGGGCGAGCAGTTCTTCCAGATTGACTGTCGCCGGATCGTAAATAATCCGTACGGTTTCGGCGTGATCCGTTTTTGCCAATTCGTGATACGTCGTTTGGGCGGTTTTGCCGTTTGCGTAGCCGGTTTCCGTTATTTGCACGCCGGGAATACGTTTAAAATATGCTTCAACGCCCCAAAAGCAGCCTCCCGCAAAATAGATTTCTTTTACCGAATCCTTCATACTTCCTCCGGACTGTGCGGTTTGCCGTTTAGAAGCGCTTTGCGCGTGCGGTTTTACACACGAAATACATATAATAGCAACGGATAAAAAAATCAATAGCCTTTTATTTGTTTGTAATTTTTTCATATTTGTAATATAACCTATTTTTATAAAAACGGCAAGTGAGTGTTTGCGGTCTCTAGTATTTTTTTCGATTTTATGCCATACTGTCTACCGTAAGTTCATACTTTTGAGAGGTTCCATTTTGTATAAAGAGGTTGATCCCAAAGTCGATTTTTCAAAACAGGAAGAAGAAATCCTTGCATTTTGGGAAAAAAATGATGTATTTAAAAAGTCGGTAAAACAACGCGACGGCTGCGAAGAATATGTTTTTTACGACGGACCTCCTTTTGCAACCGGGCTGCCGCACTTCGGCCATTTTATTCCCGGCACGATAAAAGATATTATTCCCCGTTATCAAACGATGAAGGGCAAAAAAGTCGAGCGCCGCTTCGGCTGGGACTGTCACGGTTTGCCCGTAGAAAATCTTATCGAAAAAGAATTAAACCTGAGCGGCAAGGCTGATATAGAAAAATACGGCATTGCGAAATTCAACGAAGCGTGTCGCGCGAGCGTTTTGCGCTACGTTAAAGAGTGGAAGCAGACGGTAACCCGTTTGGGCCGTTGGGTCGATTTCGACAACGACTATAAAACGATGGAACCCGAATATATGGAATCCATTTGGTGGGTTATGAAAAGCCTGTGGGACAAAAATCTTTTGTACGAGGGCCACTACATTTTGCCGTATTGTCCGCGCTGCGCCACCGTGCTTTCGAATCACGAATTGAATTTGGGCGGTTATAAAGACGTTCACGATCCGGCCGTTACGATACGTTTTAAAGTAAACGGCATACCCGATGGTTTTGACGACAAGGATGTGTTGAACGGAAATACTTACTTTTTGGCATGGACGACGACTCCGTGGACGCTGCCTTCAAACTTGGGCCTTACCGCCGGTCCCGACATCGATTACGTAAAAGTAAAAGACGGCGACGAATGCTATATTTTAGCCGAATCGCGTTTGGGCGCCTATTATAAAAGCGAAAGCGAGTATACGATCGTATGGAAAAAAAAGGGCGCCGAACTAAAAGATATGCGCTACGAACCGCTCTTTCCGTACTTTGCCTCTTTAGCCGAACCGACCGACGGTTCCGACGGAAATCCCGCGTCGATCGGCGCATTCCGCGTGTTTACCGGCGACTTTGTAACGACCGAAGACGGAACCGGTCTTGTGCATACCGCACCCGGCTTTGGCGAAGACGACAATAAAGTCTTTAAAGGAACGGGAATTCCCGTCGTATGTCCGATAGACGGCGAGTGCAAGTTTACCGCCGAAGTTCCCGATTACGAAGGCCGCTTTGTTAAAGACTGCGATAAAGATATTCTCGAACGCTTAAAAAACGAAAAAAAACTCGTAAAACGCGAGCAGATTTTGCACGCCTATCCTCACTGCTGGCGCTGTTCAAGCCCCCTTATTTACCGCGCAATCGGCAGTTGGTTTGTAAAAGTCGAATCGATAAGACCTGCGCTTTTAAAGGCGAACAATCAAATCACGTGGCAGCCCGCCCACATAAAAACGGGAAGGTTCGGCAAGTGGCTTGAGGGGGCGCGCGATTGGGCGATCAGCCGCAACCGTTATTGGGGCAATCCGCTTCCCATTTGGAAGTGCCCCGACTGCGGAAAAACACTTTGCGTAGGCAGCCGCGAAGAACTTAAAACATTGTCGGGCGTGTACCCCGAAGATCTGCACAAACAGTTTATAGATAAAATCACGATTCCCTGTTCGTGCGGCGGCACCATGAGCCGCATTCCGGAAGTACTCGATTGCTGGTTTGAATCCGGTTCGATGCCCTATGCGCAAAACCATTATCCGTTCGAAAATAAAGAGTATTTTGAAAGCCATTTTCCCGCCGATTTTATTTCCGAAGGTTTGGATCAAACGCGCGGATGGTTTTATACGCTGACGATTTTGGCGGCCGCTTTATTCGATAAGCCCGCTTTTAAAAACTGTATCGTAAACGGCCTTATCCTCGCTTCGGACGGCAAAAAAATGTCGAAAAGTTTGCGCAATTACACGGATCCCGCCGTCGTTATCGAACGTTTCGGCGCCGATGCGGTGCGCCTCTTTTTAATGCATTCGCCGGCCGTAAAAGCCGACGATTTAAAATATTCGGACGAAGGTGTGCGCGATGTTTTGAAAGGTATTTTAATACCCCTGTGGAACTCGTACGGCTTTTTTGTTACGTATGCGAACATCGATAAGGTGCGCGTAACGGGAAAAGCCTTTGAACACAAGGCGCCGGTTAATCCGCTCGACCGCTGGATTTTGTCCGTTACGCAAAAGCTCGTAAAAGACGTTACCGAAGCGATGGATTCATACGACTTGTCGGCCGCAATCGATCCTATTGTCGGTTTTATCGACCAGCTGAACAACTGGTACATCCGCCGCAGCCGCCGCCGCTTTTGGAAAAGCGAAAACGACGACGACAAACTTGAAGCCTACGAAAGCCTGTATACCGCGCTTAAAGCGCTTACGCTTACCGCCGCTCCCTTTATTCCGTTTATTACCGAAGCAATGTGGCAAAATCTGCGCATTGCGGAAGCCGGTTCCGACGGCGCAGGCGGCGACGCGGCCGCTTGTACCGACCCGCTATCCGTCCATTTGGCCGACTATCCCGTTTACGACGAGCGATACCGCGACGACGAATTGGAATTTAAAATGGCGACCGTACAAAAAGCCGTTTCGATGGGACGGGCGCTGCGTTATCAGTACAACCTCAAAATACGCCAGCCTTTAAAAAGCGTCGAATTCGTTACGCGCAATGCCGACGAAAAAACCGTGCTTTTGTCGATGGAAGAATCGATTCGCGAAGAGCTGAACGTAAAAAAAGTGGTTTTCCACGAGCGCGAAGACGAATTGGTCGAATACAAAGCGAAGGCGAATTTCCGCACACTGGGAAAAGAACTGGGCCCGCTTATGAAAGAAGCGTCGGCTGTGATTGCCGGCCTCGACCAGCGCTCCATTCAGTCCGTTCTCGACGGTGCGGTGTTGAGCATCGAAATCGGCGGAAAACCGATAGAGCTTACTCAGGACAAAATAATCGTTGAACGCTTTGAAAAATCGACGCTGAAGGTTATCAACGAGGGAACGCTTACGGTCGCTTTGGATTCCGAAATCACCGAAGAACTGCGCCTCGAAGGCTATGCACGCGATTTGGTGCGCGGCGTTCAAAACCTGCGCAAAGAAAGGGGCTTGAACGTTACCGACCGTATAAAGCTTTCGGTCGGCGCCGACAAAGACAAAGACGGCGAACTCAAAAAAGCATTTGAAATGTTTTCCGATTATATCTCATCGGAAACTCTCGCATCCGAAGAGCGGTGGAATGACCGCATCTCCGGCGCCGCTTTAATTGAAACCGGCGAACTTACATGGAAGGCTGAAATTGAAAAAGCGTGAATTAAAATCGGCTGCCGGCTTACTGTTTTCGCTGTGCGCTTTCGTCTGTCTTTTTTTTGCGGGTTGTAAAACGCTTTCGCTGCAAAACAAACAAATCGATCTTTTTACCTTGTTTGACGACGGGGCTGACGTCTATCTTCACATTCCCGTAAACGAAGCGAATAAAAGTTTTGTACGCAACCTCGTCAATTCGTGGACCGACGATGTAAACGAAAGCGACCTCAACAACATGCTGAACCGGACGGAAGAAATCGCCGCGGCTTTTTTTATCGAATGGGGTGCGAACTTAAAAAGCACGGTAAAATTTCAGCTTGCTTCGCGCGGAAAATATCCGTCGCTTTTAATCAATGCCGGCTTAACGAAAAAAAACGGCTGGACCGATGTGAGCGAAAAAGCCGCCGATATGATACTCAACCGCAAAAGACATTCAAACAATATCGAACTTGCAAGTCCCGACAACAACCATATTTTTATCTCGAATAAAGACGTGCTTTCGATGCAAAAAAAATATTTTTTGTCTCTTATCTCGCCCGTTTCCGTACTCGATTGGCCGTCGCTCCCCGGCGAAAACACTGCGTTGCCGGTGCGTACGCTTATGGATGATGCCGAACTGGTATCGGTGTATATGCCGACCGCCGGCTCGCTTTTACCGAAGATGGTCGGTTCGCCGATCGAGCTCGGTATTAAATATGCGGCCGGAACTTTAAAGTCGTATAAAGAAGATCATGCGATTGTAACATTAAAACTGCAAATGAGCGATGAGCGTTCTTTAAAAATCGCCGAAAAACTGTTCCGTTTTGCGGTATTGGGTACGAATATTATCGTAAAGCAGGACAGGGGCACTGTTCTTATTCTTGACAATTTTGTCGTGTGGCCAGCCGCCTTGACCGGTTTGCTGCAAAAAAAACGATGAGGGGGCGGACATGAGTTCGAAAATAATTCTTAAAGCCGAAGCGCTGGACGGCTATTTGACGGAAAAAGATCAGGAATACCTTGCGCAAATGGATGTACTGTATAAACGCGCAATGGAATCGTTCAGCTTGCTTTCGGCGGGCGGGTTCAGTTCGTCCATTGCAAACGAAGAAAAAAAAGTTATAGACGTTTTTAACGAAATGGGACACTTAATGCAGAAAATCTGCGAAGAAGTTCCGGCGCTGAAAGTGTTTTCGTTTGCAACGGAACCTTCCGCCCATGCCGAAGCGTCACGCGTTATTGCAAAACTGCGCGATATCCGCACCGGGCACAACGAGTTTGTGTACTATTGCCAAAGGGCATATGAAATGCTGTTTCGCATGGCTTTTGCCGGAAATCAAACCGACAACAAAAATTATTTGGTCGTTAAAACGCCGGTAAATATTCCCGTGCAAAACTATTCCGTACATAAAATTCCCGATATCGACTTTAAAATCGAAAACACGGTTATGTGCGTTATGCTCCGCGGTGCGCTTTTGCCGTCGATGATTATATCGAAAGAGGTTGAAGAATATTCTTCGCACGGCTACGTAACACCTTTTGCGCTGTTTAAAATCAAGCGCGACGACACGAAAAGCGAAGCCGATATGGAATACATTCTCGACTTGGATAAGTCCTTTTTTAACTTGAGCGAAATGGACGGCAAAGACCTTATTTTTGCCGATCCGATGAACGCAACCGGCGGCTCCTTGGTTACGATTGTCAAATATCTTTTGGAACAGGGCGTAAAGCCGCGCTCCATATTGTTTTTTAACGTTATTGCGGCGCTCAAAGGCAGTTTGCGCGTTGTGCGCGCTTTGGATAACTGCACCTGCTACACGCTGTGGATGGATCCGGTGCTGAATGATGCCGCCTATATTATGCCCGGCTTGGGAGACGCCGGCGACCGGCTCAACGGAGTCGATGCCGAAAGTTCTCCGCGCAATATCATTCAGCTTATAGCGGATTACGGTTCGAATATTGCCGGCTTGTACCGGTCGCAGCTGCGCAAAATCGAGCAAACGGTTTTGGGCCATTGAACCGTATGTGTCGTTTTCGGCTCGTTGTTGTTTTGTGCGCGCTTATGTTGACGTCCTGCGCCGCCACGATGCGCAATTTTCGCTCGGCGCAGTTGCTTGAAAATTTGGGCAACGAGTATTACCTTTTGGCGTCCCTCTACGAAGAATCGGGAAAATACGATAAGGCGCTGGAACTGTACCGAAAAGCCCGCACTGCCGGAAGCGATAAAACCGAACGCGAATTGACGTTTAAAATAGCACGGAACGCGGCACTCGCAAAAGATTGGGATGCGGCCTTAAAAGAATACGAAAGCCTTTTAAAAACCGATTCCGGCAACCTCCTCGTACAAAAGTCCGTCGCGTGGATTTACGGTCAAAAAGGCAATTTCGATAAAGCCGAACAAGCTTATGCCGCGCTGTACGAATCCCATCCGTACGATAAAGACGTTTGTACCAATTATATTTTGGTGTTGCACGCGCTTCAAAAAACCGAAAAGGCGCGCGAAGTATTTTCATCTTATATCGAGTTGTACCCGGATGCCGCGAATAAAGCGGATTTGGAAAAACTGTTTGATACGGGCGAAAAAAATACCGAAAAAGCCGATTGACTGCAGCCGGCCGAACTTTAAGTCCCGTCGGGGCTATTCAAAGACTGCAAGCCTGTCATGCGACGGACTAAACTCTTTGCGTCGCGTCGGCTACAAATTGGCGGTATTTATCGGGATTTACTCTGAAAGCGACTATCGGCAAGCCCGTTTCGTCGAAGGCTTTTTCGAGCGCTTGATTCGCTTCGGTTATGAGGCGGCTGCCCTGCAACAGGCGCAGGCTCCGCGTCGAAATTCCTATCGCAAGTTGCCCGCGGATATTTTCCGATTTGAGCAGATCTGTCAGCTGTGTGTGCATTGCTTCGGCCAGCACCATCGCCTGATCGAGGTTGATATTTAAAAGAATCCCGGCAAAACCGTCTTTTTTATATTCAAACACAAAGTCGCGAAATTTAAAAAAATCGAGGAGAACGGCGGCGATCCGCTTCATCATAAGCGTATTGTTTTCAAGTCCCTTTATCCGCAAAAGCACGAGGGCCAAATCCTGCTCGGAAGAAGCCGCGCGCACGAGTTCCGAATCGAGGCGTGTTTCCATGTACGATTCCCACCCGACGCCCGTCGTCGGCGAAAACAAGCCGGTCGGATCGCTTATGCGGTCTTGTGCCGGCAAATCTTCGGCAGCGTCGACTGCCGCAAGATCGGCACTCGCCGTTTCCGGCAGTGTCTGCCGCGCAGGGGAGGCGGACGGCTGAGCGTATTCGGGCGGCTCAAAATCCGAAGCGATTTCAGGCTCGGCGTTTTCGGGAACGGGGATGTATGAAGCGGTTTGCGGCTGAAAAGTCGGCATGTGTACGGCAGGCACCGGTTCCCGTTCGGGATTCGAAAAAAACTCCGTTTGAGCGGCCGTTTTTTCCGCTTCGGAGCCGTCGCTTTGACCGAAAACCGAAAGATAGATAAGAACGGCAAATACCGAAAGCGTGCAGGCCAATATGACCAAAAACGAAAGGCGCGCCGGATTGTAAATGTCGGACGGATGCAGCGTGTAAACGGCCGCCGTGAGCACCGTATTTTCTTTTGACGAAGCGGAAACGGTCGTACTGAATACTTTAATAAAAGGCGACGAACTTTTTAAGGAAGGCATGCCGAGCGAATCGGGTACAATCAAATGCGACGACGACGGATAGGCAAATACGATGTCGCGGCCCGAGCGGACAAGCAGGGCGGCAAGATATTTGTCGCCGACCGTTTTGTTTTGAAAGTCGCGAAGGCGTTCCGCATTCAAATCGAAAAAAAGAACCGAATTAACGTCTTGGCTTATTCGCGTAAAATCCCGTTCCGCGCGGGCGGGACCGTTCTTTAAACTGATCGTTACGGAAACCGCGAAATACGCGGTCGTTACCGCAAACAAAGATAAGATGATTCCTGCGAATACGTATATCCCTTTTTTAGCTACACCCATGCAAATGATTATATCAAGATAGCGTCGTATTGTACAGATATTTTTTTTGAATATGGCATATTTCTTCGGCGATTTTATGCAAGTCGAGGCGTTTGTCGTAATGAAGAGCATACCATGCGGCATAGGGGAGTATGCTTTTTTGTAGGGCATCGCCGGTTGCGCGTATGCCGCCGTGCGCGTTGTGTGTTTTGTTGTGCAGTTGCAGGCTTTGCAGCTCGTTTTCGTACCGGAGCAAAAAATTCTTATAGTCTTTGAGCGTAAAGCGCCGCCTGTCCGGTGCAGAGGATGCAAGCTTTACCGCACCGGTATCGGTACCGGCAAAAGAAGAATCGCCGTGCAGGTCGCTTTGTTGTGTATGCGGCGGTACCCGTTTTATTTTTGTCGGAACTTCGCTTGCATGTATGAATTCGACGGTACCGGCATGTAAAGCGCAAAAACGGTCGAAGGCTTCTTTGTATTGTTTTAAAAGGGGAGTCGTAAACGCTTTTTGTCCGCCGGCGGCACAACATACACTTTCAAGTTCGTTTCCGTACATAAGCGCGCAAAACTTTTGCTCCGCGGGCGCGAGGCGCGAACTTTGCGTGCCGAACAGTTGATCGAAATACGAACCTTTTACGTACGTTTTGCCGTCCGTATAGCAAAAATCGGCGCCGCCCGTCACTATGCGTTTAAAGCCCGCTTTAACGGCAAAATCAAGCGCGGTAAGCATTACCGTTCCGCTTGAACAATCAAAAAACGGAAAAAGCGGTTCGGCGTTTTTTTCGGGAGCATGCAAAAGTTCGATAAGGGAACACAAGGGATGGGCGCTTTTAAAAAACAAGATGTGCGCCCCGTTTTGCAGCACTCTTTGCACGACGGCGGGACAGCAGCACAGGTCGCAGATAAAAAGCGTTTTCGCATCGATCGGCGCATAAAAGTGATCTATCGAAAGCAGCTGCGGATCTATCGTTACGACCGCGTCGGACGCAATACCCTGCGCACTGAGCGCGGCAAAAGCCGTATCCGTTGCGACGATATAATAAGAATCCCGGTGCCGTTTTAAATCGTCAAAACCGTTTTCGAGACCCGGACCCGCTCCGGCAATAAAAGCAGTTTTTTCGGTCGGAAATGCCGTGCGCGTAAAGTCGGTAAGCAGATGTGCGCTCACGCTCGCATACAAAAACAAATTGCGCATAATATTGGCGTGCCACAGTTTTCCGAAACGCGCTTGCGTGGAAACGTCGGCACCGATATCGCTCAGCGCTTTATCCGCGCTTTCTTTTATGCGCTCAAAAACGGGCGGATTTGCCTGTGCCCAGGATCGAAGCGGAAATAAGCAAAAGTTCCCGTCCGCCGGCGGAAAATATCGCTCGAGTAAAAAATCGTAGAGGCCGTCGGCCGTACATACGGCAATGCGGTCATCGAGCTTTACGCGCGGATCGCTTAAAACAAAACGCAGCGACTCTTCGTTTGCTTCGACGGCCGCAATGCGGGCATCGGGACGGCGTTTTGCCAGTTCATTTAAATGAAGCGCCGCGCCGATGCCGGCTACGAGGATAAAACCCGCTTGACTGAATACGTCAAGCGCGGCAAAAGAGGAGGCTTCTTTTTCGGGATTGTATATCGACGCTGAAGGTTTACCGTCTTTATAGCAGGGCAAAAAAGTACCTGTTTTCGACTGCACCCATGTCGCATAGCACGACGTATCCGCTTTGCTCATTTACAACAGCTTAAACAGTTCGTCGAATGTGTGCAATAGCGAATCGCGGCATTTGTGCATAAATTTTTCGTTTTTCGGGTATTTCAGCGCCGACAAATAATCGATGAGTGCGCAGTTTTCGTACCACAGATTTTCGTTCGCCCTGCGCTCCATTTGTTCGGTTAAAAATGAAAAAACCGCCTTTTTGTTTTCGCCCTTATCCCTTTGCGGTAAACAGCGCACCGCGCCTTTTTTTGCGTTTTTTCCGTTTTCGATAAGGGCTTCATCGAGTTCCGTCCACAAAATATCGCGGATTGAACCGAGCGGCGCTTTATACGGTTTATCCGACAGACGGAAGACGCGGCCGGAAAATTTTTTACCTTGAGCCGAAAACCAGCGGCGGTATATGCCGAGCGGCGAATGTGAAGATGCATATAAGCGCGATGAAAGCGGTTTTAGGCGGTTGTCGGACCGGCTGTCGTTTTGTTCAAGGACATTCGGCTGCGCATGCTGAAAGCCCCTTGAAGGCGCAAGATCCAAACCGCAAAAAAATACCGGCGATGAACTTATGGAAAGGGCAAAGTCCGCCGCGGTACCGCTTACGCTGCCGTTGCGTACGGCGCGGGCTGCTTTAATGCCGCAAAAATCGAAGAGCAGGCTTTCGATTCCGTCGCCGTAACGAAGCGGCAAAACGGGGAGGTTTTCGAGTAAAAAAGGATCGATATTGCTTTCGGCCGGTGCGGCAATCGGGATGTCGATTCCGCGATCGTGCAGTTTTTTTAAAATACGCACATGGTACCGCGCATAAAAACCGCCGTCGGTCGTTATAAGCATATCGGGATATATTTCGTTGTGAACGAGGACATTCAGCGCCGAAGATACGGCGATCACAAAAAAGGACGCGCGGTGTTTTTGTATAAAGGGAAGGGAGGGGGCAAGCGACGGTCCCGATGCGGCGACCAAAATGGGTTGATTTCCGGCTTCAATCGTACACGGACGGCACAGATAGGCGCAGAATTTTACGCTGTTTTTAAGCCATCGGCGCGAAAAAAAACTGTGCGTTGCCAGTACATCCCTGCTTTTTTGCAGCAAAAGTTTTACCGCTTCCCATGCAAGGCGGCTTTTGTTTTCAAAAACCTGCTCGGCGGGCTTCCATGCGATAAAAAAAGCGCCGAAAACCTGCCGGTCGCCCAAGGCGGAAAAAAGCGTTTCGGACAAAACGCCGCTTTCGTTTCCGCAAAAAAAAACGCCGTCCCACGAGGATTTTTCACACGCAGTTTGCATTGCGTTTGTAAAATCGGCGGAAAAATCGGGCAAAAAACATTCGTCGTATTGAATCGCGTAGAGGGGAATTGCCGGAAAGCGCGCGCGCAAAAAAGGAAGGCAATACGAAAGACAGGGACCTAAAACGACAAGACAAAAAGGATTAAAATCGCATGTAAGGGAAGATACAAACTGCTGCGCTTCGCGCCTCGGATTATATGCGGAGTGCAGATAGCGCCCGCCGGCTGTGCAGGTAAACGTAAACGCGTCGTGCGCCGGTTCAAGATGCACCATAATCTTTTGCGCTCGCCTTTTCGATCGGCACAAGGGACGCGCACCGGGGGCTGAGCAGTTTTTGTATGACGGTTTCTATGTGCGCGAAAGCAGCTTCATCGCTTTTTTCGGTACTTCCCGAATATAAAACGGTATGATCTTCGGCGGCGCCGTTTGCCCCCGGCTTTGCGGTTGCAGCCGGGAGTGCAAGACAAAGACAGGTGCAAATAAAATCGAGATCCGACGGATACAGGCTTGCGGAAAGATATTCAAAAACTTTATTCAGTCGTATAGCATATGCCGCCGCTTGTTCGGCACGTGCCGCGGTATTTTCAAAGGGTGCATTGCTTGCCGCAGCACATTTTCGGGAAAGGGCAGACAATATAGCGTACAAATCGTTTACAAAAGCAAGAATTCGCGGGATTTTTTTTTCAAAAAATTGTTCATCCGGAACGCCGGTCGCAACGAAAATAAAGGGACATTCGTTTTGCAGCGATTTTTGTATGCACAGCTTTTCGAACGTGCAGTCCCGGCGGGAAAACAATTGATACAGCCCGCTTAAAGACTCTCCTTGCAGAATGTGCCGGCCGTCGCTTGCAAGCGTTCCGTTCCAAAAGTCGCGCGTGGAAATCGATTTGCGCACCGTTTCGGCGTCAAAGCCGTGATTTAAAACTATTTGAAAATTGCCGTCTACTTCGGCAAAGATTGCAAAATGTACGGCGATCCCTTCGGCAAAACGGTGAAAGTTTGTCAACAACACATCGAGAAAAGGTGCCGCCGATTCGTTTTTTCCGCCGGCGGCATATTTGCTTGCTAAGCCGTATAAACCCATTAAGACAATCCGAGTTCGTTAAACAGTTTTTTGTATACGGGGAAATGTTCCGATTGCGCGAACTCGACGATTTTTTCTTCGGGAAGGTTTTCCAAAAGCTGATCCATATACGCTAAAACCGATTTTATTTCATCGCGCATATTTTGCGGAATGTTTGCCGGCTGTTCCGTTTTGTGCGCCGAACCGCCGTCGGTATCTATGTTTTTGCCGAATACCGTTTCGGTCGTTTTTTCTTCAGCGGGTTCGGAAACTTCGGCCGGCGCCTCTTCTTCGAGAGAAAGATCCGTTTCGCCTTCGCTTTGCCACTGCCTGCTGTTAAAAACCTGGTTGGTGGGAGAATACTGATCCGTTTCTTCTTTTTCGTCCTCCGCTTCCGGTTTTGCCGCAGGTTCCTCTGCAACTTCGGCTGCATGTTCCGCTTCCGCGGGATTTTCGGCTAAAAAGCGCACGTCCGTTTCATCGATTTCTTTAGGCGTATCGTCTTCGTCAAAAAAATCTTCGGCCGAAG
Organism: Treponema maltophilum ATCC 51939; assembly: GCF_000413055.1. Lineage (NCBI taxonomy): Bacteria > Pseudomonadati > Spirochaetota > Spirochaetia > Treponematales > Treponemataceae > Treponema > Treponema maltophilum. Next base: position 1,277,382 of record NZ_KE332518.1, on the reverse strand, counting down.
AATCCACGACAAGATCTTCGACAACCGGAATTTCTATTTCGCTCGGAAGCTCTTCTTCGACGGTTTCGTTTTCGCTTAAGTCGAAATCTATATCGTCAAGCTGCGGTTCATGAAGTTCGTTTTCTTCAATATTCAACTCCGGCATAGGGGATGCTTCTTCGGTATTTTCGGCTTCAGCCTCGGCTTCGTCAATCATAAGTTCTTCGGGAAGTTCGATTTCCGGAAAAGCTTCTTCTTTTATTTCGGCAGGCGCCTCGGCTGACGGTTCCGCAGCAGACGCGTTTTCTTTTTCGTTTTCGGCTTCATCCGTAAAATCGGCGCTGGTTAAAATATTATTCAACTCGTCGCCCGAAAGCGCGATCGTATCGTCGCCGCCGTCGTCGGCAAAAAAACCGCCGCCTTCTTTTTCGTCGGCTTTAGAGGTATCGCCGGCGGACGGAGCAGGGGCGGTTTTTAATGTGGTAAAGTCTTCTTTTAATTCGTTAATGTCGTGGCGTAAAAGCGAGAGTTCGCCCATAATTTTTTCAAGGAGAGAAGAGCTCATTGTTTGAACATCCGCCGTTTTTGCCTGCTCGTGCGGTTTTTCGTCTTGTTCCGAATCGCCGGTTTCGTCGTCGGCTTTTACGGCAATGTCGTATATTTGATCCGTTTGAGATTTTTCATTCGATGCCGCGGTTGAAGGAACTCCGGTGCTCTCCGTATCGAAGGCCGATATATCGACGCTTTCCATAGCGGGCGGTTCATCGGCTACGGTTTCAGTATTGTCAGGATTTTCAAAGGCTTCGAGCGGAACGCTTTCCGTCTGCACGTTTTCGTCCGCAACCGGTACCGCGGCGGCTTCAAGGTCTATGCTTTCCGGCACGGAGGGTTCAAGCGGCTCGTCCGAATCGAACATGCTCGCATCGATTTCCTCAAATTCGCCGCCGGCAGCCGAATCGGTTTTGTCTGCAAACTTGACTTCGGCGGTTTCTTCGCTTTCTTTCGGAAAGTCGGGCATGATTTGCTCAAAATTGTCATCGAACGACAGGTCGATATCGAGAGGCTGTTCGTCGGCGCCGGTTTTGTTTTTTTCTTCTGTGTGCGGCACGTATTCTTCTATATTAAAATCGTCGATTTCAAAAGTTTCTTCCGCCGGGGCGGGAACTTCCGTCTCGGCTTCTTCAATCGGCGTAAGCTCTTCTGCCGAATTCTCGGGAGCCGCCGTAGCCGCCGATTCCAGAGCTTCGTCGATTTTCGCGTTTAAGTTGTCGTTTACGGCTTTGGGAATTGTGTCTATATCGGGCACGTCGGCAAAATCAAAATCATCGATAAAAAACGCCGAAGAATCGTTTCCGTCTTCTTTTTTCTTCGCTTCTTCTTCCGAGGGCTTTTTTACCCATACGCCGTATTGTTCGAGATCTTTTTCATCTTTATTCTGCAAAATATTATCGAAGTTTTCATGCTCTATAGACATAACTGCTCCATGCAAACAAAATATACGTATATCTTATATATCGGTAATTCAGGCGGTTTTATTAACCCGTTTTGCCGATTCTTTCGAATATTATAGCATACTTTTTATATTCAGTAAAAGGGGAAAACAACCGAAAATTGAAAATATGAACCGGTTTCATTTTATGTTTTCGATAATCGCCGCCGTTTTTGTATATGTATGTCTGTCGGTTATATTCGGGCAGGAAGGAATATGGGCGTACAATCAGCTGCAAAAACAAAAGATTGCGCTTACCGTAGGCGTCGAGCGTTTACAGGATTTGAACAGCCGACTTTTAACGGAAAGCACCGCTCTGCAAAAAGACCGCGATGTTATCGCATCCTATGCGAAAAAAATGGGCTTTATTTATCCGGGCGAACACTTGGTAAAGATAAACGGAATTCCCGAACCGCCGCCTGCCGTCTACGATCCGGGTACAAAACTTTTACGGCCCGACATCGTTTTTATTCCCGAATGGCTTGCAAAAAGCATCGCCTTTTTAGCCTTTGTTTTTTACAATCTTGTCTTTTCGATTTTAAGCGTGATCCGGTATCATGATCCTGCAAAAGTCTGATGCGGATTGTCTTTCCTCGGTTTCCGAAGCGCTGCTTGAGGGAAAAGTCGTCATTATTCCGACCGATACGGTCTACGGTTTTTCGGGCATCGTTCCTTTAAGCGAGGGCGCGATACGTCGCATTAAGGGGCGCGATGAAGGAAAGCCCTTTATACAACTCATCGCCGACCCGGAAGACATTGCCCGGTATTCGCCGACAATTGTGCCGGATAAAATCCGCTCGCATATGCCGGGCGCTTTAACCGTCATCGTTCCCACACAAAATGCTTCCGGCGGACACACGACAACCGCTTTCCGCTGCCCGGACGATGAATGGTTGCGTTCTCTTATACGCGCGTGCAAAACGCCGCTTTATTCGACAAGCGTCAACCGCAGCGGTGCGCCCGTTATCGCCGACGTAAAAATAATGGAAAAAGAATTCGGCTCGGAAGTGTTTTGCATTGTAGACGGAGGGGCGCAAAAGCAAAGCCTTCCGTCCACGATAGTCGACATTACCGGGGGCGAAATAAAAATTCTGCGTCAAGGCATCGTACACATAGAAAGCGGCGATTAGTGCCGCAAAAATATCAGCGGTGCCAGCGCACGGGAATGCGTCCCTCTTTTACCGAAAGAACTCCCGAATTGTCGTATTCGGCGACAAGGCTTATTTTAACGCCCTTCATTGCCGATTCGCTTTCGACGGTCAGTTCCCAGCGGACGGGTTTGGCTTCCGGCGCATTTACGAGGGCGACTTCGCGCGGAAGTTCGGGAAAAAACGATGCGTTCGGTTTGCCCTGCTGTACGGCGGACAAAAGGTTGCCGCTTACGCTTACGGAAACATTCATCGATGCGCCGTTTTTAAAAATCACAAAACCTCTTCCGCCGCGTAAAATGATAATTTTATCGATATAGTCTTCGCCGTACCATGTACCCGACAGTTTTTCGACGGTTACGGAAGAAGTGCCCTGTTTTTCGGTTTTTTGCGCCTCGCCTGCGTTGAATTGCTTTATAAGAGAAGTCAGCGAATTTTTGGCTTCGGTCAGAATTTTATAGTAGCCGTCATAATTATTTTGCAGCACCGTTTCTTTGCCCGTTGCACCGTCGATTAAATGCAGCTTTAAAAACCATTGACCGTCTTTTTCATATATCTGCGTATAAAAAAACAGGGAATCGGCGCTTCCGTAGCGCGTAAGCTCGGCGGACGAATATTCGGTTGAACGCATATCGTGCACGGTAAAAAGATCCGACGAGGCCAACTGCGAAAAAAACAAATCCTCTGTCATTTTAATTACGGCCGAATCGCCCGAAGACGATGAGCTTGCATAAACGTACAGTGCCCGCTTTGCCTGCGCGCTTAAAAAAGCGGCCGGAAGGCACAGCATAAAAAGCAACAGGGAATGTCTCAGTCGGGATTGTACGTTATTCAACATCCGTTCAATCCTTTACGGAAGTCCCGCTGCATATCGCGCTGAATGTCGCGTTCGCGTATATCCGAACGCTTATCGTATTGTTTTTTGCCGCGGCACAATCCCAAGTTGACTTTTACTCTTCCGTTTTTCAGATAAAAATCAAGCGGAATAAGCGTTACGCCTTTTTCTTCGACCTTGCGGTTCAGCCGTTTTATTTCGTCGCGGTGTAAAAGCAATTTTTTCGGCCGGTCCGGATCGTGATTGAATACGGAAGAAAACGCATATTCGGAAATATGCAATTGCTTCAGCCAAACTTCTCCGTTCGAGATTTCGGCAAAGGCGTCGGGAAAAGAGATGTTCCCCGCTTTTACCGATTTTACTTCCGTACCTTTCAGTTCTATGCCGCATTCGAGCGATTCGGTTACGGTGTAGTTAAAGCGGGCTTTTTTGTTTTGCGCAATCATCTTTGTGCCGGCCATACTCATACCGACAGTATACGCTATGTGCAAAAAACGCTCAAGGGGGCGGGCAAATTCGGCGGAACAACCATCGCAAGAACGCCCGCGGCAAAAATTCCCCGTTGACTCTTTTGCGCTTTTTCGCTAAGATAATCATGTTTACCGTATCTTTGCGGCAAATAACGGGCAATAGCGCAGTTGGTTAGCGTACAAGTCTGGGGGACTTGGGGTCCCCGGTTCAAATCCGGGTTGCCCGATTAAAAACGGCATTTGAATACTATTATTTTATCGTATTTTATCGATCCCGTTTCGGGAAAAAAGATTCAAAAGGTATGTAAAAATTGTAAAACGCAGGCAGAATCGCTTGCCTACCTGTCATCGTTACCCCCGCTGTTTTGTGACGAAACACAACAAAAAAAAGATATTCTTACGGGTTGCGATTGGGAGAGGCTATCGGCGTACGGGTAAAACAGTTTTTGTTTGAGCAAAACATGTTCGTCGTAGACGGATTTTATCGCTATACGGAGCGAGAACGAACCGACTTTAATAAGTGCGGCTCTCAGGCTGACAGAAAGCTTCGAGTCGTTCCTTTAAGCGATACGCTTAAAGCTCTAATACCGTACTATTCGAATGAAGGTGCTTTTAGCGTATAGATTTGACATTCCGTTCGTATTGAGGTATACTATATAAGTTCCCATTAGGGGAACCTGTTGTAAGGTGTAATTGCTATGCGAATAATTGCACGAAAAACGCTTGTTGACTATTGGATAAAACACTCGACGGCAAAGGCTCCGTTAGAAGCTTGGTTTAGAGAAGTAAAAACGGCACAATGGCAAAGTCCTGATGATATAAAGCGGCGTTATCCTTCGGCAAGTTTCTTAGCGGACAACAGGGTTTGTTTTAATATTGCAGGGAATAATTATAGGCTTATTGTAAAAATAAACTATAATTTTTCTATAGTTTATATTAGATTTATCGGAACTCATGCAGCGTATAATAAAATAAATGCGGAGGCAGTATAAATATGGCTGTACAATTAATTAAAACCAAAAAAGCGTATCACGATGCGTTGAAGATGATAGATGAATTGTTTGATGCAAAACCGCATACGAAAGAAGCGGATGATTTGGAATTGCTTAGTGCTTTGGTTGAGTTATATGAAGAGCGCACTTTCCCTATAGAATCTCCGTCTCCTCTTGAGGCGATAAGATTCAGAATGGAACAAATGAATCTTGCGCAAAAAGATTTAATTCCGTATATCGGCAATAAATCAAAAGTTTCCGAAGTCCTGTCGGGAAAACGGTCGTTAAGCCTTACTATGATTCGAAAACTTTCCGTCGGGTTGGATATTCCCGCCGATGTTCTTATTCAGCCATATGAGATCCCGGCGTGAGGCGTATGAATATTTCACCCTATAGCCGTCTTTATTGTATGCTCCGTGCCAGCCTTTTTTTTTCTACCGTGTCATTCGGATCGTAGCCTTTAGTCCAATTAAAACCCGATATATCTTTGAGCGCGTTAAAGGTAAAGCGGGCTTTTTTTTATCGTAGTGCTCGCTTACCGTGCCGTCCCATAAGACTTTTGGTAGCAGTAGGCTTTGACTATTTCTTTTATAAAACGGTTTAGGTTTTCTTGATTGACTCTATCAGTCATTCGCTCCTTCTACCAGCCCCCTCGCTTACGCTGTTGCTCGTCTACTTCCCGCGGTTCTACGGTATAGTTTAATACCAGACGTTTTTCAGGCTCATCATCAAAGTGATATAAGAATTCCAACCGGAAAGTAAACGGTTCTGCAGCATACAACTTGTCCTCAAAGATGAACTCAAAATCATAATCTCTAGGCCAACGTTTACTCCAATGCCATTCATCTTTAGCTTCCGCAAAAAAGCCGTTCAGCCAGTAGTATTCCCCGTCCGATCTCCATCCTATCTCGTTATGTCCTACATGGTAGTACACTTCTTCCGGCAATTTCATCTCAGCTTTCATCATCACCAGATAATACATATCATTGTACGCAAGATTTATCTCTCTTATGTATAACTTTTTATATTTCTTTTTTGTGTAAATAACCGGAATAAAATCTTTTTTATTCGACCTGTTGGTAAATAAAAACACAAGCTCCTGTTCGTATTCGCCCTTTGTTGCAAGCCGTTCTTCCGCGCCGAACGGAGGCATATTATCCTGCGTTATAATAAACAATCTTTTCTTCCCGCTTGCCGTTACTGCCATACTGCACACTCCTAACATAAGTACTGCATAAAAGATTCTCTTGTTCATGGTTGTTGGCTCTCCTTAATAAAGAAATCTATGTAACTTTGCGGATACATTTTTCCGCTGCCCTTAAATCCGTTTTTCTTAATGACTGCATATGCAGAATTTTTTCTTACTTTTTCATTCATAAAACTCATAATTTTTTCAATTTCATAAATTACGTAATTCTACGGCCTTTTTGTCACACCATTTTTTCATCTCTTTTAGAAATTCCTTGATATCCTCATTTGATAAATAATATTCTTTTTCAAACATTGCTGAGGAACCGCACAAGACATAAAAAATATATTTATCATTATCTTTCACCATTCTATAATTCCAATCATCCATAAAAACTATTTCCATAATTCAGTTTCCTTATAATTTCCTATTATTATTCTATCATACAATATTGTCTATTTGTAATAAACCTAGTTCTAAAAGAAATTGTACAGGTAATGGAATTTCACTAAAACTCAAGATTTAAATGCTCTTAATCTTTTCAATACATTTCGGTATGCATCTTCCGCATTTTGAAAATTTCGTATTTTCCCAAATACTGAAGTACGTTCATCTGTTGTATAAACAACAAATCCATCATTTTGTCTCAGAAAATATACCGTATCGCTTAATAAATTCTTTTCATTAAAACTAATATTATTTAAGTTTTCCTTTTCTAAAATTTCCATAAATTCATTATAATCCATAAAAATAATCCTCCTTATAATTTACCAAATCATCGAGCCCTAGATCAAAGCTGCGCTTAACGCAATACCCGCAGCTGCCATTGCACCCCCAAGTTCTGCTGCTATGCTTGCTCCGCCTGTTGCTATCGCAAGTCCTACCGTTATTATCCCTGTTATAACTAACTGTATTGGGTTGCCCAGTGCCTCAACAAATCCACTTGGAAGATAATGCAGGAATGTCTCCTAATTTTAATTACGAACGAAAATTAAGGATTTGCATAACTTGTTCAATAACAGTCCTAGTAAAATTGCTTTGGAAATTATTTTTGTCATGTATTATTTTCAAAACATTCGGATTATTTTTGATTATATTTTCAAACTTAGGGATGCAATATAATTTTAGGGAATCAATACATATTTCAGTTAATTCATCATTATTAATTTTTAATAATTCCAATAGGATATCTAATTCATCGATGATTATTTTATTACTAATTGAATATGCCAATTTTTTTTGCCATTCCAAATCCTTATTTAATATATTGTTTTTCAGCATATTCCAATCATTTTGTGAAAAATCATTAAGAATGGAACGGGCAATTAAAAAACCATCATCATACCATGCATCGATTGTTGTATTTTGTTCTAACAACTCATCTAATTCTGTATACATATAAACCTCTTTATTTTAAAATCCTGAAGGATAAGGTGCATGGCGCAGAGCATATGATATTTCTTTACTTAGTTCTGTATAATTCATTTTTCTTCATTCCTAATCAATTCATCAACGATAACTTTCATCCATTCTCCAAAACTATTATATTCACTTCGTTGTTCATACCCTTCTGAAGCAAAATCATGTATAATCTGAATCCTTTGTCCTTTGCCTACTTCAAAACAAGCAATATCATCGTTATCGTCGCGTCTCGCAAATGGTATCAATTTCCTTTTTGGGTATCTTTTTATTAAGCCATTGATTCGTATCATAACTTGTTCTGGCGACATAAAATACCAAAAATCAAAATCAACTAAATTCAATTCCAATGCTTTTATAAACAATTTCGGATACCGAAAATCATTATATATAGTGCCAATATTAAAACATTCCATAATTACCCCCAATTAATGTATAGCCATCATATCAATAGAACCAAACAAATTATCAGTTCTGAATGATGATTTTTGTTTTCCGATTCTCAATTCTACAGCATCTTTCCATGTTTTAGGAACCCCTTTTTTAGTTGTAAATTCTCGCCTGACGCGTTGCACAACACGGTTGATACGGCGGTTGAAAAAGCTTGCGAAAAGTGATAGTTTATAAGGAGTAACTGTAAACTCAGGTTGGTGTATGCAAAATCCCGATACGATAAATCGGCGTAATTTAATTGCTTTTTTCGCTTCGCTGTGTCTTTTTTTGTCCGCCGTGGAATATGTAATTCCCAAGCCCCTTCCTTTTATGCGTTTGGGACTTGCGAATATGCCGCTCGTGCTGGCTTTGTATGTATTCGGCGCAAAAGAGATTTTGCTTTTGGTGCTGCTTAAAATACTGGGGCAGGGCTTTATTACGGGAACTCTTTTTTCATATATTTTTTTGTTTTCGGCGGCCGGTTCGTTCGCTTCGGCTGCGGCGATGCTTGTGTTGCAGCGAAGCGCAAAACGGCAGGTAAGCTGTGTCGGCGTCAGTTTGGCCGGAGCGTTTGCAAATACCGCGGCGCAAATCGCGCTGTCGAACTTTTTACTTTTCGGAAAAGCCGTGCTGTACATTGCGCCGGTGCTGTTAATTTCGGGTTTTGTAACGGGATTGTGTTTGGGCCTTATAACGGGCATTTTTGCCGCGCGCTCGCGCTGGTTTGCGCTATTGCCGAAAAACGCCTCGGCCGGAAGTTTGTATCTATGAAACATGGTATAAAAGATTTTTTTAAAACGCTTAATCCGTCGACTTTGTTTTTTTGCGCCGTTTTGTGTTTGCCCGGCATTTTATTTCAGCGTTCCCTTGCGTATTTGTGGGCGGATATTGCGCTTTTTATTGCGCTGAACCTGCTTAAAAAGGGCGGAATCCGTATTCTTCCGCCGCTTATTATCTGTATTTCGGTTATCTTTTTTAATTTGTTTACACCCGAAGGTTTGGTGCTTTTTTCGCTCGGTAAGTTTAAAGTAACCTTGGGCGCCGTGCAAAACGGTTTGCATAAAAGCGGCGTGCTGTTGGCTATGGTTTTTGTATCCCAATACGCCGTAAGCCGCGACTTGAACCTTCCCGGAAAAGCCGGCGGTTTTTTAAGCCGCGTGTTTTATTATTTTGACGCGTTAAGCGAAAAGGCGCCGCAGCAACCGCTTCATGCGGATTCGGACGCGGACGGGGAACAAACGAATGCGGGACAAGCGTCGGCGGAGCGGTCGGCAGCGGCAATGAAACGGGCGAGTGTAAAGGCAAAGTCCTTTTTTTCGTTTTTTATAAAGCTTAAAACTTCCGCCTCGTCCCTCATCGACAAAACCGATGAACGCTTGCTGCAAGTGTTTTTGTCCTCGCCGGACGCAACGGAAGCTGCGGCGCCTTACGCAAAAGTTCCGGCACAAAAGAAAGGTTCTTTTATGCATTCTTTTGCCCGCGCCCTTGTCAGCGCTCTGCCTCTTTTTCCGGTATATCTTCTTTGGCTGTTCGCTCTGGCCGGCTTCTATCCGGTATAATCACCGCGGCGACAATATACGCGATAAGGCCGCTTCCGACTCCGGCAAACATAAAAAATACGGTTAACAGTCGCACGAGCGTAGGATCGATATTAAAATATTCGGCGATTCCCGCGCACACTCCGCACACCATTTTATTGTCGCTTTTGTACAGTTTCTTTGTCATAAAATCTCCTCCGGCTTATGCCGATTACATTATACGGTTTATGTGATTTATTCGATCGATATATCGACGCTGCCGACGGCACAGGATATATCGATATGATTTTTTTCTTTGGCGGCCGAACGTTGTCGGGAATTGCCCGAAACGGAATTGTCGTTTATTTTAACCGATCCCAATGCGGCATCCGTATCCCACGAATACGCTTCGTCCGCACCGTCGATTTTCAGCACAACCTGTCCTGCGGTACAGTCGATGTCTGTCCGGCCGCGTAAAGCACCTTCAACGATGATTGAACCGGCATTGCAGTCTATGTCGGTACCGAAGCAGAGAAATTGTTCCGGCTTTTTTATCTGTATAACACCGGCGTTCAGTTCCGCGGAAAATTCCTGCACCGTAAGCGAAATACGGTCGGCATAAAAAGCTGCGGCATTTATTTGAAGATCCAGCTCGTCCAAAACCGTATCGGCGGGAATGCTTATACGGACGATGGCTTTATAGTTTTTCAGCCCCTTGTATCTTTTAGCGCTCGCATGTGCTTCGTCGATTTTAAGCTTTCCGTTCGATTCGAGTCTGCTCGTTATGTTACGTTTTTTACCGCTGAAAATCTTAACCGAAAAATTCTCTCCCCGTTCCATAAAAATTCTTGCGGCTCCTACGTCGATATCCAATGACGTGATGTTGTCGCTCGGCGTGTATTCATAATTCCGTTTTATCGGATATTTTTTATTGAATTCGGCATCGTTCAGTGAGAATTCTTTGTCAAAAAATTCGTTCAAATCGTCATCATCATAATCGTCCCAATCATCGTCATCATAATCTCCGTCGGTTAACGCTTCTATTCCGTTCGCAAGATTTTTTACAATGCGCCTGCCGCCGATGCACCTTCCTCCGTTCGAATCGTAGGTATCGTGCAAAAGATTGCCGAGCTTTTTAAAGTTTGTTCCGCCTGCAAAAGAAGCGAGCACAAGAATAAGTCCCACACACATAAGTACGACCGCAATCGTTACAAGTACTTTAATCAAATTTTTCATAATGTCCTCTCTGAATTTCGGATTTGTTTTGCCGCTTTACGCGCTTCGTCTTCTAAACGGCAGGCTGCACAGACGTACAATGCCTCGTATGATAAAGGGCAGAACTTTTACCCCAAGCCATACAAAGAATATGCCGGCAAGCAGGGCGGCTCCCGTTAAAAATAAACCGGCGCCCAAACCCAATAAGCCGCCGAAGGGTACGCTGAAAAGAAGCCCGATTCCCGCCGCGGCAAGCACAATGCCCGCCACAAAAATGCCTGCGGCTGCAAGGGCTCCGGCAAAGGTCAGCGCAACGGCGGCGACAATAATGCCGAATACGGCGCCCAAGATTCCCAAAACGACCGGCCCCCATACGGGAAAGCTTATCGTTAAAAGTAAAATAAGCAGCAGCATGTTGATGCCGCTTGAATTGCGGCCGTCGTTGGTACCGCCGCTTTTTTTGCGCTTATGTATTTTTTCGCCGGGAACGCAGGTAAAATTGGAACGTATGTAAGCGCCCATTTTTTCCGGCGGCCCCAGCTCGTCGATTACATCGGCGGTTTTTTCGTCGCCGGCATCTTCAAAATAGCTGCGGTAATAATTCATCGCTTCGGTTTGTTCGTCATGCGGCAGCGCTTGCAATTCATACTGCAGCCTTTTTAGGTATTCTTCTTTTGTCATATCAGTTTTCTCCAAAAAGAACGTGTTCTATGTTTTTCCGATACAGTTTCCATTCGCGTCTGTACCCGTCGAGCCGGATCATTCCGTTGGGCGTAATTTTATAATAGCGGCGGTTTCTTCCGGCAAATTCCATATCGTAGGTTTCAAGGCAGCTGTCTTTTTGAAGCCGCCGCAAAACCGGATAGAGCGTACTTTCGGATACTTCCACAATGCTGCGGACGTCCTGCGTAATTTTATAACCGTATGTTCCTTCTTTCGAAACGACGGCTAAAACTACGGCATCCAAAAGGGCGGCTCCCGTGTTAAATGTCACTCATCTTCCTCCCGTTATAATAATATAATTTATATCATATTATATTCAGTATAATATGATTATGTCAATAGTATGTGAAAAAAATAAGCAAAAAATGAAAAATACATTTAAAATGCCGGCGGCTTTCGCTTAGTGAGCCGCGGTCTTTGTTTAGTTCGCTGCGGTCTTTGCTTGGTGTATCGCACGTTTGCCGCTGCGAAGCAGTAAGATAAGTTTTTTTGCCGCCGTATCGATAATCTTTTTGAACCGGGAAGATTTTTCAACGCTGCGGTCGGCGATCAGGGGAATCTCTTTTATGCGCATATTGCCGACGCTGTAAACCGCTTTTCCGATTTTGTCGCCTGTCTTAACGGGCGCGTAGATGAAATCGGGAAGTTCGAAGGTACGCCGTATCTGCGAAGCGGAGGCGGGGACGGTTGCCGTGCAGGGAACCGTTTCGCGGGCAAAAAGGCTTGCGGTTTTTCCGCCGATAATGCCGACGGGAATCTGTGCGCTGTCGGGTATGCTTGCCGTTTTAAAATTATTGTAGGCATAGTCGGTTAAGCTTTGCGCGTCTTTAAGGCGGTAGGCATTGCCCTGAACGGTACCTTGCCCCGGTCCGCCGAGCGTAACCGATAGAATACTCAAATTATCGCGTTCAACCGTAAGAGAAAGGTTATAACCCGATTCGGGAATAAAGCCGGTTTTTAAGCCGTCGGCGCCCGGTATAACGCCGAGTGCGGGATTTGTGTTTTTTTGCACAACGGAAGGGGACGGATTTTCACGCGGACTGTTGTGACTCTGCGGGTAGCGCAGCGTTTGTACCGAATGGAATTCTTTGAGCGCTTCGGGGTAGAGGTGTAAATACGTGCGGGCAAAGGACGCAAACTCGCGTGCCGTCGTTGCATTCAATTCGCTGTATCCGGAAGCGTCCGCAAAACGCGTGTAGCGCAAGCCGAGCTTTTTCATTTCGGTATTCATGCGCTCGACAAAAGCGCTTTGGGAGCCGGACACAAAGTCGGCTATGGCCGCCGCAGCGTCATTGCCCGAAGCGACGGCAAGGCCCAAAAGCAGCTCTCTGACGCTTACCCTTTGTCCTTCCGCCAAAAACATAAGCGAAGAACCTTCGGGCGCGTTTACGGCCCACGATTCCGCTTTTAGCGGAACGACGTCGTCCAGCGAAAATTTGTGTGCGGCCGCATCCTGAAAAACGATGTACATGGCGATCAGTTTGGTCATGGAAGCGGGCGGGATAAGAATGTCCGCATTTTTTTCATATAAAATGCTGCCCGTTTTTAAATCGGCGAGCAGGGCCGAAGCGGCGTATACGGAAGGATTTTCGGTAATTCCCGCTTCGTCTTTGTTCCAAAAAAGGGGCGTAAGCGGCAAAAAAGGATAGAGTTCTTCGGCCGTTTTTAAAAAGAGCCGCTCTTTTTCCGCATCGAGGGAATCGGGCCTCGGGTATTGCAGTTTGTATGCGGAAAAAAGGACTGCGCAAAGCAGGATAAAACAGGCGGCCGCTGCAGTGCATATCGATGCTTTAAATACGGCCCGCTTTTTTTTATTCACGGTTGTGCTCCTCCGGCCGTTCCGACAATCGGCGGTACGCGGGCGCTTTTATTGCGCAAATACATGTCGGCAAGGCATATGGCCGCCATAGCTTCTATAACCGGTATTATGCGCGGGCACAAACACACATCGTGGCGGCCTTCGATAAGCAGTTCCGCGTCTTCGAAGTTCGGCGCCCGCCCGTCGGCACCGCGCGCGCATTGTACGGTTTGTTGCTTTATAAAGATGCTCGGGACGGGTTTTACGGCCGCCCGAAATACGATTGTATTTCCGTTCGATATGCCGCCTAAAATGCCGCCGGCGTTATTCGTTTTAAAGCGTATTTCGCCGTTTTGCGTTCTCATGGCATCGTTCCACTGTGAACCGGTAAGGGCGCAGCCTGCAAAACCCGCGCCGAATTCGATTCCTTTTACCGCGCCTATCGACAAAACGGCTTTTGCAAGCTCGGCGTCCAATTTGTCGAATACGGGTTCTCCCCAGCCTGCGGGAACGCCGCTTATTATGCACTCGACAATACCGCCGCAGCTGTCGCCGCGTGCGCGAAGTTCCGCGATGCGTTCTTCCATTCTTTGAGCGGCATCCAAGTCGGCCGTTTTAAGCGCCGTTTGCTCTATAATGCGCTTGTCGGGCATACAGGCGGGGCAGGAAATGCCGGCGGCTTCCTTTGTATACGCGGTAATGTCGATGTTTCCCGCCGTTTTTAAAACCGCGCGGGCGACCGCACCGGCTGCAACACGGGCCGCCGTTTCTCTTCCCGAAGCGCGGCCTCCGCCGCGGTAATCGCGTATGCCGTATTTTTGCAGCCAGGTAAGATCCGCATGGCCCGGCCGGAACCTGTCCGCCGTTTTTTCATAATCGGCCGAATGCGCATCCGTGTTTTCGATTTCCATTGCGATCGGCGTTCCGAGCGAAAGTCCGTTAAAAACGCCGCTTAATATGCGGACTTTGTCTTCTTCGTTTCTTGCCGTAACGGCGGGATTGGGGCGCTTCTCATCTTTATGTGAGGCACTGCCGTCCCTGTCCGCACTGTCGGCCTTATGCCGTGCGCCGGGTCTCCGCCTGTTCAGTTCGGCTTGAATATCGTCTATATGTATCGGAATGCCTGCCGGACAGCCGTCGATAAGCACGCCGATTGCTTTTCCGTGGCTTTCGCCGAATGTGCCGACACGGAATATTGTTCCGAATATGTTCCCTGACATAGGGCAACTGTAGCACACTTTACCCGTTTTGTTAAGGTGCTGAAGCTTGTGTGCGGCAAGCTTGACTTTTTTGTTATAAAGTTTTATAAATACTTAAATACTTAAATTTTATTTAATTTTATATTCGGGAATAATTATGGGAAAAACAATAGCCGAAAAAATTTTTGCCGCGCACGCGGTCGATTCTCCTTTCGACAACATGTACGTGTTAAAGCTCGACCGCGTGTTTTGTCATGAAATTACGACGCCGATTGCGATTATGGATCTTGCCGAAAACGGAAAAGATTTTGTATTCGACCCTTCGAAAATAAAAGCCGTTATCGATCACGTAACGCCGGCAAAAGATTCGAAAACCGCCGAACAGGGAAAAATCCTGCGCGATTGGGCGAAGCGGAACAAAATTCGCGATTTTTTCGATGTCGGATCAAACGGCGTGTGCCATGCGATTTTTCCGGAAAAAGGATTCGTGCGCCCGGGCTACACAATAATCATGGGCGACAGCCATACCTGTACCCACGGCGCGTTCGGCGCCTTTGCCGCGGGAGTCGGGACGACCGATCTTGAAGTTGCCATTTTAAAAGGCGTATGCGCTTTTTACGAGCCGAAAACCGTCAAAATCGAACTTGACGGCGCGCTCAAAAAAAACGTATATGCCAAAGATATTATTTTATACGTTATCGGCCAGATAGGCGTGAACGGCGCAACCGATTGCATTATGGAATTCCGCGGAAGCGCCGTAGACGCGATGACGATGGAAGAGCGCATGACAATCTGCAATATGGCTGTTGAAGCCGGAGCCACGTCGGGGATTTGTATGCCCGATGCGGTAACGGTCGATTATTTATGGCCCTTCATTAAAGACGAATTCGTATCCAAAGAAGAGGCCGTAAAGGAATACGGAAAATGGGCTTCCGATCCGGACGCATCCTATGTTAA
The DNA here is from genome assembly GCF_000413055.1 of Treponema maltophilum ATCC 51939. NCBI lineage: Bacteria > Pseudomonadati > Spirochaetota > Spirochaetia > Treponematales > Treponemataceae > Treponema > Treponema maltophilum. The sequence continues at coordinate 1,262,020 of NZ_KE332518.1, read as the reverse complement.
AACCTACCGCTTTGACGTTTCCGCTTTGGAGCCGATGACGACTTTCGGCTATAAGCCGGATCAGGTAAAAACGCTGCGGGAAATGGAAGGAACGAAGATAGACCAAGTGTATATCGGTTCGTGTACGAACGGGCGCATAAGCGATCTGCGCATAGCCGCGGACATATTGCGGAAAGCCCTCGATAAGGGCAAAACCGTTCACAGCGGCGTCAGGGGCATCGTATCTCCGGCAACGCCCGCAATATACCGCCAAGCGCTTGCGGAAGGAATTATAGACACGTTTATGGAAGCCGGCTTTTGTGTTACCAATCCGACATGCGGCGCTTGTTTGGGTATGAGCAACGGTGTTTTGGCCGAAGGCGAAGTGTGCGCCTCTACTACGAACCGGAATTTTAACGGACGAATGGGGAAGGGCGGCATGGTACATTTGATGAGTCCCGCTTCCGCTGCGGCCGCAGCGATCGCCGGTGCGATAACCGCCGATTTTCAATAAGGTATTTACCGAAAGGACATACGATGAAAAAAATTGAAGGCAAAGTTTTGTTTCTCGACAGATCCGATATCAATACCGACGAAATTATTCCGGCAAGATATTTGACGGAAATATCAAAGCAGGCTTTAAAGCCGTATTTACTCGAAGATTTAAAGCTCGGCGGCTTTAACCCCAAAACCGATATCGACGGAAAAAGCGTCGTTATCAGCCGCAGGAATTTCGGCTGCGGCTCTTCGCGCGAACACGCTCCGTGGGCTTTTGAAGTAAACGGAATTCGTGCGATTATTGCGGTTAATTTTGCGCGCATTTTCAGGCAAAATATGTTCAACAGGGGAATGCTTGCCGTAGAACTCGACGAAAAGGTTATTGACGAAATATTTGCCGATTTTGCCGGGCGCGACTGCGACTGTTCGATTGCCGCAGACACGGAAAACGGCGGAACGATAAGGCTCCGTTCGGGCGGAACCGGCGGTTTAACCAAAACCTATCCGTTTGTGTTAAACGGTTTCCGGCGCGCGCTTGTCGAAAGCGGCGGCTGGCTCGGTTACGCCGAACAAAACTATTAGTACGAATTCAGCCTAAAACGTCGAAGCCGCACGAACTTATTGCATCGCGTATCGTTTTTTCTATATCTGCGGTATTTTCGTCGTAATCCACAAACACCTGTGCTTTTTCAAAATTAACGACGCATCTTTTTACGCCCGCTACCGCGGAAACGGCAGCCGCCGTTTTTTGTTCATCCTCGCTGCCGGTCATTCCCGCAACATAAATCTTTTGTTCCATTTTTAACTCCCGTAAAAAATTCCGAAGTGTCCTTTACTACTCCCAGCTGCCCGCAGGCACCGGCTATACTTGTACCGCGTTTTGTACGTACGGTAACATTTAATCCCGCTTCCTGCAAACGCCGGCAAAACAATGCCACTTCACCGGCATCGGGCGTTTCGTACGGCATTCCGTCAATCGGGTTCCACGGAATCAAATTGATATGCACCGGAAGGCCGCGTGCAAACCGTATAAAATTCCGTGCGCTTTGTTCTCCCGTATTTACGCCTTTAAGCAAAACGGCTTCCAGCGTGCAGCGGTAACCGCTTTTGTCGCTGTAATGGCGGACGGCTTGGCCGAGTTTTTCGAGCGGCTGCGATTTTGCAATAGGCATAAGTTCTTCACGCAGATCGGGATCGGCCGTCGTCAGCGAAAGGGCCAAACGCACCGCAGGTCCCCTGTCGGCCAAATCGTAAATGCCGTCGATAATACCGCAGGTGGAAACGGTTACCCGCCTCAGCGACAAAGCGCGCCCGTCCTTATGTGTGAGTACGGCCAAGGCTTCGCGTATTGCCGATAAATTGTGCATCGGTTCTCCCATGCCCATAAATACGATATTTTGCAATTTTCCGTATTTCCGTTCAAGATACAAAAACTGCTCGACGATCTCCGCTGCGGTTAGGTTGCGGGCAAAACCCAGAGAGCCGGTTTTGCAAAACGTACAGCCCATGGCGCAGCCGGCTTGGCAGGAAAGACAAGCCGTTTTCCTTCCTTCATTGTCCAATAGCAGTACGGTTTCGACCGTTAAACCGTCGCCTAAATCCATTTGCAGTTTTGCCGTTCCGTCTTCGTCTTCCAAAACCTTGCGGATTGATGTCGAAAACAGTTTCGTTTTTTCGGCAAGAAGGCTGCGCACGCCCAGCGGCACATTCGTCATGCCGTCGAAAGATTGAACGCCGTCGGCAATCCATTTAAAAATCTGCCTGCTTCTGAATGCCGGCTCGGGGGCGATGAGTTCGGCGATGCGCTCCGGCAAAAGGCCGGACAATACTTCAGCCACAATGCACAACCTTTCGCATCAGGTAAGCTTTTCGAGCATTTCGCTGATCGCCTGGCTGCGGAGCCCCTGAGTTTGGAAACTTTGCAAAACTTCCACCGCCTGCGCTTTTCGATTCGTTTTCAGATAACAATCGGCAAGATCCGTATACAAGCGGTAATTTTTCGGATCGGTTTGTATGAGCCGGCTTAAGCTGATAATTGCTTCTTCATAGCGGCCTTCGCCCTTGCTTATAAGGGCAAGACCCAGCACGGCGTATAAATCGTATTCGATATTTAAAGCACGGTTATAATAATCGGCGGCCGTTTTATAATCACCCATATTGCGGTATGCATCTCCGGTTCTTGTCAGGATCACCTTGTTTTTCGGATCCAGCTGCAAAATCATATTCCAGTGTTCTATGGAACGGAACTGTTGGTTCATGCCGCGATAACAATCCGCCAAGCCGAAAAGCGCATAGAAATTTTTCGGGTCTATTTTGAGTGCGCGCTCGAAATAGTATACGCCTTTGTCGAACGTTTTTAACTTGCGGTGGCAATTGCCGATCGAAGTCAATACGCGGATATCAACGGCGTTTTCGTTTACTTCGAGCATCTTCGTCCAATAATACAGAGCGTCTTTGTATTCTTTAAAGTCGTAGTGAAGGTGCCCCAAACCGATGAGCGCATATGCGTTCTCGGCTTCCATATCGAGGACGCGCAGGTACAGCTGCTTGGATTTTTTCAAATCGCGGATTTTTCGGTATGCATCGGCAACGCGGGTTAAAACGGTTATATTTTTATCGTCGTGTATGAGATACTGTTCCCATATTTCGATTGCTTTGTGATATTGATTCATAGCCTTATAGCAGTCGGCAAGACCGAATAATGCGTAATTGTTGCCGGGGTGCACGGAAAGACATTTCGAATAGTATGCGGCGGCTTCGTTAAAACGGTTTTCTTTGCGTTCCGCATCTCCCAAGCCTACAAGGGCATAGTTATTGTTTTCGTCCAGCGCTAAGATGCTTTTAAACGCTTCCTTTGCTTCCCGGATCCTGTTTTCTTTTATGAGCGCATAGCCTTTTTTTGAAATTTCGGCTATTTTGTTTTCTTCGCCGTTTTCCTGTACCGAAGGACTCATGGCGTCGTTTGTAACATTTTCCATAATAATTAATCCTTTTGTTTTAAATAAAATGATACGGTATCCGCTATTTTTTTATACATTTGTTCCGTCTTCGCCTTGTTGTGGGCAAGAAGATAAAACCGCAGCGCCGATAAAATATCGCCTTCTTTTTGGTATACATCGCCGACCCTCGTAAGCCCGTCGGAATATCCGGTCGTTATAAAAAGACGTTTTGCGTTTTGTATATCGCCCTCGTTAAAAAGCATATTTCCCTTGCGGTTTAAAATCACTTTTTGTTCCGGAGTGAGCGACGCTATGGGCGAATCGGCGGTTTTTATAAAACCGTCGGGAGTTTTATTTTTATCGAAAACTTTTTTTAAATCAGAGGGCATAGCGGTTCCTTAACTGATTATACGCGTACAATCATATACGATAATGCAAAATTAGTCAAAACCCCTTACGAAAAATCGGCTTTATAAAAGTCGATAATCGACCTTCCGTATACGCGCCGGTCGCTTTTAAAAAATCGGCCGATTTTTTCAGGCATGTCGACTTCGGCCGGGCGGTGGATGAGTACGGTTCCGCCGGCTTTAAGCAATCCGTCTGGTTCTTCGCTTCGCTCGGAGATGCTTTCTATGAGTTTTACGTGGAATTTATACGGAAAAGGCGGGTCGCAAAAAATGATGTCGAACGATTCTTTTGCGCGCTTTATAAAAAGCTCTACGGGCATAAAGCGGCAGTCGATTTTTATGCCGAGTTCTTTTTCGCTCAAATTGACGTTTGCAAGCAGCGTTTTGATTTTCAGCTTATCTTTTTCGCAGAGTACCGCATGCTTCGCACCGCGCGAAACCGCTTCGAGCGCGATAATACCGCTTCCTGAAAACAAATCCAAAAAAGATTTTCCGTCCAGAGGTCCCAATATCGAAAAAAAAGATTCGCGCATTCTGTCCATTGCCGGCCGTATGATGCCGTCGGGGCACTTGATTGTGCGTCCCTTTAATATTCCGCCGGTTATACGCATGCTTCCTCCGTTGAATCATAATAATATAAATTATGTTTTTTGCAAAGGAGAAGGTAAATATATTCTGCCCGCATGCGGGCAGACGACTTGCTGTGCACATCGTTTTTGTGCGGATTTTCGTTTATGCCGAATTCCGGTAAACACTTGCACTTCTTTGCAATCTTTGATAAAATATATAAAAATCCCCTTGGAGCGCGCCGTCGGTACGCTTCCAAAGACCGTAAGGAGTATGCATGAGAAAGTATGAATTGATGACAATCTTTCCTCTGGAAGAAGATTTGTCGAAAAACGGCATTGAAGCCGTACGCGAAACGCTCGCGTCGTTCGGTGCGGAAATTCAAAGCGAAGAACCGTTCGGAGACCGCGATCTTACTTATGAAGTGAAAAAGCGCAATAAAGGGCGTTTTGTTTTACTGAACATTAAAGTAAATCCGGCTAAAATTCTTGAAATCGACCGCCAGTTTAAATTAAACACCAATTTGCTGAAGTTTATGTTTGTACGGGCCGACGAGTAAGAGGCGTTTATGACTGATCTTAATCACGTTACGCTGATCGGCCGTCTTACGCGCGATGCCGAATTAAAGTACACGCCGAACGGTTTTGCCATATCGAATTTTTCGATTGCGGTAAACCGCCGCCGCAAAAACGGCGAGCAGTGGGTCGAAGAAGCGAACTTTTTTGATATAACTTTATACGGAAAATCAGCGGAAAGTCTTAAGCAGTATTTGATAAAGGGAAAGCAAGTCGCCGTCGACGGTGAATTGCGCCAAGACCGCTGGGAACAGGACGGACAACCGCGCAGCAGGGTCGTAATCGCCGCAAACAACATTCAGCTTTTGGGCGGCGGAGGAAGTTCCGGCCAAAGCTCGTACAATGCCGCCGGCAACAGACCTTCTTCGTACGATAAAGGTTCGTACGCTGCCGATTATCCGGCAAAAAACGAGACGCAAAACTTCGATGCGCCGAATTCCTACGGCGGCGGCAACGATGCCGATTTTCCCGAAGATATCCCATTTTAATTGACAGAGGAGATTGTTATGTCTGATGAAGTAATAAATACGAATGAAGAAGTTATCGAACAAACCGGTTCCAAAGAAGAAGCTCTTGCCGCCGAAGAACAGCTTGGTGCCGCTACGCGCGATGACGGCAGGGAAGGCGAAGAGCGCGGCGGCAGAGGCAAGGGAAAGCAGTTTTTCCGCAAAAAAGTGTGCCGCTTTTGCGCCAATAAAAGCAAGATCGACTATAAAGACCCCGATGCGTTGCGCCGCTTTACGACGGAACGCGGAAAGATTTTGCCGCGCCGCATAACCGGCACTTGTGCAAAACATCAGCGCCGCCTTGCTTTGGAAATAAAGCGCGCACGCGCCATTTGCCTTTTGCCCTTTGTGGCCGACTGACGCATAAACCGGAAAAATTTTTAATAAAACGACGGAGCGATCCCACTCCTGGTAACGCGTCCGTATATTCTATAGGAGCTTGAAAATGAAAGTAATTTTAAATGACGATGTTAAACATCTCGGTGAAATGGGAGACGTAAAGACCGTCGCGAACGGTTATGCGCGCAACTATCTTTTCCCGCGCTCACTTGCGCTTCCCTATAACGACGTAACCGTCGCGTGGTTTGAAGGCCGCAAAGAAGAAATCGAAGCGCGCAAACAGGCAAAACGCGACGCTTCGGCGAGCATAAAAGAAAAGCTTTCCGCCCATACGATTACGATTGTGATGGCCGCGGGCCAAAACGGAAAGCTGTACGGCGCGGTTACTTCGCAAACGGTTGCCGACGCCTTGGCTAAGGACGGATTCGAAATCGAGCGCAAACGCATCGATATCCCCGGCGTAACCGTAAAGAGCGTCGGAAAATATACCGTTACCGTACGCCTGTACGAATCCGAAACTGCCGAATTTCCGCTTATCGTAGAGGCTCAAAAAGAAGCCGACACGGGCGCGGCAAAAGCCTCAGCGGGTAAAGCGAAAAAAGATCGCCGCAACGCCGAGGCAACCGAGACGGAACAAGCCGGAGCGGATGAAAGCGCTGACGAGCAAGAGCCGGCGGAACAAGCGGAAACCGAAGAAGCGGTTGAGCAGCCTGTTCCCGAAAGTACCGAAAACACCGATGAAGCTGCCGGCAGCGAAAACGCCGCCGAATAAGTGTAAAAGCCATGGCGTCTCTCAAGGACAAGGTTCCGCCTCACAATTTGGATGCGGAACAGGCGGCTTTAGGAGCATTGCTTCTTGATTGGGATGCCGTAGGAAATGCGATTCGGTTTTTACGGCCGGAACGCTTTTATTCTCTTCAAAATCAAAAAATATTCGCCGCGATACTCAAGCTTTACAACGAGGGTATACGCGGCGATCTTATTACCCTTATCGAAAAACTGCGCTCCGAAGGCGAATTGGATGCGGCCGGCGGGCCGGCGTATATAACATCGCTGACCGATACGGTTGCGACCAGCGCGAATATTGAATATTACGCGCAGATTGTTTTCGACCAGGCGGTCAGACGTGATTTGATTAAAATCTCCGCCGAAATAGTCGCGCATTCTCACGACGAAACCGTCGACAGCCGCGCCGTGCTTGAAGACGCGCAAAAAAAAATATTCGAACTTACCGATTTGAATACCGTCCATTCTTCGGTATCGGCGGGCGAATTGGTCAACGAAGCGATCGGCAGAATCGAAAAATTGTTTAACGACAAAAAAGCTTATACGGGAATCGCGTCTGGTTTGGCCGACTTGGATAAATTAACCAGCGGTTTTCAGGCTTCCGAGTTCATCATTATCGGTGCGCGCCCGTCAATCGGAAAAACGGCGCTTGCGCTTTCGATGATTCAGCATATTGCGGTTGAAAAAAAAATATCTTCGGCCTTTTTTTCGCTTGAAATGTCGAATATGCAGATTATGATGCGCCTTTTGGCACAGGAATCGCAGATTCCGTCGGAGCGCATACGTACCGGCTATTTACGGACGGAAGATTTTGCAAAGCTGCAGCAGGCTGCCGGGCGCATTTATGAAGCGCCGCTGTACATTGTCGACAGTCCGAATATGAAGCTTTTGGATTTGCGCGCTTTGGCGCGCAGGCTCAGGGCGCAAAAAAAAGTTGAAATTATTTTTATTGATTATATTACGCTTATTCAAAGCGAAAACACGCTCATCCCTCGCCACGAACAAATAGCCGAAATTTCGCGCTCATTGAAAAGCCTTGCGCGTGAACTGGGCATACCGGTCGTCGTTTTGTCGCAAGTACGCCGCGATGCCGAAAACAAACAGCCGAGCCTTGCCGACTTGCGTGAATCGGGTTCGATCGAGCAGGACGCCGACGTGGTTATGTTTATTCACCGCGAAAGAACCGATACCAAAGAATCGAAGTCGGGCGAAACCGATTATTCAAAAGGCATCGAAACCGAATTGATCCTCGCAAAGCAGCGAAACGGGCCGACCGGTTTGGTAAAAGTGTTGTTTATGCCGATGTACACCAAATTCGTTAACGGCGACTTTTCGCATTAGACCGATATTCGGCGGCCTAGTATTCGAGCCATTCGCCCGCGAGCGTTATATACCAATTTTTAATAAGCGCCTTTGTTTCGCCGTCGTACCACGATATGCTGCCGTCCTTATTCAATACGGCCAGCACCGAATCGGTTCCGGTAATTTTTTGCGGTAAAGAGGCAGTCCGCTCCAAAAGCATATCTTTGCGCGATGTTATATTGTACGCATGGATTTGCGTTTTGCCGACATTCGTAAAAAGCGTTCCGTTTTTAACCCATGTAAAGGCCGAATTATCTTCGTCGGCCCACTTAAAAACGGGACTGTATTGTTTTGTTTCGGGGAAAAAAGCGAATATGTCCGTGCGGCTTCCTTCTTCCTGCGAGGATGAAAGGGCAACACCGTAAAAACGGCCGTCCTCTGCCGAATCCTGCGAAAGCGAAAAGCTTATGTCGGCTTCCGATTGGATTGCCGCGGCGGTTTCCCGTGTCGAAGGATTTATTTGTATGAGGGCGGACTTGGGATTGCCCGCGGCGCTTTTTGCGGCATACAGCCTGTCGTTTGTATACAGCAATACGTCCTGAATGCCGGTTCCGGTATACGGCTGCGTTGTGATTCCGGTTTGCAAATCGTACAACTTGACCCGAGTATTTCCTTCAACCGCGGCCAGCTTATCGAGCCGTGCGTGCAGCGCTTGCAGCGGCTGAGCCGGCGTAAACAGTATTTTTGCCGTTCCGTTTTCTGAAACGAGTTGAACGTTTTTGCGCGTATTTTTCGACCACAACACAAGGTCTCCGTTATACGGTTCCATATTCGTTTGATTGGGATTCGCAAAAAGCGAATAAACCGTGCTTTCTTCGTATGAAGCCTTGTATGCCGTTTTCCCCGTTAGAAAATAGAAAAAGCCGTTTTGCTCGGCAATATCGTATACCGTGTCGTACACGCTTTCCGAAACCGCTTCGGCGGCCGCAATGCGCGAATCGGCTCCGGCGGCAGCCGTATACAGCTGGCCCGATTTTGTGCCGATGTACAGCGTGCTTCCCGTTTTGAATGCGAGGACGGGAGTTTCCTTAATCGGCAGCGAAAGCGTTTTTACGATGAGCGGTGTCGTTTTGAGCCGGCCGTTGTCCGTTTCAAGCATTTTTAAAACCGCGTTTTTGCCGCTTATATCAAGGTAGTATAAATTCGAGTCGGATGCGGCCGTACACAAAAGTACTTTTTTTTCGGGTATGAATACGGAACGTTTTCCCGTATCGGATTGAAAAACATAGATGCCGCCGCTTTTTACGCCGGCAAACAATACGTTGTTGTAAAATAAACAGCTTTGGCTTAAATTCTGCTCGACGGAAAATTGCGCTTTTTGCGTTCCGCTGCGTAAATCGGTGTAGGTAAGAGAGCCGAGCGGAGAATACATAATGCAGGTATTTTCGCTCGGACTTGTTGCGGCAAAGGAAATCGAAGATCGGTTTTCTTTTATTTTATTTGTAAGCACGGAGCCGCTTTGGGGATCCAGGCAGATAAGGCCGTCCATATTCGACATGCCGACGAGAAGGTATTTTCCCCTTGCCGAATAGGAAAGGGAAGACGGGGCCGCGTTCAGCCGTTTGACGAATTTTCTGCTTTGCGACGGCCAGTTCCACACCGATAATCGGTTCAGAGAAAATCCGTCCGTTTCGAAAACGGCGATGTCTTCTCCGTTCGGGTGCACGGCCATCAGTTTTATCTGATTGTCCGAAAACTGAAAATGCTCGCCGCTTCCGTTTACCGTCCACTTGATTACAAAGCCGTCGTCGCCGGCGGTATACAGCGGAAACGCCGTTTGCTCTTGAGCGGCGCCTTGCGCGAGAAAGGCGGGACAGGCTGCCGTTACGGAACCCTTGTGCGGCTGCGACGATACATGCACTTGCATAAAGGCGGCAAAGCACATAGTTTGAAACACAATCAGCGCAAAAGCGTAGCGCTTAAAAAAAACATTAAAAAATTTATTCATAGTTTTACATCCTGGAAACGCTGTATAATACGGTTTATGTCGGCAAACATGCCCAGCAAAAAAATCAATACGATAAAGCAGACGCCGGCAATTTGAATCGCATAAAGCGTTTTCGGCTTTATGCTTTTGCGCCGTACCAGTTCTATAAACGCGACGAGTATTAAGCCGCCGTCGAGTACGGGCACGGGCAAAAGATTCATTAAAAAAAGTGATATACTTATGACGGCTAAAAAGTTGCATACCGTTACGACGCCGACGGAAAAACCGGCGGAAAAGCCTTCTTTTGCCGTTTCGCCGAGCAGGACGGTAATGCCGATGGGACCGGAAACGGCTTGCTTTAAGTCGATCCCTTTAAAAAGAAGCGCAATGCTTTGCGCCGTTACCGACACCATTTTAAGCGTTTCTTTTGTGCCTTGAATAAGGGCGGGAAAAAACGGGTAGGTTTTCGTATGTACTTTAATCGCCTGCCAGCTTATGCCCGAAACGAGGTTTTCGTTGCCGGAATTTTTCCGTTCGGCCGATTTTTGCGCCGATTGTCCGTCCTGCGGAGCGAGCGACAAATGCGCGTGAAAGACACGGCCGCCGCGTTCGACCGAAATGTCCGCTTCGTGCAGATTTTTCAAAATCTCGTATAAATCAACCGTGTTGCGCACGGTCTTGCCGTCCGCTTTAATTATGCGGTCGCCGTTTTGCAAACCGGCATTAAAAGCGGGGCTGTTTTCAGCGGCGCTTTCGATGACCGGGTCAAGCCAGCTTAAAACGCCGATTTTTCCCGCTCCGGTGGATGTATCCAATTCGGGAACGAGGGTAAAAGTCATTGCCGTTCCGTTTCTGTCCGCTTCAATATGCAGCGTTTTACGGGCCGAAAGCGATACCGTTTCGACAATGTCGGAAAAATATTCGATGCGCTTGCCGTTTATCGCGGTTATGCGATCTCCCGTTTGCAAACCGGCTTCGGCGGCGCTGGAGGGGCTGTCCGGATAAAACTCGGGAGCCAAGATTATTTTATTCGGCGAGGTGTAATAATCATAGCCGATCATTGCGACAATTGACAGGGCCGCAACTGCAAGAATGACGTTTGCAAAAGGCCCTGCAAAGGCAATCGCTATGCGTTTTAAAGGATGTACGCCGTAAAACGAGTCTTTTTCGGCGGGAATGCGGTCGAGTTTGTTTTCCATTGCCGTTTGAAAATCTTTTTCTCCTTTCATGCCGCAATAGCCGCCGAAGGGAACGAGCGAAAGCCGGTAATCGGTTCCTTTAACGGTTTTATGAAGCAGCACCGGCCCCATACCGATCGAAAAACTTTCAACGTGTACGCCGAAAAATCGCGCAATAAAAAAGTGCCCGAGTTCGTGAATGAAAATGATGACGCTTAATCCTAAAAGTCCGTATAGTACTGTCATATGATTCCCGTATTTTAACCCCTGCCGGAAAAATCGGTTACAAAAGCGAGGGCCGCTTTGCGCGCTTTTGTATCAAGGGCGAATACCGCTTCAAAGTTTTCCGGTTCCTGCGACCAATCTTTATCGAGGACGGCTGTAACCGTATTTTGTATTGCGGTAAATCCGATTTTCCGCTGCAAAAAGAATTCTACGGCAACTTCATTTGCCGCATTGTATGCGATTGTGTATGCGCCGCCCGCTTTTTGCGCCTCATATGCGCAGCCGAGCAGCGGAAAGTCTTTAAAGCGCGGCGGAAAAAAATTCATGCATATGCCCTCATCGCCGACAGCGGAAGTCAAATCGAGCTTTTTAAGATCGTTTTCGATTACCTCCGGCCACGTAAGCGCGCTTAAAATCGGGCGCCTCATGTCGGGTTCGGATATTTGCGCGTATAAATCGCCGTCGACGGTTTGTATAAGCGAATGTACGAGGCTTTGCGGATGGACGGCGACCTTTACCTTTTCCGGCGGCATATCGAACAGTCTGCACGCTTCTATAACTTCAAGTCCCTTGTTGGCAAGGGTCGCGCTGTCTATGCTGATTTTTTTGCCCATATTCCACGTCGGGTGCTTTAATGCGTCTTCAAGCGTAACGGATGCGAGCTTGTCCGCGCTTAATGTGCGGAAAGGGCCGCCGGACGCCGTTAAAATAAGCGATGAAACGCGTTCTTTTCCGAAGCGTTCGATGAGGAAAAACAAAGCCGAATGCTCGGAGTCGACCGGAATTACCGAACGGCCTTTTGCACTTGCAAGTTCTTTGATAAGCGGGCCGGCCATGACGACGGTTTCTTTATTTGCAAGCGCAAGGTTTATATTGTTTTGCAAGCACCATACCGAAGGCATAAGACCCGCCGAACCGGCGATCCCGTTTACGGCGATATCGGCATTTGATTTTTCGATAACGCATCGGATTTCATCGGGCGAATCTTCGGTCACGGCAGTTGCAGCGTTTGTACACGAAAATTCCCTGCACAGTTTTTCAAGTTCCGTTTTGCGCGTATGTGCCGTAAGGCCGCACACGCTGAAAAGATCGGGGAAGCGGCGCACAATGTCGAGCGCGCTCGAACCTATCGATCCGGTACAGCCTAACACAAGAATTTTCTTTTTCATCGTATTTCCATAATTCAACCGATTATACAAAAAAGAAACATATGACGATGTAATACACGGGCGCGGCGAATAAAATCGAATCGATCGAATCCAAAAAACCGCCTCTGCCGGGAATTACAATGCCGGAATCTTTGCATTCCGCCGAACGCTTGATAAGCGATTCGACCAAATCGCCCGCAATCGCGGCAATTGAAACGCACAGCGCCGTAATAATGACTTGAACCGGTTTAAAGCCGAATACTGCAGGATAAAAAAAATAAACCGCGTACCCCGCCGCCGCCGAAAGCACAATACCGCCTATAAAACCGGCAATGCTTTTGTTCGGGCTTGCCGCGATAAGGCCGCGGCTGCCTTTTCCGAACAGCATACCGAACAGCCATGCAAAAGAATCGCATGCGAATACAAGCAAAAAAAACAAGGCGATAAATATCGGCGAATCGGGCATTACGGTCAACAGCGAAATGTACGTAAGCAAAAAGCCTATATACACGGTTATAAAAGTTGAAGAACACAAACGCAAAATCGCATCCGTAAAGGATTTTTTATTGTCCGGCGAAAAGATTTCGTAAGTGAAATTTGCCAAAAGAGAAACTATGAGTGCAAGGGAAATCCACGATGCCGAACGCCCGCCTATGCAGACAATCGAGGCGATAAAAGGTATAAATGCCGCCGATAACATAACCATAAATTGGGGTTGGCAGGGAAGTTTGTGCTTTAAAATACCGTGCAGTTCCCATGAGGCGATAAGAGCGGCGGCGACAATGGCGCAGTGCAAAACAATGTGGTGGGCGAAAGTAATGACGGCCATCGAAACGACAAGCGGCACGCCGATAAAAAATGTCAATAATCTTTGCACTGTTTTATTCATTCTTTCCTCAGTTTGCCGCGCCGAAACGCCGGTGTCGTTTTTGAAAATCCGCAATCGCGCGGTAAAATTCTTCGTCGGTATAATCGGGCCACAGCGTATCCGTAAAATCGAATTCGGCATAGGCGGCCTGCCACAGCAAAAAATTGCTTAAACGCTTTTCACCGCCGGTTCTGATTATAAGGTCGGCGTCGGGCAAAAGCGGAATGTCGAAAAAGCGGGGAAGATCGCCCGCTTCTATAGTCGGCGCGGCCGAATTTTCTCTTTGTGTACGCGACTGTTCTTCGAGCATTTTTTTTACCGCACGCGTTATTTCGTCGCGTGCGCCGTAATTTATCGCGAGCACAAGGTTCATGCCGGTAAAGCCCGCACTTTCTTTTTCGACGGTTTCTATTTCGCGCCGCACATCGGTGCTCAGAGCGCTTTTGTCGCCCAAATGAAGTACGCGCACTTGTTCTTTTTTATAAAATTCGAATTCGGCGCGTAAGTGGGCTTTTAAAAGTCCCATTAAAAAAGACACTTCTTCGGCCGTCCGTTTCCAGTTTTCGGTCGAAAAAGTGTAGAGGGTCAACCAGCGCACGCCTGCACGCGCGGCCGCTTTAATAATTTCGCGTGCGGTATTAACCCCTTCTTTGTGGCCGGCTGTCCGCGGAGAACCGCGTTTTTGCGCCCAGCGGCCGTTCCCGTCCATAATAATTCCTACATGAACGGGAACGCGGCTCTTATCAATTGTTTCGAAAACCGACGACATCAGCCTTCCATTATTTCCTTTTCTTTGGTTTCAAGAATCTTGTTGATGCCGGCAATAAATTTGTCGGTCGATTTTTGCAAAGCATCTTCGGCCGATTTCAATTCGTCCTCGGTGAGCTTCGAATCTTTTTGCTGCTTTTTCAAATCGTCGTTGCCGTCGCGGCGGATATTGCGTATCGCAACCCGGCTCGTTTCGGCCGCAGCTTTCGCCTGCTTTACCAATTCTTTGCGCCGTTCGGCCGTCAAAGGCGGAATCGCAATGCGGATGATTTTGCCGTCGTTCGACGGGTGCAGTCCCAACTCCGATTTTTGGATCGCTTTTTCGATTTCGCCGATCAGCGTTTTATCGAAGGGCTGAATAACCACCGAACGGGCTTCGGGCACTGAAACGGTCGCCACTTGATTAAGCGGCGTCGGCTGTCCGTAATAGTCGACGCGCACCTTATCGAAAAGCGCGGCCGAGGCGCGGCCGGTTCGAATCGCGTTGAATTCGTCTTTTAAGGCCGCGATGCTTTTTTCCATTCTTTGGATACTTGCTTCATTCATAAAGAATTCCTCAAAGGCGGTTTATGCGCCCAATTGAAAATTGACAACCTTTAAAAGCGTCAATTTGGTACCGGCTTCTTTTCCGACCTGTTCCATTTTTTTTGCGACGGAAACTTTGTCGTCTTTTACGAACATTTGGTCCATAAAGCAAATATCGGCCAAGTGTTTGTTCAGTTTTCCCTGAACGATACCGGCCTTTACATTATCCGGCTTGTTCAGTTCGGCCGTTTGCGCCGTAAAAATTTCTTTTTGTTCGGCAATGTATGCGGCATCGACGTCGTCGCGTTTTAAATAGCGCGGCGCAAAAGCGGCAATGTGCAGACAGCAATCGAACGCAAACTGCTTAACTTCGGGCGAGTTTGTTGCGGGATCACAGCCTAAAACCGTTATAACGCCGGTTTTTCCGTCGCTGTGGACATAGTGTGCCGCAACTGCGCCTACGGGAACGTCGACCAGCTCTATGCGCCGCACGCTCATGTTTTCGCGGATTTTCGTCGCCAAATCAAGAAGCATGTTCGACAGCGCTTCGTTTACTGCAGTATAGCCTTTTGCCAACACTTCGCCGACGATCGTTTCTCCGACCTTTAAAAAGTCGGCGTTTTTTGCGACAAAGTCGGTTTCGCAGGTAAGTTCGGCAATCGCAATTTTCGAGCCCTGTTCTTTAATAAAAATACGCCCTTCGCTCGTCGATCTTCCGGCGCGCTTTTCAACCGCGGCAAGTCCTTTTTCTTTTAAAAGTTTTGTTGCGGCGGCGGCATCGCCCTTGCATTCCACGAGGGCGTTTTTACATTCCATCATTCCGGCGCCCGTCGCATCGCGCAGGGCTTTTACATCGGCAGCTTTAATTTCCATGTAATTCTCCTAACCCTCAATTTATTCGTATAATTTATCTTCGTCTACCAACGAACTGTCGCCTTCATCTTCCGAATCCCTGTCTTCGTCTTTAGGTTCGGTCGGCGTATAATTGCTGTAATCGATAATTTCTTCATCGTCGGTGCGGGTCGATGCCGTGTCGGTAAGATCTTCGTCTTCATCCTGAAGGTTTTCAATGATTTTAAGACCGGTTTCGTTATCCGCTTCGATAACGGCATTGGCAATAACCTGCGTGAACAGCGTTATGGCGCGGATGGCGTCGTCGTTCCCGGGGATGGGGTAGTCTATGCCTTCGGGATTGCAGTTCGTGTCGACGACGGCGACGATGGGAATGCCCATGCGGCAGGCTTCGGCAACGGCAATTTGTTCTTTATGCGTGTCGATGATAAACAAAATGCCGGGCAACTCTTTCATTTCTTTAATGCCGCCGAGGTTTTTTTCAAGTTTGGCTTTTTCTTTTTGAATCGCGGCTATTTCTTTTTTTGTCAGATTTTCGAACGTACCGTCGATTTCCATTTTTTCAAGTTTTTTAAGCCGTAAAAGGGATTTTTTAATGGTGGTAAAGTTGGTCAGCATGCCGCCGAGCCAGCGGTTGTTTACATAGAACATACCGCATCTTTCCGCTTCTTTTGCGATGGCTTGCTGCGCCTGTTTTTTCGTACCGACGAACAGGACCGATTTTCCCGCCGACGTTACTTTGCGGACTGCTTCGTAGGCTTCTTTTATCGAAGCCATGGTTTTTTGCAGATCGATAATGTGGATCCCGTTTCTTTCCGCGAAGATATATTTCTTCATGCGCGGATCCCAACGCTTGACTTGGTGGCCGAAATGCACACCGGATTCAAGCAAACTCTTCATGGTTACTACTGCCACGAAATGCTCCTTCATCGGAAAAGAGATTTTCTTTTCCCCAAACTCTGTTTCTCGACACCGATAATTCGGTGCGGATATTTCATGATTGACTGCTTTCAACGGAAGCGAATCGATCAAGGCGGGTATGTTTAAAAAAAACCGAAAGTTCGGTGCTTTTTACCGGCCTTTAAAAACGGTAACCCGACTTTTTAAGTATCTCATAAAATTCAAAAATAGGCAAGCCCACGATCGAACTGTACGAACCTTCGATGCGGCATATAAAGCATTGGGCGCCGCCCTGAATTTTATAGGCGCCTGCGGCATCGCGCCATTCACCGCGCGTAAGATAGCGCCGTATTTCCTCATCGGAAAGGGGGGCAAAACTTACGCGGCTTATACACGTGCGCGAAAGAGTACGCTCCGTTTCGCGGCTGTAAACGGCGATTCCCGAATATACCGAATGCGTTTTGCCCGAAAAAGTCTTTAAAAACGAAAAAGCTTCTTTTTCGTTTTGCGGCTTTCCGAAGATTGTCCCTTCATGCATGATAAGCGTGTCCGCCGCGACGATAAAACGCGCGTCTTCGTAGCGCTTTTTGCGTGATGCGCTTAGCGCTTGAAGTGCATGCGCCGTTTTTTGCGCCTTTTGCACGGCACAATATTCCGCCGCGTTTTCAAGTGCCGTTCCTTCGGGGAGCACTTCGTCGAACGGCGGCGCGAACGCATAAAAGGGAATGCCGAGACTTTTCAGTATTTGTTTGCGCCGCGGCGACACCGACGCAAGAATGATCTTTTCCATATCGTTTTTTCCGTCGTTTTTTTTCGGCAGGCGATTATTTTAAGCGCTTTTTCAGCTGTTCTTTTATATGCTGAATCGAAAACGGATGAGCGGCATTTTGCAGCGACGGGAACTTTTTAATAAAGCGCTCGACCGATGGCTTGCGCGCCGAAAGCGAATCGATCTTTTGCAGCAAGCGTTCCGATATTTCACCCTTTTTTAACTGCGCGTGACGTTTAACCGCGGCAAACATTTCGCTTATGGACTGCGAAGCAAACCACGGTTCCTTTTCGTAGCGCTCTTTTAACGATTCGGCAAAATCCTGTAAAGCGGTAACGTATTCGGTAAAATTGACAAGCTTTTTAAGCGTTGCGGCAAGGTCGACGATAAAAAGACACAAAATACCGAAAGCCGCATATTGCCGACTGTGCGCGGGAATGCGGTCGAGAATCCGCAAAAAAAACGGATGCACGAACATAACCGCAAGCGTTCCGCCCAGAGCGAACAAAAGCAAATTACCCAAACACACGCGCCCTTTTATGTTGAATTTCCGGTCGGAATAATCCCACCATTTGGTATTGAACAGCGTTTCCAAAAGCCAGCCGGTTGCGTATTCGACCAAGCCGGTAATCACAAGGGCTGCGGGGTAGAGTATGTATACATGCGTTTTAAAAGGAGTCAATAAGCCGATAATGAACAGCGCACCGAAGCCGTACACGGGGCACCACGGGCCGTGCAAAAAGCCGCGGTTTATAAACTTTTTCGCCGAAATGCCGCAGTACACGACCTCGCACATCCAGCCGATTATGCTGTAAGTAATGAATAAAATAAAGACGTATGAAAAAGAAAGCGTAAACATACGAGTGATACAGGATTCGAACCTGCCACCTTCGCCTCCGGAGGGCGACGCTCTATCCAAATGAGCTAATCACTCAAAAAAAGTAAAAAGAATTCAGGCAGCCGAAAAAGCCGCCTGAAGTTTTTAAACGTTATTTTCTCAGCGAAAAAAGCAATTCTTTTGCTTTTTGGCGCACGGGAATTATATAGTTGTAATTCGTCGCAATGGAGGCGATCGTTTCGGCCAACGCATTTGAATTTTTTACCGTCGGAGCGAGCTTTTTAAACGCATCGAGAACGGAGTAGGCGAGGCTGTCGGTCGGATTCAAAATGGAAAAGCGCTTGTGGATCATCGAGATTTGGTCGATGACTTCGTCGTTTTCGTTAATACCGATATTGCCCAGCGCGTAAATCGCGGCGGATAAAACCATCGGCTCGCCCTCGTCTTTTATGAGCCGCATCAGCGTATTTTTGCGCTGAGTAAGCTGTTCTTTTGAAAGGCCGTCGATTTGTCCGAGCATGATGCACGCTTGGCGGCGTACTTCCGGATAATTATTCGTTAAACGGCGCCCGGTGCGCGATACGTTAAAAACCCCTTCGCCTGCCATACTCTGCAAAGCCGCTTCTATGGCGGGGGACGAGCGTCCTTCGTCGAGGGCGGTTTTTATATACTGCAACATCAAAAGTTTCGTTTCATAATCGTCCACTTGGCTCATTTCGCTTATGATTAAATCTTCGTTTGAGCCGAAATATTCTTCTTCAACGGTAACTTCTGAACGGGCATTTTCCTGCGCCGCGGCATTCAACGCAATAAGGCATAAAGCGGCTGCACACAACGCGACTTTGGATAGTTTCATTCGGATCCTCCTCATTTGTTCCCCACCTTCAATTTGTTTACCAGTATATAGGTATTCGGGAAAAAAATCAATATTTTCTTCCCTTATAGTGTCGGCAGTTTTACGAGCCAACGGTTGTCGATTTTTTCGAATTCGTAGTAAATAATATCTTTATTGTCCTGTACTTCTACCGCCTTTACTTCGGTGCGCGAAATATAGCGGATTTCGTTGACGTTCCGTCCCATGCGCGAGGGAATAAAAACGTTCGTAAAATAATCGCCGAGTGTGCGCAGCATGACGCCCTTTTTCGGCAGCTTTGTCGCGATAACCTGCAAATTAAGTTTATTGCTCCAATACGAAATCGAACCGGGCGTAAGATAACTGCGCCACAGCGTGTAATCGCGATTTTTCATGCTTTTATCCAAATCGGCGATGACGGCAAGAATATCCGTTTTGTCGCGCTGAAAATCGTCAAAGCTTATCGTCGTATCGCCCAAGGCGCTCACCGAGCGGCTGTATTCGGCGTTTTCGGCCGATTTTGCCGCGGACGCTCCACTTTGCGCGCGGGATGTTTTGCTTCCGGTTTGAAGGGATGCATTGTCGGCAGCCGGTTCGGTTGTTTTGCAGGACAGTATAAACAGCGCCGTAAAAACAAAAGCGGCGGCAGTTATCGTGTGCAGTATTTTTGCGTTTTTCATAAAGCTCATAATAACGGTATTGTTCCGAAATGTCAAATATGCTATAGTGTGCGCGTGGTAAAAGCATTGTTTCCCGGATCCTTTGATCCGCCCACGTACGGCCATTTAAACATTCTCGAACGCGCGCGAAATATTTTCGGCGAAATCGATGTCGTTATCGCCGACAATAAGTCCAAAAAATATTTGTTTTCCGAAGAAGAGCGCCTCGACCTTATGCGCGATCTTACTTCCGGCTGGGACAATGTGAGTGTCCACGTGTGCCGCACGCTCATTGTCGATTACGCGCAAAAAACGGGGGCAAAGGTGCTGATCAGGGGCATCCGCAATACGGCCGATTTTTCATACGAATTCGATCTGTCGCTTTTAAACAAGGCGCTGAACGCACAGGTCGAAACGCTGTTTTTTCCCACCGATTCGCGCTTTTTCCTTTTGAAGTCGAGCGCGATAAAAGAGCTCGCATCTTTCGGCGGCGACGTTTCGGGCATGGTTCCCCCTCGAGTTGAAAAAGCGCTCAAGCTGAAATTTTAAAGTATCGCGTTTTCAAGTATACCCGTATCGAGTTTTATATGTATGTCGTTTTTTTTACCGCTTGCATCCGGATGAAGCTGAGCAAATAATTCAGGCTTTACATCTCTTAACGGGCGAAAAGCGGCAAGTTCTTTTTTTGTAGACTTGGGACAATCCGGATCATAATCGGTATCGGCTGTACGGGCTTTTGCAGCTGCAGCGCGTATAATTCGGATTTCATTTTCGGTCAGCGGTTTTTCCCGCAATTCATCAAGTGTCATAGTTACTAAAGTACTCATTTATTTCCTCCGTTTGCGCTGGCCGCGCGGAAATAATTCGAATAGTATCATTCCCGCGTTCTGTAAAAACGACAAACAATATATCACCGGCCATACCTATTGCTTTCCAGCGCTCTTCACTGATCGTAGAGTGCTTTGCATCATATTTTATGAGCACATGAGGGTCGAAGAAAACTTGTGCCGCCATTTTAAATGTGATTCCGTTGTGTTTTTCAATGTTGGATTTTTCTTTTTCGGAATCCCATTCAAAGGTCAGCATTTTCGTGCTCCTTTAACAAGTCTACAACATACAACAAATACGGTCAAGTTTTTTATGCCCGCATATGCGCGTATATGCGGGGACAAATCTAACCGGCTGGGCATTCGTTTGTTTGTTGATTGTTTGATTTAACGGTTGACAAAAAATCGAAAAGTGTTATAATGTTTTTTCGTTATGGACTTGCCATAAGATAGTATTTCGGATATAATCTTTCATATTTTTAGAGAGGTTATATAATGGCAGTACCCAGAGCGAAAACGTCAAAAGCGCGCACAAGAAGACGCCGGGCAATTAATATGCACTTAAACGCCCCGCACCTGATCGAATGCGCCAATTGCGGAAATTTAATCATGCTGCACCGCGTATGTCCCAAATGCGGATTTTACCGCGGCAGGCAGGTAATTACGCCGGAGAGCAACGGCTGACAGGAGTTTAACAATGGAAGATGAATTGTTCAAAAAGATGCAAAAACTGATTGCCGACAAGTTGGAAATTGAAGAATCGAAAGTTACGATGGATGCTTCGTTCCGCCAGGACCTCGGCGCCGACAGTCTCGATACGTATGAATTGGTATACGCTATCGAAGAAGAACTGGGCGTAAGCGTCCCCGATGATAAGGCAAGCGAATTCGAAACGGTCCGCGACGCCTACGAATTTTTAAAAACCCAGCAAGCATAAGACGACGCGGGTTTTCCCGTGCCGCTTTTATAAGGAACGGAGCCGTCAAAAAACATTTGTTTGAGCCGGCTCCGATTTTTTTATTAAAAAGTGCGTTCTTTTTTTAAAACAAACCGAACTCTATCTTCGCGGCGGAAAGCCTTATTAACCGATTTTCAAAAGCGGATCGGCGTTAAGTTTAAAGACCTGCATCTTTTGGATACGGCGTTTTATCACCGTTCTTTTGCAAACGAAACGGCCGGCACAGCCGAGAACAACGAGCGTCTTGAATTTTTGGGGGACGCCGTTTTGGGAATGACCGCCGCTTCTTATTTATACGAAACGCTGCACGACGCGCCTGAAGGCGAATTGACCAAAATAAAATCCTTTGTCGTCTCCGAAACATCGCTTTCCGAAATTGCCCTCGGTATCGGCATAGAGCAGTGCCTGTGCTTGGGTAAGGGCGAAGAGCATTCCGGCGGCAGGAGCAAAAAGGCGATTTTGGCGGATACGACCGAAGCCGTTTTCGGCGCCTTGTACCTCGATTCGGGATTTAAAACGGCCGAAAAACTTATATTGAGCTTATTGGTACCGCAAATACGCAAGGTGCTCGAAAACCGTCACCAAAAAGATTATAAAACGCTCTTGCAGGAATTGTACCAAAAAAAATACAAGCAATGCCCGCACTACGAATTGATTAAAAAAACGGGCCCCGACCACGATCAGGTATTTTGGATAAGCGTGTTTTTGGGCCAAACCGAATACGGCCCCATGCAGGGAAAAAGCAAAAAAGAAGCAGAACAAGCCGCCGCCCGATGCGCATGGGAGTACTTAAGCGGGGAAGAACATCGATAAAATTGAATAAATATATTATTTTTGTATATTTTTGTTTATATTTATTGATATTTGTTTGATATTGTGATATACTGTATTGCATGAAAAAGATACTGCGGAAAGGGTTGCTTGCCCTTGGTTTAACCTTTATAAGTTTTTTACCGCTTTCAGCGTTTGAAACCGGCCCTCTTTTATATTTGCGTGCCGATTTCGGCGGCGGATTGAGTCTTCCGAGCATTTCTCTTTCGAGTTTAAAACAATTCAATGCAACTGCAAACAAAATGAGCGGCATGATGAGCAATTTGCTTATGGGCGGAGAACTTGAAGGCGGCTATGTGTTCGGCTCCGATACCCTTTTCGGCTTGCGCAAAAATCACCCGTTCAGCGCAGTGGGTACTTTCGCCTATGTAGGCGTAGGACAGGGCAATACATCTCAAAAAGTTTCAGCGCTTATTTCAGGTAACCCGTTTGATATATTTATGATTGTTGATTTTATGCCCGTAGTCAATTTCGGATTAAGCGCAAAGGCATATTTTTTTAAAAATCGTTTTGCTGCCGGCATGGGCATAGGCGGCCGTCTTATTGCCGATATGAGCCCCGACTATCTGGTTTATTCAACGCATCCCGCCGTTATTCCTACCGAAGTCGGCCAAATTATCGTTACCGAAGATATGATGAAAAAGATGAATCCTCTCATGTTTTCGGCAAAGGTAATGCTCGAATACAATATTCCTATTTTGGATACTACCGATATTGTAATGGGCTGGTATACGCGCTACAATATCTACCGTCCGAAATATTTGACTGCGCCAAAAAAGTTGGCGGATATGGCTGCAGATGGCGGCGGTGATATAACACAACCTTTCCCCGATTATTGGCTTAATTCGCTCGATTTCGGCGTGAATATCGGCTTTGCATTTAAATTGTAATATCGGAGAAGTCTGTTGGAGAAAACTATGCATATAAAATCTTTTAACATATGGAAATTAAGTACGGTGCTCATACTCGTGAGTTTACTTATTGTCGCATGTCCGTCGCCTCTTATCAATTCATATTACGTGCAGCAGCAAAACAGTGGGGCAGAAAACGGAAACCATAACGGCGGAAATAATGGAAACAACGAAGAGCCCGGCGGCGGAGATGTTCCCGTAACGCCTGAAGAGCCGGCGGAACCGGGGAAAATAAGCATGTTTTCGGTTATTTTATCTAATGGTAAAATAGCTGAACCTAAACACGATACGGCTGTTTATGACCAATTGGCTAAAAAACTGGATGCTTCATACGGTTTTCCGTTCGGAATGTTTGATTCGACTAAGCTTGATTTTACCACGGCAAAATTTGAAATCGATAAGATTGATAACTATGTTACCGCTATGAAGTATAACGGGAGCATCGAATGGAAAAATGAGATCATAAAAGATAAAGAAAACGGTATTTATGAGCAACAAATAGGAGGAAAGGATTTTAAGGTAAAAATTCCTGCTTTGACTACTACTGCTAAAAATATTGTTTTTTATCGGCTATCCGGAAAGCATCCATTTGGTCTATATCAAAATGAAGAATATGAGGTATACGGAGAAGACGGCAATCCGACCGGTACAAAAGAACTGCTTATGAAGCGCTTTGTATTTTATTATTTTACAGGAAAAAACACTGGACAGGACTTGCAAAATTGTCTTGTTGCCGTCGATATGTATTCAAAATTGATATTTTCATTTGCAAAGCCTATCAAATTTAAAAGCGTATTCGGCAATCAGGTACCGACAAAATGGGCATCTGTAGATACACATTCGGTCGGTCCGGGCGGCAAAAGATACCGTTTTTATCAATATGATCCTATCGGTTATGTAACCGAAGACGGCACTTTTCACCTGACTGATACGTATAAAGAAAATATGGCGAAAAATGAATACGACCCTGTTTACACCGGAAAGTCTCCGTACTTGGGCTATGCGGACGGGACTCAGGAAGAAGAACAAGAACCGCCCTTAAACGGCACATTAACCGTAAAGGCAAAATACTTAAAAAATATAAATGTAACGGATGGGTGGTTTTCTGGCGATCCGGAATTTTCATGGGATATACGGTCGCGCTTATCTACTTCAACTACTTCAGACAAAAACTGGTTTTCTCTTGCAAGTCAACTTACTAATAATAAATACGAAATACCCAAAGGAAGATTAGTTCCGTTTACGGGAAACAGTAAATCATATACATTTTCCGGTACAAAAGGTAATACGATTGAGCTTGACAGCCAAATAATTGAACTTGATGCACAGAGTTCAATGAAACCCGAAGATAATGAACCGGTAACAGAATATGAAAAACCGATTATCTACTTTAAATACGATAAGGAAAGTAAAGCATGGAAGCCGAACGGCACAAATGAAAAATTTGTAAACGGTGCTGTTTCATTTGATGCAGACTTTATGCTTACGGATGGAGAGACAAAAGAATTCGTCATCACTTTACCTGCAAGAAGTAATCAAAAAATGCAACTCTGCTACGAGCTTTCGTGGAAGGCGGAGTAAGCGTTTTTTGCTGAAGTTTTAATTCGTTACGATTACAAAAAGCCCGCACGTGCTGCGGGCTTTTTGTATAGACGGCGCGAAGCGCCGCCGTGCGTTAGCGGCTTGCATAAACCTTGCGCCGATGTCCCACTTCAACAACAATAATTACAAGTTCCTTATCCTGTATCCGACAAATTAATCTGTAATCGCCTACTCGATATCGCCAAAAACCAAGCAGGTTTCCGACCAGCATTTTTCCTGTCTCTCGCGGATTTTTTGTTTGCTCAAGTCTTTTTACGAATTTCTGTATTTGCTTTTGAATGGGATGGTCAAGTTTTAGAAATTGTTTTTCGGCTTTTTCCGAAAAAACAATTTTCATAACCCGGCCTTTTCGAAAACTTCATCTGCCGAGTAAGACTTAAAACCGTTTTTTTCGTATTCGGTCCAAGCTTCAACCGCAGTTTCATAATCCGCTTTATCTTCAAGACATTCGGCCAAAAACATTTCCGCAGCTTTGTTTATAAACCAACTGCGGGAACATCCACGTTCAGCACAGTAGGAATTAATCCGCGTAAATATCTCTGGCTGAAAACTGACGCTCATGTTTTTAACCCTCGGTTTTATCGTCTGCATAAATACCTCCCATGTGCTGTAACAATCTTAACATTTTTGTTATAAAGCGTCAATTTTAAACACTTTTGATGGAAGCCGTAGCTTGCCGCAAGTGTTCTTTCGGCAGGGCGGATTCGACGATTTTTTGAATGCGAGCGGGAAGGGCGGCCTGCTCCTCTTTGGTAAGGCCGGCGGCGGGAATGCTTTTGTGAATGGTGAGCGTCAAGTGTGCACTGCGGATGCGCTTGTGTTCTTCCCATATGTGCCATGTACCGTCAATCGTAAACGGAACAATCGCTGCGTCGGAACGGTATGCGAGCTTAAAGCTGCCCGGTTTAAACTCGGCAACGGGACCGCCGCGGCTTCTGGTACCTTCGGGGAAAATGACGAGCGGGTAGCCGCGCTTGACGTTTTCGACTGCTTGAGCCATGGCTTCCACCGACTGGCGCCTGTCTTTGCGGTCGATGAACACGCACTGCATGTATTTCATCCAATCGGACAGGATCGGCGCTTTTAAAATTTCGATTTTGGAGATGAATGCGATGCTTTTGGGAACATAGCCTAAAAGCAGGGGAATGTCCAAATAGCCTTGGTGATTGCCGACCATAACGAACGCGCCGGTTTGCGGGATGTTTTCGGCGCCTTTCACTTCGACGGTACTTCCGGTAAGCTTAATTACAAGCTTGGTCCATTCGGCAACCTGTTCTTTTACGAGAGCGTCACGCTCGGCGATTTCTCCTTCCGCATCGAGTTTTTTTACGATTTTTAAGTATTTTTTCGAGCCTATCAGGTAGGCGGCAAAGCGTATAAACGCGATTATTGAATGCAACATATAATCAGTATATACGCTTTTTGCCGAAAAGTATAGCGTCAGGCGAGATTATTATCTGAAAGCACCGCTTTGTATGATTTTAAATCAGTGTACACATCCTGCGTAATCGGGTTGCGCTTTGTTTTTGCAATGTGCGCGATTTCGTATGCAAAGACTGCAAGGTTTGAACCGATCGACAGCACGCTGATAACGAGCAGCGCCGACGGCTTGTAGCTCGACGTTATGGAAAACAGCGGCGATTTTGCATAGCTCGAAAAAGTAATGGAAAACATTGCCCACAAAGCCAGCGTTTGGGCACGGTGCTGAAGCCATGCGCCTTTTTTAAGAACAAATTCGCTGATCGTGCACGACAAAAGCAGGATAAGGCCGGCGTACATCGAGCGCGTCGAAATGCAGTTATAGCAATAGGACAGGTTCCACAAATCATAGGCGATAATCCAAAACCATAACTGGTCGGGCCAAATCATATCTTTTGACTTTGTCTTCGCAATTTTTATGCCGAATACGCCGGTCAGCGTTAAAATAAGCACAATGCCGGCAATCGCATTCAAAACGTTCCAAATGCCGCCCTGCATAAATAAACCGTCTACATTGTTTATAACGGCTTGACCGCGGTAGGCGAAATAGACTTCAAAATCGCGGTACACCGCTTCGGCAATATTAATCGACAAAATCAAACAGGGAAAAAACAACAGCCATTTTTTTGTGTCCGCGCCTTTGATGTAGCGGATCGCCATAAAGCCGATAACGCCTGCAAGCGCCGAGTACGTTTTAACGACGGGAAACCAATCGCCGTTGCCGCGCACCGCCGTTTTGGGCCATACGGTAAAGGTCAGTACGAGCGGCAGCACAATGTATACGGCTATGGAAAGCCATTTGCTGCGCCGCGTAAGGTCATTTACCAAAATAAGGCCTGCAAGAACGACCAAGCCGATTAAAATATTTTGCCACGTATAATTCGTAAAAAAGAACATAATTATCTCCTATTAAAAAGACAGCCGAACATCCGATATCGGATAGGCTTTGCACGAATGAATATAGCCGAACTTTTCGTCCGCATAGCGCAGCAGGGCACCGCGCGGCATAAAAACCTTTCCGCTTTCAAGCTTAACGCGGCACAAACTGCATTCTCCGCTTCGGCAGCACACGTTTACCCGCACGCCGGCTCTTTCGAGGCTCGTAAGCAGCGATTCGCTCGACTTTCCTTCGAATGTTTTACCGCCGACCGAAATTTTAAAGTTTTCTTTACCGCTTAAATTTTCCGGCCAAAACGGTTCGTTTTGAATGTCTTGGCGGCTTCCGAACATTTCGCGCCGGATATTTTTGGGCTTAACGTGCAGTTCTTCAAGCGCCTTGGTGCAAAAGTCGGTCATAATATGCGGGCCGCACAGGTAAAAGGTCGCATCGTCCGTTTGTTTAACAAAACTTTTTATGCATTTTGCATCGATGAACCCTTTTTTGCCCTTGTATGCTTTATCGTCGGAAATAACAAGCCGGTAGTGAAAGTTCGGGTACGTTTTGGCAAAGGCGCTCAATTCTTCGTGGTACGAAGATAACTTTTCCGTGCGGTTGCCGTAAATCAAAAAGATTTCTCTGTCTTCGCCGCTTTCGAGCACTTCGCGCGTCATACTCATAAACGGAGTAATACCGCTTCCGCCGGCTAAAAACACGGATTTTTTTGAATGGAACACCGGGTTGTAGTGGAAACGTCCGGACGGGGAAGTAACGGTAAAGCTGTCGCCCTTTTTTACTTTTTTTAAAAAGTAGGCGGACACAAAGCCCTTGGGAACGGCCGCAACCGTAATTTCGTAGTACGAGCGCTGTTTGGGCGAGGAGGAAATGCTGTAAGGTCTTGACGTGCATACGCCGTCTATTTCGATGAATACGTTGATATATTGTCCGGCTTCAAAGGGCGGAAGGTAGCCGTCTTTTGACACAAAGCGGAACACTTTGGCGTCCTGCGCCGCAGGATAGATATCCGAAACTTCCAGCTCCAGTTTGCCCGGGTGCAGTTTGGCAAGGCAGGTTTTTACCGCTTCTTTTTGAATCAAAATATCTTTGCCGCTTTTGCGCGCACATTGAATTTCTTCCAAAACCTCTGTGCCGTTTTCCATTGTGCCGATAAGAATTTCTTTAATTGAACGCATATGTTATTACCATTCCTTTAAAATCTTTTTTGCGACGTCGTGGCCGTACAGGTAGTTCGGGCCGAAACCGCACGTGTTTACCCAACCGCTTGCAAAATCGAGGTTCGGTATAAAAGTGTCGCGCGGATAAAAGAACACGGACGACTTTAAATCCTGTTCGTAGCCGTAAATGGCGCCTCCCGGATGGTTCAAATAGCGCATGTGCGTAAGCGGCGTTGCAACTTCCAATTCTTCGATATGGCTTCTGAAGCCCGGATAGCGTTTTTCGAGCCGGTCGATAATCGTATTCGCCGCATCGTATTTCGCTTTATAGTACTGTTCGGGCGAAAGTTTTTCCCACGCTTCGCCGTATTTGAGTGTACCGGCCGTAACGATGCTTGTGCCTTCGGGAGAAACTTTCGGATCGTCAACCGTATAGCAGGTGGAAACGATCGGGTCTATCGCCGTATCCAATTCATACGAATTCATAAAATCGCGGTTTGCATCCAAGCTGTCGTAGGTTAAATTGAACGAATCGGTAAAGCCGACTTCTTCGGGCGGGCAGTCCAAACCGATAAAGCAGGTGAGCGCAGAAATGCCGACCGTGTACGCTTTTAAATATTCGCGCGCTTTTTTCGGAATGTCTTTTTCGTCGAGCAGGTTCGCATAGGTTGCAGTCGGCGAAATATTGGAAATAACTTTTTCGCAGCGGTATTTTTCGCCGTTTTCGTCGATAACGCCTGCGGCCTTGCCGCCTTCCAACACGATTTTTTGTATGCCCGTGTTAAAGAATACCGAACCGCCGGCTTTTTTTATCGCTTCGGTTAAAGCCTGCGAGATAACTTGCGAGCCGCCGCGAAGATAAAAGGGCTTATCTTCGGTGTAAATATAGGTACAGCGGGCGAGAATCGTAAACGGAAAGCGTTCCGGCGGCATTCCCATAAAGCACCAGTACGCCGAAAGGCACAGCTGTAATTCTTTGCTTTTGAAGAATTCGTTCAGCACATCGTCGGTGCTTTTGACGGCATATTTTGCAAGCGTCGGATACAGTTTGGGAAAAAGCGCTTTCATAATCAGCTTTTTCGGCGCGGGCGGTTCGCCGGATTTTTTACCTTTGCGCGAACTTTCGGCGCTCTTTTTGGTAAACGCGATAATTTCTCTGTTGAATTCCCATACCGTTTCGTAGTATTTATGTATGGCTTCTTTTTCTTCGGGAAAGGCCTTTACAAGGGTTTGTTCGGCTTTTTCTCTGTCTGCCGGAAGGGCAACTCCTTTTCCGCCGGGCAAATTGATTTTGTACAACGATTCTATTTGTATCCAATCGATTTTATCGGTTATGCCGTATTCGTCGAAAAGCTTGCGCAAATCTCCGGGCTGTTCCGGCGTTCCCATTGAACTTAATTGGTGCAGGGCAACTTCGAATTCGAACCGGCCGCGGCAAAAGCTTGTTCCGCATCCGCCGGGAATATTGTGTTTTTCGAACACGGCGACTTTTTTCCCGGCACGCGCCAAGGTAAGAGCCGCCGAAAGGCCGCCGTTTCCCGCGCCTATAATGATTGCGTCATATTGTGGCATGGTTTTCCTCTAGTTTAATTTATGCATAATCGCAAACGCACAGGGAACGGCGAGTAAAGCCAAGTTGATAATCATCAAAACCGCCTGTACGCCGGTTTTTTGGCTTGCTTTGACAAAGGCCGTCATCTTTTCGTTTTTTAATTTTTCTTCAAAAATTTGTTTGCACGAAATTTGCAAAATGCCGCCGCAGGTAAGCGAGTTGGCGCGGAACACAAGCCACAATCCGGGGTTGCGCGTAATGATGCAGCCTAAAAGCGGCATACCGAGAATGGCGAAGTGCAAATACGCGATAGCGGGACTGAATTCGTCGGTTACGAAAATCCAATTCCAAATCGTGTATGCGATAATCCAGCATACGGTTCCCCAAAATGCATACTGTGCCGTCGGCGCGCTGTTGTTCGCTTCGTAAATATATGAAAAAGCAAAACTTTTACCCGAAAGGTTTACCCATGAGGGAGCCAAGGCCAAAACGGAAGCGGCAAGAACAAGGCCGGTTACAAAGTTAAAATATTTTTTATATTTTAAATCGGTAAAGGTTGCTTCGAGAATGTTGATGCTCAAAAACGCCAAGACGACATACACAAACCACAAACCGCCGATATTTGCAAAATAGTCCATAAATACCGCAACGACGATAACCGTGCGCAGTACGATAAGCGTGGACAGTTTTAATTTTTCGAAAAATACCGTTTTCAAATAAATCAAAACCAAAAAGGGAAGCACGACATTAACGGGAATATTCGCCCAAACGGGAAAATACGACGTTAAAAACGAGACAATCGTGATAATGATTGCCGAGCACAGCCATAGCGCAAAATGCGGAATTTTTACCGCTGCCATGCGATCCTGAAAACTGTTCATAGATACCTCTTGTGAATAAAATAAGTATTTTATATGGATATAGTATTATATATATAAAAAGTAATAAATACAAGAGGCTTTGTTACTTTTTATGGATTTTTTTGCGATTTTCCGCGCGGCTTCAATGACGTTAAAAATCCGAAAAGACCTTTTTTCGGTTTTGCCTCTCCGTCGTCGGAATCGTTTTCGCTTTTATCCTGCCCGATAATATTTTCGTATATTTGCTTTACGGTTTCGCTTCCGGCCGACATAATCGTATTTTTTTCGACGCCGACAAATAAACCGCTCACTTCGTTTTTGCGCTCGCTTATCGGGAAAAAGTGAAACGTATATTTTTCGCCTTTTTCGGTACGTTCCGAGCGGCTCTGCGATATTTCGGTAAAAATATCGTCATAGTGTATGTCCGGATACAAGTCGGAAAATTGGGCGCCTGCGATGTTTTTTCTTGCAGCTGCGGAATTTTTTTCCGTGCCGATTTTTTCGAATCCCTTGGATTCGAATCCCTTGGAAACGTATTTTATAAAACCGGAATCGTTGACGATGAGAAAGGGCTCCGATGAAGCGCTGCAAGCCAAACGCAGCGCACGGTCGAGAAACACGATTCTGCTTGCGCGCTTTTCGCTTATATCCAAAATGTTTTCAAAAAAACTTTGAAAGAATTTTCCCAGTTTGCCGAATTCGCCGAAGCGCTTGAGGGCCGCGCCGCTGTTTACGCGCACGAGCTTGTTTATGCGCTGCAGTGCGCTCCGTTTTTGCCGCGAATAAAAAACGATGCTCAAAAAGCAAATGCACAGGACAAGCGCGGCGCACAAAAAAACAAACAAAAGCATTTCCGCAGTTGCTTTGTTTTCGGTTATGAAGGTGCGATAGGCAAAAACACCCGCACCGATCGTTATTCCCGTTGAGGATAAAACGACAAAAATAAACAGCGGCAAGGATATAAACAGCATGATATTTTCCTCTTTTATAAAATCTTTTTAAACTCTTCGATGTCGCTCAGGCGTCCGGCTGCCATTAAAATATCCGAAGCTTCAAATATAAAATTTCCGTCGGGGAATATAATCGCTTCTTCGCTGGTCGGGTTGCCCAAATCGTCGATGTCGGTTTTTACGCGTTTTACCATGCACAAATGCAGGCCGAATTTTTCCTTCAGTTCGGTGTCTTTTAATTTTTTGCCGATAAAGGGTTCCGGCGCGTAAAGTTCGGCAAAGCTGTACTCGCTCGAAATCGGAATCGTTTCGAGAACTTCCGGCGCGAGTAAGCGTTGGGCGAGGGCTTTTCCGCCGCTTTTTTGCAGATTGATAACTTCGTTGGCTCCGACTTGCTTTAAAATCTTTTCGTGAATGTCGGAAATCGCCCTGCTTATAATATACGGAATGCCGCGCTGCTTTAATAAAACCGTTGTGATAATACTCGCTTCAATGTTGTCGCCGACCGTTACGATCCCGACGTCAACATCGTCGAGCGGCGCTTTTTCAAGCGCTTTTTGGTCGGTCGAATCGATGTGCAAAACGGTCGTAACCTTGTTTTTAAAAGACTCGACCAAAGCCGGATCGTTGTCCGCGGCAATAACATCGCCGCCTTTTTCGATTAACGATTCGGCGACCGTTTGCCCGAAAATTCCCAGTCCGAAAACCGCGAAAACTTTTTGCTTAATTCGTGCCATAATTCCTCCTGCATTATCCGGCGCTTTCAGCCGATTGCAATATCCGCTTGCGGCAAATTGATGTTTACCTTATCTTTATTGAAAACGGCGGCCGCCATTATCGTTAAAGCGCCCAGTCGTCCGAAAAACATTAAAAGAATGATTATCGCCTTTCCTGCGACGGAAAGAGAAGTCGTTATACCTGCGGTAAGACCGGTCGCCGTAATTGCCGAAACGACTTCAAACAAAAGCCGGCTCAACCGCGCCGACTTTTCGCTTATCGACAGCAAAAAAACGGCTGCGCATACGACGATGATTCCCGCAACGAAAATAACCGCCGAACTTTTGATTTTGTTTTCGGACACTTGAAAGCGGCCGAGCGTTACCTTGTCTTCGCCCCTGAAAAAGGCGCGGGCCGTCGCGTACAAAACGCTTAAGGTGCCGACTTTTATGCCGCCTGCCGTTCCTCCCGAATTCCCGCCGATGAACATAAGAACGCACATAAATAAATATGTGGGCAGTACGAAATTCGTAAACGGCACCGACGTAAAGCCGGCAGTGCGCAATGTCGCCGATTGAAAAAACGCCGACAAATACTGCTCGGCAAGTCCGTAGGATGCCATCGTGTTGGCGTGTTCAAAAAAATAAAAAAGCAGCGTACCGGCAAGAAGGAGGGCGGCGGTTAAAATCAATACGATGCGCGTGTTTAAACTGAGGCTGCGCTTGTACGGCGTTTTTTGTTTGCGGAAAACGGAAGCGATCCGCTCCGTAAAAAACAGGCGCAGGTCTTTAAGAACGGCAAAGCCGATGCCGCCGAAAATAATCAAAAAAGCGATGGTTAAAAGCACGAGCGGATTCAATCTGAAGCTTTCGAGGCTGTCGTCGTAGAGTGCAAAACCCGCGTTGCAAAAAGCCGACACGGAATGAAAAATCGAATAATAGACGTTTTTTAAACTGAAGCCGAGCGTCGGCATAAAACCGATGAACAGCAATACCGCGCCGATCCCTTCGAATAGAAAGGTGGCGGCGACTATTTCCAATACGGTTGAGCGCAAACTCGACGAATCGTCTTCGCTGAGCATATAGCTTAAAAGCATTTTGTCCTGAAGCGATATTCTTTTTCCGAAAAGAAAAACCATAAAAAACGATAAAAGCATAATGCCCAAGCCGCCGACTTGCATAAGCAAAATCAATATCGTTTTACCCCAGAGCGTAAAATCGCCCACGGTCGATTTTACAATTAAGCCGTTTACGCATGCGGCCGACGTCGCCGTAAAAAGCGCATCTATAAACGAAATGCCTTTTTCGCCGACGGTACTGATTTTTACCATAAGCAAAAGCGTTCCTCCCAAAATAAGGAACACAAAGCTGAGCAAAATATTGCGCGCGGGATTTGCCGTAAACCGTTCGAAATAATTCGACAGTTTTTTCATGCGCGTATAGGCTTTAAAAATCGTAAACAGATTTCTGAAAAATAAAATAAAAACAGCCCAATTACTCGTTATTATTTTTGAATGCGAAAACTTGCTGAACGCGAACAGAATAATCGTAATCAGCGTAAAAATAAGCGAAAAACGGTTCGACGCTATATACATTCCCTTATATTTGGTCTTCGCAAAGGGAACGATCGTTTCGACGCACAAAATAAGTATAAGCAAGGCATCGACGGCGTTTGTGCATATTTTCAGTAAAAGATTTTTATCGGGAAGCTGCTCCAAAAACAGCGAAACGATACTTAAAATGACGAGTATAAAAATAAAGCGCTGATAGTTTTTCATAATTTTGTATCCGGATTTATGTCCCTATCGGGATGGGCGGTGAAGATTTTAACTTCCCGCTCTTGAACCGCTTTTTCTATAAGCGGGCCGCATTCAAGGTTTTCGTATAATTCGTGCGCTTCTTTAATGTGCGCGCGCAGTACCGGGTGTTGCGGAGCGAACAGCACACAGCAGTCTTCATACGGCAAAATAGAAGTTTCGTATGTGCCGATTTTAATCGCCGTTTCGATTATCTCTTCTTTGTCCATGCCGATAAGCGGCCGTAAAAGTGGAAAGCTGCCGGCACTTTCGGTAACACGTAAGTTTTCGATCGTTTGGCTTGCAACCTGTCCGAGGCTTTCGCCGCTTATAAGGCAGGCCGCCCGCGTTTCTTTTGCGATCATGCTTGCGGCCTTCATCATGCACATGCGTAAAAGCATAGTCGACCAGTTTTCCGGCCCCTTTTGTTTTATGCGCATTTGAACCTCGGTAAACGAAACAATGTGCATAACAAGGCGCATGCCGTATTGCGCAAGGATCGCGGCCAAATCTTCAACTTTTTTTTTCGCTTCGTCCGATGTGTACGGATACGCGTGAAAATACACGCAGTCCACGCTCATACCGCGCCTCATCATGCGGTAGCCGGCAACCGGCGAATCTATGCCGCCGGAAAGCAAAAGCAGGGCTTTGCCGCCCGTTCCGACGGGAAGGCCGCGGTTTGCTTTGTGCGGGTTCGCATACACAAAACAGCGGTCGCGCACTTCGATATAAATGGTTGCATCCGGGTTATGAACATCGACTTTCAGTAAGTTTTCGTCGTATACGTCTGACGCGCCTTCGCGGCAAATTTCGTACGAATTGAGCGGAAACTGCTTGTCGCTTCTTCTTGCTTCCAGCTTAAAACTTGCGGCGCCGTTTTGTTTTGCTTCGAGCGCTTTTTTATATACGGCTTTTTTTATCGATTCAATATTTTTTTCGCAAATATCAGCCTTTGCCCAGCCGGCTATGCCGATTACGTGTTTAAGCGCGTATTCGATTTGTGCGGAAAAAGATTCGGGAGCTTCTATGTACATTCGGTTCGCATAGAGCGAAACCTTCGCTTCGGTTTTCGTCAAATATGATTTAACGTTTACTCGAAGCGCCTTTTCAAAAAGGCGGATGTTCGCTCCTTTTAAAGTCAGCTCGCCGAGTTTTACCAGATAAACGCACGTATTCATACGACATCCATTCTACCGTTTTTTACCTTTATCGTCTATGAATTACGTGTTTTTTCCTGTATACTTTAGCTATGCAGATGAACGTCGATAACAGTTTGCCGGTCAATCTGCCCCTGCTGTTTAAGCTTCGCGCAAAAACCTGTCCGGCCGTAATCGCTCAAGCCGCAAAGAACAAAAGGGGGATTTTCAAATATTACGATTTTAAAACGGTGTACGAAAAAATCCTTTTATTCGCTCTTGCGCTTAAGGAGCTCGGCATAACGAAGGGAACTCATACGGCGCTCATTTCCGATAACCGGCGCGAATGGCTCATTGCCGATTTTGCCCTGTTGTCGCTGGGAGCGGTGGACGTACCGCGCGGCTGCGATTCGACCGCAACCGAACTGCATTATATTATATCCTTTGCGGATTGCACTTTCGGTATTTTCGAAAACATGATTCAGCTGAATAAGCTTTTGGAGAAACCGGTACCGCCTGCGTTAAAAACGGTTATCCTGTTCGAGGACGCAACCGAAGCGGACAAAAACCGTGCGCTTTCTTACGGGCTTAGACTCTACGATTTTCGCAGTCTTATGAAGCGCGGAAAAGAAATCGGTCTTTCCCGCCGTTTTGAAATCGAAAAAACGATGGAAGAAATCGCCGGCTCCGACACCGCGACCATCATATTTACGTCGGGCACGACGAATACTCCTAAAGGCGTTGTTCTTACGCACCGCAATTATATGGCCCAGCTTGAAGTCGTTCACAATGTGCTGACGGTAAAAGAAGGCGACATGTGGCTGAGCGTGCTTCCCGTATGGCACAGCTTTGAACGGATAATGCAGTATATCGCCGTTACGTTAAAAAGCGGCATTGCGTATTCAAAGCCGGCAGCACGCATTATGCTTGCCGATATGGCGCTTATTCGGCCGCAATGGATGTGCGGCGTGCCCCGTTTGTGGGAAGCCTTGGCGCAGGGCATATACCGCTCCGTGCGCAAAGATGGCCGAATGTCTTTTGCCGTTTTTTCATTTTTTATCGAAGCCGGAAAACTCTTTGCGTGGGCAAAAGACCGTATAAGCGGCCGCGTGTGCCGGTATAAAAACTATCCGCGCTTTTTGGATTTTTTTATCGGCATTGTGCCCTATATACTTTTACTGCCCTTGTATGCGGCCGGCGAATTGCTTGTGTACCGGCGCGTGCGTAAACTCTTCGGCGCTCGCATAACGGCCGCCATTTCCGGCGGAGGGGCGCTTCCTTCCGATGTGGACGCTTTTTACCGCGCAATCGGTTTTAAACTTCTTGAAGGCTACGGCATAACCGAAGCCGGCCCCGTATTGTCCGTGCGCGACTGCATTAAACCGCGCTCAAACTGTGTCGGCATTGTATATCCTTCCGCGCAGATAAAAATCGTAAGCGAAAAAAACGGTGCCGTGCTCAGCCGCGAACCGCTCGGCTTCGGTAAAAAAGGACTTGTTTTTGCGCGCGGCGATCAAATAATGAAGGGTTATTACAAGCGCGACGATTTAACGTCTACCGTTATAGACGGCGAACTCTGGCTCAATACGGGCGATTTGGGCATCCTCAGTTTTGATAACGAAATCAAAATTATCGGGCGCGCAAAGGACGCCATCGTGCTTTTGGGCGGAGAAAACGTCGAACCGGCCGCCGTCGAAAAAGCCCTGTGCATGAGCCGGTTTATAGAAACCGCCTATGTAACCGGTCAGGATCAAAAGCATTTGAGCGCGCTGATTGTCCCCGACAGGGAAGCCCTTTATGATTTTGCGCTTCGCTGCGGCCTTTTGTACTGCGATTATGCCGACTTATTGCATCAGCCCGACGTACACGCGCTTATCCGCGCCGAAATCGACAAGACGGTAAACGCCGATACGGGATTCCGCCCCTGCGAGCTCATCCATCGATTTTGTCTTTTGCCCGACAGCTTTTCCGTCGGGCGCGAGCTTTCGGCAAAGCGGGAATTT
Organism: Treponema maltophilum ATCC 51939; assembly: GCF_000413055.1. Classification (NCBI taxonomy): domain Bacteria; kingdom Pseudomonadati; phylum Spirochaetota; class Spirochaetia; order Treponematales; family Treponemataceae; genus Treponema; species Treponema maltophilum. The sequence continues at coordinate 1,224,879 of NZ_KE332518.1, read as the reverse complement.
ATGCGCTATAAAATCGATAAAATATACGCCAAAGAGATACGTTCTCTTTTTTAAGCGCCTTTTTGCCGATATTTAAATGTATGAGTTTTTTGCGCCGGCCCGCCATCGTATATTTGTTTGCGTTTCTCTTTGCGCTGATTGCATTGCTCTGCATCGCTCAAACGGCCGATGCGGATTCGACTTTGTCCAAGGCTGCCGATGCGGTACAACCGCGTTCCGACATGGAGCGGTCTTCGCTTGGCGGCATTTGGGAAAATCCCGAGCGCATTATACTTTTCCGCGAGAATGATAACGGCGACAACGATAATAACGACGGTACCGGCAAAACCGGCACTGACAATACCGGCGGCTCCAAGGGCGCGTTTTCGGCGCACATCGTGCTTAAACCGTTTTACCGCTATTACTATGACGGCATCTATGAGCCGCATTCCGATACGGACGGTATGCCGCTGGCCATATTTGACGACGGTTTGTATCTGCGGTTTTGGTCCGCCGTACCGGCTGACGACGGAACCGGCGTGTTTTGGCGTCCGGAAACAAACAGAAACGAGTTTACAATCGACAGTATTCCCGTTCAAACGGAACTAAAAGCCTATTATACCGACGACTCGGATGTATACGAAATACGCTATTGGCGCACCAAAGCCGATTACGCCGACGAAAAAGCCGAATTGGAAACGGACGATAAAATCATTTCGGTAGACAAATATATCGCAATAGGAGATACGGTTTACACATGCGCCGTCGGACGAAGAATTCGCATACGCAATCCGCAAAAACTCACGTCGCTGCCGAACGGTTTCCGCATAAGCGCCGACGGCAAACTGCTTGTGTTCGGTAAACCGTATATGACGCGCTCAACTATCGAAAACCTCGAAGACGAAATTAAAACGCATAATTCCATAATATATCCGCCGCACGACGGGCGTGCGCACTTTGTCGAACCGTCCATCTATAAAAAATTGGAAAACATGAGCATTGAAGATTTGAGCTTGAACCGGCAAAAGGGCAGGGTACGGTAAAAGCGGATGATGGGAGTCGAACCCACGTCTTCAGCTTGGAAGGCTGAGATAATAGCCGTTATATGACATCCGCAAAACGCCGCATTTTCAGCGACTTACACAGGATACCGAAAACGAGAGCGCGTGTCAAGCATCGTTTTGAGGCAAGTTTTTGTGAAGCCACGAACTGAATTCCCCGTAGTCGTTTTTCATAGGGACGGAATTATCCGGCAAATTAAGGATTTTTTCCAAGCGGTCGGGCATGGGCGGTTCTCTGCCGATTGCCCGCTTAACTGTTTCGCCGAATTTTGCGGGGTGTGCCGTTTCAAGTAAAATTCCTACAGCCTTATTGTCGATTACCGCTTGAGCCCACGAAGGAAGATTCGGCGTCAAACCCGGATTTTCCGGATTGTTCGGAAAGCCCGACATAAGCTTGAGCATGCCGTCTTTTCTGATATCGTACCACGCTTTCCATCCTACGGCGCCGTGCGGGTCCATAATGTAACCCGTGCGTTCATGGCAGCTCGCTATTCCCTGCAGCGTTCCTTCGTCGTCGGTCCAATAGGTGGCAAGCAGCTTTTTTATTTCGTCCAGCGTATACATGGCGGTTATACGCTCGTGATTGCTCGGCGCGCCGACGTCCATTGCGTTTGAAAGGGTTAAAACCGAAGGTCGCGGTTCGTAACGGCCGGTTGCCATCCAATCCGGAACCGTTTTATTCGAATTCGTTGCGGCAATAAAACCGGTAATCGGTGCGCCCATTTCTTTTGCAATAAAGCCCGACGTTAAATTGCCGAAATTGCCCGACGGAACGACGGCAATAATTGCCGGATTTTCTATTTTGTTGTCGTGCATGCTTCGGCACGAAACCGACAAAGCGGCGTACATGTAGTAAAAACTTTGCGGCAAAAGCCGTGCAATGTTTATGGAATTCGCCGACGAAAGCCGGAATGCTTTGCGCAGTTTTTGATCGATAAAAGCCGTTTTTACGAGGCGCTGGCAGTCGTCGAAGGTACCTTCGACGGCAAGGGAGCGCACGTTGCCCGTAAAGGTCGAAAGCTGCTTTTCCTGCAGCCGGCTTATTTTGCCCTTCGGATATAAAATCGTTACGCTTATACCGTCTATTCCCTGAAAAGCGCTTCCGACTGCGCTTCCCGTATCGCCTGAAGTTGCGACCAAAATGTGCAGGTTTTCTTTTTCGCCGCGGTTAAAATACGCCATTAAGCGCGCCATAAAGCGCGCGCCGAAATCTTTAAAAGCGCATGTCGGCCCGTGAAAAAGCTCGAGTACATACGTAACCGGATCCACCGGCACTACCGGCGCATTAAACGGGTAACAATCGGCGATAATTGCCTGCAAATCGTTTTCGGGAATTTCGCCGGCGCAATAGAGTTTTGCAATTTCAAAAGCTATGTCGCGAAACGACGGCGAAAAACCGCGTTCGAGCAGGGAAGGACTCAATTTGGGAATTCGAACCGGAATGTATAGGCCGCCGGTAGCCGGATTCATGCCGCTTAAAACGGCTTCTTTCAGATTTGTCCGTATCGAATTATCTCTTGTATCGGTATATTCCATAACTGTTTCCCCGGCTTTTAATTAAAAATGATAATAGATATAATCGACCAGAGCCGGAGCCATCAGCGTATTGCGGATGCGGTCCATAAGCAGCCATTCGTTTTTTTCTTTGGCGGTAAAGCTTTGCGTCGTTTGCAGTATGATTTCCGAATTTGCCATATTCATAATGCGGATATCGGCGCGCAGCGTCGTTTCGTACAGTCCGTCTTCGCCCTTGGTAACCGGCGTTTCGTGCTTTACGGTACCGAATATCAAATAATTGATGCTGCCGCCGAACAAAGCCGAAGCGTGCCGGTACAGCGATTGTACATTGCCGTTGTGTACATCGTCGACAAAATCGGAATTGCCGGCGCTGCGGAAGCCTTTCCTGTACAGCGCTTTCAGTATTGCCGAAGACGAAAGACTGTTTGTCGTAATCGGTTTTCCCGCTTGCGTATAATCGAGTATCGAAAGCGACAAGGATTTATTCGTTTTATCCGTGCGGACACGGTAGGGGATTTTTACGGCGTGTTCTTCGGCGTATTGCAAAACGCGTTCGTCCTGTACGCTTGCAGCCGGGTAAAACGAAACATCGGCAATGCACGAAAATTCGGGAATCGGACAGGTAAAATGTACGGTTCCGTTTTCATCGCTTTGAATGTCTTCCGTTGCAAACAGAATTCTGTTTTCGATGCGGTTCGAAGGATACTTTACCGTAACGACAACTCCCGGCGCCTTATTGCCCTGCGCGTCGGTTACCGAAACGGAAAAGTCCGATGTAAAAGCGCTGCCGCTTTTCGTTTCCGCCGGAGCGTTTTGCACTTTTAAACGGAGATTTTCGGACAGCGCTTTATATTCTTCAAGCGGATCGGGAGCTGCGCTTTCTTCGGGGACTTCTTCGATTTGAGGCTGAACCACCGTCAGTTTTTTTGCTCCGGTGTTTTCCTGTGCCGGCTTCGCATTTTTTTCAGGTGTCTGAACTCCGACTTCTTCGGCAGGCGGTTCGGAAACCGCGGGTTTCGGCGAAGATACGCACGAAAAGAAAAGTACTGCAAAACAGCACCCCGAAAGACAAAGTATATGTTTTAAACATACGCGCATATAAAACTCCAAAATAAAATATATCTATAATTGTAACCGCGAACCGTATGAATTTCAATATCAAAATCGCTGTTTTTTGTTTTTTTACTTGATAAGAAAATATTGACAGAAGAATTATGAAGTGCTATAGTCTGCATCTTAGTTAAGACTAACTAAAATATCTTAGATGTTTTTTATAAAGAATTATAAAAGGAGTATATTCTATGAAAAAAGAACGGTTACTATTATTAGCTGTAACTTCCGTTATTATTTGTCTTAGTGCGTGCGGCAAGTCACGGCAAGAAGTAAGTAAGCAAGATTTAACAGTTCCGGAGCGCTTGATTAACAAAGAAGAAGTGCGTATAGCAATACCGACGGCTAAATTTGAAGGCGGATTTGACCCGTGCAGCGGTTGGGGAACTTTCGGCGGAGATCCGATTTTCCAATCTACATTGACGCGGGTAGATGCAAATAATAATCTTGGTTACGACATTGCTACGGAATACAAAGTTTCCGAAGACAAAAAAATATGGGAATTTACCATTCGAGATGATGTAATGTGTCATGACGGACAAAAACTCACAGCGAAAGACGTAGCTTTTACTTATAATAAAGCCAAAGAGTTAGGCTTGGCGATGGATTTTTCTTTTCTTGTGAAAGCGGAAGCAACGGATGAAACACATGTACAATTTGAGTTAAATACGCCGAATTCTTCATTTTTATACTACACATCGGTTTTAGGGATTGTTCCGGAGCATGCTTACGGAAAAGGCTATGCGGAAAATCCCATTGGAAGCGGACCGTATAAATTTATTTTTGAAGATAACGGCAGTCAATTGATTATGGAAAAAAACGAGCAATACTATAAACCTTTTGACGGATTTAAAAGAGTAGTTCTTCTTTCGATGAAAAAAGATCAAGCTTATGCCGCAGTACAAGCCGGAGAGGTCGATGTTGCCAATGTAGAGAATAATCTTGCTAAAGAAAATATTCCGGGGTACCGCTTGGAAAGGCTTGCTTCTTTTGATTTTAGAAATATCAGTATGCCCCAAGTAAAACCTCGTACTCTTGCGGACGGGAGAAAAGTAGGAAATGAGATTACGTCGGAATTAACCATTCGAAAAGCCATTGCGGTGGGTATCAGCCGCGAAGAGATTGTAAAGAATGCACTTTACGGCTATGGAGAAGTCGCCTTTGATATGTTTGATAGACTACCGTGGGGTATTAAAAAAGAATTCAAAGATTTCAAAGACGGTAATGTTGAAAAAGCAATAAAAATTCTTGAAGATGACGGGTGGGTGTTAAACGGCGATGTTCGAGAAAAAGACGGAAAGAAGGCGGAGTTTACATTGATGTATCCTACGGGAAGTCTTCACCAATTGATTGCAAATGCTTTTGCCGAAGAAGTTAAAAAATTAGGAATCCGTGTCACTCCGGAAGGATTAAGCTGGACGGACATTGCTCCCCGCATTCGAAAAGATCCCTGTGTTTTTGAAGGCGGATTTTATAATCCGGACAGAATACAGGGAGCTTATCAAAGTAAATATGCTTTTAGCAATTCATGGGATAACGTGAGCGCATATCAAAATCCCGTGGTAGATAAGCACATTGAAGCCGCTTTAACGGAAAAGGATCCGGATAAATCAATAGAAGAATGGAAAAAGGCTCTTTGGGACGGTAAAACAGGAGGAAGCATTCTTGGCGATTGCGGCTATATCACGATTTGTTATTTGGAGCATCTGTATTTTGTACGTGACGGTGTAGATATAGGCAATCAACGTGTTCATCCGCATGATCACGGAATTCCCATTACCGCAAATATTGACGAATGGACTTATAAAAAATGAAATATTCCGGGAAAATACTGATACGATTTATTTCCCTTATATTAGCTGTCTTATTATTGACTTTCGGCCTTATGGAGGTTTCTCCGATGGATCCGGTTGAAACTTATATAGGGAGCATTAAGCGTATCAGTACGGAACAAAGACAAACGGTTCGTGAACGTTGGGGCGTGGATAAACCGCTTTCTACGAAGATTTTAAATTGGACAAAAAATGCAATCAAAGGTGATTTTGGATATTCCGTTACTTTTGAAAAAGATGTTTCCGAAATTATACGGCAGGCGCTTTCAAATTCTTTGCTTTTAATTTTAACCGCTTGGATTTTGAGTTTTGTATTTGGAGTCCTTTTGGGCGTATGGGCGGCAATTCGCCAAAATCGTTTGGCAGATCGTGTAATTAAAACGATAGCATATCTTTTCAGCTCCATTCCCTCTTTTTGGTTCGGAATATTGCTTTTACTTATATTCAGTGTAAAGTTAAAATGGTTTCCGATAGGATATTCTTCTCCGATAGGAAAGGCGGAGCAGGTTCTATTTTCCGAAAAATTATACCATATGATACTCCCCGCACTAACTTTAAGCATAATGGAAATTTCTACGATTTGCCTTTATGCACGGGAAAAGTTGATTGAAGTATTGGACAGTGATTACGCTCTGTATGAATACGCTCGAGGAAAATCCGTCATAGAAGTCATCAAAGAACATGGAATCCGAAATATTCTTTTGCCTGTTGTAACATTACAATTCGGTTCGATCAATGAAATCATAGGCGGTACTCTTTTAATTGAATCGATTTTCAGCTATAACGGAATCGGACGAATTACAATTAAAGCGGGGTTAAGAGGAGACCTTCCTCTTATCCTTGCCATCACAATTGTTACGGCAACCATTGTATTTGTCGGAAATTTAATTGCCAACATGCTTTATCCTCTTATTGATCCGCGGATTAAGGAAGAGGTGGCGAATTGAAAAATTTACGTATTCGTACATTATTTATGATATGCTTTGCGGCAATATTACTGTCGGTAATATACATATGGGGATCTGTTTTACCGAAAGAACTATACGATGTCAATTTTAATATGCGGGATGCAGCTCCGTCATGGAATCACATTTTCGGCTGTGATTGGATGGGGCGTGACATGTTTTATCGTACATTAAACGGAATGACCATTTCCATACGTATAGGTCTTTTTGCCTCCGTCATTTCTTGTATTATTGCGATTATATTTGGTATTGGCGCAGCGACATTGGGAGAAAAAGTTGATCAGTTTATTTTGTGGTTGATTGATCTTTTTCAGGGAATGCCGCATATGATTTTCCTGATTTTTATTTCGATTTTATTGGGGAAAGGAGTGCGTGGTATTCTTATAGGTGTAGCGTTGATTCACTGGCCGCGATTAGCGCGGGTTGTACGCGCGGAGATTTTTTCCATAAAGAAACGACCTTATATTTTAATCAGTGAGAAACTCGGAAAAGGGAAAATGTACATTGCTACACATCACATTTTTCGACATATTATTCCGCAGTTCATCATCGAGTTGATTTTGCTGTTTCCACATGCTATTTTACATGAATCTGCAATTACTTTTTTGGGATTCGGTATACCTCCCGACCGCCCCGCAATCGGAGTTATTCTTTCGGAATCAATGAGATATCTTACGCAGGGTAGTTGGTGGCTTTCCGTGTTCCCCGGGCTTATGCTTTTGAGTATAGTGCTTTTGTTTGATACCATCGGAAATAATCTTTCAAAGCTTATTCAGGCAAAAAGTGCTCAGCTGTAGCAAGGGGGGATATATGTCCATACTTAAAGTAGAACATCTTAAAGTTCAATTTCAAATGTATATCGGAAGATTGTCTCAAATACAACAACAAACTATTCATGATGTTTCTATTGAATTGGAGAAAGGAGAAATTCATGCGGTTATCGGAGAATCGGGAGGAGGAAAATCTCTTCTTGCGCATGCCATCCTTGGGATTTTGCCGATAAATGCTGAAACGGAAGGAAAAATTTATTATAAGGGAAATCTTTTAGAGTCGAAAAACATGGTTGATTTTTGCCGCGCCCATATCGGGTTTATTCCTCAGTCAATCAGTTTTCTCGATCCGTTAAAAAAAACGAGATACTACATGCAGGAAGGTAAAAAGAAATCCGAATATGCAAAAAAATATGGATTATTCGGCTTAAATGAAGAGGATTTACAAAAATACACATTTCAGCTTTCAGGAGGGATGGCTCGCAGGGTATTGGTTTATAGCGGGATTATGAATGATAAAGAGATTATTATTGCAGATGAACCGACACCGGGACTGAATAATGCACTGGCAAAAGAGATCTTAAATGTTTTACGCGATATGGCGAATGACGGAAAATCAGTGCTTCTTATTACACATGATATCGATGTTGTTATGGATGTTGCGGATCGGATTTCCGTTTTTTACGGCGGCCGAATTTTGGAAACCGTAAGCGTTGAGCGTTTTAAATCCGGTCAATTGGAACATCCTTATACTCGTGCAATATATGAAAGTCTTCCTCAAAACGGTTTTAAAAATATAGAATTTGATGAAATCAAAAAAGAATGTGAACAGATGGGCCTTCCCTTTGAAAGGAGCGTCATATTGTGTTAGAGTTGAAAAATATTACCTTCCGCTATTTGAAAGATAAACCGATATTTGAAGATTTTAATTTAAAACTGGATACGGATAAAATTATCGGGCTTTGCGGACCGAGCGGATTTGGGAAATCTACATTGGCAAAGCTTATTGCAGGATATATTAAACCTTTAAAAGGTGAAATTCTATATAACGGGAAATCTTTTGAAAAAGGGTATCAAAAGATTCAATTGATATATCAACATCCGGAATTGGCAATTGATCCGTTATGGCATATGCATGAAGTTCTTTCCGAAGGAAATGAGATTTCTCAAAGAGTGCTTAAAAACATGGGAATAAAAGAAGAATGGAGAGAGCGTTTCCCTAAGGAATTAAGCGGAGGAGAATTACAGAGGCATTCAATTGCCAGAGCATTGGGAAAAGGTACTGAGTATATTATTTGTGATGAAATAACAACGATGTTGGATCCTATTTCTCAAGCATCTTTATGGCACGGTTTGATTAAAGAAATAAAAAAAAGAAACATCGGGTTGTTGGTTATTACACATAATTTATATTTAGCGGAAAAAATTTGCGATTCAATTATAAAATTGGATAAACCGTGTTAATAAATTTTTCCGAAATCTATAAAAAACATCCTTCCGGCAGCTTATGCCGTCCTTTATGCTGATTGACAAACAGGAAACGAAATGAAATAATAAAACTATACGCATAAGGAAACTATTCTGCATGAGAGGAACACAGGCGCGCATTCACCTTGCCAATTTGGAACACAATATCCGTCAAATTAAAAAAAATTGCAAAGCAAAGCTGTGCATTTCGGTAAAGGCGAATGCATACGGACACGGATCCGTATGCGTTGCGCGAAAGGTATTGGAGTGCGGTGTGGATTATCTTGCCGTTGCATCCGTCGACGAAGGGCGTTTGCTGCGCGAAGAGGGAATTACGGCTCCGATTTTGTTGTTCAGCCTTACCGTTCCCGAAGAAATTCCCGATATAATCCGCCTGAAGCTGACGCCCTTTGTGTTCGATGAAGAATGTATCGATTTATTGGACAATGCGGCGGGAAAATCTTTTGCCGGCGCGCAATATCCCGTTCATTTAAAAATCGATACCGGCATGGCACGCATAGGCTGCAAAAGCGAAGACGCGCCTTCTTTGGCGCGCCGCATATGCGCTTCAAAACATTTGCGTTTGGAAGGCATGTGCACGCACTTTGCCGTTTCGGATTCGCTGAAGCCGGACGATATCGCGTACACGAAAAATCAAATTGCGGTTTTTAAGCAAAGCGCCGATGCGGTTCAAAGAGCGGGCATCGATCCGGGAATCAAACACTGCGCGGCCTCCGGCGGTATTCTCATGTATCCCGAAGCGCATTTCGATATGGTGCGCGCGGGTATTATCGCCTACGGATATTTTCCGTCGGAAGAACTTAAAACGCTGCCTTCAAAGCCCGATCTTAAGCCGGTTATGGAACTCGTCGCGCCGGTCGTGAGCATTAAGGAGCTTAAGGCGGGACAGTCCGTTTCGTACGGCCGTACGTGGACCGCGAAAAAAGATACGCGCATCGCAACAATGCCCATAGGTTACGGCGACGGGCTTTTGCGGAATTTGTCGCCGGGCTTCAGCGTTGCGATACACGGCGAGCGCTATCCGATTGTCGGACGCATTTGCATGGATCAATGTATGGTCGATATAGGCGGATCTTCGCGCGTTAAGAGGTGGGATGAAGCCGTTATTTTCGGGATAAAACCGAATGAACCGACGGCGGAAGACGCCGCAAAATTGCTGCACACGATACACTATGAAATTCTTACCGGAATTTCGGCTCGGGTGCCGCGCGTCGTCTGTTAAAAAGCCCTTCGGCAAAAATCCGCCGAAAGCGCTAACCGCGACTTGAAAAAGCGCGGTACGGTTACCGGATTAAAAATCGATAAAGTATTGCGAGTACCGCTCCCAAAAGTACGAAGGTTGCAATGTAAATCCAAGCGGGCAGCGGATCGTCGCTCCTTTTACGCCGATTTTTATCTTTTGCGGTATCCGCGCCGCCGCGACCGTAACCGGTCATTGCATAGCCGCAGCGCGGGCAGCCTTTGGCAAAGTCCGAATGCTCTCCCGTTTGGCCGCATGCGGGGCAGCGCACGGAAGCAAAAAAACGCCCGCATTTGGGACAGAATTTCGCATCGAGCGGCACTTCCGTATTGCATGATTCGCAAAAGAATTTCGGACGGTGTTTTGCGTTCATAAAAAAAGCATAACGTACTTGGTAAAAAAAATCCAGAGGAAAATCAGTAAAAAATCGTTTTTTATGCCCGGAACAAGACTTGAACTTGCACACCCGTGAAGGCTCTAGTACCTGAAACTAGCGTGTCTACCAATTCCACCATCCGGGCAAATCGTTTAATAACGGTAAAATAATAGTAAAAAATACCTTTCGTGTCAAGTCATCGGTTACGTGATGTAGGGCTTCAGCATGGCTAAAGAACTTGGAAGAAATCGTGCTTAGCAAAAACTTGTGAAAGGAGGCCGTGAATGGCTTATGAGCGAAGCGAATTGCCTGAACGTCCTCCTTTCACGAGTCTATTCGGGAATAGTCCGTTTCTTTACCGGTTTTCATTTATTATGCTGAAGCCCTACTTTAAAAGACATAATTCAATGTTGTCGTTTTCAAAACCCTGTATTTGCACCGAAACGTCGGATGCAAGTCCTTTGTCGTTTATAACGCCCGAAGATTTTTGACCGAAGCGCAGTGTGTGCAGCACGGAAGAATCGTCGGGCTTAAAGTAGAGCAGGGGAGGCTTAAAAGAAACCGTACTTCCGTATATTGCGGTTTTTGTGCGCGGATGAAAAAACGTAAACGAAAAAACTTCATTGTCGCCTGAAGCGGCTTCCGGTTCGTTTTCACCGTTCCGCTCGTCAAGCGAGGCGGCTTCGGATTTTTCTTCCTGCACTGCCGGTTTTTCAAACTGTTCAACAGGCTCCGCCGATTGTTCAGGCAGCGGCTGTACGGCTTTAAAGAACGGTTCGTTGTCGATAGGTTCGGGCTCTTCAAATACAGTCTCCGCAGAACCCGGTGTCTTAATCGATTCTGCAAACTCCGCCGGAACTTCCGGCTCAGCCGTCGCGGCGAAAAACGGCAGTGCTTCGGCTGCGCAAGTGTCCTGTCCATCCGTTTCAGGTGGCGGAGCAAAACTTTCCGGCTCCGCAATTTCCGCCGGTTCAGTCGCCGCTATGAGTTCGGCCGATTGTTCCGCCGGTTCAACCTCAGGCTGTACAGGTGCAGCTTCACACTCGGCAAGTTCTTCCGCACGTGCCGAAACGGGTTCGCCATCGTTCAAAGAGGGTGCCGTCGTCGGCTCCGGATTTGCCGACTCTTCTTCCGACGGTTCCGCGAACTCTACAGGTTCGGCCGTCTGAATGCGGTCGGCAGCCGGCACTTCCGGTTCTTCAATCTCTTCGACAGGCTCGGCGGTTGCTTCGGGTTCTTGTTCCGGATGCAGCAGCGAAAGGATGTTGCGGCGCGTTTGTTCGTCTTCAATTGAACCGCGTATACAGTGAACGTCCAAACAGTCGGCTTTTTTCGTTTCTTCATCCGAGAGATCTGCGGCAAGAAGCACGAGGGGCGCGTTTTTAAAACTTGTTTTAATGTACTGTGCAAGCGTTTTCCAGTGCCGCGGATAACCGAATCCGTCGATAAAGACAACCCGGGGCTCTATTTCTTCCAGATTGTCCATCGCTTTTAAAAGCCAGCGGTAGCATACCGTATCATAGCCGGCTTTTTTAAAAAAAGCCGCGTATGAATTGAGTATCTCGTCGGATTCCGAAATCAACAGCGCTTTCATTCAGTCCCCAAATTATCGACCGTATAATCGTATATGTGCCATATGCCGTCGCGTTTGCGCACATAATAGGTGTAGCGCTTTTTTTCTTTAAAAGTCGGATACTTGAAAACCTCGATAACGCTGACCGTTCCTTCATTTTTGGTATAGGCGGTTTTTTCGATCGTAAAAGTTTCCGGAATGGCGGCTATATCGGAATCGATGTTGGCCGATGCGAGCATTCGTTTAAAATTCGAAAGCATCGTAATGCGTTCCTGCTCGGAAGATGCCGTATATTTGCGCTTATTCGCTTCGTTTTTCAGGTAGACGGACTCCACATCCATATACAAAAAGAATTGGTCCCATAAGCTTTTTTGCCGCGCGATAATCGTATACTCGATTACCTTATCCGGCGGAATTGCTTCCGGTTTTAGAATTTCGGCAGTCGCATAATCGACCGGCAGTACCGTTGAAGACGCAATTCCCGGATTGGGATTGACTTCAATGCTCAATCTGTTTGAAACGATCGCGGAATTTTTCGATTTATATAAGTCGGGGTAGAATGTCAATTCAAAATAATAGACCGACGGTTTTTCGATAACAAGATAATCTTTTAAATCGACGATAAAAGCGTATTCTTCTTCCGGTTCGATTGCCAGTTCGCGGAAATAAACGGTTTGACTGGTCGTGCGCTTGCGTATGAGGCTGTCTTTTTGTACGAGCTTTGTACTGCGTGCGTCGAAGGCCGTAAAATCAATGCTGAACGCGCGGTCGTCGGCAAGTTTAAAACGCAGCGTATTTTGTCCCTTGTTTACGATGCTGACGTGAACGTATACGGGATTGTTTTGTGCGCTGTCGGGATAGTAGATGGTTCTATCGTACAGTTTTATGGATACTTGCGCCGTTTGATCGGCGGCCGTTCGCTGCGCACACAGGCTCTGGGCAAAAAAAATAAAAACGGCTATAATGCATATAAGAATACGTTTCACAACTTGTTCTCCGTACATTTAATATCGGACATTATACATGAATTCGTTAAATCATATCATACATTCGTCAAAAAATATACAGCAAATTATGCAAAATTTTGCAAAAGGCGCCGCTTTGTTTCCGCGTGAAATTGACGGCATGCAAAAGGGTTTGTACGCTTTTTTTGTAGCCGAATATTTTTTGCGCGATTGTACGACCGCCGTGCTTGTCGTTCCCGAAGAGCAGGATGCAAAGGATTTGATTGCCGATTTGCAAACCGTTTTTGCCGACGGTCAGGGCGGACTTTCGGCTGATATCTATTATCTTCCGTGGTGGGGAACGCTGCCGTACCGGCCGGCGGCAAAGGGTGCGCGCATATTCGGCGAGCGCGCCTGCGTGCTTGCAAAATTCCTTAAAACGAATCCGGCTTTCAGCGGATTATTTCCGGAGCCGCACAAGAACGCGGCGCGCGAAGATTTTCCAAAACGGGCGGCAGTTTTTGTCGCAACACAGCGTTCTTTTTTAACGCCGGTTCCGCCGCCCGAATATACGGCGTCCTTGCTTTTTTACGTGCATGTCGGTCTTGTCTTCGATCCTGCCGCCTTGGCCGACCGTTTGGTTTCGCAGGGCTATACGCGCGTACCGCGCGTAACGGTGCGCGGCGAGTTTACCCTGCGCGGCGAAGTGCTCGACATCTTTATGCCCGGCGAAGATTATGCCCAGCGCATTGTATTCGATTTTGACCGCATAGAAAGTATACGTTCTTTTGACTGCGAAACGCAAACCTCGCTCGGAAAAACCGACGGCTTGCTTATTTATCCGATGAAAGAAACCGTATGGACCGACGAGTTAATCCTGAAACTGCAAAGTAAACTTGCAAAAAACGAAGATTCGTGCGCTTCACTTATCGAAGATTTATTGACCGCGAGAGAAGCCGAAGGCGAAGAATTTTTTTATCCGGTAGTTCACGCGGCGGACGGGCTGAACACGGCCGCTGCGCAAAAAAACTCGTACCCGTGCATGCTCGATTATGCGGGAGAAGACGCGGTCGTTATGTTTTTGGATTACGACCGGCAAGTGAACGCGCAGGACAATTTGGACAAAGAGTACGCAGGCTTGTACAAAAAAGCCCTCGCTTCGCGCTATGTGCCGCCGCCTGAAACGCAGCTTTTGCGCTTTGCCGATTCGGTGCAAAAACACGGCAAGCGGATTTTATTCCGTACAATCAAAACCGAAGATACGCAAGAGTATTCCCGCCTGCATGTCGACTGCGATCCTGCACACAGTTTTTTCGGCAATATCAATTATTTAAAAGAAAGCATCGAAGGCCTGCAAAAAGATTTTTGGCGTATTTTTATCTGCGCCGGAAGCGAAAATCAGGCATTGCGCATAGACGAACTTTTAAAAGATTTTACGCGCGTGCAGAAGATCGCACCGCAAAAGGGCACGCCGCAGACGGCATTTCCGAAGCCGTCCGCAAAATCGGAATCGGTAAAAATCGAACCGGTGCGTGTGGAACCGTTTTCGATAAGCGCGGGTTTCGCGCTCGCCGATGTAAAGCTTTTGGTAATTCAGGAAAACGAAATTTTCGGCCGGCGCAAACATACGCCCAAATCCGTAAAGCAGGCTAAAAGCGCCGTCCTTGACACCTTTATCGAGCTTAACCCCGGCGATTACGTCGTGCATGTCAATTACGGCATCGGTCTTTTTAAAGGAATCGAGCGCATAAAAGCTCTGGGGCACGAGCGCGATTACGTTAAACTCGAATACGCCGACGAAGAAACCGTTTTTATTCCCATCGAGCAGGTAAACCTTGTGCAGCGCTATATCGGAAACGAAGGGGAAGCGCCGCGCTTGGACAGACTCGGTTCCAAAAGCTGGGAAAACCGAAAAAACCGCGTAAAGCAGTCGGTCGAAGATATTGCAAATAAATTGATCGATTTGTATTCGCGGCGTAAAGCGGCGCGCGGTTTTGCCTTTCCGAAAGACAGCGAATTTATGACGGCCTTTGAAGCGGCTTTTCCGTATGTCGAAACGGACGACCAGCTTAGCGTTGCCGCCGAAATAAAAGCCGATATGGAAAAGCCCGTGCCGATGGACCGCCTCATTTGCGGCGATGTCGGTTACGGAAAAACGGAGCTTGCGATGAGGGCGGCTTTTAAAGCCGTTATGGGCGGCAAGCAGGTTGCGTTTTTGGCACCGACGACCATATTGGCCGAACAGCACTACGAAACCTGCGTCGAACGCTTTGAAAATTTTCCCGTACGCATCGCTCATATGTCGCGCTTTGTGTCGAAGGGCGAACAAACGAAGATTCTGCGTTCGCTTGAAAAAGGCGAAATCGATATTTTAATCGGAACGCACCGCATTATTCAAAAAGACGTGCGATTCAAAGATTTGGGACTTATGATTATCGACGAAGAGCAGCGTTTCGGCGTAAAGGACAAAGAGCGGCTCAAGCAGCTCCGCACAAACGTCGACGCGCTGGCAATGAGCGCAACGCCCATTCCGCGCACGCTGCATATGAGCCTTTTGAAAATCCGCGATATGAGCTTGCTTAAGACGCCGCCGCAAAACAGACGCGCGATCGAAACCGTTATCGAAGCGTACAGCGACGAGCGCGTTGCCGAAGCGATCAGGCACGAAGCCGAGCGGGGCGGGCAGGTGTTTTACCTTCACAACCGCGTCGAAAGCCTTGAAGAAATCAGAATTAAATTGCAGCAGCTTGTCCCCGAAATGTCGATAGACACCGCCCACGGGCAAATGAGCGCGAGCGAACTCGACGATATTTTCCGCCGATTCAAAATGGGCGGTTTTCACGTATTGATTGCAACGACAATTATAGAAAACGGTATCGATATTCCGAACGTCAATACAATCATTATCGACCGCGCCGACATGTACGGCGTGTCCCAGCTGTACCAGCTGCGCGGACGGGTAGGGCGCAGCGACCGAAAAGCCTATGCCTATCTTTTGTATCCTGAAAACCGCTCTTTAAGCGAAGTTGCGATGAAGCGCTTGCAGGTTATAAGCGACTTTACCGAGTTGGGAAGCGGCTTTAAAATCGCGATGAAAGATATGGAAATCCGCGGGGCCGGCAACCTTTTGGGGCGCGACCAATCCGGCGATGTGTACTCGGTCGGTTTCGATATGTATTTACGCCTTTTGGAAGAAGCCGTGCAGCGCCTGAGCGACGAAAATTACCGCGAAGAACAAGAGCCGCTTTTGGAACTCGAATACACCGGTTTTATTCCCGATACCTATATTTCCAATGCGCAGACAAAAATGGAAGTATACAAAAAGATCGCCGCCGCCGGCTCGAGCGAAGACGAAGCCGCCCGCATTTACGCCGAACTGGACGACCGTTTCGGCCCGATTCCGCCGGAAGTATCGAGCCTTTTAGCATTGGTTGAAATCAAAATCATCGCGAAAAAACTGTCCATCTCGGCCCTTAAAGAACGAAACGGTGTCGTTACCGTCGAGTTTTCGCGCGTATCCGACATTGCGGTGGAAAAAGTGCTCCGCCTTATAAAAGAAAATGCCGGCCGAATTACACTCGATGCCCGAAGGCCGAACGTTCTTGTCTTGCAAACGGGCAAAATCGGCTTACAGGAAAAAAGCCAATTCATACGCGAAAAACTCGAAACCTTATTAACATGAACACTTTTTTGCATAGAATTAATATCAAGATGTCTGTAAAAGTAGACTGTTTATGGGTTTACTTTTATTATTTTCATCGTTTTTTTTATCCGCCATTCTTTTTGGTGATTCCGTTTTTTTCGCTTTACAAAATTAACATTTGGAGTCATCATATCTATAGACAGACTTGCCGTACTTCCTTGCGGCACCGCTGTCGTCTTGCCGTTTTAAGAAAAAAAATAAATTTTTTTTCTTAAAAACTCTGTTTTTTTGCTCGTCGCGACTGATAATAATATGCAGAATTCACGGGAATTTTCATTGAATATGAGGGGAAATATTCCATGGTAAAAAAAACAAACCTGACTCTGATTATAACAGTGCTTTTATTTTGTCTCGGTTTGCCGGTCGGCTATGCGGAAGACGGCACTGTCATTGCGGAATATCGATATGGCGGCTTGGAGCTTAGAGAATCTTATGTTATTTTGACTGCACAAAAGGCTTTTTTCGGTAATTTATATACATCACGAGTGCTGCCTTCTTTAACGGAGATCAATGCGTACACAATACGGACGGAACATGCAATTCCGTTTCTTGTCAGGGGAGAAGAGAATAAACAATTTATTATTTTATGGAATGATGAAGTATGTTATTTATTCAAGAACAGCCGTATCGTGCCGTATAAGGGTGCTGAAGGCCCTGTATATGTAGGACTCGAAAAATCCGAATGTCTGTTGTATGTACTTACACCTGCAAAGGCTACAACTGCATCTTCTTTCCTGAAAGAGCCGGCTACGGCAACAAGGCCGCGTATGGATTATGCAGCGGAAAATCTGGAAAGATTCGGTTTGGATGCTCCGTGGGTCGAAAATGCGCCGGGAGCGGGAATCGGAGAAAAGGTTCGTTTTTCGGTTGCCGATGACGATGGAGAGTTCGCGATAGGCAAAACGGTCGGATTTTATATCTTTAACGGATTCATTTCATTTGAGAGGCCTGATTTATATAAAAAGAATTCGCGCGTCAAGAAAATCAAAATGACCGACGTAAAAACAAATAAAAGTCGGGTAATAGCATTACAGGATACACCGAACCCGCAGTTTATCGATATAAATGATTTTGAAGGAACTGAAGTTGAATTGGACATTGTCGAAGTGTATCCGGGTACGCAGTATGAAGATACCTGTATCGCCGGGATTGTATTAAAACGTCTGCGAAAGTAGCGGATGAATCCGGTATGAAAAAGAGAGCGCTGTATATATTTTTATTATTTTTATTTTCAGCATTTTTGTATCCGCAGGTGCCCGTTATTGATGAGAACGATATAGCCTCTCTTATCCCTAAAAACTTTTATACTTATAAAGTTTATGATATTGCGATAAAGGATATACCTGATAAAGTACGTAATAATTTTTTTGCGGGATCAATTTTTGTTGAACGTGATAAAAATAACAGAGCTCATCTTATCGAACCGTATAATACACAAGGATATATTACAAGAGAAAATATTGTAGGGTTGTTAAATGATATGTCACAAAGTGAATATGTTCTTTTTGATGAGTGCCAAGAAGTGTATTCTAACATGAATGTCCTGCTTTACAGAAAGATAAGATATAATAATAAGATTATCGGAGAAATATCACTAAGTTTTCTTCGCTTGGGAAGTATTTCGTGGCCGCAAGTGTATTGCATAGAATGCGCTTTTCTTAACGGGGAAAATCATATCTCATTTATAAAGCTGTTTTGTTATGATTTGAATTCGGAAACGGAGTCTTGTTTTCCGGAATATTTTAAGAAAGATGAGCAGACAAATATATGGGAATTTATTTCGGGAAAAGAAGAACAATTTATATCTCAATTTGAAGTCCGTTCCGGACGGCTTCCTGCTTGGCTGCTTAAGTTTTTAGATTATTATGATACGCTTTTTATCTCCATACAAAATCTATTTGATATACAGCTCCCGCTTGATAAGACAGTGTTTTATGCAACGGATAATCTGAATATACGGGAAAGTTCATCTTTAAGCGGGAAGAAACTGTATACGGCGAAGAAAGACAGTGCCATGAATATTATTGAAGTCGGCCGGAAAGAAACGATTGACGGCATAACGGCGCAGTGGGTGAGGGTACGCTTACAGGACGGCACGGAAGGCTGGTGCTTTGCAGGATATGTTGCGGCACGAAAACCGTAAAAAAGAATTTTGCTTTGATGAAGGCCTCTGTACTTTAATGTAAATATACGTTAAGCTGTAAAGATGATACGTGCATTGATTTTGGATTACGGAAACGTTATTTCTAAGGCGAATACGGGCGATTGTGCCGTGGAAATGGAAAAACTGACCGGCGTGAGCGCCGATATTTTTCGCAGCGTATATGATAAGTACCGCTTTGATTTCGACCGCGGCGTAATCGGCGGAGCCGAAATGTACCGCAGACTGCTGGACGGGGCAGGTTTTTCAAAAGTTGCCGCCGATACGGCGTTAATGCAAAAGATTGCCCGCATAGACTTGGAAAGCTGGCGGCCCGTACACGACGATGTGTGTAAATGGGCGCTCGGCGTTCAAAAAGCGGGGTATAAGCTCGGTATTTTATCCAATATGCCGTATGAGTTTTTGGATGCGTACGAAAAAGATATTCCGCCGTTTACCGCCGCCGATTACGCATGTTTTTCGTGCCGTGTAAAGCTCATAAAGCCCGAACCGGAAATCTATAAGACATGTTTAAAAGGTCTCGGCGTTACGCCTGAAGAAACGGTCTTTTTTGACGATGTGCAGCAAAATATCGATGCCGCGTTAAAGCTCGGTATGAACGCCTTTGTGTGGACGAATCTTGAGCAAGGCAAAAAAGATTGGGAAAACTGCATAAATAGGCAAAATAATAAAGCATAATTTATGATTTTCGGCTTTTGCGCCGACCGTTTCCGGATCGAGGGCGAGTCGTTGTTTGTAAATAATTAAAGCACGCCAATATTGAAATTTTGCTTATTAGTAGACAGAATACACATTATAGGAAGTAAATAGCAGGTAGTATTTTCTCTGATGGATGAATCAGGCAAGCTAATGAACAATAAAATGCGGCCGAATCAGGGGCGGTATTTTTCAATATTGCTTTGCGGTAGGTATCTAAATCTCGTCGTTTAAAAATCCAGACGGCGGTAATTTATGCTCATGAGCAGACCGATCGCCCACATTGATGTCCACAGCGATGAGCCGCCGTATGATAAAAACAGCAGCGGGATTCCGGTTATCGGCATAATGCCCATAACCATGCCGACGTTGACGACAAAATGGAAAAAAAACATAACCAGTATACCGACGGCGATATAATAGCCGAAGCCGTTTTTAGTATTTCTGATGATAAATACGGTGCGCAAAAGGATAATCAAAAAAAGCACGAATACGAATAAACTTCCGATGAAACCGGCTTCTTCGGATAAAATACTGAAAATAAAATCCGTGCTTTGCTGCGGCAAAAATCGGTAATGGCTTTGCGTTCCTTTTAAAAATCCCTGCCCGGCAATGCCGCCGGAACCTATTGCGATTCTGGACTGAATGATGTTCCAGCCGGAACCGAGCGGATCCGTGTACGGGTTTAGAAAGACAATCAAGCGCTTTATCTGATAATCTTTGAGAACCTTGCTACTCATAATGGAACCGACAAAGGCTGTTAAAAAGCTTCCCGAAAGCCATGTAATAACATAATAATATTTGTTTTTATAAAACAAATAACCGATGATTCCGATAAGGCTGACAACCGAAAGCGTTATAATAACGATAATGCGCAGGTGACTGTCGGTAAATATGTTTAAAAAGGCAATCGATTTTTGCAAAATCGATGTCTGCCACACCGGTATAACCGTAAATACGATGGCCAATACACCGGTCAGTATAATGAAACCCAAATATGCTGCCGGAATTCCTGCGGCAAACAGCATGCCGATAAATACGGGAAAATACACGCTTGCTGTTCCCATATCGGGCTGCATAAGAATAAGCAAGGCGGGAGCCGCCACGATTACAAAACTCAGTAAAAGGCGTTTAAAAGGCGGCGTGTTTTCGGAACGTTCAAGATAGCGGGCGAAAAACATAATGTAAACGATTTTTCCGAATTCGGAAGGTTGAATGCCGAAGCTGCCTATGCCGATCCAGCTGCGCGCGCCGTTGACGAATCTGCCGAAAAGCATGGTATATGCTAAAATAACGAGAAAGACTAAAAATGCCGGCATTACGAAGCGCTCAAGACGGCGGTAATCAAAAACGGCAAAAAATATCATAATGGGTAAGCCCGTACCGGCGAATATTATCTGCTTGATATATTCGTTTGATATCGAAATCTGTTCGGAGTTGACACCTGAAGAATACACGAACAGTATTCCCATCAGTATGAGCAAAAATACGCATATGAGCAAAATATAGTCGAACATTTCGAAAACACGGAATTTCATGGGTTTCCTCTTATTCCTGCCTGCCGGACGGTTTTACTAGGTATCTGAAATGCAGGGCATCCAAAGCTTCGTCGTATGTTTGATTGGCGAAGATGCCTTGGAAAAGAATGGTCGATGCATAAGGGGCCCACCATTCCCATGGGTTGACGGCTTCAACGAGTACGCACACGACAACCGTATCTTCCGGTGCCGCGCCGTACGGACCGTAGCCGACAAACCACGAGTGCCAGCTTTTATCGAAACCGTTTACTTCCGCCGTTCCCGTCTTTCCGGCAATATCGACGGCTTTGTTGCGCATTAAGACGACTTGCGCCGAACCGTTTGTAACCATAAAGCGCAAATATTCCTGCATGGTTTTCCACACGTTTTTATCGATATCGGCACGGTGCAGAACTTCGGGCTTTACGCGTTGCACGATTTCCTGCGTAACCGGGTCCCGAACTTCTTTTAACAAATGCGGTTTATAGATGGTTCCTTCGTTTACAAACATTGCCATAACGTTTGCAATATGCAGCGGCGTTACGAGCGTGTAGCCCTGCCCTATCGACATACTCATCGTATCGCCGCCGAGCCATTTTTCGTGATAGCGCCGCTCTTTCCATTGCGCGGTCGGAATAAATCCCGTTTCGGAAACCGGCAAATCGATTCCCAATTTTTTGCCTAAGCCGAATTCGGTTGCATAAAACGAAATTTTGTCGACTCCCAAATAGTCGCGCCCGGCGGTCCAAAAGTATATGTTGCATGACTGCGCAAGGGCATGTTTTAAGTCCATAAAACCGTGTCCCGGGGGCTTGACGTGGCAGTGGAATTTTCGGTCGCCGTAGTCCATAATACCCTTACACTCGATTTTTTTATCGGGCGGCAGATTGCCTTCGGCCAAAAGCGCGATTGTCATAATTGTTTTAAATGTGGATGCGGGTGGATATACGGCATTTACCGCGCGATTTATAAGCGGTTTTCGACTGTCATCCGCAAGCAGTTTAAAAGCGGCGGCATTGTTCGCATTAAATATGTTCGGATCGAAATACGGATACGAAACCATCGCAAGAATTTCGCCATTTGAAGGTTTTAAAACAACAACCGCCCCTACCCGCTCGCCGAGCGCTTGTTCGGCAAGTTTTTGGATTCGTGTGTCGACCGTTAAAATCAAATCACGTCCGCTCACCGGAGGCTTTATAACGGGCTTTTCGGCTATAAGGCGGCCTTTTGCGTCGACCGTGCGCGATTCCGTTCCGTTTTTGCCCTGCAGCAATTCGTCGTACTCTTTTTCGATTCCCGTTTTTCCGATAATGCTCGTATTCGTATAACCCTTATTGTACAGTTCTTTTAATTCTTCTTTGGTAATATCGCCGACATAGCCGACAATATGCGATACGGATCCCGTTTCAACGTAATTGCGTATGGGTTTTGAGCGCCAGCTTACGCCGGGCAAGTCGAAACTGTTTTCGGCTATATTCGATATAATCGGAAACGGCACATTCGACTGTATTTCTATCGCCGTATAGGAATTCTTTTTGTAACCGGCAACTTTCGCGTCTATGTCCGTTTTTTTTATATTCAAATAGCCGGCAAGGCGGGCAAACACGCTGTCCTGTTTTTCGGGCGGAATATTGCCGAGCGTTATGTCTATCGCGAACGAGTCGTTGTTTATAACCATGGGCACGGTTGCATTCCGGTCGAAGATTTCCCCGCGCTGGGCGGGAATCACTCTGACTTGCTGAGAAATCGTGCGCGACTGTTTTCGGTATTGCGTCCCCTCGATTACCTGCATGGAAAAAAGTTTTAAAGTATACACGGCAAAGGTTGCCGTAATTACGAGTGCAAACGCCAAGGTGACGTAATTTTTCTTTTTTGCGCTGCCCGGACGGTTTTTAAGATCGAAAGAACGATTGGTAACCTGCATTATTGCATGTTCTCCGTAGAAAAGTCTTTTGACAGGATCGTAAAAAACGATAAAACCCAAAACAAAATCGGCGCGCACAAAGCGTTAAGGGCGCATTCGTACCAAAATACCGGAGAAAAAAGCGAATAGGTTAAAACGCTCCCCGGGTAAAAAAATGAAATAAAGCGTATAATAAGTGCTTTTGCGATTGTGGCGGTAAAACCGAGTACGGCCGGAATCGCGATGCCGCCGGTTTCGACGTTGCGGTACAAAAGCCCCCCGAAAAATCCCATAACCGTGCGCACCATCGCGTTAAGTCCCAAAGGCGAGGCGCTCAAAAAATCCAGCAAAAGGCCGGAACAAAATCCGGAAACTTCGCCTGTAGCGCTTCCGTTATGAAAACCGATGTACAAAACCGCAAGCAGCAAAATATCGGGAACGACCGGCAGTGCGTACCAATTGGAGAGCACGGCCGTTTGGATGAGCAAAACGACGGCAATCAGCGCAAAAAAAGCGAAAAAGCGTTTCATTGCTCCTCCCCTTCACCTTTTTTTTCGGCCGTATTCACAATGATAACTTCTTCCAAGCGGGAAAAATCCACAATCGGAGTAACCGAAATAAGCAGCGATGTATCGTAATCGACGACGGAAACCGAATGTATGGTTCCGATGGGAATTTCGCGAAGATAATTACCGTTTTCACCCGAGGTAACGATAATGTCGCCGAATTGCAGTTGGTCCAAAACCCGCTTTTTGATGTAATTCATTTCGAGCGGAGCGTCCGGCGATCCCCCGCCGTTTATCAAACCCAGATCGCGCGTGTGCTGAATGCGCGCCGATACGCTGCACTGCAGGTCGTATATCGGCATAATCATGCTCGTATATGTTCCGACGGTAACGATTTTTCCGACAAGACCGACGCGCCCCTGCTGTACGGCAATAACCGGCATGTTTTTTTTAACGCCGTGTTTGCTTCCTTTGCCGATGGTAATGGCCGTATACAGATTGTCGGCATCCCGGCCGATGATGCGCGCGGGAAGATTGCCGTATTCGTATTGCTGCGAAAAATTGAGCAGCGTGTTTAAACGTTCGTTTTCTTTGCGGATTTCGGCGTTCGTACGCTGCATGTATTCGTAGTTTTTAAGTTTTTCGGTCAGTTCTTCGTATTCTTTTTTTAAATTGGAAAGTTCGTTTATGGCGCTGACGGTATCTTTTATGCCGTTGACGGCCGAATTCAATCCTTTTTGAGCCGTTGAAACGACGGAAAATCCCGTTTGCTTAAAATCGACGATAAAATTGCCGGTAGACAGTCCCAGTATTAAAGCGGATACGATGAATAAAACCGCAAGCAAGACAAGGGAAAATTTAAACGTATACGTAAGTTTGCGGGCGCTCATAATCGCATCTGCGGCTCTTTACGCGTTTAAGCTGTCGTAAATGCTTTGGTCGGTCGACATGTCTTTGAATATTTCGAACGAACGGCCCGCTCCTATCGCAACGCATTCAAGCGGATGGTCCACTAAAATAACGGGAACGCCGGTTTCTTTCGAAATAAGCTTGGGAAGGCCCTTTAAAAGCGAGCCGCCTCCGGTCATAACGATTCCGCGTTCAACGATATCCGCGGCAAGTTCCGGCGGCGTTTTTCCCAGCGTAAGCTTTATTTCTTCGACGATTTGATTGGTCGGCTCTTTTAAAGCTTCGCGCACTTCAACCGAATCTATTTCCAAACGGCGCGGCAAGCCGGTAATCGCGTCGGTACCCTTGATTTCCATTTTTTCGATGTTTTTATCGGGCGACGCATTGCCGATTTCTATCTTTAAACGCTCGGCCGTTTGCTGCCCGATAACCAAACTGTGAACGCTTCGCACATGTTTTATAATCGCTTCGTCGAATTCGTCGCCGCCGATTCTGATTGCGTTCGAAACGACCATGCCGTTCAGCGAAATAACGGACACTTCGGTAGTTCCCCCGCCGATGTCGCACACCATGTGTCCGGCAGGTTCGTGGATGGGAATGCCCGCTCCGATGGCCGCTGCGCGCGATTCTTCGATAATGCTCACTTCTTTTGCGCCGGCTTTCATTGCGGCTTCTATAACGGCGCGGCTTTCCACTTCGGTAATGCAAGTGGGAATGCCAATTTTCATTTTAATCGATTTGATAAGACGGTGCTTGGGAATGGTTTTGGACACAAAATAGCGTATCATTTTTTCGGTACTGTCCATATCGGCGATGACGCCGTCGGCAAGCGGGCGTATCGCGGTAATGTCGCCGGGCGTTTTCCACAGCATGCGCTTGGCTTCGGCACCGACGGCAACGATGCGCTTTGTTCCGCGCTCAACGGCAACAACGGAAGGTTCGTTTACTACGATATTCCTGCCGGGCACGTAAATCAATGTGTTGCAGGTACCCAAATCCATGCCGATATATGTCGTAAATCTGTCTAAAAAGCTCATTTTCCCTCCGTTATCTTTTTGAATCCATTTTTTCCAAAGCTCCCGAATGATTTACCTGAGCTTTTAAGGCTTTTCGCCAATACGAGCGGGCTTTTATCAAATC
The DNA here is from genome assembly GCF_000413055.1 of Treponema maltophilum ATCC 51939. Taxonomy (NCBI): domain Bacteria; kingdom Pseudomonadati; phylum Spirochaetota; class Spirochaetia; order Treponematales; family Treponemataceae; genus Treponema; species Treponema maltophilum. Next base: position 1,199,488 of record NZ_KE332518.1, on the reverse strand, counting down.
GCCTTCATGCTCATACACGAGTCCCAAACCGTAGTACGCATCGGCCGCATTCGGATCTTTTTTTAAAATCGCTTCAAATTCCGCTTTCGCGTCTTCAAAATTTTGTTCACTGATATAAATATCGCCTAAAAGCTGGGCGCAGGTAAGCACAAATACTTCATCGGTACTGGTATTTTTTATCCGGTACAAATAAGGTTTTGCCGCTTCGCTTTGACCGTTTTTATAATATTGGCGGGCAATGGCCAAAAGCAAAGTGTCCGATCCGTTCGACGATAACGCTTCGGTAAAGGCCGCGATGCTTTCGTTTGTCATACCCAAATCCGCGTAGCTTAAGCCCAAATATTCATATATGTCATCAGCAGTGTACCCCGAAGCGAGGGCGTCTGTCAAATACCGTACGGCCGAGTCCGCGTAATAATGATAGGCCGAAAGCACGTTTTTATGAAAATACGCTTTTCCGAGCATGTATGAAAGCTGAGGCTTGAGGCTTTTTTTGGCGTTCATAAGAGATAATCGGAGGGAATTGATTGCCGTATCGATGTATTCCTGCGCTTGCTGCGGGTCTGTTTGGGAAAGCGCCAAAAAAAACGACGCATAGCCGCGGTACGTCAATGCGCGGTTTTGAAAGGGCGTTTCTGCCAGTACGGTACCGGCAAGTTCATACACGGCCGGATAATCGTTTGCCCGCCAAAGCCGCTCCAATTCGGCGGAAACGGGTGTGCGCGAAGCGTTCTTTACAATCGAACGTACCGTAAAAAAAACAATCAGGCAGAATACGACGGAAGCGGCCGAAACGGCGGCAATACGCGGAAGTTTCGTTTTTCTTTTTACTGTTACCGTGTATCTTTCTTCCATCATTCCCCACCCGAAAAAAAAGAAGAGTATAAGCCGGGTTCTGTAATCCGTAACCATCTGTCTGCAATGCGAATTGCCCCGCATTTTGTGCGGTCTACCTGTAACTATCGATTCGGAATAATCAGTTACCGCTTGACCTTGCTCCGGATGAGGCTTGCAATGCGGTATGCGTTGCCGCATACCCGGTGGGCTCTTACCCCGCCTTTTCACCCTTACCCGCTTTGCGGGCGGTTTATTTTCTGCTGCGCTGTCTGTATGCCTGCCTGCGGACTTTCGCCCGTACGCCGGCACCCCGGCCGTTAGCCGGCATCCTTTCCGAAGGAGCCCGGACTTTCCTCAAGTATCGCTACCTGCGGTTACGCCTCTTCTTTAAAAATTACTCTTCATACCCCAATTCTTTTAACGTTTCGCGGTCGGCCGACAATTCGCCGGAATCGGAGTCTTCGTCTTCGCCGTCGTCGTCAAAGTCGTCTTCAAAATCGGCAAGACTGCCCGTATCGTCGAGGTGGAAGTATTCATCGTCTTCCGCTTCCTGATAGTACAAAATACGGCTGCAATACGGACAAAAATTAATGTCGTCGCCGCCTCTGACCTTGTTTGCGAATTGGGCCGGCAAAATCATGTGGCAGCCGTCGCATACGTTTCCTTTGACGGCAACAATGCCGGTGTTTTTGCTTTTTATAATGCGCTCGAATTTAAAAATAATTTCGGGATCGATTCCCGGAACGATTTTCGCTTCCTGCTTTGCCAATTTGTCGAGTTTTTTTTGCATGCCGGCCGTTTCTTTGTCCAGCGAGGCTTTTCCGGCGTTCAATTCGCTTTCCTGAACGGCGATGAGCTGTTCGTCCTGTTTAAGACTTTCGTTTTGCTCGGCAAGCAGTTTTTCCTGCTTTTGCAGTTCTTTGCGGATATTTTGCTCGGCTTCGGCCGCGTCGCGGATTTCTTTTTCGAGCACTTCGTATTCGCGGTGCGAGGTAATATTGTCCATGCCTTTTTCGCCTTTTTCACGGGCGGCTTCGGCTTCGGCCAATTCGGTTTTCAGCTGAACGACTTTTTTTCTCAGCTCTTCATAATTCGCATTTTTTTCGATGAATTCTTTTTTCAAACGCGCGAGCAGTTCGTCCTGCGAAAAAAGTTTTTTCGGCGCTTCTTCAATTTCGCGCTGAATCGCATATTTTTCCGCCAAAATATCCTGTAAATCTTTGAGCTTTTCGAAAATCTCCGTCATCTTGCTTGGTAACCTCTTTCTTTATATTTATATACTATTATCGGTTAAATGTCTATATAATCGCGTAAACCGCTTGAACGGCGCGGATGGCGCAGCCGGCGCAGGGCTTTCGCTTCGATTTGACGTATGCGTTCGCGCGTAACGTTAAAGTATAAGCCCACTTCTTCGAGCGTAAGCGAATATCCGTCATCCAGCCCGAAGCGCATTTTCAACACTTCCTGCTCCCGAGGCGGCAGCGTCGATAAAACGCCCTGCACTTGTTCCTGCAAAAGCGTATATGCGGTTTTTATAGCCGGATTTTCGACTTCTTTGTCTTCGATAAAATCGCGCAAAAGCGAATCTTCTTCTTCGCCGATAGGCGTTTCGAGCGAAATAGGTTCGCGCGCAACGTTTTTCACCTGTTTTACGCGTGCAACCGGCCAGCTCAGCTGGTTTGCGATTTCTTCGTCGCTGGGTTCCCTGCCTAAACGCTGCATAAGCTGGCGCGATTCGCGCACCACCTTGTTTATTTGTTCGATCATGTGAACGGGAACGCGGATCGTGCGCGCCTGATCCGATATGCTGCGCGTGATGGCTTGACGTATCCACCACGTGGCGTAGGTCGAAAACTTATAACCTTTGCGGTACTCGAATTTTTCAACCGCTTTGATAAGGCCGATGTTTCCTTCCTGTATCAAGTCGAAAAGCTGCAAGCCGCGGTTCGTATATTTTTTTGCAATCGAAACCACAAGGCGCAGGTTTGCGTTTATAAGCCGGTTTTTCGCTTCTTCCATCATTTTGCGCCCGGCGTTTATTTCCTGCGCCATAGTCATAATGTCCTGCACGTTGTTTTCGAATTCGCATTCGAGGCGGCGCAGTTTGCGGTCGATTTTTTGAATTTGCGTGTATACGTCGCGGATTTCGTCGGCGCTCATGCCCAATTCGGCTTCAAGTTTTATTCGTTCCGATTTTATCGCGATTTTTTTGCCTAAAGTGCGCAACTGACCGTATTCGCTTATGTGCAAATCTTTGGCTTTTTTTTCCTGGCGGTGCCGGTAATCCTGAATGCGGAAGGTTGCGTCCATAAAGCGCGCCGAAAAGCGTTCGATTTCTTCGGATTGAATGTCGATATTTTGCAAAACCGGCAAAATGGATTTGCGCAAGCGGACAAGCTCTTCGTCTTCAAAAATATTTTTTGTCGGATCCGCATCGTACAGTTGTTTTTTTAACGTAACGTATTGGCGCATTTCCGCCAATATGGGTTTTAGATGTTCACCGTAAGCCGCACGCAGCCGGCGTTTTTCCGCCATTTCTTCGTTGATTTCTTTGCGCGGGCGGCCGCTTTCGTGAATGTCGATTCTCGTATAGGCTTTTTGCGCGACAAAAAAGAATTCGGGAATCATCATGCCGGAGTTTTTTATAACGTTTTTTATAATATTTTCGCCGTCTTCCATTTTTTTTGAAAGCTGCACTTCCTGTTCGGCGGTTAAAAGATGTTCTTTGCCTATTTCGCGCAAATAAAGACGGATGGGATCGTCCGTTCCAGAATCTTTTTCGTTGTTGACCAAATGCTTGCGCCGACTGTCGTCAATATTGATTTCTTCGGTAATCGTTTCGTCTTCGACAAGGTCGGCGTCTTCTTCGGGCGGTTCTTCTTCTATAAGCTGAATATTGTGTTTTTCCAACAGTATTAAAATTTCTTCCATACGATCGGAAATGATTATTTCCTGCGGGAGAAATTCATTTACGTCTTCCCAGGTAATTATCTGCTTTACTTTTGCATGTTCGAGAAGTTTTGCGACAGCAGGATCCAGTTCCTGTTCTTGATCCATATTCTACCCTTTAATTATTTAATTCCAAGTCTATGTTCATCTTTTCCGTTAAAAGAGCGTTCAATTCCTGCGCCGTATCGAAACCGTCGCCGGAATTTTCGAGGCTGCGGATTTTATTGACGATGCGGTCGCGTTTGCGTTTTAAGCTGTTTTTGCGGATCAGCCGTATACTGTCGTCCACTGCTTGGCGGGAATTAAGGGTAAATTCCCCGGAAGTAACCGCCTTGGTTACCAATGCGCGTATTTCACCGCTGCAGCGCTGCAATATACTGTCCGAACTGACCGCATCCTCTCTAAAACACTCTTCCAATGTAACGAACATATCCCGTGCCGTTGCATCTTCAAAATCGTCGGCGGTAAGAGAAGCACGCATTATACTGAAATAATCGGGATTGGCAATCACAGCAAGAACGGAACGCATTTCGGCGTTAGGTTTAAAACCCTTATTTATCACCCGTACTGTATCCGCTTCCCCGACCTCCAGTCTTCCGCGCGCAGATTCGCGGTTTACGTAATCGGCTCTTACTGCTTCAGGTTTTAACTGCAATGCCTGGCATAATTGTTCAAAACACGATTCTCTGTGTATATCCGATTGTAAAGCGTCCAAATACGGAAAATAAGCCAAACATATTTTCGTTTTGCCTTCGGGCGTATGTGCCGGGTATTGACGCATCAATGCGGACAACAAAAAATCACCATCTAATATAGCATTTTCAACGTGTTCCGTCAATATGTGTGCGCCGGAATTCAACAGAATCTCGGCAGGATCTTTGCCCTCGCTTAATACGATGATTTTAACGGAAATGTTGTTTTTTCGGCACAGCAAAATCGCTTTATACGTCGCGTTTTGCCCGGCCTGATCCGAATCGAACGAAAGATAAAAGGTGTCGGCAAAAGAGGCGAGCACGTGCACTTGTTCCTGAGTAAGCGCCGTTCCGAGCGGAGCCACCGCATTTTTTATGCCGGCTTGATGATAGGCGATAACGTCCATATAGCCTTCGCATAAAATAACCGATTTTGAAGAGCGTATGTGCTGCTTTGCCAAATTGAACGCGTACAGGGTTTCGCCTTTTTTGTACTGCAGCAGTTCGCCCGAATTGATGTATTTGGGGCCCTCGCCTTCCAAAAGCCGCGCGCCGAATGCAATAACCCTGCCCCGCCTGTCCCAAATGGGAAACATAAGGCGGTTTGAAAAAAACGACATATCCGGATATTTTTTCGACAAAAGGCCCGAGCCGGCAAGGAATTCGTCGCTGTAGTTTTTCGACTTTAAAAAATTTTTAAGCCAGTACCGGTCGGCGGGAGAATAGCCGAGCTGAAAGTCTTTTATGCTTTCGTCGGAAACTCCGCGTTGTTTTAAATAGTGCAGAGCGGCCTTTCCCATATCGGACGACGTTAAAAAAAAGTGATAGGTGCCGCTCACGCGTCCGTATAAGTCTATATATTGTTCTTTCGGATTTTCCTCTTCAACAGCGGGGAAATTCCCGCTGTCGTATATAACTTCGACACCGCTTTTTTTTGCCAAAAAAAGAACCGCTTCGGTAAAGCTTGCCTTTTCCATTTCCATGTAAAAATTGATAAGGCCGCCGCCGACTCCGCAGCCGAAGCAATGATACATTTTGCGCTCCGCCGACACGTGAAACGACGGCGTTTTTTCGTTGTGAAAGGGACAGCAGCCCCACCACTCTTCTCCGCGCCGCTCCAAGCGTGTGTATTCGCCCACAAGGGCGACAATATCGGTACGCGCGTTGATTTCGTCTATCGTCTGCGATGAAATCTTGGGCATACGCTTATTGTCCGTCCGTTTGATTTGTTTGAGTGCGCGTGGAAGGAGCAGCCTTAATCGGCACGGAAGCGGCGTCTTTGTGGCTGTCGAAATTTTCGGTAAAAACGTGGCTGCCTTTTGCATTGTCGGCAACGCGGAAATAATAATACGGGGTTTTTGCAGGTGCGGCGGCGGCTTTGAGCGCAATCAAGCCCGGATTCGAGATCGGACCGGGCGGCAAGCCCGCCCACTTGTAAGTATTGTACGGATTGTCTATTTTTGTGTCTTCAATTTTTATGACTTCCGGATGTGGCCGCCCTTCGATTTCCGTCAATACATACACGATTGTCGCGCACGAATACAAACCGATGTTCTTTTTAAGCCTGTTGGAAAACACGCTTGCGATAAGCGGCGCTTCTTCGGGCAAGCGGTACTCGCGCTCGACGATGGAAGCTAAAATAACGACATTGTGCAGTTCTTCGCTCGTTTTGCCTTTCAATTCCGGTATGCTTTCGATTTTTGAAAAAAAGTTGTGTACGAAAATTCGAACGACTTTTTCCGCCTGCATGCCGAAATCCAAATTGTAGGTGTCGGGGAAAAGATAGCCTTCAAACGAAGATGCGGGAATGTTGAATTCGGCAAGAAGATTTTTGTCGCGGCATGCTTTTATAAAATCGTCCGCGCTTGTAATGCCGTTTTTTTCGAGAACGGCGGCAATTTTGCTTGCGGTAAGACCTTCTCCGAAGGATACGCTTATGTATTCCTGTTTACCCGATGCAAAAACGGCGCAAATGGCCGCAGGCGACATTGCCGAAGAAACTTTGTAAATGCCCGCTTTTAAAAACAGGCGCGTAAGTCTTCCGTATGCATAAAAGAATTCCGCCGAACGGATAATACCGCGATTTTTTAAATCCCGGGCGACGGTGCGCAGCGTTGCGCCGCTCGCGACAACGACGCGGTATTCTTCGGACGAATGTGCCTTTCCCGCGGGTAAAGATGCGTATGTAATGATAACCGCGCCGACGCATATAACTGCGGCAAGCAGTATAAGGGCGATACGCGGCAAAAGTTTACTTTTCATTAAAAAACCTTTCAGCTTCTTCAATGCTCATGGAATCGTAAATGCTCGATTCAAGATACGAAAAAAACGGCTGCAAATCGTCGGGTATATCGTCTTCGTATTTTCTCATCAATAAGGCCAGCTGTTTTATTTCCTGCAGCGAAAAGCGGTATTCGCCGTTCATAGACAAATTTCCTGTCCTTCGATCGCCAAATGAACGGTTACCTTTCCGCCGCATACATAATCGGAATACCACTGCGCCGATTTTAATATCGCGTATATTTTTTTATCGTCGTACATCGGCTCGTGATGAAACAAATACAAATGCTTTATATTCCAAAACACCGCAAAGTCGATGGCGTAACAAAAAGCCGAATGCCCCCAACCTTCTTTTTGGGCGGTTTCTTCAACCGTGTACTGAGCGTCGAGCACCAAAACATCGGTATTTTCAAAAAATGCGATATTTTCTTCGGTGCGCTCAAAATCGACTTGGCGCAGCTCCACGTCGGTTGCGTGAATAAAGCGTTTTCCGTTTTCCATAAGCAAATACGAATGTGAATCGCCCGGATGGAACATAAGTTTTGTAATAATCTGCATACCGCCTATTTTAAAAGGAACGGCATCCTTTATATCGTGCCAAAAAATATTTTTCGTAAAGGTATTCATTCTGACCGGAAAATACGGCACTTCCATTTGCGCTTCCAAAAAGCGGCGCATGTCCGGATAGTTTGAATAAATATGGAACACGGTATCGCTTTTGTACGCCGGATCGAAAAACGGCAAGCCCTGTACGTGATCCCAGTGAAAGTGCGAAAACAACAGGTGGAACACTTGATTGTTTTTCTTTGCGTACTGTTTGCCGCACATGCGGATGCCGGTTCCCGCATCGATGATTATATGATCGCCGTTTTCATTTTCGATTTCCAAGCATGCGGTATTGCCGCCGATAGTGCCGTATAAATATTCGGGAAGATTTGCGATAAAGTTTTGCCGCGCATTTTCGGATTCCAAATCGCGCGCCGAAATTCTTGAAACGACGGCAACTATTTTCGATTGTATTTGCTCGGCGGATATGGGGGTAGCGATAGAACCTCTGACGCCCCAAAAACGTATTTTCATAGTTCCGTTCCTTCCAAAATGCGGCTTACTTCCTCATATTCCAGCGGACTGTTGCTGCGGTATTCTTTCAGTGCCCCTTCGATTTCTTCGGCGCCGTGAAGTTCGCCCTTGTTTATGCCGGGACAGGACAACGATTCTTCATCCCACGCCTGCCGGTTTTGCAGTATAAAGGGCCAAAACGGATAGGTCGAACACTGCACGGGTCTTGCCCCGTATGCCGTGCATCCGTCCTTCCATAAAATGCAGTCGTAATTCGCCTTTTCCCGCAGCGAAAGAAGGCGCTTTCCGTCGGCATTGTACACAAAACGGCAGTAAAGGCGTATAAATTCCGCTTCTTTTAAATTAAACCATTTGCAAAGATTTGTCAAATCGCTTCGGGAAAGATATACAAGGCCGGGTTCGATGCGGCAGCAATGAGAACAGCGCGCACAGGAAAAGCGCAAACCCTGCGAATAAAACGTATCGTTCATGCGTTTAAGCAAACTCTATGTTTGAGCAATCTCCATAAAAAAAGGCTATTTCACCGGATTACAATGAAATAGCCCTTTGGGGAGAGAAGGATTCGAACCTTCGAAGGCGGAGCCAACAGATTTACAGTCTGCCCCCTTTGACCGCTCGGGAACCTCCCCGTTTTTCGCCGCTCAGCATAAGCCAACTCAGGGATTCGAACCCTGGACCCCGAGATTACAAATCACGTGCTCTGGACCAGCTGAGCTAAGTTGGCAAAGCCATTGACGAACGAAGAACACTGTACACTAATACGCCGAAAGCGTCAAGTACCCTATTGCTTGGCTTTGCATACTGTGTTTTGAGTGCAGGTATCGCAGTGCGTCGCGCTGCCCTTGCCGACGGCGGCATTTTTTTCGAACATTTCCATCATAGTCCGCCAGCCGAGTACGGCGCATTTGACGCGTGCGGGCATTTTGGAAACGTCTTCGAGCGAGGCGGCTTCGTCGAGCTGTTCTATGTCGGCTGCATCCGCATTGCCTTTTATCATGTTCATAAAGATGTTTGCGAGGCGGAGCGCTTCGGTTTTGTTTTTTCCGATGATAAGGTCAAGCATCATGTCTACCGACGCTTGGGAAATGGCGCAGCCACTTCCCGTAAAAGAGCCGTCGGTTATCGTACCGTCTTCTCCGATCTGCAAGCTGAGCGTAATGTTGTCCCCGCAGCTCGGGTTCACGCCGTTTAAAACGAGGGACGGATGAGCCATCGGCTTTTTGTGGGCGGGATTCAAATTGTGTTCGTTCAGAATTTCACGATACAGTTCTTTTGTTTCCATAACAGCGTTTTATCCTTAGTCTTTAAAGCCCATCCACGAACGGACGCTTTTTACTTTGCTTAAAAAAAAGTCGGCTTCGTCTTCGGTATTGTAAAAGTAGACGCTTGCCCTCGCCGTTGCAGGAACGCCGAGGTAGGCACCGAGCGGCTGGGCGCAGTGGTGCCCCGCCCTGATCGCGATATGCTCCGTATCGAGTACGGTTGCAATATCGTGCGGATGCACGCCGTCTATCGTAAAGGTTACGATACCGCAGTGCCGGTTTCCGTCGCCGTTTCCGATAATGTGTACGTGCGGAATCTCTTTCATGCCCTCTAAAAGGCGGGAGGCAAGCGCGTTGTCGTGCTTCGTTATATATTCGTAGCCGACCGATTCGATGTATGTGACGGCGGCTTCAAGTCCGACCGCTCCTCCCGCATTTACCGTACCCGCTTCGAATTTGGCCGGAAGCGGCGCCCACGTTGCATCGTCCCGCGTAACGTATTCGATCATTTCTCCGCCGCGCAAAAAAGGCGGCATGTTTTCCAAAAGCGATTTTTTCCCGTACAAAACGCCGCAGCCTGTCGGGCCGGTGAGCTTATGCGCGCTGAACGCGTAAAAGTCGGCATCGAGGGCTTGTACGTCGGTTTTGATGTGCGGCACGGCTTGCGCACCGTCGACGACGATAACCGCTCCGACTCGGTGAGCGGCCTTTGCAATCTTTTCGATATCGTTTGTAATGCCGAGCACGTTGCTCACGTGCGCGACGGCGACGAGCTTTGTGCGGCTTCCGATCTTTGATGCGATTTCTTCGCCGGAGATGATGCCGCTTTCCTTATCGCACTCCAAATAAACGAGCTTGGCGCCCTTCGCTTTTGCAACCATTTGCCACGGCAGGATGTTCGAATGGTGTTCCATAATCGAAACGGCGATTTCGTCGTCCTTGCGTATATTCGCCATGCCGTACGTATAGGCGACAAGGTTCAGCGATTCGCTCGCATTCCGCGTAAAGATGACTTCACAGTCTTCGGCCGCGTTGATAAATCGCGCAACACTGTGCCGGGCATTTTCGTACGCTTCGGTTGCCCGTACGCTTAAATCGTAAAGGCCGCGAAGCGGATTCGCGTTGTTTTCTTCGTAAAAGTGCCGTATCGCATCGATTACTTGCCGCGGTCGCTGCGTCGTTGCCGCGTTGTCAAAATAGATAAGATCCTTATTTTTTTTATTTGAAAAAAACGGAAAATCGTTTCGGTAGTCATTTATCACTGGAAAACGCCTCGTCCATATAGGTATTGATTAATTCGACCGTGCCTTCATCGGGAATAAGCGAGGCGACGCTCGAAACTTTTGCGCGGGCCATAAGTTTTTCCGCTTCGTGCTTTGCAATACCGCGCGACTGCATGTAAAAAAGCATATCTTCTCCGAGTTTGCCGATCGTCGAGCCGTGTTCGCCCGCAATATCTTCTTCGCCGCACAAAATGAGCGGAATCGATTTATTTACAACGTCGGGCGAAAGCAGGAGGACTTCTTCGTATTCGTTTCCCGTAGAACCCGTGCAGCCGTTTATAAAGTCGATAGAACCGCGGTAGGTTTTCGAAGCGCGGTCGCACAGTGTGCCCTTTGCGTTCATTTGACAGTCGGTTTTTTTGCCGATTTGCCGCACGACGTAATTCATGTCGAGCTTTTGTTCGGCGCGGCACAGGTAAGCCGTATCCGCCTTAAAAGAGCCGCCGAAAGCGGGAAGCGTTCCGGTCGCTCCGGTATAGGTTTCTTTTCCGCCGAGAATTACGTGCGTCAGTTCGACGCGGCCGCCTTCGGCGCAGGTTGTGCCGATATCGTCGACCTGTACAAAGCCGTCGCCTAAAAGCTGCACTTTTACCAAATGAATGAACGCGTTTTTTTCCGCGTCGCAGATCGTGCGAAGAATCTGCATACCGCCCGCGTTTTTCGGCGAACGGTAACGGAAAATCACCGTAACCGATGCGCCTTCTTCCGCCTTGATAATTTGAAAAGCCGATGTTGCGCTTTTACCGTTTAAATCGAAATCGATGACAAGGGGCGTCTTAATGTGCCGGCCTTTTTTTACGGTAAAAAGCGACGCTTCGGCATTTTTAAAAAAATGAGTGCCGATTTCCGTGCCGCAGCCGGTTTCGAGATTCGCGTATTGCGATGCGGAAACACGTTCGCTGTATTCAACGCCTTCCGGCAGTTCCGCCGTATGAGGGTTCCCGTCGCCGGAAAAAACCGCATCGGTTGAAAACGGCGTCGAATTTATTTTAAGCCAACTCCATGTACGGGTCGGCATATTGTTTATATTCAGCGTATGACTCATAAGCTGTCCTTTACAAAGTGCCTTTCATCTCAAGGCGGATAAGATTGTTCATTTCTACGGCGTATTCGAGCGGCAGTTCTTTGCTGACGGGGTTTGCAAAACCGCTTACAATCATATTGCGCGCTTCGTCTTCGGGAATACCGCGCGACATCAGGTAAAAAATCGCGTCGCCGGAAATACGACCGATCTTCGCTTCGTGGCCGACATCCACATCGTCGGTGTGAATTTCCATAGCCGGCACCGTGTCGCTGCGGGAATTTTCGTCGAGCATAAGCGATTCGCAGGAAACGGACGCTTTGCTGCCGCGCGCTTTTTTGTCGATATAGATCGAAGAACGGTAGGTGCTTATGCCGCCGCCTTTGGAAATCGATTTTGTCGTAATGACGCTCGACGTATGCGGCGCGCTGTGCACCATCTTGGCTCCCGTGTCGAGGTTTTGGCCGCTTCCGGCAAAGGTAACGCCCGTAAATTCGGCTCTCGCGCGCTCGCCGACCAAATCGCTTTCGGGATACAAATACGAAATATGGGAACCGAAGGAACCGGACACCCATTCGATGGAGCCGCCCTCTTCGACCCGCGCGCGCTTTGTATTCAAGTTATACATGTTTTTCGACCAGCTTTCGATCGTCGAATACCGTAAGCGCGCATTTTTTGCAACGTAGAGTTCAACGGCACCGGCGTGCAGGTTTGCCACATTGTATTTCGGCGCCGAGCATCCTTCGATAAAGTGTAAATCCGCGCCTTCTTCGACGATGATGAGCGTGTGTTCGAATTGTCCCGCGCCCTTTGCATTTAAGCGGAAGTACGATTGCAGCGGAAACGACAGATGGACGCCCTTGGGCACATAGACGAACGAACCGCCCGACCATACCGCACCGTGGAGCGCCGCAAATTTATGAGCGCGCGGCGTAATTAAACGCATAAAATGCTCTTTAACGATGTCGGCATAATCGCCCCACAGCGCGCTTTCAAAATCCGAATAGACGACGCCCTGCTTTGCAACTTCTTCGCGTATATTGTGGTACACGAGTTCGCTGTCGTATTGCGCACCGACACCCGCAAGCGAAGTGCGTTCCGCTTCGGGAATGCCGAGTTTTTCGAAGGTTTCCTTTATATCTTTGGGAACTTCTTCCCAGGAATTTTTCATCGTCGTATTCGGGCGCACATAGGTTGCAATATGTTCCATGTGCAGGCCGCTTATATCCGGTCCCCACGTCGGCACGGACATTTCATTGTAGATTTTAAGGGATTTCAAGCGGAAATCCCGCATCCATTCGGGGTCGTTTTTGTCTTTTGAAAGCTTTAAAACGATTTCCTCGGTTAAGCCCGGATCGTTGCGGTAAAAGTCATTTTCGTCGTAACGAAAATCGTACATCGACTGATCGATGTTCATCTTTGCGGCGCTTTCTCTGTCTATGACGTCGCTCATAGGCCGCCGTCCTTTTCAAAGCGCTCAAAGCCGTTTTTGTTGATTTCGCCCACGAGGGACGCGTTGCCCGTTTTAACGATTTTACCTTTGACAAGCACGTGTGTAAAATCGACGTGCAGGCTTTCGAGGATTTTCGTCGCGTGCGTAATGATGAGCAGGGTGCCGCCGTTTTGCTTGTATTCTTCAATTCCCTTTGATACCGTGCGCACCGCGTCCACGTCGAGCCCCGAATCGGTTTCGTCGAGGATTGCGAATTTCGGTTTGAGCATGAGCATTTGCAGTATTTCGCTCTTTTTGCGCTCGCCGCCTGAAAAACCGACGTTCAAATCGCGCGAAGCGTATTCTTCGTCCATGTTCAAAAGCTTCATCGCCTCCTGCAAATCTTTTTTAAACTGGAACAGTTTGACGCGCTCGCCCGTGCGCTGCTGAATCGCGCTTCGAATAAATGCTTCGAGCGAAATGCCCGGCACTTCGAGCGGGCTTTGAAAGGTTAAAAACATGCCGGCTTTTGCGCGTGCATCCGTTTTTTCTTCGGTTATATCTTTACCGTCGAAAAAAATCTTTCCGTGCGTTACGGTGTACACGGGATTCCCGATAATCGTATTGCCGAATGTCGACTTACCGGCTCCGTTAGGCCCCATGAACACGTGGGTTTCACCCTGATTGATTTTTAAAGAGACGTCGTGCAAAACCGATTTTTCATCGACATCTACCGAAATATGCTGAACATCGAGCAGCGGATAACTCATAAAAACTCCTCTAAAGCACCGGTTGTCGGTCAGAACAAAAGAATAACCGATACTAACTTGAATATACCTGTATTATTGTAAAAAAGCAAGCGCAAACGTTATTTCAGGTTTTCGTAAAAGGGGATGTATTCGTTTTTGATGATATTGTCCCACGCGTATGTACTTTGCACATGGCGGGACGCATAGGCGGCACATGTTTGTACAAAAGTCGGATTGTCCTGCATGAGGCGCGCCGATGTAAGCATAATACCGGCCAAAACCTGCGGCGTGTTTTCGTCGTACAAAAAGCCCGTTTTGCCGTCGATAATTTTGCGCAAACCTCCGCACGCGTGAGCAATGGGAAGCGTTCCGTAAATCTGCGCGATAAAGTCTTCAAGTCCGCAGGGTTCAAAAACGCTCGGGAGTATGATAAAGTCGGACACGGCGACGCACAAACGCGCCGAGCGGCGGTCGTATCCGCGAAGATACAGGTATTTGCCGGGAAAATCGTGCGCCAAACTTTCGTGTTCGCGTTCCAATTCGCGCCCGCCCTGCCCCGTTACGATAAAACGCGCGTCGCCGTTTTCCTTCAGCACAATGCGCGCGGCCTTTGCCAAAATATCCGTTCCCTTTTGGTGAACGATGCGGCCGTGATACGAAAAGAAAACGGCTTTGCGATCATCCGGCACATCGAGGAAACCGTAGCGTTTTAGAGTTAAAGCGCTTTTACACGCATCGTTTGAAAAGCCGCCGGCGCAAGATGTACCCGCAGTGTGCGTGCCGTCGGCCGAAGCGTTATCTGCAGCGAAACGTGTAAGAAAATCCGTTCGGCAGCGGTATTTGCCCGCAAAATCGCCGCTTGCAGGATCGAAAGCGTACGGCAGCATGGATGCTTCCGTTTTTTTTGGATCATATTTTGCGTATGAAATGCCGTTGGTAATTCCCGTTATGCGCGTACCGCGGCGGGCAAAAACGGCCGAAAGTCCGCCCGAGTTCGGATCGGACGGATCGGTCAGTTCCTGCGCGTACCACGGCGATACGGTGGTTAACGCCGCATACGGTTCGGCGAGTAAATACGGTTCGCAGCGCCCGTCGATAAGGCTTTGTTCAAAAAGATGTTCGGGCAAATTAAGCAAAGAAGCGGCTTTTTGCGCGCTTTCGATTTCATGACGGTAGGCGTTTCCCGCATTGTGTATGGTTAACGCAAAGCGGGTTTCTTTATACGCGTCCGCATACAAAGCGTCGTTTCGCGCGATAAAAGGCACAAGGGCGGCGGCCGCATCCTGACAGTGAATGATGTCGGGAACCGACGAGGTTTTTGCGCCGTATTCGAGAACGCCTTTTTGAAACAGCACATGCAACAGGTTTGAGTCGGCATGCCCCCGGCCGGGAATATATTCGGCCTTTATGCGCTGTTCGTCTTCGGTATATGTGTATACTCCCAGTTTTGCCGTAAACAGCGAATGGACGATAAACACAAGGCGCACGCCCTTATAATGAGCGGCCGCATAGGCTATCGTATATGTGCGTCCTTCGGAGGCGATATCGGCGCGTAAATCGGGAATAAGCGTAAAATCGTTTAATTCGTTTAGAAAAGTGCAGCCGTAAAAGGGAATAAAAACGGTTACGTCGTACTGTTCTTTTTGCAAACCTTCGGCCAAAGAAGCCGTTACGTTTTTTACGCCGCCCGCCTCCGCCACACCGGCATATTCGCGGCTCACAAGCCAAATTTTTTTTTGCATCATCGGCGCAAACTTACCTTATAAGGAACGCAAATCGGGACGCAGTTTTTGCGCTTCGCCGAGGTAGACGTGAACGGGTTTTGAGCCGGAATAAGCGGTTACGAGAACCCGTACCGTATGCGCCAAAGCGCCCTTTACGACAGGTTCAGCGGCACAAAACAAGGGAACGCCGGTGCATAAACCGCTTTTTCTGAGTACGGAAGCCGGATTCGCACAGTCCAAATCGCCGGTAAGGGTAAACTGCACGGACACGATATCGTCTTCGCACAAAGCGTTTTTTTCAAAAATCCGCCCCATCAAATCGGCAACCGCCTTTTGCATATCTTCCGCCGTGTTTTCCGTGCACACCGCTCCCCGTATACCGTACAAACGCTTATCCTGCATAAAACGATTGTACCCTTTCGTAGCGGCCCGTGTCAACGCAAAAGGCGGTGTAACTTCCTTCGCGCATAACAGGCTTTACATACTTGCTTGGCAAAACAAAAAGGAAGCCGAAGCTTCCTTTTTTCATGTGATGATTTTTACATTTTATTAAAATGTAAAAACATTTTGCGGAGTCAAAGACTCCTTGTTAGCAGGTTGATCAAAAAAATTAATCAGTGGTTATAGCATACAACAAAATCATTTTATTGTCAAATATTTTTTTTCTACGCTTTGTACCGAATTTCGGATCTCTTTTGCCGATTTTACACTTTTGTGCTATAATTATCTTCATGAATGACAAAAATCAAAGATACCGCTTGGGTCTCGATCTGGGTACCAATTCAATCGGCTGGTGTATATATTGGTTGGACGGCAATAACAAACCTGATGCACTTATCGATATGGGCGTTCGCATATTTTCCGACGGCCGTGATCCGAAAACAAAAGAACCGCTTGCCGTGGAGCGCAGAACCGCACGCGGGCTGCGGCGTATCCTATATCGAAGAAAACTGCGCAGGAAACAGATGTTTCGCTTGTTGCGGGAACAAGGCTTGATGCCGAATGATCCCTCCGAGGCGACAGCGCTTAAATCGTTAAATCCCTATGAACTCCGCGTAAGAGCGCTGGATGCGAAACTCGAAGCGTATGAACTCGGCCGTGTTCTGTTTAATTTATCCGTCCGGCGCGGATTTAAAAGCAACAGAAAAGAAGCGGTACAGGAAAAAGAAAAAGACAACCAAAACGACGTAAAATCACAAAATGAAAAATGTGAACGCCTTGCAAACGCTATAAAAGATTCCGGGTTCAGAACACTGGGTGAATTTTTGTGGAAACATAAAAATACGGAAACGCAGCAAACAGAAAACAATACGCGCGATATCGGCATGCGTTTTGCGCCCGGCCGTTCGAATTATTATCCGACTCGCCGAATGTATGTCGAAGAATTCGAGGCGATTCGCAAAGCGCAGGAACCCTATTATAGAGGCGTAAACTGGGATGCGCTTTATGAAAAATTGTTTTACCAGCGGCCTCTCCGTGCGCAGGAACGCGGCAAGTGTCGGTATATGCCCGACAAAGAGCGCACGTTTAAAGCGATGCCCTGTTCGCAAAAGATCCGCATTCTGCAAGAAGTATACAATATGGATTACATTGACGCATTAGGAAAAGCATTTCCGATCGGGAATGCCCAAACTGATATGCTAATCGCGCTGCTCGATAAAAAAGAAAAACTTACTTTTAAAGCAATGAAAAAAGAGCTGGGGATCGATGAATCCTGTACGTTTAATTTGGAGAGAGGCGGACGGGAATATTTACAGGGAAATACAACCGCCGTCAAACTGCGCAATAAAAACAGATTCGGCGACTTGTGGGATTCTCTTTCTCCGGTAGAACAAGATACGATCGTTGAAAAACTGATTACCGCAGACGAAGACGCGGAAATCATCTCCATACTCGAACAATACGATTTAACGGACGAACAAAAGAAAAACATCGCCGCGATCGTACTGCCGTCAGGAACGTCGATGCTGTGCAAAGAAGTGACGGAAATGCTTGTTCAAAAAATGGAACAAAACAAAATACCGCTGACCGTTGCCGTTCAGATGCTCGGTTATAGATACGCCGATCAATCGGTTCACGAAGAAGACGAACTTCCCTACTACGGCGCCGTTTTGACCGGTTCTACGATGGGAGCACATCCTGAGCAGGATGAATCGAAACCTGAATTGAAATACGGAAAAATAAGCAATCCGACCGTACACGTAGCGCTGAATCAAACCCGCACCGTCGTAAACGCGCTGATAAAAGCCTACGGTAAGCCGCAACAAATAGTCGTAGAGCTTTCACGCGATTTGAAAGCGAGCAGAGAAGCAAAAGCCCGAATTCAAAAAACGATCACTATGAACCAAAAACGCAATGAGCGGGACAATAAAAATATTACAGATATCACAAAGATTCCATACCCTAACAGAAACGACCGATTAAAATACCGCTTATGGGAAGAATTAGGCAGCGATTCTTTCAGCAGAAAGTGTCTGTATTGCGGAAAGCCGATCAGCGGATCCGAAATTTTTACAAAGGATATCGAAATAGAGCATATTCTTCCGTTTGGACGTACACTTTTTGACGGCGAAACAAATAAAACGATTGCGCATACAAGCTGCAATAGGGATAAAGGAAACAGCTCGCCGTTTGAAGCCTTCGGTTCGAGTCCGAACGGGTATAATTGGCATGATATTTGCGCAAGAGCAAATTCGTTAAAAAATCCTGCAAAAAGGGCGCTGTTTGCGGAAAAAGCGATGGAAAAGTTTGAAAAAGACAGCTCTTTTATACAGCGTCAGCTTACCGACAATGCATATCTTTCGCGTTCCGCGCTGCGGTATTTGCGATGCATCTGCAAAGATGTGTGGTCGGTCAACGGAGGTATGACAAAACTGCTGCGCGACAAGTGGAATATAGATTCGATTTTAAAACGGGAAATCGGCGATACCGAAATAACGCATTTCGAACTGAAAGACGAGCAAATCGGCCAATACAAAAAGAACCGCTACGACCATCGTCATCATGCCCTCGACGCTTCGGTCATCGCATTGATTGACCCCGATATGGTACAGGCGATTTCCTTATCAAATCAAAATCATTTAATAAACAGGATCAAAGTGCCGCAAATGCCCGTACTCCGCAGCGAATTGATCGAAAAAGTAAAACATATCACGGTCAGTTTCAAACCCGATCACGGCCGGCAGGGAAAGCTTTCAAAAGAAACGCTCCTCGGCAAAATAAAAAAGATTGAAAAAGTCAATATCGATTCCATACAAACGGATGACGACATAGCATCGATAAAGGACGACGTAGTCCGTACCCGGTTTGAAACAAAGTACCGCGAATTTGGCGATTTAACAAAAGCAAAAGCCGCATTAAAAACCGAGTTTCCGAAATTGGACGTCTTTAAAACATACTATGTTTCGCGTACGCCGATAGTGTCGCTTACGGAGAAAAACATAAACAGTATCGTCGATGAAAAAATAAAAGAAAAACTGAAAACATTTATTAAAGAACATGCCGATTTGTCCTTTGCGGAACAGCTGCAAAAATTCAGCGAAACGGAATGGATCGGAAAACCGAGCGCGGCAGGTAAACCCGGCAAAAAATACCGCATCGTAAAGGTACGCTGTATAAACTGGGGACAAACACCGATTAGGATTGCGAGTTCCGCAGTTCCCCGCTACCTGTGCCCTGAAGATTATTTGACGGCCGTCGTTTGGCAGATGCCGTCAAAGACGAAAAATGCGGAATCCGAATACAAAGCGACATTTCTCCGACGCGATGAATTTGATGTCAACAACAAACCTAAAAAATTGGAAAAACCGCATGATGCGGCAAAGTATATCTGTATGCTCTATAAAGACGACTACCTCGAGTTCACCGAAAACGGCATAGCATATCTTTGCAGAATAGCAGGGCTTCCGGCATCGCAAGAGAATAAAATCGATATTCGTCCGATATATGCGGCTTCAAACTGCAAAGATTGGATTATTGCAACGAATGACAATATGCTTGAACCTTGTTGGAGAGCAAAAGAACAAGAAAAGCGTATTTCCGTAAATGTGCTGTTCGGAAAGTACAAAGCGCACAGCGTAACGGTTAATCCGATCGGACGGGTTTCCAGAAAATAATAATTTTCTGCGTATCTGCCGATAATATATACGGCGTGATACACAGAGTTTTGGAAATCTATGAAGAAAACCGTTATCTTGCTCTGAGCCGAGGTTTTATAGTCATCAAGCATAAAGATGAAACGCTCGGTGAAATACCGCTTGACGATATCGGCGTATTGCTGCTTTCGGCACAGAGCGTCGTCTTGTCAAAAAATATTTTAAATGCATTGACGGAACACGGCTGTATTACAATACTGTGCGGTAAGAATTATTCACCTCAAAGCATGGTTTTACCTATCGCCTCTCATTATCTGTTTGCAAAAATTATAAAAAATCAAATAGAAGCTTCGGCGCCGCTCAAAAAACGAATCTGGCAGCAAATTGTCGTCCGTAAAATAAAAAACCAGGCACAAGTATTGCACATGGATGGAAAAGAAGAAAACGCAAAGCTTGTCGATAAAATATCGCTGCTCGTAAAATCGGGCGATCCCGACAACCGCGAAGCTTATGCCGCAAAAGTGTATTGGAAAGCTTTATTCGGCAAAGAATTTATTCGCGACAAAAATGCGGAAGGCATCAATTCTCTGCTCAATTACGGATATGCCGTAATGCGGGCGGCCATGGCGCGCGCGGTATGTTCTGCAGGTCTTTTACCCTCTCTCGGTATTCACCACGACAATAATTTAAATCAATTTTGCCTCGTCGACGATCTCTTTGAAATATATCGCCCGCTCGTGGATTTTACCGTTGCCAAATTAGAAAAAGAAGATAAAAAAATACTTACACCGGAAATAAAAAAGCGGCTTACCGATGTACTTTGGGTTAAACTCCATACAACCGAAGGAAATTCACCGGCGTTTCAAAGTATGCAATATATGGCAAATACCTATGCACGTGCGCTGGAAAGCAAAAAAACGGATATCGAACTGCCCCTATGGGACGGAGATGAAAATGCGCGACTTGATTTTGAATAAGTATGAACTTATGTGGATGATGGTACTGTTCGACCTGCCGGTCATTGAAAAAAAAGAACGAAAAGATGCTACGGAATTCAGAAAATTTTTATTGGATAACGGTTTTTCAATGGTTCAATATTCCATTTATACAAAATTATTTTCGGGAAAAGATGCTTGTGAAAAATATTACAGAATGATACACGATAACTTGCCGATAAAGGGAAAAGTTGATATTATCACGATAACGGACAGACAATATGGCAATATTATCAGTTATAATGCAGGGGAAAAACAGCAAAAAAAACAGCCGGGGCAGTTCCTTTTATTCTGATTTTCGTTTAAAAATAACACGCCCGGCACAAACCATCTCCTTGCATGGCAACGGTTTACACCGGACGTATTATACCTGATTAATTTTTCTGGTCAACCTGCAACTCATCCGTTAAACGTTGCCATGGTGTGCAATTATACCTGATTAATTTTTCTGGTCAACCTGCAACACCGTTGCTGATTTATCCGCCGCTGGTTTGATTATACCTGATTAATTTTTCTGGTCAACCTGCAACCGCTCAATATCGTACACGTTTTTCAAGAGGATTATACCTGATTAATTTTCCTGGTCAACCTGCAACAAGCGGCCGCGCGCGTTTTATGATTTTTTGATTATACCTGATTAATTTTCCTGGTCAACCTGCAACAAGCGGCCGCGCGCGTTTTATGATTTTTTGATTATACCTGATTAATTTTTCTGGTCAACCTGCAACTAAACGCCAGCCGTAACGCCCTAGTACGGTTATTATAAAGACCGAAAAAGCCATTGCCAGTAAAACCTTGTTTAATTATGAATTGCTGTACAACGGAAAAAACATTGCAGGGCTTCCGCCTGCGATTGGACAGGAAAAAGAGAAAGTCGCCGGTCGGCAGTCCGTTCACAGTATCGATGCACAAAGAGAAAAAATTGCGGTACGCAAAGAGGAAAAAACTTGACATTATAACCAATATATGGTTATAATAAAAATAGGCAGACAAATGTACAGGGTAATACAAAAAAAGAAGATACAGAAAGCAGTTTTGAAAATGCCTGAAAAGGAACAAGAATTGTTTTCCTACCTGCTTGAAGATCTGGAGGAAAGCGGCCCGATACAAAAATGCTGGCCGAATTTCAGTATGCTGGGAAAAAACAAATATCACTGCCATCTTTCTTACCATTGGGTTGCCTGTTGGGAGGAAACTATAAGAGGAATTGAATTGGAGGTATATTATGCAGGTTCTCGTGAAAACGCCCCCTATTAAAATTGAAGGCGATATACCGCAAGATTTGCTTGCGTTTGTTAAAACACGCTATCCTCACGCTACGGTTGAAGAAGATGATGATGAAACATATATTGAAATAAAAGAAACCGATTGGTATAAAAATATTGTAAAGAATCGGACACCGCAAAAAACCTTACGTTTGTTTCGTTATCGAGATAATTTAACGCAAGCAGCGTTGGGAAAAAAATTGGGAATCCCTGCACAACATGTTTCCGGAATGGAAACGGGACAGAGAACGATAAGTCCGCGTATGGCGCGGAAACTCGGCGAAATATTCGGCACAAAGTATCAGAATTTTTTATAAACAACAATTTTCGGTGTAGATATATAATGGCTATTCGATATTCAGAAGACGGCGACATAGAAGCGTACGACGAAAAAACAGGGAAAACGACAGGGCATATTTCCACAATGGGAAATATGATTGATGAAACAAAAGAAGATAGGCGGCGCAACGAAGAAGATATAAAGCGCGTAATGAAAAAATGCGGACTGACAAAATGACAATTCAAGATTTTATCAGCGAACATAATGCAGATTTTGACACATACGAAGTCCGCCACGATTGGCACGGAAACAAGGTTTATTCAGTCCGGCTGAAATCAAACGAGGGAGCTTGTATCGGTTACCCGCAATATGCACTGGAAAAAGCCGGTAAAATAAGATTATCCACGCCGGAAGAAACAATAGACATTATGAAAACAGATATACCGAGCACTGAGGATTAAAACACTCGCTTAGCACTGCGAGGATTGTCGTAGTCCGGTTTTATAACAATACTTGAGAAAATAAATAATAGCCCTGCGTAATTGCGGGGCTGTTATTTATTTTTCGGTAGTACGACCTTATTTATTATCTGTCAAGAGAACTTTCATTAAAAAAACACGCCAGCACCGTTATCGGTAACTGGCGGCAGCTGAACAGGCATATACCTGCTCGGTTAAAATGTACGACTTAAATTGTTATTTGTCAAGGTATAAAAAACAGAAACCGCCATGGTTGGCGGCTTCCATTTAGCTGAACGTAGGTTTCCCCTTGTTCAATTACAATGTACGACCTTATTTATTATCTGTCAAGCGCAAAATTTTATCATCTGATCAACCTGCAACTATACGCACGGACACGATATCGTCTTCGCATAAAGCGTTTTTTTCAAAAATCCGCCCCATCAAATCGGCAACCGCCTTTTGCATATCTTCCGCCGTGTTTTCCGTGCACACCGCTCCCCGTATACCGTACAAACGCTTATCCTGCATAAAACGATTGTACCCTTTCGAGCCTGCCCGTGTCAATAAAAGGGAATTCGTATGCCAAAATCAGAGAAATATTTGAAAGAGCATTTAGGAGAAAGCAAGAGTTAGACCTATAAAAGTGTGCTGAAATATGGTATAATATTATAAATAGGGTATAAGATGGAGGAACTCATAAAGGTGAATTTATAGGAATAACACCAACAAACAAAGTTATAGAAATACCAGGTATAAATATCGATAAAATTCTTGATGGTAAGATTGTTGAGCATAGTGGTGCCGCGAGCACGTTTGAAGCGTTTTTTGAAAATAGTTTGATTAAACCGGTATAAATGTATATTATGAGAAAACACAGATAAATCCCGGTTTGTAGAGATAGGTGAATTAGAATTTGTAACTGAAATTTTTTGTATTTTGTGAAGGGAGAATATTGATTTATGTTTTCAATATTAGGTGCGGTATTATTTGGACTTATAGCAATTCTGACGGTTCTTGTTGCTTGCGGTTTGCCTTTGGGCGAATTCACAATGGGGGGACAACATAAAATCTTACCCAAGAAATTGAGAGTTGCGGCAGTCATTTCGGTGGCTATCCAAATTTTTGCAATGATAATTATTTTGCAAGCCGGAGGTTTTATTTCCTTGTGGTTTTCTTTTAAGGTTACTAAATATATTTGTTTCTTCTTTGCCGCTTACCTATCTTTGAATACTGTTATGAACATGATTTCAAAAAGTAGAAAAGAAAAATATGTTATGACTCCGCTTTCACTTATAGCCGGAATATGTTTTTGGATAACGGCATTTCAGATGTAGTATGTAAAATGAGAATAATCTCTGATATAGAACAATTTTTGAAACAGTAAATCACAGCCCGTCATCATAAACTTCTTCACGTGTTAAATTTTCATCTTAATTTGAAAACATTACGGTCGCCATGCCTGGCTATTTTTTAACATATCATATCCCGAAATGAATCAAATTCATGTTTTTATGCTTTGCTGATAAAATAAAATCTAGAAAATTTTTTAATTCTGTTATTACGAAAGCCTTATCCAGTTTTTCCCCCTCCAGATCTCTTAAGGTCTCTTTGCTTTCTAAAGTTTTCATAAATATGTGAATACGATTATATAGTCCTAAAAGTTGATCATTATGAATATATGTCATACCCATATATGCTAAATTTTTTATTTCTTTAGTATTTTTGTAATCGTAAAATTGTATATTTTTTAATTCATCAAAAAACAAACAAAGTATATCATCATGAATATACATAATTGGATATTTGAACGATTTTTTATTATAGATAACGAACTTTCCGGTATTTTTATGTAATTCATCATTGTCTATCATTGCAAATTCGTGCGTTAAATCGGTCATTCGCTTTAGCCCTACTTACTTCGCCGCAAAGAGGGTGCCGTTCGCAAACAAAAATAGCACAATCGATACAATCAAAAAGAGCACGTACAAAAAAACAAAAGCGGCAAGGCCGCGCTTTTCGGTTGTAACAAGATAGACAATCAGCTGGACGATGCCCGCAAAAATAAAAACCGCTGTCGCGGCGGTTAAAACGCGCACGATATTCAGCAAAAGCTTTTGGCTTTCGTCGGAAAACTCCTGCACGTTGCCGGCGGTATAGAAAAAAAAGATTGCCAGAGACAAAAAAAACAAAAAAAGCACGGCGCGGTTCGTTATTTTAAAAAGAAAGGGTTTGCGGATTTGCTGCTTTTTCACCTTGCATATACCTTTATAAGCCTATATACTACTATGCGAAAGGATTTTACGCAAGGCAAAATTATGAAGAAAAAATCTATCGTATCATTTGTACTTTTTTTATTGCTCGGTGCAGCCGTTTTTTTTATCGGCTGGGTTGAATTTTTTGTTCCCGCGGGAAAATGCGGTGTTATGATATCGAAAACCGGCGGAGTATACAAAAAGGTTATCCGCTCCGGCACCTTCGATTGGCGCTGGGAAAGGCTTTTGCCGACCAATACGCATATACACATCTACAGTACCGATGCACTCAAAAACACGCATACGATTACCGGTTCGCTCCCGTCTTCCGACATATATTCGAATTTGCTCGAAGGCAAGCCCGATTTTTCGTACCGGTTTTCGGTTTCGGTTGCGCTGAACATAAAAAGCGAAGCGCTGCCCGCTTATATAAAAGGGCACGGTGCGGTTTCGCAGGATGAATTGAACGCGTATATTTTGGGCGAAACGGAAGGAATTGCACGCTCGGCGGTCCGTTTTGTCCTCGATAAAGCGCTCAACGACCCGTCGTTCGTAATCGAAGCAAGCCTTTCCGACACGGAATTGCTGAAAGGGATCGACGCGGAAAACCGTTTTCCGGACTTTACCGTAAGTTCTCTGCACATAAACGAGCTGCGCGTTCCCGACACCGGATTGTACAACGCCGCAAAAAGCGCTTACAACGTCTATCAGGTTAAATTAAAGGAAAGGCTGGAAAAAAGTGCGGGCGCACAGGCCGGTCAAGCCGCTTCCGATTATTTGGAATTGGAACGCTTTTCGCGCTTGGGGCGCATTTTGTCCGAATATCCCTTGCTGATTGATTTTTTATCCGTTTCCAAAGGAAAGAACGTTACGCTCGAATTGCCGAAAAATCCCAAAGTGAGCGCCGATTCTTCTAGCGGCGGAACGGATCAATAAGGCTTTCGTAGGTCAATTCGCTTATGGATAAGGCGTACCGCGCCGCCGTGTACGGATTTTCCGGCACGGCACTATAGTCCGTTCCGCGTTTATATACCGAAAAAGACGCTTCGCTTCCGTCTGCAAAGACCGCCGAAAGGCTTGAAACGGGAGTTTCGTCTCCCGCCGCAGCGGCACCGCCTGCCTGCACCGTGTCGATTTGCATCGTGGTGATTTGTGCCGTGCGCGCTTCAAAAAGCGTATGTACGGCACTTTCAAAAGCGCCGTCGCCTGCGACGAGCGTTCGTTGCGGCGCATCCCGTGCGTGAACGCGGGCGGCATTGTTGCGGTATTCGCGCAAAATAAGCTTTTGCACATCTTTTTCGCCTTTTCCGCCTCTGAGGCAGTCGGGAATAAGTTTTCCGTCCGCCCAAAACGATGGATTGTAATTCAAAAAAACGGAGGCATCGTCTTCGCAGGCATACACGCGTGTGCGCTTAGTGCCCGCTTTTGACTCGGACGCGATATGCAGGGTTTTGGTGCCGTTTTTCGGCACGGCTATGCGCAAAGAAGAAAAGACTTTTTCGCCGAACTGTTTATCGTTCACAGCGACACCCGACACGGGGAAGTAATCGCCCTTGTTTGCGTCCGTATGCGCAAAATCCAGCGTAAAAACGGCGTCATTGTGTATAAAAAACGCCTCGGAGCCGCCCTTGTCTGAAATAATATACATCTTTCGAACTTTTCTAAGTATATCGATGAGATCATCAACCCGCCGGCTGTCGGCGGGAAAAACCGAAGCGGCATCGGGCGCATTCCGTAAAGCCTGCCGTTCGATCCTGACGAACCAAAACCCGTCAACTTTGTACAGCGTCAGATCGTTTGTGTTTTGCCTCAGCCGTATCGTGTTTATGTCCTGCACGTATTTGGGATTCAATAAAGCGGTTTGCACTTCTTTAAGATTTTTTCCGCCCCTTTTTATCGCAGTGCCGATTATTCCCGTACATAAAAGCACAAAGGATGCGGCGTATAAGAGGGTACGTAAAAAAGTTTTATTCATTACCGCCCTTCTCCGATGCTTTCTTTTTTGAGTTTTTTTCGGTATCTATGCACGCCGAGCAATAAAAGCGCAAAACAGCTTATAAAGCACAGCGGCACGGCAGCCAGTACCGCATTTTTTTTATCGATAAAAGCGGGATTTGTGGCGTCAACGGTAAGGCTGTAATCGGTAAAGCTGCGGTTTTTTATCGACAGCAGTCCGTCTTCCCCCGACAGCCATAAAAGGCCGTTTACCAAAAAATCATAATTGGAAGAATTCGCCGTAAATGCGCTCATCCGCGATATAAAATAGCTGTCTGGGACGACAATCATTTTTCCGCCTTGAGCGGTTTGCAAAGCCGCCGCCGCAGGATATTGTCCCATTGCGGTTTTTACCGGTTTTTCGGCCGAAAAGGGGTCGGTTCTGTAGGGACTTTCCCCTTCCTGCAGCGGATACTGAACCCATGCCGAAGGCGAGGTAAACGCGAGCGCGTCGAGTTCGTCGTCAGGATATTCGGCGGAAGGCGAAAGTTCCATCGGCGAAGGCCAAAACAAATCCAAGCCCGCAAAGGCTTTGGACACGGGATGAGCCTTATCGGCGGTTTGTTTTTCGACGCGCACAAAAAACGGATAAGCGATATAGTTGATGTTTTGCGCGGAACCGTCTTTTCCCGCAGTGCTTTGTTCCGCTGCGGCAATGCGCGCACATGTTTCGTCTTCCAAAAGAGCCGTATCTATAAAGATGCCGCGCTTTTCGAGCAGCTTCAAAAAAGGATTGCCGGGCACGGGATAAGCCTTCCAATCGCTTTGAGTATTGACGGTATTCGCGCTCAGTGCGGCAAAGATGCGGCCGCCCGATTGCAAAAGAGAAGAAAGCGCTTCGCTTTGTTCGGCCGTCAAAGCGGAAGAGCCGATAAGCAGTACGGGGGTAAACGAGGGCTGTAAGCGCGTAAGAGCCCCGGTGCTCAACACTTCGACGGAAAAGCCCGCGCTTTCAAGCCAGGGGATTACATAAGGGTATTCGTCGTCGATATCGGATTCCGACGCATTTACAAGAAAAACGTTCCGCTTTCCCCTTCCGGTAAGAAAAGCGATTTTGTCGGCCATGCCGAATTCCAAATCGTCGCCCGTAAGCAAAAAAGGAATGCGCGCGATTTTTTCTTCGTATTCAAGTACAATGCCCGAATAAAGCGGTACGTTTTCGTCCGCGGCACCGAGCGGAAGATACTGCGCCCCTATGCCGGCGTTTTCGGCCGCCTGCCGGTGAGAATCTTTCGATACGGTAATGACGCGCACGCCGACATTGCGCGCATCGGCATAATCATAGAGCAAATCGCGTATTCTGCGCACCTGCGGAAAAGCGCGCTCAAGTTCCGCCGACACGTAATACGAAACGGTCAGGCGGTTTTGCAAGCGGGCAAGCACCGCCTTTGTCGTATCGGACAGACTGTACATACGGTTTTTTGTAAGGTCCAAGCGCGCGTAAAAAATTCCGCCGTTCCATAAAATCATACAACACAACAAAAACACGCCCCGGCAGCTTGTATACAGTTCTTTTTTTTGCCGTGAAGGCGTTTTTGAAAACCGGGCATATTTTATTTTTTCCGTATGGAATGCCGACAGGGACAGGCATAAAACCGCGATACAAAGATAAAATACAATATCGCGGCTGTCGATAATTCCTTTAACCGCGCTTTCAAAATGCCACGAAAAAGACACAAAGCGGCATAAGGCGCCGAGCGCGCCGTTTACGTTAAAGCGCTGTATTCCGCGGTGTATAAATGCCGACAAAGCAAATACAAGGCTCGAAATAAAAAACGACAGCGAATTCGAGCGGCATACGAGGGCGATCCATTGAGCGAACGCAATGAGCGCCGCCGAAGATGCAAGCATTCCCAAAATGCCCGTACATAAAACGGAAATGTCTATGGGGGCAAAAAACGAAGCGCCGAGCGGAACAAAGACCGACACAAGTACAAAAAACGAAAAGAAAATAAAAACGGCAAGCCATTTTGCAAGACGGATAAAAATCGGTTCAAGCGGCGCCGACAAAATAAAATTGCCGTCTTTTTCGTGCATATGCATTGTCAGCGCGGGAATGCACAAAACGGATGCGACAGGCATGCTTGAAAAAAAATTGCGCAAATCGGAGGAACCTTTGCCCGGGATAAAAAAACGGTGAATGAAAAAAAAGCCGTAATACACGCAAAACACGAAAAAAAGGCCGCTAACGTATACGGCGGGATTGACGCTTAACGAAAAAAGTTCGCGTTTTAAAAGAGATGTAAAAATCGCCCTTCTTTTGTGCCGTGTTCCGTCCATCGGTTCAAACTTTCCCTTTGCCGTTTTCCGTTATGCGCAAAAACGCATCTTCAAGCCTCGTGCTTCCGGTTTGCGCGCACAGCGCTTCTTTTGTACCGTCTGCCGCAACGGTTCCGTTATGCAGGATAATGATTTTCGAACACAGATTTTCGATTTCGCTTATAAGATGGGTTGAAAACAAAACGGTTTTCGTTTTGCTCAGTTCGGCGATTAAAGAGCGCATGTCGGCCGTTTGCCGCGGATCCAAGCCCGCCTCCGGCTCATCGAGCACGAGTACCGAAGGATTTTTTAAAAGACAGCAGGCTAAAGAAAGGCGGCGCTTTAAGCCGTTTGAAAGATCTTTTACTTTTTGGGAAAACACATCGCACAGACCGCAGCGTTCGGCCGCAAAAAAAACGGCATCTTTTTGAACGTTTGCCGGACTTTCCGCAAGAACGGCGGCAGCGTGAAAATGCAGCAATTCGTAGACCGTGAACGGAAAAGAAAAATCGGCGTGTTCGCTCATAAAACCTGTTTGCGCTTTATTTTTAATCGGATCCGTTTCGGCGTCGATACCGTTTACCGACACGCTGCCGCCGTCGGCATAGTGAATGCTGCACACGGCTTTCAGCACGGTGGTTTTTCCCGCACCGTTTAAGCCGGCAAGCGCCGTTACCGAACGCGGCGGAGCGGTAAAGCTTACGCCGTGCAGAATTTCGCGCGAACCGTAACTTTTTGAAAAATTCCGTAATTCAATCATGCGTGCATGCGAATCCTTTTAATCTTTATACTTAATCTTTATACGGTATTTCGAACACCATTCTGTCCTTTGTGAGCACCGTTTCTTTAAAAACACTTTGGGCTTCGCAAAGTAACTGTTTTAAATCGCTGTCGGTATAGCGCGGGCTGTAATGGATGAGGGCAAGTTTATCGACTTGCGCGTCTTTTGCAACCGCTGCCGCCTGAACCGACGTCATGTGTTTTTTTTCGGCG
Source organism: Treponema maltophilum ATCC 51939 (assembly GCF_000413055.1). Taxonomy (NCBI): domain Bacteria; kingdom Pseudomonadati; phylum Spirochaetota; class Spirochaetia; order Treponematales; family Treponemataceae; genus Treponema; species Treponema maltophilum. The sequence goes on along the minus strand of NZ_KE332518.1, from coordinate 1,169,585 downwards.
GCCTGTTCGGCGAATTCTTTTGTGAACATTCCTTCGCACACGAGTAAATCGGAACCGCGCACTTCTTTGGCGATCGACGGAAGATACTGAGTATCCGTTACATAGCTGAATTTTCTGCCCTTGCGTTCGGCGCCCAGCACTTGTTCCGGTTTTATGTCTCTTCCGTCGGGAGTGCGCACCGTTTCGCCGTGCTGTAGGGCCGACCACAAAGGCCCCATCGGAACGCCCAAATCCCGCGCCGCTTGCGGATTGAATTCGCCCGGCCGATTTAATTCTTCGAGCGTGTAGCCGACGCAGGTTTTCGTATGCTTGAGCGGAAAAGCCCGCACGTAAAATCCGTCGCCTTCGTAGCACACGCAGGGAGCTTCTATTTCTTTTACGATAATCGGGTAATTTATATACATATCCAAAACGGAACGGCTCGTTTCAATGTATTCGGCGATTTTCGGCGGTCCGTAAATATACAAAGGCTCGTCGCGTTCCACTTGAGAAGAAAGCATTAATATACCGGGAAGACCGGTTACATGGTCGGCGTGCGTATGACTCACAAAAATCGCGTGTATTTTTTTCCATTTTAAATTAAGCCGGCGGAGCGATACTTGCGTTCCTTCACCTCCGTCGAATAAAAAAAGCTGCCCTTCCCGTCTGAGCAGCACCGAAGTTAAGTGACGGTACGGCAGCGGCATCATTCCGCCGCAGCCCAATACAAAAGCTTCAAGGTTCATGTGAGTCAGTATAACTGAAAAACCGAAACGTTGACAAGCGCTTTCAAAAATGTTATGATTTTTGCATGGTGAATGCGTTGCTGCTTATAGACCCCCAGAATGATTTTTGTTCTCCGGAGGGAACATTATTCATTCCCGGATCGCCGCGCGATTGCGCACACACCGCATCTTTTATCCGCGCAAATGCCGCAAAAATCGATTCGATTCACATTACGCTTGATTGTCATCCGTATCATCATATAGCGCACCCGATCTTTTGGAAAGACCGGAACGGCAATACGCCCGAGCCCTTTACCGAAATTACCTATGCCGATTACACGATCGGGAAATTCCGTCCCGCCGATAAAGCGGCCGAAACACGCATCGAAAAATACCTGCAGGAACTTGAAGCAAAGGGGCGCTATAATTTAACTTTGTGGCCGCCCCATTGCCTCAAAGGTTCTTCCGGCATGGCGGTCGAAAAAAACGTGTGGGACGCCGTCAGCGAATGGGAACACGAACGCGTTTTTGCCGACGCGGACTATATCCTGAAGGGCTTGAATCCGTATACCGATCATTACAGCGCTTTGCAGGCGGAAGTCGGAGACTCTGAAGACCCTTCAACGCTTATGAATTTTACGCTCATCAATAAGCTTAAAAAAGCCGACCGCATTGTGATCGCGGGCGAAGCGCTTTCGCACTGCGTCGCGAATACCGTGCAGGATCTGTCGGCGTATATTCCGCCCTCTTCGTTTGTGCTTTTGCGCGACTGCACGTCTTCGGTCGCCGGCTTCGAAAAAGTTTCTGAACGCTTTATTTCGCGCATGGAAGAACGCGGCATGCAATGCGTTCTCAGCTCCGAATTCAGCTTAAGCTGACCGCACTCTTTTGCGGTACGCGCAAAACGATGAGTGTCCCCTCGCCCGCCGTGCTTTCGGCGCGTGCGGAACCGCCGAGTTCTCCCATAATGCTTTTAACGATCGATAAGCCCAAACCTGCGCCGCCGGCACTGCGCGTATGAGATTCGTCGCCGCGGTAAAAACGTTCGAAAATATGCGGCAGTTTTTCGGCTTCTATGCCGGGGCCGTCATCAACAATCGCAATATCGCAAAAGCCGCGCAAAACGGATTCTTCGGCGGAAAGCCGTATATGCACTTTTTTGCCTGCAAATTTTATGCTGTTTGAAATTACAATCGTGCAAGCCTGATATAAAAGTTCTTCGTCGGCATATACGGTTTTTATTCCGGCTTGAACGGAAAAATCCGCTTCGGGGGCGTAGGCTTTTGTATCGCCGATAAGGCGTTCGAACAGTGCGTGAACATCGACGGCCGAAGCGTGAAATTCCGCACGCGCGTTTTCCAGCTGCGAAAGCCGAAGTAAATTGGCAACAATCGATTCCATCGAGTGCACTTCGCGGATCAAAGCCGAAAGCGATTTTTCCAACTGCTCCGGATCGTCCTTTCCCCAGCGGCGTAAAAGATTCGCATGCCCGAGCATGACGGCAAGGGGCGTCTTCAATTCATGCGATACGTCGGCGGTAAAACGCCTTTCGCGCTCAAAATCGGTTTGAAGACGGGAAAGCAAATCGTTGAACGTTTTTGCAAGTTCGTCAAAGTCGTCGCCTTTTTCCGTAACCGGCAGCCGCTCGCCGAGCTTTGAAGCGCTTATGTTCTTTGCCGCTTCGGTCATGGAACGCACGTTTTTCATCGTGCGCTTGGCGATAAAAAAGGCGGCAAAATACGTGATAACAAGCAGCGGAAGGCTCAGCAGCGCAAGAATGTACGGCACATCGGAAACAATCGATTCGGCAGTGTCGGAATCCATATTGAGTGCCGTTTGAACGACATATTCGTTTCCTCTCCCGAAAGCGACCGCATAATACAAAATATTCAAATCGCCGTCGATAAAATAGTTTTTGGCCGTATAGCGTTCGGCGCGCTTTGCCGTTACGGGCAGCACCGGCAAAAAAGGATCGTTCGTCGCGATAATTTCCTGAGTGCCGTTTTTATATACGGCAAAGGTAATGTAGTACGGAAGTTCGGTATCGTATTCGCGCCCACGCCCGTGCTCGCCGGATGCCGCAATCGCCTTGGCTGCCGAAACGAGTTCGCGGTTTTGCCTCTGCCGTATGTTTGCGCGCAAAAGCAAAACGATTCCGACGGAAAACAAGGCGACGATTGCGGCAAGCAAAAGAGAAAATTTCATCGCCAGGCGCTTTACCGTCGATATGCGTATGCGGTGCCGCACGGGAAAGCCGTCAGTTTTCATCGGAGGTATCCCGCATAACGTAGCCTGCGCCGCGCACAGTTGAAATATATTCTTCTCCGGCTTTGTCGTCGATTTTCGAGCGCAGGTAGCGTACGTATACATCGACCGAATTTTCGTCGATATAATGATTTTCGCCCCATACGGCGTTTATGATTTTGTCGCGGCTGAGCACGACGTTTTTATTTTCGATGAATGTTTTAAGCAAAAGGTATTCGGTTTTCGAAAGTGCGATGCGCTCTTTATTTATTTTTACTTCCATGCTGTCCCGGTTGAGTTCTATGCCGCGCAGTTTAAGCGGTTCATCATTTGCTTCGTTTCGGCGCATAACGGCTCTCATGCGCGCAAGCAGTTCTTCAATTTCAAACGGTTTTGCAAGATAATCGTCGGCTCCCGAGTCGAGGCCGCTTACTTTGTCGAGCGTATCGCCGCGTGCGGTGAGCATAATCACGGGCACTCGCGAGGTTTTTCTGATGCGGCGGAGTACTTCAAGTCCGTTCAGTTTTGGAAGCATAATGTCGAGAAGGATTATATCCGGCGAGCCGCTTTCAAAGAGTTCCAATGCCTTTCTTCCGTCTTCGGCGTGCAAAACCTCAAAACCTTCATGCTCAAGTTCAAGCTGCAAAAAATCCGCAATGCCCGAATCGTCTTCCACAATAAGTACGCGCATACTCAGTCATCCTCAAAGCGTATATATTCGTCCGAAAATACAAAACCGTATTCAGTGCCGATTTTCATATCGGTAAATCGGGAACGATAAATCGGAATATTATTAAAACTTTTTGCATCCGGCAAATCGATTTGCAGCGGCATACCGATTCTGTTGTCTTTGTCCGCCCGAATAAATATTTTTATTTTATTTCCCGCTTTGTTAAAAAAAATGCGGGAATCCTGTGACAGCGGTTTTTCATTTATAAAAATCGAATGCTTTTGCAATGTCCGCGGATCTGCGGGAATATTGAATTTGATTTCGATTTCAATATAAGCGTTTTCTTCTTTTTCGCTTTCGATTTTCGTAACATAAAATAAGGCGTCGGTATTGCCGGTACGCGTACCGCGGTACGGGTGCGCATGCTGCATGCTTTTTGCATTTTGCGCAAAAAGGGCTGAAGAGAAAAACAAAAAAATAAAAAACGGCGCGCTGCGGTAAAAAGAGAGCGCCGGTCTGTTTTTTTTCATACGCACATCATACGATATTTTTATTGTTTTGTGTTGAATTTTTACATTAAAAATTTTTAATCTTTTTATAATGCGCCGCTCATGATGCAAACAAAGATGCGGTGTATGTTTGTATCGAATATTATACCTTTAAGGAGCAACACATGAAGAATGTTGTAAAAAAGACGGCGGCGCTGAGTACCGCCGCACTGCTGCTGGTTTGTTCGGCATTTGCCGATTCGCCCAAGTCGAATTCGAAAAAACATATGCACAGCGATAAGTTCGCCGAAAGGCCGGCACATACGGACCGCAATTACGTTCCAGCCGAGAATTCGGTTTTGGGAGATTGGATTCTCCGCGAAAACGATAAAATAGTCAAAGCGGAATTCGATCGCGACGGTACGATGGAAATCACGTGGAAGCAAGGCTTTACGTCCGAAATCGAATGGAAGGGCACATGGACCGCAACCGATTCCGAAATAACGTTTACCGTACGGAGTAAGGAAACCGAAACCTGGACGAACGGCACAAAACGGGAAACGCGCGAAGCCGTAAACGCCGTGTGGAAAATCAAATACAAACTAAGCGGCGACACTCTTACCCTCACTTCAAGCGATTTGCCGAAAGAGGTTGCGAACGGCACCGTGTATAATCGGGATTACTGAAAAGCCGTAAAACTTAATTTTAAACTCGTCGGGGATGGAGAAAAAGTAACAAACTTTTGAGCCATCCCCTTTTTTTTGTCGCTTTTGGGCGGCGAATCAATGGATTGTTTAAGTCAGCGCCGAAACAGTTTTTTTATTTTTTTATAATAAAAAAGGCGCAGCTTTTCGGCAAACGAAAACGGAGCATAGAGCTTTGAAAGCGGGAAATCGATGCTGCCGGGACGGTGTATGATTTTTCCGCCGAAACCCGTTTTAAATCGGTATAAGCCGTGCATGGGATGATTTTCGTCGTCCGTCGGCGGCATGCCGTAAAAATCGTAACTTGTGCAGAGCGCTTTTTTTGCGTCGCGGATGGCCGTCCACTGCAAAAGGTAGGCGCTCATAAAATTGCGTTTGTTGTTCGACGAAGCGCCGTATAAATACACGGCTTCTTTTCCCCAAAACAGCACGATGACGGCGGCAAGAGCCTCTCCTTCATGCTCGGCGATGTAGAGCGTACAGGTGCAGGCGGAGCGCGCACCTTCACTCTTCGCAAGGCGGAGCAAACTGCGGTAATAGTCTTTTGCGTGCAAAGCGATTCCGTCGCGCTTTGCCGTTTGTTCATATAAAGCGTAAAAAATATCGATACCGTCTTCGCCGCAGGCTTTTACCGAAACGCCTTTTTTTTCGGCCAAGCGGATATTATAGCGCCATTTCGGCTTCATGTTTGCCGAAAGTTCGTCTTCACTTAAAGTCAAATCGAGTACGGTCGTGTCCGGCGGCTGTATGTCCGCAAGCGATTTTACGAGCGGTTTTGAAATCAAGCGCACAAAGGCATCTCGTTCGTCAAGCGAGTGAAAATCGAGGGGCGGATCGAAGCGCAAACACAGGGTGTTTTTCGGCAAAAAAGGCTTTACGGCTTCGGCGGTGCGTATCCAAAAGGATTGCAGTTCATCCTGCGGAAGTTCAAGTAAAGAAGCGCCGGGTCCCAGGGGAATATAGGCGATCGAAAAAAAACGTTTAAAGCTGCGCAGTAAAACGGAAAGCTCGAAAGACGCGCTTTGAGTCTTGTCCGCCGCAGCAGCCAGTGCCGCACGCACAGACGGGGCATCCGAGCACACGGTAAGCTCAAAACGAAGCGGCTTCCAGCCGTGCAGCGCTTTAAAATCGGCCCAAAAGGCGGACTGTAAAAAGGACTGCCCGTACCGACCGTCGGCATACAACGCACCGGCGTCATACGCTGCGTCGACAGGCGCTGTACCGCATGCGGCGGAAAGTTTATCATTTGTTAAAAGGCGCGCTTGAACGGAAAGCAAGGCGGCCTCAGTGTACTTCGCCGTTTACGGTATAAACGGTTGTAATTTTTTTGCCTGCGGCAACGAGGGGTACGCCGCCTACGGTTACGCAATTATCCGCTACGTTAATCGGACAGGCAAAAAAAGTATCGGCATCGATTTCGGCAGGCTTTTCCGATGCGGGATCGCTTCCTTCAAGAACCACGGGCGTACCGGGTGCCGCGCCGGGACAGCCTAAAATCTCAACGCATTCTTTTCCGGAAGAATCGGTGTAGTCGGCAGCCAAAAGCATACCGCGGCTTTCTATACCGCGCATTTTACGCGGTTTAAGATTATCGGCGATGATAATATCGCGCCCTGTTAATTCTTCGGCGCTGAAATACGGCACAAGTCCCGAAAGGATTACGCGCTCGGTACCGCTTCCGTCGTCAAGGGTTTCTATGTAAAGCTTGTCCGCTTCGGGGTGCTTTTCGGCTTTAATTATTTTTGCCGTTTTAAGCGCGATAAAGCGGTTAAAGTGCGCGGCCGGATCTTTTACCGGTTCCGGTTGTTTCGGAGCGCTTTTTGCCTGCTTTTGCGCCGTTTCAGCGGCAGCGGAGCCTTTTGCTGCACCCGCCGCGGACTGTGAAGCCGCACCGCCTTTTCCGGCGCGTTCGGCTTGCGTACCCGAATAACGCGTGCGGTAATTTTCGGTTTGCTTGTCATCGAGCGGCGTAAAGATGATTTCGGTATGTACGACCTCGCTTATGCCCTCGGTTTTGCCCAAATCGTCCCACAAAAGCGCGTTCGGTACCGGATCTTTTCCCGCGGTATGGGTACGCCCCGTTTTCCCGAAAAAGCCGAGTACGCGTTCGGCATACTGCGGCATAACCGGATACAGCAAAATCATCAAGTCTTTTATGATATAGCACAAATCTCTTAAAAGAGAGGCGGCTTTTTCGGGGTTGTCCGTACGCGCTTTCCACGGCTCTCCGTCCTGAAACGCTTTATTTGCAACGGACGCAAGCGCAAAAACCTCACGGAAGGCATCTTTTAAATCGGCCCATTCGTATAATTCGGTAATGCGCTTTTCGGCTTCGAGCACTTGTGCCCACAGTGCCGAATCTTTTTTGCCTTCGGGAATTTTTCCGCCGTAATAACGCGCGATAAAGGTGGTTGTGCGATTTACCAAATTGGCCAAATTGCCGACCAGTTCGCTGTTTACCTTTTCCTGAAAATCCTTCCACGTAAACTGGGTATCCGATTTCTCCGGGCGGTTGTAAAAAATATAAAAGCGCCACATATCGGCGGGAATGCCCGATTCTTTTGCGTCGCTTCCGAAAACCCCTACTCCCTTCGATTTGCTGAATTTACCGCTTTCGTAATTCAAATATTCCGTGCTGCTCATGTGGAAAAGTTTTGTCCAGTTTTTTCCGCTTCCGATAAGGGTAGACGGAAAGATAACCGTATGAAAGGGAATATTGTCTTTTCCGATAAACTGAAACAAGTCCACCTTTTCTTTTGCATCTGCGGCGGCCGATTCTTCGGGCAGCCACCACGACTTCCAATCGGGAACCTTATCGGCGGGAATTGTGCCGTCGCGCGCATCCTGCGCAAGTTTATCGCACAAGGCCTTCGTTATGGAAATATAGCCGATGGGAGCGTCGAACCACACATAAAACACCTTGTCTTCAAACCCCGGCTTTGGAACGGGAATGCCCCATTTTAAATCGCGCGTGATCGCGCGCTCGTGCAAGCCGTCGCGGATCCATGCTTGGGTCATTTGAACGGCGTTTTTCGCCCACATGCCCTTTTCGCTCGCCTCTTTCATCCACGGCGTATATTCTTTTTGAATGGCCGGAAGATTTATGTACAAATGTTTGGTCGATTTTAAAACCGGAGTATGCGAACAGGTTGAACAGCGCGGTTCATTTAATTCGGTCGGTTCCAAAAGCTTTCCGCAGTGTTCGCACTGATCGCCGCGCGCATCTTCATAGCCGCAGTGCGGGCATGTTCCGCGTACGTAACGGTCGGCCAAAAAACGTTTGCAGTCGGGGCAATACAGCTGCTCGATCGTATGTTCGCTTATATAGCCGCGTTTATCCAAATCTTTAAACAGCGACTGCACGATTTCGGTTTGCTGCGGCGAAGAAGTTCTTCCGAAATAATCGAAATCGATCGCGAACCATTCGTAAATATCTTTATGGATTGCATGATAATAATCGCACAACTGCTTGGGAGTTTTCCCTTCTTCGAGCGCCTTTGTTTCGGTTGCCGTTCCGTATTCGTCGGTGCCGCACACATACAGCGTTTTATAGCCGCGGCTGCGGCAAAAACGGGCAAAAACGTCGGCGGACAAAACCTGAATCAAATTTCCCAAATGCGGAACATTGTTCACATAGGGCAAAGCCGAGGTAATGAGTCTTCTGTTCATAACGGGATTTTACCGTTTTTTGCGCTTCTTGGCAACCGGATTTTTCCGCGGCGCTTTTATCGTTACGTTCAGAATTTTTTCGGTTTCCATACCGGGAAGAAGCTGAATATCCCAATAAAAGGCGCACGTGTGCGCTTCGTACTGTTTTACAGCTTCGCCTTTTTCGTTTTGCATAAACGTAAAAAAAGGTTCCAAGTAAAAGCCGCACAGTTCGTTCGGTTCGAATATAAAGCCGATATCCGAATCGGGGTCGGTAAAACGGACCGTCGATATGGCTGCCTGCCGTATATACTGTTGATCCGTACACGGACTTTCGCACACGTCGTTTACGACAACTTCCGCTTTTAAAGCCTTTGCATCGTCTGCCGGCAATGAAAAATTATGTTCAACCGCAAAGCGCGCTTTTAAAGGAATCGTCCCTTCGTTCTTTAAAATATATTGGCAAAAAATTCCGTTTGCGCTCGCCGTGTAATTTTTTTTAAGACTGACGGGAATTTCTTTTTTGCTCCACAGCGCGTTTGCGGCCAAGCGTATTTCTTTTTTTGAGCGGTCAAAATTTATTTCTTTATATTCCTGCGATGCGAAAACCGAATGTTCGTCTTTGCCGGAAGTGAAGGCTTCAAAATCGCTTTTGTCCCATAAATGATCGATAAACATTTTTTTCGGATACGGAATTTTTACCGGCGAGCGGACGCTGTGGCGGGCGGCAAGGCAATAGTTTGAAGCGTTTTCCATAATGTCCAATTCAAGCAGAATACCGCCCTGCAAGGTAAAAAAAGCGTTGAAGGCTTCAAAACAACACAAAAAGTCCCTGCCGCCGGTCATGCCGAAGTCGAAGGCGCTTGCATTTTCGCTGAATCCCGATGCTTCGCGCACCAGTTTTTCCGCGGTAATTAAGCGCCGGTAGGTTTTGCTGCGTAAAGCCTTATCGCTTACGCCGCCGCTTCCGGTATACATGTACGGCGCAAAATTTTGCGCGGCGTACAGCTGCTCTTTTGCGGCTTTTTTGCGCACTTTATCGCCGCGGCACTGGTTTATAAGCATGCTCACGTACATCATGCGCGAGTACAAACGGTGCGCTTCGGGATACACGGTAAAAAAATCTTTTACCGTCGGCCGAATAGCTTCGGTAAAAACGCTCGTATGCGGAACAAAGGGCTCCAATGTCCACAAAGCCGCGTCGGACATGCATCCGGCGGGTATATACGTATGAAGGCGTGTTCGGTATTGTTTTAAATACCGCTGCGGACACGACAGGGCGCTCACTTCGTCGTCTTTCAGCAAGGTTAAAAGACGATCAAACCACTTCGATTCCGTCAGTTCAAAAAACTTATCGGGCGAAAACGTGCACGCCAAAATCGACGAGTCTCCCGATTCGGCGATCGTACGGGTAAACTGCAAAAAGCTTTCGGGCGTTTGGTTTACACGCGGCAAACTGCTTTGGTGCAGCGGAATGACCGTCGTCGTTTTTCCCATATCTTCTATAACGAGCGGCACAAAAGTTGAAAGCGGCCGGAACCGGCTTTTCGGGATAAGGCGGCTGTCGAGAAAAACATATTCGATGCCGCACGTATTAAAGCTCGAAATAAGAGAGGGATCCCACACGCTTTCGGTAAGATAGGCGCCGCGCGGCCGTTTTCCCGCAGCTTTGCGTATACTCGTCGTAAGCGCTTCTATCTGTGCCGAGCGGTCCGCCGGCAGTAAAAGCGGAAACAGCGGTTCATAGTAGCCGCCGCCGATCAATTCAATCTGCCTGCGGTTTACCAATTCCGAACACAGCGAAATTATCTCTTCGTGTTTTTTTTCTATCCACTCGATAATCGGGCCGCTCACAAAAAGAGACAGGCACATATCGGGGTGCGCGTACAAAAAACTGAGAATTTTTTTATATTTTTTTTGGTATAAATCTTCAATGTTATCAGGGAGCTCGGTACCGGATATACCGAAGGCCAACACAAAGCATATCTTTACGACACCCATATTCACTATGTTATATCAATATCCTCTTTTTTTAAAGCGGAATTTTCATTTTTCTTCGTATTTTTTTACTTATTTCACCGCCGAACGGAAAAAAGTCAAAAATCGCTGAGCTCATGAACGCGTAAAAACGCACAAACGCAAAGACGAAGTTTTATATCGATATCTTTTTATCGGAAAATTCCGGGATTGAACCACGATAAATTCCATCCGTAAAAACCGCATGCTATAAGCGCGAGCGTAATAACAACCATAATCGTATCGCTGAACGAACCTTCCGCATTCGTCAGGGTAAGGCGCCTGCGTATTGCGGCGATAAGCGGGTACAAAAAATAAAACGATAAAACGCTTATAAGCGCCGTAAGCAACGCGGAGCCGAGTCCGAATCCTTCGCTTATCGCGAGAATGACGGATAAAAGCGCTATGTCGAATTCTCCGATTTCGACTTTAAAACAAAGATACATAATCTGCTCAAACGCAAACGAAATGCAAAACGTAACGATCGCGGCAAAAAACGGAAAAAGCGAAGCGATCGAATAAGGCGCAAGCGCGTATTGTGTTATAAGCCACGATGCAAGGACGGAAAGGCTTGCCGTGCACACGGACTTTATGAGTGACAGCACAAGATAGCGCACGCCGTACGATGCGTACAATAATTTTTTTATGCCGATGCCGTATACGACCGGTACGCAGCACAGAAATCCGTATATAAGAACCGACCGGAGAATCATTTTTGTGCCTCCTCGCCGCCCTCGTACCTGCGATACACAAACATCAATACGGTAAGCAAAAGCGCAAGCAGTATGAGTGCGCCGGGAATTGCGGACCAAAAAAAGACCGGCGATGAGCGGAAATTGCCGAAAATCCACAGAATGCGCAAACCGGTTCGCGCCGGCAGCGATAGGCTGCCGTACGAAAAAAGTTCGCGCAGCGCAAAAAACGACAAGCCTAATGAACTTATGAGCAGCGAAAGTTTTGCGCCCTTGCGTATTTCATCCCGCAACGAAGAAGGCTGCGGCGTAAAAACCGTATCGCTTATAACCGAAGATACCGGTATGAGGTAGATAATAAAGCCGAGTGTAAAGGCCGTAAGCGGCGACCACAGCGTAAGCAGCGCATACAGCAGCACGGTAATTCCCATGGTTCCTATGAGCGAAAACAGCGTTTTGCCTTTTGTAATGCCCAAATAGTCGATAAATGCGTGCAGTAATATAACCGAAAAAACAATGACGTTCGCGCACAGAACGAGCACAAGTCCGTAAGCAAAGCGCGGCGGAACGGGAACAAAAAGGCTCAGGCACGAGGCCGTAAAAAGAAAGGATGCGTTTTTCGTCATTTTCCGGCCGCCTTCATAAAAAGCGCGATGCGCGAAGTCCAATAAAAAAGTTGCGTATCGGTTAAGCCGTACAGTTCCTTTGAAAAAACGTCCGCTAAACCGGCAATACCTGCAAACGATATATTCTTTTGTTCGTCGCACACAAATACGGCCGGAACTGGTCCGCATGAACCGGTGATGCGCACCAAACAGGCGTAGCCCGCTTTTTGACCGTTTTTGTCTGCAAGCGAAAACACGAGGCTGCTTATCTGCGCCGGCGTTTTTAAAAGCACGTTTCCGGTGACCGAAGCGGTGCTGCCGCTTTGACGCAAAACGCGCTGCACTTCCGTCGAGAGCCTTTTCGTTTTGACTTTTTCGGCCTGCACATAGACGAGTACCAGCACGGCGGAAAACGCGCAAAAACTCAGTGCAAACAAAGCGGTTTTATAGAGTGCTTTTTTATTCATTGTCCGCCTCTTTTTATGCCTTCGCGTATAAGTATTTTATTCAGTCTTATACCGTAGAGCACGTCTTCAATATATTGCATAGCCGGAGATAGAATATTCAAGATTATGACGGTAAACAGGACGCCGGCAGAAGACGTTCCGCTTCCGCAGATAAAAAACATAAGCAAACCGCCTGTCACTCCGTATACGCATTTACCCGCAGCGGTAAGCGGCGTCGTTCCGAACCAGCCCAAGATAAAAAACGCGGTGAACAGGGTGCCGCCGGTACAAAACGCAAGCAGCACATCGCCGCCGCCCAATATACCGCCGTAGGGATACAAACTGAACAATCGCACCGCCATGCCGTATACAAACAAAAACACGTAGGAAACAATCGCGTCGGCGCCCTTATACGACACCAAAACAAGCGAAGAAACAAGCGTAAGCACATTGAACCGAAACGCCGGAACGGGCGATCCCGAATCCCACAGCAAGCTTATATAGCCTTCCGGAAGCGATATACCCCACGAATGAAAAACATCGTTAAAAAAATCGGTCAGCGCGGCGTCGAAACGGACGCTTTGCAGTATTCCTTCGGAAAACAGGCGGGATCCGGCATTGGTGTAGTTAAAATATTCGTGCGGCAATAAAAACGCGGGAAATAAAGCGGGATTGAGCAAATACAGCACCGCTGCGGTAACGATAACCGTATTCGCCCAAAATTGCGCAAAGGTTCCGAAAATCATTTTTTGTAAAAAAAGTATGCACAGCACGGTAAAAAAAACAACAGCGGCGGAATAGTTTGCAGGAACGAACATGCCGATAAGCAGCGCCTGCAAAAAAGTCGCCCACGAAAAAAAATCTTTTGTCTTTTTTATAAACGCGCTGCCGATTTGCGCCAACTGCGCTGCCGCGATGCTGCAGACAATCAAAATCAGCGAATGATAGCTTCGCGTTATAAAAAGCATTGCAATATGGGGCACAAGAACCGCAACGGTTATTTTAACGATGTTATTTACGGAAGGATTCGAACTGCAAAAGGGATCCTGCGTAAGAGTATTATACGTTTGTCGCATTGTCTTTTTCCTTATAAAGCGATACGGTTTGATAGAGCGGAAGCCGCGCCGGGCACGCCGCATTGCACAAAGCACATGCATCACACAAATGCGCCGAAAGCAAAACATCCCGCGAAAGCGGCGTATGATTGACGCGATGGCTGTAAATCAAATCGGGCTGAATGTTGAGCGGGCACGAGGTTCTGCAAAAACCGCAGTGAATGCACGGAGAAACCGTTTGGTCGGGAATATCGCCGGCCGAAAGCAGCGTAACGGTTTTTACGTATTTTGTAACGGGAATGTCCAAATCGCTGACGGCCGTTCCTTTAATGAGTCCGTTTATAACGATTTTTGCCGGCGTTTTTTCGCAGCCGCCGCACTCTTCGATAAGCCGGCGGATCGGCGTTCCCAATTTGACTTTAAACATTTTGCTTTCGTGCAAAGCCTGTCCGTTTACTTCCACGACGGTATCGGTAAGCGGCATACCCAATGACAGGCATTTGAATACGCCGAATGCGGTGCGGCTGTCGATAAACAAGCTTATCGGAGAGCCTTTCCTTTGCAACACGCGTTCCGAGCCTGAAGGATAAAAGCGCGTATCCGTTTTTATAAAGCGGCAGTCAAACGGTTTAAGAAACTGTTCCCGTTTTCCTTTTTCCGGCAGCGTAAAATCCGATGCCGAATAAAAAAACACGATTGTCCGGGCGTTTATTGCCGCTGCGCACAGCCGGGCGCCTTGCAGCACTTCGTCGATAAAATGCGACGAAATAAAATCGTCTACAAAGCAACTCGGATCAAAGTCGAACAAGCGCACGCCCAAAGCAGGCTCGCGCCCGGCGCTCTGTTCCATCTGCCAGGCAAGAGAGCCGTTCGATTCATTGAAGGTATTGATGATGCCGTATTGCCGTATTTGCGAAATCAGCTTATGAGAAGACGACCTGTTGTATCCGGCAGAGTCGGCCGCAGGTTTGCCTTCAAAGTTAAAACTGCCTTTAAAATCGATTATCGCGCATTCGGCTTTTTTCCCGTTCGGCATGGTACGCTCGACAATCCCGGTTACGATTCCCGGAATGGGTGCGTGGACGGAAACCGACGTTTTGTAGCCCGTCGCGATTGTTTGCCCCTCGAACACGCTGTCGCCCGGTTTTACCGAAAAACGCGAGGCTCCTCCGCCCTGCTCCGCCGAAACGGCAACCGAGGCGGGAATGTATGCGGGATTCAGACACGCATATTCATAGCGGGGAAAATCGAACCGTTCTTTTCTTTCCGACATACTTATATAAGCCTCTTTATTCCCAAGATACCGAGCAAAAACAGTATATATATAAAAGCGCAGAGGGTAAAGACGAAAACGGAGATATCGTTTTGCGTACCGTCGGATCGCCGGTAGACCGTACGCACAAAACCGTTTTGTTTTGCTAAAAGCCTTTCCGCACCGCCTGCAGAATGCGTCGAAGCTTCTTGAGCGGCATCTTCGTTTCCGAGAGCGAGCCGTATGACATCCGCAATATACGATTCATCGAATACGGCGGCCGTTACCGCAACTTCTTTCAATTTTTGTCCGTCTTTTTCATAATTCGGATATTCAACCTTTTCGCCGAATTGCGGCCGCTTGTGCGCGTTTTCGTTTTGACCGCCGGAAGTTTTTTCGAGCTTTTTGAACGGGTAGGTTTGCATATACCAAAAGCCGTGTATAAAATCGGTTAAGTCGGGCAAACGTTCGGGAGTGTTCGTACGCAAAACACGTTCGTATGAACGGGACGAAAAATCTTTTTGCATCGTTTTGCGCACCGGCGCGGGAATGTACACGCTTTTTGCATGAGGGATCGAAACGCCTGCAAAGCCGCGCGCCGCCGAAAACGCAAAAAAACACACGCATATTGCGGGAACAAGCGCAAACCGCATGCGCAAAACGGTGCCGAAAGGCAGCCGCCGCGCCGGAATTATAAGCACGGGATTAAAACTTTTTTTGCCGCGCAGCACGGGCTCGATTTTATACAAAAGGTACACGAGTGAACAGGAAGCGAGAACGGCGGCAAAAAGGGCGAGCGTTTGCTTTACGCCGGAAAACGCGGAACAAACAATCAGCAAAAACAGAGAAGCGGCAAGCACCGCGTTCGCCGCCGTCTTTTTCAAAAATCCGCGGCGCCGCCAAAATTTCTGTCCGATAAACAAACCGAATCCCAAAAGACATACGAAAGAAGCGGCGTCATAAAAAGGAGATGCGGCCGTATAGCACACAAAGGGAAAAAATGCGCAGGCAAAAAACAAGCGGTTTTCGGCAAAAGCCAAAAAAATCAAAAAAAGAATAAACACCGCTGCCGCAACCGCATGCCGATTGCCGCCGCGTCCTGCAATTCCCCATTCCGCTTCCGAAGCGCTCAAAGCTTCGACCGCTTTTTCCGTGTCGTTTTCGGGAATGTAGTATAAAGCAAAAGCATCGCTTTTATCCGCAAAAAAAACGCTTTGCAAAATCCGGTAGGAAAAAGCGCCGTAGGTTCCGTATTGAACGGGAGCAAAGCGCGAAAGCGGCGGAAAAGGCTCGTGTTCCGAAGAAAGCACCCCCGTAATTCCCGCGCCGTCCAGCAAGCCGAGAACCGTTTCCGCAGGAACCGATTTTTGCACGTAAGCGACGCTGTACGCCTTCCATATTTTTCCCGAAGGAACGGTGCGGCACAAAAATAACAGCACACCGCACAAGAGAACACATCCGCAAGCCGTAAAAATAAGCGTTTTTTCTTTCATGAAATCCGGCGTTTTAAAGCACTGAAAAGGCGGTTCCGATAAAAAGTCCCAAAAGACAGCCGACAAAAACTTCCAAAGGTTTATGACCGTGCACTTCTTTGAGCGCTTGGAATTCGAGAATATGCCGTTGCTGCAATTCTCTGCCGATTTCATTCAGCGTACGCGCCTGAAGTCCGCTTGCGCGCCGTACGCCGACCGCATCGCGGATAACCACGAGCGCAAAACAACAGGATAACACAAAGACGTCCGAATCCATGCCCGAATTAAAGCCGATTGAAGCCGCCAGCGCGCAGACCAAAGCCGAATGGCTCGAAGGCATGCCGCCGGTGCGCCAAAAAAGCAGGGCGACAAGGTCTTTTAAGTCCGAAACTCTGCCCTTTAAAAGCTGTATAACCGTTTTTATAAATTGTGCGGAAAGCCAGCTGAATACCGCCGAAAGTAAAACCGGATTTATAAGCAAATAATATAATTGTTTCCGCATCATTAAAAACATAACGGTATATTCTACCCGCCTCAGCCGTTTTTTGTCTAGTAGGGCATATGTTCAAAAAAAATTCAGCATGAATGAAAATATCACCAAAAATTTGTTTCCGATAATTATGCAAAAAAAGCAACCGTTCAGGCAATTCGCTGCGCTCATAAGCCGTTCACGGTCGCTTTTTTATATTTTTTTCGTAAGCATGTGCTTTTGGGTGTTTTACGTATGCTGAATCTCTTTTTCTGCGCGGGAGAGATTTAGACTTGATTTGGATTTCCATAAATCGGTATACTGAAAAGACTGAAATACTTGTTGAACTATGATTTTTAAGCAATTTACCGCGGCCGCCGATGACGAAAACAGGCGGCTTGAACGCGTGCTCAGAAAATTCCTTGCCGACGTTCCGCTCGGCCTTATACATAAAAGCATGCGAAGCGGTTTTATCAAAGTAAACGGACTCAAAAAAGACGCATCGTACCGCGTGCAAAAAGGCGACGTTCTCGATATTGCCGATTTTCTTGCCGACGCTCGCAGACGCACTCACTCTTATGATGATAAAAAAGCGGAATCCCCTTCCCGCCCCTCATCCGCTTATACGCCGTTTACCGATGTGTTTGCAAACGAGCATATCCGCATTGTCAACAAAGCATACGGCGTTCCGGTCCACGGCGGATCTTCGCACGCGGTGCCTCTGGATAAACTGATACGGCGCGAATATGCCGAAAAAGCCGCATCCGATAACGAAAAGCCGCATTCTCTGTCGTTTGTTCCCGGCCCGCTTCACCGCATCGACCGCAGAACGACCGGCTTGGTCGCCTTTTCGCAAAGTTTAATCGGCGCGCAGTATTTTTCAAAAGCGCTCGCCGAAAGGCGGATCGGAAAAATCTATACGGCCCTTATTGAAGGAACGCTGCGCGAAGCGTGCATATGGGAAAACGTCATAGAAAAAAACGGCGAAAAAGCCGCACGCGCGGGAAAAACCTTTGCGACCGTGAAAGTAAAACCGCGTGAAAAAGCGGAAGACATACATACAGCCGAAAGCGGTCGCAGCGGCAAAAAAGCCGCACTGACAGAGGTGCGGCCCCTTGCGCACGGGAAAATCGGCGGCAAAAGTTTTACCCTTGTTTCGGTTGAAATAAAAACGGGAAAAACACATCAAATACGAGCCCAAGCCGCCTTTGCGGGCTTTCCGCTTTTGGGCGACAGCGCGTACGGAGCCGATTTTTTTTCGTATCCGGATAAGCACGGACAAAGTCTTTTTTTGCACGCACGCACGCTGATATTCGAAAAAGACAATCCGCTCGGCGTTCCCGAAAAAATATCGGCGCCTTTGCCGTTTTTTTTCGAACAATTGATTAAAACCTACTTGCCCGCAGTCGAACTTTCAACGTATACTTAAAGTAATGAAAGTTCTTGACGATATTTTTGCGCTTTTTACAGGAATTACGGTTTTCGCGCTTGTCGGAGCAAGCGGCACGGGAAAAAGTTTCCGGGCGAAACTTTTGGCACAAAAATACGACATCGGTGCAATAATCGACGACGGACTTCTCATTCAGGACGATAAGATTTTGGCGGGACATTCGGCAAAGCGCGAAAAAACCTTTTTAGCGGCCGTCAGAGCTGCCGTTTTCGACGATAAAGAACACCGCGACGAAATCGCGCGCGCTTTAAAAAAGCAAAATATCCGCCGCCTTTTGATTTTGGGAACATCAGAAAAAATGGTAAAAAAAATCGCCGCACGATTGCAAATTCCCCAGCCGAGCAAAATCATAAAAATCGAAGACATCGCCACTCAGGATGAAATAGACTTTGCGATCCGTTCGCGCCGCATCGAAGGAAAGCACGTGATTCCCGTTCCCGCATTGGAAATAAAGCGCAGTTATCCGCAGATTTTTTACGATTCGATCAGAATAAAACTCTTCCGTAAAGAACGGCCGTCGGGCGCGAACATGAAAGTGTATGAAAAATCGGTTGTGCGCCCCGAATTTTCAAAAAAAGGCCGCGTCAGTATTTCGGAAGCGGCGCTCACTCAAATGGTCATGCACTGCGTCAGCGAATTCGACCCCGAAATCAAAATAAAAAAACTCACGATAAAAACCGATGCCCACGGCTACAAGCTCGTCATTACCACCGACGTTCCCTTCGGCACCGAATTGGCAGGAAAAATTCACAATCTGCAAAAATACGTTATCGAAAATATCGAACGCTACACGGGAATTTTAATCGAAAGCGTAAACATCATTGTCGATAAAATATCGCGCAAAAGCTGATTGCAAAATCCCAAAAACCGGTTTTAAACGGCCGCAGTCCTTTGCGGGCTTTTTTTCTTTTTGGGCGGCCGCACGCTTATCCCGAATTCTTTTAAACAAAAGCGCACGGCGTATTCCAATTCGGAACGCTGGGGATTCATGGGCAGCACAAAGCTCCGACATTCCTTCCATGCGAATTTGTACAGTTCGGCGGCACTCGTTTTTGCCGCAGCTTCGAGTTCCCAATTCGCCAAAAGCTTTATAAAATCGCGGATAAGATAAACCAATTTATCGCCCAGCCGCGCGGCAGGATCACGATGATGCAGATCGTCCAGCGCTTTTAAGCTTTGCATGTAGGCGGCACAAAAGCCTTCTTTTTCGGCAATCAAAGCGGAAGCCGCCGGCTGCAAATACATAAAAAGCCGCAGCGGAATCGCCGACGATACAATTTCGTATGCTTGGCCGGAATTGATTATTTTTAAAAGTTCTTCGGTCAGCCGCGACGGAGAAACCGGCGACAAAAGATGGGCGGACGATGTGATTTTGCGGCGCAGCAAAAACGGAATTTTAAACCCGCTCGAAGCGGCGTATTTTACGGCGCGCAGCATCCGTACCGGGTCTTCGACAAATATTTGCTTTAAAGGAATAACCGGCACGATTTTTTTTGCCTGTATATCTTTAAAGCCGCCGACGTAATCGATAATCTGATTTTTTTCGGGATCGTAATACAACGCGTTCAGCGTAAAATCCCTGCGCTTTGAATCTTCTTCGATTGTGCCGAAGGTATTGCCGACGGTTTTCCCTTCGGCAAAAGAACGGAAAGTGGTTACTTCAAAGATTCGATGATCGAAAAATATGTGCACGATGCGAAAACGCTTTCCGATGATGTATGAATTGCGGAATATTTTTTTAATGCGGGCCGGCGTCGCATCGGTAACCAAATCGAAGTCCTTGGGCGTTTTGTGCAGCAAAAGGTCGCGCACGGCACCGCCGACAATAAGGGCTTCAAAGCCGCATTCTTTGAGGCGCCGTATTATCCACAGCGCCCCCGGATCGATATCCGTTTTTTTCAGGCAATGTTCGTTTTCGGTGTAAATGACGGCGGTTTTTACAGGCCGACCGTTTTTATCTGATGTATATCGGGAAAGCACCGTTCAATAATAGAACAAAAAAGCGTTCGAGGTCAAGTGTCAATACACAGGGCAACCGCACCGGAAAATATACATTGTAAAATATTTAACAGTAAAAAAGCCGCCTACCGGCAGCGTCCTGCCGTTCAACGCGGCTGACCGTAATAGGTATCGGACTGCGCAAAATTTCTATGAAATTTTGCTTGCCAACGGTCAGAGCGTTTCGGCGGCAGTTGCCGCTGCCTTGCGTTCGGCTGTTTCCCTGTCAATGTCGGTATTTTTCACACGCTTAATATTTCTCTGTAGCGGTTACCCCGCTCCAAAAACGAACGGAGACGATTCCGAACAGCAATTTTCATCTTTTGTCTTACGCTATGCAAATCTTTTCATGCTGAAGCTCTGTTCCGGTGCGGTTGTCTATTAATTTTTATACCAATGTTTTTGTATCCATTCCAAAATATCGTTTTGTACTTGAACGCAATTCGTTTCGTTGAGCATTTCGTGCCGGCCGCCCTCGTAATAGATTTCGGACACGTCGGTCATGCCGTTTTTGCGGTACCGATCGGCAAGGGCGCGGATCGTTTTCGTATAGCCGCCGACCGGATCGCCGGTTCCCGCAAAAAACAATACGGGAAGCTTTTTGGGAATACGCTTCATATTTTTTTCGCGGTGAATGCGGCATAAGCCCGCGGTTAAATCGTAAAAAAAGCCTGCCGTGCACAAAAAGCCGCACAAAGGATCTTTTTCGTACAGGGCAACCTGCTCATCGTCACGCGACAGCCACGCAAAGGGACTTTTTGCGTTCGGTATTTTATCAAGGTATGAAGAAAAACTTGCCCTATCCAAAAACTTCGAGCGGTACCGAGCGCCTTTAAAAAGCTTTACCAAGGAGGCCATGCGGTTTCCTGCCGCGCTGAGTAAGCGGCGAGGTCCCGCCGTTCCCGACAATATGCAGCCGTCAACTTCGTTTCCGAACTGTTCGATAAACGATTGGGCGACAAACGAACCGAACGAATGGCCGAGCAGGATAATCTTTGCATTCGGTAAATCGGATCGGCATCGTTCGACGACGCTTCGCAGATCAAGTACGACCGCTTGAAATCCGTCTTTTTCGGCCAAAAAACCCAATTCGTCGGCATTTTTTGCGGTTTGTCCGTGTCCGCGGTGGTCGTGCGCGTAAAAGGCGATGCCGTTTTCGCATAAAAAACGCGCAAAACCTTCATACCGCATCGCATGTTCGGCCATGCCGTGGCTCAGTACAACAGCCGTTTTGACCGCAGAACCGGCCTGAGGGCCGGCCGGAAGCCACATGTGCAATGCAATTTGCACGCCGTCGGAAGCGGGCGTATCGATGAAAACGGTTTTTGCGTCGTCTTTTTTCATATCTTTTCCTACCTTGCAATTTTTGCTATACTTTTGTCGTGAATTGCATTATAGCACAAAAAATGGTTTTTGGGGGAGACTGCATCGCAAAAATCGACGGGAAAACGGTCTTTATTGAAGGCGGAATTTTACCCGGCGAAAAAGCCGAAGTCGAAACGGTCGTTTCAAGAAAAGACTACGACCGGGCGCTTGTAAAAAAAATCCTTATCCCCGATGCCGCGCGGCGCAAAGCTTTTTGCGATTTTTACGGTATCTGCGGCGGATGCAATTTTCAACATGCCGATTACGCTTTACAGCTCGAACTGAAAAAGCGTATTGTAGAAGAATTGCTTGCGCGTTCGTTCGGCTCCGTACCGCACGAAGGCGATGTCGCTTTTCCGCCGCTGCCCGACATCAAAATCGTTTCCGGACCCGAAAAAGAATACCGCAGCCGTTTTCAGCTTCATAACGGCGGATTAAAAAAGCGGAACGCCGATTCGGTTGTTTTTATCGACGATTGTCCGTGCGCCGTTCCCGTGTTGCGCGATTTTTTGCGTTATAAAAATACTTTAAAAAAATCCGCCGTTTTTCCCGTTCCGGCCGAACGCGTAAGCGTATGTGCCGCAGGCGACACGGTCGTTACGGGGCGCGATGCGCAAACGGTGCGGTCGGTCGATATAGCCGGAAAGCGCATTTTTTTTGACGTAAACGGATTTTTTCAATCGAATCTTTTTGTGCTCGAACAAGCCCTTCCCCTCATTACCGACGGCTTGTGCGGCAAACGCCTGCTCGACATGTACGGCGGAACGGGCGTTCTTTCCCTCTTTGCCGCCGATAAATTCGAAGAAGTTACGATTGTCGAATCCGACGAAAAGCCGCTTGCGCTCGCAAAACGCACTTACAAAGAAAACGGTATCGCCGAAGCTCCTCTTACGCGCGCAATGCACGGAAAAGTTTGGGCAAAACGCTATGCGGGAACGGCAGGCCTCTTCGATGCGGTAATCGTCGATCCCCCGCGTACGGGAATCGAAAGCGCCGTGATCGATTATCTGTGCGCGGCAAAGCCTCCCGTCATTCGGTCGCTTTCCTGCGATCCTGCAACTCACGCGCGCGATTTGAAAAAGCTCCTTTGCGCAGGTTATACAATAAGCGATTTTTACCTGCTTGATTTTTATCCGCAAACGTCCCATATTGAAACGCTTGCCCGTTTGACTTTTACAAAAAATAAACCGGAAAGGAAATTGTGATGAATATAAAAAAACGCGGGAATTGTGCCGTTTATTTTTTACCGATGACGATTTTTACCGTAATTTTTGCCCTTTCGGTATGCCCTCCGCTGTCCGCACAAATCGACACCGTCACCGAAAGCGAATGGCAGTCCGTTTTGGGAGGCGATGCGGTATCTTCTCCCAAGCGGACAAGCTACGGATTTGTGAGCATAAGCGAAGGACGGATTTTAAGCGCGTGTACGGGAACCGGTACCGTCATTTGGCGGCGCAGTCTGCCCGATATGCCTTCACAGTGGTACTGCGTTACCGACAAAGATTTTATATACCTTGTTTCGTCGTCGGGAAAAAAGCTTGCCTTATACAGTCCCGACGGAATTATGCTGTGGCAAACCGAATTGGAAGAAAAAGCTGCCGGAGAACCGCTTGCCGGCCGCGACGGTCGGGTTTTTATTGCCGGGAAAAATTCGGTAAGCTGTTACGGTACCCGCGGAACGCGCAAATGGAGCATTCCGCTTCCCGAATCTTCCGACTTTCCGCTTACGGAAATGAACGACGGCAGTTTACTGTATATTCCCGCCGCGACAAAAAACGGGGCGAGTATGGGAATACGCTTGTCGCCCTACGGCGAAAAGCTTGAAGATATCGTGTTTACCGCAAAAATATCTTCGATTTTTCCGCATGTAAACGGCCCCGTTATCGGCTTTACGACGGGAACGGTCGGCTGTGCGGCCGTTGTCCCGCCCCCCGCCCCCAAAGCCGGTGCGGCTTCCGCTTTAAAAAACGCCGTCGATTCGGATACCGGAGCAACTACGCAAACCCTCTGGTCGATTCCGCCTTCGAAAAGCGGTTCCGTTCCGGAATTGATTGTACCGGGGAGCGACGGTTTTTGCGTGCTGTATTCGGATTCGAGCTTGTGCGAATATGACTTTAAAACACGCAAAATTTTGTGGAGCGTAAAAAACAACAAGCTCAGAGCGGGAAAAAACTTTTTTTCGTTTTTCGACGGAACTTCCTACCTTTTTGCCGCAACGTCAAGTTCGCAAAGCTACGCCGTTTCTTATGCCGCGGCGGGCACAAAAACGGAAGCCGGAAAAATTTTACGCGAAAAAATAATACGCACCGAAAGCGGCAGTCGCTTTCCGATTATTACGCCCTCGCTTCATTTGATCGTCTGCAACGATAAATGGGTTGTTACGGCCTATTCTTTGCTCAATAAAAACGAAGAGCTTCCGGCCGAAAAATACGAGTTCAGACCGCAAACGGCGCAAACATACGGCGCCTTTACGAACAGCATAAAATCGCGCGCGCAGGAAAACGGAAAAACGGTTGCGGATGCGCGGTACGAAAGCGTCGCCGATATTGCAGAAAGTTTGCGTTCGGGCGATTTCGGCATAAAAGAATACGGTTATAAAAGGCGTATAGAAAATGCCGTGGCCGACTATTCGGACGAATACCTTTCGTCAAACACCCGCTCGGCAAACGTCACCGAAAAAAACAATACGCTTTTTCTTATCGAGCATTTTGAAACGACGGATTTTAACTACGCCGTTCCGCTGTTTTTACAGCGCGAAGAAGATCCCGTTTTGATCGCGGCGACTTTGCGGGCCGCCGGCGGCATCGGTTACGATCCGGACGGAAAAATGCTTGCATCCATCGAACATGTGTATTTGTCTAAACGGACAAAACTCGGCGACGCCGCTTTGGTTGAATTGGCCGAAGCCGTATACGAAATCTGCCGCTACATGGGCCGCCCCGCTTTTATAAAACGGGGAAAAGCCGTCTTGTCGGATATGTTTTCCGGCACCAAAGGAATACTGCAGCAAAAAGTCCGCGCGGTTATGCTCCGCTTTATAGAACTTGAAAATCCCGGCAAAACAAAGTAAAAGGACTAGCGCTTTACGCTCTTTTGCATTATACTGATAAAGTTCGGAGGAATGTATGAAAAAACTTGTTTTCTTTGTTGCCGCAGTATTTTTTGCAGGCACCGCATTTTTCGCATCGGCACTGGAAGTCGACCGAGCGGAACTGCAATCGGCAGGCGCCAATTCAGTCGTATTTATCAACTATACGGGGCCCCATCAAATTATAAATACCGTAGAACAAATCCGCAGCATCGGCTCCGGATTGGGCGGCAGCATATCCGCAAATTCAGCCCGCGAAAGCAGGGCCGGACAAGCATCGCGCTATTATGTTATCCACGCGGTCGATCCTTCAACAACCGAAAAACTCGACGCGGACATATTGATTTTAGGCGAGCAGGCTATCGTGGATCACATCGACAATTTGCGCCGCATTATCGCCGCATATTTGGAAAGCGCGTACGGCTACAGCCGGAAAGATTCGCAAACGCTTGCCGTATTTGTGACCGTGTACAACGCGGTATACCGCGGTAAACTTGATGTTTTTAAACAAAAATATAAAACCGTCGTTACGAAAAACTTAACGGCCGATAAAGCCGGCCTTGCGCTCAACTATGCCGAATGGCCCGGCAAAACTCAGATCGTTATTCCGTTGTCCGATGTACGTTCAGGCGGCCTGAGCACGGTCGATACGAGCGTCATTTCGGATACGAAAGTCATCGAATCGATGAAAAAAGAGCCGGATAAAAATATCGAACAACGCAAAAGCATGGTAACGATAAAGGAAAAAGAAGCCGAAAAATCTCAGGCAAAAGCCGAGCAGTCGCAAAAACAGGCAACCGAAGCTAAAAAGGAAGCAACCGAAGCTAAAAAAGAAGCGACCGAAGCTAAAAAAGAAGCGACCGAAGCTAAAAAAGTCGTAACCGTCGAAAAGCAAAAGCTGGAAGAAGCTAAAAAAGAAGCGGAAACCGCCAAACAAAAGGCTGCGGAAAATCCTAAAGATGCCGAGGCACAAAAAAAGGCTGCCGAAACTAAAAAAGAAGCTGCAAAGCAGCAGGAAAAAGTTGCCGAAGCCGAAAAGAAAGCCGATACGGCAGAAAAGAAGGCCGGCGAAGCCGAACAGAAAGCCGATACGGCCGAAAAAAAGGCCGATACGCTTGTAAAGAAAGCCGAAGCCGAACAGATTATCGCCGATAAAAAACAGTCGGAAGCTCAAAAAGAGCGCATAGAAATCGCCAAAGATCAGCAGCAGCTTATCCGCGAAAGCGCCGGTTTGGATGCAATTATAAATGCCGCCTACGGCTTAAAGATTACCGACGAAAAAGAGCAGCTTTCCGGCTTGGTGCTTGTCGATAAAAAAACGGGCCGCACGGTAAAAGAATCGCCGGTTACGGTTATCAGAAACCGCGTTGTCTATCCTGCGGGAAAAGAATATATCGCCGTTGCGGGAAAAACAGGCGGCAATGCGGCAGTCAGGCTCGTAAAGCTCGACGAAAAAAATATGGAAATAGTCGCCCAAAGCGATGAAATCCTTGCAGCAAATTCGGTACTCGTAAAAGACGGAGCGTTTTACTACGTCGTCATTCAGGACGGGAAAAACTATGTTGCCGCAAAATACGACGGCAATTTAAAACAGGTTTTAAAATCGAACGTAGCGGTTATGCCGGCAACTCCGATCACCGTTACCGCCGACGGCGTTATGGTAACCGATACCTACGGTTTTGCCAAATTGCTGAAAGCCGACGATTTACAGGGAATTGAATAAAAACATTCCGGCCGCATGCGCGATTTTTTATGTACGCACGAAAGCCCGAATGGCTGAAGTTAAAATATACCGAAACTTCTCATTCCGAAGTTTCCCTTTTGATGAAAAAGTATTCGCTCAACACGGTGTGCCGCGAAGCGAATTGCCCCAATTTGGGCGAATGCTACAAAAAGGGAACCGCAACTTTTATGATACTGGGAAGCAGGTGTACAAGGAACTGCCCCTTTTGCAATGTCGAAAGCGGCAGCCCCCTTGCGCCGGATCCCGCCGAACCGGAACATGTCGCTCAAGCCGTTGAAAAGCTGCGGCTGAAGTATTCGGTTATTACGAGCGTTACCCGCGACGATTTGCCCGACGAAGGCGCCGCTCACTTTGCGCACACGATTCGGGCGATAAAATCGCTTTGCCCGGACGTAAAAGTCGAAGTGCTTATTCCCGATATGCATGCAAAACCCGAACTGCTCGACATCGTGCTTAGCGCAAAGCCGGACGTATTGAATCACAATATGGAAACCGTCGAGCGGCTGTACCCTACCGTACGTCCGCAGGCAAAGTACCGCCGATCGCTTGACGTGCTGCGCTACGCAAAAGAAACATATGCGGCCATTACAAAAACCGGTATTATGGTCGGCTTGGGCGAAACCGAAGACGAAGTTTTTAAGCTGATGGATGACGTATTGGATACAGGCTGCGATATTTTGACAATAGGCCAATACCTGCGCCCCACTCCGAATCACATTGCGGTCGCCGAATACGTTCACCCCGATCAATTTAAAAAATACAAAGAAACGGGAATGCAAAAAGGCTTCCGCTACGTTGCAAGCGCGCCCTTTGTGCGCAGTTCTTACAACGCCGCCGAAGCGTTTTTATGCGGCAGCCTATGACCTACATCGATCACGACAATACCGACCCCTGTTTTAACTTTGCCGCCGAAGAATATTTTATGGACGAAAAAGACATCGGCGACGACAGCCTCTTTATGTTTTGGCGCACAAAGCCTACGCTTATGGTCGGGCGTTTTCAAAATACGGTAGAAGAAATCAACCAAGCTTATGTGCGTGACCACGGCATTGCCGTGGTACGGCGCAATTCCGGCGGCGGAACGATTTACACCGACGAAAGCGCATGGCAGTTTTCGTTTATCATCAAAAATTACGCACAAAGTGAAATCTCGTTTCAGTCGTTTACGCGCCCCATAGCCGATTGTTTAAAAAAAATAGGCATACAAGCGGAATTCGGCAGCAGAAACGATTTGATGATCGGCGGCAAAAAATTTTCGGGCAACGCTCAGTACCGCAAACAGAACGCGATGATCCACCACGGTTCCGTTTTATTCGATACGGATTTATCGGCTCTCACCGAAAGCTTAAACGTATCGAAAGACAAAATAATTTCAAAGGGAATAAAATCGGTGCGAGAACACGTTACGAATGTCGCCGAGCACTTGCGTGTTCCCGTATCGGCCGAAGCATTTAAAACGCTCATGGTTGAAGGAATTTTGCGTTCGGAGGATCGGCGCTATAAACCGGGCGTAAGCGACATAAAACGCATAGAGCAAATCGCCGATTCCAAATTCCGCACATGGGAATGGAATTACGGCCGCTCGCCCGCATTCGGCATTGAGCGCAAAAAACGCTTTGCCGCGGGCGGCGTTCAAGTTAAATTGAACATCGTAAACGGCATAATCGAAGACTGTAAAATCTTCGGCGACTTTTTCGAATCGGGAAACATTGCGGCGGCCGAACAAGCGCTGTGCGGCATCCCGTACACAAGGGAAGCCGTTGCGCAAAGGGTCGATTCGCACAAACTCTACGAAAACTTCTATCTTCTCGGCCGCAGCGAACTTATCGAAAGCATTATCGAATAAAGTCAATCATAAAACCGATTTAATCAACGTCCGAATAAGCCTTTCAGCGCACCGCCGGCCGCATCTTTGAGCGCATCTTTTCCGGCCTGCTCGATGCGTTTTATAACTTCGGCTTTGCTTTCTTCCAGCTTTTTTTGCAGCATATCGACGGCTTGTTTTTGATTCATAACGCCTTTTTCAATGCCGCCGAAGTCGCCCAGCTTTTCGTTTAAAGGCCCGGTGTATTTTTCCAATTCGGCTTGAGCTTCTTTGAGCGACTTTTGCTTTATGGCTGAAAGCTCTTTGTTGATTCCCGTTTGCAGCGCGGCGATAAAAACCTTGTCCGCGTCGCTTGCAACGTCCATAAGCAAGTCCGACTGCGAAACTTCCGCTTTGATTTTAAACTGCATGTTTTTAACCGCCGCAAGCGATTCGTTGTAAATGCGCGAAATAAAATCCGGTTCGAACGAATCGGCGGTAAGACGCACTTGGTCGAAGTCGAAATCCGCATCTATATCGACACGTCCGTCGCGGTCGGCCCGTACGCCCGCCTGTATTTTTGCCCTGCCCGCAAAAGACGGAACGCCTGCAACGTCGAGCGCGGGAGCGTCAAGCGTCTGCAAAGCCGAAGACGGATTAAACGAAGCTTTATAACCGCTTCCGGTATACTGCATTTTCAATAAGGGGTAGTCGAGTTTTTCTCCGATATTTACGGTTCCTTCTGCGCTGTGCATGCGCTTGTTTTCGGAAAACGCGCTTTCGTCAAAACGGGCACTGAACGACGCGGGCTTTCCCCAACGGTCAGGATCGTTGGAAATATCGTTTATGCGGCCTTCAAAACCCGTTCCGTTTGCAAGCATTTGCTGAATTAAAAACGACGGATATATGTCGGCACGGTATTCGATCGTTCTGCCGGGAAGCCGCCCGGCCTTTTGCCGCGCTTTTTGTTTTTTTGCCGCCTTTTTTGCCTGTGCGTCTTTGTTTGCTCCCTTGTTCGAATTGAGCGCGGCATTAAGCGCTTTTTCCGCATACGGATAGTATTTTCCGAGCACGCTGTACGAAGCGGCTTTTACGGTTTGCGCGAAAATATTTTTCCCGTCGGCAACCGTAAACGAGCGGATTTTATTGATTTCGCCGTTGACAAAATCGGTATCTTTTTTTACAGCATCGGAAGCTTCTTTTGCCGCAAGCCGCACGGTTTTGCCGTCTTTTTGCAAATCCTTAACCGTCGTGTCGCTCAAAGCCGCAAGCTTTTGGCCGTCCTTTATCGCAGTATTCAGTTCTTCCAAGGCCGCTTTCAATTCGGCAAGATCTTTAATCGCCTGATAATCGCGCGCGGCGACTTTCTCCGAACTTTTTCTAAAATCGTTTACGGCGGCTTCAAGTTCCGCAGGGCGCTTTTCCCATGTCGCCACAATTTGAGCGACGGTTTCCTGCGCTTTTTGCGATGCGGCGGGCGTTTGCAGCTGCTTGAGCGCGTTGTCCAAAAAGTTTTGCGGATTCAAACTTTCAAACATCGACGAAACGATTTTTTTGCTTTGTTCGAGCGCATCTTTTTGACGCTCTTTTATAAGCAAAGCCGTTTTACCGTCGTCTTTATCGCGCGCCTTTTCTTTTTTCGCTTTCTTTACCGCGGCCGGAAGTTCACCCGACGTTTTGCGCTCGGTTCCGAACGCCATGCCGGAAACTTCAAGGTTTTGGCACACAAAACGCTTTTTTAAAAGCTGCGTTAAATTAAAATCGAGCTGGATTTTTTGCGCTTCAAAAACGTTTTTCATCGGCGAATTTTTATCGGCGGCGGCAAGAGCGCGCACGGTAACCGACGAATCCAAAATGCCGACATGAACCGAAGCGATATCGACTTTGGCGCCCGTGATTTTTTGCAAGCCCGCCGTTAAAGCGCGTTTTGCAAGCGGATCTTTAAATACAAGCACGACAAGCACAACGGCTGCAACAAAAGAAACAGCGGCGGCAAGCGGCACGAGGTTTAAGCGTCCTTTTTGCCGCCTTATTTGTTTGCTTAAAATCCGTAAGCGCTTAAAATCCTTTACATCGTATTCGGTGCGGACAATCCTCCGTTTGGCGGGATCCTTTTCGTCGGGGAAAAACTGCGATGCAACGAATTCGCGGTCGGCGGGTATATAGAGCTTTTTAAGCAGTTTTTTTTCAAGCGACTTTTCCGTATATGTTTTTTTAAAAATCGACGGAAGTTTTTTGGACGGAATCTTCTTTTGTTCTTTTTTCATAGTTATACCTCGGTAAAAAAGCCGGTAATTTTCGCGATAAAGGGCGTTTGGTAAAAAGCCTGCATGAATTTACTCCGTACAAGAGCCGGCGCAAGATGCGTTCGCCACGATTTAACCAGAATTCTTATCAAGATGTATACGGGAATATACAGTATCAGGCTGAATACAAGAGAGCCCGCAACTATCGTGTTGTTGAATTTCGTAAAAGCGACAAAGGGAATGTCGAGTAAAGCGGCATAGACCGGCTCCAAAGGCGAAAACGTCAGTACGATATAGCCTATCGCGTCGAACAGCGGATCGAAAAGTCCGGCAAGTAAACTTGCAGCCAATGTCGTAAGCAGCAAGGCGCCCTTATGCACGCGCACAAAAAGAAAAAACACAAACAGCAGGTACCACAGCGCGTTATTTTTCGGCATAAAGCCGAGCAGCATCCCGATCGCAACGGCGTGAGCGATTTCTCCCGGATGCGAATTCGTATTGAGCGCTTTAAGCAGTTTTACAATGTACGAAATCATACTTTCTCCGTTTTACAGTTTCGACAAAGCCGTTTTGTACAGCTCTTCGTATTTTTTTGCGGACTCGCTCCAGCCGAAATGCCGGCCCATAGCCCGTTTTTTCATTTTTTCGATATGACTTTTTTTATTGTACCATGCGTATACCGCCCAGCCGACGGTATTGTAAATACTTTTCGGCGTTAAATCGTCGAACATAAAGCCGGTGCCTTCGCCGGTGTGCTCGTCGTAGTTTTCGACCGTGTCGGCAAGACCGCCGGTGCGGTGCACAATCGGGAGCGTACCGTATAAAAGCGAATACATTTGATTTAATCCGCACGGCTCGTAGCGGCTCGGCATAAGGAAAAAATCGGCGCCCGCTTCCATCAAATGGCTTAAAGCGTCGTCGTAACCGATGCGGCAGCGGAAATTCGGCAATTTATCCTGCAAGGTAAGAAGTTCGCGTTCGCACCATTTTTCGCCGGAACCCAAAACCGCAAACTGCAATCTTATATCCGAACACAGGCTGTATGCGCAGCCGTAGGCAGGGCCGAACAATTCACCGATTCCCTTTTGATCGGCAAGCCGGCTTATCATGACGACAAGCGGAATATCCGGATTTACGTCAAATCCCAAAAGACGCTGCAGGGCGGCTTTGTTTTCGCATTTTTTTTCGATTGTTTTTGCCGTATAGCGCTCGGCTATTTTTTTATCGGACGCGGGATTCCATACGTCCGTATCCACACCGTTCAAAATACCGAACAAATCTTTTTGCCGACTTTTTAAAAGACCGTCCATACGGAAGCCCTGTTCGGCGGTTTGAATTTCGCGCGCATAGGTCGGCGATACGGTTGACAGTACGTCGGCGCTTGTAAGACCGGCTTTTAAAAAATTCATTTTGTCCCAATCTTCAAACCCGGACGAATAAAAATGTTCCCATGCGAGTCCCATGCACGGATACATGTGCTTGCCGTAAATTCCCTGATAACCCAAATTGTGAACGGTTAAAACGCTTGCCGTATGCGCAAATTCGCCGCGGCGTTCGTTAAAGCGCAGCAAAACCGGAGCGAGGGACGCCGACCAATCGTGCGCGTGAATGATGTCCGGAAACCACGACAGCTTTCGGCACAGCTGAAAAACCGACTGACACAATACGGCAAAGCGGAACGGATTATCGTGAAAATCGCTTTCATCGGCGCTGCCGTACACGCCGTCGCGGCCGAAAGCCTGTTCGTGATCGATAAAATATACCGGCAAAGAATCGGTCGGCGGCATACAAGCGGTGTAAACGGCGGCCCACTCTTCTTTGTAGCCGCAGGGAATTCCCAAGGGACCTTCGAGTTTTTGCAGGCTGTCTTTATTTATGCCGTAATAGCGCGGCATAACGATACGCACATCGCAGCCTTGTTTGTGCAGCGCGACGGCCAAAGCGGATACGGCGTCGGCAAGGCCGCCCGTTTTTGCAAAGGGAAACGCTTCCGCGCTTACCA
Source organism: Treponema maltophilum ATCC 51939 (assembly GCF_000413055.1). NCBI lineage: Bacteria > Pseudomonadati > Spirochaetota > Spirochaetia > Treponematales > Treponemataceae > Treponema > Treponema maltophilum. Next base: position 1,137,423 of record NZ_KE332518.1, on the reverse strand, counting down.
TTAAAATTTTCACAGATTGCCTCCCTTATCCGTCCATTGGGCACAGGCTTGTTTGAGCGGCTCTTTGCAGTTTATTATTGTTTTTTCATTCGTGCAATAGGCCGCGCGGAACCATCCGGGACACCCGAACACGCTGCCCGGTACGCAGAGTATACGAAATTTTTGCAAGTGCGCGCAAAAGGCAAGGTCGTCTCCGAAATCCTTTTTGTTATCGACGCCTTCTTTACCGCCGGGAGCCGGCACCTTGCAAAAAAGGTAAAAAGCGCCTTCGGGCTTTATATACTCCAAGCCGGCACCGGATGCGGCTTCGGTCATTAAGCGGCGTTTTTTTTCATAGGCCGAATAATCGCCTTCAATCCCCTGAGAGCGCACAATCACCCGTTGAAAAAACGCGGGGGCGTTTACAAAACCCAATATGCGGTTCGCGAACGCGCAGGCTTGAAACACTTCGCCGACATTTTCCATAGCCGGATTCAAGGCGATATAGCCGATCCGTTCGCCGGGCAAACTGAAATTCTTTGCAAAGGAACTGACGACAAGGCTTTCGTCATATAGAGGAAAAACGGATGGAACTTGTACGCCGTCGTATACGATATCGCGGTAGGGTTCGTCGCAAATAAGGCAGGGCTTTTTCCCCGTTTTTTTGCCGTAAGACCGCATTATCGATGCCAAATCGGCCACAGACTGCGCATCGTAGACTTTTCCGGACGGATTGTTCGGGGAATTGACGATGACGGCGGCAACGGCTTTGCCTTCGGTTTCGGCTTCAAAAAACGCTTGTTCAAAGGCGGCAAGGTTAAGCGACATATCGGCTTTGCACGGAACGGGAATCAGAACTCCGCCGTGGTTGTCCGCATAGTGGGCGTATTCGGGAAAAAAAGGAACGGAAACCAATACCCGTTCCTGCGGATTTAAAACGGCCTTTAAAAATACGTTCAGCGCTCCTGCCGCTCCGCAGCTCATAATAACGTTTTCGGCCCCGAGCACGGTTCCCTGCTCTTTTGCAACCCGCGCCGCTACGGCTTCCCGGCAGTCCTGCAAGCCCGCATTCGGCATGTATGCATGGCGGCCGGGCGAAACATCGGCGGCAACGCCTTTTACAGTATCCGAAAGAAGAGCCGGCGGTTCAAGGTCGGGATTTCCCAAACTGAAATCGTATACGTTTTCGGCGCCGAACCGCTTTTTCAGCAAAAGACCCGTTTCAAACATACCGCGTATACCGGTATTTGCGCGCCCCGACATTTTCGCTTTTACGGCCTCGGCTACAGCCATGCTTTCCTCCCGTAAATTTATCTACCGGAAAACAGTATACCATACAAATCGTGTTAGCGGAAGATATGCATAAAAAAAGTCCGTTTCCTCTTGCCATATGCGGGCGGATGTGATATATTGTTCACAGCATGAACAATTGACGGAGCGCCCTTTAGCCTGTTTCGGCGGCAAAGTAAAGTGCTTCGCCATTTACCTTTTCCGTTTTCGGCACGATTTTTATGCAGTGTTTTAGAAAAAGCATGTGCCGAAAAAAGAACATTGTCCTTTATGGAACAGGATTCCGAACTTCAATTCCTTTCAAACGTACATCACGCACTCAGCAAAAACAGCGAAGCAAACCAGCGCGAACTTGCCGCATACAGCAATTTATCGCTTGGAATGACCAATGCACTTTTACGCCGCTTTGCGGATAAGGGCTGGCTGTATATGAAAAAGCTTTCAAAGCGCAACATTCAATATGTGCTGACGCCGCAGGGGATGAAAGAATTGGCCGTACGTTCGAAGCGTTATTTAAAAAATACCGCGCGCCTTATGAACGAATATCAGGGCTGTATACGCGATTTTGTGCATTCCGCCGCAGAACGCGGCTGCAAAAAGCTTATTTTGGTCGGCGATAATGATTTGGAATTTTTATTCGATTACGCATGCCGTTTTTGTAAACTTGCTTTTATAAAAACCGACAGCGATTCGTTTTTTAATGCCCCTTTTTTTGTAACCGACGATGCCGTTATTGTATTTTCAGATGAAAACCTCTATGAAGCTTTTGCTCAAACGGACGGTTTTTCCGATTTTGAAGAGCATTGTACGACGGTAATCGGTATTTTGCGTTCCGCCGAATCGCTGCTCGTTTAGGAGAATGCATGCAAAAAAATAAAACGCTTCGTTTTTTTATTTTCAGCCTGTTTTTCGGACTGTTTTTTACCGCCGCGCTTCCCGTCTTTTCGCAAGCGCTGTTTAACTCCAACTTGACCGCGGCCGAAAGTCAAAAACTTGCGAACGGCGAAATCCTCATACGGAACATCGGCAAGGCAAAAAATGTCTGCCTGAATCCCGTAACGGCGCAAGCGGCATATCTTATCGAAAACGTCACGAAATTAAAACCTTCATATTTGGCAGAAGTTATTCAAGTGCTGCCCGCAAGCGGCAATGAGGATTTACTTAAAAAACTCAAACCGCTTTTGCTCGATATTGAAGGCTATGTCGGTATTCCGTATTGGTCGGAACGGAATCAGCGTTTTTACGATTTATATTCAAGCGCAGCGATTGTGCGCAGCGATGTTTCGGAAAACGGCGGCAATATGAATGTGGATTTGGTTATGGAGCCTTTCGGCAAAATAAACGTCGATATAGATTTGACTGCCGGCGGCTCCGAACTTTTTTACCGAATGAAGAATACAAGCGGCGTTTCGTACGGCAACATGACCGTCGTGCGTCCGGAAAAAATGCAGTCATTCGTTTATGCTTTTGCATACGATGATTTTATCGTTTTGTACGGTATCGGCGGCGTCAACGCTCCGAGCGTCTTTTTTTTGCGTGATCGCATAGAAACCTCGTTTATAAACCGCATAAAAACTTTCTGTAAATTCATTTTTGAGAAGATGTAGAGGAATTAACAACATGGAAAAAAAAGTTTATCTTGGGCTTACCGGAGATATTATTCATCCGGGGATTATCAACATTATCAATGAAGGTGCAAAACACGGACAACTGATAATCGGTCTATTGACCGACAATGCCATTGTTTCCCATAAAAGGCTTCCGTATCTCACTTATGAACAGCGTAAACAAGTTCTGGAGAATATAAAAGGTGTGAGTAAAGTAATTCCTCAAGAAGAATGGTCATATGTCCCCAATTTAAAAAAAATAAAACCCCATTTTATTATCCACGGTGACGATTGGAAAAACGGCTCTTTAAGTAAGATTCGGGATGAGGTTATCGAAGTGATGAAAGAATGGGGCGGCGAGGTTATTGAAGTTCCGTATACTAAAGGGATTAATTCAAGTGCCCTTGCCTCGAATATGCACAGTATAGGTACAACACCTGAAATCAGAATGAAAACCTTACGGCGGCTTATTGAAGCTAAACCGATAGTCCGCATAATGGAAGCTCATTCCGGTCTTTCGGGGCTCATCATAGAAAATCTTGAAGTACAAAAAGATGACGGTGTTCACCGCTATGACGGAATGTGGTCTTCCAGCTTGACAGACTCTACCAGTAAAGGAAAGCCCGATATAGAAGCTGTTGACCTTACAACCCGTTTACAAAGCCTGACCGATATTCTTGAATGTACTACCAAGCCTATTATTTTTGATGGGGACACTGGGGGAAAAACCGAGCACTTTGTTTTTACTGTGCGGACCCTTGAACGTAACGGCGTTTCTGCCATCATAATCGAAGATAAGGTTGGTTTAAAGAAGAACAGCCTTTTCGGCACGGAAGCAAAACAGGAATTGGCAGATGTCGAAGATTTTTGTCATAAAATTTCCGAGGGAAAAAAGGCGCAAGTTACAAAGGACTTTATGATAATAGCCCGTCTTGAATCTCTTATAGCAGGCCATTCCGTTGATGAAGCCTTGGAGCGTGCCTTTGCCTATGTAAAAGCCGGTGCCGACGGTGTTATGATTCACAGCAAAGAAAAGCACGGAAACGATATAAAAGAATTTTGCGAACGTTTTAGAAAGGAGTATGAAAAGGTGCCGATAGTTTTGGTACCCACAACATATAATCAATTTACCGAAAAGGAATTAGCTTCTTGGGGGGCAAATATAATTATCTATGCCAATCACATGCTGCGAGCTTCATATCCTGCAATGCTTAAAGCGGCTCAGACAATTTTAGAGGCCGAGCGTTCACTGGAAGTCAATGACATGTGCCTTTCGATTAAACAAATTTTGGAACTTATTCCGGGAACTAAATAAATGATAAGACCTCAGTTTTTTTATGAGTTGTTAAAAGAAAACGGAACAGGCTTTTTTACCGGTGTTCCCGATTCCCTTTTAAAAAGCTTTTGTGCTTATATTACCGATAATGTAGAAGGTAAAAATCATATTATCGCAGCAAATGAAGGTTGTGCCGTAGGACTTGCCGCAGGATATTATTTTGCAACAGGAAGGGTTCCTCTTGTTTATATGCAGAATTCCGGCTTGGGAAATACGGTCAATCCTTTGCTTTCGCTTGCGGACAAACAGGTGTATTCAGTCCCGATACTGCTTGTGATAGGTTGGCGCGGAGAACCGGGAGTACATGACGAACCTCAACATATAAAGCAAGGCAGGGTTACCTGTTCACTTCTTGATGCAATGGAAATCCCTTATTGTATTCTTTCGGATAAAGAAACCGAGGCAAAAGTTCAGCTTGAAAAGGCCTACTCTCATATAAAAGCTTCAAGTTCTCCTTATGCAATTGTTGTGCGCAAAGGAATTTTTGATTCTTATAAGTTAAAAACAAATGAGACTGTCCCTGCCGAGATGAGCCGTGAGGAAGCAATCGAAAAAATAATATTGAATGCTCCTTCAAATGCTTGTTTTGTTTCGACCACGGGAATGGCATCGCGGGAGTTATATGAACTGCGCGATAAGCACGGACAAGGTCATGCCAAGGATTTTTTAACTGTGGGCTCTATGGGACATGCTTCACAAATTGCCCTCAGCATCGCTTTAAGTAAGCCAGCACGGAAAATTTTTTGCATTGACGGTGACGGTGCCGCAATTATGCACTTAGGGGGCTTGACAACAATAGGGACTCAAAAGCCGAAAAACATGGTACACATTGTTTTAAATAACGGTGCCCACGATTCCGTCGGCGGACAGCCTACTGTAGGAAGGAAAATAAATCTATGTGCTGTTGCTCAAGCCTGCGGTTATGATAAGGTTGTATCGGTTAAAACTATTGAAGAACTTGAAACTCAGCTAGAATATTTATCTTCAGCTGAAGGATCTTTTCTTATCGAAGTGTTGGTATCAAAGGGGGCAAGAGCGGATCTAGGAAGACCTAAATCATCCCCTATAGAAAACAAAAGAGCCTTTATGGAATTTTTGGAGGAGAAAAAATGATTAAGCAAGCTGTAATTTTGGCGGGCGGTTTAGGTTCGCGCTTAGAAGATAAAACCAAAACTATGCCGAAAGGTTTTTTGGAAATAGGCGGCACTGCAATTGTTGAACAATCCGTACAAAAGCTCCTTGCTCACGGAATTGAAAAAATCGTAATCGGAACGGGACATTGCAATGAGTACTATGATAACCTCGCAAAAGAATATCCTGCAATTATCACGGTAAAGAATGAAAACTATGCAAATACCGGCAGCATGGGTACCCTTGAAGTTTGTGCTTCCTTTGTGAACGAGTCTTTTTTACTTTTAGAATCCGACCTTATTTATGATTCAGCCGGTTTATTTTCTCTTATAAACGATGAGCGTAAAAATCTAATATTGGCAAGCGGTGCTACCAAATCCGGTGATGAGGTTTATCTTGAAGCTGATGAAAAGAATTGTCTTACAGGTCTTTCCAAAAACAAGGATGCTTTAAAAAATATTTTCGGGGAACTTGTCGGTATTACAAAATTAACCAAGAGCACATTGGATAAGATGTGTGCTTATGCAAAAACACATCACAGCGATTTACCTAAGATGGAATATGAACATGCTCTTTTGGAAGCGGCGAAAACGGTACCTGTCGCAATAAAAAGAATAGAATATTTTGTTTGGCGCGAAATAGATAACGAAGACCATTTAGAGATGGCTGTAAAAAATATTTATCCTCATATTGTTGAAAACGAGAAGCTGCGTGCGGTACGCCGTGAAGTTTTACTTAATCCCGGTCCTGCAACCACTACGGATAGCGTAAAATATGCACAAGTTTCTGCCGATATTTGCCCGCGTGAAAAAGTATTCGGTGACTTAATGCAATGGCTTTGTGATGAATTAAAACTTTTTGCTCTAAGTCCGGAAACCAATCCCGATGAATATGAAACCGTGATGTTCGGCTGTTCCGGTACCGGTGCCGATGAGGTTATGGTTTCTTCATGCGTGCCTGATACGGGAAGGCTTTTGGTAATAGACAACGGTTCCTACGGTGCCCGCATGGCCAAAATTGCCCATATTTATAAAATTCCTATGGATATTTTTAAAAGCTCGACATATGAACCTTTGGATTTACAAAAATTGGAAGCGGAATTCGCAACAAAAAAATATACTCACCTTGCCTGTGTTTACCATGAAACTACTACAGGGCTTTTAAACCCATTACATATCATTTGTCCTATGGCTAAAAAATACGGAATGGTTACGATTGTGGATGCGGTAAGTGCGTATTGCGGAATGCCAATGGATCTAAAAAGCCTCGGTATCGATTTTATGGCCTCTACCAGCAATAAAAACATTCAAGGAATGGCCGGTGTCGGTTTTGTGATTTGCAATAAGGCAGAGCTTGAAAAAATAAAAGATTATCCTATGCGGAATTACTATTTAAATCTTTATGACCAATATGCCTATTTCGCAAAAACGCATCAGACACGCTTTACGCCGCCTGTACAAACCATGTATGCCTTGCGTCAGGCTGTGCTTGAAACAAAACAGGAAACGGTGCAAAGGCGGTATGAGCGTTATACTGCATGTTGGAATATCTTAGTTGCAGCCGTTAAAAAGCTCGGTCTTAAAATGTTGGTAAAAGAAGAACATCAAAGTCATTTTATTACGGCAATTTTAGAACCTGAAACTCCTAAATACAGCTTTGAAGCCTTGCATGATTTTGCTGCAGAACACAGCTTTACAATTTATCCGGGAAAACTTGGTAATATCGATACATTCCGCATTGCCAATATCGGCGATATCCAACCTGAAGAAATGCGCCGCTTCACAGTGAAACTTGAAGAATATATGAAGGGAATTGGAATTATAATTTAAAATGAAAATTACCGTAAAATCCGACGAACACTGGGATATGATTCTCGAGCCGAAAAACCGGCTTTTGGATTTAAAAATCCGCGAATTGATACGCTACCGCGATTTGGTATTTATGTTTATCAAGCGTGATTTTGTAACCGCATACAAGCAAACCATTTTGGGACCGCTGTGGTACATTGTGCAGCCCTTGGTAACGGCGGTTATGTATACCTTTGTGTTCGGCAATCTTGCAAAAATAGGAACGGACGGAGTTCCCTATTTGCTCTTTTATTTTGCCGGCACGATGTTTTGGACATATTTTACCGCCTGCTTAAACAGCGCAGCCGGCTGTTTTTCGGCGAATTCGAGTATTTTCGGCAAAGTATATTTTCCGCGCTTGACCGTCCCCATTTCCACAACCGTCGGCCACATGATAAAGCTGGGCATTCAGTTTGCAACGCTGATGATTTTTTACGTGTATTATCTTATCGTAAAAGCGCCCATTCGGCCTTCGTGGTGGATCGCGGCGCTGCCCCTGCTCGTTATTTGGGTGGGCGCTATGGGAACCGGATTCGGCATGATTATATCGGCGCTCACGACAAAGTACCGCGACCTAAACCAGCTTTTGGGCTTCGGTCTTTCGCTTGCCATGTACGCAACGCCGATTGTCTATCCGCTGTCCGAAGCGCCTCAAAAGTTTTGGTGGGTGTTTTATGCAAACCCGATGAGCGCGCCCATAGAACTGTTCCGCATATGGTTTTACGGTGCGGGAAACGTTCCCGTATCGATGATTATGATCAGCATTGCCGAAACGATCGCGTTTATGTTTTTCGGCCTCGTGTTGTTTAACCGCAACGAACGCACCTTTGTGGATGTTATTTAATGCAGTATTTATTATCCGTACCTGAAAACCTTGCGTCGTGCTGGAAAACGATTGTTCCCGATACCGAAGATCGGCAGTATCTTGCCGCCTCCGACCCTAAAGGGGAAAAAATAGGCTCGGGCGGAGCGACCGCATGGCTTTTGCAAAAAGAGCGGGAAGCTTGTAAACAAATCGATAAAAAACAAGCCGCCGATAAAAAAGCGGAAACAAAGCGCATTATCATTCACGCAGGCGGCCAAAGCAGGCGGCTTCCTTCTTATGCGGTATGGGGAAAACTGCTGACGCCGATTCCCGTTTTCCGCTGGGCAATCGGTCAAAGTATTACGCAAACGCTGTTGGATATTCAAAGCCGGTTGTACGAAAAACTTATGGCTGTAACGGCGGAACGGCAAAACACGCTTATCGCATCGGGTGATATTTTGGTGCGTACCGACGAGCTTCCCGAAACTTTACCCGATGTCGATGTCGTATGCTTCGGCATGTGGACTGAACCTGAAACGGCTTCCCGGCACGGCGTGTTCGTCGTAAAAAAAGAAAGCCCCGATGTTTTGGACTGTATGCTGCAAAAGCCTTCCCCTTCCCGGCTCGAAAAAATCGGACAAAACCGTTTTTATATGATGGATATCGGCATATGGATTTTAAGCGATAAAGCGGTAAACGTGCTCGAAAAAAAATGCACGGCCGAAGCTGCCGGTATCGATGCATCTTGCGGCTCCGGTGCGAACCGCCCTCCCCGTTTTTACGATTTATATTCGGATTTCGGCCCTGCGCTCGGAAAGTATCCGACGCTGCACGATGAAGACATTGCTCAACTGAGCACGGCCGTCGTATGCCTCGACAAGGGAGAGTTTTATCATTACGGGACGAGTGCCGAACTTATTTCGTCGACCGAAAAAATTCAAAACCACGTAACCGATCAGCGCGCGATTTGGCATAAAAAAGTAAAAGCGCATCCGAGTATTTTTACGCAAAACGCCCGGATCGATGTTGAATGGAATCATACGCACCGCAATATTTGGATAGAAAACGGCACGGTAGGGAAAAAATGGACGCTTCATGAAAACACGATTATTACCGGAGCGCCGGCAAACGATTGGACGGTTGACGTTCCTTCTTCAATTTGTATCGATTTTGTTCCCGTCCGCAGCGCTCACAACGGGGGAAATATCGAATGGTGCATCCGGCCGTACGGAATGAACGATTTTTTCCGCGGAAACTGCGGCGATGAAAAAACGCAGTGGTGTTCCGCCCCGCTTGCAAGGTGGTTTTCCCGGCGCGGCATCGACGCAAAAGATGCGGGTGTTTTTGCCGAAGCCGATATTCAAAGCGCGCCGCTTTTTCCGGTTGTAAAAAAAGAAGCGATTCCGCTTTTACTTAACTGGATGATTGCGTCAAAACCCGATGAAAAATTAAGCGTGCAAGAATGCCGAAAAGCCGCTTCCGAGTGGCTTGGGGCAAAGCGTCTGTGCGCCGATGAAATCGGCTCTTTGTGCGATATTCCCTTTTTGTACAATCAGCGGGTCGGCTACTGCCTGGAAAACATTGCCGTTTTGGCAAAACACTGGGAAAAGAGCGTGTTTTATCAAAGCGACTTGGCGGCGGCCGCGCAAATATACGCAAAGCACGGCTTAAAACTTCCGGCACCTCTTCCTTCCGATGCGGAATACATAAACCGCATGCGCGACGCTATGTTTAGAAGCCGCATCGCCGAATTGTGCGCCAAAGATGAACGGTCGGTAAAAAAAGAAAGCGATAAAGCCTTCGGCGTACTGCGCGAAGCGATCGTGCGGACGGTTAAACCGGTTATGCCGCGCTACGACTTATATTCGGATCAAATCGTCTGGGGAAGAAGTCCCGTACGCATAGATATAGCCGGCGGCTGGAGCGATACCCCGCCCTTTTGCAATATAAACGGCGGCTCGGTTTTAAATGCGGCCGTCGATTTGAACGGGCAGCAGCCCGTTCAAGTGTATGTGCGTTCCATTCCAGAAAAGGTTATACGGCTTCGTTCAATCGACAACGGAAAAAGCGAAGAAGTGCACACGTACAAAAGCCTTGCAGCCTTTAATCAGGTAGGCTCGGTATTCGCGATTCCGAAAGCCGCTCTTTGCCTGTGCGGATTTTATCCCGATTTTTGTACCCGGCATTTCGATACGCTTGAAAAACAACTTGACGCGATGGGCGGCGGTTTGGAAATAAGCCTTTTGGCCGCCATTCCCAAAGGCTCCGGGCTCGGAACAAGTTCCGTGCTTGCGGCCGCCGTTTTGGGAACGCTTTCGAATGCATGTTCACTTAATTGGAGCAGGTACGAAACGGCAAACCGCGTCCTTGTGCTCGAACAACTTTTAACCACCGGAGGCGGCTGGCAGGATCAATACGGAGCGGTATTCGGCGGCCTAAAACTGCTGGAAAGTTCAAACGGAATTCAAAATAATATCGGCGTCGGCTGGATAAACGAGCGCCTTTTTGCCGATGCGCAGACGGCTCCTTGTTGGCTTTTATATTACACGGGTATTACGAGAACGGCAAAAAGCATTTTAGCCGAAATCGTAAAGTCGATGTTTTTAAACGAACAAAAAACACTCGATATTTTGCACGATATAAAACAACACGCTTACAACAGCGCCCTCGCCTTTCAAAAAGGAAGCTATGAACAGGCCGCCCGCGCCGTTTTGCGATCATGGCGACTCAATAAAAAACTCGACAGCGGCACAAGTAACGAAGATATCGAGCACATCATACGCATGATAGACGATTATGCAGCCGGCTACAAACTGCCCGGAGCGGGCGGCGGCGGCTATATGCTCATATGCGCAAAAGATACGGATGCTTCGCGTAAAATAGTGCGTACGCTTGAAGAAAATCCGGTAAACGCACGCGCACGCTTTGTCGGCATGAGCCTCAACACAAAAGGCTTGGAAATAAGCAGGTCGTAGGAAACTTAGAGGAAAAAAAGTGAGTTTAAAGGACTGTGTTTGGGATTATAATATATCCGAAGATGAATTACAAAATATTGCTTTGGGAACCGATACAAAAAAAAAGCAATGGCTTTTTAACCGCATAGTCTATAACTCACCTGATAAAATGCGGGACTTATCGGTTTTTGCCGAAAAGGATTTACGGAACCTATTTGATAATTTTAAACTTTCCGCCCGATTCGGTTTAACTCCCGATTCATTTAGGGCATTGCGAAATACAATGTTGAATGAACGGCAGTACATAGAGAAGTTTCAATGGAAAAAGATATAATTCGGGATTATGCACAACTGTATGCTCTGCAGGATAAAGTTCTGAAAGTTATTTTTTCGGGCGAAACTCCTTTTTATTTAACCGGCGGAACGGCTTTACACCGGTTTTATTGTGCAAGGCGTTATTCCGATGACCTTGATTTATTTATGCAGGGACAGCCGTATTTTTACGATGAAACAAAAGCGGTTATCTATAATTTACAAAAAAAATTTACCGTAGAAACCCCGGTCAACACAAAGGACTTTTTACGCATAAAAATAGAAAATTTAAAAATCGATTTTGTAAACGACCGCGTTTATCGATACGGCAAATCAAACATCAGAAACGGTGTACCGGTCGACAACGTGTATAATATACTTGCAAATAAGTTGACGGCTGTTCTCGGCCGCGATGAAGAAAAAGATGTTTTTGATATTGTTTCGATTTGTTTGATGTACGATTTTAATTGGGCGGATATTTTGGAAGCGGCACATGAAAAAGAAGGTTTTGACGATTACGTGCTTATTGAACGATTAAAAAGTTTTCCGCTTGTATGGTTTAAAAATTTAAAACTCATCAAAAAAACGGAAATAACGAATAAAATGATTGATATAATGTGCAGTGATATAAAAGAAAAAAACGGAAATTCATTGCTACGGAAAAATGCAGGATAAAATATGAAAGGTATTATTTTGGCCGGCGGCGCGGGGACGCGTTTGTATCCGCTGACCAAAGCCGTATCGAAGCAGATTCTTCCCTTATACGACAAACCCATGATTTATTATCCCCTTTCGGTTCTTATGCTTGCCGGAATTCGCGAAGTACTGATTATCTCGACTCCGCGCGACACGCCGCTTTTTAAAGAGTTGTTTGCGGATGGCAGCCAGCTGGGAATGTCTTTTGAATACGCCGTGCAGGATAAACCGCGCGGTTTGGCGGACGCCTTTATTGTCGGCGAAAACTTTATCGGCAAAGATTCCGTATCGCTCATTTTAGGCGATAACGTCTTTTACGGACAGGGATTCGGCGAAACGCTGAAAAACGCCGCGGATACGATTTCAAAAAAAGGCGGCGCAAAAATATTCGGCTATTATGTAAAAGATCCGCGGGAATACGGCGTTGTCGAATTCTCATCGGACGGAACACAGCGCGTGCTTTCGATCGAAGAAAAGCCCGCACAGCCTAAAAGCAATTATGCGGTTCCGGGTTTATACTTTTACGATAACGATGTGATTGAAATTGCAAAACGGGTAAAACCCTCGGCACGCGGCGAAATCGAAATAACGTCGGTAAACAATGCCTACCTTTCCGAAAAAAAACTGTATGTCGAACTTTTAGGACGCGGTATGGCATGGCTCGATACGGGTACTTACGACGGACTTTTGGAAGCGGCAAACTTTATTTCGACCATACAAAAACGACAGGGTTTATACGTATCGTGTATTGAAGAAATCGCCTACCGAAACCGTTGGATAGACAAAGCAGTGCTTTTAAAAACGGCCGGCGAATATAAAACCGAATACGGTGCATATTTAAAATATATAGGCGAACGGATATAAAATCAGGAACGAATTTATGAGCGACATAGCTATAAAAGCCGAACATCTTTCAAAATATTACCGGCTCGGCGTTATCAATAACGGTACCTTGTTCCGCGACATTCAAACATGGATCGCGATCAAACGGGGCAAACCCGATCCGCATTCCAAAATCGGCGAGCACAAATATGACGGAACCGACGACGGTTTTTGGGCGCTGAAAGACTTAAACTTCGAAATCAAACAGGGCGACAGGGTCGGCATAATCGGCAAAAACGGTGCGGGAAAATCCACGCTGTTAAAAATCCTGAGCAGAATAACCGCCCCGACCGAAGGCTGCGTAAAAATACGTGGAAGGGTTGCCAGCCTTTTGGAAGTAGGAACCGGATTTCACGGGGAACTGACCGGCCGCGAAAACGTCTATCTTAACGGCGCCATCCTCGGCATGAAAAAAAAAGAGGTAGACCGCAAAATCGACGAGATTATAGACTTCAGCGGAATCGAAAAACATATCGATACTCCCGTAAAACGCTATTCGAGCGGCATGTACGTACGGCTCGCCTTTGCCGTTGCCGCCCACCTCGATTCCGAAATCCTCATTGCCGATGAAGTGCTCGCCGTAGGAGATGCCGAATTCCAAAAAAAGGCTCTCGGAAAGATGAACGAACTGAGTACGGGACAAGGCAGAACGGTATTGTTTGTAAGTCACAATATGGCGGCGGTAAAATCTCTTTGTAATAAGGGTATGATTCTTGAAAAAGGCAAAATTAAATTTCAAAGCGATAACATTGATGAGGCGATTGGGGAATATCAAAATTTAGCTATTACGAAAGTATCAGATGATTATATTTGGAAAAATGTAAACAAAATAGAAAATGAATTTATTACAGTAAATCATATTAAAATCATTTCACACCCATATTCTAATAATGTAGAAAAAAATCTAATTCAGGGTAATAACTATTTTTTAGAATTTAATATTTTTATAAATAAAAAAAACCCTTTATTAACTCTTTATTATATCATATATACTGAACTTGGAGTAAAAGTAATGGAATCCGCTTTTTCTGATAGTGGTAAAGAAGTTAGCGACGCATTAAATGAGGGCGATAATATTGTCATTGCTGAACTACCAACGAAAGAATTAATGCCCGGAAAGTATAGGATTGAAATTTTATCATCTATAAAAAATGTTGAATATATTATAGATTATAACACTATAGGAATGGTAATTACATTATTACCTGATGAAAAACATATGACCCTTTATGAAAATAGAAAATCAATTCTTTTTACAAATAAGAATTGGAGTATTATGCAGTAAGGAATAACTATGCGAAAAGTAATTAATTTTTTAAAAAAACTAAATAATTCCATAAATTATGTTAATAAATTAAATAATGAATTAAGTATAAATAATGACTACTATATACCCAGAATGCTTGTAGAAAATAGAATTCTTTTAAAAAAAATGACTAACCAAAAATTAAATATAGTTCTAATTGCATTTGAACCTGCAACATGGTTAATGTTTCAATCCATATATGACACTTTTCGTAAATCCGATCAAGTGAATATAACGGTTTTAGTTATCCCTTATGCACACTCTACTCTACCCGCCGGTACATATAAAGATGACGGTTTGCGGGAATACCTTGATACTCTTGGAATTCCATATATCTATGGATATAATGAAAAAGCAAACACATGGATTGATTTATTCCAATTGCATCCTGATTATGTATTTTATCAAGCCCCTTATAATGGGATGTATCCTGAAACTCTAAAAAGCGATTACGTAAGTAAGTTTGCACAAATATGTCACATACCATATGGGACAGCTTTAATAAAGGGTGAAATTGAAAATACTATCTATCCTATAGATTTTTTTAGAGACAGTACATATTGTTTTGTAGAAACAAATATTAATAAAAATATCATTTATGACTATCTTTGCAAAAAAAATATGCAATTTTTAATTGAAAAATTTATTATAACCGGTTCTACAAAAATAGAGGCTCTTAAGAACCATTATACTACTGACCCCTCATATGTAAAACCAGATTCACATAATATTTTATGGCTTCCGAGGTGGAATACAAAAGAAGGAATATGTACTTTTTTTGATTATTATAATGTGCTTATAAATTACGTTGATCAACATGATGATGTGACGTTAATCCTTAGGCCTCATCCCCTTATGTTTCAAAATTTTATAACCACAGGCGAAATGACAGAAGATGATATACAAAAACTTAAACAAAAATTTTCTACATCTAAATTTATGTTAGATACAAATAGAGATTATTATAACAGTTTTAATACAGCAGACATATTGATAACAGATCCTACATCATTAATATATGAATTTTTCCCTACAAAAAAGCCGATTATATATACTTATAAAAAGGATATTTTTAACGATCTAGGAGTAGAATTATCAAAAGGTCTATATTGGGTACACAATCAGAATGAATTAGAGGAGTGTTTAAATGTATTAATTTCCGGAAAAGATAGCCTTTTGAATAAACGTAAAGAAATACTGGCACATTATTTTTTCGATACTGAAAAAAGTTCTAAAATTATACTAGATACATTAATAAATTAAGGAGAAACCAATGATTGATAAGAATTATTGTATGAGTAGCTATTTAACATTTCGATTTATAGCTGATGAAAAAATTAACTTTTATCAAGGACTTAGTCATACTAACTTTAAACCCTATGACGGAAATAAAATACCTTGCAAAACAGCTGATGATGTGGGTAAGCATACTAGAGAGATTTTAGAAAAACAAATTATACCTGGTAAAACAGCTATATTTTTAAGCGGGGGAAATGATTCTGCGGTTTTGGCATCTTATTTGCCCAAAGGGACTATTGCATATACATTCAAATGTATTGCACCGGGAGCGATTGATGAAACAATTCAAGCAAAAAAATATGCCGATGCTTATGGACTTGACCACAGAATAATTGAAATGTATTGGAATGATTTTGAAAAATTTACACCTGAAATATTAAAATATAGACAAGTACCTGTGCACTCTATTGAAATTATGCTGCATAAAGCTATGTTGCAGGCAAAGAAAGATGGAATTAAAGCAATTGTTACCGGAGTTGCAACGGATTTGGTTTTTGGCGGTATGAATAAACTACTTGCAAAAGATTGGACATTTGAGGAGTGGATAAAAAGATATACATTTGTTCCTCCCGAAAGAATTTTAAAAACTCCGGTTTCTATGCTTCATATCTATGAAAAATACAGACTTGAAGATAACAAGATTGATTTTATAAAATTTATAAATGAAGTTTTGGGCGTAGAGACCAATACGTCATATATGCATGCTTTTAATATGGAAAATATTATACATCTAGATCCACATGCTTATTTAGTTATGGCTGAGCCGTTAGACTTAAAGCGAATTCGTAATGGGGAGCCTAAGTACCTAATTAAGGAACTGTTTAAAAAACGTTATCCTCACATACCTGTTCCGGATAAAATTCCGATGCCCAGAGCGATGGATCAATGGTTGAAAGATTGGGACGGCCCGACAAGAAAAGAATTTTTACCGAACTGTGTAAAAGATCTCACCGGTGATCAAAAGTGGATGGTTTATTGTCTTGAAAAATACTTAAATATTTTTGATGATCATAAGGATAACTAACATGATATTAGGATACACATCGGGCGTATATGACCTTTTTCATATAGGACATGTGAATCTTTTGCGTAATGCAAAAGGTTTATGCGATAAATTAATAGTTGGCGTCAGTATAGATGAATTGGTAGCCTATAAAAATAAAAAACCGGTTATTCCATTTGCAGAACGACTTGAAATTATAAAAAGTATAAGATATGTGGATTCTGCTATTCCACAAGAGAATATTGATAAATTTGAAACATGGAAAAAAATACACTTTGATGTGTTGTTTGTCGGAGATGATTGGTTTGCTCATCCAAACTGGGAAAAGATGGAAAAGAAATTTCAATCTGTTGGTGTCAGAGTTGTATATTTTCCTTATACAAAAGGTACAAGTTCTACATTAATAAATGAAACTCTTAAGAAACTACGGGGAGAATAAAGCATTTAACTATAAGATATGAATAATATAGACTTCACTATAATAGGAACGACTGGCTTTGGTGAGTCTGGCAGTTCCGCATTAACAAATATACTGGAAGAATTTGAATGTGTTTCAACTATTATTGGAGGTGCAACATTTGAATGTAAATTCTTCAGCAATAATCTATTCCAATTGGAAACAGCTTTGCGGAATCAACTTTTTGTAAATGCAGCCGTTAAAGAAATGCTATATCAAGCCAAACTAGCATCAAATGACCAATTCTATATAACGAATTTCGGAAAAGATTTCTTTTTTAATTCCACAATGGAATACATAAAGACTGTCACAGGTTCATGGCTTGGAGGAATGTATTCGGAAAGAGACGCTGATTTAATTCCTAAGGAAGAAATTAAGAATTTTAAAAGGGCAAGACTCCTTTTTGATAATTTATACAAAAATAAATATGGACTTTATGAGCAATATTATTGGAGGCCATCCTTTCAAACACTTACCGAACAATACTATGGAAAATTTGACAATGAATTTTATAAAAAAACACAAGCATATACTTCGAAAATTTTTACACCAATAGCTCAAAATAAACGTTTTATTTTGGTAGATGCTCTATTTCGACCAGAAAGCGTAATACATGAATTAAATTGGTTTTTAAATGCAAAATGTTTAATTGGGGATAGAGATCCACGAGATTTATATGTAATAAATAAAATGTATAAAGGAGAACCATATCTTCCTACATGGACAGTTGAAACGTATATTGACTGGTTTAAAACCTATAGAAGCTGTAATAGAAGAAACGCAGAGCATTTTGATACAATTCTGCAACTAAAGTTTGAAGATTTAATTTATAATTATGAAGAAAGTTTAACAAAAATTAAAAAATTTTTAAACTTAAAAGATTCGGAACATATAAAAAAAGGACAAATATTTATTCCGGAAAAATCACAAACAAATACGCAGGTTTTTAGAAAGTATCCGCAGTATGCAAAAGACATTGAAAAAATAGAAAAAGAATTAGAGGAATTTTGTTACCCTTATTCCGACATCCAAATACGAAAATTTACAACGAAAGAGTTATCAAATACAAATGAACAACCTATAGAGGATATAAGAAAACTAGCTATAGCTTTTCAAAAAACAGGAAAACTGCCGTTTTCAAATATAAAAGGGGCGTATCTTTTTACTTCATTTTATGAACTCTGCAAATACTTCAAAAATAGAAAAACGATATTTTCCGTATTAAAAGGTATTATAAAAATAATTCTATTTTTATTTTTATTGCCATTTGATTTTTGTATACAGCTTAAAGAAATTATAAAATATCAAAAAAAGAATAAAAATAGTTTGGTGGAGTTTAAATAATGCCTGCTGCCGTTAGTGTTATCATTCCTACATATAATCAAGCGGATTATATCGAACAAAGCATTAAAAGTGTATTAAGTCAAACGGAACAAAATTATGAAATCATTATAATGGATGATTGCTCCTGTGACTCTACAAAAGAAATTGTACAAAAATATGTATCCGATAAGATTAGATATTTTTGTCACGATAAAAATTTAGGTCCGGGAAAAACTTTTAATGACGGATTAGCAAAAGCACAATATGAATATGTAACCTTAATTGCCAGCGACGATATTTTATTTCCTACACATCTACAAAACATAGTACAGGCATTTACTGAAAATCCCGATTTGGAAGTATTATTTCCACAATTAAAATTTATCGATGAAAAAAATCGTTTAACCGGCAGAACTCTCTCTGTGCTAGAAACCGATAAATATAAGCTTTTGAATAAAGCCTTTTATTATGGGAATATTTTTCCGTCACCCGGTATCGCTTTTAAAAAATCGCTATTTGATAGAATTGCGGCTTTTAACCCCTCGCTTATTTTAAATCATGATTATGATCTAAATACAAGAGTGGTAATGAATGCCAATTTTTCCGTTAATCCGTTTATAACGGTAGGATACAGACGTTTCACGCAAAAAAGTAATTTGAGCGCATATAATACTGTATGGTCAGAAAAATGTCATAAGACGGAATACTGTATAATTCGGGATCTCTTCCTTGACTTACCTACAGATGAATTAAAAAAAATTTTTCCACAATTTTCACATATTTCAAGTACAAAATATACGGCATTTTTATTATTACGCGAAGCATGTTTATCAACCGATGTCGATTTATATGAATGGGGGTTTTCACGAACAGTGCAGTACCTTCTTTCGCACCCCAATTTCTTTTATGATAATCCTTTTGCATTTGAATACAAAGATTATATAAAACTATATAAAACAAATACTAAAAATATAATCGGACGTACACATAAAGAAAAATTATATAATACGTTAAAAACTATAATAAAGAAAGCTTTTAACTTATAATGCAAATAATAAATTTACCTAAAATTACGGATAATCGCGGCAGCCTCTCTTTTTTAGAAAGCCAAAAACATATTCCTTTTAAAATTCAGGCAGCTTTTTTGCTTACCGATTGTGACATATCGGATTCATATTCTTTTCATAAAAAGAATAATGCACAATTTTGTTTTATAGCGTTATCCGGCGCTTTTCGATTTAAAACCGGCAAAATCGCTAATACCGAGTCCGAATATGATATAACAGTGAATAAAGCTTCTAAAGCACTCTGTGCAAATGCGCTTACTGATTTTAGAATATTTGATTTTGCGCAAAATACCGTTATACTTATTTTGACATCTATGAAAAAAGTTAATTTTAAGAAAAATTAAATATTTTAATAATGAAAAATACCGTTGACGACTGCAAACTTATTCACGTACGCAATCATAACTTTATTGATGGTATATTAACATTATCCGATAAAACGTATGTACCTTTTGATATAAAACGAATCTATTACCTATATGATATTCCCCAAAATAGTAATCGAGGTGCACACGCACATAAGAATCTGTATCAATTGATTTTAGCTGCGGCCGGCTCTTTTACCGTTGAATTGGATGACGGTAATAAAAAAAAACAGTTTAATTTAAGTTGTTCCTCACAAGGCCTCATAATCGTTCCGGGTATTTGGCGAAATTTAACCGGTTTTTCACACGGTGCTGTCGCTTTGGTTTTTGCTTCCGAATATTATACCGAAACCGATTATATCAGAAACTACGATGAATTTTTACACTATAGAAAAATAAATACAACGCGTTAAGGATTCGATAAGAATGTTTAGAATCGAACCGTATGAAAAAACATACGAACAGCTTTGGGATGATTTTGTATTAAATAAATCAATTAACGGAACTTTTTTGCACAGCAGGAATTTTTTAAACTATCATCCTAAAGAGCGGTTTCAAGATTGTTCTCTTTTAATATTCAATAAAAAAAATAACTTGGCGGCGATTGTTCCCGCATGTAAAGATCCGAACGATACTGCTTGTTTTTTTTCGCACAAAGGATCTACTTACGGCGGCATAGTAATTGATAAAAAACATTATAGCAGCGATACGCTTTTAGAAATAACAGAAAATCTTGAAGATTATTTACGCACAGCCCACTTCCGTTCCCTGTATTTAAAAATTACGCCGGATATTCTTTGTACCGAAAGTCCCGCACTTTTAGAATACCTATTGTACTATAAAAATTACCGACAGTATTCTGAGTTGAACACTTATATTGATTTAACCGCTGCCTATGATGAAAAGATTGTTTCTAATTTTACTCAAGGGAAAAGAACGAATATAAGCAATTGTTTAAAAGCCGGATTAATATGTAAGCCGCTTGCTTCACCCGAAGAAATACAAAAACTATACAATATTATTAATGAAAACTTAAAAAAGTATAAGGTAAAACCGGTACACAGTTTTAATGAACTTATGGAATTAAAACAAAGGTACATTCCCGATAACATTGCTTTTTTCGGCGGATATATTAAAGAAGAACTGATCGCAGGAGCAATTGTATTTTATTTTCATAAAACAAAAACATTACATACGCAATATCTTTGTGCAAAGGAAGAATTTGCGAAACTGAGTCCGATGAGTTTTATGTATTATTCTATGATTGTAGAAGCAAAACGTCTTGGGTTTCAAAATATATCATGGGGCATTTCCACAGAAGATTTTGGGCACACTTTAAATCAAGGGCTGTTAAAAAATAAAGAGTCTTATGGCGGCACCTACTCGATTAATAAAACTTTTTATAAAGAATTGTAGGAGTACTCATGCGCAATATAGAAAAATACGGGAACGATTACAACACAAAAAACGATTTTGAAACCGTACAGGTGCTATACCGCAGGAAAAAAGTATTGGAATGTTTACATAATGCTGCCCCCCCCCCCCCCGACAAATATTGGAAATCGGGTGCGGTTTGGAACCGCTTTTTTTATTCTATAAAGATTTTTCAAAATATATCGTCGCCGAACCGTGTACCTTGTTTTTTGAAAATGCACAACATCTGGCAAAAGAAAACAATATAGAGTCGGTATTATGTTATAATGATTTTTTGGAAAATATCGTAGCAGAACTTTTGGATTATCAATTCGATTATATTATATGTTCAAGTTTATTGCACGAAGTTGAAAACCCGAAATTATTTTTACAAAATATATATAGTCTTTGTACAAAAAATAAAACTATTGTTCATATCAATGTACCGAATATGAATTCGTTTCACCGGCTGCTTGCAAAAGAAAGCGGCCTTATAAAAAATGAACATGATAAATCGCAGAATAATATTCTGTTACAGCAGCATACAAACTTCGATATGGATATGTTAAAATCTATAGTACAGGATATGGGTTTTAAAATTATCAATTCAGGGGATTATTTTATAAAACCTTTTACTCATTCTCAGATGAAACAACTTATGGATATCGGCTTTTTAACAAACAAAATGCTTGACGGTCTTTATGCTATGCAAAAATACATGCCGAATCTTGGCTCCGAAATATTTATTGAAGCAAAAAGAATGTAGAGAGAATCTATGCATATTCCTTTTTTATCATTACAAAAGATAAACAAATCTTTTGAACCGGCACTTTCACAAAAAATTGCCGAAGTTGTAAAAAACGGCTGGTATATTCACGGCAAAGAATGTAAAGCGTTTGAAGAAAACTTCGCTCAATTTTGCGGCGTTAAGCACTGTATTGGAGTAGGAAACGGCCTTGAAGCTTTAAAGCTTATTTTGCGTGCATATAAATTGCTTGGCGTTTTTAAGACAGGTGATGAGGTTATTGTTCCGGCAAATACCTTTATCGCAACTATTTTAGCAATAAGCGCGGAAAATTTAACGCCTGTTTTTGTAGAGCCGGATATAGATGATTATGTAATTGACGTAAAAAAAATAGAAGAAAAAATAACAAAAAAAACAAAGGCTATTATGCCGGTACATTTATACGGCAGACTTTGTAATATGGAAGCCATTATCGCCATTGCAAAGCAGCACAACTTAAAACTGATTGAAGATGCGGCGCAAGCGCACGGCGCAACGCAAAACGGAAAAAGAAGTGGAGCTTTCGGCGATGCCGCAGGTTTCAGTTTTTATCCCGGCAAAAATTTAGGCTGTTTAGGCGACGGCGGTTGCGTTACAACTGATGACGATGAACTTGCAGATATCGTACGGAAGCTGGCAAATTATGGTTCAAGTGTAAAATACGTGTACGAATATAAGGGTGAAAATTCACGACTTGATGAAATACAGGCGGCCGTACTTTCGGTAAAACTGAAAAGACTGGATGCGGACAATGATCGACGCCGTCAAATCGCCACAATGTATAATACGGGAATAAAAAACAATGCAGTGATTTTGCCGAAATTGCATCAATCGGAAGAACACGTATGGCATATTTACTGTGTTCGGGTTCAAAATAGAAATGCATTCATTGAATATCTGAATTCGTGCGGAATAGAAACGGTTATTCATTATCCGACACCGCCGCATAAACAAGCCGCATATAAAGAATTCGCCTATCTTAATTTACCGATCAGCGAAAAAATTCATGCGGAAGTTGTAAGTTTACCGATGAGCCCCTTACTCACGGATAAACACGTAATGTATATAATCGAAATTATTAGTGCTTATAAAAATATTATAAAACAGTGAAAAAAACTATGCGTTACTTTTATTTTTTATTTTTTTTATTTTTTCCGTCTTTTTTGTTCGCGTATTTGGATCCGGGAACGGGAAGTTTGCTCTTATATGCCCTTGTAGGAATCGGCACCTCATTGTGGTTTCTTTTAAGAGGTGTATTTTATCAATTATCTTCTCTGCTATTTGCGAGAAATAATATACGAACAAAAAACAAATACGGAATAGTTTTTTACTCGGAAGGGGCAAAGTATTGGCAGGTTTTTTATCCCGTTATATCACAACTGCTTTCGCAAAAAATTGCCTGTACTTATATCACGTGCGAAAAAGACGATCCTGCCTTTCAATTACAAAATACGGATTTTACGGCACTGTGTCCGGGAACAGAAATGTTTACTATCGCTTTTATGAATAAAATTGAAGCGGATATTGTCGTATCCACTACGCCCCATTTGGATGTTTATATGTGGAAACGTTCAAAAAAAGTAAAAAAGTATATACATATTTTTCATGCCCCTACGGGTGTAGATTTTTACGAAAAATACGCACTGAGTTTTTATGATGTTATTTTTTCGGTAGGTGAATTTATCGAAAACGCCCAAAAATATTTGGACAAAGCAAGGGGCCTTCCCGATAAAACATATTATAATGTCGGCTGTACTTATTATGATTATATGCATGAAAAACTGCAAACTTTGAAAAGAACAACAAAAACTAAAACAATTTTATATGCTCCGTCCTGGGGCTTAAAACGCAGTTCATTTTTTACAAACGGTATTCCTATTATGCAGCGTCTGCTTGATGCGGGATTTAGAGTTATTTTTCGTCCACATCCGCAGTTTTTTATTTCGCACAAAAAAGAATTGGAAAATTTTAAAAACCAATTTGCACATTATCAGTCTCTTACCATCGATACGGCCCCTTCTCCACTCCAAGCTATGCTTGATTCCGATATATTGATAAGTGATTTTTCAGGCATTGTTTTTGACTTTGCCTACTTATTTGAACGTCCTGTTTTTTTAACCCTGCCGCCTTCTTCCGTAAAAGGCTATGAAGCGGAAGAATTGCCTGCCGATATTCAGTGGGATATTCCTGCAACCCAACAGGTAGCTCATGAGCTATCTGAAAATGAAATAAACCATATCGAGAATTATATTTCCGATGTTTTAGAACAAGAGCGAAATTACAAAAACCGTATTGCGGAATTCAAAAAAAACATCTTTAACTTTTATACGGCAGGACATTCCGCCGCCCGGGCGATTTCAGATATACACACTTCTTTGAGGGCTTCTTTATGATAATTTTATACCCCTTTGAATTATTACTTTCAAAAGTTTTTTTACTTCCATATAGTATTACCGGCCATTACGGTTATGCGCTCATAATTATGAGTGTGATTATTACGGCTTTGACGACACCCCTGTATATGCTTGCCGAACGTTGGAAAAACCATGAAAAAGCAATTAAATTAAAAATGCAGCTGCAAGTCGATTCCATAAAAGAAAACTTTAAAGGTCAAAAACAATATTACTTGCTACAAACCACCCATCGTATTTATGGATATAAGTCCTGGTACCCGCTTCAAACATCTATGGGAATTATTTTTCAAATCCCTTTTTTCTTTGCCGCTTATAATGTTCTTTCTCATTTTACAGGGTACAATAACGTTTCTTTCGGAGCTATTAAAAATTTAAGTGAGCCGGACGGCATCCTTTTCGGTATAAATATATTGCCGCTCATAATGACGCTTTTAAATATTTTATCTTCATTTTATTATACAAAATCATTTAAAATAAAAGATAATACACAACAATTCGTTTTAGCAGGGGTGTTTTTGCTTTTACTTTACGACAGTCCTGCAGCTTTATTACTCTACTGGACCTGTAATAATTTTTTATCTTTGATAAAAAATATTGTTATGCAGAAAAAAAATAATACCGACATCTTACATAAAACAGAAATCGATAAAAACAGTAAATTGTCACTAATACATGCTTGCGCCCTTATATATATACTTGCAGCAACAGCGGTTAATTACAATGCACAACGGTATAATAAATTCATTTTACTTGCTTCCCTTTTATTCCTAGGGATTTGTTTTATTTACAGTTTTTTTATCAAAAAAAATAAGTTCAACTATAAAATAATTCCATATGGGATTATATATACGGGTTTTCTTTATTTATATATTACGAAATCCTATTTTTTATCGCGAACTTTATTAGTATTTTTGATGCATATTTTTAATGTGCGTTTTTTCTATTTATTTTTTACAGATTTTAAACAAGTTGCCGCTCAAAACCCAATTTTAAAAATCGGAAAACTCCCCTATTATACAATCATCAGTGAATGTGTATTTCTCTTTGCGTTTCTCTTACCCATACAATTGTATGTAAATAATCCGACTGAATTTCAAGTACAGCCGTTTGCAGTTCTTTTATATCTTATTCCGATTTTTCTCGGTATATTGGCAGTCTTTATTCTGTCGGCTTATCTTTTAAAATCTTCACCGTTATTTTTTAAAGCTCTTATTTTTTCTTTTATTTGTTTTTCGTTTTATACGCTGATTTTACCATTAAATGCCGGTACTTTAAGTGAATTTACCTTTCAAACGGATCGTGTAATCACGCAACCGGCAGCTTCATTGTATATAAAAGACTTTATTATATTACTTTTTTCATTTTATATCGTATATTTTTTGATTCAAAAAAAGCAAAACATGATATTTCCTCTAATCACGATTTTATCGGCTGCCGTTTTATTAAATATCTGTATAAAATGGGTACATTTTACCGCACCGGTAATACAAACCGCTGAGATAAAATCCGATCTGCCGGAAACAACACACTTATCTCACCGGCTGTCAAAAAACGGACGCAATGTTATTTTTTTTATGCCTGATATGATGAACGGAAACTATGTACAACGTACCTTCGATGAATTCCCCGAATTAAAAGAGAAATTCAGCGGCTTTACATGGTACAAAGATACTTTATCCATATCGGCTTCAACCGTACATTCTCTACCGGCTATGATGGGCGGAGTCCAATATACTCCGCTTTCAATGAATAAAACCGATAATTCATATCATACAGACCAGCAAAAAAGTTTGGAAATACTTTTTACAAATTTTCTTGAGCATGGATTTCATTGCACAAATGTAGGTTATTCTTCCATGTTTCAAAAAAATGAAAATATTTCAAAACTGGCTTCAAAAACGAATTTATCCTATTTTTTAGAATCTCCGCTCTCGTATATAGGATATTGGAATAAAGAAAAAAATATTAAAGTAGATTACTCGGCAAAATTGTTTTTACTTACTATGCTGCCTTTTTATAATGCGGCACCGTATATACTAAAAACACTTATATATGACGAAGGAACATGGAATAATCTCAGTTTAAAACTGAAAAACACAAAGGCCTTTACATTACGCAGTTATCCGTATTTGGATTTATTACCGGAAATTTGTTCGATTGCCGAAACGAAAGAAGACAAATTTATGTTTATTGCGAATGAATTAACACATAATTCTTTCGGTATAAATAAAGACGGGAATTTTTTATCGACCAAAGCCGACTTAGATGACCCCGACCTACCTTATTATTCAGCAAGAACCTTTTTAATAAAAATAAGTCAATGGCTTGAATGGTTAAAAGCAAATAATTTATATGACAATACTTTAATTGTTATTGCTTCCGATCACGGTAACTTTGCCCGCGACAACGGCTTACTTGATATGCCGTTTAAATTCGGAAGGGTTGACTATAAAACCGAATTATCGCGTGTGTACCCTACATTGTTATTTAAGGACTTTAACGCAGGTTTACAATTCACAATCAGTGATATACAAACACAAAACAGTGATGTTCCGCTCATTTTTGCAGAACATGTATTTACGCAAAATACTTCTTTTAGCGATTTAAAAAAATATACTGCTGTAAACCCGCGTGAACGAACATACTCACTTGCACTATATACGGCAAATGATTTCCTCGAAAAAATAAAAATACCTTTTTCGACCTACAGAGTAAAAGGAAGCATCTTCAACGCCGATAACTGGGACCATTTAGATGAGCAATATTAAATACGGACAAATATATGCAAAACAATAAAATTATCTCAATTATTGTCCCTATTTATAATCGCGGTACTTTTTTACCAAGATGTATAACAAGTATAATAAATCAATCATACCCTCATTTGGATATTATTCTTGTAAATGACGGTTCGAGCGATAATTCATTGGATATTTGTAACCAATATGCACAAAATGATAAACGAATTAGAGTTATAAGTATTCCCAACAGCGGAGTAAGTATAGCACGTAATACCGGCATGCAGTATGCAAAAGGTGATTTTATCCAGTTTGTAGACAGCGACGATATGATAAAACCGCATATGTGTCAAATATTAATGGAAGAACAGCAAAAAAATGATGCGGATCTTGCTATATGCGGCTTTGATAATATTGATATAAACGGAAACCACTTATTCTACGAATGCAGCGAAAAGATGATAGATACTGCAAGCGCATTTTTTTATAATTTCGGATATTTGCTTGAACGTAATTTATTGCGCTCCCCTGTCAATAAACTGTATAAAAAAGAAATTATCAATACACACAAATTACGTTTCCGTTCCGATTTTAATATAGCGGAAGATGCACTTTTTAATTTGGAATATTATCATTATATACAAAATGTTTTAGTATTACCGTATGATTTTTACAATTGTCTTGATCACAACAGTGAAAATCGGTTAACACAAAAATTCCATTCGGATTATTTTAAGGTTCAAAATATTTTTTTTACAAAACTTATTGAATTATTGAAAGAAAAAAACGTATATCGGAACGAAAATAAGGAAATCATAAAAAAACAATATGCCAATATTGTTTATATGGGCATTGAAATGTTCAAGAAATATACTCAAAAAGTTGACTATGCACTTATCAAAAAATATACAGTTACAGAGATCTTTCCCGGTGCCTATGCTGCTCTCGTAGCTCATGCCAAAAAAAACATGGCGATAGTATATGTAAAAATAAACGGTACACCGGGTAAAAAAGTCTATGGGCTGCTCAAAATGTGTTTTTGGCAATGTGTCGAAGTATATTATACGATAAAATCTTGTTGCCATTTCAAAGTAGGTAAAAATATCTTTAATACACGCAGCCGGGAGCATACTAATGGATAATAGCTTTGTAAAAGTGAAAAAGCCGGCGTCCGGGAACAGTAAGTTAAAATTTATAATTTGTACGGGCTACGGTAATTCGGGAAGCTCCGCCGGAACCGATTTTTTTAAAGAATTTTCATCAGTACAAGTTCCGTTTGATAATTTTGAGTGTACTTTTTTACATGAAACGGACGGTATTGCTGATTTGGCTTATGCACTTGAGCACGAAGGACATCGATTAAAGGCAGATTTGGCAGTAAAGCGGTTTTTGAATTTGGTACGGAATCTCA
Organism: Treponema maltophilum ATCC 51939; assembly: GCF_000413055.1. NCBI lineage: Bacteria > Pseudomonadati > Spirochaetota > Spirochaetia > Treponematales > Treponemataceae > Treponema > Treponema maltophilum. The sequence goes on along the minus strand of NZ_KE332518.1, from coordinate 1,109,004 downwards.
ATAAAAATTACGGATATGCACATTATTTTAAAAATAATTTTTTACCCTGCATGACAGATTATATTGAAGAACTCGTTACATGTAAATGGAAAGGAGGATGGCACAGAGGAGCGGAAGTCAAAAAAGAAACGTTAAAAGATAAGGCCCGTAAAGATCTTTCCTTTATATACTTTGATGAAAAATATAGGCGTGCGCATTATGCTTTATATGAATCTGATTTATGGTATCCGCAGTACATTCCATATGAAAATCAATACTATACAAATGCAAAAGAGCGTTTCCTCCCGATAACAAAAAAATATATACAAAAACTGTTTTCTTTTTTGGAATCTTCCGAATGTGAGTATTCGGTTATTGACCAACTACTTCCCGCCAATTCAAACGACTTATATGCGAGATTTTTTGATTGGATAAAAACGATCATCATAGACAGAGATCCCCGTGATTTGTATTTTGCAAACAAGGTATTTTGGGGCGCACGTTATATACCAACTCACAACATAGATATTTTTATTCAATGGTTTAAAGAAACACGCAGAGAGCAAATAAAACAGCAATCTTCCGATGTTCTCCATATTAAATTGGAAAACCTTATATACGATTATGAAAAAACTACGCAGGAGCTTATGCGATTTACGGGTATAAGTCCTCATGCTCATACACAAAAATTCAAATTCTTCAATCCTGAAAAAAGCAAAGTGAATACCCGATTATGGCTGAAATACAAACATAATTTCTCAAACGATATAAAAAAAATTGAACAAGAATTAGCCCCGTTTTGTTTTGATTATTCAAAATACAACTTAAAAGAAACGGATACCCGCACGACAATCGATTTTATGTTTTACGAACTTCAACACGAAGCCGATACCTTGCGTATACACACACACATATCTTTAAAATTACGATTTTTATATTTAAAGCGCAAATTGATCCGCAGTGCTCTGGATGCACCTATAGTAAAAACAATGCGGTGGTTTTTGAACGAAAAAAAAACACCAACACTATGTTTACGTTTTTTTATTAAGTTCGGTGTATATACAACTCTTTTTCCTTTTTATTATCTTTATGAGATTATAAAGGCGATTATTAATTTTATTATTATGTAGATGTAATAATTAGGGGTATTCAAAGCTGATGAAAAAAAATAATATCAGATTTTCCATAATAGTGCCTGTATACAACTTGGAAAACTGTATCAAACAAAATATTCAAAGTCTTCTCAATCAAACATATGACAATATTGAAATAATTATTGTCAATGACGCTTCTACGGATAGCAGTGTAGCCCAAATACTTTCACTTGGGCAGTTTGATAAGATGACTATTATAAACAATAAAAAAAATTTAGGGTTATTGCATACGAGGTTGGTCGGAACTCAAAAAGCTTCAGGCGATTATATTCTATTTATGGACGGAGACGATAGTTTCAAAAAAGAAGCATGTGAAATATTGGCAAAAAATCTCGAAGAACACCCTTGTGATGTGTTAGAATTTGCCTATATTCGTATACCGGATAATAGCATTCAATACCCACCAAAGGTTACAAAAAGCAGATTGGAAGCAATGTTTATTCCGCCTTTTTCGGCCGGGGTCACAATATGGAATAAGGCGTATAAATCAGCAATCATAAAACAAGCTTTTTCTACCGTCACTCCTTTTTATTGTACTCCGGCGGAAGATGTATTTTTGTCAAGTATAATAGCCTCTTTTACGGATGATTATCATATTTGTAATCAAGTACTGTATAATTACAACATCGGGCAGGGCATTTCAACACGACAGAATACGGTACAAACAAATAAAACATACTTTTCTTCAATGAAAAAAGTTTGTGTAGAACTTGAAAAGTACTTTAACCAGTACAATCGGCAATATGTTCCGATTGCTGCCTATGCGGAAAAAATGCTGGTTGGAAATGCCGTACATTGGTTTATTCAACGGCATACTAAACCCGATGCTGTAGAAGATTCATATTTGCTTGTATTGGAATATTTTTCCGACGAAGCTTTGCGTCCTATTTTACAGGAATTAATACATAATGCGGAAAACTACCGAACAGGAAAAATTAATTACTCGCGTATCGGAAAAAACGTTATAAAAGCCTTTGTTCCCGGGTTTTTACTTGAAAAGTTGAAACAAAGTGTCTATAGGTGATTACATGAAAGATAAAATAACTGTCGTTATAAGTATTCGTAACAGAGATACCCTGCGTATGGAAAAACAAATTGCCTCGATACGCAGTGCTGGCGCGACTCCCGCCTTTCATATTGTCGATTACGGTTCGGATGAGTTTTATGCAAAACAATATTCCGCACTTTGTACCAAGCTTAATTTGGAATATACTCATATGTATGCCGAAGGCTTGCCGTGGAATAAGTGCAGAGCTTTAAATTACGGTGCAAAAACTGCCGATACGCCTTTTATTGTGACATCAGACGCCGATATGATCTATGAAGGCAATCCCTTTCAATACTGCATTGACAATTATAAAGATAAAACAATGTATCATATCGAAACGTATTGGTTGCCTAAAAACGGCGATAAAAAAAAATCCCGGTATGCAGGCCATGGAAACTCCGGCGGCTTTCAGTTTATTGAAAAATCGGCATTTAAAGAAATCGGCGGTTATGATGAACGTATCGTTTATTGGGGCCCTGAAGATTTGGATTTTCCCGACAGGTTAAAAAAAATCGGTTACACACAGGAATGGCTTCCGGATACTTTTAGACTCTATCATCAGTGGCATCCCGTAAGTGAAGCAAATTGTAAACGACCGCAAACTATCACAATCAATACACTAAAATATACATGGGCCAATAAACTAAATCCGGTTATAAAAAATGAGTGGGGAAATTTTCTTTCCCAAAATGACAGGCCCATCTTAAAAGAAATACGGAAAAATAAACCGGAAATAGTTCAGCTTGAAAAAAGTATTCTTGACTTTTGGAAATCGGCGGAATCGGTTTTAGATACACAACGGTACGGTTTCGTAAAACTGGAACTCGGGAAACGTGTGGATAATAATTTTTTTTCACATATAAAAACCGCCATGAAAATATTACTTAAACCGGACTCTTCATTTTCAGCCATACGATCAACGATTAATATAAATTTTGATGTTTTGTATGAAATGCTCCCTGTTCTTTCGGCAAACGGACTCCGCGATTACTATATTTCAGACGATGTTTCCTGTGTATATCTATTATGGAATTGACGCAAAACAATGAATAAAAAAAATACCCCGCCTGTATCCCCCTTCCCCGACAAACGCCTTGAGGGCGATACCCCGCTGCGTCAAGCACAGCTTGTAATGCTTCGTCTGCTTAAAATCTTCGATGCAATATGCAAAAAGCACGGTCTCTCCTATTGGCTGGACGGTGGGACTTTGTTAGGGGCGGTACGGCACCAAGGCTTTATTCCCTGGGACGACGATCTCGATGTATGCATGCCGGTTGAAGACTTTGTAAAATATAAAAATTTACCTGCAAACGAATTTCCGTATGATGTATATAACGATACCGTTTCTTTTGAATTTATAAAATTACGCGACCGCTTTTCCAAACGCATCGACGAAGGATTCGATGCCGATAAAACTTTTAACAGCATCTTCATCGATATTTTTCCGATGAAAAAATTTCATACGGGAAGAAGAATTCTTGCCCGTATTCGTATGCTGATTCCCCCCTATACGCTTCCGGAATTTTATAAGGGCATAACGTTAAAAAAACGCATTAAGCGTATCTTCGCGCATATTCTATATTATTTTATAAACTATACCGGACTTTCATATCTGATAAAAATTTTAAGTTTACTGGGACCGAAAAATTGTTGGGCATATGATTTACCTGCTTCATGGCATTTTCATTTTCCCGATAAGTGGATTTTTCCTCTTAAAAAAATGCGGTTTGAAGATTATGAAGTCCCCGTACCCTTTGATTGTCACAGCGTACTCAAATATCAATTCGGGAATTATATGGAGTTGCCGCCGGAATCGGCGCGCAACCATCACCATAATGAAGCACTGCTTCCGACAACTCCCTGCAATCATCCCGAGGCACTTAATTGGAAGGACTATCACTAAATGCATTCTTTTAAACTTCCCGTTTTTGTTGTAAGCTTAAAATCGGATTCAGTGCGCCGCAAACATATCCGAGAGCAATTGGAAAAGCTTCATTTTGAGTTTGAATTTTTCGACGCCTTTATCGGAAAAGACTATGCGGATAATCCGGCTTACTACAATGAAAAAAAAGCCTTAAAAGCCGAAGGCAGAAAACTGCGCGCCGGAGAAGTGGGCTGCGCATTAAGCCACAATGCCGTATACCGGTTAATCGTTGAAAGAAAGCTTCCTTATGCGCTTATACTGGAAGACGATGCGGTTTTGTCGGCCGATTTACCCGAAGTATTGGACGTGCTGCTGCCTTACCTGCAGGGCCCGCGTATTATACAGCTTGAACGATGCGACATATATAAAAAATCCGGCATTATTCCGCTTGTAAAAGGCTATTCGATGGTCAGTCCGCGTTTCATTAAAGAGGGGTCGATCGCACAAACGGCCGGTTATCTTATAAGTTTTGAAGCGGCTCTTGCCATTCGGCATATCAATTTTCCCGTATATTTTCCGGCGGATAATTGGTGGCACTATATGAAAACGGTATCGTTTTCGGGAATACTTCCTTCTCAAACCTTAATTCACCAAAACGAAACCTTTGACAGTTCAACCTTGGATATGCCCGTTAAACGTTCTTTTAAAAAAAACAGTATATTTACATATATAAAACACGGATTTTTAACCTATACATTTTTGGGCCGCGTAATATACAAAATACTTCATCCTCTCTATCTAAAAATAAAAAAACGTAAATAAATTTTTTGATGTGTACACAACAAGTACGCGAACAAACGGAAGGTACGGTGAAACAAAAAAGTCGATGCCGAATGACGGATAACGCACACGAACACAGCCCCCTTGTTTCGGTTATTATTCCCGTATATAAAACTCCTGTAGAATTTATATCACGCTGTATACAAAGTGTTACGGCGCAAACCTATCCTTCGCTGGAAATTATCCTGATTGACGACGGTTCTCCCGCATCGTATGCAGCGGAGTATCAAAAAATTGCGCAAAATGATAAACGTATCGGTATTATTCGTCGGCAAAACGGCGGCGTAAGTGCGGCACGCAATGACGGAATAAAAGCTGCAACCGGAGATTGGTGTTTGTTTGTCGATGCGGATGATTGGACGGAAGATAGTTTATGCACCGATGCTTTAAATGTCGTGCAAAAATTTTATATGCAAAACGGATATCATACCGATATCGTCTTGTTTCCGTATTGCAAAGAATACGGAAAGCATACCGAAAAAATCAGTTATTTTAAAAACGACTTTACCGTAAATACCGTCGAAAGTTGCAATACATTGCGTACACAGGTACTATATTTGGAAAGTACCCTCGGTTCCGTGTGGGCAAAATTATATCGGCGGGAATTTATAAAAAAAAGCGGAGTTTTGTTTGATACCGACCTTTCACTCGGCGAAGATATCGAATTCAATTTTCGTTTATTTGAACATTTAAAATCCGCCGTTTATATTCATAAGTTCAACTATCATTACCGCTATGACGATATAACGGTAAGCAACGCGTTTAATCCGCTGTTTGCCGATAAAGCCGAGCGTTTTGCACAAAAACTGTATGCCGATGCCCTCGCATCAATATCCGACAATCAATCGGTATTGATACCGCTTACAAACGCGCGAATCATTCACAGTATATTGGGTATAGCGCTACACTTCAGTTTTCATCGGGATAATCATCGCACAGAAAATAAAAAACTGCACGACTTTCGAAAAATATGCGAACGTCCCGTTTTTAAACAGGCAATCGAACAAGCGCGCTATTCCGATTTTTCATATATGCGGAAGATCGCGTTGTTTTGTTTAAAAAAACGCTTTTACCGCTGTATACGCTTTATTGCATGTGTGCGGCGCATTCAATATGCGGTAAAATCATACCGAAACATTCATTAACGGGAGTACAACCATCAAAATCGTAAAAATAGCGGGGGGGCTGGGAAACCAAATGTTTTGCGCGGCCTTTGTTGAAGCGTTAAAACATGCCGGACAAAAAGTGTTTGTCGATACGTCGCTGTACAACAAAGGCACGGTGCGCTCAGGCATAGATTTTTGCCACAACGGTTTGGAAACAGAACACCTGTTCGGCATAAAGTTTGACGAAGCGGACAAAGCCGATGTGCACCGCTTATCTACGAGCGCGGAAGGTTTACTGAACCGCATACGGCGCAAGTACTTTACAAAAAAAACGCACTACATCGATACCGTCTTCAGATATACGCCGGAAGTTTTATCGGATAAAAGCGATCGCTATCTTGAAGGTTTTTGGCAAACCGAAAAGTATTTTTTACCGATAGAAAGCGATATCCGTACCCTTTTTAGATTCCGTCAACCTCTGTCGGAAAAGTCCGCGGCTGTACAAAGTGCGCTGCAAGCGCAAGAGCCTGCTTCTTTGTCCGCGTCGATACATGTACGCCGCGGTGATTTTTTACACACAAAAACGCTGAACGTATGTACGGAAACATACTACAACAATGCAATCGAATATGCGGCAAAAAAATATGCGGTTTCGGCGTTTTACGTTTTTTCCGATGATATACAGTGGTGCCGCGAACACTTAAACTTTTTCGGCGCACGTTCCGTTTTTATCGATTGGAACATCGGTGCCGACAGCTGGCAGGATATGGTCTTGATGAGCATGTGCCGCTGCAATATCATTGCAAACAGTTCGTTCAGCTGGTGGGCGGCATGGTTGAACGCCGCTTCCGATAAAATCGTTTTAGCCCCTGCGATTTGGAACAGACGGCAGCTTGAATACGCGGATCGGTATTACGGCTACGATTATTCGGATGTAATTCCCGAAACATGGATACGTATACCGATATGAATGAATTTTTACATATACCCGACGAACGTTTAAGCGGCGGTACTGTATTGCGCCAAGCCCAGCTTGTAATGCTGCGCATATTGCGCGTATTCGATGCGATATGCAAAAAACATTCGCTTACCTATTGGCTGGATGCAGGAACGCTTTTAGGCGCTGCGCGGCACGGCGGCTTTATTCCTTGGGACGACGATATAGACGTTATGATGCCGCTTGCCGATTATGAACATTTTTGCAAAATTGCACCGCAAGAACTTCCCTTCGATATGTTTTTCCAAACCGTGCATACCGATCCGGAACACGATATTTGCTGGGCAAAAATCCGGGACCGCTTCAGCTATATGGATGATCCGGGGGGCCCGTACAATTACAGCCAAGGCATTCCGATAGATATTTTTCCCGGCTATCTGCAAACGGAGCGTCAATTCAAATACCGGAATCTGTTCGGACTTTTACCTCCGTTTAACAATGCTCCGCTTAAACCTTCAAAGCGAAACTCTTGGAAACGCAATGCATATTTTGCAGTGTGGGGCCTTATTCAATCGCTTATCCGTCCCTTCATTAAACTGAATACAATACAAAAACTGCTTCAAAAATGGGGCGTACACGGCGTTAAAGGATTTTGCTATAACCCGCTGCTTCCATGGTTCCAGTTTTTCCCGGAAGACGTTGTTTTACCCGTATCGAAAATTCAATTTGAAGGCTATGAATTTTCAGCCCCTGCGAATACCGATCTTTATTTAACGATATATTTCGGAGATTGGAGAAAGCTGCCTCCTGTGAGCAAAAGACACAGTCATAATATTCAAGGCATTCACATAACAGACGCGGGGCCGAAACCGCACAAAAGCAGTTTAAGATGGAGCGACTATCATGGAACGGAAACACGCAGCAAAAACTAAAACACCGCTCAGAGTTGCTCAAATTATCGGTAAAGCCGTTATCAGCGGCGTCGATTCGGTCGTCATGAATTATTACCGGCACATCGACCGCAGCCGCGTTCAGTTCGATTTTTTTATGGACGGCTATAATAAGACGCTTATCGACAAAGAAATTCTCGATTTGGGCGGCCGCATCATAAAACTTGAACCCTATGAAAAATCGATGCGTACGAATATGCGCCAATGCCGCGCCGCTTTTGAAAAAAACGGTTACAGGATCGTTCATTCGCATTTGAATACGCTGAGCGTTTTTCCCTTATATGCGGCATACCGCGCAAAGGTTCCGGTACGCATAGCGCACAACCACAGCACGACAAGCCGCGGCGAGTTTAAACGCAATATGATGAAACAGATGCTGCGTCCCTTTGCAAAAACGTTTGCAACGCACTACGCCGCATGCGCCGAATATCCTGCCCGCTGGCTGTTCGGCAATACGGCAGTGCGCGACGGAAAAGTGCGCTTGATAAAAAATGCCGTGGATACCGAACGTTTTTATCCAAACCTTGCCGGAGCCGAGCGCATACGAAAAGAATTCGGCTTGGAAAACCGCTTTATCGTCGGACACGTCGGGCGTTTTGTATTTCCTAAAAATCACGAATTTATCGTGCGCGTTTTTGCCGAAGCGTATCGGCTCAATAAAAACGCCGCACTGCTTTTGGTCGGAACGGGAGAACTTAAAACCGATATCCGCCGGCTTGTTAAAGAGCTGGGCATAGAGCAGGCCGTTTTTTTTGCGGGTTTGCGGCGCGATATTCCCGATTTTTTAAACGCATTCGATGTATTCTTTTTGCCGAGCCGCTACGAGGGGATGCCCGTCGTCGGCATAGAAGCCCAAGCCGTAGGCCTTCCCTGCCTCATGAGCGACGCGGTACCGGCCGATACGGCGATCACGCCGCTTGTGTCCTTTTTCCCGTTGAGCGCCGGCACGGACGAATGGGCGCAAAAACTGCTGTCTTACGAGCAGATTCCGAAAAAAACCTATCCCGAAGCAATACGGAATGCGGGATTCGACATCGTTTCGGCCGCGGAAAACCTGTGTTCGTGGTACGAAGAGTTGCAAGAGCAGGCATTGTCTTTTCACATTTAATACTACCGCAAGTAAAATACGATTTGCTTCTTTTAAAAAAATATGATAGCATATACGCATGACGGCGCAGGAATTTCCGACTTGGTTTAAATCGCATTTTACGCATACGAGTTCGTTTGCGACCGGTATAACCTTTATGCTTTTTGATTTTATCGGGGTTATGTTGTGTTTCGGCGCGGGCTTTTTTACGGTTAACGCCGTAGACCGCACGTTCATCGTATTCCGCGACTTTGTCCACTATTGGATTTACCTTCCCGCCTTTGCCGCCGCTTTTTTTGCCGCGCATTTGTATCCGGGCATTATGCTCCAGCCGGCCGAAGAAGTGCGCCGTTTTTCACTCACCTCCTTTTTTTGTTTTACCGGCATCGCGCTTTCCATTGCCGTTGAAACCGACGACCGCAATGCGCTGAGCGTTGCCCTTCTTTTAGCCGTTCCCTTTGCAACTTTTACACTTCCCCTTATGAGAGAAGCCGTACGGGCTTTTTTTGCTCCGTTCAGCTGGTGGGGGATTCCCGTTGTTCTTTACGCGCAGGATAAAAACAAACATATTATAACCGATAAACTTTTAAACAAACCCTCATTCGGTTATAAACCCGCCGCAATCATTACAGACACCGATACCGGACATTCCGAATACAGAGGTATTCCCATTTTCCCGTATTCGCAGGAAATTGAAAAACGGCTGCATGAATGCAAAATCACCACGGCAATCGTCATGGAACAGCGCGACACGTCGCTTTCCAAAAGTCCGCTCGGCTCTTTACTTTCGGATTATCGCTATATTATCACTATTCCCTACCATCAGTCGCTGAAAGGCGTATCCCTTTCGGTGCGCGACTTCGGCGGTATCTTAGGCTTTTCGGCGGCCAATCGCTTAACTCGCTCGCTGAATCTATTGCTCAAGCGCTTTTTGGATGTAGTCCTGCTGATTATATCTTCCCCGCTGACCGTTCCCGTCATGGTGCTGCTTTGCATTCTCGTAAAGCTTTCTTCAAAAGGACCCGTTTTTTACGGGCACAAACGAATCGGCAAAAACGGCAAACACATAACGACGTGGAAATTCCGCTCGATGGTTGTCGACGCGGATAAACGCTTGAAAGATTTGTTAGAAAAAAATCCCGAATTGCGACGCGAATGGAACGAACATCAAAAACTCGAACATGATCCGCGCATTACAAAAATCGGTAAATTCTTACGCAAAACGAGTTTGGACGAACTGCCCCAGCTTTTTAACATACTGATAGGCAACATGAGCTTTGTAGGTCCGCGCCCGATCGTCGAAGATGAAAAGAAAAAATACGGCGATAAATTCCGTTACATTTTTTCCGTTACGCCCGGACTTTCCGGCATGTGGCAAATTTCAGGCAGATCTTCGACCGGCTACGAAGAACGCGTTATGCTCGATACGTATTACATTCAAAACTGGTCGATTTGGCTTGATATTTGGATAATTTTGCAAACATGCGTAGTCGTCGTAACACGAAAAGGTGCCTATTAGGGTGCGAAAAAAAACATGATTGTCATTTTTTGTAAAATATACTAAAATGCGGTATTATGATTTCGTTTAGACTGCGTACGGTCGCTTGTTTTTTTATTTTTCTTTTTTTGATTTCGACTTCAATAACTTCGGAGCAGTACCGCATACGTTCGGTAGTTTATGAAATAACCGGCTTGACTCGTAAATATCCGCTTTCGCAGGCGGTGCGTATAGATACAAACAAAACTTTCGAAAACAAGGCGGAACTTGAATCTTATCTGCAGGATAAACTTGTTCAGCTGAAAAATCAGCGAGTGTTGGAAGAAGCGTATATTTTTCCGTCCTACGGTGAAGAAACCGAAACGGGCATTATTCCCGTCGATTTGCTTATCAAAACGAAAGATACATGGAATATTATAGGGTTTCCCTACCCCAAGTACAATTCGAATACCGGCTTTGTTTTTAAACTCAAGATAAAAGACTATAATTTTTTCGGTACGATGCGTACGCTGAACGGGGAATTATCCTACGAATACAAAACGGAAGAAGGCAAGGCGCCGAAACATAAAATCGGCGGCGGCGTTTCATTCGATATTCCTTTTAAGCTCGGACCGCTGCATTCAAATTGGGAAAACAGCCTCGGCATCAATTATGCGATCGGCGAAAAAGCTCCGGCATTCGATTTTACGACCGGCGTAACATTCAGCATGCCTTTGCATAAAGCAATATCGCTGAATTTCGGGGCATCTCAAGCCGTAAAATACGATCCCGATTACCGGTCTTCCAACGACGCCTTTTATCTTACCGAAGGCGTTTCAATAAAGCTCCCGATTGTTTTGGCTAAAATCGAAAACAAAGGAAATCTTACATGGACGCCCTCGTCTTCCCTATCGTGGAATTTCGACCCGACCGAAACACGCCTCGGATGGGACGGCATTACGCATTCGGATTTAAAGGGACCGGACATTACCGTCGGTCACGAATTGGCTACAGGCAGGGTCGATTGGATAGAAAACTACCGCCAAGGATATTCGGCACATTTTTCCCAGTCGCTTTCGTACGATATTTATTCCAACACGTATTCGACGTCTTTTTCGGTAAGCGGTGAATATTACCGTGCATTTAAATATGCGGGATTCGCCTCGCGGCTGTATGTATTTAAAAATTTCGGTTTAAAATCCGAAGAAGGTTCCCGCATCCGCGGCGTTCGGGATACATACATTAAAACCGATTCGGCTTTTTTACTGAATATCGATGTCCCCATAAAAATTTTGCAAACGAATTGGGTCGGCTGGGGTGCCCCTTCATGGATGCGCTGGTTCGATTTTGAAATGCAGCTTTCGCCGTTTATCGATATCGCACTGGGGAACAACGATGCGGCGAACCGGAACTACAACCCGAAAGACGGGTGGTACGCTGCGGGGCTTGAAATTATCGGCTTTCCGAATAAAATGCGCAGCATACAGGGGCGTATAAGTTTCGGCATCGATACGGTGCGTTTTGCCCAAAAACTCGGCGAGAATATAAGCTTTATCGATACCGCCGTAAAAAAATTCTTTACGACCGATTGGCGCAAGGAAGAATGGTATGAATTATCGATCGGTATCGGTTTACATTATTAAAACAGGATATGAAAATGCATTTTAAAAAATACCTATTGACTTTTTTATTTTCCGCAGCAATTTTTTTCGGCTTTGCCCAACAAAACATATCGGTTCCGTTGGATGATCCGGTATACAATATGCTTGAATACGCTTTGCTGCGTAACTATTGCGAAAGTCTTCCGAATGCCCGCCCGTATACGTTAAAAACGGTTTTGGACGCTTTAAATCAAATATTGGAAAGCCCCGATTCTTCCATGCGGGAAAAAGTTCTTGCACAGGAAACGCTTGAGCGGCTGCAGCCGGCACCTCCGACCGCTTTCGTACCCAGTGCTTCGGTTATAAAAAATGCCGGAATTCTTTTAAAAAAAGGTTTTTACAGCTACGAAGATAACGAAAAAATCCCTCTGCACATAGAAATCGGCGGATCTTCGGAAACAAGCCTGTATACCAATTTCAATGCACCGAATATTTCCGCCCTGCAATGGTTTGACGCATATATAAAAGGCGATATTTCCCGGTACTTTTCATATAATGTGAATATCGGTGCGGGTGTTATGAAGCTCGATGTTACGCAGCCGGGGGCAGCACCGCAGGTAGACTCGTATGCGCCGAATACTTTTACGCAAAGCTGGGACAGCTATCAATATTTATTAACCAGTTTGGGAAATTTCGGCGGTATGTCAAACGAGCCTGCAGCGGGAACGCGGCTCCTTCCCGAATTCGGGACACGGCTGTGGGACGGAAAAATCAATATCAATTTTTCCAGAATCAGACGCGATTGGGGAACGGGCGACGGCAATTTGATGCTGTCGAAAACGGCCCGTCCGTTTACCGCGCTTGAAATATCGATACTGCCGGTAAAATGGCTCTCACTTTCGGCTCTTACCGGATCTTTGGAATATTTTAATTTAACCGGAATAAAATCTTCAGCGGAAATATTTCAAAATAATATTTCGGCGATGCTTGCGGAACTTTGCATTAAAGATATTTTTTATGCAGGCATCACTTCATCGGCGATATGGGTAAAGCGTTTTGAATTAAGTTATTTGAACCCGGGCTTTTTTCCTATGTTTGCGCAAAGCATAGTCGGAGACTTCGACAATGTGCAAATGGGACTTTCATTGGGTTTGAAAATTCCGAAGTATGCACAGGCATACTACAACCTGTTTATAGATGAGGTAGATCCGGCAGCTACCGATATTTTTCATCAAGCCGGTGCCAGCATGTGGACGTATCAATTCGGTGCTAAAATTGCAATTCCCGATACGCCCTTTATGACCTTTATTCTTCAATATACGAAAATAGAGCCGTATATGTATACGCACCCCTTAACCGAGGTTCCCGGATATACAAAAAAAATGGATACGGCATATACGAATCACGGCGAACCGCTCGGATACAAATTAAAACCGAATTCGGCGGAAATAAAAATAGGACTCAGAACTCTTCCATTTTGGTTTTTGCATGTAAACGCACAATACACGCTTGTTCAGCACGGTGCGGACTACGGTTCAGGCATCGTGCACGGCAGTTCATATAGCGAAAGAATGGTTTACCAAGCGGGAGCGTCTTCCGCAAAGCCGGGCGATTATTACTACAAGGACTTTCTTAAAGACGGTGTATACGAATGGATACATTCTCTGGGTGTTTCTGCGGACATGGATTTGCGCTTTGTAAAAGATATTCCGCTTAAAATACGTTTAGGCTATACCCTGTCCTTTACGTACCATACGGAATTTATCGACGGCAAATTTCAACAAGCCGGAAGCAGTGAATACCGAAACCGTTTCGGAAACTACCTGAGCTTATCGCTTAAGCTGTACTAAACAATATTAATTACTAATCGGAGCCGGCCGAACTTGACGAAAGCGCCTTTTGCGCCAAAACGGTCCACGTGCGCTCGGGGCTTTCGGCGGCAACGGCGGAAAAGATTTCAGCGGCAAAAGACGAATAGCCCGCTTTTTGCGCGGTTTTTCCCAAAAGATAAAAGCCTTCCCAAAGCTTGTATTTTGCCGCCCACTCGTTTATGTCGCCGTACAGCTGAATTTTATGCAAAAGCGGGCGTACGCCGGTATATGCGTAATCCATATCGCGGGACTTTATTATGGAATCGGCGCGGCTTACGGCGGTTATGCAAAATAACAATGCCGTTTCAACGGCACGCTCATTCAAATCCAACGAATCGTAATATGTTGTAAGCCGGTACCATACGGGAAGCGTTTTGTAATTATCGCTGCGGTATAAAAAAAAGAGTTTATCCGCGCCCATCCCCCTTTTGACGGCCGATACAACCGCGCTTATAAAAGCGGAAGGATTGTTGTTTTGCCGGTACTTGTCGTCCTGCGAAGCGAGGATCAATAAAACCGATTCGTATTTTTCACTGTCGCCCGTCAGCTTATATAATTCGGCCAAATCGGCCAATATATCGAACTGAACATCGGGAATGTCAAGGTAGCGGCGGCCCTCGTAGGCTGATGCGTAAAAATGCTCGGCGAGAGCGTATTCGCCTTCGATCATGTAGAGTTTACCCAGCAAAAAATCCGCTTCCGGGTATGCCGTATTTTTAATATATGCGGTAAAGTTTTTAACGGAATAGTCGAAATCCTGAAAGCCGAAACGCACGAGCTTGGATTCTATAATGCGTACCGCCTCGGTATTATTGCGCTCGCGTAAAAGCGCCAGCGCGGTTTCCAAATTGTCGCCCGCCTTCATGAGCGCCGGCTGCGACAGCGCGGCTTCAAGAACCGCGACCGAGCGCTCTTTTTCCGTTTTCCACCGTTCTTTTGCCGTTTCGGCAAGGCGGAATGCCGTACCGAAATCTTTAGCGTCAAACGCTTCGTTTGCCTGCTCCAAAATGCGCCGTGAAGAATTGTCGAAATCCTGTTCCGACGGCATTTGGGCGGCAAGATTCCGAGCGGGCGCGAAAAGAGAAAAAAAGCATAAAATCGCGGCAAAAGCGGATTTTTTCACAAAGATTTTAATTCCTCACTAAAAGCAATATCGGCATTTTCGGTAAGAATGTTTATATCGTCGCTGCGGATTGTCCGCACGGGCTTGCCTTTTTTGAATATAACGACCGAATCGCCCGCCCCGGTAATGCCGATATCGGCGTGCTTTCCTTCTCCCGGGCCGTTTACGGCGCATCCCATAACCGCAACCGTTATATTTTTATCCATAGCCAAGAGTTTATGCTGCCAGCGCTTTACAAAACCGTGAACGTCGAAACCGTTGCGTCCGCAGCGCGGGCAGGACACTATGTTTATGCCGCCCTTGTACAAACCGCACGCGCACAATATTTCGCGGGCGGCTATAACTTCATCTTCCGCATCCGAAGAAAGACTCACTCTGATTGTCGATCCGATGTTTTCTTTTAACAAATGACTGAATGCAAGCGTGCTTTTTACAATACCGCCGATTAACGGACCGGCTTCGGTAACGCCGATATGCAGGGGAATGTCGGGGCGGCGTTTATAAAAACGTTCGTTTGCTTCAATCGTTTCGTGTATTGTCGATGCTTTCAGCGATACGACATATTGATCGAAGCCCAAATCGTCGAAGACTTCCGCTTCGCGCAAAGCGGTTAACGAAAGTCCTTCCGAGCGGGACATGGTGCCGCTTTGAACACGTTCGGCAATATCTTTCGGAAAACTTCCCGCGTTGACGCCGATCCGTATTGCCCTGCCCCCCGCCTTGCACGCGTCAACCACTTCTTTTACGCGCTCTTTTGAGCCTATATTGCCGGGATTGATGCGTATTTTCGCAACATTTCCTTTCAGGCACCTCAGAGCAAGGCGCCAATCAAAGTGAATATCGGCGACAAGGGGCATTGTGCTTTGTTCAGCGATACGGCACAGCGCGTCGGCACTTTCCATGTCGGGCACGGCAAAACGCAAGATAGAACAGCCGATAGACTGCAGCGCTTCAATTTTGTCTAAAAGCGAAAAAAGGGCTTGTTTATCGGTTAAAACCGGAACAATGCCCTCTTTCCACATAGTTTGAATGCTCACCGGAGAATCGGAACCGATGACAATCTTTTTTGTTTTACCCGTACCGCCGACAGCGACGGCACGGGGTTTTGTATCGTTCATTCGAAAATATTACAGTACGATAAAAGAGAAAACCATCGCAAAAAGCGCGACACTTTCCGCAAGACCTACAACCGTAAGGTACTGCACAAAGCCCTTTCCCGTTTCTCCCAAGGCATCGGAACCGGCAGCCCCCGCTTTTCCCTGAAATATAGCCGAAGCGCCGATTGCAATACCTGAAAACAAACCGAGTCCCAACAGGAACATACCGTCTTTTGAAGATGAAATCATAGACTGCATAAGCAAAAGACCGTAAATAGTTTGCGTAAGCGGAGCGCCGGCAAAAGCTACCAAAATGAAGGGAGCCGGTTTATTGTTTACATAACACCGTTTCCATGCGCCGATCGCCGCCTGCCCGGCTATACCGATACCAATTGCAGAACCTGTCGCTGCAAGCCCGAGAACACATGCTGCTCCGAACAATCCAATCATATTCATCTCCTGTCATCCGTCTCTTTCGACGGTAAAATCAAATAGTAACCCGCACCGGCGGTTTATTCTTTAAACGGCTTATATTTAAAGCCTGCCCATACCATTCCCAAGTGGTTCGAAAATTCAAGCGTATTTAAGCGTACACCGTGAACGATGACCGACAATACGTTCAAAATCAGGTTTAAACCGTGACCGAATACCAAAAGCAAAACGGCGGCAAAAATCAAAAAACCGCCGAGCATGGGACCGGCCATGGTGTTTACAGTCGACGAAATCGCCGCTCCGGCCAAGCCGACCGCCCACAAACGTATGTACGATACGATATCGGAAAATACGTTTACGACGCCCAACAGTACCGAAATAAGGTTTTTTAAACTTTCGAGTATCGATTCTTTTATGCTTCCGTTGTAATTTGAAAACACAAAGCTTAAGGCAAAGCCGCCTCCCACAAAAGCGGCAACGGGATACATAACCGGGTACTGCGACAGAGGAGCAAAAGGAATCGGCATATCGAAGGGGAAGCGCTGATTGTCGACAACCATATTCAATACGACGTAAAACATTCCCCACAGCATAAAAAGCGCACCCAAATCGCCTAAAAATTTAACCGATTTTTCACCTATATTGCGCACGATACTTTTTAAGTGCGCGACGCTTAAATGGAACAGCGCCAAGGCGAAACAGAAAATCTGAATATTTTGAACCACCCACCGGTTGTTTTCGGCCGATTGTGCCGCATACGCGCTTGAAAAAGGCTTAAATGCAAGCGACACCAAAACCGGAGGCAGCTTGTCGACGGGAATGCCGAACCAACTGCACGTGAGCGTACCCCATACCATGGTTGCCAAACCCAAAACAAAGAGCAAGCCCGTTTCGCTTTTCGGCGCTTTGCGCTTTATTAAGCCTGCAATAAGCATTACGACGGACATGAGTACCATTAAAGCGCCGTAACCGGCGTCGCCGAAAATCATGCCGAAAAATATTGAGAAAAAGAGCAGGAACCAGCCGGATATGTCGTATTCGCGGTAACCGGGAACGACATCCAAAAAGTCCGAAAGCGGATAGATTAAACCGACCAGCTTATTGTTTTTAAGCTTTGTGGGAACCGCATCGTCTTCGGCAGGATCGTCAATCGCAAGCGCCCAGTTTTCTTCTTTTGCGGCGGTTTGCAGCTTTGCAAGATCGGAAGAAGGAATAAAGCCCGAAAGCCACGACAAAGCGTGCTTGCCTTCTTCTTCGCGCTCCATACCCGAATACAGATTTTCGAATTCGAGCGTTTTTTCAAGGAGCGCTCCGCTGTTCTTGAGCGCATCCGCATAAACGGCAGCGGAGGCTATTTGCTCGGCTATCCGTTTTTTTTGCGCACCGAAACGCTCTATGTCATCTTCCAGTTCTTGCGTAGAAGAAGGCGGCAGCGGCACGGCATAGGCTTCAGGCGGCAGCGATGCTTTTTGTGCGGGATTTTCCGCAGTCTTTGCGGCTTCCGCGCTTTCCGTATTGCCGGCAGCGGAAGCGTTGTTCGGAGCATCGCTTTCGATAAGCAAAAAACGCGTGATGTTTTTATCGCGGTTTACAAAAATCGTTTTAACGTTTTCGTCAAGCGAGGTATATTTATCGGTCGCGATTTCGTATAAGGCAAGATCGATTCCCTTGCTTTTTAAAAACGCCAAATCGGAAGGATTGACGCCGCCCCACAGCTTAAGCCGCTCAAGTTCGGTTTTTGCCGCAAGAATTTTATCTTCAAGATCTTTATGCTCGGCGCTCATGCTTACGATAGAAGCAGCCTGCACAAGTGCTTCGTCAAGCGTTAAAGGTTTTTGCGCGGATTTTGCCGGCTTCGGTTTTACTTCGGAAACGGCCGCATGAGCAAGACGCAATTTTTCGCAATCGTTTTTGAGGTTCGTAAAATTCTCGCCCTTCCCTTCAATCGGCTCGACGTGAACGAGACCAAGCTTGCGCAGTTTTTGTAAAGCGGTTTTTCGCTCCGAATCAAGCACGACAAGCGATATTTTTTTCATGGGAACAATCATCGGTGCATCTCCTGTGCGTCTTTTTCTTTTGCGGCCGCAAGTTCCAAATTCTTTTTGGAGATTTTTCCGCGCACGACGGCGGCAACCTGCTGGTCGCCCAAATACACCGAAATAGCCTTTATATTCGCTTTGGTTTCGGGAATCTTTACTTTTTCGAACAAGTTGACGCGCTGAGTCGTTGTGCGAAGTTCGCGCATTAAAAGACGCACTTGTTCTTCCAAAACGTCGGCTTCCAAATCCAAAGAAAGCGCCTGCTCCATTTTTACGGAAGCAAGGTCTATCCACAGGGGCTGGGAATACAAATCGTAATCGCCGCGCGAAAAGTCTGCGCCTTCATAAATGGGAATAACGACGCCCGCAATATTTCCGGTGCCTTTGCGTATATTGCGCACGGTTACCGTGTCTTTTTTAAACGCTTCGCTTTCGCCGAATACGGCGATCCACGCTTTAAATTCGGCATCGAGGGCTTTGCGCCGTTCGCGCACTTCTTTTGCGCGCGCATCTATTGTACGGATTTCGGTTTGAAGCTGCTGTTTTTTTAAAGTCAAAGTCGGCAAATAACGCTGATACATTTTCAGCGCGTCTTTTTGAGACTTCAATTCGTTTTTCGTCAGCTTAATTGCAGCCATCGCTTACGCCTCGCGCCAATACTTTGCAATCAATTCGGACTTAATACCGGTTTCTTCGCTTTTAAAACATGAGGCAAGAATCTTCCATCCCATATCAAGCGCGCTTTCGAGCGGAACGTTGATGGACAAGTCCATCATTTCTTTTTCGAACATCGTGCCGTATTTTAAAAGTTTTTCGTCCCATTCCGACATCATAAATCCCATGGATTTTTTTTCGAGCGTATCCTTATAGGATGCGTACAGACGGATCATACTGTCCATGAGCGTACGGTGGTCGTCGCGGGTTTTGTTGTTGACGTTTTGCTTTAAGCGCGACAAACTTCCGAAAGGTTCAATGCGTCCGCCTTTCAGGTAATACTGGCCTTCGGTAATGTAGCCGGTGTTGTCGGGAACGGGGTGCGTAACGTCGTCGCCGGGCATTGTCGTAACCGCCAAAATCGTAACGGAACCGGCAGAATCGAAGTCGACCGCCTTTTCGTAGCGTGCGGCAAGTTGACTGTACAAGTCGCCCGGATAGCCGCGGTTCGACGGAACCTGTTCCTGCGTAATGGCGATCTCTTTCATGGAGTCGGCAAAGTTCGTCATGTCGGTTAAAAGAACAAGCACGTCCTTACCCTGCAAGGCGAACTGTTCGGCGACGGCGAGCGACATATCGGGAATTTTCAAACATTCGACGGTGGGGTCGGCAGCGGTGTGAACGAACATAACGGTGCGGCTTAAAGCGCCTCCGTTTTCAAGTTCGCTCTTAAAATACAGATAATCGTCGTACTTTAAGCCCATGCCGCCCAAAACGATAACGTCTACTTCGGCCTGCATGGCAATGCGCGCCAAAAGCTGGTTGTACGGCTCGCCGGAAATACTGAATATCGGCAGTTTTTGCGAAACAACGAGCGAATTGAATACGTCTATCATCGGAATACCCGTACGGATCATGCGGCGCGCCATAATGCGCTTGGACGGATTTACCGACGGGCCGCCGATTTCCACAAGGTTTTCGTGCAATGCAGGTCCCTTGTCGCGCGGTTCTCCGGAACCGTTAAAGATGCGGCCCAAAAGGTTTTCCGAAAAGCTCACCTGCATTTCGTGTCCCAAAAAGCGGATTTGATCTCCCGTGGAAACGCCGCGTCCGCCGGCAAAAACCTGCAGCGAAACCGTATCGCCCGCAATGCGCGTTACTTCGGCCAATGAAGTGCCGAACGCGGTTTCTATTTGCGCAAGCTCACCGTTTTTTACGCCTTCGGCACGGACAGTGATAACGCTTCCGTTTATCGATTCTATTTTGCTGTATACCTTATTCATTATTCACCGTCCTTAAGCAATGCCTGAGCTTCGGCAGTCAGCGTGCCCTTTGCCGATTCGTATAATTGTGCAATATCTTTTTCTTTTTTCGTAAATTCGGCGCTTTGCCATACCGTATAGTTCCAGTCGATAAACTGCTGGCGCAGACGGTTGAAAAACGCGCGCGCTTCGTCTTTGCCGGGAAGTTCGAAATTCGAGCCGAGCACTTTCAGCAAGCGTTCAAACACATAGGTTTGCCGTTCGACTTCCGGGGACGAATCGATTTCGTCGAAAGAGTTTTGCTGAAAATATACGGCGTCGAGGAATTCGCCTTTAAGATATTCGGTAAAGTCGGCCAAACTCGTACCTTCTTCACCGACAACCTTCATCATCGATTCGACGTCCGTTCCGCGCCGGAACAGGCGGCGTGCAAAGTCGACCCAATCTTCGCGGATAACGCTTTTGTATTTCGACCACGAATCCAAAGGATTGATCGCCGGATATTTACGCGCATCGGATCTTTCGCGCGACAGTCCGTGGAAAGCGCCGACGACTTTCAGCGTTGCCTGCGTTACCGGCTCTTCAAAGTTTCCGCCGGCGGGAGAAACCGTTCCGCCGATCGTAACCGAGCCTAAAGCACCGTCGCTCAAGCGCACGATACCCGCGCGCTCGTAAAAAGCGGCAATATAGGATTCCAAATAAGCGGGAAAAGCTTCTTCGCCCGGTATTTCTTCCAAGCGGCCGGACATTTCGCGCAAAGCCTGCGCCCAGCGGCTTGTGGAGTCGGCCAAAAGCAATACGTGCAGCCCCATTTGCCGATAATACTCGGCAAGGGTAACGCCCGTGTAAACCGAAGCTTCGCGCGCCGCAACCGGCATGGAAGAGGTATTGCAAATAATGATTGTCCGTTCCATAAGAGAGCGTCCGGTGCGCGGGTCGGTCAGTTCGGGGAATTCTTTTAAGATTTCGACAACTTCACCTGCACGCTCGCCGCAGGCGGCAACGATAACGATATCGACGTCGGCGTTGCGGCTGGTCGTGTGCTGCAAAACGGTTTTACCCGCGCCGAAGGGGCCGGGAATACAATAGGTTCCGCCCTTTGCAACGGGGAAAAAAGTATCGATAAGCCGTATTTTCGTAACCATCGTTTCTTCGGGCTTTAAGCGTTCGGCATAGCAGTCGATCGCGCGTTTTACCGGCCAATTAAAGCTCATCGTAACCGGGTGCTCTTTGCCTTTTTCGTCGGTTAAAACGGCAATTTCGTCTTTGAGCCGTTTGCGCCCGGCATTGATTATCGATTTTACCGTGTAAGTTCCGTTCATATAAAACGGCACCATAATTTTATGCACAAAAGGGCCTTCGGGAACGGAACCCAAGGGATCGCCTTTACGGACGGTTGCACCGGCTTTTACCGTCGGCGTAAAGTCCCACAGCGTTTCGTCGGGCAGGGCGTCAAGGTAGATGCCGCGTTCCAAAAAAAAGCCCGCTTTTTCGGCAAGCTGGGGAAGCGGGTTTTGCAAACCGTCGAATACCTGCCCCAAAAGGCCCGGTCCCAATTCAACCGAAAGCATGTCGCCGGTAAAGGTAACTTCGTCGCCGGTTTGGATACCCTTCGTCATTTCAAAAACCTGCATTTGAGCCTGATTGCCCCGAATGCGGATAACTTCGCTTTTAAGGCTTTTACCCGCGACTTTAACGTAGCCGACCTCGTTCAAGGCTACGATTCCGTCAAATTGAACAGTGATCATGTTGCCGTTGACGCCGATGACCTTTCCTTTTGTATCCGTCATGTTGCTTCTCCAAGTATTCTATCGTAAATGGCGCGGTATGCGTGCATGCCCGCCTCAGTATTGAATTTTCGTATGCGCAGCGCAAGTTTCAGTTTTAGCGCGTAATAAAAAAACGCGTCGGTTGAAAACTCGTCTATGGGACGAAGGGATTCGAGCGCTGCCAAACGTTCGTTATTTAAAAATTCTTCGGCTTCAAGCGGGCTTGACATTCCCGATGCGGTACGGGCGATTTGCACAATATCCGCCGAAAGGTTTTGCGTGTTTACGGAAAATTCTTTTTTCAGCTTTGCGGCGCGCACTTGCGCAAGTGCAAAGCGCAAGCCTCGTTCCCATTCGTACCATGAATCGACCAGAGCGGAACCCGTTTTCGCGCACTCTTTCGGCGGCTCAAGCGACAGATTTCGCAAAATATTCACCGAACGAGCGTCCAAACAGCGCGAACACAGGTCGATAAAGTACTCTTCCGTAACGGGCAAAGACGAAGACGCATGCACCGAAAAGGACGGAAGCTGGGAAGCGAGATAATATCGGCTCGACACTATGAGTTTCCCTCTTGAATTGAAGAAGCCGCTTCTTTAAGGATCTGCGCAGTGCGCGGATTAAGATAAGCGGCAAAAAGTTCGGCAACCGCTTCGGCGGAAAAGTCGTAATAGGCGCTTCCGTCTTTTGTGCCGATTCTGAATCCGGCAGTTAAACCCGAATCGGGCTTTATTTCGATACCGCCTGCAAAGCGGTCTTTAAGCGCGCTGCGCACGGACGTTTCCAAAACATTAAGATCTTTTTCGGGGAGCAGCACGGCGACCGATTCGGCTTCGCTTTTTGACGCCCACTGTTTTACGGTTTCGGGAATTAAAGTTTTCATTATGTCGGAAGAATAGGATTTTGCCGTTTCGGCTTTGACAAAAGCATCAAGCTGTGCGTTTATTCCGTCGCGGAACGAAATAAGCAAATTCCGTCCGGCTTGGCGCATCGCGTCCGTAGCGGCTTTTTCGAGCCGTTCCGTTTCGGCCTTTGCGTTTTTTATAACGGACGCCGCCTTATCTTCGGCTTCGGCGATTAAAGCGGCCGCTTTTTTTTCGGCTTGCGCGATAATATCGGATGCCGCCGCTTCGGCAGAAGCAACTCCGTCTTTTTTGATTTTGTCGATCAACTCTTGTAATTGGACGTCCATACAACCCCTCGTGAAATATCTTGCTATACAATACCGTTTTACCGAAAATAAATCAAGCGTTGAAAATATGGACGGTAACGCTCTCGTAGGTTTCGCCGGCCTTTACGAGAGCGGACGGAAACTCCGGGCGGTTCGGCGAATCGGGGTAACGTTCCGTTTCGAGGCAAAATCCCGCGTATTTTGTATACGGCATGCCGTTTTTTCCTGCCGGCACGTCCAAAAAATTGCCCGAATAAAACTGCACGCCCGGACAATCGGTATACACGGACATTTTACGGCCGCTTTTTTCGTCTTCGGCTTCGGCACAAAAATAAAGTCCGCTCGCGGCGCCTTTTGCATATTCTTTTCGATTTTGATCTATACAAAAACAGTGGTCGTAGCCGCCGGCTTTTTTTATATCGCAGCCGATTGTTTTTGCGCTGCGAAAATCGAAGGCGGATTTTTCGACTTCAAGCTGTTTTCCCATCGGAATTAAACGCGCGTCGACCGGCAGATATTTTGACGCGTTCAAACGCAGTTTGTGGGATAAAATATCGCCGCTTCCTTCTCCGGCCAAATTATAATACGAATGGTTTGTCAGCGAAACAACCGTATCTTCTTTGGCGGCCGCCTTATAGCGGAAAATCAATTCATTCGCCTTTGTAAGTATGTATTCGATTTCAAGCTTCAGCTTGCCCGGAAAACCCTGTTCGCCTGCGGGACTGGTGCGCGTAAAGCGTACGCCGACTTCGTTTTCGCCTTCAATCGGCTTTGCCTTCCATACCGTGCGGTTGTAGCCTTTAAATCCGCCGTGAAGGCAGGACGTACCGTCGTTCGCATCCAAAGAATATTCGGCACCGTTCAGCGAAAAACGGGCATTTGCAATTCTGTTCGCGTAGCGGCCTATGCATGCGCCGAAATAAGTTTTCGTATCGTTCAAATAACCTTCAAATGTCGAATAGCCCAACACGATATCGCTCCTGTCCCCTTTTTTGTCGGGGACCGATATGTTCGTGATAATGCAGCCGTAATCGGTAACCGAAAAAGACATTGTGCCGTTATCCGCGGTATAAAGCCTAACCTTTGTGCCGTCGGACAAGACGCCGAACCGGCATTTCGATACTTTCATGTAATGTTCCTTGTGCGTTTCTTTTCCGATATTATAGCATACCCACACGGATTAGGCAATTTTTATCGGCTGACTTTTTATTCATATAGAAAACTTATAAAGGCATTTTTGCGGCTGACAAAGAGCGGTCAGTCCTTTATACTGTACATGCTATGGAGAATTTATTTGAGCGATTCGGCTCGGTGCTGAAAGATTACATAGACGATGAAGGTTTTCAAAACGCTCACCGTGCACAAACGGCACGGGTACACCAATCGCAAGAAAATAAAGACGGGGCAAAAGGTACGGACACACACGAAGAAGCCGCGCATAAAGTTTCGGGCGGCGAAAACGGTAGAAAAAACATGCACGGTACTGTTCATACCGAAACCGAAAAGCGCTTTACCGGCAAAAAAGCGCGCGGCTTTGTGTACAAGGCAGTGCCGGCACGATTGCTTGAAGATTTTAAAACCTTGGGATTCGAAAGTCCCACGGATTTTTCATCGTGTAAAAAACGGTATAAAAATTTGCTGCAAAAGTATCATCCCGATAAATACGCTTCGTCCGCGGAGGAGCAAAAAAAGGCGGCGGACATAACGATAAAAATCCACGGCGCTTTTAAAAATATCGAACAATGGTTTAAAGAAAACGCTTAGCATGCCGTAGAAACACAGGCTGACGAGAAAAGCGTAAAAAAGCTGAAAATAAAACACATTTATAGCAAGGGCATGAGCGCTACGACATGGTTGAGCTTTTGGGGCACAATAACCTAAGCATAACGCTCAAAATGCCTCGCGCTTCACGCCCTTGCTATCATGCCGTTTTCACCGTTTTTGCAAAGATACGTTCTGAGCTGTAATCGGAGCTGTTCCGACAGGAATGGCGGAACAGTTCACAGCTACAGCACAACGCGCGGTTACAGCCGGCTGTATAGCGATGTTTCAGGCGTCAGCCTAAAACATCGCTATGAAAATTGCACACGAATGTGTAATCTTCATACATGTGCGGTTACTGCCGCTTGTCCTCGATGCTTCGACGGACAGGGACTCGGCATGGGAAACAGTCTAAAGAAGCACATGCTTATGAGAAAAGCGTGAAAAAAGTGCCCGTGAATGGCTTGTGAACGCAGTGAATTGCCTGAACGGGCGCTTTTTTTCATGCCTTATCGGAAGCTGATATTTTTTACCGATTTTCATTCATGCCGAAGCCCCGCCTTCCCGGCATATTCGTCGAGTTTACGGTGAAGCGTTTTACGGCCGATGCCGAGTATATCGGCGGTTTTTGTTTTATTGCCCTTATTGATCGCGAGGTTTTGTAGTATAAGCATTTTTTCGGCTTCGGCCATCGGAATGCCGGCCGGCACTTCGATAATATCGGCTTGGCTGCTTCCGGCAATCGACGGGGGCAAATCTTCAAGTTTTATTATCGGGCCCGAACTCATTACGACGGCGCTTTCCAAACAGTTGCGAAGCTGCCGTATATTGCCCGGCCAATCGAATTTATACAAAGCCGAGCGTGCACGCGAATCTATGCCTTCAATCGTTTTTCCGTTTTCTTTTGCGAACTCCTGCAAAAAAGCGGTAATAAGCAGGGGAATGTCGTCGCGGCGGTCGCGAAGCGGCGGCACGTGAATGTGAACGACATTGAGCCGGTAATACAAATCTTCGCGGAAACGTCCGGCTGCGATTTCGGCTTCCAAATCGCGGTTGGTTGCCGCAATAACGCGTACATCGACTTCCAGCGTTTCTTCGCCGCCGACCCGTTCAAAGCGCTTGTCCTGCAGCACGCGCAAAATCTTTATCTGAACGTTTTGATCTATTTCGCCGATTTCATCTAAAAAAATAGTACCGCCGTTTGCAAGCTCGAAGCGGCCCCGTTTAAGCGAAGTCGCGCCGGTAAAGGCGCCTTTTTCGTGACCGAACAATTCGCTTTCCAAAAGATTTTCCGACAACGCGGCGCAGTGAACTTTTATAAGCGAATTGTCGCGCCGGGGCGATAAATTATGCAGCGCGTTTGCGATAAGTTCTTTGCCGACGCCGCTTTCGCCGGTTATCAAAACCGAGGCCTTTGAGCCGGCGGCTTTGCGCACGATTTCGAATATTTTTTGCATTTCGGCGCTTTTGCCGATAATCGATTCGAAAGACTTGCGGCTGTTCAATTCTTCCTGCAGTTCTTTGTGTTTTAAAACAAGTTCCCTGCCCTGCAGCGCGCGTTTTACGATAAGTACCAGCTGATCCAAATTGAGCGGCTTCGTTAAAAAATCGTAGGCACCGTTACGCATCGCGTCGACCGCGCTGTCTATGCTTCCGTGCCCCGTGAGTACGATGACCGGCACTCCGGGATTTTCGGCCGTAACCTTTGCAAGCACGTGCTCGCCGCTCACTTCCGGCATGCGTAAATCGGTTATAACCAAATCGATATCGCCTTTTACGAGCCGCTCCAAGCCCGCCTTGCCGTCCGAAGCCAAGGCGATTTTATAGCCTTCCATTTCGAGCGCGGCGCCCAATCCTTCGCGGATGTTTTTTTCGTCATCTATAATCAATATCGTGTACTGCATGCTCAGCTCCCGAGTTCGTCGTTTTTGCCGTATTCCAAAAGCCGCTTTTCTTTTTGCGGAATCGGAAAACTCAGCGTAAAAACCGTTCCTTCGCCCGGAAAAGATTTTACGCTGATATCTCCGCCGAATTCTTTTATGATTTTATACACCATCGTCAAGCCCAATCCCGTACCCTGAGCCTTTGTCGTAAAATACGGCTCGAATATGCGGGCGACGGTTTGTTCATCCATACCCGTTCCCGTATCGGCAATGCTCAGCACAAAGCGCTCGCCCTTCACCGCCGTGTTCAGCCACAGCATGCCGCCTGTAGGCATTGCGGCAATCGAATTCTGCACCAAATTATTCAAAACCTGACGGAAGAGTTTCGGGTCGAGCATAATGTGCGGCGCCTTTTCGATATATTCGGTTTTCAGGCTGATGTGCTTTTCTTTAAGTTCCGCTTGTATAAAGTCCGTAAAAGAATCAAGCAGCGCGGAAGGATCCGCGGCTTCAAGTTGTGCGTGAACGGGACGAACCGCGAATAAAAAATCGACGATGATTTGATTAAGCCGGTCTATTTCTTCGTTTACGGTTTCAAGATATTTTTCCGCGTATTTTTCATCGGGAAGTTTTCCGCCGCTCTTTCGTGCTTTTTTTAACGATTTTTGTATAAGCTGAATATGAATGCTTATGGCGCCGAGCGGATTTTTTATTTCATGTGCGACGCTTGCCGCCAAATTGGTTAAACTTGCCAAATTTTCCATGCGGCGGATAAGCGTTTCCTGATTACGTTTTTCGGTTACATCGTCTATCTGCACGATATAACCCGAAAGTTTTTTTGCGCGCACTAAGGGCAAAATCGCTATATTCACAAAACGCGCCGCACCGCCCGGAGTTGCAAGCGTGAATTCTTCGCTGATGTACTTTTTTTGCGTATTGCCGTTCGTTTTTAAAAAATCGGCAACGGCCTCATCTTCGACCAGTTCCCACACAAGTGTGCCGGCGGGATTTTGTACCGTAAGCGGAATACAGCTGAACGCCATTTTGTTGATTAAAACGGGCTGCCAATGCGAATCGCAAATTATAAGACCAACGCTCAGCGATTCGAAAACCGCATCCAACACTTCGCTTTCTTCATTTAAGGAATCCAAAAGCTGCTGTATTTGATCTGGCGTTAATTTTGAAACCTTGCTCGTTACGCGCTTTACAAAGTCCCTCATCGTTCTCCTTCTTCCAAAAACGCATACGCCAAACTTTCCAATGCGGCAAGGGGCGTTTGATTATACACGATGATGTCTTCGTACGAACGCTTGACTTCTTTAGTTATGCGCGTTTTATACGCCTCGAAAGAAAAATCGCCTCCGGCCGAAGAACCGCACGCTTGTTTAACGGCATCCAGCACGGCGTTGAAAAAAAGCGAAAGCATAATGCGCGGCTCAAAGTTTTTCATCCGTTTAACCAGAGCATCGATGTCGGGAACATCTCCTTTTTTAAGCTCGTCGGTAAAAGTCCGCGCCGCAGTTTGAATGTCTTCGGTGCCGACGGGCAAAAACCCGTTTAAATACGATGAAACCGAATTATAGCCGTCCTCATGGAATATGCGCCGAACGACTTCCCGCTGACGATCGGGACTGCGCTCGGCAAAGGCATAGGTTCGCACGCGCGAAAGCACGGTGGGCAGTACGGCGTTTTTCCACTCGGCGGTCAAAACAAAAAAAGTATCGCCCGGCGGCTCTTCAAGGATTTTCAACAAAGCGTTGCGTACGCTGTCCTGCATACGGTCGGCGCGCTCGAATATCATAACGCGTTTGCCCTCTGTTGCGGTTAAGCGCGCCCAAGAGGCCGCACGCCGTATCTGCGATACGGGAACGGAATCGTACATAAAAGAAGATTCCAGTTTTATACACTGCGCACCAAGGGCTTCTGCGGATTTTTCCAATGCGGAAAGTTCGGGGAGCGGCCGTGCGGGATCCAGTTCCTCAAGCATTTCGTCTATCACCGAAGTGATCGCGGCGATTTTCGAAACTTTTTCGTCGCCTTCCCACAGCACTTGATTAAAGCGGCCGGTTAATTTGCGCACGCTGCGCACAAAAAGATAGCGGGCAGCCCCAACATAAGAAGCCCGGTCTCGAACGGCACGCACAAGCGTTTGTGCCGCCGCGCTTATTTCCGGGGTGCAGTCGCGGCTTCCCGCCAAAAGTACGGAAGGGTTCGTTAAACTTTTATGTTTTATGCACGAGGGGCACGAGCACTGCCACGCGCCTTTCGGGTCCCCGCTGCATGAAAGAACGCGCGCAAGCTCCAAAGCGGCGGTAAGCTTTCCCGACATCGCAGGCCCCGCCAACAGCAGCGCTTGCGGAAGGTTTCCGTTCGCAATATCGTCGGCAAGAAAATCGGCGGCGCTTTGATACAGCAGGTTTTCAAACACGGAATCGCTCTCCCGCAAAAAAAACGCAGGCGATAAGATCCTGAACCCTGCTCACCGGTTTTACCAATAAGGCTTCCAACATTCGATGGAAAAAGCTGCCTTTCACCAAAGGCCCTATGTCGAACCACGGCTGCGCATACAAAATAACCAGCACGACACTGATTAAAAGAAGACCTTCGGCAACTCCGAAAAAAAAACCGAGCGCGCGATCCAATCCTGAAAGTATGTCGCCCGAAAAAAAACTGCC
Organism: Treponema maltophilum ATCC 51939; assembly: GCF_000413055.1. NCBI lineage: Bacteria > Pseudomonadati > Spirochaetota > Spirochaetia > Treponematales > Treponemataceae > Treponema > Treponema maltophilum. The sequence continues at coordinate 1,079,224 of NZ_KE332518.1, read as the reverse complement.
GACCAGCTGCTGAACAAGACGAACTATTAAATAAATCAAAATAAATATAAGCAAAAACGCCAGAATCTGTGATACGAAAGCCGATTTTATATATCGGTTTATATACGGCGTCAGTTGTGCATAAAGCATTACCGCAACAAAGATACCGAGCACAAAGGCGGCTTTACCGAAAAATTCTTTTATAAAGCCGTTAACTGCAGCCTGTATGGCGCACACCAATATAAGCGCCATAAAAACAACATCAAGAAAATTAAAGGTCATTTTTTATTGATACTCCCGTATAACATATCGGCAATTTTTCGTGCGCTCTTTTCCGTTCCTACGGCTTTTAATGCGCATTTGCCCATCGACAGCCTGAATCGCTCATCGCGTAACTTTTCAAGCGCATCTTTTACCTCGTCCGATAAAGCGCGCTCGTCTTTCAGCGAATCGCACACCAGCGCGGCACCGCATTTTTCGAACCGTGCCGCGTTTTCCGCCTGATCGCCTCTCGTGCCGGAACCCGCAAGCGGCAAAAGCAACATGGGCTTTGCGCACACGGCGCTTTCCCACAGCGTATTGGCTCCCGAACGCGAAAACACGATGTCGCAGGCGCTCAGCACATCCGGCATATCGTTATAGATAAAATCGTAGGGCACATACCGGTTACGGCCGGCATCTCCGGTGACGGCATCAGCCGTTTTTTCGGCTTTTGCGGCCGCGTTTGTTTTGATGTCGGCATTTCCGTTTATTTTTTGTGCAAGAAAGCGCGCTTTTTTAAAATCGTCGCCCTTTCCCGTTTGATGAACGACCGTAAAACGTTCGCACAGCCAATCGAGGTTTTCAAATACCAGATTGTTTATTTGCCGCGCGCCGCTTGAACCGCCGAGCACAAGCAAAATCGGTTTATGTTTTGTATGCGCCAAACCTAAAAACAAAAGTCCTTTTTTCGCATCCGCCGCATAAAAAACGGGACGTACGGGATTTCCCGTAACAAAAAGTTTGTTCCGCATGCGTTCGGGGAAAAAACGGCGCGATTCTTCGTACGAAAGCAATATACGCGAAGCAAAGCGGCTGTTTATGCGCGTCGCAAGGCCGGGCGAAAAATCACACTCATGGGTATAGACGGGAATATGCAAAACTTTGGCCGCGGCGCAGGGCGGAACGCTCACAAAGCCGCCCTTGGAAAAAACGGCGGCGGGCTTTATTTTCGCCAAATAAAAAAGCGAAACGAAAAACCCCGCAATCACTTTGAATAAATCGAATACGTTGTTCAGCGAAAAATAGCGGCGCAGCTTTCCCGAAGGAATTCCGACAAAGGAATCGGCGGACGGAAGGCCGCGCTCATTTTTATTCGAGCACACCATTTCTTTGTCGCGGCCGGCAGAAGAACCGAACCATACGACACGCACATTCGGGGCGAGCGCTTTTAATTCGTCCGCAACCGCCAGCCCCGGATAAATATGGCCGCCGGTTCCGCCGCCTGCAAAAACGACCGTTTTCATCGGCACTTCGCTTTAAACAAATCTATAAGAACCTGCTTTTTAAACAGCTTCGCGTAATCAAAGGCCGACATTCCCATGCGGTCTTTTACGGTAATATCACCGCCGTTTTTAAAAAGCAGTTTGCAGATTTTTATATTGCAAATGCCGGTCGCAATAACCATGAGCGGCTGACCGTCCTTTGCAACGGTGTTTATGTCGGCACCCGCGTTAACCAAAAGTTCGGCAATCTCGTAATTGTTTTTCCACACGGCATCCATGAGCGCCGTGTAGCCGCGGTCTTCCGATGCGGCGTTTATATCGGCGCCGATTTTTACGAGCCACGAAACGAGGGGAAGCTTATTGCTTCGGGTTGCAATGCACAGCATCGGAGTTCCCGCCGAATCGCAGATACTTGCATCCATACCGGCTTTAACGAATAATTTTGAAATATCCAAATCGCCGCGCGCAATATAGTTCGAAAAAGAATCGGGGGTAAGCGGAACGCCCAAATTAAAAAGTTTCTTTTTTATCGAATTCTGCACTTCCTGCTTTATATATTCGGGAAAATTCTTTTTCAGCGATTTAAGCAAAGTCGGCACGTCGGCAAAGGTTTTCCCGAGTGAATCGGCAATACGATCCGGCAAGGTTCCTTTGGACGGAACCAAAAACACGGGAATCCGTTTGCCCGAAAACAAACCCGCCGCATACAAAAAGAGCGGCGACGGAGGAATATCGTCCATGCCCGTGCAAATACAGTGGGTGGTTCTATGCAGCTGCGCGTACAGTTTTTTTGTGTCGTCTTTTTCCGCTTTATGCGCATGCAAAAAATCTTCAGCGTCCGCTCCGATAATGCCGTACGGAACTTTTTTCGATTTAAAAAAGGCGACAAGAGATTCCGTTTCTCCCGCATCTTCCTTGCCCGTAAACAGTAACCAATTCATACGGCACAGTATACATTATTTTATAACGACCGACAAGCAAAGGCGGGCGGGAAAATCGATTTTTATGGATAAAAAAAGGACTTTATAAAGGGAAAGCCTTTATAAAGTCCTTTGCCTGCCGCCGGACAGAATCGAACTGTCGACACATGGATTTTCAGTCCATTGCTCTACCGACTGAGCTACAGCGGCATAACGTCGTATATAATACACTGTTGCCTTATTTGTGTCAACCGCTTTTTTACCGAGTCAAATAAAAATCCACGATAAATTGTACTTGCGCGATGGGCAGTTTGAGCCGCTTTGAAATATCGTCGACCGCCATGCCGTCTTCGTAGAACCGCATAACGCTTTTTTCCACCGTTGTTTCGTTTTTCGGACTCGAAATAACTTCCGGCTCCGCCCGCTCTATCGGCTCTGCGGATTCTGCCGGTTCTCCGAACTCTTCGGGGACGCGGTACGCTTCAAAATCGATCGAAAGCTGAACGCCGCTTTCATCGTCCGCGCGCTTTTGCATGTTTTGATATTTTTTTACCGGCGAAAGTTTTTGTAAAACCCGCTCTTCGCGCGCACGCTCTTTTTGATCTTTTTGCAAAAAGTTCAACCGCTTGTCGGCGGCATCCGTCAAAGCTTTTAAATCGCGGATGCGGCTGTCTATGAGCGTAATATTTTGGTCGGTTGTCCGATTTATTTCGATAAGCAGTTTATTCACTTCGTCTTTAATGTCGTGCAGCATAACCTCGGCCGAAAAGGTCTTTTTAAAGCGCGCAAAAAAAACGAACCACAGCGTTAAATTGATAACCGTTACAATAATCAGCAATACCGTCTGCGCCATATTTTTACCCGGAAATATCGATGTGCTGTCCGAGACGGGGATCTTTAATCACTTCAAATACCTTGCCGTCGTCTTCCGCTTCGTTTTCGCCGCGTTTTTTTTTGTCTTTTTGTTCCTGCGTGTCGGGAGCGCTTTCCTTATCGTTTTTTACGCCGGCAGGCCCTTCGTCATAGCCGGCGGCGGCTTCGACGGCTTCGCGTTTTTGCTGTAATCGCTTGGTTTGTTCTTCCTGCTGAATGGCGTTTTGCAGCGGAATTCCCTGCTGCTGAAACGCGACGGTTTTCGACACATTGCCCAGTTGAGAATAGAGGGTTTGCAGGTCAATTGGTTGAATACCCATCGGGACTCCGCTTTGCGTCGGCTTCCGACGGCGGTTCGTATTTACCGTAGCGGATAAAGCCGTTTTCGTAAAAGAAGGTTACCGCCTTCGATTCGTTGCGTACTTCTTCTTTTACATCGCGAATAAGAATTTTAACGCCGGCATATACCATGCCCGAAACGGAAACCTTTCCCACAACCTTCAGCTCGCGTAAGCGCGTCTGCAAGTCTTGAATTTCTTTTGTCATTTCTTCGGTTTCGGCGTGAATGTCGCTTTGGCGCGCGATAAGCGCGTTCAGATTTTCTTCTTTTTCGTGCGAAAGCGTCCGGCGCACCTTCTTTTGGTTTTGCAGCGTTTGAATGTTCAATTCAACTTCGTCCAATTCTTTTGCGCGCGCATCCTGGGTCGCAATCAATTCGTCGAGCCGTTTTTTCGCCTTCGGATCAAAGCCGACTTCGAGAATCGTTTCGCTTCCGCCCGTGCTGTTGCCGACGTTTTTAGCGTATATTTCTTCGGTAGCGAATATGTGCCCGCCGATAATGCTTGCGCGTTTTCCCTGCACGAGCACTTTTTTGTTCGCCGTAACGGTTGAATTGATAATACCGTCCTGCACGATGATAAATTCTTCCGCTTCGACCGTGCTGTTTTGAATGAATTTCGCCCACAACGATTTGCCGGCTTTTACAAACCCCTTGTCTTTGCCCATGATACCCTGCGATATGACAATATCGCCGTTATCGGATTCGAGCCGGCAGCTTCCGACACTGCCGCGCACTTCGATATTGCCGGAGGCATGCACGTCGAAACCGTCTTCGACATTGTGCTTGACGATAACCGTTCCCAAAAAGGTAATATTGCCGGTTTTTATATTGACGGCGTCCAGCTCCATAACCGGTTCAACGGTGATTTTGTCGTTTACCAAAAGAACCTGCCCGTTGACGGCGGCGAGTACGGTGCGGCCGTCCGTATCGAGCGTAACGTTTTTTCCGAGCGGAATGTGAATGTCTTTGCCGTTTTTGGCTTCCAAATAGCGGCCGAAAAGCGTTTTACCGCCTTTTCCGCGTTCGGCGGGAATTTTCTGAGCGAGCGTTTGCCCCTCGATAACGTTTTGAATAAGGTTCAGCTCTTTAAAATCGACTTGGCCGGATTCGCTTTCTTTAATTCTGAGTTTTGAGCGGTCTGTTTCAAAATTGTACGCAATGTAGGCGTCCCTGCCGTCGACCGGCGGAATGCCTTCGGCAACGACGTACGGCGTTCCGTACACGGGCTTGTCGACAAACGAATCGATGTATTCTTTGTTTATGCCGACGACGACACGCTGACCGTCGAGCATTTTCAGTATGCGGTCGGCCGAAATTTCGGCGCCGCCGATAGCCGGAGCCGCCGCAACAATCGACGCTTTCATTTCGTCGGCGCTTATATCCACGTAAAAAGTCGCGTCTCCCGCCTGATTGTGCGAATACAGCCCGACGGGAATATACTCTCCGCCCGAGCCTTTGGCAACCGCCTTTTTGATGACGCTTTCTTCAACCGAAAGCGTATCCGATCGTTTTATTTTTGCCATAACGCTTTCGAAATCGACGGGCGCTCCTTTGCCGACCGGCGGAATGACTTTTAGATTGATCTGCGAGCCGAAATAATGCACGTAGAAAATTCCGTCCGCGTCTTTCGGCTTGCCCGAATCTTCGAATGCACCGGCAAGCATGTCTTTGTTTGTTTTCTTTTTTGTATTTTTATGCGTCAGCGAAGAATTTTCATACGCGCGGATAAACCACGGCGTTTTCATTAATCCGGCAATGCCTTTAAAGCCCTGCTCCAAAACTTCGTATTCCAAGAACATGGGGCGGGTTTCCAGCTGAGAAGCCGCGTCTGCTAACGCTTCATCCAAGGTGTCGGCCCGCACGTCGACATAGCGCAGATTTTTTTCCTGCTCAAGCAACTGCTCCATATCGGTTCTGATGGTTTCAAGCGTAATCACGGCAACCTCGCTTTACATAATTCCCTTGCGAATATTCGTAAGCTTTGCGCGTAAGCGGGTATTCGCGCTCGCATGCAGCTGCGATATGCGCGATTCGCTTACCTGCAAAACCTGCCCTATTTCTTTAAATGTCAGATCTTCGTGGTAATACAAGACAAGCACCATTTTTTCTTTTTCGGGAAGTTCGTTTATCGCTTCGGTAATAACGCGCTTTATTTCTTCGCGTTCCACGATAACGTCGGGGTTTAAGCTCGACGGGGATTCTATGCTGTCGCCGATCGACATTTTGTCGGAGTCCTCTCCCGAATACCACACGTCGTTCAGCGAAAGCACGCTCGTGCCCGACACTTTAAGCATTGCATGATGAAAATCGTCGAGGCTCATATTCATAGCCGCTGCGATTTCCTCATCGCTGGCGGTACGCCCCAAACGCGATTCAAGTTCGACAATCGTATCTTCGATTTCGCGCGACTTTTGCCGTACGGAACGGGGCACCCAGTCCATTTGACGCAATTCGTCGAAGATGGCGCCGCGTATGCGGGTTACGGCATAGGTTTTGAATTTGACGTTTTTTTCCGGATCGAATTTATTGATCGCGTCGAGCAGACCGAATTGACCGAATCCGACCAAATCGTCGAATTCGACATTCCCGGGCATGCCGACGGCAACCTTGCCGGCAACGTATTTTACGAGCGGCATATACTGCCGTATAAAAGCGTCGCGCAGTTGGATCGATTCGGTTTTTCTGAATTCAATCCAAAGCTCCTCTTCCGTTTTTTGCTCAAAAAGCGACATCCCCATTTTCCACACCCTTTATCATCATATATACGCTTTTATGTTTCGTTATGCAAAGCCGTTCGTATGGCGGCGGCTATATTTTTCGCATCGCTTAAATCGACCGAAGCGTTCCTCTGCATCGATCGGGGCTGAAAGTCGTCGGAAGAGTTCCCGAACGAAAAATCGTCGCCTCCATCGTCGGCATAGTGTTCCTGCGGCGTAAAGCCCTCCAAATCGGGAAGCGTATCGAGCACGCTATCGCCGCCGGTATTTTCGTCAAGCGTCGCCCCTTGTGCAGCATCGGAAGCCCCTGCATCCGGACTATCCGCGCCGGCTTGGCCGTTTCCGGTCCCGGCGGAAGCGGCTGAAGGTGTAACCGGAGCGCTTTCGGCTGACGACGCGTTTTTTTGCGGCGGCGTTTTTCCCAAGTCATACGGAACAAAGTCGTCCCGAACGGTTTCGTGCGGCACGGTTTGCGCGTCGAGTCGAGAAGGAGTTTCGGTTTCAGCCGTTTTAGCAGCCTCGGTTTCGCTTGCGGCCGCCTTTTTATCTCCGTCTTCTTTATACGGATTCGTTATGCCGCTTCCGACGATAAAATCGGGGGCGGTATCGGTGTCGGGAAGTTCCGCATCGTCAAGCGTTATGTCGACGACGCTGCCGGCCGGCGAAGATTTTACCGCACCGGAGGGAGCTTCGGTTTGTTCTTCGCCGAGAAACCGCACGTATAAAAACCTGACGCCGCTGATTAAAAGGGCGGAAAAAGCGGCCGACAGCAGAGCCCGCAGCAAAATAATCAAAAAATCGACGCCGCCGATTATTCCCGCAATAAACGATACGGCAAAACCCGCCGCCGCTCCGATTACTGCGGTTTTAAGGTTAAACACTGTCCCCTCCGATACTAGATTAAGCCAAAAAAGCCGTAAGGTCAAGTCCTTGTTTTAAATAGCGCGGCTTTCCGTTACCATTTGCGTCGTATTTTTCTGAAAAAGCGCGCAAAGCCTTCTTCGGTATCCAGTTTTGTTTTTTCGATACGGCCGACAATGTGCTTTATGCACATGGAACATTTTGCGTTCGGCTGGGAAATCAAAAAAGGCTTTTGCCGCAGCACGGAAGATGAAACGGCCGGATCGTCGTAAATAAAGCCCAAATAGTCTATTTGATAATTCAAAAATTGGCCTACAATCGTTATAATGCGTTCGGCAACCCGCTTGCCCTCGGAGGCCGAATGGGCGCGGTTTACCAAAAGCTTTAAGTTCGGTCTGTTGTCGAGCATTTCGGTTGCAATGATTTTTATGATACCGTAGGCGTCGGTAATGGACGTGGGTTCCGGAGTCGTAACGACGTACACTTCATCGGCGGCCGTAAGCAAGCCCAAAACATTTTGCGCGATACCCGCACCCGTGTCGATAATGATAATGTCGGCGCTGGACAGTGTCGTAAATTCGGAAGCGAAAAAATCCATTTCCGCATTCGTAAGATTCGCTATGCGTGAAAAGCCGTTTGCACCGGGAATAAACTGAAAGCCGAATTCCGTATCGGTGATAATTTCGGCTATGCGGCGGCGATTGTTTATAACATCCAAAAGATTCGCCTTAGGTGATATACCCAGCAAAACGTTTACGTTCGCCATGCCCAAATCGCCGTCGATAAGAATAACGCGCTTGCCGTTTTGCGCATAGGCGATCGCCATATTGACGGCTATGTTCGTTTTTCCGACGCCGCCCTTCCCGCTCGTAACGGCGATAATGCGCGTTTTGTTTCCGTTAACGACTCTTTCGTTTTGATACGGCGCGCCCGTTTCCAAGCGGCGCTGCATCATTGCCCGTAATTCGGATGCTTGATCTTCCATAATTTACTTTCCTAACCTTTCGGCAAAAATTTTCCGTCTATGTGTTCCCGGTCTATTTTAAAGTCCGCCAGCTGTATAAGCATGCGCACGGCATTCGCTTTTTCAATGTCGCGCGGTACGCGCTGTCCGTCGGTAAAATACGCCAACGATTTTCCCTTTTCGTCCATAACGCTGATAATGCTTCCTATGCAGTCGGTTTCGTCCATTTTGGTTATAATGAGCGCATCGTAACCGAAAATCTCGTACTGCTGCAAAATCGTGCGCAAATCGCTGACCTTTGTCGATGCCGAAACGGCTAAAAAAACGTGCGGCCGAATTCCTTTAAAGTCGAGCACTTTGCGCATTTTCGCAAGTCCTTCATAGTCTTTCGGACTGTGTCCGGTTGTGTCTACAAAGATAATATCGACATCGTTTGAATATAAGCGCAACAGTTTTTGCATATCTTCGCTCGAATCGGCGATCGAAACGGGAACGCCCATAATGCCGCCGTATGTTTCAAGCTGATTATGGCCGCCGATGCGGAAGGCATCGGTCGTAATGATGCGCACGCGCTGCACGGAAGAGTCCACCGTCCCGCCCTTGACAATATAACTTGCGGCAAGTTTTGCAACCGATGTCGTTTTTCCCACGCCCGTAGGACCTACGAGCACGATAACCTGCGGGAAAGACGTGTAATTCGTATCGGCTATTTTAATGCTTTCGCCTATCCAATCGACCGCCGACTTTTGCACTTTTTCAAAGTCGTCCAAATCTTCCAACGAATACTCTTTGCGGATTTTTTCGATTATATTTTTTATGTACGCGCCGGTAAATTCGTTTTTGCGCATCAATTCCTGAATTTTGCTTACGGTCGGATGTTCGTCGTTTTGCACGGCCGTTTTTTCGTCAAGGTCGCGGCGCAAAGAACGTATTTCGTCCAAAACAAGTTTCATTTGCGGATTTGAAAAATCTTTGCCCGCTTCGAGAATCTTGCGCCGTTCTTCTTCAAAATTTAACGGCGCCGACGCTGCAGGCATCCGGTACGCGGAAGGCGGCACCGGCGTATACGTTACTTCAAACTGCTTTTTTTTCAAAAAGCCGAAAAAGCCTTCCGGAGCGACTTCTTCCCGGCGAATAATCTGATAATCCCTGCCGTAAATGTCGCGTATTTTTTTAACGCAATCCTCATATGAATCTCCGCGCATAACCGACGGCATTTGCGAAGCACTGTTAAACGCCAACTTTTATCTCTCCTAAATTGTCAAGTTTTATATCGTTTACGATTTCGGGAACCGACAGTACAACAAGGTTGGGCATTTCGCGCTCCGTGCTGACTTTTACCAATATGCGCGCTTCTTCGGGGCACAAAATAACGGGCATAAAACCCTTGCCCTGAACGGATGCAACCGAAGCGCTTACGGCGGCAATCCATTCGTGCTGCAGCGCCGGTTCCAAGCCGGCAATAGGGCCGTTCACCGTGTCTACGCGGCTTGCAACCAGTTTTTGCAAAAAATCCGGGGCAATCGTAAGCACATGCATCGTGCGGTTTTCGTCGGCATACTGCAGACAGATTTGCCGCGCCAAAGCCTGCCTGACTTTTTCCACGAGTATGTCCGTCTTTTTCGTTACCGGACCGAAATCGGCGAGCGTTTCGAAAATCGCAACCATGTTGCGGATGGACACTTGTTCGCGCAAAAGCCCCTGCATGACTTTTTGAATTTCTCCCATGTTAAAAAGTTTGGTAACTTCTTCGACAACGGCCGGATACTCTTTTTTAAGCGTATCGACAATAGACTGAATTTCCTGCCTGCCGAGGATTTCGGCCGCATGCGATTTTATCAGTTCGGTTAAATGCGTTGCGATTATCGTCGGCGGATCGACAACCGCATAGCCTGCCCGCTCGGCCCGTTCGCGGTCGACTTCGGAAACCCAAATTGCCGGAAGGCCGAATGCGGGATCCGTCGTCGGTTCACCCGCTATTTCTTCGGTTACCGCGCCGGTGTTCATGCACATGTACCAGCCCATACGGATGCGGCTTGAACCGACGGCCGCTCCTTTTATCTTAAAGCAGTATTCGTTCGGGCTGAGCTGCATATTGTCGATAATTCGTATGGGCGGCACCACCAAGCCCATATCCAAAGCCGATTCGCGCCGTATGCGCGTAATGCGTTCCAAAAGTTCGGCGCCCTTTTCTTTATCGACGAGCGGAATGAGGGCAAAGCCCAATTCCAGCGACAGCGGATCAAGCGGCACCACGGGGCTTATATCGGCGACGGGACCGCCCTGCGTTTGGCGGCGCTCGGTTTCCTTTGCAAGTTTTGCGGCAAAAGCGCTCGCCTGCTTTAACTGCAATTTACGGGCAATGTAAAAAAGTGCCGCTCCCATCGGAACAAGCACGTACCACGGAAAGCCGGGCAAAAACCCGATAAAAGCCATCGTAATGCTTGCAACATAGTAAATCCACGCATTTTGCGAAAACTGCCTGCTTAATTCCCGCCCCATCGACGACTTTCCGTCCGATGCCGTGCGGGCGACAATAAGGCCCGTCGCGACGGAAATAAACAAAGAAGGAATCTGCGAAAGCAATCCGTCGCCGATGGTAAATTTCGCATAGGTTTGTACGGCTTGGCCGAACGGTTCCCGGCGCAAAACCATGCCGAGAATAATACCGACAAAAAGATTTATAATCGTTATAAAGATACCGACTTTTACGTTGCCGGACACGAACTTGGTCGCACCGTCCATAGAACCGTAAAAGTCCGCTTCGCGCTGTATTTCAAGTTTTTTGACGCGCGCTTCATCTTCGGTTATGGCACCCTGATTGTATTCGGATTCGACCGCGGCCTGTTTCATCGGCATGGCGTCCAGCGTAAACCGGGCGGCAACTTCGGCGATGCGCGTCGCTCCCTTTGTAATAACGAGGGCTTGAACCGCAATCAATACGATGAATATAACCAAGCCGATGACGAGCCCCTGCGTGCCGCCCGTACCGACGACAAAGGTTCCGAACGCCGTTATAAGTCTGCCGTCGAATTGCGCGCCCTTGGTCAATATGAGCCGCGTCGAAGAAACGTTCAGCGCAAGGCCGTACACGGTCGAAATAAGCAGCATCATCGGAAACGACGAAAAATCGATGGCGCGCGGCGTATACATGACGATGAGCAGGATAAGCAGCGACAGCAAAAAGTTGGTCGCCATAAGTACGTCCAACAACATCGTCGGCAGGGGAATAATAAGCATAAAAACGATGGCGACGACGGCAACGGCTATCGCAACATCGGGAATATCTTTAAAAAAACTTCTTTTTTCCGCCATCTCCCCACCCGTTAAATCTTTTTCCCCTTCATAGCATATATTTTTCCGAGTATCGTTGCAAGAACGGTATAATACGCCTCAGGTATTATATCACCGATTTCCGCTTCCGCATAGAGGGCGCGCGCAAGCGGCCGGTTTTCGACCATGGGAACATCGTTTTCGCGCGCTACTTCTTTTATGCGCTGCGCAAGCAAATCCTGCCCCTTTGCCGTTACCATCGGTCCCTGCATAACTTCTTTGTCGTACAAAACGGCGACGGCAAAGTGGGTCGGGTTCGTTATAACCACATCGGCTTTTGCAACGTTGTCGCGAATATTGCCCTGCATAAGGCTGCGCATAAATTGACGCAATCGGCTTTTTACGAGCGGATCGCCTTCCATCGTTTTGAATTCTTCTTTGACTTCCTGCTTCGTCATTTTCATCGATTCGATAAACTGACGGCGCTGCACCAGATAGTCGGGAACGGCAATCGCCAAAAAAATAAGAGCGGCGACAATCAGAATTTTTGCCGTCATAAACGCAATGTGCGTGATGCCGCTCCACAAATTGATATTGAGCATTGCAAGCAGGTTCGGCAAATCGTTTTTTATCGTTATATACGCGGCGACGAAAATCACGACGACTTTTAAAAGCGATTTGAACACGTTGAACGCGCCTTCAACCGAAAAAAGCGTTTTGCGGAAATACTCGCCGAAATGCGGCAACACTTTTGAAAATTTGGGTTCTATCGGTTTTGTCGAAAAAATAAAGCCCCTGTTTTGAATAAGGTTCGACGCAAGGCCGGCGACCAAAGCGCTTAAAGAAATCGGCAGCACCATTTTAATAAAGTAGTAAAAAAACGTGCGCACCAAAAGGGGTGTAAGCTGCGATTCGGTACAGCGGTCAAAATAAAAACGGATTATGCCGATGCTTTGCTTAAAAAGCCACGGCGCAAGGATGATGACGGTTAAAGCGGGCAAAAGCATAACGAGGGCGCCGTTCAATTCCTGACTTTTTGCAACGCGGCCTTCTTCGCGGGCTTTTCGCAGTTTGTACTCGGTAGGCTGTTCGGTGCGCCCCTCATCTTCCGCGGCAAACCACTGCAAATCTATTCGGAACAAGTCGGTACTCATATGCTTTGCCCCGTGACGGCAAACAAGCGTTCAAGGTTCGCAAAGGCCGCGTCGAACAAGCGTATAAAAAAATCGGCCATGTACGGCAAAAGCACCGTCAATAAAAAAAAGGCGACCAAAATCGTAATGGGAAGGCCTTCCGACAAAAGGTTCATCTGCGGAGCGGCCTTCGATAAAATTCCCATGCAGACGGCGATCAAAAAAAGCGTGCCGACCATGGGCAGTGCGATAACCATGGCGTCAAAAAAAAGTTTTGAAAGACCGCGCAGCAAAAATGTTAAAAAATCGCCGCGATGCGCAACAAGGGTAAAAGCGTTTAAACTTTGAAAACTGTTCAAAATACCGGTTAAAAACAGTTTTTGAAAACCGCCCGTCTGCAAAAACAGCACAAGCGCGATAAGGTTCAAATACTGTCCCATCAGGGGGTTTTCTATTTGAGAAAGCGCGTCGTACACTTCCGAAGCGCCGAAACCCATTTGGTAGGTGAAAAATTGCCCGGCCGAACTGAACGCGGCAAACAACATGGAAATATAAAAACCGCTTATAACGCCGAGCATAATTTCGCCGATTAAAATAAACAGATACTCCAAGCCGAACGGATCGATGTTCCAACCTTGGGCATAGGCAAAGGGAAGCACCAAAAAAGCCGCGTAAAACGCCAACGCGACCCGCGCCGGACGCGGAACGGCTCCCGATGCGACGAGAGGAAGCGTTAAAAACAAAGCCATGCAGCGGCCCGCGACAAGCAAAAAAGACGGCGCGCGAGCGACGATTTCGTTCAGCATATCAGCGGGTTATATTGCCTATCATCGTAAAAATATTTATCGTATATTGCCGCATGGAAGAAAACATCCACCCGCCGAGCAGGGCGAGTACGACCAAAATCGCCGCCAATTTGGGCACAAAGGTCAGCGTCTGCTCTTGAATTGATGTCGTCGCCTGAAAAATCGCCACGATAAGTCCTACGATGAGCGCCGCTCCCAATACGGGAGATGCGAGCAATAAAATCTGAAAAACGCCGTCGCGCAGTAGGGTAACAATCGCTCCTAAAGACAAAATCCCCCTCCTTAAAAAAATTACGGTATAATCGAATTAAACAGCTGCTGAGTCAGCAAGCCCCAACCGTCAACAAGGATGAATAAAATCAATTTAAACGGCATCGAAATTTGTACCGGCGGAAGCATAATCATACCCATGGACATAAGAATGCTTGCCACAACCATGTCGATTACAATAAAGGGAATGTATAAAAGTATACCGATACGGAATGCGACGGTTAATTCGTGCAAAATAAAAGCCGGAATAAGCGCATAGGTGGGCACGTCGGCAAGCGTTTCGGGCTTTTCGAGTTTTCCCATCGACATAAAAAGCGAAATATATTCGGTATTGTTCGCCATTTGCTTATACATAAAAATGCGCAAAGGAGCTTCGGCTTCGCTGAACGCGCGCTCTATCGGAATTTGTCCGTCGGAAAGCGGTTTAAACGAATTGTTGTATATTTGCGTAAACGTCGGCCACATAACAAAGAGCGTTAAAAAAAACGCAATGCCGTTCAGCACCGAAGTCGGCGGCACTTGCTGAAGCGAAAGCGCGCGCTTTATAAAATCAAGGACGATCGAAAAGCGCAAAAAACAGGTAACAAGCAGCAAAATGCTCGGCGCGAGGGTTAAAACCGTAAGCAAAAGCAAAAGCTGCACGTAAAACGACACTTCCTGTCCCGTTTGCGCGCGCCGTATTTGCACGTCTATTGCGGGAAGCTGAACGGGAGTTACGCCGGACGGCATTTGCGCCCTTCCCTGCACGCTGCGTTCAGGGAAATTTTGACTTCCCGCCGCTTGCTGCGCACAGAGCGCCGTACAGGCAAAAAAGACGGCGGCAAACATGCAGACGCGGCAAAACTTATTCATTGCCGTCTCCTTTTTCAAACCGCCGGCGCTGCTTTTTCAGCACGTTTTCGGTTTGCTTTGCCGTCGCCGTAAAAGCCGCCAAAATGCCCGCAAAATCTTTCGGTTTTTCGGAGGGAACTTTGTCGGCTTCCAAAATCAGCCGGTCGACCAGCTCTGTGTCGGTAATTTCGCCGATAAGGTTTACCGACGATTCGCCCGTGCCGACAAGCCAGGCCTTGCCCGGCATCGTAATAACGTGAACGGCTTTGCCCGGAGCGAGCGTAAGCGAAACCGCTCTTTTTAAAAACGGATTTTCAGGCGAACGCTGCGTAAAACCTTTTTTCAAAAAGTATACGAGTACATAGATACAGACGATAACGAGGGCGAGCACGAAAATCATGCGGATAAAAAGCCACAACGTACTCGGGGCGCCGCCCGATACGGAATCGGGGGCACTTCCGGTATTGATAAGCAAATCTTTTTCGGAATTTTTCAGCGATTGTGCGCTCGACGCGGATGCACCTTCGCTCCTCGTCCCCGCGGCGCCCGCGCCTTGACGGTCCGCTGCGACATTGTTTGCAGCGACCGCACTTGCACCGTTTGAGTCTGCACTTTGCGTACCGGAACTTTGCGCGCACAACGCGGCGGCACACAATATAAAAAGCGCACACATAAAAACGCGGAACGTTTTATACGTTTTTTTTGAGATATTCGTAATCAGCCCCCCACCCGGATATTTTAGGAAACCTCTAAAAACTGCAGTTTTTAGAGGTAACTTTGAAAATGCGATGTTTTAACTCGCGATAATACAGCGAGTTAAAACTCGGCGACATCTCGGAGAAATCGCCAAAGGCGAGTTTTTCGAGATGTCCCTTAGCGCAAATCGCTCACCCTTTCAATCGGTGCAAGAATCTCGGTAACGCGCACGCCGAAGTTTTCATCGATAACGACGACTTCGCCCTTTGCGATCGGTTTATGGTTTACCAAAATATCAACCGGTTCACCCGCGAGTTTATCAAGCTCTATAATCGTACCCTCGCCCATGCCGAGGATTTCTTTTATCTGTTTTTTCGTACGGCCGAGTTCTACGGTCATTTCCATGTATACGTCCATGATAAGACCGATATTGCCCTGCTCCATCGTACTGACGGTTTGTTGCAGCGACGGATACTGAACCGACTGAACATTCGGAATATTCATGCCCGGAACACCCGACTGCCCGCTTCCCATATCGGAAGCGGGAACGCCTGAGCCCATGCCGCCCAAACCCGCAAGCTCGGAAGGAGAAAGGGTTGCCGCAGTTTGAGGGGCGGCCGAAGGGCTTAAAGCCTTTATAATGCCCGCAGCGGCTTCGCTCGAAAACGCTTCCCATATCGTGTAATCGGTACCATCAACCGAAACGGGGTACGAAAAAACGGGAAAGGTATCCTGCGGAAAGCGCACCATCGCCTTGGGCACATGCAAAGCTTCGGCCGGACGCGATGCCAAACCGGGCAGTTTTCCCGTCGAGCTTAAATGCGTAATTTGCGTACCTACCTGCTGGGCTATCGCTTCGGAAATAACCGAAAGCGCCATTTCGTCCAATTCGGGAGCGGTTTCCTTATTGACGAGCGACGTTATTTTTTTTGCCAGTTCGGGATCCATTAAAAACAAATGATCGCCGGTAAGGCCGGCGGAAAAATCGGTCATAACGGCGACAACCATTTCCGGCAGTTTTTTTAAAACATCGTCGCGGGTCAGCACTTCTACAATCGGCTTTTGAATTTTAAAATCGGCCCCGGTCATCGTTTTAAGCGAATTGGAAAAAGTCCCGACGGTTTCCGCCGCAAAATTGCCGAGGGTCGCGGTATCAAGCGATGCCGCAGGGAAAGAGCCGGCCGGAGCACTTCCTCCGCCGCCCATATCTACACCTGCCAACAGAGCATCTATTTCATCTTGAGAAATGGCGCCGTCACTCATATGCTTCTTCTCCTTCCACCGATAATTCTTCGAATTCTTCGGTTTCGCTTTGGTCTATTTTCCCGATAACCTGTACGGCCATTTTTTTGCCGATAACACCGGGCTGACAGTAAAACTTCTTTTTATTGCCCACATTAAGCGTAAGCGGATCGCCTACCCTTATATTTGATAATCGGACGATATCGCCCACTTTTAAAGTTAAAACGTCGCGGATCGGAAGGTCGATCGAACCGATTTCGGCGACCACGTCCATATCGACCGACGACAGTTTTTCTTTTAACACGCCCAAATACTGCGTGGTCGAACTTCTGCGCACGGACGAAAACCAAAACTGCGACGACAGTTTGGAAATAATCGGCTCAATCGTAATATACGGAATGCAAAAGTTCATCATGCCTTCTTCTTCGCCGATCTTCGTTTCGAGCGTTACCAAAACGACCATTTCCGAAGGCGGAACTATTTGCGCAAACTGGGGGTTCGTTTCGATTTGTCCCAAGCGCGGGCGCAAATCGATAACCTGTGTCCATGCTTCGCGCATATTCGCCAAAATACGCACGATAATGCCTTCCATAACCGATTGTTCGATATCGGTAAGGTCGCGCTGCACTTTCGAAGCTTGCCCCTGTCCGCCGAACAGACGGTCTATAATCGAAAAAGTAATCGCAGGGTCGATTTCCAATATGGCGTTTCCCTTTAAAGGATCCATATTGATGACGGCCAAAGTCGTCGGAGTCGGAATCGAGCGGATGAATTCTTCGTATGTAAGCTGATCGACGGAAGCGACGTGAACGTGTGCCATGCTGCGCAACTGGGCCGAAAGTGCCGTCGTCGTAAGACGTGCAAACGTTTCGTGCATAATCGAAACGGTGCGGATTTGTTCTTTAGAGAACTTATCCGGGCGCTTAAAGTCGTATATTTTGATTTTGCGCGTATCGTTAACCGGCTTGAATTCCTCCGTTTCGGAATCACCGGAACTGATAGCCATCAGCAGCTGATCAATCTCATCCTGCGATAAAACTTCATTCATTGCCTAACACCTTTTCATTGCTCCACCACTTCGAATTTCAAAAAACGTACATCGCGTATGGAAGACGAAGTCAATATATCGTTGATGTCGTTTTTTATTTCGAGTTTGAGCATATCCTCGTTTTGGGGGCGCAAGTCGACCGCTTTTTTGCTCGAAAAATACTTGCGCAGGTAATCCTGAATTTCGACCGTACGCGCCGTAATTTCGTTCGAAGCGACCTTATCGTCTTTTTTATACCCCAAAACGACATTGACTATAACGCTTGCGGGCACGGTATCGACGGTTTTTGCACGCACATCCGGCAAAGAACGGTACCATTCGTATTCGGGCCGCTTGGGCTGGTATTCCTGCGATACGGGAACCGCCGTCGTCGAAGGAGTATTTGAATTGATAATCGACATGGTAATAACGACAACCGTTACGATAAGAATAATGGCGCCGACGGCAATCGCCGCCCATTTTAGAATAGTCGGCAATAAGCCGCCCATCTTTCCGCCTTTTTGAGAAGATGCGCTACCGGTATTCTCGCCGTCATCAAAGTTTAAATCGTCATCAGCCATAGCAGTTAACCTCGCTTAATATAGTATCATTAAAAATGACCTTCGTCCAGAATTATTATATCGACGCGCCGATTATAAGCGCGGCCCTCGGGCGTATCTTCGGCCGCCTTAGGCTGCGTGTCGCCGTAGCCGACAACGTAAAAGCGCCTTTCGTCCGCTCCGAAATCGGCCAAATAGTGCAGCACGTTTATGGCGCGCGCAGCCGAAA
This sequence comes from Treponema maltophilum ATCC 51939, assembly GCF_000413055.1. Taxonomy (NCBI): domain Bacteria; kingdom Pseudomonadati; phylum Spirochaetota; class Spirochaetia; order Treponematales; family Treponemataceae; genus Treponema; species Treponema maltophilum. Next base: position 1,061,019 of record NZ_KE332518.1, on the reverse strand, counting down.
GTTCCCAATTACTCGGCCACAGTGCCGGATCGGGTGCGACCGAATCGGTATGCCCTTCTATTCTGAATTTGCGGTCTTTTAACTCGCTCAAATTGAAAAACTGCGCCAAGCGCAGCAATGTGTCCCGTGTTTCGTCTATAAGCAGTTCGGCGCTGTTTTCTCTAAAAAAAGCGTCGGACGCGAGCGTTATAACAAGGCCGCGCTCATCGGCCGTAACCAAAATCTTATTGCTGTGAATTTCGGGGGCAAAAACGGTGGTCGCTTTTTTTACGGCAAGACCGAGCACTTTTCCTTTTTCCAAAGCCGGCAAAGAGGTAACCGTATTTCCCAAATCGGCAAGGCGGCCCGAAGAAAGCGACATACCGCCTGAAGTCGGATCTCCCTGCAGCGCCACGGTCAGCTGAGCAAGCTGAATTTCGTCTATTTCCGTAGGATTAAAAAGCGCGACGAAAAAACACAGCATCAGCGTAATCATATCGCCGTATGTTTCAAGCCACGCTTTAGACGCTTTAGGTGTCTGCTTTCTTTCCTTTTTTGCCATGCTCAGTCCTTCAGCACATCCGCTTCAACGGACTTTCTCGTCTGCGGATCAAGATAGGTAAGCAGCTTCATCGCCAAAATACGCGGGTTGTCTCCGGCTTGAATGGAGAGAACGCCTTCAATGACCATTTCTTTCGTTTGAATTTCCAAACCGTTTTGATATGCCAGTTTATTCGAAATAGGAGTTAAAAACATGTTTGCCAATAACGAACCGTACAGCGTCGTAACCAAGGCGATGGCCATATTCGGTCCGATCGAACTTTTATCTTCAAGTTTGCCCAACATACCGATAAGCCCGATAACCGTACCCATCATTCCGTACGAAGGCCCCAAACCGGCCCACTGCACCATCATGCCGATCCAATCCATATGGCGCCCTTCTATGCGGTTCAATTCGTTTTCCATAATCGTGCGGATAACGGCGCCGTCGGTTCCGTCTACGACGAGGCGTAAGCCCGACTTCATAAACGGATCTTCCAAGTCTTCCAACCCTTCTTCCAGCGCAAGAATGCCTTCGCGGCGGGCTTTTTCGGATAGGGCGACCATGTTCTGCACCAGCGCTTTTCCGCCGAAATCGGGGGTTTTAAAAATCTTTCCCATAATTTTGAACATGGCAAAAACCCTGTTCATCGGAAAACTCAGGAGCATTGCAAAAAATGAACCGACGATAACGAATATAAGAGAAGGCACGTCCCAAATGCCGCCCAAACCGCCGCCCGAAGAAAGCACCGAAAAAACGAGAGCTGCAAGACCCCCCGCAATGCCTAAAATACTCGCTATATCCATCAGTTCCTCCCATAAAAACTTTTGCAGAAAGCGTCAGCTTCCGAAAAAGTTTTTATCCGTGCGTGCGGATGCACGCACATATAATATGCGAGCTTTGCCGTGCAAACTCGCGATAAAAAGCGATGACGCTATTTCAGGCAGCGCTTTTTATCAGTTCCTCCCGTTATTACAATTCATTTTTAAATGCGCCGATAAGGCGGCGGTATGCAATGATTTTTTCAATCATATCCTCGGCGCTGTTGCGCACAACCAGCTTTTTGCCGGACAGCATAACCAGCGTTACATCGGGATTTTTTTCCATATACTCAATTTGATGCGGATTTATCCAATACGGGCTCCCATCCAAACGCATAACTTCTATCATACTATTGTCTACGCCAACTCCCTGACAGTCAAGTACTTAACGGCACTTTGCCGCAATTTTCGGAATAAAAAAACCGCCTTACTATTATATCGGAGTTTATTTTGATAAGATGAGCGCAAAATGCGGCGGCTTGCACAGCGCTCCGATTTTACGTACAATACCGCTTATGCGTGAAGACGAACTGAAACGGGAATTGAACGGCGAACAGCTGAAAGCGGTACAAAAAACCGAAGGCGCGCTTTTGATTATAGCCGGAGCGGGAAGCGGCAAAACGCGCGTCATTACCTACCGCATCGCGTGGATGCTCGAACGCGGAATTCCGCAAAGCCAAATTCTTGCCCTCACCTTTACAAACAAAGCCGCAAAAGAAATGGCCGAACGCATAAAAGAACAAACGGGCAAAAAACTGCAAAACTTAACCGTTTCGACCTTTCACGCATTCGGCGTGCGTATTTTGCGCGGCGACATAGACAAGCTCGGCTGGCGCGACAATTTTTCGATTTACGACGAAACCGATAAGGTGCAGCTGATTAAAGAAACGGCGCGCGAATTAAAGTTTTCCGTCGATGCTTTGGACGCGTATAAAACCGCCAATTTATTTTCAAACATAAAAACGGGGCGCGCCGATTGGAAAAGTGTAAACGATATGTACCGTCCGCTCTACGAAGAATACCAAAAAGGACTCAAGCTGTACAATGCGGTTGACTTTGACGATTTAATCGTGCTGCCGATAAAACTTTTTAAAGAACATCCCGACGTGCTCGAACGCTACCGGCAGCGGTATAAATACGTTATGGTCGATGAGTTTCAGGACACGTCCTTTCAGCAATATTGCCTTATGCGCCTGATTGCCGATAAAAACGTTGCGGTTGTCGGAGATGACGATCAGTCGATATACAGCTGGCGCGGTGCAAACTACGAAAACATACGCATGTTCGAAAAAGATTTTCCCCACGTTGAAGAAATCCGTTTGGAACAAAACTACCGCTCCACCGAAACCATTTTGGCGGCCGCAAACGGCGTTATTTCGCACAATACGAACCGCAAAGATAAAGAGTTGTGGTCGGGCAACGGCAGCGGAAAACCGATTGAAATTTACCTTCCCGAAAACGAAGCGGCCGAAGCCGATTTTATCGCCGAAAGCATACAGGGCTTGTGCGCAAACGAACGGAAAACTTACGGCGACTTCGGCGTTTTGCTGCGCGCAAACACGCAAAGCCGCGCCATAGAAGAAGCGTTTTTGGCATCGGGTATTCCGTACACGATGAGCGGCGGCACAAGCTTTTTTCAGCGCAAAGAAATTAAAGACATTATAAGCTATCTTCGCGTATGCACGAACTACAACGACGACATAAATCTTTTGCGCATTATAAATACGCCCCGGCGCGGCATCGGCAGAAAAACGATCGAAAAGCTCAACGCAATCGCCGCGGAAAAAGATTGTCCGCTGTGGGAAGCGATCGAAACGTACATCGCGCACACAAAAACGCCGGGCGCATCCGTTCCCGGTAAAAGCGGCGATTCGGCGGAGGAACGCGAAAACCTGCTTTTTGACGGCGACGACATACCTTCGTTCCAAGTGCCGGGCAAAGATTTTGCCGCAGCAAACGAAGGAAAAACGGAAAAAGAGTCGGATAAAAATTACGGCGCGCTTGAAGAATTTTACGATTTTATCGTTGCGCAACGAAGCGCTTTGTTGGGAAGCGGCAGCCTTTCAAAAAAGGTGCGCGCCTTTGTCGAAACGCTCGATTATTGGAGCTATTTGGTAAGCGAATATCCGAAAAACGAAAAAGCCGCGCGCTACAAATTTTTGAATATAGAATATCTTATCGATTCCATAGAAACGTGGGAAAACAACCCCGACACAACCGATTCGGGCTTGTATGCGTGGCTGAACCGCATTACCCTTTTGTCGCGCGACGACATGGAAGAGGATTCGCTTTTGGGCAAAGTCAACCTGATGACGATTCACGCTTCCAAAGGTTTGGAATTTCCCGTTGTGTTTATCGCCGGCTGCGAAGACGGCCTTATACCGCATGCGCGCAGCCTCGAAGACGGCGAAGGCGGGATCGAAGAAGAAAGGCGCCTGTTCTACGTCGCGATTACGCGCGCGCGGGACAAACTGTTTATTTCGTCGTGCGGAAGGCGGCGCAAAATGCAAACGGTTGTCGAATGCGCTCCCTCGCCCTTTTTGGACGAAATTCCGCAAAACCTCGTCGAATACCACGAGGCGCCGCAGGAATTAAGCGGCGAAGCGGCCGCCGCCATGTTCGCAAAAATCAAAAGTAAGTTCATTTGACAAAACAAAAAAGTTCTGATACCTTTTATTATGGTTTCTAATTGTTTTATAGATAACCTTATATTTTATTTATTCTAGGAGGAAAAATGCAAACCGCAAAAAAATTATTTGTATTTTTCATTGCAGCTGCCTGTATCACAACAGTGCTTTTCGCAAAGGGAAGCAATATGAAAGCAGGCACCTATACCGAGACGGTAAAAGGTATGAGGGACGGATTGACCGTTGAAGTAAAACTTTCAAAAACAAAAATTGAAAGCGTTACGGTAAAATCGCACAGTGAAACGCCCGGCATTTCCGATGCCGCAATAAGTTCCGTTCCCGCAGCAATCGTCAAACAGCAAAGCCTTTCGGTAGACACCGTTTCCGGCGCAACGATGACGAGCAACGGAATTTTAAATGCAGTTGAAGCGGCGATTAAAAAAGCCGGCGGAAATCCGGCCGATTTTAAAACCGCTAAAAAGACGGCTTCCGCCGCGCAGGATAAGCACTACGGCAGCACGCCGCCGGCAAAATGGGACGAAACCCATGACATTATCGTCGTAGGCGGAGGCTTCGCGGGTCTTGCGGCTGCTCACAGCGCCAAGACAAACGGTGCAAAAGACGTTGTGCTTATCGAAAAAATGCCCTTTGTCGGCGGAAACTCGCAAATCAACGGCGGCGTGTACGCCGCTTATACGAGCAAGCTTGCCGCGCAGTTCCAAAAAGACATGAACCTGCCGCCCGATACGGCCGAAAAGCACATCGCCGACACGCTTAAAGGCGGCGACTACATGGGCGATGAAGCGCTGGTAAAAAACATGGTGTACGGTTCTCCCTTTTATTTGAATATGCTTTTGGATAACGGTTTGCAAGTACGCAAAAGCTTAACGCGTCCGGGCGGGCACTACGGCTACCGCACCTACACGACGATCAACGGACAGGGCTCCGACATTGTTCAGGTTCAAAAGAAAATGGTTGAAAAAGCCGGCGTGCCGATTTTGGTAAACACCAAAATGGTAACGATTTACCGCGAAAAGCCGCTTTCGGGCAAGGTCGTCGGTATCGGCGTCGAAACGAAAGACGGCTTTAAAAGCATGAAAGCGACCAAAGGCGTTATTTTAGCGACCGGCGGTTTCAGTGCCGACGTTCCGATGCGCTCTCGCTATGTTCCCATGCTGACCAAAGAATTGCCCACGACAAACCATGTAGGCGCAACCGGTGAAGGCATTACGCAAGCTCAGGCAATCGGCGCCGAAATTATGCACATGTCTTACATTCAACTGTATCCGTTCGCAAATCCGAACGGAGGCGTTTTGGACGCATGGGCGGTTATTCCCTTTTCGGGCCCCAGTTCCGGTGTCGTATACGTTGACTACAAGGGCGAACGCTACGTAAACGAAGGCGAGCGCCGCGACGTATGTTCGAACGCCGCCAAAAACTCGGGCGGATTCCCGACCTTCTGCATCATGAATGAAGAAATCGTAAAAAAAGGCGGATTCGTTACCCCCGAACAGCTTAAAAGCGGCATGGCGGCCGACAGAATTTTCAAAGCCGATACGCTTGAAGCTTTGGCTGCGGAAATCAACAAGCGCACCTATGAAGGTAAAAAAGTTTCGATTCCCGGCACAAACCTTGCCGCAACGATCGCCAAACACAACGGCTACGTTAAAAACGGCGCCGATCCCGACTTCGGCAAAAGAATCGATAAGGGTATTATGATGACCATGGAAAGCGGTCCTTATTACGCGATTCCGCAATGGCCTTCCGTTCACCACACGATGGGCGGTTTGAACATTACCCCGAAAACCGAAGTGCGTGATATTTACGGTGAAGTAATTCCCGGCTTATTCGCCGCAGGTGAAATTACCGGCGGTATCCACGGTACAAACCGCCTCGGTTCCAACGCCGTCGCGGACTGCTGTGCAAACGGCTACATCGCCGGCCAATACGCCGCAACCGGTACCCTGCCCAATTTTATCAAAGGTAAATAAAGCTTTATAACTAAAGTTTAATATTCGGCACCGATCGGGAAACGGCAAAAAGCACTTAAGTTTTTGCACCGTTCCTTTATCGGTGCTTTTTTTATTCCTTTAAAGCGCCGGCAAGAATTCCCGAAATAAAATACTTTTGCAGCAATACGTATATGATGATGACCGGCACGGTCATAAGGGTGGCGCCCATGGCCATAAGCGGAATGTCTCCGACATATTTGCCCTGAAAGTACGCCATTCCGACCGGAAGCGTTCTTAAATTTTCTTTGCTTATCAAAACCAACGCTAATAAAAATTCGTTCCATGTCCAAATAAAAAAGAAAACCGCACATGCAATTATCGCGGGCATAATTAAAGGCGCGATGATTTTCCACAAAATAACCCAAGTATCGGCACCTTCAATTTCAGCAGATTCCAATATCGCATGCGGCAAAGCGTTCAAATTGGCAGACATAAAAAATACGCCGAAAGGAAGGGACAGGGCTATTTGCGCCAAAATAAGACCGGTACGAGTATTCAGCAAATGCAGCGAAAGCATATGATAATACAGCTGAATAATGACGACTTCCATGGGAACGGCAAGGCCGAACATAAAAAGCTTTAAAATAATTTTTTTGCTTTTAAGCGAAAAAAAGACCAACGCATAAGAAGTCATTAAAGATAATACTATCGACATAACGACTACGGGAATTACGACTATAACCGAATTTTTATAATAGGTCCCGAAATGCCCCTGCTCCCACGCTCTGTTGAAATTTCCGAACTGCCACACCTGCGGCAAACCGAAAACGTTTTGCGCGAGTTCCGCCTTTGTTTTAAAAGACACAAACCAGGTAAAGATTAAAGGCGTCAAAGCAAAGACAAGCACTAAAGTCAAAAAAAGATAGGTAATAATTTTTAAAGAAATCTTTTTATTCATAGCTCCTCTTTTTAATGACTTTATCGATAAGGAAAGAGCCCAGCGTAATAAAAATGAGCAGATATATGGCAATGGAAGCCGCGTACCCCAAACGGTCGTATTGGAACGCGTTTTTGAATACATATAAAGATATAACCGAAGTTGCGTTTCCCGGACCGCCTTTAGTCATAACATATATAAGGTCGAAGGTCTTTAAAGCCTGAATAAACAGATAGGTAAAAACGACGCTTATCTCGCCGCGTAAAGAAGGCAAAGATATATAAAAAAACTTTCTCCAAAAACCGGCTCCGTCCAAGGCTGCAGCTTCAAAAAAAGATTTCGGGATCCGCTTATAGCCTGCTAAAAAAATAACCATCGCGAAACCGTAGTTGACCCATATTCCCGTAAAGCCGACGGCATGTATTGCGGTTTTTGTACTTCCCAGCCATGCCTGTCCCGAATTGTCAAAGCCGGCTAAAACCAAAAGCCGATTTAAAATGCCGAATACGGGATTATAAATCCATTTCCATATAACACCGACAACAACCAAAGACAGAATCTGCGGCATAAAAAATGAAACTTCAAAAAGTTTACCCGCTTTCGGATTGCTTATTTCAAAAACGGTTGCCAAAATTAAGCCGAAAATTCCCGGAACAACCATCATGTAAAAAATCATAATGCCGTTGTTTTTCAGCGACAACCAAAACAACTCATCTTTTAAAAGTTCCGCATAATTTGCAAACCAAACGAAAGTCCGCTCGGAAGTTGTCGGAAAGGTAAAAAACGAAGATATAAACGTTTTTGTTACGGGTATAATAAAAAAGCAAATATATATTACAAGTGCAGGCAAAAGATACAAAAAGCCTTTCGGTTTATTGTCAAACAAACTGCGCGATACAAATCTTCGCATACATAAGTCCCCGTGCCGGGTCGAAGAAACCGTTTCAAAAGTCGGATGCTTTTTTGACAGCCCCTTCAACCGCAGTTTCCGTATATCAGTTATCAATAAAATTTATTGTAATCGTTTTGAAGTTCTTTAACAAAAGTTTCCGGCGTAATCTCGAGCGCCATAAGTTTTTGCACGGCGGAAGAACACGTATCGTAAAAGGTCGGCGTAATCCAATCGATAAAATACCCCATGCCGTTTATTTTATTTACGGTATTATAGCACTGAATAATATCGTTAAATAAGGGCGTAGCGTTTTTTACCGAACCGGCATCGAGCGGTAAAGCCGGCAGCATGGCGTTTTCCGCCCAAAGGGCAGCCGTCGTTTTTTGCGTCAAAAAATCCAAAAATTTAACCGCAGCACCGGTATGCTTCGTTTTTTTATTTATAACGAACGGGATTCCGGGCCCGCCGACCGCTTTCAGGTTTTGCGATGAGGAGCGGGGAGCCGGCAGCAGAAAAAAGCCGGTTTCAAACGGTGCATTCGTATTGATTTCGCCCTGGAGCCAGTTTCCCGTGAGCATGAGCGCGGAATTGCCCCGATAAAAAACGGTCGCCGAATCGTCGTAGCCGATTGCGGAAAAGTTCGGCGTAAAATAGCCTTTTTTTACCCATGAAACCAAAATGTCGGCTGCGGCAATGTTTTCTTTGGAATTCCAAAAATTCCCTTTTTTACCGCTCATCATACCGTCCAGCTGCACCCGGGAATTTAAAACATGCTGTAAAGCAGACCACTCATGAATTCCCGTCCAACCGTCCAAATTACCGAAATTAATCGGGATATAACCGGCAGCTTTTACATCCGCTAAAATCTTTTCAAGATCTTCCAAAGTTTTTGGAACCGAAAGGTTTAACTTCTTAAAAATATTTTTATTATAAAAAAAGCCGACTATTTCGCCCGTAACGGATACGCCGTAATATTTGCCTTTGTAGCCCATTGAACTTAAATTCGATTTTGACAATCTTTGTTCCCAACCCGTTTTAACGGCCGTATCGGTTAAATCGAGAATAAGGTCCGATTTTACGAAAGCCCCCATATCGGCTTCACCCTGATTGAGCTGCATAATATCCGGTCCCGTGCCCGATTGAACCGCCATTTGTAAAACAAGTTTTAAATCATCAAGCGTTTTTACTTCCCGCACAATTCGAATATCCGGGTTTTCTTTTTCAAACCGTCTGATAATTTCTTCCATCACGGAATTTTCTTCAGGGCGGTAAAATTGATCCCAAATAACCAACTGTGAACGTCCCGAACTTCCTTCCGCCGCTCTTTTTTCGCCGCTTCCGTTCGCAAAAAGCAGCGCGGAAACTCCGATAATTATAAATAACATTAAACAGATTTTTTTCATAACCGACCTCCGCATGCAACAACAAATAATTAAAGTTTTATAAATTGTACATAAGAATTTTCGATTTGTCAAATTTTCAATATACCCGCTTGACCGAAATGCGCGAAACTGCTATGATGCGTTCATTCTTTGCGGGCGCTTAGCTCAGCTGGTACGAGCGTTTGGTTTACACCCAAAATGTCGGCGGTTCGATCCCGTCAGCGCCCAATATAATTGTTAATCAGTTGTCTTCATGGTTATTAGAAAATCGGCGATGCAGCGCTTCGAGCAGTGGCTCGAACAATACCGGAACTTTGAAAAAAATCCCGAAAAGGATTTTTTCCGCCTCGATACAATGCGGTATTTGTGCGAACGATTCGGAAATCCGCAAAACGCGTATAAATCGATTCACGTTGCCGGCTCCAAGGGCAAGGGTTCAGTATCGGTTTTTTGCGCTTCCGTTTTGGAAGAAGCGGGTTTTAAAACGGGTTTATACCTGTCGCCCCATGTCGCCGATATCCGCGAACGCGTAAGCAGCCCTTTTTCTTTTTTGCCGGAAACGGAATACGAAAAGGCCGTGAACGCTTTTATTCCCGCAGCCGAGTTTTTTATTACAGAAGCCGGCGATGAAAAAACAAAGCCGACATGGTTTGAACTGATGACGCTTTTCGCTTTTTTTTGTTTCCGCAGCTGCGGCATGGAATGGGTTGTCTTTGAAACGGGCTTGGGCGGACGGCTCGACGCAACGAACGTTCTGCTGCCTTGTGTATGCGCGATAACGCAAATTGAATTGGAACACACCGAATATTTGGGAACAACGCTGCAAGCTATTGCGGGCGAAAAGGCGGGCATTATAAAACAGGGAATTCCCGTATGCATTGCGCCGCAAAAAAACGAAGTAAAAAACGTATTTGAACATAAAGCGCGCGAAATGCAGGCTCCGATTTTATGTATCGGCGATGCCGCGAATATAAACTATAAAAGCGGCAACCTTAGCGGCACTCCCCCGGGCTGCGGTGATGTCGGAAGCAATTTCGATTCGGCCGCGGAAATTTTGTTCAGCGCCGAAAAACTTCGGCAATTCGAAAAAGCCTACGGGCGGCGCCTGTCGTTTTCGCGGCCGCTCACAGCGCGCCTTAAACTGCAGGGAAAATTTCAAGCGGAAAACGCGGCGACAGCGGCGGCGGCCGTAAAGCTTGCTCTTCCCGATATCGATGAAAGAATAATCGAACAGGGCTTGGAAAAAGCCTTTTTACCCGCGCGCTTCGAAACGGTACGCCTTCCCGTGCAAAACGGCGCTCTGACGATCGTCATTGACGGCTGCCACACGGCAAACAGTATGAAAGGAACGCTGGAAACATTTTATGCGCATTTCGGCGCACGATGCCACTTGCTCTTTGCCTGCGCAGCCGATAAAGACGTCGAATCGATGGCGCGCATCATAAAAGATTCGCCCTGCTCTTTCAGCCGCATTGCGCTTACCGTTCCGGGAAGCGCCAAACGCTCCGATTACGAAAAAACCGTGCGCGCGTTTTCGGCATGCTTTGAAAACGCAACCGCCGCCCCTTCCGTCCTACATGCGGACAAAGACTTCGGCCGCGCAATACGGCAAGCGATCGATTGTGCCGCAAAAGAAAACAAAACGCTTCTGTGCGCCGGTTCCTTTTATTTAGCCGGTGAAGTAAAAAACGCGATACGGGAACTCAATCCGGCAATGTAAATCCTTCCAAAACAAAGCGCAGCCGCCTACCGTTTGCCGGATGATCGAATTCCAATGCGCAAGCCGTAAAGCGCAACTGAGCGCATAACTCGGAATTTTCCATATTGCGCTCGTTATTGTCTTCGTTATATAAAAAATCGCCGATGACCGGCAAACCGTAGGATGCAAGGTGGGAGCGCACTTGATGGCGGAAGCCGTTTGCGATTTTGCACATAACCTGCACGGCCGGCATTCCGTCTTCCGTTTTTACTTCCCGCACCGATACGATTTCCGTGCGGTAGATTTTACTTCCGGCTTTTTTCAAATCGGCTCTTCCGGAATCGGCAAAGACGGGCTTTACTTTTTTGCCGCCCTCGCCGTACGCACGGAAGCGGCTTTCGATGCTCAGCGGCGGCACAATACGGCTCAAAAGGTCCGGTTTTCGGCAATCGCAATACGCGCAATAATATTTTATAAAGCGGCCTTCTTCCTGTTGACGCACAAAATCGTCAAAAGCGTTTTGCGTACATGCGGCAAGGAGCAAGCCCCGTGTCGCCGTATCCAAACGGTGTACAAGTCCGCCTTCCGTTTTCTTTTTACCGTACACGAGGGCGGCTTCGGGCGCAAGGCGAACGATTTGCGAAAAAGCGGTGTCTTCGTTTTCGGCAAGCGGCGCCGACGGAAGCCCTGCGGGTTTGTCTATAACGATAAAGTCGGCTTCGCGCGCGATGAGTGAAATTGAAAGTTCCTTTACGTTCATATGCGCGGCCTTTTTAATTTTTTGAAGAAACGGATGCAAGATGCTCCGAACTGAATTCGGCATGAAGCACTTTAAGCACTTTTTTAAAACGGTCGGGTACCGGAGCGGTAAAAACGGCGGGCGTATCCCGACTGCAGGCGCTCTTAAGAGAGCCGCCGTCGGGGTTAAACGGAGCCGAATCGGAAGCACGGGGCGGAAGGCGCACTGCCAACTTATACGCATGGAGCATCAAAGCGGCGTCGGGAAAGCGTGCGTCTTTTTTGCCGTACACGCAGTCGCCCAAAACCGGACAGCCCAAATATTTCATGTGCACGCGGATTTGATGCGTGCGCCCCGTTTTAATGCGTATGCGCATAAGGGAATACGGGCCGTATATGCCGACGCAGCGGTAGCGAGTGTGGGCGAATTTTCCCGCTTCGTCATCGGGCGACACGGTAAAGCGTTTGCGGTTCGAAGAAGAGCGGCACAGATAATTTTTGATTTCGCCCTCAAGCGCAGGCGGATGTCCGCTTACGATCGCGATATATTCTTTTTTTACCCTGCGGTTTTTAAATTCGCTTTGCAAAAACACTTCGGCATCCCTGTTTTTCGCCGCAATCAACACGCCCGATGTATCTTTATCGAGGCGGTGAACGATTCCCGGCCTCAGCGAAGCGCCGCACACACAACCGCGCCCCCAATGATACAAAAGCGCATTGACCAGCGTGTGCCGGCGGTTTCCCGCCCCCGGATGCGTTACCATGCCCGAAGCCTTGTTGACGACCGTTACCGCTTCGTTTTCAAATAAAATATCCAAGGGAAGGTTTTCGGGCTCGATATTCTCCGGCACGGGATCTTCCCATTCAATGCATACTTCCTCGCCGCCTTTAAGACGCAAAGAAAGTTTCGCTTCTTTTCCGTTTACGGCGACGCGCTTTATTCCCGATTTTAAGCGCGAGCGGCTTATATTTTGCACCGAACTTGCGTACACATCCAAGCGCATGGGACAAAGACTTGTGTCCGCATTAAAACATATTGACGGCATCACAGCCCGCTTTGGCCCGGCGCTTCGGGCGCGTCAGTATCGTTTTCCGCCTCGCTATCGTTTTGCGGCGGAATGCTTTCAACGGTGATAAGGCCTTCCCGGTCGGCATCGATCCGTTCGGCATTTTTTTTGCGGTTTTCATTTACTTTTATAACGATAAAATCGGTAAGGCCTATAGCGACGCTGAGCGCGGCCGCTGCGGATATAATGCCTATCTGCTCGCTTGTATTGAGCCTCGCTTCGCTCGAAGAAAGCGGAAACGGATTCGGAATATAGGCCGCCTTAAAATCGTTCGCCGCGTAGCGGTACAGCGAATACGCGAGCGTAACCCCGAGCGTCGTAAAAGGAAGCGAGCCGAAGGTAATGATTTCGGCGCGGCGCACGTCTTTTACCCACGACGGAAGCGGTTTGTCTTTTTGATAGCCTTCAATCCGAAGCGCATCCTCGTCGGCGGCAAGCGGCACGCACAAACAAAACAGGCACAAAATCCACGGTATTTTTTTTGCGACTTTTTTCACGCCTGCGCCTCCGCTCCGGCATTGCGGAACAGGGCGGTTCCGATGCGTACAAGGGTGGAACCCTCTTCAATTGCCGTTTCAAAATCCGAAGACATTCCCATTGAAAGTTCGGTCAGCGAAAAAGAGGGAAAGCGTTTTTGCATACGCTCTTTAATTTCGCGCAGCGTAACGAATGAACGGTGCACCTCGGCCGATTCGGGAGAGGCGCTCAGCGGCGCCATCGTCATAAAACCGCCGACGTTCAGATTCGCTTCTTGGGCGTACTCCAAAGCCCGTACAATGCCGTCTTCGCTCGTAAAGCCCGATTTTGATTCTTCGCCCGTGTGCACTTCGATCAGTAGCCTAAGCGGCCTGAACGCGGGGCACAAAGACGGATTTTCCGCTTGAAGGCGTTTTGCGATTTCTTCCATAAGTTCGATTCTGTCCACCGAATGTATGCAGCTCACATAGGGCAAAATCGATTTTACCTTGTTCCGCTGCAAAACGCCTATCATGTGCAGGCGGGCATCGTCAAAGCGCAAAGCGGGATCCGAAAATTTTTCAACGGCTTCCTGAACGCGGTTTTCGCCGAACAAGCGTATGCCCGCTCCGTAAGCCGACCTGATTTCTTCTATCGAGCGAAACTTCGTCACGGCCATAAGTTTTACGGCGGAACTTAAGCGGCCGCTTTTTGAAGCCGCCCTGTCTATTTTTTCGCGGATGTGTTCGATGTTTTCCCGTATGATTTTATCCGTGTTGTTCATCGGTATGTCCTTTCGATTCGTATTCGTATGCGGCATCGGCAAGGCCGAGAATGTCGGCTACGCTTAAGTTTTCCGCCCGATCGGCAGGATGTATGCCGGCCCGTTTTAAAATCAGTTCGGCTTTTTCGGCATCTTTATACAAGGCGGTTAAGTTATTCTTTACCGTTTTTCGCCGCGAAGAAAACAAAGCGCGCTGCAGCGTAAGGAAGCGCTCGGTGCTTTTGCATGCGGGAAAATCGGCTGCGGGAGTAAAGGTCAGCACTTGTGAGGCGACGTTCGGACGCGGCCAAAAACTTCCGGCAGCCAAATCCATAAGCGGCTTTATATCGTAGGCCCACCGGCACAGCACCGAAAACGAAGAATACAGGGGCGAACCCGTTTTTGCCGTCATGCGCTGACCGACTTCTTTTTGTACGGTAAACACGCAGCGGTTAAAACGCACGCTTTCCGATACGGTATCCGCAACGATTTTTGCGGCGATATTGTACGGAAGATTCCCGCACAGGCAATCGGCTTTCACACCGGAATCGTATTCGGTCTTCCACGTTTTAAGAACGTCGCCCGCGACGATTTTCAAGCGGTTTTGCGCGATTTCGTCGGGAAAAACCGTTTCAAGAACCTGAATAAAGCCGCGGTCGATTTCGAATGCCGTTACAAAGGCGCCGCGTTTTAAAAGCTCGAACGTAAGCGCGCCCAAGCCCGGCCCGATTTCCCATACGCGCATTCCCCGCTCCAAGTTCATGCCGTCGGCGATTTTTGCGCGCGCGCTCGGATTCACCAAAAAATTCTGTCCGAATTTTTTTTGCATGGCCATGCCCCGCGCATCCATAAAGGTTTTTAAAAACGACGGGGAATCGTAATCGATCGCTTGAATCACGCATACTCCTCACAAAAGGTCAATCGGCTTAAAGCGCGCAAAAAACAGTACCGCATATTTAAGCGCGGCATACAGCACCTGTATTATACCATTAAGCGGGTATAAAAGAAAAGGCAAAATCAGGCAAAAAAATACGCCGGCACATCCCGCAATAAAAAAGACTGAAGCAAGCGGTGTTACGATAATCGACGAGATAAGACCGACCGGCGCAATATGCCCGAACAGCACTGCGGTAAGCGGCGATGTTGCAAGCCATGCTCCCGCGGTCGCGGAAGCGCTTTCGGCAAGTTTTTGCGGCAAAAACGAACACAAAAACGGGCGAACAAGCGGACTTATAAGCAAGATGCCCGCAATCGCCGCATACGAAAGCATAAAGGCGGCCGAATAAATGTCGGCATGCAAAAAGGCCGTTTGCACGATAAAGGCCGCGCATAAACAGTCAAAACTTCCCTTTGCGGACAATTCGATAAACAAAAATCGTGCTATAAGGGCGACGAATACGCACAAAAAAGCGCGCACGAGAGAGGGGCTTGCGCCCGCAAACCAAATAAACGCGCACATAAAAATAAGCGATAAAACGGATGCCGCTTTTTTGCCGACAAGGAATTTCGAAAAAGAAGCTGCCGAAATAAACAGCGACAAGTGCATGCCCGACAAAGCCAAAATATGCGCCAAGCCCGCATTTTGAAACGCTTGAGCGAGCTTTTCGTCCGTATATTCGCGCGAACCCGAAACAAGGGCAAGCAAAAGACCGCCGGCATCGCCCCACGCGTACAATACGCGTTTTAAATACAGGCGGGAAAGCGCGCGCAAACGGCAGATGTCGTTTTTCCAGCCCGCAAAAGATGTCGTTTCGGCGATAAAAACCGGCACCGACGGCGTGTCCGATTTTGAGCCGCGCGCGGCCGTTGTGGCCGATGCGGACCTTGCACCGCCTGCACTCGTCGACGGCGGCGTATCGGCGGCGGAAGATTCTTCAATGCGGCGGACGGTACACACAAGGCGGGCGCCCTGCTCCACCGGCACGTCCTTTTTCGAAAGCGAAAAAAGTTTTCCCGGATACAAAGCTTCAACAAGTTCGCAAGGAACAAGCAGCCGTACGCGCCCCCTTGCCGAACAACTCATATCGGCCGAACCCGCCCGCTCGGCGTCCAATAAAAGCGAATAAAACCGTCCCGAAGACGTTTTTGAAGGGTTCGACGCGACAAGGCCGGAAACGCTGCCGAGCTTCTCGAGCGGCATACAGCACCTGAATGCGTGCGGATCCGCAGGCTTTACGAGCCGCGCGTATAAGGCAAGCGCAAGGATTACGGCGGCAATACGCACGGGAGGAAGCGTAAAAATCGTTTTTTGTGTTACCACTTCAGTTTACTCAGCGCATCCCTTGCAGCCGAGATAACTTCGTCCGGGTAATTTTGGTATGTTGCGTACAATAAATCATCGAAAGCGATTTTATCCCTCAAAAGCTGCAAAGATTGAATTACGGCAAGCACTATCGGGGTGCCGGAGGGTTTGTTTTCTTCCTGATTTTTATTGAGCGCTTTCAGATAATTCGTTAAGTTTTCCGCCGCTTCCGCCGGAGCGAGGCGCGTAAACGCATAGATGATTTCGATAAACTGATTATCGGTCAGCAAGCCCGCCTCGTATTCTTTGCGCGAAGAAACAAACACGTCGCGCATAAGCCGAGCCGACCGTGTCCACGACACGCGGTACAACTCGCGAACGGCCTGCATTTTAAGCGCCGCATATTCTTTATCATAAAGCTCAACATCCCCTGCCTTATATATAGTCGAAGACAGTGCATTTTCGGACATTTCCGCTTTAAAGAAGTCAGAATTTTTAGGGTTTTGCAGCACCAAATCGAGGGCGGCTTTTTTTTCATGCAAGGTTCCGCCCGTAATAAGGGTGCGGACGGAATTTTCATAGACGCCTGAAAAATTGTTCAACGCTTCGGCGGCCTTTTCGGAAACCGCCGTATCGGAAGACAAATAGCACGAAAACAAAACGGAAAATGACGAACTTCGGCGGAATTGCGCCAAAGCGTCTATCGCGCGTAAAAGTTGATCGCGCGAATTGGAAGAAGGTGCCGCTTTTAAAAGATCCGCCGCATACGAATTGACAAGGGCTACGGTCGCTTCATCCGGCGAAAAAGCTTCGGCGGACGAACGCGCCGCACGCGTAAAGTTTTCCAAAACGGCGTTTTGCAAAGCGGCGTTTTTATTTACGGCGAATATTTTTTCGAGAAGCCGCGCCGCTTCCGGGCTCGACGACGCGGGAACGGCCCGAACCGCTTCGACCGCAAAAGCGATAAAATCCTCGTCGGAACTTAACAAATCGTAATTTTCATACAAAAAGTTCAAAGCGTACAGCGAAGTTTCGACAAAGTTTTTCGAAGCGCCGTTAAGATTTTTGACTATGCGCGTTTTGCCGCTTATGTTTTCTTTAACGAATTCTTTCAGGGCGCCGGGGTTTCCCTGCGAAAAGGCGGCGGAAACGGAACAAAGGAGCGCAATGCTTACGGCGCATACGGAATACGTTTTTTTTGTACAATTCATGCAGTTCTCCATATCGATTCGATTGACTAAAACAATGCCTCTTTTTCCGGCAAGTTTTTATATACGTACCCTAAAATAGTATTTTTAAACCACGCGGTCGTTTCCGCACACTGAAAATGTATGTGCGATTCTTCGGTCTTTTTATCGTACGAAACGGATTTTACAAGACCGTACATAACGACGCGTTTTTTGTCCAAAGCGAATTGCAGTTTTATCGGCATGCCGGCTTTTGCTTTGCCGCCGATGCGGATAAGAGAGCCGTCTTCGGAAAGGTCTTCGAGCATGCATTTAAAGCCGGGTTCCGATTCGAACTTTACTCTGTCTTCCGGTTTTTTGGCGCCGAGAAAAAGCTGCGCGGGAATGCGGCACTTGCAGCGTACCGACCGGCGCTTTTGCGAACGCAGCAGCGAAGAACTGTGCGCAAGGACGAGCGCATTGCGCCCGTTAAACAAGAGATTACGGAGCACGGTCGTATCGAATACGTAAAAAGCATCGTCCTGCCGATGGAAGTACACGACAATTTTTTTGTGTACCCACTTGTCGCCGGATACGGTCAACTCTCCGTTTTCAAGAGGCAGTGAAATGATAAGTTGACGGCCGTTTTGCATAACGCGCGCAAAAAAAACACCGACGCCGCGTACCAAAATCCGAAGTTCCTGCCCCTTCGATATATAGTGCGTATCCTGTATGCCGTTTTTAGCGTTCGGATCCAATTCAACCTTTGTACGGCAATCGTATAAGCGTTTTAAAAAACTTTGCACGTTTTGCGTATTCGTCGTTTTATCTTTTTCGGCCTTTTTCAAAACGGCGGCAATGCTTTTATCGAGAAGCGCAACCGATTCGAATAAGGCGGCAGGAGTTTCGGGATTTCCGGCGTCGGCAATCGGCCACAAAAAGCGCAATTCTTTAAAATCGAAGCCCGCATTAAAGCCCTTTGCAAAAAAACTTATGCAGGGCGAAATCAAAAAGATTACGCGCAAAAGAACGATGAGAATCAATATGCAGGCGACGATAATTACCGCAGTGTACATAAACGACCTTATCGTATAGTATCATACAAGTGAAGAATGTTCATCAGCTGATAGCCGAAATTTCGGAATATTTTATTATAACGGCCGTTTTGGCGCTGCCGCCTCTTTTTGTGCCGCATCAAACGGGCGCCGTATTGCGCGTACCGTCTTTAGGCGCGCTCTTATTTTATATGGCGGCTGCACTCTTTCTATTCCTTCGCGCCCGGAGTACACAAAGCGCCTTCCCCGCCTTAAACACAGTCGAACCCGACGCCGCATTCAATCAAAAAGCCGACGCGGCATTCCGCCGAAAAGCGGCATCAAAACGCGCAACGTCAGCGGTTCTTTCTTTTGCCGCCCGGCTGCTCCTATGCTTTTGCGCCCTCGCGTGTTCGGCCGCTCTGTGGAACCGTATTGCCGCCTTTGCAGGCGAAAATGCCGTACATGCGCCGCTCCCCGATGAGGCGGGCCGCAGGTTTCCGTTTTTTTCGGGAATAATCGTCCTCGCCTGCTACGAAGAAATGCTGTACCGATTTTTTTTACCTGAAAAAGCGCGACGGATTGTATCGCTTGTTTTTTCCGATCCCGATTCCGCGCACGTTTCACGCATGTTTTACGCTTTAGCCGAATTCATTCCCATTTGTCTTTTTGCACTTGCCCACCGCTACCTCGGCATATACGCTGTCGGCAATGCCCTGTGTGCGGCAGTCATACTGCGCACCGCCGTTTGCAAAAAAGTGCCGATATTCGGCCTTTGCGCCGTTCATGCCGCATACAACGCGGCAATGCTTATAGCGCTGTTCAATACGGCGCGATAACGATAAAAGCGCCCTTTTCGGCGGTCAGCACGACATCCTTTTTGTGCAACACATAGTCGTCGCACGCTCGGTTGCTTAAACTGAATGCACCGTTGTGCCAATCGACCTTCTCCAGCGGCCACACAAGGCCTTCGGACTTGAGGAGGGCGCCGCTGCAAAGACCGTGTACGGGAAACACCGACACGTATTCTTTGCACTGCTGCGAATCAAGGTGTAAAACGCGGGGCGAACCGTCCGCGCCGGAACGCAAATTGTACACGGTTTGCTCCCGGCACAGCCATAGGTCCGGATACACGGGCGTTTCGAACTGCTTTACGATTCCCAAAAGATGATCGAGCCTTCCGCCGTCGCCCCCGCACAAAATAATAAAAAGCTCTTCCCGCCGATACGGCGTGCTGTTCCCCTGCGCGCACTGCACACTTTTGTCCGGATCGCTCTGCGGATAAGCAATCGCTTCCTTTAAAGCGATGACGGTGTCGCTGTCGTCCTTGTCGCGCTTGAAGCGCAGGATTTTTTCGTCGGGATATTCATCAAGAGCGCTTGCGGGAACAAGGCTGTCCATATCGCCTACAATCAAATCGGGCTTATAGCCGAACCGATGAGCGCATGCAAGACCGGAATCGGCGGCAATCACAAACGAAGGCCGGGCGAATTGTTTTATACAGCGTTTAAAATCGGACTTTGACGGATGCAAACCACCGGTAAAAATCAAAACGGATATCATACTTTTCCGATCCTCCCGAATCGATAAAATCACGCCTTTTCTTTTGCCGAAACTTTAGAGGCAACTTTACAAAAAAACGCAATACGGTATACTGATATTCTATGATAAAAACCGTATCCGTACCACCCGTGTTTAAAAAAATGAACGCTTTTTTTGAACGAGCCGGTTTTGAAGCCTATCTTGTCGGCGGCGCCGTACGCGATATGCTCAGGGGCAAAAACGCCTCCGACTGGGACATCGCGACAAACGCGCGTCCCGAGCAAGTGCAAGCTCTTTTCCGCCGCGTCATTCCCACCGGCATAGAACACGGAACGCTCACCGTCATTTTTATGGGGCACCATATTGAAGTTACCACGTTCAGAAGCGAACACGGCTACAGCGACGGAAGAAGACCGGACGAAGTAAGTTACGAAGCTTCGATCGAACAGGACCTTTCGCGCCGCGACTTTACGATGAACGCCGTCGCAGTAAAGCTTTCGACCGGACAACTCTGCGACCCGTTCGGCGGCAAAAAAGACATACGTGCAAAAATTATTCGCACGGTGGGCAAGGCCGAGGACCGCTTTGCAGAAGACGGGCTGCGCCCGTTACGGCACACGGCGGTGTGCATATGATTTCCCGCTCAATCAACTTCTTTGATTTTGTCTGCGGCAACACCGCTTTTTATAAGTGCTGTTTTTATTGCACTGCCGACACTGCCCTTTTTTACCGTAAACACGGCCGCGTTACATTCAGTAAACGCACCGCCGGCGATTGAAATAAAAGCCGTACACTTTGAAAAATCAAAGACGGTAACCTTACCGCACTGGAAAAAAGCGTCCTCACCGATTTTCTTAAGATTTGCCGGCAAAACCACCGTTCCGCTCATTTCCCTACAGGTGAAAAAAACCTCCTTTTCCAATGTTTCAAGGCTTGCAGGTAAAATCAACTGCTTTAAGCTCGCACAGCCGAAAAACGCATCGGCAGCGATTGTTTTAAGAGCGGTACAGGAAGAAAGATTCGCCGCCGTTAACTTCTCACAGCCTGAAAAGGCGCCTTCCCCTATTTCCGTAATATCCGTCGGAAAGGTAAACGATGTTATCGCCCGCGCACTGCATAACAGTTTTTTTGCGCTTTTATCGTAAACGGTATTATCTTTAACCGTAAAGGTTGCATTTGCAGGATCTACCGTAATCGTTTTAAGCTCCGTACAACCCGAAAAGGCATCGCCCGCAATATTTGTAAGTTTTTCGGGTAAGTGTACTTCCTTTATTTTCGTACAGTCTGCAAACGCACGACCGCCGATTGAGCTAAGCTCGTTACACTTTGAAAAATCAAAGCCGTCAACCTCCCTGCACCAGCTAAAAGCACTGTTGCCGATTGTCTTAAGATTTCTAGGCAGATGTACTGTTCCCTTTATTCCGTCACATCCGTAAAATGTCTGAAAACCCAACGTTTCAACACTATCGGGTAATTTTAACTCTTGTAATTTTTTACAATACATAAAAGCCCAGTCGGCTATTTGCGTAAGGTTCGGAGGGAAGTCAACCGATGGTATCGTCCGAGTACAGCACAACGCCTGCGTTTCATCGTAAGTGTAGATAATATTCTTTTTAGACTTAAGAGACTCGTTATCGGAATGCACCGTAAGCTCTGTAAGCTCCGGACAATCGTTAAAGGCATCGCCTTTAATCGTTTTAAGGCTTGCGGGTAAGTTCATCTTCGTTATTTTCGTACAGTTTGCAAACGTAATACTGCCGATTGAACTAAGCTTGGTACACTTTGAAAAATCGAAGCCGTCAACATTGCTGCACGAGTAAAATGCACCATCGCCGATTGTCTCAAGATTTGCCGGCAAAACTACCGTGCCGTTTATTCCCGTACATCCGAAAAAAACACTGTATTCCAATGTTTCAAGGCTTGCAGGTAAACTCAAGCTCTTTAAGCCCGTACAGCCGAAAAACGCTTCGGCGCCGATTTTTGTAAGGCGGGTACACGAAGAAAAATCAACCGCTTGCAAATCCTTACGGTCTTTAAAAGCTTCCCTTGCTATTTCCGTAACGTCCGCCGGTATGACAAGGGTGCCCGAGGGCGTTTGCCCGCCTTTAAGTACGCCGCCTTCAATAAGCAAATTCGGATCGGGACCGCTCGGTACGTTCGGCTTATTTTCGAAAGGCTGCGGACAAGCCGTAATAAACAGCGCGCACAGTAGTACGAGTGCCGGCGCAATCAACATAGTCTTTTTTACGGTTTTCATTGGAACCTCCTAATAAAAGCTTTTGCCATATAATGGCGCGTAAACGGCACGGTATACTATTTTCACCGCTCACTTAACTTTCTGTATTTGACTTTCTTTAATACCTCTTTCTATAAGCATTATTTTTATTGCACTGCCGACGCTGTTATCCTTTACCTTAAACACGGCATCCGCTTTACAGAGAGAAAAGGCAAGATTGCCGATTGAGGTAAGAGCGGTACACCGTGAAAGATCAAAGCAGTCAACGTTACTGCACAAGCAAAAAACACCGATGTCAATTATCTTTAGATTTGCCGGCAAAACTACCGTTCCGGTTAATCCCGTACATCTGAAAAATGCCTGAAAGCCCAGCGTTTCAACACTATCGGGTAACTTTACCGTTTTTAAGTTCGTACAAGCTTTAAAAGCAGCCTCCGCCATTTCTTTAAGATCTTTAGGCAAGTTAACCGATTCTTCATTCGGCGCACAGCACAATATTGTTGTTTTGTCGCTAGTATAAATGATATTCTTATCTGCGATTAAAGGACCGCCGGCTTTGACCGTAAGCTCTTTAAGTTCCGTACAGTCTTCAAAGGCGTCGCCTTTAATCGTTTCAAGGCTGGCGGGTAAGTTCACCGTCCTTATTTTCGTACATTTTGCAAATGCTAAGCCCTTGATTAAGGTAAGCTGCTTACACTGTGAAAAATCGAAGCCGTCAATGTTGCTGCACGAATAAAACGCACCGGCGCCGATTGTCTTAAGGTTTGCCGGGAAAACTACCGTGCCGTTTATTCCCTTGCATTCAAAAAACGCATTGACGTCGATTTCCGTAACGTTTTCCGGTATGACGAGGGTACCTGAGGGCGTCCCGTTATAGCCTTTAAGCACACCGTTTTCGATCTTCAAATTCGGGTCGGGACCGCTCGGTACGTTCGGCTTATTTTCGAAAGGCTGCGGACAAGCCGTAATAAACAGCGCGCACAGCAGTACGAGTGCCGGTGCAGTCAACATAGTCTTTTTTACGGTTTTCATTGGAACCTCCTAATAATAACTTTGAAAGAAGTATTACCTTAATAAAACAGTATACACTGAGTACGGATACAAAACAAGTTTACGGACGGTTTTGTTTGTGATTTAAGACAGCGCATCAGGCGTTTTCGAGCATTCCGAACCGATAAATTCGCGCTTTTTTATTTTTTCTTTTATAAAAACTTTACAAAAAAGCGCAATACGGTATACTGATATTCTATGATAAAAACCGTATCCGTACCGCCCGTGTTAAAAAAAATGAACGCTTTTTTTGAACGAGCCGGTTTTGAAGCCTATCTTGTCGGCGGTGCCGTACGCGATATGCTCAGGGGTAAAAACGCCTCCGATTGGGACATCGCGACAAATGCGCGGCCGGAACAAGTGCAAGCTCTTTTCCGCCGCGTCATTCCCACCGGCATAGAACACGGAACGCTCACCGTCATTTTTATGGGGCACCATATTGAAGTTACCACTTTCAGAAGCGAACACGGCTACAGCGACGGAAGAAGACCGGACGAAGTAAGTTACGAAACTTCGATCGAACAGGACCTTTCGCGCCGCGACTTTACGATGAACGCCGTCGCCGTAAAGCTTTCGACCGGCAAACTCTGCGACCCGTTCGGCGGCAAAAAAGACATACGTTCAAAAATTATCCGCACGGTGGGTAAAGCCCAAGACCGTTTTGCAGAAGACGGGCTGCGCCCGGTACGAGCAATCCGCTTTGCTTCAACCCTGCACTTTACGATAGAAAGCGAAACTTTGGCGGCGATTCCCTCTTCGCTGGATAAAATACGCTGCGTCAGCATAGAACGCTTCCGCGACGAGTTTATAAAAATCATTACCGGCGAAAAGCCTTCGTACGGGCTTAAACTGCTCGAACAAACGGGAGTACTGAATCTTTTTATACCGGAACTGTGCGCGTGCCGAAATGTTACGCAAGATGACGGCAGGGGCTTTCACCGCTTCGACGTGCTCGACCACTTGTTTTATGCGTGCGATCACGCGCAATACCGAAGCGGCATCGAAAGCGACCGTTCAGCCGGCGCCGAACACACTGCTGAAGATTGCAGCAGCAAGGATTGCGGCGGTCACTCGTGTACCGAAAATCCGTCCGAAAGCCGCCTGCTGATCATCCGCCTTGCAGCTCTTTTTCACGATATCGGAAAACCGCGGGTGCGCGCCGCAGAAATACACGGGAACGCTGAGCGCATTACCTTTTATTCTCACGAAAAAGAAAGCGCGCGCATGTGCACGGCGATTTTGGAACGCTTGCGCTTTCCCGCAAAGACCGTGCGCTACGTAAGCCATTTGGTTGAACAGCACATGTTCCACTACGAAAGCTCGTGGACCGATGCCGCCGTGCGCCGCTTTATGGCGCGCGTTTCGCCGCCTGCAGGATTGGGAACGCTCGAGCAAACCATTGCCGATCTGTTCGATTTGCGCATTGCCGATGTAAGCGGCATGACAAACTCAAGCGCGCTTTTGCATTCGGGTCCGTGGAGCGCCAATTTAATCGAATTCCGCGACCGCATACAAAAAGAATTGAACAATAAAAATGCGGTCGGTCTTAAAGACTTGGCAGTAAGCGGCACGGATCTTATAACTGCGGGCATTCCCGCCGGCAAAACGCTCGGACTTTTACTGCAGGAACTGCTGCAAACCGTTTTGGACGATCCCGCATGCAACACAAAAGAAAAGCTGCTGGAAATCGCAAAAAGCATTGCAAAACGGAAGATGAATAAGGATTGATGTATGCGGATAGGCTTTATGCCGTAACCGGCCGTGCGCGTTCGGTTGTTTTTTCCGAACTACCGATTTTCCTCGCGCTTTTTGTCTAAATAGCCGCAGTCTTCAAGATAGCGGCGGCGCGTGATGACGAGGGAAATCAATTCCTGATACATATTGTAGTCGACTTCGAGCGCAATGGGAAAAATAAAGTATTCGGTTTCGTCGCAATAACGCTCGATGAACGCGGGGTTGCTTACAAAGCCCAAGCTTATCATATTGCTTATGCGGTCGGCGCATTTAAGGATTTTTGCCTTTTCGCTTCCGTGTTCGATAATGCCGCGCAAATAATCGGCTTTTTGCTGACCTTCCTTTTTGGTTACTTCCATAACAAGATCGTACACTTGACGCGATTCGGAATCGATTTCCAAAATAAGCTTCGGATCAAAACCGGGCACGTCTTCGACCAAATCGTGAATAACCGACGCTTTGAGCAGCACGCTGTCTATGTAGCCGTAGTCGATTAAAATACCCATCGTATCGATTTGATGGCGGAACATGTTGCCGCCGGCATAGCGTGATTTTCCGATAAGGGCGGTTGCAAGCTGCAAATACGGGGCAAGATAAATGCTTTTCAGCTGGAGCATCGCCTGCGTATTCATTCTGTCCGGTTTTTCGGTTTGCATGAGTGCCGTCCTTACAAACTTTGTATGTATTCGGTCAGTTTTTCCGTTCTGCGAACGGCAAGCCGGCGCTTTTCTTTTTCCGCTTCGACGACTTCGGCGGGCGCATGAGCGGCAAATTTCCCGGTAAGTTTCGCGTCGAGTCGCGCGATCGCTTCGCGTTCCGAAGCAAGTTCCTTTTCGAACCGAGCTTTCAGCTGCGCCTTATCGACCGCGCCCTGTACCAAAATAAAAGCTTCATAGCCCTCGCCTACCGTACCGACCGCACCCGAAGGCTTTTCGCTCACAAACTCGATGTTTTTTATGCCGGCTAAAAGCTTGATTAAATCGGTTTTTTCAAGGCACACTTGTGCGGGAGAATCCGGCAGTATAAGCAGGGCTAGATCGAGCTTTACATCGGGCGCAATGCCGCACTCGATTCTGAGAGAGCGCACCGAACGGATAAGGTTTTGCAGCACGCCGAAACGCTCGGCCGTGCGTTCGTTTTCGCGCGAAGGAACATGCACCGGATACGGCGCTTTAATAAGCAGTCCGTCGTAGTGTACGGCGGACGGAATGATTTTCGCCTTTGCCGCATCGAGCGCTTTTCGCGCTTGTACGATGGGCGCAAGCGGAAGTTTCGAATAGATTTCTTCGGTTACAAAGGGCAAATACGGATGCAGCAAGCGAAGACTTTCTTCGAGCACGTTCAGCAAAACGGATACGGCGCGATCTTTTTCCGCGTCATCGGTATTGCGGAAGGACAGCTTGGTACCTTCAACATACCAATCGCAAAAGTCGTTCCAAAAATATTCATATACGGCTTGAGAACCTTCGTTGTAACGGTAATTTTCAAGCGCGGAACGCGAAGAGGCAATCGCCGCATTCAAGCGCCCGTAAATCCACCTATCCAATTCGGTTAAATCATCGTCGTTTACCGGCACAAGGGTGCGGCCTTCCAAATTGCCCAAAATATAGCGGCTTGCGTTCCATATTTTGTTCGCAAAGCGGCTGCCCATTTTGAACGATTCTTTATCGACCAAAACGTCCTGTCCCTGAGCACACATAAATGCGAGGGTGAATTTAAGGGCGTCGGAGCCGTATTCATCTATGATTTCGATCGGGTCGATTCCGTTGCCGAGCGACTTACTCATCTTGCGCCCCTGCTTGTCGCGTACCAAACCGTGAATGTAAATGTCTTTAAAAGGCGCCTTTCCCGTAAACTCGAGGCCGGCCATAACCATGCGGCTGACCCAAAAGAAAATAATATCGTAGGCGGTAACGAGGGCGCTGGTCGGATAAAAGGTTTTAAAATCGTCGGTAAAGCCCTGCTCTTCTTTTTCCGGCCATCCCAAAGTGGAAAACGGCCACAGCCAGCTCGAAAACCACGTGTCAAGCACATCGGGGTCTTGACGCAGTTTTCCTTCAACGGCTTTTGCACCGCACTTCGGGCAGGATTCGGGATCCGTTTCCGACACAATCATTTCGCCGCAGCAGTCACAGTACCACACGGGAATGCGGTGCCCCCACCACAATTGGCGGCTTATACACCAATCGCGGATATTTTCCATCCAATGGGTGTAGGTGTTTTCCCACTTTTTCGGATAAAACACGATGTCGCCGTCTTTCCACGCTTTTAAAGCTTTTTCGGCCAAGGGCTTCATTTTTACAAACCACTGATCGCTCACGTAGGGTTCGACGACGGTATGGCAGCGGTAACAGTGACCGACCGAATGGCTTATTTTTTCTTCGTCTTTGAAAAGCCCCGCCTCTTTTAAATCGGCTATGACGGCGGCTCTGGCATTTTTTACGTTCATGCCGCGGTATTTTACCGGACAGTTGTCGTTTAAGGTTCCGTCCGCATTCAATATGTTTATAACTTCAAGATTGTGCCGTTTGCCCAACTCCCAGTCGTTCGGATCGTGTGCCGGCGTAATTTTAACGACGCCCGTACCGAATTCCTTGTCTACATAAGCATCGGCAACAACGGGAATAAGGCGGTCGGTAAGCGGCAGTTTTACCTTTGCGCCGACCATGTTCTTATAGCGTTCGTCGTCGGGATGAACGGCAATCGCCGTATCGCCCAAAAGAGTTTCGGGACGGGTTGTCGCGATTTCGATACGCGCGGGCATCCCGCTTTTCGGATTGTCGACCTCATAATAAATATGATACATGGCGCCGGCAGTATCTTCGTGTTCGACTTCGTCGTCGGCAAGGGCGGTCGTACACGTGGGGCACCAGTTTACCAAATAATTGCCGCGGTAAATCAAGCCGCGCTCGTAAAGACTCACGAACACATGGCGCACCGCTTTGGAAAGGCCTTCGTCCATCGTAAAGCGCTCGCGGCTCCAATCGACCGAAGCGCCGAGTTTTTTCAACTGATGCGTAATAATTGCATGGTGTTCGTTTTTTACCTGCCACGTACGTTCAAGAAATTTTTCGCGCCCCAATTTGTGGCGGTCGGAACCTTCCTTTTTGAGCCGGCGTTCCACCACGTTTTGCGTCGCAATTCCCGCATGGTCGGTTCCCGGAACCCACAGCGTCGGCCGGCCGTTCATGCGCTGATAGCGGACAATAATATCCTGCAAAATATTGTTGAGCGCATGCCCCATGTGCAAAATGCCGGTTACGTTCGGCGGCGGAATAACGACGGTAAAAGGCTTTTGCGCGCCATTGTTCACGCCGCTTCCGGCCTTCAGTTCGGGCTTAAAACAGCCTTCGGTTTCCCACCGATTGTATAATCGTTCTTCAAAATCTTTGGGATTATAGGCTTTTTCAAGCTCGATACCTTTCATCGCTCACTCCTCACCGATTCTTTTTCGCGTTTATCGTATTATTGTATCGATTTTTGCCCTGCTGTGCAACATGATTTTCTCTAAGCGGAAAGCGAATCGGCATGGATAGAGAACTGAAAAAAATCTGCTTTTGAGAATGGCGTAAAAAGCAACCGCTCAGGCAATTCGTTTCACTCATAAGCCATTCACGGTCGCTTTTTACGCGCACTTATCTGAAGCAGTTAGCTTTTTACCAACTATCGTTTATGTCGAAGCCTTGTTCGCTTAAAAGAAATGAAGAGTTTTTGAGCCGAATCTCTTGCGTCAATCAGCACAGTTTCGGTTTAAGAGGTTATGTTTTTATCCGTATCGTCCCGATGATCTTCGGCGGTTTTGCCCCAAGGTGCGGGGGAAGCTTCGATATCGGGATACAATGCGGTGTTTTCATTTTCCGCAATCTGTACAATGTTTGAAAGCGTTTCGCCGAGGGCGCCGGCAATTTTTTCGAGCGTCACAACGGTCGGACTGATAAGATCGTTTTCGAGGCGGTACACATAACCCTTATTCAGTCCCGTTTTCGCACATAATTCGTTTTTTGATATACCGTTTTTTATACGGACGGAGCGCAGGGTTTTGCCGATATTCATGCATATATTGTATCTTCAGCAAAAAAGCAGCATAATTATGCATATTTGCACACCGTCGATTTCAGCGACACGGAGAAAAAACATCGTATAGTTGTATGATTTTACGCGAGCTGCAAGTAGATTTGGTCTGCCAAGCCGAAGCCTGCATGCTTGGTCATCGTAACGGCGAGTTCGTCGTAGAGCATGTCTTCGTACATTTTTTGCGCGTAGCTCGGCTCTTCGCCGTATACGGAAGCGCCGGTTAAGGTTCCCCGCATCGAAGAAAGCATGATTTTTATTATATACGATTCAAGTTCAAGCGATTTTTCGTACAAAACGCTTGTTTTATCGATTTTTTTTTCGGTTTTTGCGCCCGATACGGGTACATCGTTTGCTGCGGCTCCGGACGGCAATGCGGTTTTATCGCTTAAAGCGCGGAACGTTTTTTCAAAGCCTGAAGTATAATCGCCGTTCAGTTTGCCCGCCGGCAAAAGATTTTTTGCCGCGTAGGCGCCCAAGCCGTTTGCAAATCCCGTTTTTTCAATTCCCGTCATTGTCCGTTCCTTATTAGTCCGCAGCGCTTACCGCTTCAGTCCTTGTTAGCGCTTTAAGCCGACCGCCGTCGCAAGCATCGAATCGCTTGTTTGAATGGCCTTTGAATTGAACTCGTACGCGCGCTGCGCGACAATCATTTGTACCAATTCGTTTACAACCGACACGTTCGACATTTCCAAAAACTTGTGTCTGACCGCGCCGAAGCCGTCGAATCCGGGGCGGCCGGGAATCGCCTCGCCCGAGGCGTTTGTAACGATGAACAAGTTGTCGCCTTCGGCTTGCAGTCCCACCTGATTCGGAAAGCGGTACAGTTCAATTTGTCCTATATCGATCGGATCGTCATTGCCCGAAACTTTAACGCTTACGCGCCCGGTTTTGGTAACGGTGAGCGTGTCGATGATGAAGTTTTCCGGCATGATGATTTCGGGCATAACGCGAAGTCCGTCGTTCGTTACAAGTTGTCCCGAAGAATCGACTTTAAAAGAACCGTCGCGCGTATACGCGTAGGTTCCGTCGTATTGCTGAACGCGGAAAAATCCTTCGCCGGTAATCGCAACGTCGGTACTGTTTTCGGTGTTTTGCAACGAACCTTGCTGGAACATCCGCTGGGTTGCGCCCAAGCGCACGCCGTTGCCCATTTGAACGCCGACCGGCGTTACCGTGTCTTCCGTTGCGGGCGTTCCGGCAAGCTTTAAATTTTGGTACACCAAATCTTCAAATTCGGCACGTTTTTTTTTGAAACCGGTCGTATTGACGTTCGCAAGGTTATTCGAAATCGTATCGATTTGCAACTGCTGTCCGTTCATGCCGGTTGCGGCTGTCCATAAACTCCGTACCATAATTCAATTCCTTAATTCAATTCATTTTATCCGCGCAAATTATCCGCGCAAAGAAGCCGTTTTGCCCCACAGCACGCTCATCATCGTGTCGCCCGCCTGCACCGTTTTTTGGTTCGCTTCGTACGCGCGGTTCACTTCTATCATTTGTACCATTTCGTTTACGATATTGACGTTTGAAGTTTCGATAAATCCCTGCAAAAACGCGGGGCGCTCTTCACCTTCGGCAATGTGGGCGGGGCCGGAAATATCGGTTTGCGCATACAAACTTGCGCCCTGTTTTTTCAAATAGCGTTCGTTGTCGAAGCGGACGGTTTTAAAGCGGTCTATTTCGTTCATGCCGTCGGCATCGTATATGACACCGTCTTTGTCGACGAAGAATTCGGTATCGGCAACATAGATGACGCCTTTTTCGCCCAAAACCGGATAACCGTCCTTTGTTTCGAGCAAGCCTTCTTTGCCGATCATAAAATTGCCGTTACGCGTATAGCGTTCACCGGCGGGAGTTTGTACGGTAAAAAAGCCGGGAGCGGAAAGGGCCATGTCGGTTTTGCTTGCGGTTTCTTTATACGAACCCTGCGAAAAATCGGTAAAGGATTCGTTCGTTTCCACACCGAGTCCGAGCCGGCCGATAATGGGCGCCGCATCGGCGGAACCGAAGGGAGTTTTATACACGCCGTCGTCGCTCATGCGTCGTATAAGCAATTCGGGAAAATTGCGGCTTACCGCCGTATCTTTTTTAAAACCGGTCGTATCGACGTTCGCCAAATTGTTGGAAATCACATTTAAGCGGTTTTGCTGCGCCGTCATACCGCTGGCGCCCGTATACCATCCTCTAATCATACTGCCTCACAGTATAATTATCGGAGGCTTTAATTTTTCACTTAAATTTATTTTGTAAAAAGCAGCGACGCGGATTGGCTTATGAGAATGCTTATCGTTTCGGTGATTTCACGCGCGCTTGCCCGTATGGTGCCCAGCACAAAACCCAAATAGACGGAAATAAGGCCGCCTGCAAACAATTCCAGCGCAACCGTAAAATGCGGATTTTCGCGAAGATTTTCGGGAACGCTTTGATTTGACGAAATATATTCGATCAGGATTTTTTTTATTCGATCGGTAAATCCTATGGAAGCGGTGTTTAAATTGATGCGGCGGTAAAAATCAAGATTGTCCGCAAGCAGTTTTTCGACGCGGAGCAAAAGCGGCATCGGCTCTTTCAAAAAATCAGTAAAACTGAAATCCGCAAAAAAGCCTTCGACATCGCCGAGGATCTCGTTTGCGATTTCCATAAGCACATCCATCGGATTCGAATAATGGGCATAAAAGGTACCCCGGTTCAAATCGGCTTCGCGCACGATGTCGGAAATGGAAATTTTATCGATCGGTTTTTCCTGCATTAAATTTACATACGCATCACGTATAAGACGGCGCGAACGGGCGGCGCTGCGGTATTCGGCTTTTTTTACAGTTCCGGACATTTTTGCTCCTTTTTGTACAACTATAGCGTATTTTATTATACCGCATGGGCCCGAAAAAAATCAACACTTGCCTGATTTTGATTTTCAGATTGATTTTAAAATTATGTGGTATTTTGTACGCGCCGCATACGAAATAAAAAAAGGACGGCCGCCTGCGAGCGCCGAAAATCGGCACCGCATGCTCCGTCCTTTCCGTTAAACCGGCGCGGATTTTTTATGCGCGAACCGCAGAAAAAGCGGCGGGCTTCTTTTTTTCTTCGTCGGAAGGTTTCCAGTTGCGGCGCACCAGAGCGATAAAGGCGCTGGCGATCATAATCGTCGAATATACGCCGGAAATCATACCGACAATGAGCGCGAGCGCGAATTCTTTCATGCTGCCCGACGTAAAAATATACAGGGCAAAAACCGCCAACAGCGTCGTAACGGTCGTTATAACCGTGCGTCCTAAAATCTCGGTTTGCGAAAGATCCAACAGCTCGGTGAATTTCGTTACCTTAACCGTTTTCATATTTTCGCGCACGCGGTCCAATACGACGATCGTATCGTTTATCGAATAACCGATAATCGTCAAAATGGCGGCGATCATCGTGGAGTTCATTTCGAGCCCCGTCCACGCGATAAAGGCGACCATAATAAGCGCATCGTGAGTGATTGCCAAAACGGCGCCGAGCGCAAAGTCCCAGCGGAAGCGGATTGTCGAATACAGCCAGATAAGCAACAAGGTTGCAGCAACCAAAACGATCGACTGCAGTATAAGCGACGAAGAAAACTGCGAGCCGATAAAATCGGTTTTTATAACCGCAACCATATCTTCACCGAAAGCGCTGCTCAAGCGTGATGCTATGGTTTGCTGAATTTTTTTGCTCGCCTCCGGATCGCTTCCGTCGTCGCCTGCGCGGATTTGAAACGAATTGCTTTTCGAATCGCCAACCATTTTTACCGAAACGTCGTTCATTGAAGAAAGCGCATTGCGCACGTCTTCGGCACTGTAATCGCGGGTCGTTGCTCCGATATAGTGCAGTCTGAAAGGAGACGTTCCCAACACACTGGAAGATTCCGAGTTCGAAAATAAATCGACGGCCGTTTGATCGGAAGCCGAACGCACAACCGCGTTGACACCGGTTATCTCGTTAAGCGCGGAAGCGACTTCCGCGACGGTGCGGTAGCGCACATAGGGTATTTCGTACGAAGCGTTTTCGGCACCCACGCCGCTGACTACGACGGTCATACCTATGCCGGTAATCTGTACCGAAACGTTTGCGGGCCCGGAATAGGTCAGTTCCAAAGCGGTCGGCGCAATGCGGATATCTTCAATTAAACCGGCTTTAAATTCGATACCGAGATTTAAGCCTTTTGTGATTAAAGCAAAAATTCCCGATAAAATAAGCAAAACGCTGAGAATGACGCAGGGAACAAAACCCTTACTGAAATGTATGACTTTTTTACTCATTTTTTAAGCCCCCAACCGATGCTGATTTTTTCCCGATGCAGGGTTTGCGTTCCGAAATCGAATATGAGACGGGATACAAACAGCGCGGTAAATACCGACGAGAATACGCCGATGGCAAGACTGACGGCAAAACCTTGGATGGGCCCCGTACCCAGCTGCGATAAAAACAGCGCCGCAATAAAGGTCGTTATGTTCGAGTCCATAACCGCCCAAAACGCGTGATCGAAGCCGGCGTTCACCGAAGCTTCGCGGCTTTTGCCCAAGCGCAGTTCGTCGCGTATGCGTTCGAAAATAATAACGTTCGCGTCTACGGCCATTCCGATTGTCAAAATCATACCGGCAATACTGGGCAGCGTTATCGTAAGTCCGAATGCGGACAAAATACTGAACATCATAAAAAGGTTTAATATTTGAGCGACAACGGCGTTTACGCCGGCACCCTTATACCACAAAAGCATAAATACGAGCACCAAGGCCAACCCGAGCGCGACCGCTTTTACGCCCTGCTTTATGGTTTGTTCTCCCAAAGAAGCGCCGACGACTTGCTGACTTTCAACCGTCAGCGGCACGTTCAGCCATGCGGTTTGCAAAACCTTTTGCAAATTGTTTGCTTCTTCCAAACCGAATCCCGAAATGGCGACGTTGCCGCCCGGAATCGCTTCGTTTATAACCGCATAGGATTTTACCTTGTCGTCGGATACGATGGCTAAAGATTCGCCGACATGCGTGGCCGTAAAATCGCCGAAAATAACGGCGCCTTCGGTATCGAGCGTAAGATGTACTTCGGGTTTTCCGAGCCGGCCGGAACCGACGGTAGCGGCTTTAATATGCTTTCCGTCGAGCACCGCTTCTTTTTTTACGACCAAATAACCTTTGCGCTCGTCCAAACCGTAATTGTCTTTTTCGTACAAGCCGAGCACTTCGGTATCGGAAGGAATAACCGAAGGATCCAAAAGCCGGCCGGAAGCCGTAAAGGTATCGGCAATATGCGTACGGTAATATTCGGTAAAGGCGGCCGTTGCCGCGGAATCGACAAGCCGGATGTTCAAAATACCCTTTCCGAGGATAATCGTATTGATACGGTCGGCTTCGGCCGCGCCGGGAAGTTCAATATAAATGCGGTCTTCACCCTGCTTGCGGATAACCGGTTCGGAAAGGCCGAACTTATCGATACGGCCTCGCAGAGTTTCAATCGCCTGATTCATCGCCTGTTCTCTGAATTCGGCTTCGTTATCTACCGAAACGGAACCTTTTTGCGCGGCGACTGCGGCGTCCAAATCGGCCTTTACGATAATGCTCATACCGCCGGACAAGTCCAAGCCGAGCTTTACCGCGCGGTTGTAGCGGTTTTTTGCCTTCAATATCTGCCGGCGGTAGTGAGCTTCGAAAACCGATCGCACTTCGCTTTCGGCCTTTACCGCATCATCGCCTTTATCGGCAAATATCAAAAGCGCGTCGCGCACGGTCATCGGAGAAGACGGCTTTGTGCCGCTTTTTTTATACAGTTTTTTTGCCTGCTTTTTAAGCCACGCATATTCGCTTCCCAGCACGGCGCTGCGGTCCGCACGCTGTATATCTTTCAGAGTGTTTACTTCCTTCGCCGCCATAACACTCGAATAATCTTTTATTTTTTCCAGCGAACTTAATGCCAGCGCCTGAACCTCTTTCGGGGTACCCATGTACCATGCCAAAGACGGCCACAAAAAAACAAAACACAGGGCAATAACCGCAAGGATGAGTAAAAAGCGGCTTCTTTTGTTCATCATTTACTTGAACTCCGCACTTTCATTAATTTTTTGCCGAATCGGTTTTCGTTTCGCCGTCGTCGCTCTTTTTAAAGCGGCTGAAAAACGAAGACTTTTCGGCGGGCTTTTCTTCTTCTTTCGCCGGTTTATCGACGATAACGGATGCGACGGCCGAACGCGTAAATTCGATTTTCGCATCGTCGTCCACTTTTACGATAACCGTTTGGTCTTTTACGGAACTGATAACGCCGTGAATGCCGCCGATCGTAACGACCTTGTCGCCTTTTTTCAAAGCGTCAATCATTTTTTGCGTTTCTTTTTGCTTTTTATTTTGCGGCCTGATTATAAAAACGTAGAAAATAACAAAAATCAAAGCGATGGGTAAAACCATGCCTAAAATACCGCCCTGCTGAGCGGCAGCCTGCAATACCGGCACAATGTACATACGAATGTCCTTCCTTAACAGTTTAAAAATACTTGTGGTACAGAGTAACACAAAACATTACAGGCAGTCAAGCACGGCAGAGCGCCGCCAATGCTTCGTACCGGTTCGGATTTTCAATTTTAAGCTGAAAGAGGTCTATATATTGACTGCAAAACGGAAACAGTTTTACATTTGTAAACGAAAAGGCGGCAATTTCCCTAAAAACGGGATTTACATGCACACCGTTCGTCTTACTCAAATATTCGTCGGCGGGAAGCTCCGAATGTTCCTCTATATGGTGAAAGAATTCGTGAGTTAAAACGGCAGCCGCAACCGTATTTTCATCTTTCAGACGGCATCGCGCCTGCACATCTTTAAGCACATACGCGGGAAACTGAGAATTCCAATGAATTTCTTTTGCGCCCGGATCGTAATACGCTTTATCGCCGTACTTGCGTCTTTCTTCTTCGCTATAGGGAATAATTAACACGCCGAATTCGCGCGCATTTTCTTCGGTTTTATACGGATCAAAGGAATATTTTAAAGCCAAGCCGGCGCCGTACGCGTCCGCTTGCGCATACAGGGTTTTCAACCGAGTTTGCGGAACCCTTTTAAAAACGGGAGAAGAAAAACGCAAAAGAAAATCAAACTTTTTCATATCGATTTTATCCGCGCTTACAGCCATTTTTTCCCCGGAACGGCGCCCTGTTCAAACAGTTTACCTTGCAGTTCTTGAATATCGATATCGGCAAAATCGATATCTTTTCCGACGCACAAGGCGGCAGCCGTTCCCGCCGCTTGACCGAGCGCCATCGCGGTCGCCGAAATCCGTACCGAAGCCAAAGCTTCATGTGAAGCGGACACGCAGCGACCCGTAGCCAAAAGATTTTTGATTTTTACCGGTACCATAACGCCATACGGAACATCGTAGCAGCAATCTTTTTCTTTGCGCACCCAATTCAATTCTTTGCCGGCAGGATCGTGAATATCGATCGGGAAGGCGCATACGGCGACGCTGTCGGAATGACACGCATTATGAACGACATCGTCGGAGGTAAGCGTTTTTATTCCTTCAATTCGCCTACTTTCGCGCACCCCGGCTACAGAAGCTATTCGGTTCAAAAAGCAGTGTTCGAATCCGGGGATGTATTTTTTGAAAAAAGAAAAAAGTTCGGTTACCTGTTTATGCGCGGCACATTCGGCGGCGGACAAATCCGCCGCATTTACTCCGGACAGCCCGATGATACGCGTCATATTCACCAACACTTCGTTTTTCCGTATTCCCTGAAAAAACAATACGCGGTCCCGCGGCAAGGTTAAATCGCCGTTGTCGCGGGCTTTGCTGACCGAATCGAAAAAACCGGAAACTGCAAGATATTTTTTTAAATCGCATTGTTGGTTTAATATAAACTGTTCGGGGTTTTTGTTTATATAATCGATAACCCTATCCGTATCCACATCGCCGAGGGTAAACATGAGGGTCATCGGCTGCGACAAACCGTCGCGCGGCCGCCCCGAATTGCATTCGACTTTGCTTGCTGCGGCCAAATCGGCATCGCCCGTAGCGTCGATAAACACCTTTCCCGTAAATACGGAGCGGCCGCTTTTATTGACTGCGCTTATGCTTTTTATTCTTCCGTTTTCGGTTTCAACAGAATCGATAAAGGTATGCAGCAAAAGGCTTATATTTTGCCGTTCTTCCAGCATTTCAAAATAAACGAGGCGGAGCATTTCCGTATCGACGGGCGTAATGGTAGAAACTACGCCGATAGGATCGGGAAGATGGCCGAGCGTCGCGTTTTTTTCCGTAAGCCGGTCGATAATTTCCTGCGCGATGCCCTTAACCACTTGTTTGTCGCCGGCATGAAAGGTCATAAGCGGCGACACCATTGCCGCCGTATTCATACCGCCCGGATATGCGTTTTTATCTATGAGTAAAACGTTCATACCGTTGCGTGCGGCGGATAAAGATGCCGTTATGCCGCTCGGTCCCGCTCCCGCTACGATAACGTCGTATACTTTTTTCATACTTTACCTCCCTATTGTTTTACCGTAAATGAAGCTTCAAATATTCTCGGCCACGGAAGCTCCGCGGTAAATTCCGGAACGCTTTTGCCGAATACATCGTGCAAAAGGCACCGGTTGCCGAACAGTACGGCAAGCATACCGTGAGCATCCGCAGGATTTTCTAAGCACCACGGATCATCCCGTTTTTCGGCAAGCAGCGCGCCGAGTTCTTGACGAATCAAACCTTGATACAATAAATCATCGAGCAAGCGTTCCGCCGTAAACCGCCGGTTTTCCGGAGAGTTCCGCCCCTTCGACGCGATAATCTGCGCAAGAATCGTCCCCAAAGAATTGCTTGCGGTATTCCATGCAGCGTATCCGCACAACGATAAAAGTTCCGTTTTTAACGCCGCTGTTTTTAAAAAAGACACATCGCCGCCGTTTGCATATGCAAGATCCAAAAGATAACAGCTTTTTCCGTCCTTTATCGCTGCGGCTATTTTTTCGGCCATACGACCGTATTCCCCGGCCGAATAAGCGTCCGTTTTTTGTACATCCGAACACCAATCACCCTGAACGTTTTTCGGCGGCAGAATAAACAAACGGCATTTTGCGTTTTTGCGTATATGAATGCCGCAGGCATGTACATGACTGTATAAGTTTTCAATAAACGGTCTGTCCTCGTATTTTGCGGTAAAGGAAATATTATCGGACAGCCATTCTATCGCAAGCGTTGCCGGAGCAAAATTCGAAACGGCCGTACTTACCAGTTCGGTTGCGGCTTCGTCGGTTCCGTTATGCAAAAACACTTTTCCGTTTAATTTTTTTTCACGAATTTCGGCTTCCATTCGTTTTTGTTCGTCGATTTGCAAACCCGATGACGAGCAGTCTTCCTGCAAAATCAAAAGTTTTTCGAATATATTGCGCGAAACGAACTCGATACACCGCATATTTACGCGATGATTTTTTTTGCGGGCGGCCAAAAAAGCGTCCAGCACTTCCGCTGGAATTTCCGTAACGATACGGTCGATTTGCGTTTTCAGTTTCGCATCGGAAGGTTCCGATCTTTTATACTCGTAGACGAGCTTTGAATATTCCGCAATTTTTTCCCACCACCGCTTGCTTTCCGCATCGAGCGTACTGACGGTCGTGCGCATTAGTATCGTAAAAGCAAAGATGCGCAGACGCGGGTTCTTTTTCTTTAAAGCCTCGATAAACGCAAAATCGTTTTCGATATCGCTTTGCGTTTTTGCATTTGAGCGCGACGCTATAAGGCCGCCGAATATAAGCTGCTCTACCGACAAAATCAATATATCGGATTGTTCCGCTTCTTTTTGCAGCCACAAACGTACCGCCTTGTGCCGTGACGGAGTTTTGAAAAAATCCATTATATTTTTCGGCGGAACACTTATCCGCACTCCGCGCAGTAAAGCGATTTTTTGAGGAAAATCATAATTACACGGCCTCGAATCGAGCGGCAGCAGGGCGATTTTCATGCGGTCTCCGGCATTTTATCGATTTCGTTGCGGAAAGCGCCGAGAGCCTTTGCGATGGTGTCGGCGGTTTTTCCGGTTACTACGGCTCCGATCATAATTCCCGCAACCTTACAGCGCGAAAGCACACCGACTTCGTTCGGTTTTATGTACCGCTGCGTCGGAACGACGACGGGCAAAGATGTCCCGCTGCAAATAGCGGCATAAGTTAAGATTTCTTTTGCCGTTAAGGGCTGACCGTAGGTTTCCGGTTTTATAACCGAGGCTTCCAATACGTCGGCGCCGATTTTTTCAAGTGCCCGTACTTCTTCCGCCGTATAATTCGAATCCAAAGCGATCATTTTTATTACAGACGTATTTTGCAAAAGTTCGGCCGGAACGTGCCGCGCGTACAGCGACCAAAAATCGAAGCCGGCTTCGGCGGCAAGAGGAAAATCCCGCAGAGCGGAAGCGGTATCGGCGCCCAAAACGATGCCGCAGGGGCCTTGTGCCGATTGAAGAATTTCGTTCAGTTTATCCTGTTCTTCGGCAAAGCTTTTAAAAAGCGTTTTGCTTGCCCTGTGTTCCACATTTATATGCACTTTAACCACATCCGCACCGTTTTCCCACGCGACACGGGCAAGAGCCGGATCGTTTACGGGCAGGCTCATAATAAGCGTCATTTTTTTGCCGCGCAGCAAATCGATATAGTTTTTTTTCATAATTTTCTCCTCATTTACTTTCGCCGCCGTATAAGAGCGACGACGGGTTCGTCTTTATCCAACCCGTTCAGTTCCGTCTTTATAAGGTTTTTCAGTTGATTAAAATCAAGGATGCTCGAATAATCCCCGATTTTGCTTTTGTATAAAATAAAAACTTCCGGTAAAATCATCCCCGCGTCCGTGTACACAACCTTTTCGTCTATAAATTGCGCAATCGCCTCATACGCTTCGAACGCCCGGCTTTGCATAGCCGAACCTTCATTCACTTGCAGTTTTATAACGCCGTATGCATCGAGCACGCGGTACTGGCTGACGTAATTTTTCAGCAAGCCGAAAAATTGCGCCGTTTTTTTGCGGTATTCGAATACGGTAAGAAAATCGGTTTGTGCGGCAATACGGAGTTCTACGGGATCCGCTTTAAACGATGCGGCCGCATTTGTGCGCAAATTGTCCGCGCCGCTTTTTGTCAATTCAACGGACGCCTTATTCATGTGCAGCGAACCGACGGCGACAGCGCGCAATATATTTTTTGTACGGTCAAATTCGATTTGTACATCGACGGTTGCCGCATCCGCCCCCATAGCTTCAAGGCGGTTTGCAGCCTCCTTTCGGATGGAAAGTATATCGTTTTCATCAGGATCTATAACGGTACGTTCCACACTGTCCCGAAGCATTGCTATTGCGGCTCCGATAGCCGAAATAACTTCCGCTTTATCGGTAATCGCGTATTTTACCCCGAGTTTTTTACTGAGCCACGGGACAACAACCGTACAGCCGCCTCCCCCGCCGACAAGCGAAATCAAATCGGGATCAAGACCGTATTCTTCCAGCA
Source organism: Treponema maltophilum ATCC 51939 (assembly GCF_000413055.1). NCBI lineage: Bacteria > Pseudomonadati > Spirochaetota > Spirochaetia > Treponematales > Treponemataceae > Treponema > Treponema maltophilum. Next base: position 1,020,605 of record NZ_KE332518.1, on the reverse strand, counting down.
AATCTTTTACTACGGGAATAATTTTCGAAACCGCTTTATCGAGGATTCCTTCGGCTAAGGTTTTCCCGTCCGTGCCGAAGGCTTTTGCCAATTGTTCAAAAGCGTTTTTTACCGCTCTTTCATTGGAATACGCATAATCGCCTTTTTTTACCGAGCCTGCCGCAATAGCCGCATCGGTAAGCGTTACGGCAAAAACTTTTCCGTTTTCATTAACCGCTGTAAGATAGTCATCGGGATCCGAATGCACGGGACGGCGGAATTCCGGACGGACGGAGGCGATTTCAGCTTCATCGCAAAATGCAAGGTAGCTCAAACCGGCAATATGCGCGCTTCTCGGTCCTACTTCGACAACCGTATTTTTTTGCATACGCACCATTGAACCGCCGCCTATTCCGACTGTCCGCGAATCGAGCGTTTTTAAATAAGTGATATGGCCGCCTATTTCAGCGGATTTAATCATGGCTTTTCCGTCTTTAATCGCCGAAATATCCGTACTGGTACCGCCGACTTCCAAAAATATGCCGTCGGAAACTTTGGCAAACATCAATGCGGCGGCGATTCCCGCAGCGGGACCGGAAAGCAGGGTCAAAATCGGACGGCGGCGCATTTGCGGCAAGTCCATAACGCCGCCGTCGCTGCGCATAATCATAAGCGGAACGCTTATGCCGCTTTTTTTTATACTTTCGTCGGTTATATCGGCGGTGGAAGTCATTTTCGGCAAAATGCTCGCATTTATAACGGCCGTGCGGGTTCTGACTTTTAAACCGTACAGCTGAGAGATTTCACAAGCGGAGGCTGCCGGAAGTTTATTTTCAAGGGCGCAGGCGCTTACCGCCTTTTCGCAAACATCGTTATCCACACCGAAAGCTTCGCTTGCGACAATAACGCGGCAGCCGCTTTTTTTTAGATATAAAACCGCATCGGCCGTTTTTTCTTCGGTAAATTCTTTGGTACTTGAATTCAAAAAAACATGATCGGTTTGCAGGAATTTTCCCGGACTGAGCTCCAAACTTTTTATGCGGGTATCGTATTTTGCCTTTAAAGCTTCCAAGCCCTTTCCCATACCGACGATACCGACTTTTGCAACGTCGCCTTCAAGCAGCGCGTTTGTCGCCTGAGTCGTACTGTGCGCGACAAAGCACACTTCCCGCGGTTCCGCCTTTGTTTGCGCCATTATTTCCCGAAAGACGGTAATTATTCCCCGAGACACGGATTCGGATCCGGCATGAGTGGTCGGCGTTACCGCATGAGCGACAAGGCGGTTTCCCGGCTGTTCAACAGCCACCGCGTGCGTAAAAGTTCCGCCCACATCAATACCGATACGCAAACTCCGATTATCCATTTCAATTCCCTTACTTACAATTTTTTGTAAACATTTTTTTCAAAAAAAACGGTACCATGCCGAAGACCGGCTGCATTTTTACGCAATCGGTCTTCGCCGCTTTTTTGATTTATTACATTATTTTAAAAATACATTATTCCCGCTATTATCAAGCCGATAACGGCGGCAACCCATACATACGGAAGCGTTTTACGCAAAATATCGTTTACATCGGTTCCCGTAGTGGCCGCGGTCCATACGTTATGCGTATTGGTCGGATCGCATATTCCCTGCAACTGCCCGGTAGACATAAGAGCCGCCATCAATGCAAAGGCGGAAAGTTTTCCCGTAGAAAGCATGATGGCGCCGATACCGAGTCCCAGCCCCCACACATTTAAAGGTCCGCGGTACAAAGCCAAAGGCGCTAAAATCGAGAAAAAAAGTATAAACGTAAGCGCCGTACCGGGTAAAATACCGGCAAGCTGCGGTCCTATGTGCTGGGTTACGCGCGGATCGAAAACGACTTTCAAAAGCATACCGATGCCGATCAGCAGGAAAATGGCTCCGGCCGAATCTCCGATTCCCTGAATAATCGATTTTGTCAAATCATTTAAAGAGTTTTTGTTTATCGTCGTAATCATGCAGTATAAAATGGCGACGACAAAACCGGTAATAATATCGAGCTTTAAGCCCAAAACCATTATCAACGGAACAATGGGGGTAAACAGTGCAAAAACATTAACTTTTTTTGCGGAAGCTTCAGGCACACCGTTTGCCGAAGGCCAACCGATCTTTTTTTTGCGGAAGATTTTCCCGCCGAATTTGGTTTCGATGACGACGAATAAAATACCGAAGGCAAGGAAGATGCCGCCCAAGGGCCATGCGAATTTACGGATCTCTTCCACGCTCAATCCGAAAGCGCTTGTATACAGACCCCAGTTTGCAAGATTGAAAATACCGCCGGTACTGAGCGCAAACAGCAAAATGCACCCGGCCGTCAGCGAACTTATTCCCACCGACGTCATAATGGGCAAAACGATACTTCCGATCATGATGACGGACCCCAAGCCGCCCAGCGTCGTAAACAGCACACTTAAAACGACCATAAAAGAAATACCCAAAACAATCGGCCGGTCGCCTGCAAGCTCGGAAACTTTTCGGACAATCGTTTCGGCAATGCCCGTATGCTTTACATACTGCGCCAAAATCGCTCCGAAAATAAGCATCATCATTGCCGAGGCTAAACGCACCGGTCCGTCAACAAACATCAACGTTAAAATTCCGGGATTATCGCCGTCTTTTAAAAACGGGATGCCGGAAACCAGCGCGATAAAAAAAGCCATCAGCGGAAGAGCAAACAATGCGGATAATTTCTTTGTGTACATAAGCGTACACATCACGACAAAAATGAGCACAATCAATGCGGTTACCATACAATCCTCCTAAAATGTTTTATACGGACACCTTAAAGCCTGAAATAGATCGACTGAAACCATTCCTTTTCCGCAGCGGCGGCCATTCCCAAAGCGAAAACCGATTCGGGTTCGGGAAAAAAATACAAGCGCTCTTTAAAGGAACTTACGGCATTCTCTGCCTCTATTTTGAACTTTTCAGTGCAGTATCCTATAAAAATTTTCGATATGTCCAAAAATTGAAAAAGCATATCCGCCGCCGTAAAAAAAGTCGATACAAGCGGCATAAGCCCCGTGCGGTTTTTTTCGCCCCGGCACACATTCCCGTTTAAAATGAGGGCGGATTTTTCTTCGCACGATTCATATATGCATAAATAATTGCACATACGGGCGGCTTGGCCGATCAAGCCTTCCCTTATGGCCGCGCCGTTAACCCGATGATCTATGTACGTAAATATCATAAAACGGCGTTCGATAATTTCTTTGAGGGGAACGTGTTGCCAGCCGAATTTTCCGCATTGAACGACAATTTGCCGTTCGAACTCGATTTCGCCGGATAAACCTATGCCGATTCCGAGAACCTTCGGAAAAGATACCAATACGCGTTCAATTAATGCATTCAGTTGATGTATTACGGGAGTATCGCGCTCGATTTTTTGCGTGAGTTTATATACGCAATTATTTTCACAGTCGGTTATCACCAAATCGGCCGCTTCGCCGTTCAAATCTATTCCGATAAAATGACCGTATTCTTTGTTTAAGCGATAAATTACCGAACGCCTTCCGCCTATCGAATCCCGCATACCGACGCATACCAACAATCCGAGCTTCAGCAAACCGTTTACGGCGGAAGATACGGTGGAATTGCTTAAGCCGGTATATCGGACCAATTCGGCCTTTGTTGCATATTTTCTTGAAAAAAGACAAACCAAAATATTGGTAAGGTTTTTTATTTTCATTTGGTCCAACATGCAGCCTCTTTTAAGAACTTTTTACGAAACTCGTAAAAAGTTCTTAATTTGAGTATAGCACCGGATTTTTATTCCGTCAACATTTTAAAATTACCGGATTCTCAAAACATGCGGAGGTATCACAAAAAATAAGGAGGCTGTCAAAAATCGAAGTTTTTTGACAGCCTCCCCTTAAATTGCCCCTTATTCCAGCTCGACAATAAAGCGCGCTTTTATATCTTCACCGTACCACATCGGAAAGTTGGTACCCCACAGATTGTTGTACAGGTTAAAGTGCACACCTCCTGCCGGATTTTCGAAAAGGTCGTCGAATTGAAGCATTTTCGCTTTTCCCAAAGCGGCCAAAGCCGTATCGAGCGGCGTTATTTTGCACTGCATATCGGCGCCGCAATATTCGGCGAATTCGACGGCATGATACGAGCGGTTTCCGCCTTTGACGACGTCCGAAGGATTTATGAGCGTGCCCATTTTCGAAAAGCGCCATCGGGCGGGTGTCGCCGCAGCGGGAGAAAAGCTTACCCACATCGATTCGGGCAAACGGTTCGCTTCTTTATCGAAAAGCTCGTACGAAACTTCAAGCTGCGAGGATTTTTTTTGCACCGTATAACGCACGATGATTTTTTGCGGAGCGCCGCGCGGGCAATCGGCTCCGGCGTGCAGCAAAACTGAAAGTTCGTCGTATCCGTCGGCTTTTTCGAGGCTTGCCGATGCAAGAAGCGGCGTATACACGCCGTGTTTTGCAAAGGGTTTTGCATACTGCATACCGGGCTTTCCGAAGTCGGCGGACACCCAACATGCGTTTATATCCATGTTCCGGTTATAGGTGAAAAAGTAGCGCACATAGTCTTCGTGCGAGTACGTACGGTATGAATAAAGCCCCAAGCCGCCTTCTCCGGCAAATTCTTTTCCGTCCTTATTTTGTAACGACAGCAAAGCGCCTGCAGAACCCAAAACCGCTTTAAAAGAACCGAGGGCAAAGGTTTGTCCCGCAAATATGCTTTTTCCTTTTTTTATGCGTTTGTCGGGAACCAACGAAGCGAGGGCTTTAACCGCTTCTTTTTTTAATGTGGGAGAAAGATTTTTTATCGCATCGTCGATATACGCGCGCTGCTCTTTATGCGAAGATTCGAACAGCGAATACGAAAAACGATTGCGCTTTGCAGGATCGTCCGGATACAGTTCTTCCAATTCCCTTTTTGCGTGGTTCGCGATGATTTTAAACTCGGGCGGAACGTCTTCGGCGTTTACCTTGTCGCGTTTGCGCGCGGCGTGAAAATCGTCGATAGACCAATTCGAATAATCGCCCAAATATTTTTTTAAGTCCATGCCCCACGTGTGTTCGGGAATCATGATGAGCGAATCGAGAAAATCCCTGTAAGCGGGCGAATCGACAAGGGCTTTGTTTTTTACGAGCCAGTTTTTGCGCAAACGCAAAAGCGCTTTATACATCGCAACTTTTTTCGGATCCGTTCCGACGCCGTGAATCCACGTATCGCCGATTTCTTCGGTTACAACGGGAAGCGACTGTTCGATTTTTTTCAGATTCGGAACGAAAGCGTCCAAACTCGACGCGCATATGTCGGCACCGGGAAAACGCTTTTGCAGTTCGGCAAAGGCGCGGCATACAAAATCGGGACCCGGGGCTCCGTGGTTGTCCGCGCTGTTTATAACGACGAGCGCTTCATCCAGCTGCGGGTGAATAAAGGTTTCGCCGTAGCTTTTATCGTACTGCACGATTATTTCGCTCGAATCGGGCGCGCGCCAACGGAAAATGCGCGGAACTTCGGGTAAATGAGAACCGTCGTTTACGCCGATATGCAAATATTTTACGCCGCGTTTTGCCAAAAACGGCACCATTCCAAGCGTATGGCCGGGAACGTCGGTCATTTTTGCGGCAATCGTTTTTTTATTGAATTCTTTGTCCAAAAAAGCCGAATACGACAAACCGTATTCCCACAGGTCGGCGTCCATAAGTTCGGTGTGCGTTGTAAAAGGAAGCGCGTGCCAAACGATGTCGCCGGCTTCGACGGCTTCTTTTAAAGCCGCACGCTTTTGGGCGTCGGCTTTTTTCCAATACGTGTAAATAAGCCAAGAGCCGGTTGTCCACACCAGCCGCTCTTTACCTCCCCGTTCGCGCAATTCTTTTGCGGTTTGCATGGCTTTGGGAATAAAATCGTTAATGTAACTATCCGTAATTACGGAAGCCAAATCCGTAAAACCGATATCGAGATGTGTTTTAAACACGACGTGAATACGTTTAAGTTGCTTACTCATAGCATTAGATATTAGAGATAGCGCTTTCTTTGTCAAGAGGTCGACGGATATACAGCATGAATTGGAGTAAACAAAAAACTACTTGTTCCGACACATGCATGAAAAAAGGTCGCTCAGGCAATGCGCTGCGCTTATAAGCCGTTCACGACCTTTTTTCATGTTTTTTGCGTAAGCGATTTTTGAACCCTTTTATTCATGCAGAATCTTCTGTGTCCGATTACGTAATTTTAAACACGCAAACACATCACGTTTTCCTGCCGGAACTAATCCCCCATATCTTATTCTGCAGCAGGATTGTGCCGGCTCAGGACTATTTTTGTACGGTTGCCAAGAAGGGCGAATAGCCGTACAATGAGCGCGGCTTATGGATTATAAACTTATCAGGTCTTCGTATCGCTTATCGGAAACTCATATATGCACCCTTATCGACGGATACGGCATAGACGTGTTTTGGTTTCGGGCGATGGTAAAAGAAGGCAATTGGCTCATACGGCGGCACGCTCATTCCACCTACGAATTCCACTTTTGCCGTAAAGGCGAATGCCGGGTCGAAACCGACACCGCGTCTTTTTTAATAAAAGAAGGTCAGTTTTATTTAAGCGGACCGGGCGTATATCACGCGCAGTTTTCGAACAATCAGGATGAGTTTATCGAGTTCAGCCTTAATTGCAATATCCGTAAAACCGCGGCGCCGAAAACGCAGGCGGGAAAAGAAGCCGAAAAAATAATTTCGCTTTTTAACGAACTGCCCTGCCTTCCCGTCGCCGATCACTGCAACATTCTTTCGCTTTTTGAAGAATCGCTTGAAGAAGCCGAACGGCAGCAAAGCGGATACATATGGAAACTGCAAAGCAAGGTTGCCGAAATTCTGATTGCCGCAGCGCGTTCGATGGAACGCGACCATAAAGGCGTCAGCGTAAAAAACGTGTCGCTGAACGAGCCGAATTACCGCATGGCAAGAATTGAAGAATTCATCGAAGCGAATATTTCGCAAAATATACGGCCTTCCGATATCGCCGCTCACTTGAATTTAAGCGAAAAGCAGGTTTCGCGAATCGTATACGCGTATAAAGGTTTTTCAACCAAAAAATTCATTACGCGTACCAAGCTGCACCGCGCAAAGGAACTGTTGGTATCGAGCGACCTTTCGATAAAAGAGATCGCCGAGCGTTTGGGCTTTTCGGACGAATACTATTTCAGCGCCGTTTTTAAAATCCACGAAGGCGTTCCGCCGGGCGTTTTCAGAACAAGCATGAAGATACGCTGAACGGTATGCCGCGATGTCCGAAACACACAAAAGAACAAATCGGACATTTTTCTGCGGATAAAACGACGAACGGATATTCTTTTATTAGACAAAGAATTAAGTACCACTCAAAACAGGCATCCGTATATATATTCAAAATAACAGACATAAAAACATGTCGATTTTTGATAAAAAATGTCCGAAATTCCGATTTTCAAACAATCGAAAACGATTAATAATAGGGCAGACGGAAAAGGAGCTGCCGTGAAAATAACGGACTTGACTTTGCCGGGACGGTTTTGGAAATTCAGATATTTATATCTGATGTTTTTGCCGGCATTCGTTTATTTTATAATGTTTTCATATTACCCGTTCTTTAAGGGTATTTTGATGAGTTTTCAGGAAAACAAACTTATGGGAGCGCGGCCTTTTGCCGGCTTGGAAAACTATACGTATGTTTTAAAAGATCCCGATTATATTCAAGCCATTATCAATTCGCTGATAATAGGCCTTGCCGACATGGTGCTGTACTTCGGTCTTTCGCTTGTTTTGGCGCTGTGCATAAACGAGGTCGGTTTGCGCCCCGTGCAAAAAGGACTGCGCACGATCACCTATTTGCCCTACCTGTTTTCGTGGTCGGTTATCGGCGGCATTTGGGCGCTTGCGTTCAACAATCAGGGTATTGTAAACATTGTGCGCGGCTGGTTCGGAGCGGAGCCGCTGTTTTTTCTTGCCGAAGCCAAATACGCGCGCATGCTGGTTATCAGTATGGGCGTGTGGCGTTCAATCGGCTATTTTGCGATGCTGTATTCGGTTTCGATCTTTGCGATAGATCCTTCTTTATATGAAGCGGCGCGAATCGACGGTGCCGGCCGCTTTATGCAAATTACGCGGATCATTATTCCGTCTTTGGCCGGAACGATGAAAGTCATTTTAGTCATTTTGAGTATAAGCGTCCTTACCCACTTCGATGAAATCTACGTTATGCAAAATCCGGGAAACAGACGCAGCATTCAAACCCTGCTGATTTACGTATACGAAGTCGGCATCACAAACTTCAAATTGGGCACGGCGACTGCCGGAGCGACGCTGGTTATGGCGGGAACTTTAGTGCTCGCGTTTATTACGAGAAACGTAATAAAATACGACGCGTGAGGTGAAAAACGGATATGAATACGATACAGCCGAACAAAGTCGATAAACTGCATCCGATTGCCCATAAGCTTATATTGGTTTTACTGAGCGCCGTTGCGATTACAATGATTTTCCCGATGATAAACGTGTTGTCGGTATCTTTGTCGGAAGCGACAAAGTCCAACTATCCCGGTTTGATTTTGTGGCCGCAGGGATTTACCTTTGAAGGCTACGATTTTATTTGGAACAGAATAAACCTGTGGCGCCCCTTTGTGATTACCGTATACGTTTCGGTAGCCGGAACTATTTTGCATATTTTTCTTTCGTCAATGGCGGGTTACGTGCTTATCCATGAAGATCTTCCGTTCCGCAAGTTGTTCACGTCGTTCATCCTGCTTACGATGGCCGTCCCCGGAGAGCTTACGCTTGTTTCGCTGTACGAAATAAACAAACAGTTGCACTTAACCAATACGCTTTCGGCCATCATTATAAACGGGGCGGCTTCCGGTTTAAGCATATTGCTTATGCGCAATTATTTTTCGAGTGTTCCCAAATCCCTTTTGGAAGCATCGAAGCTTGACGGTGCTTCCGAGCTGAAAACCTTTATAAACGTATACTTGCCGCTTTCGGGTTCGGGGATCATCACCATCGGTACCTTGGAATTTATCCGCCGGTGGAACAACATTACGATTACCGTTTCGCTGCTTTCCAAACGCAGTTTATGGACAATGCCGGTTTATTTGCGCGAAATTCTGTTCGAGCAAAGCAATACGGCCGGTTCGGAATTTATTTTTGCAAACGCTCAAATGGCTGCCGTCGTGTTGACCGCGGTGCCGCTTGTCATACTGTACTTTTTTACGCAGGACTTTTTCAACAGCGGCGTTACGCTGGGAGCCGTAAAGGAATAAGAAGACCGATTAACCGTTTGCGTTGCAAACGTAATTATAAATTGTCTGTTCGTGAACGCGTGCGGGCGTTTTGCGGACACGGTTAAAAACTTGTAAAAGTTTTTAAAAGGAGAAAAGGCATGCTCAAAAAAATGTTTATCGTTACGGCTGTTTTAGCCGCTGCGGTACCGACGCTCTTTATCGGCTGTTCCGGCAAGGGCGGCGCTTCGGGTGCGGGAAAAGAAGTAAAAATTTTTTCCAGCGTAACCGGCGGAAAAGACGAGGCGGAAAATGTAGCTTTTGCCGAAGCAATCGGCAAGGCGACCGGCTATAAGATCGATCTTGAAAAAGTTACGGCAAACGCCGAAACGGTGCTTATGCAAAAATTAAGCGCGGAAGAAAGTTACGATCTTATTTATTTTAACCAATTCCTTATGTATAAGTTTGCCAAAGACGGCATTCTGCAGGATTTAACGGACAGAATCAACAAGTCCAGCATCTTAAAGGAAAACTATCCCGCCGGCGAATTGGAAAAAATCAAGTTCAACGGAAAATACTATGCAGGCTTCAACAAGCTGGAAGGCTATCCGCTGCCGAACGTCAATAAAGCCATTACGGATAAAGCCGGTGTCGACATCGGCAATTTGACCACGCTGGACGATTTTTACAATATGCTGAAAACCGTAAAAAATTATATGGAAACCAAAGAAGGCAAAAAGCCCTACTATCCCTTCTTCGTCTACATGAACGACATTTGGGACTTGCAGCCGTGGTTTTCCGCCGTCGGAGCGCGCAGAGGCGTCTTTGTCGACAACACGGGCAAAAAATATTCGCCCTATGTGCAGGATTCCGCCCGCCCCGTTTGGGAATGGCTTGCAAAACTTTATAAAGAAGGCTTGCTCGATCCCGCATCCTTTACGGGAAAAACCGGCGATATGCGCAGCAAAATGTGGCAGTCGCAGGACATCGTTTTGGACTCCGACTGGTCGGCATGGACGGGACTGTATAACAACAACGCCAAAGCCGCCGGCACCTATCCTGAAAAAGTAAATGTCGTCGCCATCCTCGGTGCAAAGAGTCCCGACGGAAAATACCTTTTGGAACAGGGCGGCGCTTCTTTGTGGGGAATTCCGACTAACGCGAAAAACCCTGACGGCGCATTCAAAGTGCTCGAATATTTTGCGACAAAAGAAGGCGGTTTATTGCTTTCCGCGGGAATCGAAGGCATTGACTACACGATGGAAAACGGTAAACTCGTGTTCACCGAAACGGGCATTAAGCACGCAAAAGACCACGGAGCGCCCTTCCCCATTTCAACCAAATTCGACTTTTCGTTATTGGGCGAAATGAACCCCGGCGTTGCCGAAGCGCTTGCCTATGCCAAACGCGATGACGTTGACATCGCCGCCATGGGATTTGCAAACGGCGAATTGGACGCACGCCAATATTACAACATTATGTCCAAATGGATGAGTGATTGTATTATGGGCAAAATCGATGCCGCTTCCGCGATGAAAGGCGCGGCAGACGAATTGCGCAGCAAAGGAATTATCGACTGAAGCCGATAACGATAAAAACTGCCGGCACCCGTTGTAAAAACGGTGCCGGTATTTTTTTAGAATAAGGACATGTTATGACCGAACTTCATTTTGAACTTACCTTTCGGCAAAATCAAGAGCGAACCTACGTAAAACATCCGTTTACGGTGCCCGCCGGAACCGACCGCATGGAAATCGACTACGATTATCCGCGTTTCGGCAAAGAACAAAATCAAAACGGCGTTAAGATAGAAGAAGAAAATATAATCGATTTGGGCTTGTACAGCCCCGACGGAGAACTCAAGGGCTGGTCGGGTTCCGATAAAAAATCGATTTTCATCTGCGCAACGGAAGCAACCGCAGGCTACATCCCCTGCCCCATTTGCGAAGGACAGTGGGCTGCCGCCCTCGGCTTATACAAAATAAAATCGGAAGTTACGGTAAAACTGCACATACGGTTTTATCCCAAGCAAAAACGCCTGTACAAAGGCGACATTCACATGCACACAATCAACAGCGACGGCGCATATATGACGGCCGAAGTTATCGACTTTTGTAAAAAAGCCGGCCTCGACTTTATCGCGCTTACCGATCACAACAACACCGTGCAGAACACCGAAATCGGCCATGCCGAAAACATCACCGTCATTCCCGGTATGGAATATACAAACTATCGCGGACACGCGAATTTTTATTTTAACGAATACAAAATCCAAACCTTCGATTCGGCGCTTTTGTCGAATACGTTTGATGAAATGAAAAAAATCTTTCTTGAAGCAAAAGCGCGCGGCGCGTTGATTTCGCTGAATCACGTGGACTGCCCCTTTTGCGGATGGAAATTCGGCTATAAAGATTTTCCGTACGACATGGTTGAAGTGTGGAACGGCCCGATGAAAGAATCGGAAATGCGGGCGATAGCGCGCTGGCACCAATGGCTGTGCGAAGGCAAAAAAATTCCCGCAGTCGGCGGCTCGGACACGCACCGGAACGAATTGGCGCGAACCTACGGCACTCCGACAACCTTTGTGTACGCGGACGGCAATTCGGTCGATGAACTGAGAACGGCGCTCTCGAAGGGGAATTCCTTCATCAGTATAGCGCCGAACGGGCCGAGATTGAACATGGACATAAACGGCAAAATCTTCGGCGAAACCGCTTTGTGGAAAGCCGGCCTTACCGGGAAATTTTCGGTCGAAGGCTGCAATGCCGGCGACGTCGTTAAACTGATAAACGGGAAAAATCAAATTGTCGAACAAATCATTCCGTTCAGAGGCGTCTACACGCAGGAATTCGCCGTAGAAAAAGCGTCTTTTTACCGGATCGAACTGTACCGCAATTTAATCGGAATCGACATGCTCGTCAGTTTAAGCAATCCGATTTACGTGGAATAAGGCGCGCGCTACTCAATCAACGCCCCGCTTTCATCTTGAAAAAAAGGCCGGCTCGGAGTATAGTAAGGTATATGCAGAACATGTCTTCGGCCGACCGCGAGCTTCTTATCGATGTGCTGAATACGGCCTCTTCGTGGATCTATAAAAAACCGCTTGCACCTTTAAAACTTTCCGATATACGCGTTTCTTCAAAAACCGTGCATGCCGCATCCCCGTCCGCGGCAAAGACCGCATGCACTGCGGAAGCCGCGTGCACGGCGTTCCAAACGGCGGCTTTCGCGGACGGCACCGCGGGAACAATTCCGGTTGCCGCGGAACAAACGATGGACGCCATAGCGCAAAAGGTTGCCCGCTGTTCGCGCTGCGTCTTGGCAAAAACACGGAAAAATACCGTTCCCGGTTTCGGCAGCCTTCATCCGCTGGTTATGGTTATAGGCGAAGGACCGGGCGCCGACGAAGACGAAACGGGGCTTCCCTTTGTGGGAGCGGCGGGCAAATTGCTCGACAAAATGCTCGAAGCGATTTGTCTTTCACGCCATACGAACTGTTTTATCGGGAATATCGTCAAATGCCGACCGCCGCACAACCGGGATCCGGCTCCGGAAGAACGCGAAGCATGCGCATCGTTTTTGCACGCGCAGATTCACGCTTTAAAGCCTAAAATGATTTTGGCGGTCGGGCGCATTGCCGCGCAAAGTCTTTTGGAAACTTCGGAAGGAATCGGAAAACTGCACGGCCGCTTTTTTACGTACAAAGATATTCCGCTTATGGCAACCTATCATCCGAGCGCCCTTTTGCGCGACGCCTCTTTAAAAAAGCCGGCGTGGGAAGACTTAAAACTGTTCAGAGCACGCCTTTCCGAATTGGCAAGCGGCTATACCGGCTTTGCGGGAAGCGGGCGGCATGACTGATCGGTTATGGGCGGAAGTTTTTTTAAACATTCCCCTGCACGCTTCGTTTTTTTACAACTGGACGGCGCAAGATTCCGATTATAAAACAAAACGGAATTCCGCCAAAAATTCCGGGCATAAAACCGAACGAAAATCCGAACAACAAACCGCCGCTGTCCTTCCCCAAGTCGGCACGCGCGCCCACGTTACCTTCGGCAAAAGGAAGATGACGGCCTTTATCGTCAAAATTCATACCGAACTTCCCCCTTCGCTCGATTTTCCCGCCGAAAAGATAAAACCGCTCGGACGCGTTATAGACGAGGTGCCGCTTTTTACGCGGGAACAAGTCGACCTTGCTTTATGGATGGAAGACTATTATCTGTGCTCGCGCGGGGAAGCGTTGAGCGCCATGCTGCCCTTGGGTAAAAAAGAAGCGCGGAATCCCGATTTTTCATTCGACACCGACGCCGAAGAATTCGTGCCGAAAACGCTTTCGCAGGAACAAAGCGATGCGGTCAACGCGATTCTTGCCGACAAAGAACGCCTCATGCATTATCTGTACGGAACGACCGGTTCGGGCAAAACGGAAGTGTTTTTGCGCATAGCCGAGCAAAAACTTGCCGAAGGAAGGGGCGTTATTTATCTGGTGCCTGAAATAGGCTTGACGAAGCAAGTCGTACAGGCCGTAACGGCGCGCTTCGGCGAAACGGCGGCGGTGCTGCATTCGGCGCTTACCGGGAGCCAAAAACTTGCCCAATGGCGCAGAATCATCGAAAAAAAAGCCCGCGTCGTTATAGGTGCGCGCAGCGCCGTATTTGCTCCCGTTCCCGATTTGGGCTTGATTATCATCGACGAAGAACATGACGGCTCATACAAATCGGGAAACTCGCCGCGCTATTCGGCGCGTCAGGTTGCGATCAAGCGCTGCATGAACCTGCATATTCCTCTCGTTATGGGAAGCGCCACACCTTCGCTCGAAGCCTGGCACATGATGAAGCAAAACAAAATCGGCGAGTACCGTTTGAGCAGGCGGCTGGCCGGCGGCAAAGAACCGACAATAGAACTTATCGATTTGGCAAGCGGTGAAAAAAGAGCGCAAACGAACGGCTGTCTTTCGCGGTATTTGGAAGAGCGCATAGGCAATACGCTCAATGACAAAAGGCAGGTTATTTTATTTTTAAACCGGCGCGGCTTTACCCATTTTTTCAGGTGCAAATCGTGCGGCTTCGACTTAAAATGCAAAAACTGTTCGGTGTCGCTCACCTATCACAAACGCGAAAAAATCCTGCGCTGCCATTATTGCGGCTGGTCGGTAAAGCCGCCTTCTTCGTGCCCGTCGTGCGGTTCGCTCGATATAGAATATTCGGGTTTCGGTACCGAATTTATCGAAGAAGAAGTGCGCGCCAAATTTCCTTCAGCCCGCATTGTGCGCGCGGACAGCGACAGCTTAACCGGCCGCGGCGATCTTGAAGAAAAACTTTCGCTGTTTAAAGAAAAAAAAGCCGATATTTTGCTCGGAACGCAAATGGTCGCGAAGGGCTTGAATTTTCCCGGTGTGCGGCTTGTCGGCGTGGTTATGGCGGACACGGGATTGCATTTGCCCGACTTCAGAGCGGCCGAGCGCACCTTTGCGCTTATCGTGCAGGTTGCAGGAAGAGCGGGACGTTTTTTTCCCGACGGCGAAGTTATCGTGCAAACCTACGATCCTGAAAGGGACGCGGTTGCCTTGGCATGCGGCAGCCGCGTAGAGGAATTTTACGAAAAGGAGCTGAACGCGCGCCGTGAGCTGAATTTTCCGCCTTTCAGCCGCCTTGTCAGGCTCGTGTTCAGATCGGCAAACGAAACGAAAACGCGCGATGCGGCGGAAACGGCTGCCCGCAGTATAGCCGATTCTTCGGATCCGCACATGATGGAGATTTTGGGACCGACCGAATGCCCGCTTGCGAAAATCGCCGCCAATTTCCGCTGCCATATTTTACTGCGCGGTAAAAAACTTTCGTATATGCAGCAGCTTGTGCGCACGTTTTTAGCCTCATACAAAACTCCTTCGGGCGTGTATATTGAAGTTGACGTAGACCCGATAAGCCTGTTATAATGGGAGCATGACACAGAGCCTCGAAGATTATTTGGAAACCATCGGGAACCTCGCGCAGGGCGGCAATATGCCGCGCGTCAAAGATATAGCCGCAACGCTGAAGCTGTCGAAACCCTCGGTTCATGTCGCCCTCCATTTACTCGAAGATAAGGGCATGATCGAACACGAGCCCTACGGCGATATTATTATAACCGAATTGGGCAGACAAAAGTATTTGGAAATAAAGCACAAACACGATACGATAAGCAGCTTTTTGCAAACGAATTTAGGTATATCGCCGGAAAACGCGAACAAAGACGCGTGCTTAATGGAACATTTTTTAAGCGACGAAACGCTCGAAAAAATAGAATCCTGCGTAAAAAACGCCAAAACGACTTGCGCTCTTTGTCCTGAAAACGCCTCATCCCAAAGTGCCGCCGCGCTGACGGCCGAATCGTTAAGCACCGCAAAATTACGACCGAAAACGGAAAAACGCGCCTGACCGGATCCTGTATTTTGCGGCCTTAGGCGCCGCTTGCCCCCACAACGGCGCGGCCGTAGGCGACGCCTCGTCTACGGATGAACCCTGATTCCTTCAAAGCAGACATTCCACAAAAAAAGTCCTTGGGCGGGAGCCGTCAAACCCGCATTTTTCCGGTCTTTCGACATAAGTATGCGACGGAACTCTTGTGCGCCGCCGCCGCTTTTTTCAAGTTCGATAAACGTGCCGGCAAGAGAACGCACCATTTTCCATAAAAAAGCGTTTGCGCAAATTTCGAACACGAGTTTTTCGCCCTGCATAAAAAAAACGGCGCGTTCTATAAAACGGTTTTTAGAAAGACTTTTGTCGCCGGCGGCGCTGAAAGCCGAACAATCGGTTTCGCCGTGTAGACAGAATGCCATCTCGTTAAGCTTGGCGATATCGGGATAGCGGTACAGCGGCCACACGTAGTTCATTTCGCATGCGGCAGGCGTTTTTCCGCAGTAAAAAAAATAGCGATAGGTACGGTTCACCGCATTGAAGCGGGCGTTAAAATCCGGCGATTTTTCTTCGGCTTTATGCACGCGTATATCCGAAGGAAGGCGGCTATTTAAAGCGGGAATATAATTTTCAAGCGGAATGGAATCGATCGGAGAAATAAAATTTGCGGCTTGGGCTGCCGCGTGAACGCCCGAATCGGTGCGCCCGGAGGCGTACAAGACGACCGGCTGCTTATGAATATGGGCCAAAACTTTTTCAACTTCTTCCTGAACGGTGCGCGCGCGCTTTTGCATAACCGTGCGCGCGCGCCTGTGCGTTCCGTTCGATGCGGCTGCGGCATCGATCCTGCATTCCTGGCGCTGCCACCCGCAAAAAAAAGTTCCGTCGTAGGAAAGCGTAAGCAAAATATTGCGCATGATGCTCGATACCCGGTTTATTCGTCGTCGAAATCGATCATGTTGGCTTCTTTCAATTCGGCGGTCAGCTTGTCGTATAAACTGCGTGAATGTTCCAAAAGCGGGCCCGGTTTGTTTTTAGAGGATTTCCCCAAGCCGAATATGCGGGCAATGGCGCGCTTGAGTTCGTCAAGTTTTTGCAGTCGCTCGTGCTGATTTTGCTTTTGCCCGTATTTATATTCCAAAAGTGCGCACAGATAAATAACGCCGTCGTAGCCGTAGTTTTTATCGATATCGGGACCGAAATGACCGATCGCGGTGATATTTTCTATGCGGTGAATTTCGTAATCCAAAGATTCCTGATACAAAAAAAGCGCTTTGCGGTAAAAACGCTGCTGAACGTAATCGAAGCCGCGGTCGGGACACAGCGAATTCAAATCGCCGCACAGCCACGCAAGACGCAGACATATTTGCGCTTTTTTTATCGTCGGCGAATATTGTGCGGGAAGATGTTCGTAGCACAGCAACGCAAGATAATAGGCCGCCGCGCCGTCGAAAACCGTACGCGGCCGTTTTAAATCATAAAAGGGAAAAACCGCTTCCACGGATTTTTTGCGCGCGTCTTCGGTATCTATAATTTCTTCTATAATTTGCTCGTCGGCAAAGTGTTCAAAATCGTTCCACAATAAGGCGGCATGGCACACGGGACAGGCGGCAACCGAATAAATAAGCGGATAAATCCGGCCGAACTTTACCGAAGGCTCGAAGATTCGCCTTAACTCGTCGGTAAGCTCTCCGGCGATCATGCGACCGCCGCCGGTCAGCATTTCTTCCCGCGCAAACTGTTTTTTACAAAAGGGGCACAAAACTTTCTGTTTTGAATAAAACGATACGGCTAAGTTCTTCGAGTCGTCATTTTTTTTATACAGATTCATTCTTCCCCCCTTCCAATATAACCTGCGCAACGGCATAGCGTTTTTCATGCGCCAACGAAAGATGTACGCGCTGCGCTCCGTTTTTTTTCAGCAATTGCTCGGCAGAACCGTATAAACGCAAAAACGGCTTTCCGGTTTTGTCTTTGCATACGCATACGTCGCTCAACTGAAAACCCGCAAGACCGGTTCCCAGCGCTTTTCCGAATGCTTCTTTTGCGGCAAAGCGCGCGGCCAAACTTTCCGCTCCCTGCCGCACCGGAAGCGAACAAACGTAGGCGGCTTCATCCGCATGAAAAAAACGCCGAATAAAGCGCTCCTGTCGCATCCACGGAACAAAGCGTTCCGTATCTACAATGTCGATGCCGCAGCCCGTTATCATAAGTCCTCTCGGAAATTGCCCGAAGAAAAATCCGAAGATGTTTCCGCAAGTTCCGCTTCCAATACGGGAGGGTCGACGGCAACAACCGAGAATTCGTCGGGAATATTTACCCGCAGCTGGACGGAATGGATGCCCGCGGTATGCGCATCGGAAAAGTCGGCTTGAACGGCCGATTCGCCCGGTGTGAAAGAAGATAAAGCATTTTTTGTGCCGGACAGGGTCAGCGTTACCTTATCCAATTCTTTTGCAAGCTCAAGACCGGCGTTCAGATTCAGTGCTTGGGCGCTCACGGAAAAACTGCGAGTTAAAGCCTGCGCTTTAATTTCGACTCGCACCGTAACGTCTTGAACATCCGCCACCTGTACGCGCCTTAAATCGGTTTCGATTTTTACCGTAGCGGTAAAAGATTCCGTTTTGTTTTGTAAATCGATGCCGACCGTACTCACCGATTCGACCGCATCGACGACCGATTGGGCACCGACTATTTTAACGTTTTCAGGATCGACGGTTTGCGAAACGATTTCATAACCTTCAGGCAGACTGCCTAAAAAAAACGCTTTGACAGGCACCGATTTCGCTGCATTTTGTTCGAAATGCAGTGAAATCGTATTCGGCTTAACCTGCACGTCGAGCGGATCCATGAGCGTAAAATAATCCTTGAGCCCCAACTTAACCGATAAGGAACTTACTCCGCTTGCGGTTACCGAAGAAGTGTCGATGTAAGCGGTTATGTCGCCCTTTTGAACGGCTGCGGTTTGTTCCGGCTTTGCCCTCACCGTAACGCGCACATATTGGGGCGGATCATCGGCCAGGGCGAAGCTGCCGCCCTCGCGCACTTGGAGCGGAATCGAAAATGATTTTGAATCGAGCGTAGTGATTTGATACGAAAAATACAGCAAAACGGCGGCCGCAACGGCAAGCAGTTTAATCGGCAGATTGTCGGTTAAGCGGACAAAAAAATCCGGCATTTTCATAAATCTTCCTCCGGAGTAATGGAGTCGGCCGTAATGTCCAAAAGGTTTTCGAGCGTTTCGTTTAATTGTTCCATCGTCAAATCATAGTGCAGGCGCGAATCGTATGCCAAGCTGATCGCTCCGGTTTCTTCGGATACGACAAGGATAACCGCGTCGGTTTCTTCGGACAAACCTAAAGCCGCACGATGTCGCGTGCCGAAGGTTTTGCGTATGTCGTATTGTTCGGAAAGCGGCAAAAAGCATCCGGAAGCGACGATTTTTCCGTTTTGAATAACCGAAGCCCCGTCGTGCAGCGGCGTATCGTGACCGAAAATCGTTACCAACAAGCTCGACGTAAGATCGGCGTTCAAATACGTTCCCGTGTCCATAATATCTTTCAGCGACGTTTTGCGCGTAAAGACGGCGAGCATGCCCCGCTTTTGTTTGGAAAGCATTTCCGCCGCAATGAGCACCGAATCGATATACGTGTGCTTTGTTCCGTTACGGAATTTAAACCACTGCGTTTGCCCGAGCTTAAAAACGATTTTGCGCAGTTCCGGCTGGAACACAATCGCAAAGCCGATGAGAACGCCGGGCGCAAACAAATTCAAAATCCACAATAAAGTGGATAAATTCAAAAAAAGCGCAAGCACGTAGGCGGCTAAAATCGTAAAAGCAAATTTGATAATCTGCAGACTTTGCGTTTTTACGATAATGCCGTACATTTTATATAAAATAAACGCAAGGACGCCTATGTCCAAAACGGGACGGATGTAATCGTATATTTCGAGAATTTTCCCCATGCCGCTCATAGTTTTTCCTTTTTATTCCGCGCCTTTATTCCGCATTTTCCGTTTTATTCCGTGCCGACGGAAACCGAACCGAAAGCGTCCAAAACGGCAAGCATGTCGGCCGTTTGCGCCGTATCGTGCACGCGCAAAAAAGTATAACCTTTTTGCACGGCGATAAGGTTTGCCGCGACGGTACCGGAAAGCCGCTCGGGCGTATCCTTTCCCGTAAGAGAACCGATAAAACTTTTGCGCGACAAGCCTGCAAGCAGCTGCGGCGCTCCGAAACCGGTTTGTTTTTGTATCAGTTCCGCAATCGCCGCGCCGTTTTGAACGAGCGTTATATTCGAACGCACATCTTTTGCAAAACCGATTCCCGGGTCGGCGATGATTTTATCGGCGCTTATTCCCTGCGACACGGCATATTGTATCCGATGTGCAAGGTACAAAGCAACCTCGGCGACGATATCAGTATAACGGGTATTGTTTTGCATGATAAGGGGGGTACCCCTTTTATGCATTAAAATAACCGGAATTTTTTCTTTTGCGGCAAAGGCGGCAAGGTTTTCATCGTCTTCCAAAGCCGATATATCGTTTAAAATATCGGCCCCGGCGCTGCGGGCGGCCTGCATAACCGGCAAAAGGCGGGTATCGACGGATAAAGCGCCGGTACAGTGGCGGCGGATTTCTTCTATAACCGGAACGATGCGCTTTATCTGTTCATCGGCGCTCACGTAAACCGAACCGGGGCGGCTCGACTCTCCGCCGATGTCGACGATGTCGGCGCCGTTTGCGAAATGTTCCAACGCGCATTCGGCCGCAGCGGATGAAGAGGATACGCGGGAACCGGCCCAAAAGGAATCGGACGTACAGTTTACGATCGAAACGATGTACGCGCTTCGACTCGTTTTAAGCACCCGATCCGAAAGTTGCAAAGGCGCGGGATGCGGCAAATTTACAGGCTGCCCGTTCATACGATGTCCGTTCATACGGCGTCCCAGAGTTTTAAAGCTTTGCGCGCCAAAGAAGTGCCGTCCAAGTGCGCATCGCGCAAAATCTGGCTCCGGTTCCCCTGCGCCAAAAAGCGGTCGGGAAAGCCGCTTACCCCCGTTTTTTTACCGTCGACGTAGCGGTCAAGCAGGGATTCCAAATAGGTTCCGATGCCGCCTATGCGTATGCCGTCTTCGACAAAGAGAACCCGTTCGTACTGCGCGGCGATCGATAAAAAATATTCTTTATCGAGCGGCTTTAAAAAGCGCAGGTTGTAAATATCGGCGGATTTTCCTTCTTTTTGCAGTTCGCGCGCAGCTTCAAGCGTTTCGGGGAAAATACCGCCCGTGCAGACAAGCAAAATATCGGCCGCGCCGCCGACAACTCCGTCGGAAGCATTGCCAGCAGAGGCGGCGCTTGTCGTTGTACCGCCGGCTGCAGAATCTCTTTCGGCGGGCTTTTTAAGCAAAACGCCGCGTCCGCTCCGTACGCTTTGCGCAAACTCGGCCTGTTCGCCGGGGCACGGCGCTTTCGGATAGCGTATAACAACCGGCGCGTTTTGTTCGAGTGCCCAGTCAAAACACAGTTCCAATTCCTTTTGAGAAGCCGGCGCCAAAAGCGATACGTTCGGAACCGGGCGCAAAAGCGAAATGTCGAAGATTCCCTGATGCGTTTCGCCGTCGCCGGGCACGGGCCCCGAACGGTCGAGCATGCATACAACCGGAAGATTTTGCAAAGCGATATCGTGAATAAGTTGATCGACGGCGCGCTGGATAAAGGTCGAATAAATCGCCGCGACGGGCTTTAAGCCCGAACGCGCCAAACCGCCTGCAAAGGTTACCGCATGCTGTTCGGCTATGCCGACGTCGAAAAAACGATCGGGAAACCGGCGGCGGAATTCGGTAAGACCGGTGCCGTCGGTCATAGCCGCCGTAACCGCAACGACTCTCTCATCCTCTTGTGCCCGCCGTACAATCGCCGAAGCGAATACGTCGGTAAACGTTACCGGCCGCTTCGAAGAAGATGCGGGTGCAACCCCGTGATAGGAAACCGGATCGTTTTCGGCCGGCGCGTATCCCCTTCCCTTTTGCGTTACCAAATGAACGACAACGGGCCGGCGCAGTTTTTTAATGCGCTTAAAAACCGTAATCATCTGTTCCAAATTGTGACCGTTAAGCGGTCCCACGTATTCAAAACCCAAATCGGAAAAAAAATTGCTCGGGAAAACAAGACCCTTTACCGCGCGCTTTAAGCGGAATATAAGGTTCATAAAATGCTTGCCGATAAACGGAATCTTTTCGGCTATGCGGTCAAAGTTGTAACGGAATGTTTGATAGTGCGCGGTCATCGTAAGACGGCTCAAATAGCGGGACAAAGCTCCGGTATTGCCGTTTATCGACATTTGGTTATCGTTTAAAATAATGACCAAATCTTTTGAAAGTTGCCCCGCGTGCGACAATGCTTCGAGCGCCATGCCGCCGGTAAGCGCACCGTCGCCGATAACGGCAATCACTTTTCCGTCTTCATTATGCAGCCGCCTGCCGACCAGCAAGCCCAAAGCCGAAGAAATCGAAGTTGAAGCGTGCCCCGCATCGAACCAATCGTGAACGCTTTCTTCATGCTTTGTAAAACCGGCAAGACCGTCTTTTTGCCGCAGCGTTTCAAAGCGGTCGTTACGGCCGGTAAGGATTTTATGAGCGTAACACTGATGGCTCACATCCCAAATCAAAGCGTCGCGCGGACTGTCGAACACCTTGTGCAAGGCGACCGTCAATTCCACCACGCCCAAGTTGCTCGCAAGGTGTCCGCCCGTTTGAGCGACTACCCGTATAATGCGCTGCCGTATTTCATCGGATAATCGTTTTAAATCCTTTATGCCGAACTGTTTTAAATCTTGGGGTCCGTTTATCTTTTCCAGCAGCGTAAGCCAGCTCCTTAAAAAAAAGACCGCCAGCCGATACAATATCGGGCTTGCAGCCTTTTCATTGCACAATCAATAGTATACACAAAAAGAAATCCAGGACATAAAGTTACCTCTAAAAACTGCGGTTTTTAGAGGTTCCCTTTATTTGTTTTTGTGACGATTTCTTCTGAGTTTTTTCTTTCTCTTATGCGTAGCTATTTTTTGACGCTTTCTTTTTTTTCCGCAGGGCACAACAGCACTCCTTATGTAAATTCAAAAACTGTACTCATTATGACCGAATTTCGGTTCTCAGTCAAGTACATCAAAGCCGCCTTTTAAAAATTCATCGATTTTTTTTATGCCGCCTGCACTGTCGTCAGCCAGTAAAAGGACGGCGTCCGAAAAAGATTTAAAAAAAGTTTGCTGACGTTTTGCGTATGCGCGGCTGTCCTTTTTTACGCGCTCTTTTACCGCTTGAATGTCGGGATTGAGTTCGAGCGATTCGGTAAAAAACTCGCGGTAGCCTATAGCCTGCATTGCAGGATCGGTCGGCTTGCTCCCGCAGGCAATCAACGTTTTTACTTCGTCGGCAAGGCCGGCGGCGAACATGGTTTCCGCGCGCAGGTCGATACGCTCGTAAAGTTCCGCGCGGCTTTTTTGCAAAGACAAAATCAAAAAGCGGAAGCCTTCGCGCGCTTTCGGCGTAAGCGCAAAATCGCTTAAGGGCTTTCCGGAAGCGGCACGCACTTCCAAAGCGCGCTTTATGCGGTATTCGTCGTGTACGTGTATTTTTTTTGCGCTGACAGGATCCGAAAGCGCAAGCTCGTTCCACAGTTTTTGCGCGCCTTCTTTTTGCATACGGCGCTCGATTTGTTCACGCACGGCCGAATCGGCGCGCGGAGTCGGCGGAAGTCCGTATATAAAATTCCGTATGTAAAATCCCGTGCCGCCGACGATAAGCGGCAGTTTGCCGCGCTCGTATATGCGCTCACAGCAAGCGAGCGCTTCTCGTACAAAATCGCCGGCCCCGAATTGAGCAAAGGGAGAACAAATATCGATAAGGTGATGAGGAAGACGTTTGCATAAATCGGCGGAGGGTTTTGCCGTTCCGATGTTAAAGCCGCGGTACACTTGCATGGAATCGGCGCTGATAACTTCGGCTGTGCCGGCAAAGGGCGATTGGGCATCGCAGGCGAAAAGCGCTTCGGCAAAAGCCGTTTTTCCGCAAGCGGTCGGTGCGCAGATAACGATGACGGGTTTAAGCTTCGATTCGGTATTCAACCTGTTTGTCGAAAAGCTGGCGGGCGGCAAGCGACACGACCTTTCCGTCGTTTTCTTCAATGCTTGCATCTTTTACCATTGAAAGCTGGTAGGCGCGGCGGCTTGCGGCGCAAGTGATTTCGTAAATATTGCCTTCAAAACTAACCAATTCCTGTAAGGGGAAAACCATATGCAAAACTCCGTGATAAAAATAGCAAGTTTCGCCGAAATGGTCAATAAGGACAAGACTTTTTTTTCAAAATCGTATATGATTCAAAATCATATATAACGGGTAAAGTATGATTCAATTTGACCAAAACGTGTTTTATTTGGAAACCGATACGACAAGCTATTGGTTTTGCATTACCGAGTACGGACATTTGGAAACGATTCATTACGGCAAAAAGCTGCAAAAAAGCGATGTCGAAGGTGTACGCGTAAAAAGAACGGCGCAAGTCGGTTCGTCCGTGTGCTATGACGAAAAAGATCCGCTGTACGTTTTGGATAATATTCCGCTGCAATGGTCGGGAAACGGACGCGGCGATTACCGCTATTGCCCTGCCGAAATACGCATGCCCGACGGAAGTTTTACGCACGACTTTATCTATAAAAATCACCGCATTGAAAAAGGAGCTTGCGCGGCCGAAAGTCTTCCGTGCGCACTCGACGGCAAAGGCGACGCCGAAACGCTTATTATCGAAACCGAAGATAAAAACGGCGTGCGTCTTGATTTATACTATACCGTTTTTCCGTCGTTCGACCTTATCGCACGGCGCGCCGTTATCACAAACAATAACGAAAAACCGCTCGAACTGCGCCGCCTTATGAGCATGATGATCGACCTTCCCGACCGCGGTTACGACATGCTTACGCTCGACGGGAGCTGGATTAAAGAAGCAAACCTTAACCGTAAAGAAATCGCCTACGGCATGTGGGTAAACGAATCGTCGACGGGAGCGAGCTCAAACCGGCACAATCCGGGCTTTCTTATGGCCTCGCACACAGCCGACGATGATTCGGGCGATGTGTATGCGTTCAACCTTGTATACAGCGGCAACCACTTCGGCTTTATTCAAAAAAGTCATCTCGATTTAATACGCATAGGAATCGGCATAAATCCGCATTGTTTTTCGTGGGATTTACACAAGGGCGAACGTTTCGAAACGCCCCAAGCCGTTCTTTCATATTCGGAAAAAGGCTTTAACGGGCTGCGAAAAAATATGCACGGTTTTATAAATGAATGCATCGTACGCGGCACATGGAAAGGAAAAGAGCGCCCCGTACTCATAAACAATTGGGAAGCCGATTTTTTTAAATTCAGCCGCCGCTCGCTTTTAAAATCGGCCTGCATTGCTTCAAAGCTGGGCATAGAACTTTTTGTACTCGACGACGGCTGGTTCGGCGACCGAAACAACGACAGCGCGGGTTTGGGCGATTACCGTGTCAACACGAAAAAACTTCCCGGCGGCATAAAACGCCTTGCCGAAAGCATACGCAAAACGGGGCTCGACTTCGGCTTGTGGTTTGAGCCGGAAATGGTAAACGAAGACAGCGATTTGTACCGCGCGCACCCCGACTGGGCGGTGCAAGACCCCGAACGGGACGCGGTGCGCGGACGCCATCAGCTTGTATTGGATTTGTGCCGCAAAGAAGTGCGCGATTACATCGTAGAAAACGTCGGCACCGTGCTGGACGAAGCGCACGTTTCATATGTCAAATGGGATATGAACCGTCATATGTCCGCCGCCTTTTCTCCGACACTTAAAAATCAGGGCGAATTCTTTCACCGCTATATTCTGGGATTGTACGAAATTCTTGCCCGTATTTTCGGTCCGCGGCCGCAGATTTTATTTGAAAGCTGTTCATCCGGCGGCAACCGCTTTGACTTAGGTCTACTGTGCTTTTCGCCGCAAATATGGACGTCCGACAATACCGACCCCGTAGAGCGCCGGCGCATGCAAAGCGCTTTAAGCATGCTGTATCCGCTTTCGGCGATGGGCGCCCACGTTTCGGCATCTCCGCACCAGCAAACGCTCCGGCAAACGTCTTTAAGCACGCGCTTTAATACCGCATGCTTCGGTGTATTGGGCTACGAGCTCGATTTAAAGTTTTTAACGTATGTCGAAAAAAAAGAAATAAAAGAGCAGATCGCCTTTTACAAAAAATACCGGCACATCTTTCAATTCGGCACCTTTTCACTCGTAAAAACGCACAAGGACAATCAAGCTTTTTGGCAGTGCAGCGACGGGAGCACCGCCATCACCGGCTTTTTTCAGAATACGGCAAAAAGCGCCGACAGCGCGGCCTGCCTTACAGTAAAAGGGATGGATCCCGCTTCGTTTTACAAAACCGAAACAAAACCGCAGCGGCTTTTTATAAAACGTTTCGGCGGCTTGGTTAAACACTTGCTGCCCTTTTCCCTCGATCCGGACGGCTTTATTTTAAAAACCGCAAACAAATATTACGCGCTTGCCGACTGCGTCGAAACATATACCGCATCGGGAGCGCTGTTGGATTACGGCATCCTTTTGAACAATCAGTTTATGGGTACATATTACAACAACCGTACCCAGCTTTTGGGAGACTTCGGCTCCTATGTATTCGTAACGACAAAAATCGCCTCATAAGGCAAAATAGTTATAGGAGTTGTGATAAAAAGCAGCGTCTAAAATAGCGCCGCCGCTTTCTATACCGAGTTTGCGTTGCAAACTCTTTTATTTATCGCGCTTTCTCAACTGTCGTTTGCGAAAGCGCTGCTAAAAACTTTTTCGACAGCCCAAGCTGTCTGCAAAAGTTTTTATAGGGGTTTTTATGACAAAACGTAACAGGTGGACTTTCGGGCTGGGAACGATCGGGCGCGATATGGTGTATACCCTTATCAGCATGTATTTGATTTTTTACATGACCGATGTTATTTACGTTCCGACGGCAATTTTGTGGCGGATTACGGCGATTGTACTTGCAGCCCGTATCTTCGATGCGTGCAACGATCCGTTTATGGGATTGATAGTCGACAATACGAAAACCAAATTCGGCAAATTTAAACCGTGGATCGCGTTCGGCGCGTTTACGTCCGGCATTTTAACGATTTTGCTTTTTACCGATTTTAAAATTCAGGGCGGCGCTTACGCGGCCGTTTTCGCCGTCATTTATCTTTTATGGGGAATGGCGTTTACGACAAACGATATAAGCTATTGGTCTATGCTTCCCGCATTGAGCGTCGATCAAAAAGAGCGCGAAAAAATCGGAGCGTTTGCGCGTATTTGCGCTAATATCGGGCTTTTTTCCGTTGTCGCAGGACTCGTGCCCGTTACGAAAATACTCGGAAATAAGGTCGGAAGCCTCGCGAAAGGCTATACCGTTTTTGCGATCATTGTCGTTTTAATTATGTGGATCGGGCAAACGATTACGTTAATCGGCGTAAAAGAACCGAAAATCACCAAGCAGCAAAAACATACGTCTTTAAAAGAATTGGTAAGCGTTATTTTCAAAAACGATCAGCTGCTTTTAACGGCGATTTCAATGACGATTTTTATGATCGGCTATATGACAACCACCAGCTTCGGCCTGTATTTTTTCAAATACGCGTACGGCGACGAAAACATGTACTCGGTATTTGCAATCATTTTGGGACTTTCGCAAATTACGGCGCTCATCATCTTTCCCCTTGTAAGCAAATATCTGGTCAGGCAAAAAATCTTTACGCTCGCAACAGTTATGGTTTTGGCCGGCTACGTCATCTTCTTTTTTGCGCCGTCGAATACGATGCTTTTTATCGGTATTTCAGGCATTTTGATTTTTATCGGCCAAGCTTTCATCCAGCTTATGATGCTCATGTTCCTTGCCGACTGTGTCGATTACGGACACTGGAAACTCGGCAAACGCAACGACAGCATTTCGTTTTCGCTGCAGCCCTTTATAAACAAACTGTCGGGAGCCGTCAGTAACGGCATTGTGAGCGCGGTCGTTATTATTTCCGGCATTAAAGAGGCGACTTCCGCGGCCGACGTGAGCGCGGGCGGTCTTTTAATGATGAAGATTGCCATGCTCGTTTTCCCGCCGCTGTGCATCGTCGCAAGTTACATTTTGTACCGCGTCCGCTACAAAATAGACGAAAACATGTACCAAAGAGTGCTTACCGAACTGGAACAGCGCGGGGAACTCACGCGGGATTCAAAAGATGCGTAGGGAAAAATCGGGCAGCTATGACAACCGTCTTTGAACGGGAAATCGAACGAGGCACCGGCGTGAGGTACGCGGAGAAAATTGTGAAACATGTAAACATTATCGTTTTTGACGATTTCATGGCGCTCGACGCATTCGGACCGGCGGAAGTGTTTGCAGAATCGGATGCAGAGTATGATATCCGATATTATTCGGCTGCGGGCGGTCCGGTAACTTGTTCGATACAAAACACCATCGAAACGGAAAAGACGGATGCAATTCAACAAAAGGATATTCTTCTTATTCCCGGAGGTAAAGGAACCAGACAATTGGTCGACAATGAAAATTTTATAAAAAAATTGAAAACCTTGGCGGAGGAAAGCAAATACGTTTTGTGCGTGTGTACCGGTTCGGGTTTACTTTCAAAAACCGGATTATTGGACGGCAGAAAAGCGACAAGTAATAAAAAAGCGTGGGAATGGGTGACCGCACAAAATACAAATGTGCATTGGATAAAAAAAGCGCGTTGGGTTGTCGATGGGAAATATTATACCTCATCGGGAATAACGGCAGGAATTGATATGTGTTTGGGATTCATCAGCGATACGATACATCGCGAGGCTGCAAAAAAAATCGGCTGTGCGCTTGAATACGTATGGAATGAAAATAAAAATATCGATCCGTTTTATTAAGATTGCTTCGCCCTATATAACCTTATGACAATTCATTTCGGGACAAATCGCCGAAGCTCTTCTACCTTACCAGGCGGTCGAGTTCCGAATTGAGTTTTAATAATTCCGCATCGGAAGGATTGAGCGCGATTACCTGTTTCAGATAATATTGCGCTTTGCGGTAATCCTTTTGGCGGTAATAATAGGCGTATAAATCGTAGAGGGCGTTTTCGTTGCGGGGATTTGCGGTAAGGCTTGAGCGCAGGTCCGAAAGGATTTGAGGATCGGTCGAAGCAAGCCTGCTTTTTTCGTAATATAAAACGCTTTTCATTTTTCCGGCGGATTGCGTTAAAAGAGCGTTTATTAAGGCGGAAGCTTCGTTTTTTTTGCCTTCGGCGATAAGCAAACGGATATACCATTGCCGCAGATTTTCGTCGGCGGTATCGGGATTGTACACCGCGTCCAGTAAGGTTCTCGCCTGCTCGGCTTTATTGAGCGCAAGACAAATTTGAACGTATAAAAGCGTATTTTCAAGGCTGAGCCTCTCCAGCTGCGAAAGCGAACTCATCGCGTCGTAAGCGCTTTGCCAGTCCCGCCGTTTTGCGCCGTCTTTTGCAAGCACCGCAAGGGCGCGCGTATTGTGCGCGTCTTTTTCCAGCACGGCCGACGCCAGCTCGAAAGCGCTTCGGGACGCAACCGGCTGACCGGACAAAACGGCGAATTCGGCCGCCAAAAGCAAAACGTCCGGATCGTCTTTATAGCGCTCAAGGGCTTCCTGAACCGAAGCGGTCGCAGCCGTAAGGTTTTTATTCCATACGGCTTGCAAGCGCGCGCGCAAAAGCAAATAATCCTTTGAGGTTTTATCGGTTCGGGAGTAAAGGTCGAGCAAAGTTGAAACGCTTAAATATTCTTCGAGCCGGAAAAGCACTTGCGCGCGGAACAACAAAAACTCGCCGTCATCCGGCCGGCGTTGGAGAACTTGGGCCGCCAAACCTTCGGCTTCTTTGTAGCGCCCCGAAGCAAAGGCCGCGCGGGCATTGAGCTTGAGCATATCCAAAGCTTGCGGCGATAAAGTCAAATAGCGCGCCGAAAGCTCATAGGCCTTTTCGGCGTTTCCCGCATACAAAAGCGATTCCACATAAACGGGAGCGATATACTGATTGTTCGGCTCGATTGCGGCCGCGCGCTCGGAAAATGCAAGAGCTTTTTCGTACCGGTTTGTTTTGAGCGCGGCCGTTGCGGCAAGATATAAATTCAACACGGAATCGGAATTGAGCGCCAAAGCTTTTTCCGCAGAGGATAAGGCTTGCGCATAAAAGCCGTTTACCGTGCCGGCGGTAAACATCGCCAAACAGGGAATAGTCAGCATAAACACATCGTTTTCGGCGGACGAAAAAGCGAAAATTCCCTTCGAAACCGAATCGAGCGCTTCGGTATATAAGTTGTCGGGTAAATCCGATGGTGCGGTCCACGTGATCCGTTCCTGCGGCCACGCGTATTTCATAATGCACGAACATATTGCAAAAAGAACTTTTTCCTGTTCGGAATAATTTCCGCCCGGTTTATACAGGGAGGAAACGGCCGAACGGATCGAAGCGGGACTGCCGTCAAAAATCGACAAAAGAATTTTCTCGTCAACACCGCTGAAATACGGTGAAAACAGTTTTCCGTATGCGGACGATTTCGGGGCCGAAACGACCGACGGAAGCGCTTTTACCTCGAGAGCGGAAAGATCGTCGGAGACCGCGCGGTCGGGCGTCTTACACGATGCGGTCAGTACGAGCAAAAGCACACATGCGGAAAATCCTTTTATTCGATTCATCTTATCGAAGATCCTCTTCGTCGTCATCTTCGGAATCTTCAAATATAACCGGCGTTTTTTGTTTTTTGGTATAGACGAACAAAATAACCAAACTTAAACCGAATATAACAAAGATAAGGGGCCACCACGCACGCGCGAATTCGGCAAAAGAGATTTTTATAATATTCAGCGAAAAACATAAAAATACAAAGCCCAATCCCGCAAGCATAACGCCCGGCACGACATATGAAATCTGAAATTTACGAAAGCGCACATACCCTGCCGGAAAAAGCGCCAAGCCCGAAAGCACAACCGTTACCGGCCACACCTGCTTTATCGTGTACGGAATGATGCGCGCGTCCGCGATTAAAAACAAAAGGCTGCAGCAAGACAAAAACAAGCCGCTGAACGTAAACAGCGCAGGCTTGGTTCCGGTAAGCGCAAAATACAGCAATACGGAACCGCTTAAAGAAAACAGCGCAAAGCGGAACACATACATACCGAGGGATACCCGCGAAAACAGATAAACCAGCAGCAAAATTCCGCCGAAAATAAAGAGGAGACCCGCGGCAAGCAGTATATTGTACTTATCGTTTTTCATAGGTACAGCATACAGCAAGAAGGCAGTCTTGCCAATAACCCCCCGCGCATGTTAGAATAAAAAGATGTTCAAAACGGTGCAAAAAAAGCTGTATTCCAAGACCGGTGCGTTTTTGCTGGGCGCAGTTCTGGCAATTGCCGGCATTGCCGCCGCATGCGCGATACCGGCCGCAAAAAATAACGAACAAGAAGGCGGTTCAAAAACGCTCGGACGCACACAAAACGAATTGTTCGTCATATTGGAAAAAACGCCCGAAGCGACCGAGCGCCGTTTTTCAATCATCAATCAAATAACGGCGAATTACCGCAAAGAAAAAAAAGACGATGAACTTATACTTTTTTTAACCGATTACGTAAAAAAATACCCGAACGACAAATACAATGCGTATTGGCTGCTTTTAACCGCATATATTTATCAGGAAAAAGGCGCCGAACCCATTGCCGAAATGTATTTTGAGCGGATCATAAAAAACTACAACGATTTGAGCATTCAGGGGAAATCGATTCATATTCTCTGCCTGCAAAACCTCGTGCAAATCAGTACGTCGCCCGAAAACCGCATCGACTATTTTAACCAGCTTATAACGCATTTTCCCGATGAAATAAACAAAACCGAGCTGTACGCGCGTCTTGCGCTTGAATACGAAAAAATGGGCGAATGGAATCAGGCATTACAGTCTTATTCGTTGTTTTTGGCGCAGGAAGACGCATCGAAAATTCAAATTCCGAACCTTCCCGATGCGTACGGCCGAGCCCGCAGATTGGTAAATTTTAACAATTCTCCGAAAGATTGGACATTCGAAAGTCTGGACGCATTGGAAAGTGCCGTAAAAAACGCCATCGACACGTCCCGCTTTACCGTTTTGGACAAGTACCGTGCAAAAGTGAACTTTTTTGCCATGTCGTGGAAACAGGATGCCGGCGATCCGAACTCGCAGGTAACTTTTTCGATGCAGAACTTCGGTTCGGGTAACCGCATTCGCTACAATCCCCGGCCGGACGATTCGTCCAACCCGAACGAAGCATATCTCCGCACGTGGGGCTGGCGTTCGTACATAAAAGTGTGGTACTTTTATTTCAGAAAGGTGAATTTTCCGCTTAATCCCGAAATTCACGGCCGCTGGGAATGGGCGGGCATTTACTACGGGGAAAAACTGTGAAAAAAACGCTTTTTGCCGCCGCGCTCCGCCTGTTTGCCGCCGCCGCTTTATTTTTTCCCTGCGGTGCGCAGAGTATCGGAGCGGCTGCAGTCGCTTCCGTGCAGGACGTTTCGGTACAGGATGTTCCGACACAAACCGAAATTCCGGCACTCCCGACGCCTCCCGCAGTCGGTGCGGAAAAACGACCGGTCTACGTTCCTCTCGACATTCCGTACAGCGACCATAAACTCATTGCCAAGTACCGCAAAGATTTTTTATCCGATTACAGCCGAAAATGGCTTGCCGCCGTCATGCAAAACGCGGCCACCTACCGTCCGTATATACGCAAAAAGCTTGCCGAATACGGCCTTCCCCAATGCCTCGAGTTTTTGCCGGTTATCGAATCGGGCTACAACACGCACGCGCGCTCAAAATCGGGAGCCGTGGGCTTGTGGCAGTTTATGGAAAACAGCATACACGGCCTTTTGGAAAAAAACGATTGGCTGGACGAACGCAAAGATCCGTGGTTCAGCACGGATGCGGCGCTCAGAAAACTCAAAGCGAATTACGATTTTTTTTCGAACTGGGAACTCGCGTTGGGCGCATACAACATGGGTTTGGGCGCCATGAACCGGGCGGTACAAAAAGCCGGCAAAAAAGACTTTTGGTATTTGGCCGACAAGGGACTTTTGCGCGGCGAAACCAAAGCCTATGTTCCCAAATTTTTGGCGATTGCGGATCTTATCACAAACGCCGAATACTACGGTCTTGAGCTTCCGTCCTACAACAGTGATGCCGCTTTGGCGTTCAGCGAATGCCTTTTGCCGCGCCAAATAAATCTTGAAATCCTTGCCGAAGACACGGGCATCGAGTACGAAATCTATAAGTTTTTAAACCCGTCTTTAAAGTACCCGATAACGCCGCCGGTTGACGCGTATCGGCTGCGTATTCCGCATAATTGCGACGAATTGGTGTTGAACGCTCTTACAAACCAGCAAACGCTCGCCTTTACACATACGTATACGGTAAAACAGGGCGACACCTTGTGGGCTTTGTCGCGCAAATTCGGCGTAAGCGTGGAAATGCTTTGCAAGATAAACAAGCGCAGCCAAAACGCAATTTTAAGTATAGGTACGGTTCTGTTTGTGCCGATATTGAAATAAGACCGCCGCATGCAAAAAAATCGGCGTTTTTTTTAATCGAATGAGGTAATTCCGAACTATGTCGAACGGACAAAAAATTCCGCACTTCTTTTCCGTTTTCTTTCACGTACGCACGGCGCGTTTTTTTACGCTTACACCGGCGATTATCGCGGCGCTTATATTGTGCATGTCCATACTGAATACTGCATCTCTTTTCGCACAAAATACCGGAAAAACAAGCCTGACCGCCGAAAGTTTTATAGATTGGAAAACCGGCGTCTTTTCTTCGTCCGTTGCGCTCGATATGAACGCGGCAGGCTTCCCCCTGCCGGCAGGACGCACAGCGGGAATAAACCGCATCCGGCAGCAGCTGCCCCTTCTGGTAAAATCGCCGCTTTTAACCGTAACGCTCGATTCTTCGTCTTTACTCGGAAACGCCGTTACCGCGCGCACGCTCGCTTTGGAAGACATCACCGATATTATAGACAGCGGTACGCTCAGTCCCGGAATATACGGCAGAGAAGACGAAACGCTTAAAACGGAACATCGCATTTCACTGTACCGCATCGCGGAACTGATGGTCGTGCACAAGGTTCCCTACACGCCGACCATTCCGATAGAACAAGTGTCGTCGCGCCCGTATACGGGCATCATTATAGACGCGCGCGGCAGCCTTCCCGTTCACGGCGAATTTACGCGCGAAAACGCCAACGCCTGCCTGTTCCCGAAAATCTGGGACAGCGGCATGGATTTGCTGTATGAACGCAACATGGCCGAGCCGCAAGTCGTACGGACAAAGGGCTTGGTAAGTTACGGCTCCGTTCCCGATGCGGCCGCGTATGAAAATCGCATAGGAAAAGATCCGCTGTATATAGCCGCAAAAGAAGTATTCGGCGTATACCGGACCGACCCTGTCATATCGCGAACCGATGCGTTAAAAATTCTTTCCGTGCCCGAAAACCGCGAACTGCTCCGGCTGGGAAAGGTCGTCATAGTGCTCAACGACAACGCGCTTGCGTATCGGGTTGCTTCTCCGGTGAAAGATAAAAATTATTATTTCGATTACAATAAGGTTGAAGAATTCATCGTCGACAATAGAATTCCCGACGTCGAAATAAGCGATACGCCGCCGGGCATGCTTATTTCCGTGCGGAATTTAAAATTCAAAGCCGACTCGGCCCTGCTGCTGCAGGAAGAAAAAGCGCGCCTCGATTTGTTGGCCGAATCGCTTAAAAAAGCCACGGCCGGAAACGAAAATACGATTTTGGTGGAAGGTCATACGGCAAGCGTCGGAAAAGCACAGGGCGAAAAGATTCTTTCGGTTCAAAGGGCGCAAGCCATCATTGCCGAAATGGTTAAGCGCGGCGTAGACGAAAAGCTGTTTACCTAC
The DNA here is from genome assembly GCF_000413055.1 of Treponema maltophilum ATCC 51939. Classification (NCBI taxonomy): domain Bacteria; kingdom Pseudomonadati; phylum Spirochaetota; class Spirochaetia; order Treponematales; family Treponemataceae; genus Treponema; species Treponema maltophilum. The sequence continues at coordinate 985,975 of NZ_KE332518.1, read as the reverse complement.
CGCGGATACGGCGGCACCCGCCCTATCGGCGACAACGCCACCGAAGAAGGACGGGCTCAAAACCGCCGCGTTGAAATTACGGTTATCCCGAAGGCAACCTACATTCAACGTATCAACTGATTAAGTCGATTAAACCGATTACAGTCCGCGATCCTTTATAAGGGACTTTACCTTGTTTACGGTTGCCTGCTGGTCGGCATTCAGCTTCGCGTTGGCAGCCGTTTTGTCGATAACGGCGAGCACTTGACGATCAAGCAAATCGCGCTCAATCGTATAAAATACGTATACGCGGTATTGATCGACGTATTTGCTTTTTACTTTTTGGTCGTACCGGCGCACAAGCACCCACCAATCGTTTATTTTGCGCACGCCCGAATATTCGATATTGGACGAAGCTTTTACAACGTTTTCAAAATACGTGCCGTACGTTCCGTCGGTTCCGCCGCTTGAAGCGCCGCTGAACAATGCGTCGACACGGGCCGATACGTTCCGGGCTATAGTTTGCGGCATGTTAAAGCTGTTTACCCACGCCTGCCCCGCATCGAGGTTGGAAGCGGTGGTTTCCGCAACAAAGCAGTACACGTCTTTATAGTCGTTCAATTTTTCCAAACCGGTAATTCCCGTTTGGATGTAAGTTTGCACCCATACGGGCAATTCGTTTATCCCCAAAGCAGAGCCTTTATGTTCGAGTACTTCCGATTTAACCGTTCCTTCCAGTTCTTTGGCGGCGGGTTCGGTTTTTGCGGTTTTGCACCCGGCAAACAAAAGCGCCGCGGCAAAAACGCCGCACATAATTTTACGCATTAGATACCTCCGTAAATGATAATAAAAGTATAGCATAAATAAAACGCCGATTCAATGGAGGGGGTTAAAACAGAGCCAACTGCGCGCCAGTTTGTTTATCTTCAAAAGCCGTCACATACGAAAATATTTTATCGGTATTCAGCCGCGGTATAAGTTCATGCCGTTTTTAGCCGATAAAATTCCTTTTACTTGAACAAAGTGCATTTGTTATTACTGAAAATCCGCCAAGAGACTTTTTAACGCGCTCTATAATCTTTAGCGGTTTAACTGCGACTGCTAAAATAATACTGCTGTGTTTTACACCGATTTTGCATAATCACACTCTGCATAAAATATATGCAATATATTTACGATTTTTCCTTTATCGTTAATCGAATATAAGGCAACATAATTTTTATAAAAGAGGAATCTGCGGTATCCTTTCTTCTGCAATCTTGTATCATTACAAAGAGGATACATATATGGCAAATCCTTTAAATTATTTTTACATTTTTCAAAATCTGCAAGCAAACTGACAGCCGCTTTTGAATTGGAAAGTTTTTCTGCGATATACCTGATGATTTCATCAAGGTTTGCCTTTGCCGTATCGGCGATTCTTACTTTATAGGCCATACTTAGACTTCAGTTCTGCAAGCACATCATCGGCATCGGTAACACGGCCTGCTTTTACATCAAGTTCCCCTGCATCAAGATTATCATACAGACGATTAAAAAAAGCATTTTTTTCAAAAGTTTCCATACTCATAATTACCATATCGCCGTAACCGTTTTTTGTTATAAAAACAGGCTCATCGCTTTCATGGCACAAGGCGGAAATATTTGTAGTATTCTTTAAATCACGTATCGGAACTATTTGCGGCATAAGGCCCTCCGTGTCATAATTGTACCACGATAAAGTCGTATTGTCTACGAAAAATTATAATGTACGGGGCAATAAGCGGTATGGGCGAAAATAAACTATCGCCAGTGAACAGTTCGAGCCTGTACGTTTACCCTTCCCTATATTTTTTCAGCGCCTTTTTTAAGCACTTGATCGCCCAATCGTAATGGCTCGATGTTGCCGAAACGCAGTAACTGCCGAGCGTCGTCGTGCCCGTCCAATCGAAAGCGCCTTTGGAAAAAAGTTCTTCGTCGGAAAACGTTTCGATAAGCGCCATAACCTCTTTGTGCGTCTTTTTCAGCATGCTCTCGGCGGCGGCATACGGCGTTTCCCGGTGCTTTTTCCAAAATCCGACGTTCATTGCAGGATAGGTTTTCCAATTATAGGGCTCAGGCAAAAAGGCGGCGGGTTTTCCTTTTGTATTTGACCGTATCCAATTCAGCAAAAGACAGTGCCATTCGTACAAGTGAACCAAAACGTCGCGCACGTTTTTATCGCGTTCATTAGGAAAGATATCGGCACTTTTTTCTTTGTCGGTCATTCCGTCGATTAAAGTTCGCAGTTTTGCAAATTGTTCGTTTGAAGCTTGAATTAAATCGGCCTTTGTCGCAGGTCTGGGCATAATTTCCTCCCATAAAAACTTTTGCAGGAAGCTTCTGCTTCCGAAAAATTTTTCGGCTCGTAAGATAATGTTATTATAACATAATCGGTGCCGAGCGACAAAACAAAAGCGTACAGCCTTGATTATTTACCCTTGCCGTCCTATAATCGACAAATAGAGGAAGTCCGGTATGAATGAAATATCCCAAAATCACGATGAAAAAGAACCGTTGAATACGCAAGTGCAGGCGGATGAAGGTCAAACGGGCAAAGATAAAGAGAATCTTGAGGGCGCGCGCGTGCCGAGCAAAGGGAAAAAACCGAAAAAAAAACGCTCGTTTTTTTTGACGCTCATCGCGGTTTTATTCGGTATTATTCTCGTTTTTATAGGCGCGATCGGTCTTTTTGCCGCCTATTCGGCTTTGGACGGCGCCGATCCGAGCGAACATATTCCCGAAGGATATTACGCATATATAAATCTGCCGTCGGCAAGCGCCTTTATAAACCAAACACTTTCGACGCTTACGCTCGATTCGGTTTTGGCGGGCGCCGGCATGGGAGATGTTCAGGGACTTTTGCGTTCATTCCGCGCATCGCCGATTCCCGCGAACAAATGGTTTAAGTTTGCCGCAAACGTGCGCATCGATGCGGCCGCTTATTCAAGCGGCGATTATACCGTTTTGATAAAGCTCGGTTTCAGATCCTGCGTTTTGCGCCTGTTGCCCGCGGTATTAAAAATATATCCGGATTTACTCAATTCGGTGAACGGTCTTAAAGCGGAATCGGATGACGGCATCGATTATTGGGTATATACGGCAAAAGGTTCGCCTTCAGTTTTTATCGGGCGCTGTAAAGACATACTGATTTGTTCAACTTCGCCTTCGCTTTTTTTCGCGTCGATGCAAAAAAACCGTCCCGAAAATTTTAAAACGATCAAAAAATTTATAAAAAATGCACGAAGCGGTTCGTTGAGTGTTTTATCCGACATAAATCATTTTAAAGACGGATTTGCGGACGGATCTTCCGTCGCGGCAAACGTTGCGCGCCGTATCAATTTCCCCGAATATTCGGCCGTAAACATCGCGCTGCAGTACGACGACATCACCGTTTCCGGAAGCGGCGTATGGGAAAGTTCCGACGAAGGCTTAAAAACGATTTTAACCAAACGCTCGTTTGTTCCCGGCATATTGTCGCGCCTTCCCAAGTCGGCCGGCTATATAACGCTGATCAATATGGGCGAGCCGGAATTCCTTTTGAAAAACGGTTCGCAGCTGCTTACGCCCGCGATGCTGAAAGCTTACAAGGCCGCCGAGGACGGCAGCCGTTTTGCATTCAACAAGGGCCTTAACGAATTGCTTTTTTCGTGGATGGGAAGCGAAATGGGCGTTTTCGGTACCGAACAATCGGCTTCTCCGGTTATCTTCGTTTCGTTAAAAAACGAAAAAAAATGCAAAGAGGTGTTTCAGGATATTTTCGCGTCGGCTTTTATAAATCAGGATGTATCGGCGGTTGTAAACGGCATGCGGGTGCCGCGCATAGAATTTCCTTCGCTGCTTAAAAGCCTTTTACGTTCTTTCGATATCGAACTTCCGACGCCCTTTTATATTATAAAAGACGGCTATTTATACCTTTCGCAAAGCGCCGAAGTTCTTGCCGCGGCGATACAGGAAGCCTCGAAGGGCGATCTTCTTGTCCGCACGGAAAACTGGAAAACCGTTATGCGCTCCGTTTCCGCAGAATCTTCGTTATTTGTGTATTACACTTTCGAGCAAAGCATTCCTTCTTTTTTGAAAAGCAACGCCATGCTCAAAGCGGTTTTAAAAGATTACGGCAAGGGCGTATTTTCCATCAAACTCGATTCAAAACAAACGCTCGGCTTTGACTTGTACCTGCAAAAAACGAAATCGCATTCGCTGTCGGAACTTGCGTCTTTTCCGTATCAAAGCCCCGTTAAAGTCGGGCAAACGGTGTACGCGGGGAAAAACGCTTCGAACGTTCCGTTTTTATACTGGGCGTCGGATTCTTCCGTGTATGCGTTCAATTTGGCCGACCGCAGCATACAAAGCCTGAAACTCGACGACAGCGCATATGTAAACGTACAAACGGAACGCGGTTTTGTACGGGCGGTGTGGGCGGTTTCGGCGCGCGGTTCCGTTTATAAAACCGATTATGCACTCAACGCCGCATCGGGTTTTCCCGTTCTGACGGGCGAAAAATGTGCGGCCGAACCGCAGTTTTTAAAAGACGGAATCGTCGTGCCGTCGGCGAACAAAGAAGTTTTGCTGTTTGTATCGGGAGACGGCACAGTCTCGTATTCGGACGAAATGAACGCAAAGCTTAAAAATCCGCCCGCCGTGTACCGCAACGTTATCGCCGCCGTTCCGCGCTCGTTCGACAGTTCCATCTATCTTTTTACGCCGGAAGGGAAAACCGCGCCGGCCTACCCTGCCGAACTCGATTCGATTTGCGCCGTGCGCCCGGTTCTCTACGAAAACGACAAAAAAGAGCTGTGGTATGCCGTTGCAACCGAAGACGGAATTTTTTCATTAAAGCCGTGTTTTGCCTCCGAATCTTCCGGCGCGGAAGGATTTTCGGTGAATCTGTATGCGTCATGCAAAGTACAGCCGGTATATTCGCCCGCCTTAAAAACGTTCTTTGTCATAAGCGACCGCTCATATTTATATAAAATCGACACGCAGGCACAAATAGTCGGCCAAGTCGCCTTAAAGCAAAAGGATGCCGACGATTACGTGCTTACACTCATCGATGCCGACGGCAACGGACGGGATGACGTTCTCGTTTCCGGCGGCGGCAATGCGCTGTACGCATACACCGACGATTTGCAGGCCCTCGACGGATTCCCCGTTGCGGGAACTGGAACGCCGCGCCTTATCGACGTTGACGGCGACGGTTTTGCCGAACTTATAAGCTGCGGAATCGACAATAAAATTCATGCATACGACAGAGGTTCAAAATGAAACGAAAGCATGCCTTTTCAGCCGCGTTCAACGCGCTCATTTTTATCTGTGCAGTGCCGCTTATCGGCGTTTTTGCCTCATGCGCGAGCAGCCCGGCCGACACGCTGTATTCGGATTCGGCAACCGAAAACAATTTACATGCCGCAGGTGAAATCGAAAAGAGTCTCGTTCTGCAGCACGCGCAAAACCTTTCGCAAAACGGCTCGAGCGCAAGTTCCGGCTCGAGCGCAGCCAAAACATCCGCGCTTGACGCTATCAAAAAAAATCTGGACACTCTGCTCGCCTCGCCTTCTTCCGATCAGGAATACATGGCGTACGTATACGCTTTATACGCCGACTATTATCTTTTAAAGAACGATAAAACCGCATCCCGCCGGGCACTTAAAACCGCCGATAATTACAATTCGCGCGACGAATACGCACAGCTTGTGCATTCCCGGCTTTTAACGACTCCGAATGAACGGTGCGATTATTTGAGCAAGCTCGTATCCCAAAATCCCGAAGCGTACAGACTAAAAGCGGAACTCGGCTTTGTGTACACGCAGCTTTCCGATTACACGTCGGCGCTCACTTCTTTCGATGCGGCGCTTCCCTTTTTGAACGAAGAATACACAAAGCTTTACGGCGAAAAAAGGAATCAAAGTCAAAAACTGTACGGAGTTGAAAGCGGTCTCGGTACTTCGTCGTCGGCGATTTTGCAAAAAGAAAAAATTCTCCTTTCGGATATGGCCGTGCTGGCGCAGGAACATACGACCGTTTTCGATGCCTTAACGGGAACGGCAAAATGGACGCTCCAAAGGCTCAACGAAAAACTGCTGGAAAACGGCTGGTATGCAAGCGGCTCGGCGGTCAATACGCAAACGGCAGCGCGAAAAGACGCGGCACTTTTTTTATGGCATATAATCGCCGGCACAAACACATCCGTTTTGTACCGCTACAGCGCCAAATACGCCGCGCGCGGGAAAAGTCCTATTTCGGACGTTCCGCTCGACACGCTTTATTTCGATGCCGTCGTGGGCACGGTTGAAGAAGACATCATTCCGCTTGCCGACGGCAAAAAATTCGAACCGGATAAACCGGTCAGCGGCGTTGATTTTTATAAATGGCTTAAAAAGGCCGATGCTTTGCGTTAGCGGCTCTTATCAAAACGAAACCGTTTCCACGCTGAAAGTCTGCGCAGTTTCATCGACGTGCAATATGTAGTATTTGCGGTAATGTCCGAACGCTTTGAGCGCAAACTCTTCAAAACGTCCGTAGTCGTAATATGCGCCGCGGTGATAATGCCCCGAACAATACATTTTTACGTTATTTTGTGCGCACAAAGAAATCAATTCCGCCCGCTCGCGCGGATTTGAAAGGCTGAAATATTGAATCGCATTGCCGTAAAGCGGATAATGCGTAAAAATAAATTTAGGTTTTGAAGAACTTTGTACTTTCGCTTTCAAATCGTAAAACTGGGGCCTGCCCAGCGTACCGTTTGCGGTATCGACAAAATACCATTCAAAAGCCTGCGTTTCAAAATAATAAGCGCTTTTATGCGGAAAGCATGCTTTTTCCCACAACTTCCACCCGGAATTGTATAAATCGTGATTGCCCACAACATTGTATACTTCCAACTTTTTACCGCCGCCGATATCTATCTTTCTAAGACGATTTTGAAAAGCTTCATACGCGTCAAATTCAGCTGCCCGGCCGTGATCGGCTATGTCGCCGAGCGCAATACAAAACAGTATTTGCGGATGAACAGGCGCCGGATGGTTATCCCGATATTCTTCCAGCGATTTGAAAAAAGCATCTTGATGCACCGAATAGCGATCGTTTCCGAAGTGGACATCGGTAATTAAAAGACAATCATATTGTTGTGGAAGTATTCCGCTTTTAAATGACAATTCGCTGTCGGTCAGTTTAACCAATTCCTTTGAGCGCCGATCGACGGGATCCGCGCGCCAAAATATCTCCTGCAAGCCGAATTTACAGCCGGTACACAGCAAAAAAACGGCGCAGATAAAAATCAATTTATTTTTCATAGTTTTATTCCCACAACCGATTTAATAAGAAAGTTTTCGGGATAGGCGGTAAGTGTAAAAAAATCGGAATACCGCAAACAGGCTTCCAAGCCTATATACAAACCCTCCGGAATCAATGTTCCTTTAGAGCGGTAATACACATCAAATTGTATGGACGGCGTAACAAAAACGGGATAGCGGAAGTTTTCGTATGTGCTCATGCCTCCGCCCACATACCATTCTTTTTTTATAACAGCGGTACAATGCAACGCGCCGGTTTTTGAATATTGACCGGTTACAATCGTCTTGCCGCCGGGAACCGCAGTACATATCCACTGATACATATAACCGGCTTGTGCAAAAAAGATGAATCTGTCCGGCATTGTCAGCGTGTATTCAAATGCCCCTACGATGTCGTGAATCGTGCCGACATTGTACAAGCCGCTCATGTGATATGTTGCCGCAAGCCCTATTTTGTGATGCAAAACATTCAGCGGAAGATACATTGCCTTTAGAAGAAGGTCGGCATTTGCGGATGTAAGCTGAACTCCGGCGGAAGCTTCGGCAAAAGAACGCGAATATGTATACAGAAAATCGGCATAAAAAATATTCGGTTCGATGCCTTTTTTCGTATTGAATATAAAGGCTGCGCTGATATCATGAGGACCGTTTTCATTTCCGCTAAAGTCGAAGGCGGCTGAGCGCACCGTCCGCATGCAAAACAATAAAACGAATACGAAAAATACCGCATGTTTTTTTATTGTTATTTTCATATTAGTCTATTATAACAAAAATCCACAAAAAATTCGAGTTTTTCTTTCTTTTTTATCTTTCTTTTTGTCCCTTTACGCTGTACGCAAAATATGCTAAACTACATTTATTATTATGAATTTTGACGAATTACAGTTGGACGAAGGGCTTGCAAAAGGTATTGCAAAAGCCGGATATACGGTGTGCACGCCCGTACAGGAGCAAGTGCTCACAAAGGCGCTCGAAGGCGCCGACCTTTACGTGCAGTCGCAAACGGGAACGGGCAAAACCGCAGCCTATTTGATTACGATTATTCAGCAAATGATGTGCTCGCCGAAAATGAAGGGTAAAAAAGCCCTCGTTATGGTGCCGACAAGGGAATTGGCGGTTCAGGTTGAAGAAGAAGCGTGCACGCTCGCGGGCGAAACGGGATTAAAATCCGCAAGCTTTTACGGCGGAGTCGGCTATACAAAGCAAACTTCCCTTTTGAAAAAAGGCGTCGACATCATTATCGGAACGCCGGGCCGCCTCATCGATTTACAGGAATCCGCCATATTGGATTTAAGCGGCGTCGGTTTTTTGGTCGTTGATGAAGCCGACCGCATGTTCGACATGGGTTTTTACCCGGACTTGCGCAAACTGATAAAAGTGCTGCCCAAAACCGAATGCCGCCAAACCATGCTGTTCAGCGCAACGCTGAATACCTATGTTAAAAATCTTGCATGGGAATATACGGATAACGCGCAGGAAATAACGATCGAAAGCGAAAACATCACCGTCGATGAAATCAATCAAATGCTTTTGCACGTATCAAGCGGCGATAAAATGAAGCTGCTTTTGGGAATTCTGAAAAACGAAAAACCGGCGAGCGTCATTATTTTTTGCAATACGAAACGCAGCTGCGAAGTCATTGCAAAGCGTTTGCGCTTAAACGGCATAGAAGCCGAATTCATTATCGGCGATTTGCCGCAGGCAAAACGGCTGCAGGTATTGGATTCATTTAAAAGCGGATCGCTGACCTGTCTTGTCGCAACGGACGTTGCCGCGCGCGGCATAGACGTCGACGATCTTGCGATGGTCGTAAACTTCGATTTACCGAACGAATCCGAAAATTACGTTCACCGCATAGGCCGCACCGCCCGCGCAGGCAAAAGCGGCAAAGCGTACACCTTTTGCAGCGAACAGGACGTATACAATCTTCCGGCCATCGAGCGATATTTGGGAAATTCCATTCCCTCATCGGTTGCTTTTGCCGATATGTTCGCCGAAGATAAAAGCGACGGCGTATATATAAAACTCGACTCCTATTACGACGAAAACAAATACGACGATTCGGGATTCAAACAAAACCGCGGAAAAAGAGGTGCAAAAAGCTTAACCCGCTCGTCGTTCGGCCGCTACGGCGAAAAGAAAAGCGACGGCAAAAGCAAAAAGCCCCGCACAAAAGATAACCGGCGCACAAACAAAAATTCGTTCGCAACCGGAGCGGCCGGAAGCGAAGCCGAACGAAGACACGCGGCCGATATGTCTTCGCTTTCTTTTGAAGAGCGCATGAAGCTGTACCGCGAAAAATACGGTTCCAAGCAGGCTCAAAGCGGCGCGGAAGGCTCATACGGCGCTTCGGACAAAACGGCGGACAAAAAACGAAGCGGTTCAAAGAGACATAAAAACCGCAGCACAAAAGATTACCGGAACTCTCCCGCATCGCACCAAGCATCTTCGGCATGGCAAGCAGGCGGCGGAAGGCAAGCGGACACCTCCCGCGCAAAAGCGCAAAACGCGAAGTCCGCCGCCCCTGCGCAAAAAAAGAGCGAAAAGAAAGGCTTTTTCTCCGCCTTAAAAAGCCTGTTTACCAAGCGGTAAGGATCGGCGGATAAAATCGTACTTCCTCTTATAATTGACAGCGTGCGGCGTTTATTTATATACTGTAATAATGTTAAGTGTAAGCAATATCAGTTTGAAATTCGGCGAAAAGCCGCTGTTTAAAGACGTCAATTTAAAATTCACGCCGGGCAATTGTTACGGCATAATCGGTGCAAACGGCGCCGGAAAATCGACATTCCTTAAAATTCTTTCGGGCGAACTCGAACACGATTCGGGCGACGTTATCATCGGAACGGGCGAGCGCATGGCGGTGCTCAAGCAGGAGCACTTTGCCTTTGACGAATACTCGGTAAAAGATACGGTTATGATGGGCTTCCCGAAACTGTACGAATGTGCGAAAGCGCGCGAAGCGATATATGAAAAAGCCGACTTTACCGAAGAGGACGGTCTTCGGGCAAGCGAGCTCGAAGGCGAGTTTTCCGAAATGGGCGGATGGGAAGCGGAAAATCAAATCGAACAAATGCTTTCCGGTTTGGGAGTTGAAGAAGAATACCACAACCGCATGATGAACGAGCTCGACGAAAGCCAAAAAGTGCGCGTACTTCTTGCGCAGGCTTTGTTCGGCGAGCCGGATATTTTGCTTTTGGACGAACCGACCAACGGCTTGGATTTGGAATCGATAAACTGGCTCGAAGAATTTTTAATCGATTTTCCGAACACGGTTATCGTCGTCAGCCACGACCGCCACTTTTTGAACGCGGTGTGCACGTATATTTGCGACATCGACTACGGAAAAATCAGTCAATTTACGGGCAACTACGATTTTTGGTATCAAATGAGTCAAATCATGCAGCGGCAGGCAAAAGATCAGGCGAAAAAGCGCGAGGAAAAAATGAAAGATTTGCGCGAATTCATCCTGCGCTTTGCATCGAACGCGGCAAAAAGCAAACAGGCCACAAGCCGCAAAAAAATCTACGACAAACTTGCGCTGGAAGAATTGCAGGTTACGAGCCGCAAATTTCCGTACGTCAATTTTAAGCCGTTGCGCGACATCGGCAACAATGTGTTGCGCGTCGAAAAGCTGAACTATACCCACGAAGGTATTACGCTGCTTAAAGATTTCAGCCTTGTCGTCAACAAAACCGATAAAATCGCCTTTGTCGGTTTGGAGCACAAGGCAAAGTCTGCTCTGTTCGATATTATTACCGGAAATCTGAAAGCCGATTCGGGCGACGTATATTGGGGGCAAACCTGTACGTATTCGTATTTGTCGATAGACAATTCGTCTTATTTCGATAACGATTTGAATATTACCGATTGGCTCCGTCAGTATTCGCCCGAACAGGACGACGCGTACGTGCGCGGTTTTTTGGGCCGCATGCTTTTCAGCGGCGACGAATCGCTTAAGCCGGTACGCGTATTGTCCGGAGGCGAAAAGGTGCGCTGTATGCTGTCTAAAATGATGCTTTCCGGCGCAAACGTGCTTATTTTGGACGAGCCGACCAATCACTTGGATTTGGAAGCGATTACGAGTTTGAACGAAGCGCTGACGGCCTTTAGCGGCGTTGTGCTGTTCAACAGCCACGACCACGAATTTATCAGTTCGATTGCAAACCGCATAATCGAAATTACACCCGGCGGCGTCATCGACCGCATGATGAACTTTGACGATTACCTTGCCGATGAGCAGATAAAGGAATTGCGCAGCGAATACTACAAAGACAGCGGCAAAAAGGTAAAGTTCAATATATAATCGCTGAGGCACCGTCGGCAATCTGCCAATAACCGTTTTTATCGGCGCCGATACGTTTGAGTATGTTTTGTTCTTGCAGCTTTTTCATATTTTTGATGATATTCAAGCGTGCAATACCGACCGCTTCGGCAAGTTCTGCTTGCGTAATGTACGGATTTTTCTCTATTTCCCGTATGATTTTCTTTTGATTTAGAGTAATCTTTACAGAAATCTTTTGAGTAATCTTTGCCTGATTATCAACAATTGTGTCTATTGTATGCAAGATAACCGAAAGCATAAATTCAATAAAATCCGTACTGTCCGAACGCGCATCGCTTAAAGCAAGCGCTTGATAATATTCATTTTGTCTTTCTTTTATTAAAGTTTCAATCGGAAGCCATGCAAACACAGTCTTCCACTCTTTAAGAATTACCGTTTGCCATAATCGCCCCATTCTGCCGTTGCCGTCTTCGAAGGGGTGGATGAATTCGAATTCATAGTGAAATACGCAGCTTTTAATTAGGGGGTGGACGTCGCTCACTTTCAGCCATTCAAATAAATCGGCCATTAAGACGGGAACTCTGTCGGCAGGAGGAGCTATATGAACTACATCGTGCCCGTCAAAAATACCGACTCCGCCCTTTCTGTATTTTCCGCTGCGCTTTACCAAATCGTCCATCATAAGACTGTGCGCTTTTAACAAATCTTTTTCTTCGTACGGATTCAAATTTAAAAGCAAATCGTATGCCTGTATTGCATTTTTTACTTCCCGTATCTCATTCGGAGGGCCGAACACTTTTTTTCCGTCAACAATCGCCGTTATTTGCTCAATGCTCAGAGAATTATTTTCAATCGCCAACGACGAATGAATTGTTTTAATGCGATTCTCTTTCCTAAGCTGCACGCTATGCAAATGTTCTTCCAAATTACGGATTTCTCCGATTTTTTCGGATATTTGAGAAATAAGATTTATAGCTTTCGATGTAATTTTAAACGGCGGTTCATTCATCGGCGCCGGCCTTACACAATTTTAAGCGCAAACAAAACGATAAGGCCGAGCGCAATGCGGTACAGCCCGAACGCTTTAAAATCGTGCTTTTTAATATAGCTCATTAAAAACTTTACTGCGGCAAGCGAAACGGCAAAAGATACGGCGCAGCCTGTCAGCAAAAGGATCGCTTCGTGTGCGCTGAGGGAGCCGCCGTATTTTAAGAGTTTTAACAAACTTGAACCGAGCATAACGGGAACGGCCAAAAAAAACGTAAAGCTTGCGGCGGCTTGCCGCGATACGCCGATAAGCAGGGCGCCGATAATGGTCGCGCCCGAACGGGAAGTGCCGGGAATTATCGACAGCACTTGAAAAAGCCCTATGATAAAGGCGGTTTTATAATCGATTGCCGAAAGCTGTTCGATTCGGGCGGAACGCTTTTCGTTTATCCGTTCCACGACGATGAATAAAATACCGTAAAAGATAAGAGCGCAGGAAATGACGGCGGGTGTTTGTAAATGCGCTTCGATAAAGTCGCCGAATAAAAAGACGGCAGCCGCGCCGGGTATGCAGGCGATAAGCGTTTTAAACCATAAAACGAAAATGTCTTTTTGTACGACGGTTTTTTCTTTGATATTTTCTTTACCGAAGCGGAACGGAAACATATCTTCCCAAAAGAGCACTATAACGGCGCACACGGCGGCAAGCTGTATAACGATAAAAAACAGCGATTTGAATTCGGCGCTCGCTTTAAGCGGCAAAAAAGCGTCTACCAAAAGCATGTGTCCCGAACTGCTCACCGGCAGCCATTCGGTTACGCCTTCGACAAGGGCAATAACAAGAATTTTTACGATTTCAAAAAAAGACGGCATTTGCATAACGAATTCGATTTTACCACAAATCGGGTAAAAAAACAATTCGGCACCGATTAATATTCGGTACCAATGACTTGCGAGTTTTTCAAAGAAAAACTCGGCTATGAAATTGTACAAGGATGTGCAATACGATAGCCGCCACGGAGGGCGGAAAAGTTGTATGACTTGCGAGTTTTTCGAAGAAAAACTCGGGTATGAAATTGCACAAGGATGTGCAATTTCATACCGACTTGCGTTTCGGCATAAATTCGCCTATACTGCTTGTAAATGGGGGACGGTATGTTTTTTACTCCGAAATCGAAAAAAAGAACCGAAACGCAAAACGGACTTCCGTGGTGGAAAACGCGGACGGTGTATCAGATTTATCCGCGCAGCTTTTGCGATTCGAACGGCGACGGCATAGGCGACCTTAAAGGCATTATTTCAAAACTCGATTATCTTGCCGACTTGGGCATAGGAATCATTTGGCTTTCGCCGGTGTATTGTTCCCCGAACGACGACAACGGGTACGATATCAGCGATTACCGCAATATCCACCCGGACTTCGGAACGCTTTCGGACATGAAGCGCTTAATTTCCGAAGCGAAAAAACGCGACATAAAAATCGTCATGGACTTGGTTATAAATCATACGTCCGACGAACACGAATGGTTTAAACAAAGCCGCAGCGGCGTCGACGATCCGTACCGCGACTATTACATTTGGCAAAGCGGCAAAGACGGCAAAATGCCGAACAACTGGACAAGCTTTTTCAGCGGACCGGTGTGGGAAAAAGACGAAACGACCGGCCAATACTACCTGCACCTTTTTTCGAAAAAACAGCCCGATTTGAACTGGAAAAATCCCAAAGTAATGCGGGAAATTCAAAGTATTTTAAAATACTGGCTCGACATGGGCATTGCGGGCTTCCGCTGCGACGTTATAAACGTCATTTACAAAACGAGTTTAAAAAACGGCAAAAAGCGGCTCATTCTCACCGGACGGGAACACTATCTCTCGCAGCAAGGCTGCCACAGTATTTTACGCGAACTGCGGCGCACCGTTTTTTCGAACTACGACTGCTTTACCGTCGGCGAAACCGTGCTCGTAACGCCTGCGATGGCGAACGATTTGTGCGGCGAAAGCCGCGGCGAATTGGACATGGTCTTTTCGTTTGCCCACATGGATGCCGACAGTATAAACAACAAGTGGCTTAAAATTCCGTTCAAACCCGAAAGGCTTTTTTCCGTCCTTGCAAAATGGCAAAACGAAGTCGGCTGGAACGCAAACTATTTTGAAAACCACGACCAGCCGCGCACGGTAAGCCGCTACGGCTCTTTTACCGGAAGTCTTGACGAATTGAATAAACCGGGCGCAAAAGACGCACTCGAGCGCTTTGCCAAATTGACCGCCTGTATGCTTTTTACGCTGAAAGGAACGCCGTACGTATACGAAGGTCAGGAATTGGGCATGACAAACGGCGGCTTTACGCGCATCGAAGATTTCCGCGATCTTGAAACATTCAACATTTACCGCCTTATGCGCAAAATGCATTTTCCCGAAAAGACGGCATGGAAGCTGATTTTAAAAACATCGCGCGACAACGCGCGCACGCCCATGCAGTGGTCGGCGGAAAAAGAAGCGGGTTTTACAACGGGAAAACCGTGGATCGGCGTAAACGAAAACTATCGGTATATAAACGCGCAGGAACAAAGGGCGCGGCCCGATTCCGTATTCGCCTTTTACAAAACGCTCATCGCGCTCCGTGAACAAAGTCCCGCCCTTTTGAACGGCGCGTTCAAACGCATAAAAAGCCCCAAAAACGTGTTCGCGTATACGCGCACGCTTTCGGAGCAAAACTGCCTGGTGCTGCTGAATTTTAACGCAAAAGACGTGCGCTTAAACAAGGAGTTACAAACCTTTCTTGCCTCGCGCGCGGTAAAGATCCTGTGCGCCAACACGGAACACGATCCCGCATCCGGCATTTTGCAAGCGCACCAAGCGTGCATTATGGAATACCGGTAGAGATTTGCTTTGGGAGGGGCAGTCATGGAAACGCAGGTTTTCAGCGTAACGCAGATTACCGAAATTCTTAAAGAGCTTATCGAAACCTCGTTTTCGGCGCTGACCGTTGAAGGCGAGATTTCGAACTATCGGCCTTCCAGCACGGGACACATCTATTTTACGCTCAAAGACGAAACATCGGCCATTCAGGCGGTACTGTTTAAAGGGAAAGCGCGAACGCTGCCCTTTGTTCCCCGCGACGGAATGAAAGTGCGCGTAAGCGGTTCGCTTTCGGTATATGCGCTTCGCGGAAGCTATCAAATCGTTGTTGAGCGCATGGAAGAAGCCGGTGCGGGCGATATCCTTAAATTGATCGAAGAGCGCAAACAAAAACTTGCAGCCGAGGGTTTGTTCGACAGCGCAAAAAAGCGCCCCCTGCCCTTTTTCCCCGCATGCGTCGGCGTTGTAACAAGCCCGACCGGAGCCGCCCTGCGCGACATTTTGCAAATTACAAAACGGCGTAATCCCAAAGTGTCGGTTACCGTGCTGCCCTGCGCCGTGCAGGGAGCCGATGCGGCCGAACAAATCGCTTCTCAAATAAAGCGCGCAAATATGTTTTCTCTGGCGGACGTTCTGATTGTCGGACGCGGAGGCGGTTCGCTCGAAGACCTTTTGCCCTTTTCCGAAGAAGCCGTCGTACGCGCCGTTGCCGCATCTTCAATTCCGACCGTATCGGCTGTCGGGCACGAAATCGACTGGGCTTTAAGCGATTTTGCCGCGGACGTGCGCGCCCCCACTCCTTCTGCGGCGGCCGAACTGACGGTTCCCGTACTCGACGACATTATTCATAATATCGCGGCAACAAAAAGCGCCTTATGCGACGCGGTAAAAAGCCGTGTACAAAATATGCGCCTTTTGGTAAAATCGTTTTCCGCGGAAAACCTCGAGCTTCGTTTCAGAACCGTCGAACAGCCGCTTTTGCAGCGTTTTGACGACGCAAAGGAAGCTTTGCTCGCATCCGTGCAAACCCGCGTCGATGAGGCGAAGCGACGCATCGATCTTGCGCGGCGCGATTTGGAAGCGGCAAATCCGCACAGTATTTTGGCGCGCGGGTACTCGGTCGTTACCGACGCCGCGACGGGACAAGTGATCCGCGACGCAAATCAAACAAAAGAAGGACAAAACCTTGTTGTGCGTCCCGCAAAGGGAAGTGTAAACGTCGTCGTTGCGACAAAAGAAAAGGCGGCGCTCGCCTCGTTGTAAAAGCGCGCCTAATCGGGAGAAAATATGAAAAATTTCGAACAAAGACTTGAACGGCTTGAACAGCTCGGAACGGAAATAAAAAAAACGGACATCAAACTCGAAGATGCGTTGAAACTTTTTGAAGAAGGCATCACGCTTGCAAAGGGCATGGAAAAAGAATTGGATAAAATCGAGGGAAAAATTCAGCAGCTTATAAACCGTCCGACGGAAATCGACGAAAAGCCGGAACTCGATTTATTCAGTTCGCTGAACGACGAATAAAACACGGGAGCGCATACGATGAGTGAAAACGACATAGAATTCCGTCCCGTTAAAACGCTTGTGCCGGAGGTTGCGCGTAAAATAGCCGCCGGAGAGGTTATCGACCGCCCCTGCGCGGTTTTGCGCGAATTTTTGGACAATGCGGTGGATTCGGGCGCTTCGCGCATTACCGCCGAAATAGAATCGGGCGGCACAAGCCTTATCCGCGTTGCCGATAACGGCTGCGGCATGACAAAAGAAGACGTCGAACTGTGCGCCCTTCCCCATGCAACCAGCAAAATCGTTTCCGACGGCGACCTTGAACACTTGACGACGCTCGGCTTCCGCGGCGAAGCGCTTGCATCGATTGCGGCCGTCAGCCGTTTGGAAATTACGGCGTGCAGAAATGGCCAAGCGTGGCACCTCGAAACCGGGCCGGACAACAAGCAGTTTATAGGCCCCGCTTCCCTTCCCGCAGGAACCGTCGCCGTGTGCCGCGGTTTGTTTGAAAACTTTCCCGCACGGCACCGTTTTTTAAAACGGGCACAAGCGGAAACCGCTTTATGCAAACAGGTATTCATCGACAAAAGTCTCCCCTTTCCCGATAGAGCATTCCGCCTCATTTGCGATTCCAAAATCCGCTTCGACTTTCCCGCGGGGCAAACGCCCGTGCAGCGTTTTTGCAGCGCGCTTGAAATGAACGAAAACCTTCCGCTGTTTTACGAAATACGCTCGCACGACGGTAAAAATGCCGCCGAACATTCCGCAGACGCCGAAAATCGGGCCGCAAAAAATGTGCCGCAGGGAGCCGGTGCGGCCGCCGTTTCCCCCGCCTCGCCCGCGTGGTCCTTTTCGATTATTTTGGGCGAAAGCGGCATGTACCGCAGCGACCGCAAACTCATGTACGTATTCGTAAACGGAAGACGCGTTCAGGAATACGCCCTTTTGCAGGCAATCGATTACGGCGCCGAAGGATATTTTCCGAACGGAACTCATCCGATCGCCTGTT
This sequence comes from Treponema maltophilum ATCC 51939, assembly GCF_000413055.1. NCBI lineage: Bacteria > Pseudomonadati > Spirochaetota > Spirochaetia > Treponematales > Treponemataceae > Treponema > Treponema maltophilum. The sequence continues at coordinate 968,043 of NZ_KE332518.1, read as the reverse complement.
TGTTTTTAAACATCGATTCGTCCCTTGTGGACTTCAACATTCACCCGGCAAAAAAAGAGGTGCGCTTTAAAGATATCGGCCCCGTCCATCACGGCATAAGTTCCGCCGTGCGCAATTTTTACCGCGATCTAAGCATCCATGAGCTTTCGCGCGAAAACGTAAGCGAAGCGGCCGTAAAAATGTCCTCCGACCCGATGCGGTTCTCCAAATCATCCGGTGCGACCCGCGCCGAACCGCGGAACTCTGCTTTGTACGGCGATTTTTTTAATGACGGCTTTTTCGGATCCGGGAAAGCCTGCGAACGGGAACACGCTTCCGATTATGCCGATTATACGGGATCCGCAAACGGTGCGCGTAGCCTTGCCGAAGCCGCCTTTTTTAACGCAGACCGCCACACGCAAATCGGCAACAAAGCCGGTGAAAACGCGGCGTACGATACGGCCGAAGTCACGGACTCAGCCGAAAGCGCCGGCACAAGTGCAGCGAACAACCTGCGCTTTATCGGCTCGGCATTGGGCGTTTTTTTAATAGCCGAAAAAGACGGCGATTTATACCTTGTCGATCAACATGCCGGACATGAGCGCCTTCTTTTCGAACGGTTTTTGGAAACGGCCGGAGAAAAACAGGCGCTTCTCGTTCCCCTCGTTATAGAAACGGCAAGCGAAGACGACGACCGCTACCTTGAGTCGCTTGTTCCTTCATTGCATAAAGCGGGCTTTACGATGAAAAATTGCGGATCGGGGCGCTGGGAAGTAGAATCGGTGCCGATAAAATGGCACGGAACGGAACGCGATCTGCAAAAAGATTTGCTGGACAAGCGCATCGCCCCGGACGAAATAATCCGCTCGATCGCGGCGACCAGCTCGTGCAGGGCGGCCGTGAAAGACGGACACGTTTTGGATCCGCTTACCGCACAACGGCTTTTATTCGACATATTCAATTTAAAAGATCCGCACTGCCCTCACGGCCGCCCGATTTGGACAAAGATTACAAAAGAAGAATTGTTCCGTGCCGTGCGCCGCACCGAATAATGCATAAAAGATGTACTTCCGTGTACATCTTTTATAGCGAATTTTGGCAAACCAAAATATCGCTTCTACGTCTTTTTTGCCGCCGGCCGCGGCGTCCTAAAAGGGTGCCGCATTTTAAGAACCGGCTTTTGCAACAGCTTAACGGATCGATGCGAGCAGTGAAGAAACTTCCGCTTTGCGGAACGAAGCATCCTTTGCCTGCACGGTAACCAAATACTTTTCGGCCGCGGCGTTGTCCTGAAGCGCGATACACACCTTCGCCAGTTCCACGTAGGCTTCAAGGTTGTTTTGATTGCGCTGCAAAATCTCGGTGTACAGCGTTTTTGCCGCATCGTACTGCTTTGCCGAAGCATAAGCGCCGGCCAAATTCATTTTTGCCGTTTCGTTCCTCGGTTCAAGCTTCAGAGCGGCTAAAAAATACGTTACCGCATTGTCGTAATCTTTTTTTGCCAAATACGCGCCGGCCAAGTTGTTGACGGCTTCAAAACTGCTTTTATCAAGACTTACGGCCTTTGTCAAATGCGCCAAAGCGCCTTCTATATCGCCGCCGTCGAGGTACAATTTGCCCAAGTTGATATTCGCCTTAACATGATTCGGATCGATTTTAAGCGACGCGGCATAAGACTTAACCGCTTCGTCAAAATGCCCCAAAGCTTCGTGGATCAAACCGAGGTTGTACCGGTACACGGCATTTTGCGCGTCGGAGGATACCGCCTTTTGGGCATAGCCGAGCGCATCGTCGTATTTTTTTTGTCCGAACAGGGCAGTCGACAAATTGTAATTCGTAACCGGATCCTTGTCGGCATAACTCAGCGCACGGCGGAAGTATTTTTCGGCTTCGGCATAATTTTGCTGCGTTCCGTACAAAGAGCCCAATTCGCGCAAAGCGTGTATGTTCGACGAATCTATTCCCAGCACTTTGTTGTATGAAGCGATTGCCCCGCTGCCGTCGTTTTTTTGCACTTGAAAGCGTGCAAGCTGCAGCCATGCGGTATCGTACTGGGCGTTGACCGAAACGGCTTTGCGTAAAGCCCCCATCGCATCGTCGATTCTGCCTAAACGGTTGTACGCCAAGGCGGCATTGAACCATGCCTGATAAAACGAGGGATCGAATTTTGCCGAAGATTCGAACGAAGAACGCGCTTCGCTGTATTTTTTCATCGTATACTGAACTTTACCCAATTCATAAAAATATAAAGGATTCGAAGCGTCCTTTTGAACCGCGAGCGTAAATTCTTTCAGGGCTTCCTGATAATTTTTCGCATCGGCAGCGGCCTTTCCCAATACGTAGTGCGACAGTGCATTGTCGGGGGTCAGCGCTAAACTTTTTTTCGCATAATTGACGGCTTCGTTTTTCAAAAGCGTTTGTTTGTTTTTATCCGGTTCGTTTTGCGCCGCCGAAGATAAAACTCCCGCAATTTCGGCAAGTTTTCCGCCGGAAAATTCCTTTTGATCCTGCGGAAGAAGGGAATCGGCGGTTTTAAAATGCTTTAAGCCGTCATCATAGCGGCCGGAAAGTATGCCCGCTTTTCCCGATGCGACTTCGTCGTTTATGCGCGCAATAAGCTTTTGTAGTTCCGCGTTTTTCTTCGCCAATTCCTGCTCGTATGCTTTGCGTTTTGCTTCTTCCTGCGCGGCCTGTTCCTGAGCGCGTTTTTGCGCTGCAAGCCGTTCTTCTTCGGCACGCTTTTGTTCTTCCTGTTTTTTCATCGCTTCGGTCAGAGCCGCCGCGCTCTTTGCGTTTTCGCGCGCCGCCCGTGCGTTTTCCTGAGCCAAACGGTCGACGGCTTTTTCGATTTGACTCGTATCGAGGCTCAAATTATTTACGGAACCGTCTTTCGGTTTTTGCCCGGCCTTGAGCGCAAGGATTTGGTCGCTTAAAGCGAGCGCCTCGGCATCGTCGGCATTTTGAATAAGCAATTGATCGAGCAGATTCATCGCGCGGTCGTATTCGCCGCGTTCGATATAGCGCTTTACGAGCGTAAGCGTATTTTCCCGCTCGGCGGAACTTAAAACATTCAGTCCGTCTTTTTGCCGACAGCCGCGCACGGCGGAAGCGACGATGAACGTAACCGAAAAAAGCGCAATGACGGCCGCCGCAATTACAATAACGGCGAGAACGCGCTTTTTATCTTTTTTAGGAGGTTTGTTTGCGCCCCCGATCCCGCCGGCGCCGGATTGAGTACCCGAACCGTCGGAACCGCCGGGCGGCCCGAAAAACGAGCTTCCGCCCAAAAAAGCGGCGCTTGATGCACGCGCACCCGCGGATTCGGTATCGGCACTGCCGGAACGAGTCGTTCCGCTGCCGGCAAACATACCGCTTCCGATACCGGCGTATTTTTCTCCGGAGCCGGAACTTACAGTCCCGCCGGCGGTTTTACGCGCAGAGGTCCGCACGGACGATGAAGACTTTTTTGCGCTCACGGAGCTTTCGCTTGAGTCCGTTTTTGATGGGGCTCTTTTGCGCGTCGGTTTTTCTTCGAGCGTATCCCAAGAAGAACCGGCCGGCTCTTTTTCCCATTTGCGGTTCCAATCTTCCTTATTGTAATTCAGCTTCTTCGTACTCATAATCCAATACTCCTTCGGTGCCGGCCGAAACATTCGTCGACGAGCCGGCTTGCAATGCTGCGGAAACTTCTTCAAGAAGTTTTTTTCTGCGCTCCGCTTCGGCGGCGGCCTTTTCCGCTTCCAAGCGGGCTTTTTCGGCGGCTATGCGATCGCGTTCCGCCTGCAAGCGTTCTTCTTCTTTTTTAATGCGTTCGGCTTCTTCGGCCCGGCGCGCAGCTTCGCGCTCCCGAAAAGCCAATTCATCGTTCAGCACGCCGATCATGCGCCGAATCTCGGATCCTTGAACGGAATCGGGCGCCAGCGCAAGGTAGTTGCCGTAATCGTCTATCGCTTCGCGGAATTTTCCCAAATACACAAGCGTATTTGCCCGATTCAGATAGGACGGCGCCCACGAAGAGTCGGCTGCAAGCGACAGCGAAAAATACTCCTGCGCTTTGGCATAATCGGCAAGCAAAAACGAAGCATTGCCCGCATTATAATATAAACTCTTTTTATCGGTACCGGCAGCTTCAATGCCCTGTAAAAAAACGTCCAAAGCTTTGCGTATGTTTCCGGTTTGCATGTACGCGGTCCCCAAATAGTTATAGACGGAAGGGGCGGCTTTTTTTTCCAACAGCGCTTTTTGCAAAAGCGGGATGGCCTTTTCGGGCTGATTGGTGCGGAACATTCTTTCGCCTTCGGCAAACGCGCCCTGTTCAAACGATGCACTTTGCTGCGCATGCACACACGGAACGAAGAAATTCAGTAAAAGCAGTATACAAAAACCGCATAAAACTGGTATAGTATGGGTATGGTGTTTTGTGTCCATAACGGTTATACTCCAAGTTCGTTTTATATTACCATAACGGAAATACTCTTTCAATAACAGTATCGGAGGCTTAATGGCTGCATTTCAGATAATTATTATTTGTATTCTCGGTGCCGGCGCGGTTCTTTTAGCTTTTTTTGTCGGTAAATCGTTGCTCGTTCCCAAACGGATAAGCAGTATTCAGCGGCTGCTCAAACAGGGAAAGACCGCTGCGGCAATAAAAGTGGCGAAGGCCATTATCGCAAGCGACAGCCGCGATTACAAAGCGCATTATTATTTGGGCAAAGCATACCTTGCCGACAATAAGCCCGAACTTGCCCTTATGGAATTCAGAACCGTAAATCAAAACGCGGTATTCGATACGATGGACATACCCGAAAAAGAATTCCGTAAATTGAGTTCCGAACTGTACGCGCGCTTTAATCAGGATGACGAAGCGCTGCAGGAATATTTATTGCTTACCAAGCTCGAACCGAACAATGCCGAAAACTATTACAATGCGGGCGTTTTGTTCGAAAAGAAAAATAAAACCGATCAGGCGCTCGGCTATTACAATTTGGCGATTAAAGCGAACAGGCGCTTCGGCAAAGCCCATGCGGCTCTCGGCATGATTCTATACCGTGCAAAGCAATACGGCGAAGCCAAAAAAGAAATAGATACCGCTCTTTCTTTAAATCCGGATATGTTCTCGTTTTACTACTACTTGGGAAAAATCTTAAAGGATTCCAAAGACTATGCGGGTGCGGTTGCCGCATTCGAAAAGGCGCTGCGCGATCCGGAATTCCGCCAGAGATCGCTTATAGAGCGCGGCTCGTGCTATATGGCGGTAAACAACGTTGAAAAGGCCGTCGAAGAATTCGACCGGGCCGTAAAAACGTCAAAAGACGACGCCTCCAGAGAAACCCTGTACGCCCGTTATTTTTTGGCAGGCTGTTACGAAATTCAGCGTAAAATAGATTTAGCCATCGAACAATGGCAAAAAATCGCGGAAAAAAACAAAAACTTCCGCGATGTAAACGCCAAGCTGGTTGAATACCGCGACCTTGAAAATAACGACAGCATGAAGGAATATTTAACGGCATCCGCTCAGGTTTTCGGTGAACTGTGCAAATCGGTTGCAATTAAGGGATTCAACTGTTCGCCCCAAAGCGTAAGCATGACAAAGTCGGGCTGTAAAATCGTCGCCGTCGATACGCAAAACGAAAACTGGCGCAACGTACGGCAGCAGCTTGTCGTACTCGTTTTTTACCGCGACACCAATCCGGTGGAAGACACCGAACTGCGCTCGCTCGTCGAAGAAATCAAAAAGCAAAATTATACTAAAGGCGTTGTATGTTCCAGTTCGGGCTTTACCCGTTCGGCGATGACTTTTGCGGAAACGCGGCCGGTCGAACTGGTCGGTAAAGACAAATTGCAGCAGCTTTTAAGCAAAGCGGACGTTTAACGGAAAGTCGATCAATGAAGATTCTGTGCGTTTCCGACCAAATCGATCCGCTTGTATACTCCTCGGCGGCAAAAGATCATTTTAAAGATATAGACTTGGTGCTGTGCGCCGGCGATTTGCCGATGGAATATGTGGACTATATCGTATCGGTGCTGAATAAGCCGACGTATTTTGTGTTCGGCAATCACAATTTGGAAGAATTTCCCTACTACCACGGAAAACGCGACACGTCTTTTATTGCGCCGGCTGCCGGCGATTTAACCCATGCGCACGGCGCCGTGTACGCGGGTTTTAAAGTGTTACGCGAAAACAAACTGCTTATAGCCGGAACGTCCGGTTCGATTCGCTACAATAACGGCGAATGTCAATACACCGACCGGCAAATGTTTTTTTCGCTTTTAAAAATGATTCCCCGCCTTTTGTATAACAAACTGCGCTACGGCCGCTATGTTGATATTTTTTTAACGCATTCCCCGCCTTTGGGAATTCACGACAAAGAAGACCGCTGTCATCGGGGCTTTGCGTGCTTTTTATGGTTTTTGCGCAAATTCAAACCGGCTTACATGGTTCACGGACACATTCACTTATACGATCTGCAGGAAAAACGCGTTACGCAGTGGAATGCAACCACCGTCATCAACGCATACAGTCATTATGTCATTGAATTCGGAGGGGAATGATGAATTTTTCCGAAAATTCGATTCAAACCGAAAGCGATTTCAATAAGGCGCGAAACAAAGCGCTGTTTAACGATTTGCAGCATCTTTTGGATCTGAAAGAAAGTGAGCTTTTATCGTTCAGCGATGTAAAAAAATGGCTGAAACCGAAAAACGAAATATACTTGGGCATGCAAGTGGTACCCGTAAACCTCATCGCCGGAAGCGAAGGCCGTTACAAAGACTTCGACAATCATTTTTTTCCGCGCAGCGCGCACTTAAAAAACCGCTGGCGGCGCATAGACGAAGCGCACTTGCAGGACGTTATTTTGCCGCCGATACAGCTGTATGAAATAGGCGGTTTGTATTTTGTGAGGGACGGCAATCACCGCGTGTCGGTCGCCCGCGCAAAGGGCATAGAAAACATCGACGCCGAAGTAATCAGTTTGCAAAGCGAAATAAAATTAAAGCCGGGCATGACGCGCAAACAAATACTGCAACGCGTGCTCGATTATGAAAAACGCGTTTTTTACGCCGAAACCGCATTCGGCGACATAACCGACGATTGGAAGCTCGACCTTTCCGTCGTAGGCGAATACGACGTTATTTACAACCATATCATAACGCATAAAGAATTCATGCAAAAAAATCAAAGCGAACCGGTCGGTATGGCGGACGCCGTTATGTCGTGGTACAATACGGTATATTTGCCGGTTATCGGCATGCTTAAAAAACGGCACATTATGCGTAAATTCCGCAAATATACGACGGCGGATATGTATGTGTGGCTCATAAAATACTGGGATGAATTGAAGAAAAAATTCGGCGAAAACGTAAGCCTCGATACGGCGGCGGAAGAATTGAGCAGCACCTACGGGGGCTTTTCGTTAAAGCGTTTATTCAACAGAATAAAATATAGGCTTGACCTTAAAAAATAACAATGATACTATTTAGTGGAGATATTTATGGTAATCGATGATTCGTTGGCTTTTATACCGCTTCTTTTAACGCTTGCCGTAAATGCGGCGCTTTTGGTATTATTTGTTGTTTTAAAGATAAAACGCATACGCATAAGCATCTTCCAGTTTTTGGCCGCCATTGTTATGCTTTTGGGGTGCTTTTTTGCTGTAAGAACTTCAAGCTTGTTTTTGGCGGCGATCGCCGCGCTGACGCAGGGACTTTTGCTTATTTTATACTGCCTCGTCTTTTTTTATAAACACACGGCGGAGCAGGACCAAAGGGCGGAATTGCCGGCTCGTTCGGCGCGAAGATTCGTTCCTGCAAGAAGCGGTGCAAAAGAAGAAGAAATTCCCCTCGACAGCCGCATCATACAAGCCGGCAAAGACATCACGGAAGTGTCAACCGACACGATTTCGGAACATTCGGAAATTCCGTATCTGTTGGATCGAATAAACGACATTGTCGTACAAAATACAAAGGCGGACGGCGGCGCTATTTTGCTTGTGGATGAATTCGAAGACTTGGTTTCCGTCAAATCGCTTATCGGAGATTTTCCGCCGCCGTATAAGCTGCCCGAAGACATTGCGCCGAAAGAGCTTGCCGTAAAAACGCACTTTAAAAATGCCGATTTTCCCTTTGAAGACAATATTTTCGGTTCGGTTGTAAAAACGGGCAACAGCGAATTGATTCTTTCGCCGCAAACCGATTCGCGCATAGCGCAAAATACGCAGGAAGATTTTTTACAGGCTTCGTCGTATATTTTCGTACCTATAAAAGTGCGCGACACCGTCATCGGCATTATCGCCCTTGCGCGCAAAAAAACGAGCGAAAAGTTCGGACAGGAAGAACTTTTAACCGCGCAGATTCTTTCGGATTTTGCGGGAATTGCCGTACGAAACGTATACGCATTTCAGGAAAAAAGCGAATATGCCGAACTTACCCGCGAAGCGCTCATCGCCGGCAATTTACAGCAAACGTTGTATTTAAAGAAGATTCCGCCTTTGCCGGCACTTTCGGTCGGCAGTTTTTTAAATACCGTCGAAGGCGTATGCAGCGATTACTTCGACATCATTTCCGCGCGCAGCGACCGCATATCGTTTATACTTGCCGACGTAACCGGAAAATCGATGGTTTCGCTGACGATTATGATTATGATTCGAGCGATAATGCGCGTAATCGTGAACACGCCGCAAAGCGCGTCGACGATTTTAAGCTGGACAAACAGAGGTATTGCGCTCGAAAGCGCTATAGACCACTATGCCAGCCTCGCGCTCATAAACTACGACGCCGCAAAAAAAGAAATACAGTTTTCGACCGCCGGCGCAAGCCCCGTACTGTATTTTGCGGCAAAAGAAAAAACGTGGAAAAAAGTGTCATCGGAATCGGAGCCGCTCGGCGTTGAAAAAACGACAAAATATGCCGATCATGCACTGAAACTGCAAAGCGGCGATATAATTGCACTGTATACCGACGGTCTTGTGGAATCGGTAGACGAAAACGGGATTCAATATTCGGAAAACAGACTCAAAGAAGTTATCGGGGCAAACGCTTCGCGCGACGGTAAACAGATCGCCGATGCGGTAAATTCCGATTTAACCGGCTTTATGGGAAATGCGGCTTTTCACGATGATCAAAGCCTTGTTGTGTTAAAGATACAGTAACCAGAGGAGTAGACATGGAACTGAAAATAAGAAAAAGTGCTGAAATTTACATCGTCGATGTAAACGGTGAAATGGATTTGTACAATTCATACAAATTAAAAGAACTGATAATGAAAATGCTTGAAAAAAAAGTTCGAACTTTCATTATCAACCTTGAACAGGTCGATTATATCGATTCGTCCGGAATAGGCGCATTGATTTATATTTGTTCAACGATTAAAAAGATGAATCTGAAACTTTCGATCACTAATGTTCACGGTTCCGTAAAAAAAGTTATCGAATTGACAAAACTGATGGGATATTTCCCCATCGCAAGCACCGTAGAAGAAGCACTCGGTCTTTTAAGCGGTAAATAACTGAGGAGAAATGATATGCCGAAAACAACCAACGAAGTGAAAGAATTACGCTGCGACGACAATGACGTTTTGTTCGATCGCACCGATATGTTGTACAAAGAATTCCCTTCCGACTTCAGACAAATACGTTATTTTACGCTTTTGATCGTGCAGTCCGCGCCGATGGAAATAAAAGAAATCAACCTGCTCGAACAGCAGATAAGCGAAGTGATTAAAAACGCCGTAAAGCACGGAAACAAATGCGATATTAAAAAGAAAGTGAAAGTGTGGTATTCGTTCAGTCCTACCCACGCCCACTTGATTGTCGAAGATGAGGGAAAAGGCTTTAAAGATTTGGAAAAATGGAACGAATTTAACCGCAAGCGCCTTGAATATCTTCATACGCAGGATTTCGAAAAACTCGCCGATTACGTTTCGTTCAGAACCAAAGACAGCGACGATCAGGACGGCGGAAACGCTCTTTTTGCCGCTTTGGAATATTGGAACGGCGGCTTTGTGTATACGAGCAAGCGCAACTGCGTAGCCATGCTTAAAAAATTCCCCAAAAAGCGGCACGGAGTAAACTTGGACGAATAGGCGTCAGCGGATATCGAAATAAAACCGCCGCAAATACGTGGAGCGTCTTTTGGCTTCGTCCCAAAAGACGCTTTCCGGGAAAAAGGTAACAATTTTTTCGTATGCCTCAAGCGCCGCTTTTATGTTGCGTTTTTCAGAGTCGGATTCGTACAGACGCGCGCGCAAAATCAGCACTTTATCGGAATCTTCGCCCGCCGAAGCTTCATATTCTTGAAGCGACGTTAAACTGTCATTATAGCGTTTTTCTTCAAAAGCCTTTTGCGCGGCCGCATAGAGTTGCTCCGCCTCGGCGGATTTTTTTTGTGCCGCATCCGAGGCCGTCTTTCCCCCTGCTGCAGATACTCCCGTCGCAGCCGCCGGCAGAGACGCTGCAGGAACGGTTCTTTCACCCTCACCCGCACTTGAAGCGTTCGAAAGCTCTGCGGCGGCCGGTGAAGACGCAGCAGCTTGCGCGGAAGCGCTTTGGCCGAAAGCGATTTCAGCCGCCCGAACGTGTTCGTTCGTTCCTACGGCCTTTTCATCAAGCACTTCGACGGCGACGTAATCGTCTATGTATGTATTTTCGAGCGCATCCTGCCGGTAAAAATGCAAAACCGTTTTTCCCGGATTTTTCGCCTGAACCGAAAACAGGGTGTCGTCGCCCGAAAACGTACGGTTTACAAAGCGCACGACGGGCGGAGACGTCGCTTCGGTTTCACCTAAAAATATCCATTTTCTTCCCGAATACGGAATATCGATAAACTGATTTATCTTCGCGTTTACGCTGCGGCGGGGAACTATCGCGGGCACGGCGGTCTCGGAACTTGAGCCGGCACCGTCTTCCGACGCAAGTTCGACTTCCGGCTCCGACGACAAACCGAAGCCGCTTTCCGCAGAAAGATCCGCACTTTCAGCTCTTTTTGTACCCGCAGCAGTCACCGGCGTCTGTGCCGAACTTCGTGCGGCAGCAGGTCGGTTTATTATTGCGGATTGTGCACTCGGCGTATTTTCCGCTTGTATGCGCGCGGTACCTGCGTTTGCACTCGTCTGTGCCGGCGTTACCCGCGCAGGCGTACTGTCGGAGCGCACTGCAGGCGTACTTGCAGTACCCGCACTCGGCACATTTTTTTCCCTCGCCGGCGGTTGTGCGGCAGGCGGCGTACTTGCAGCGTTTGCATTTGCCGTGCGGCTTATTATTGTAGGCGAAGACGGGGTTTGTGCAGTCTCAATCGTACTCTCCCGTGCGGGTACATTTGCTACAGAGGCACTTGCAGCTGATGAAGTCGGCGGTACAACCCTTACTTGAGGTTCCGACGCAGTCGGTGTTTGTGTTGCGGTCGAGGTACTTGCAGTACCCGCACTCGGCATATTTTTTTCCCTCGCCGGCGGTTGTGCGGCAGGCGGCGTACTTGCAGTACCGGCGCTTGTCTGTGCCGGCGTATTTGAAGCACGTACGATTTTGACGGCGGGTTCGATCTTTTCCGCAGATTTCGTGCTCTTTTTCCCCCGGTTTTCGGATTCGATTCGTTCAGCAGGTTTTACTGCGGACGCAGGCGCAGGTTCGGACACGATCAAGCGATCGGAACCGCTTTCGGCGTTCGGGTTTTCAATTTGCGGTTCCGCACGAACAATCCGGTCAAGCGGCTGCGGTTCGCCGGCTTTATCCGCGCTTTCCGCCCCGGCAGACGATACGGAGCCGGCGCTCTCGGGCGGCATTTCGGAAAGGCTTTCCGGCACCGGGACTTCTTTTTCGGCGGTAGTTTCCGCAGCCGCATTTTCCCCTTCGCGAGCCGCAGAAAGCGGCGTGTCGGAAGGGACGGCAGGGGAAGTTTTACAGGCCGGAAGCAAAAATAAGACGGCGCAAAACACAAGTGTAAGCTTTTTTACGTTTTGTGCAATTTTTACAAATTTCACTATTTTCACGGCGCGCTCTCCAAAATTCGTTTTACCAAAATATCGTTCGAGTTTTCAAGCTGTTCAAGCTGTTTCCCTTCGGGAGGAGTAAACCACGCTTCGCCCTGCTCTTTTGTCCACGAAGGAGCAACTTCGTTTGTATATACGTACGAATCGATCGTTCCCGGCTCGGAAGGCAAAAAAGGCTCTTCGTCTATCGAATATTGAACAGGCGGCGCGGAAAACGGCTTTTTTGCGGTAAAGCGGCTCAGCAAAACAATCGTACACCCAAGGATAAAAACCGATAAGCCTATAAGATACAAAGTTTTTGCATTTTTTATGCTTTCCACGGCAGACTTCCTCGCTTTTGCTTATTGCTCACTCGGCTGATCCGGCGCGGTGCCGGTACTTTCGGTTTGAGCGGCGCCGGGATCGTCTTGTTCCGCGGTATCCTGCCGGGCACTATCCGGGGCTCCCGCTTTTTTGCGGCGCTTCGGAGGATGTGGCGGAATATACACGCCCTGTTCGGGTTCCACGTCTTCTTCTTCAAAGGGTTCCGGTGCGGGAAGAATAATGTTGCCCTCGCCGTCGTTTTCGAGTCTTATCGTAATAAGCTTACTCACGCCGGATTCTTCCATCGTAACGCCCAAAAGAGTTCCCGCCCCGGCAACCGTGCGCTTGTTGTGCGTGATAACGATATATTGACTGACGTTACCGAATTCGCGCAGCGTTTGCACAAACCGCAAAACGTTCGCTTCATCGAGCGCGGCATCGATTTCGTCGAGAAGACAAAAGGGCGAGGGGCGTACCATGTAGGTTGCAAACAAAAGCGAAACGGCCGTCATGGTCTTTTCGCCGCCTGAAAGCAGGGCGATATTTTCCAGTTTTTTTCCGGGCGGCTGGGCGAAGATATCGATTCCCGACGATAAAACGTTTTGCGGATCGACAAGACGGAGTTCGGCCCTGCCCCCGCCGAAAAGACGGCGGAACATATTGTGAAAATTCTTTTTGATTTTATTGTAGGTTGCCAAAAAAAGCTCGGTGGATTCCGCCCTGATTTCTTCGGTGATGCGCTTTAAATCGTCCTTCGCCTTTTGCAAGTCGGCAAGCTGGGCGCTTAAAAAATCGAAGCGTTCTTTCGTTTCGGCGAATTCTTCGGGCGCCATAAAGTTGACGCTGCCCAAATCGCGCAAAGCTTGGCGTGCGCCTGCGAGCTTTTCGCGGATCTCGGCGGGCGGCATCGTAACCGAAAGCATTCGATCTTCAAATTCCATCAAATCGCGCGAATGCGTATCGCGGAAGTTATCCTGAATATTGCGGATTTCGGTTTCCGCCGTCGCCAAATCGAGGTGTGCTTTTTCGAGTTGCTGCTGGAATTTCGCAATGTCGGAAGTGAGCTGTTTGAGCGCTTCTCTTTTTCCGGCAACATCGCTGTTTTTCGATACAATCGTTTTTTCAAGCTCTTCAAGGCGCTTGGTCAGTTCAACGCCGTCGCGCCTGATTCCGGCGATTTCTTCCTGCATATCGGAAATACGCGCATCGGTGTCTTCAAAGCGCTTGGTTTCGTTAAACAAATCGTTTTCCAATTCGCGCAGCGCCGCTTCCTGCCCCGCAAGTTCCCGGCGCAAAAGGCGCAACTGGTCTTCGCCCGACTGAATTTGAGTTTTCATCTGTGCCTGATTTATGCGCAGGTTTTCGAGCGTTACGCGGTACTCTTCCATTTTAAGAGCAAGGTCGGAATTTTGCGATTTTAACGAAGCGATTTTTTCGCGTTTGGAATCGGTTTCGGCCGTATTTTGCTGAATACGTGCGTCGATTGCGCGCTTTTGCGTAATAATTCCTTCAGGCGATAAAAACTCTTCGATAAAATTCGGCGTAACGGATATATACGCTTTTACCGCCTGCTCCAAAGACGCCAAAAGTTTTTCGATTTCGCCGAACGCGCCGACAGCCGATTGCACAAAACGCCCCGTATCGTTTTGTGTGCCGGAAGATGCAAAATCGGAAAACAATTTGCGCCGGCCGGCTGCAAGCACTTTCAGCTGCGACACGATGGTATCGATTTTATCGCGCGCGTTTTTTGCGCTTTGCACCGAATAGCCGGCTTCTTTTAATTTCGCATCGAGTTGGGTAACGATGTTTTCGGTAATCGCTTCAAGCTGCCGTTGCAGCGCAAGCCTTTTTTCGCCCAAGCCTTCGATTTCTTTTTCCAAATCGGCGGCGCGCCGGTCGTTTTCGGTAATGCGGCTGCCGGCAAGCGAAATATTTTCTTCAAACGATACGATATTTTTTGCAATCTCTTCGAGCCGCTTATTTAAAGTATGAACGATTCCTTCCTGCTCGTCGGTATCTTCGGTAAGAATTTCGATTTTTTCGTCGAGCGCTTTCTTTTTTATTTCAAGCTGGTCGATTTTTTCTTTTGTTTCGCGCTTGCTTTGTTCAAGCAAACGGTTTTGTTCGTTTTTGGCGCGCTCTTCAATCGCAAGACCGTATATTTTTTGCTGCATTTCGACAAGCCGGCCTTCCATCGTATTGACTTCGTCCATGTGCTCGGAAAGCTCGGCGTTTACCGCATCCATTTGCGCCTGCACGCGGCTGCGGTTTTCCGTCGCTTTTTGAATATCGCTTTCGCAGTTGTGTCTGGTTTGAATAAAACCTTTGAGGCGCAAAAGCTGAATGTCCAATTCGAAGTTGAAAATATCGTCTTTAAGCTTGCGCCAGCTGATTGTTTTATCGGATTGAATTTTAAGCGAATCGTACGAACGCTTTACTTCGTTCAAAATGGATTCCACTTGGCGCATATTTTCTTCGGTGCGTTCAAGTTTGCGTTCGGCTTCGGCGCGTTTGACTTTAAAACGGGTAATACCCGCAGCTTCTTCAAAAAGGTAGCGCCGGTCTTCGGGTTTGCTCGACAAAATCTGATCGATTTTTCCCTGCTCCATAACCGAATAGGCGGCTTTTCCGACGCCGGTGTCCCAAAACAGTTCGCGCACTTCGCGCAGTTTGCACTGCTGATTGTTTATCCAATATTCGCCTTCGCCGGAACGGTACAGGCGGCGCTTAATCGTAATTTCGCTCGTGTCGATGGGCAATAGCCCCGTGTCGTTTGAAATGGTGAGGGTAACTTCGGCTACGTTTAAAGCTTTTCTGCTTTCGGTTCCGTTAAAGATAACGTCTTCCATTTTTTCGGCGCGCATGGTTTTTGCCGCCTGTTCGCCGAGCACCCATTTTACCGCATCGACGACATTGCTTTTACCGCATCCGTTCGGTCCCAACAGGGCGGTTATTCCTTCCGAAAATTCTATGCGCGTACGATCCGCAAACGATTTAAAACCGAATAATTCAAGTCTTTTAAGAAACACAAGAACCCCTCTCGTTTTATTTTACCTTGAATGAACAATGTAGTCAATTCATGAATGTAAATCCGAAAAAGCGCTGAAAATAAAATACTAACGGGAACACGAGTGCTTTGCCATGGTTGAGCTTGTATCAAAACGGAACGCTCTGTTCCATTTTCACCCCGAGTTTGCGAAGCAAACTCGTACGACAGTCGGCGTTTGCGGCATCCTTGCCGCAACATTCAAATTGTTCCGACACGAGGTCGGCAAAAGCGGTAAATAAGCGAGTTTGCCGAAAGGCAAATCTCGGAGTGGTATATGTTTCAAGCGGGTTCTTAAAAATTAAGGTTTAAGGATATATAAACAGTTTAAAACTATCTTTATCTTTCTCTAATTTACTTAACGGAGAATATCCCGAATCCGGGACAAACTGTATTAAAAAAACAGGGGTGATAGAAAACAGCTTAGTGTTTTTTGTCGTATTTGCCTCGATTTCAAGCGGCGACATGTTTCCGTTATCATCGAAATATCCCATATTACGATCTTTTTCAGTAATAACAAGTTTTTTATCAGACAAATTTATAATTTGTAAATCCCAAGAAGGTTTATCCTTTATAACCGTTTCAGTTACAAAGCGTTCATAATATAAAGTCCTGAAATCTTTTAAGAAGTGAATTTCCGGCTGAGAGTATATATGTTTAGTTATCTTTTCATTTTGCTGCAAGGTATAAATTTCACTGCCATATCCCGGCAGCGAAAAAGACACTTTTTGCGATGATTCATTCGTAAAAGTGTAATTTTTTTTAAGGTATGAGGGATTCATAATACACGATGTAAAAGCAAGAAAAGCAAAAAAAAACAGATAAATCTTTTTCATATTTATTATTCTATATCAACATTAATAAATTTGCAAGAAATTTTCCTAACCAACGACGGCAGGCTATCTTATGAGCCTCTTTATTCAATCATTGACCTTTCGGTGCAAGGAGGCTATACTTTTTACATGAAAGAAATATACCGTGCGCACGGCACGGTCAACAAGGGTTTTATCGGGCAGATAGCCTACACTGTCTGCCTCGATTCCGTATATACGGAAATGGATGTGCATTTGCACTTTGAAAAAAACAGAGTGCAAGAGCAAACTCCGGAATTAAAAGAAGAAATCAAAACGCAGATAAAACAAAAATACGGCACGGACATTACCGAAGATGAATTGAATAGAATTCTAAAAGAGATGAAAACGGAAATTCAGTTGACGGTATTTATGAATGACCGTTTTGTCGGTTCCATTCATAAGCAGCTGACCGACCGTCACATGTACATTTCACCCTCCGCGGCGACCGAAGGTGCCATTGCGCAAAAGTCGATCGAGGGCGTTATAAAAGTTCTTGTCATTTTTTTTAACGTGCTGTACGATGATACTCCGTATTCGGTTTCCGTTTCGGTAAAGTAGGATACTATGTATAAAAGATTCGAACTTCACAATCATTCAACCGAGTCCGACGGATCGATTCCGACAAACGAATTGGTCGATTATATGGCGCAAAACACCGTGGATGTTTTTGCAATCACCGATCACAATACGATTTCCGGCCACAAAAAAATCGAAGCGTATTTGAAAGAAAAAAAATATCCGCTCGAATGCATATACGGTATGGAATATACGACATATTACGGGCACATCCTGTGTTTTAATTTGTACGATTATATTTCGTGGGAAAATATCGATAAAAATCATGCCGAACGCTTATTTGCCGAATTAAAAAAAGCCGGCGCGCTCGTCGGCATCGCTCATCCGTTTTCGCTCGGCGCCCCCCTTGCGCAAGGCTGCCGTTGGGAAATGGATATTCACGATTACGCGTGCCTCGATTTTATCGAAATCGTGAACAACCCCGAGCCCATGCACGGAACGAACGATCAGGGAATCGCGTGGTGGGAACGTTTGTGCTTAAAGGGAATGAAAATCGCAATGAGCGCCGGTATGGACTTGCATACTAAAGCCGACTTTGCAGGCCGCTTTGCCGTTTATATCGACGTACAAAACGGGGAATCCGGCGCCGACGCTTTAAAGCGTGCGATACAAACGCAGCAAACGCACGTAACGAAGGGCCCCGTTTTGGAAACATCAGTGTCCGGCAATACGCTTCACAGCCTGATAACCGACTGCGTAAAGCCGGGCTTTGCGCTCGAATCGGTTCCGTTTTGGACGCTCGAACATACGACAATTTCGGGCACAAGGGTGCAAAAGCTGGAGCGCGGCGTACATGAGGCCGTACTTTCCCTCTCCGAACTTTCAAACGCGCCGGTTATCATCACAAAGCTGTATGCGGGCGAAAAAAAAATTGACAACCTGACCGCCGTCGCCCCCGTTATTTACCGTAAAAGTAAGGATTCAGTATGAACGAAAATCGGTAAAAAGACTGCTTGCCGGCGATAGTAGGCGTAAACATGCGTCTTTTTGCAGACTCACCCTTCCCGCCGATTTCCTTTTTCCGCAATATTTCTGTCTATGATTACCGCTGCAAGGATAACGCTTCCTTTAATGACAAGCTGGTAATACGGAGAAATGCCGAGCGTATTCATTCCCGTGTTGATAATGCCTATAATAATCGCTCCCGCAAGGGTTCCTCCGATGGTACCGACGCCGCCTGAAAGACTGGTGCCGCCGACAATGGCAGCCGTAATCGCATCCAATTCATACCCGTCACCGGCATTCGGCTGTCCCGAACCGAGTCTGCTTGCAAGCAATATACCCGCCAAGGACGCCATTAATGCGCTTAACGAATATACCGACAATTTTACCTTTGTAATATTAACTCCGCTTAATCGTGCCGCTTCCTCATTCCCGCCGACGGCATATATATGCTTTGCCCATATCGTTTTCTTCATAAAAAAAAGAAAGCTTATAAAAACAATAAATAATACGACCACCGGCATAGGAATAAAACCCGCAAGGGTTCCATTCCCCAAAAACAAGAAATTTTCACTGTCGTTAAAAATCGGAATACCGTCTACCAACAGCAACGCCAAGCCGCGCATAATAATCTATGATGCTATAGGATTATCTTTTCCCGATGTCGTGGTAAAAGACAGTATTGTCGGCGGTGAAGTGTTTAAAACACGCGGCATACGGGAAAATCCTTCAATCAATTATGAAGAGGAATTCAGACTCATTACTCATTTGAATAAAGAACTTAGGCAGTTTGTTATTCAAGACGGAGTTATCGGTATTGTCAATGACGGCCCCATGGCGGCATTTACCGCTGCTGCGGAAACCGCTTATGAAGATATCGATTCCGTAAATAAAGGTGTTTTAGCTTATACGCTCGGTACGGAATTAGGAACGGGGTATTTGGATGCACAAGGCAAAATTCCCAATATTCCGCTTGAAGTGTACAATTTTATTATCGACCTCGGCTCTTGGCCCGAAAAGATATTTCCCAGCGATGATGTACGCAGTATAAATAATTTTAATACGGAACTTGCAGGTACCTTACAAAAGTATACCAGCCAAAGCGGTGCATTCAGGCTTGCCGTAAAATATTTTCCAAAAGAAAACCCTACCCTATATAACAGTTTATTCGAAAAAAACTTTTTGATTGAACAATCTTCCGATTCGAAAGACGCCGAAGGACTGTATCTCACAGTTAAACCTAAAGATATGCGCAAACCTTTTTTGGAATATCTCATGTCGCTTGCCGCACAGGGAACGGAAACAAACGCGCAAAGAATCTTTAGCGAAATAGGAGAATACCTTGCCGTCGCCTTTGCCGAAACAAAGCGGATTTTAGAGCCGACTGCCGATACGGCAATTTTATTCGGTCGTTTGGTAAAACAAAAAAAATGTTTTGAGCTTTTACATTCAGGAAGCAAAGATTTAGTCGGGGAAAATGCTTTTATGCCGGCAAATGAAGAAATGGCTTTGACACCGCTTATGAAACAATTAAAAGATAACAAGTATTATACAGTAGCACAGTTTGCTCAAGCAATCGGTGCTATTCACTATGCGAGTTACCGTAAAAACATCCTTGCTTGATCGCTGTATCTATCCCATTTATAATTACCCTGCCCGTGTTATTTTAGTTGTTACTTTTGCCCGTCTTAATGCAAAAGATATCATCGTAACCGGTATTTTATTATAAATCCTATTTTTACCGAATGCGGTACAAAGCCCCGTCCGAAGTTATGATTTTTTCCGCGGCAAGGGCGGCGGCGGCTTTTTCCAAAAGTTCAGGCTCTATATTTTCTTTGCACGCGATGTCATACAAGGCACAGCCCGATGCCGAGTTTACCAGCTGCCGGATAATCGCCCCGCGCGCTTGGCGTAAAGAACCTTCAAAGCGCGACTGTTTTGTATAATGGCGGCTTTTGCGCGAAGGATTTTCCACCTTTTTTTTAAGCGCCGCCCCGTAATCCATAAGCGCATAGTACCAGAGCCTCGGATTTTCGCGGTATAAGGTTTTTTCTATAAGCGGAAGTAAATCTTTATCTGCAACGCCCTTTGTATTTTCATGCGGAAAGAAAAAAAAGATATACACCGAACGTATATTCGTTTCTATAAATACTTCCGGCTTATTAAAGGCGAAAGTGCATACCGCCCGTGCCGTATAGGGCCCGATACCCGGAAGAGCGTCCAATTCCTCCGCAGTGTCCGGAAAGGTGCCGCCCTTTGCAATGCGTTCGCTTATAAGACGGCAGGCTTGCTGCAAAAACCGCGCGCGGCGGTTATAGCCCAACCCGCTCCACAAAGCAAGCACTTCCGACAAAGAAGCCGAAGCAAGACTTTGTACGTCCGGGAAACGCTTGAGCCACGCTTCGTATTTGGGAAGAACGCGCTCGGTTTGCGTTTGCTGCAGCATAATCTCGGACACGAGAATCCCGTAGGGATTAACCGTATGCCGCCACGGAAAATCGCGGGCCGATCCGGCGTAAAAATCCAAAACGCTTCGCCGAAACTCCCGCACCGCCGCATCGTCGATTTTTACGCAGCCGGCTTCGCCTCGGTCGGGGTAAAAATCTTTTTTCACATCTTCAAGCATCGGACGAAACGATAAGTCCTTTTTTTATCAATTCCTGAAGTATAATATCGGTAATTTCTTCCGGATTGTATTTTGACGTATCGATCAACAAATCGGCACAGGAATAATCGCCGTTATCGATATTGTACAAACGTTTATAGCGCCCGGAATCTTCGGCGTCGCGCAGTGCGGTAAAATCCTTTATGGCTTGCAGATCCCCGCCCTCGCGCTTAAAGATCCGCCGAGCGCGCACGTTTTCGTCGGCATCGAGGTACACCTTTAAATCGGCTTCTTTAAGCATCCACACGGCAAGGCGCGAAGCGAGCACGCAGGATTCTTTGCGCGCAAGTTCCACTTGCCGGCTGTCGATCGCTTGATCGAAGCGGTCGTCCGTTTTCGCCTTTTCTATAATTTCGGGCAAGCTCAGCCCCGTTTCGCATGAAAGATTTCGGAACGTAAAGTTTATGACGGCAATGTCGAGTTTTTCGGCAAGCAGCTTGCTTACGGTCGTGTTGCCGCAGCCGCTTTTTCCCGATATCGCGATGCGCAGTTCTTTGCCCTCAGGAATCTTCCACTTCATGCCTTAAAAATAGCAAAAAAAAAACTTTTGTGCAATCGCCGCACTTGCAGGTAGCCATGAATGAGTACATACAATTCCGGTGCGGTTGCCCCTCAACCTATGCGCGCAACCGAATCGCGCAAAATCAAGCGCACGGGAAAACGAATATTGTTTTCTTCTACGGGCTGCTTTTTCATCAGCTTTACAAGCATGTCGACCGCAGCGCAGCCGCGCTGGAACACATCCTGATAAACCGTTGTAAGAGAAGGGTTTACGACCTGCGCATAAATATTGTCGTCGAACCCCGCTATGGAAAGATCTTCGGGAATGTGCAGGCCTTTTTTTTGAAAATACGCCAACGCTTCGGCGGCATAATAATCGGCCGAAAAAAATAAAGCCGTAAAAGGCTTTTCGTCCGCGCATAAAAAATTGTATACGGCTGTCCGTTCGGCGCAGTCCTTCGAAAGCGGAACAAAATGCTTTTCGGGATTTTTTATGCCGCTGTCCGCCAAAGCCTGCATAAAACCTTCCAAGCGGTCGCGATCGCCGCCAACCGGATCTTTGCGGTCGGCTAAAAATGCTATCGCCGTGTGCCCCATTTCGCGCAAGTACCAGGTCATCTGATACGTTCCCTGCCGGTCATCCAAGCCGATATTGTGATAGACCAATCCGTCGTCGTCAAAATAACAATCGATAAACACAAGCGGCACGTCGTTTTTTTTCCGGACAACGGAACAGATTTCGGTCGGCACCCAAAAAAGCAGTAAACCGTCCAGCTTCCAATTTTGAATAAGCTTAAAAATTTCCTGCGGTTCACGCGCCGCATAGAGCATCATGTAATAACCGCTTTCCCGGATTTTCCGTTCCAGCGCGCCGATCATCGCTCCGGTAAACGGATCTTCAAAAACGGTTTCGTCGCTTCGCGGATCCATGTAAACGATTACACCGATTATGTGCGAAACACTGTGGGCAAGCAGTGCGGCGCCCATATTCGGCGTATATTTTTCGGCTTCAATAGCGGATTGAACTTTTTTGAGTTTTGCGGCGGAAACCTTTGCCGTCCTCCCGTGTAACACATTGGAAACGGTAGTCGCACTGACGCCGGTTTTCGCCGCAATTTCTTTTATTGTCGCCACGTTTTTATTTTAAATAGCCGAGCCACTTTCGCTGCGCGTTAATCATATGGTCAACCATAGGTTTAACGACGGACGCCATATTGACGACCGGGTTTGCAAGCAAAGCCTGAACGACAAGATTTTTATCCTTTTTCAACACGGCTTCGGCCGTCAAATCATACACGCCGCAGTAGTTTCTGAGCAGTGCCGCATAACCTTTGGGCAGCTTTTTAATCGGAATTCCGTTAACGCCGTTTTTATCGATAACGGCGGGAACTTCGACCGTAATCCACGAAGGAAGCTCTTCGATGAGTCCGTTGTTTTGAATATTGACCGCCGATTCTTCATAGCCGGAATTCTCAATCATACCGTCGATTATCGGAATAACGCGCTCGTGCGTTTCAAGCTTTATTTGAGCGGGTTTTTCGCGCAGTTCGACCTTATAGAAATCGTAAAAGTCGAGAATTCCGCGGTGGTCGACAAGATCCCACGCCCAGCCGATGTATTCGCCGAAGTGGCTGTCAACGGTTATCGGAAGCAGACGATAGGTTTCCAAAATGAATTTATGCAGGCGGCGGTCGGCCCATTCGTACGCGCTTTTTCCTTTCGACTGTTCGCGGTAAAAGCGTTCGGTTTCTTCGAATTTTCCCGTTTTGCGGTACATGTCCCACACATCGCTGTAACCGGCTTCATAATGGAAAAATTTATCGGCTTTTTTAAGCACGTCGGGATACAGGTTTTTACCCGTTTTTTTATTTTTAATTTCGAGCATGCAGCTGAAATGGTTCAAGCCGGCCGCTTTAAAATAAATATCATCGAGCTTCATATCGAGCATCGGCGGGAGCCATTTGCTCAGCCAGCCGATTTCGTGGCACATGCCGACAAAATGTGCTTGCGGGAACGCCCTGTTTACCGCCGTACAGATTGCGGTCATCGGGTTTGAATAGTTGAAAATCCATGCGTCGGGGCAAATCTCAACGGCATCCTTTACGATTTCCAAAATCGGCGGAATAATGCGCAGCGAATGGAACACGCCGCCGGGGCCGCCGTTTTCGCCGTATACTTGATGTATGCCGAACTGTTGCGGCACCTTCCAGTCCTGATCCCACAGTTCAAAACGGTTGCCGACTTCAATCGATGAAATAATAAAATCGGCGCCTTTAAAAGCGGTTCTTCTGTCGAGCTCGGCTTTTACTTTAAAATCGAGCTTATTCTTTTGTATAAAAGCGTGGGCCGTTTCATACACCGTTTTCAGCGTATGGGCGTTTATATCGTGCAGCACGACTTCGGTTCCTTTTAATACCTTGCTGCAAAAAATGTCGCCGAGCGTACCGTACCCGAACTGGGCACTGCCGGCACCGACCAAAACAATCTTCATATAAAAACCTCCATAAAGATGCCTATATTATTTTATTGAACCTTCCACCATTCCCCTGATAATATAGCGTTGCGCAAAAAGATACAATACGATAATCGGAATCATCGCAAGCAGGGTCGACGTTAAAATTAAATCCCACTGTTTTAAGTAAGCGCCGGCAAAAGTCGTTACCGCAATCGGAATTGTCTGCACTTCTCCGTTGGAACCCAAAACCAAAAGCGGAAGCAGGTAATCGTTCCAAATCCAAATACCGTTTAAAATAAGCACCGTAACGATGATGGGTTGCAAAAGCGGAAAAACGATTTTGAAAAAAGTCGCACCGCGCGAACAGCCGTCTATCGTTGCCGATTCTTCCAGTTCGTACGGAATATTTTTTATGAATCCGTGGAAAATAAAAATCGAGAGCGGGCAACCGAATCCCAAATAGGCAAAAGCGATGCCGTGAACGGTTCCCAAAAGCCGGATATGCAAAAAATCGCCCATAACTCGCAGCCAACGCACCAAAGGATACATAAGCACTTGAAAGGGAATAACCATTGCCGCCACAAAAAGCATAAAAATAACGGTCGACCACTTGGTTCTGTTGCGTACGAGCACCCACGCGCACATTGACGAAAAAATCACTATAACCGCAAGCGATACGGCCGTAATAACGACGCTGTCGACAAAGGCGCCCGGATAATCGACGGTGGCATTGCCGAAAATACGACCGATGTTTGTAAACAACTGTTTCCAGTGTTCCGGCCGGCTTAACGCGTTGTTTATAATTTCTTTTGATGTTTTTGCCGAATTGAGTACAACCATTGCAAACGGCACCATAAAAAGCACAAAAAGCAGAAGCGCAAAGATTTCGGCTAAAATCCGTCGCGTATATTTTTCTCCGCCGCCTATCACAGTTCCACCTCCTTGCGCTTATTCATATTCACCTGTATCAAAGACACGATTACCAAAGCCAAAAATAAAATCACCGCTTTCGCCTGCGCTTCGGCCATGCGGTTTGCCGCCGCCGTATCGAAAATATTCATTGCCAAAAGCTGGCTGGCTTTAATCGGCGAACCGAGAAAGCGGGTGGCGGGGCCTCCGTTTGTAAGCGTAAAGTTCATATCGAATTGTTTAAATGACGAAGTGAGCGTTAAAAAAAGCGAAATCGTAAACGCATGCGCCATCATCGGAATGAGTATGCGGAAGATTCGCGTAAAATAACTCGCGCCGTCGACACTCGCCGCTTCCAAAAGCGAAGAAGGAATTCCCTGAATCGCCGCAACGAAAATGAGCATAATGTATCCGGCGTACTGCCAGGTATTTACAAACGACATAACCCAAATCACCGTGTTCGGGCGGCTCAAAAGCGACGACTGCAAAAAACCTAAAGAAAGCTTGTTTCCGATCAAAACGAGCGCGTTATTTAAAATAAACTGCCAAATATAACCTAAAACGATTCCGCCTATAAGATAGGGAACAAAAAATCCGGCCCGATAAAAATTGCGGAATCTGACCTTCGAAGTTACCAAAAGCGATAAAATAAAACCGACAACATTAACCGAAACAATGTTTATAAGCGTAAAGCCTATCGTTATCAAAAACGAATATAAAAAATCGGGAGCGGTAAAAAGATATTTAAAGTTTGCCAAGCCGACAAACTTCACGCTGTCTCGCACGCCGTTCCAATCGGTCAGCGAATAATACAATCCGAATCCGAACGGAATGACGATTATCATCGTAAAAGCAAACAGACAGGGAGCAATAAACAAAATATTTACCGTACGGCTCTGTTTCATCAGTATTTCCTTAACTTAAAAATAAAATCGGCGGCGGCCATTGCTGTCCGAAAATCGAAGTTTTCGGACAGCTTTTTTAATTACATGTATCGTAATATAATACACGGGGCCGAAAAAACGATTTTCCGGCTCACCGTTTTTTTTACATATTCGGCAAACCCGCAACGGCCTTTTTCATATCGGCTTTAAATTGATCGATAGCGTCGGGGTTTTGTGCAAACAGATCGAAGATGGGACCGAACACGTTCCGTCCCGCACCGTCAGGCAACATACCGAAAAATACGCCGTAGTTGCCGCCTCGGGCATTCGCTTCCATAAGCGCGCGGCTCAACTGGCCTTCCGGCTGCAGTTTTACGGATTTAAAGGCGGGAATCATGCCCGCTTTTTTTACCAAAAATTCGTGTCCCTGGGGAGTTTCGGCCATGGAAGCCAAAAAGGCTTTTGCCGCTTCGGCGTTGGGGCTCTTCGCATTAACGCACCACCAGCTCGGAGCAAACAGGTACAAACCTTTTTCTTCGGTATCGAGGAAAGCGTGCGGCGCATAACCGATTTTAAACGTAACGCCCAGCTGCTTCAGGTTCGGATCCACCCAGTTGCCCTGATGCAAAAATGCCGCTTTGCCGCGCGCAAAGGCCGCCACCTGATTGTCGTAGCTGCCGTTTTGCAAAATGTTTTTGTCGGCGTATTTAAACAAAAGCTGCAAGTATTTTGCGTATTGATCGAAGCGTTTTTCGTCCAGCTTGCCCTTCAGCGCCATATTGATAATCGACTTATCTTCAAAACCGAGACCGCCGCCCCAATAGCACGCCAAATTGTGCTGAGCCGCGACCCACCACATGCCGCCGGCAACGGAGGCCGCCATCGATACGACCGAATCAAGACCCAGTTCGGCTTTTTTCGAATCGATAAGCTTGAACGCATCTTCATACGCTTTGCGGGTTGTCAGCTTTGCAGGATCGACGCCGGCTTTTTTCAAAATATTGGCATTATAAGCCAAGCCGTAGCCTTCGATTGCAACCGGAAAACCGTACACCTTTCCGTTTTGCTTAAACGCAAGGTCGGTATCCTTTACCCAGCTTTGATCGCTTAAGTCGGCAATATAGTCTTTCCAAATATCGTAGCCGCCCTGCCCTTCGATTTGAATAATGTCGGGCATGTTTCCGGACTGAGCTTTTGCCTTCAGCGTTCCGCCGTAATCGCCGCCGCCTCCGAGCGTTTCAACGCTTACCGGAATTCCCGTCGCAGCGGTATAGTCCGCCGCATAGGCGTCAATCGCATCTTTTATTTCAACCTTCAGCTGAAACATTTTAATCGATGCTCCTTTTTTTGCGTCCTGCTTGCCGGCCGCAAAACACAATGACGCGGCAAAAACGAAAATGAAAAGTACGGTGAGTAGTTTTTTCATCACAACCTCCTGGTTTAAAACTTTTGCAGGTGTTACGTAACACCTATTTCTAAAAGAATAAACCCGTTTTTCGTCTTTGTCAAGAAAAAAATTTTGAGTATATAAAATCATGTATATAAAATTAAAGGCTCTTTATGTTTTTTTTAAATATACAGATACAAAAATCAATGATATAATTCAATATATTATGAGCGAATTATTACGGATGACCGGTATTTCAAAATCATTCGGGCAGGTAAAAGCGCTTGATAATGCGCAACTGAGCTTAAAATCGGGCGAAGTACTCGCGCTGATGGGTGAAAACGGGGCGGGAAAATCCACTTTAATGAATATTCTCAGCGGCGCAATCACCAATTATACCGGCGATATTTTTATCGACGGCAAAAAAACCGTTATCGCAAGCCCCACGGCGGCGCAAAAACTCGGTATTGCAAAGATTCATCAGGAGTTGCAGCTCGTGCGGGAAACGAGCGTCGCCGAAAACATTTTTATGGGCAGAGAAAAGTGCAATCGATTCGGCTTTGTGCGCAAAGCCGAAATGGAACAGGAAGCGCAAAAATATCTTGACATGCTGGAACTTCCCATAAAGGCGAACCGAAAAATCAAAAGCTTGCGGATCGGCGAACAGCAAATGGTCGAAATCGCAAAAGCGCTGTCGCTCAACGCGCGCATTTTGATTATGGACGAACCGACGTCGGCGATTTCAAAAACGGAAACGGAACACCTTTTTGCGGTAATAAAAAAGCTCGTTAAAGAAAACGTCGGCATCATTTATATTACGCACCGTATGGAAGAAGTTTTTGCCGTAGCCGACGAATTGACGATAATGCGCGACGGTATGTATATTGCGACGCTTCCGGCAGCAGAAACATCGCGGCAAAAAATAATTTCGCTTATGGTCGGGCGGGAAGTTTCCGAAGCGTATCCGTCGAAAAATACAGCAATCGGGGAAAAAATTCTCGAAGTTTCAAACCTTAATCTTCGGTTTCCGCACAAACAAGGCGGGCAAAGCCGCAGTCTTTCGAATATCGATTTTACGCTGCACAAAGGAGAAATTTTAGGCTTTGCGGGCTTGCTCGGCTCCGGCCGCACGGAACTTTTGGAATGTCTTTTCGGCTTACATCATGCAAACAGGAGCGGCGATATTATTATCGACGGCAAAAAAACGGAAATCCGTTCGCCCGGCGAAGCCATAAAAGCGGGAATCGCCTTTGCAACCGAAGACAGAAAAGGACAGGGCTTGGTGCTTTTACGCTCGATCGGCGAAAATATGTCTTTGGCAAAGCTTAAACAATTGAGCAGATTCAGTTTTATGAATTCGATGCGGGAGCAAACGGAATGGCTGGAGCAAATGGACACGATGCGCATAAAAGCGAGCGGGCATAAAACACTGTGCGGCACCTTATCCGGCGGGAATCAGCAAAAGGTGGTGCTGGGCCGCTGCCTTATGCTCAAGCCGAAAATACTTTTGCTCGACGAACCGACGCGCGGTATAGACGTCGGCGCAAAATACGAAATTTACGTGCTTATAAATAAATTGGCCGCACAAGGCATCGGCATTATTCTGGTATCGAGCGATTTGCCGGAAATTATGGGAATTTCGGACAGAATCATTACGCTGTGCGAAGGCGCCGTAACGGGAGAATTCGGGCGCGGTTCGGCAACGCAGGAGCAATTGCTGTATGCGGCGACCTTGCATTCAAAAAAGGAATAACGGGAGTAATTATGAATACATCGATTTTGCAAAATAACGGTTTGCAGCATACCGGCGAAAAAAAATCTGTTTTGGAACTTTTAAAACAATTCCAAAGCTACATAGCGCTTATAGCGATTTTTATTATCGCCTCTTTAATTTGCGTAAAAAACGGGCGCAACCTGTTCCTCGACGTGCGCAACCTCATGAACGTACTGCGCGCCGTCAGCGAAAACGGCATTATCGCGATCGGCATGACGATAATTATTTTGCTCGGCGACATCGATTTGTCCGTAGGTTCGGTTGTCGGCTTGATTTCGACCGGAAGCGCCGCCCTCATGGTCAACAACGGACTGGGGTTTCTTCCCGCTATCGGCGTTTCACTGCTTATCGGCGCTCTGTTCGGTTTATTCAACGGAACGGTCGTTACGCGCATGAAAATTCAAGCGTTCATCGTTACCCTTGCAACGATGAATATCGCGCGCGGCTTGGCACGCTTTTGGTCGAACGGTATCGGCATTCCCCTTTCGTACGGATACGGAGAAGGCCTTGCCCCGCCCCAGTTTGAATGGCTGCAAATGCGTATAGGCGGCGTCGTCCCCGTGCCCGCAATTATCTTTTTGGTTTTGATTTTCGTTTTTTCGATCGTTATGAATAAAATGCGCTTCGGCCGCCAAGTGTACGCCATCGGCGGGAATCCGACCGCGGCACACTTATCGGGCATTCACGTGCAGCGCATAAAAACAATCGCCTTTGTCATAAGCGCGATGCTTGCTTCGGTTGCCGGCATGATCCACAGCGCGCAAATAAGTCAGGGCGGTCCGAACGAAGGTATCGGGTACGAATTGAACGCGATTGCCGCGGTTGCGATCGGCGGGACGAGCATGTCCGGCGGTAAAGGAACGATTTTCGGCACTATGATAGGCGCGCTGATTTTGGGAATGCTCGACAACATGCTCGGCTTAAAAGGCGTCAATTCGAACCTGCAGCTGGTTGTAAAAGGCTTATTGATTATTATTGCGGTGTTTGCGCAGGCGACAAAAAAAGAAAACTGACGAAAATAAGGAAAGCCGATTGCCCAAATTAAAAAAAACTTTCAAAACGTTTCAAACTCAGCTGTTTTTAAATATGGGCATGCTGGTTGTAAGCGTTTTATTGTTTACGATTGCGGCCGGCAATTTTTTTTATTCGAAGGTTATGAACGAGCAAACGCAGGTACACACTATCCGGCTTTTAACCCAAATTCAAACGATTTTGGACAATTACATTTATTCGATAGAGCAAATCATAACCTATCTTTCCGAAGATGAAACGGTTATTTCGTTTTTACGTTTGCACGATTTTTACGATCAAGGCAGAATCGATTACGAAACCGAAGCCCGCGCGCATATGTACACGTACGTTAAAAACAATCCCGATTTAATCGGCGGAATTTTGATTGCCGGAGAAAACGGCATGTATATTTCAAATGAAATATACCGCATTTCGCGCAACAATCTCGCTGAAGATTTTTGGTACAAACAGGCAATCGAAGGCGGCGGAAAAGATATTTTGCAGCCGAAACCGATCGGACGCAATATCCGCCATTACCGCGATTACAGCAGCAGCGACACGGTAGCGGTAACAAGGGCCGTAAAAGACCCCGCAACGGGCAAAATACTCGGCGCCATATGCATCGATATGCGCTTAAAAGCCGTCGAACAATTTATAAACGGCATTACGCTCGGCAAAGCCGGCTACGTATTCGTCATAGACGAACATAATTCCATTGTATACGCGCCGATAAACGAAACGGTGTACCGCATCGACGTATCGTCGATAAAGGGAAATGCCGGCATACAAACCGTAAACGGCAGCACGTATCAAATTCTTTTTACAAAATCGGCACTCACTTCGTGGAAAACCGTCGGCGTATTTAAAAACGAAAGCTTGCCGCTCCCGCTTATAACGCTGTATAAATACATAGCGGTTATAACCCTTATTTCCGTTTCGATGGCGGTTATCGTTTCGTTGGGTTTTTCGTATTCGTTTACGAACCCCATAAGTAAACTGCGCAAACTTATGAATTCGGCGGAACGGGGCGAACTTAACGTGCGCTTTAACGTGGAAGAATATTACGGAGAAATAGTCCAGCTCGGAACCGGCTTTAATTCGATGATGAATAAAATCGAAAATCTGTTACAACTCGTATACACCGAGCAGCAGCAAAAACGCAAGGCCGAAATTCAAAGTTTGCAGGCGCAGATAAAACCGCATTTTTTATATAATACGCTCGATACGATCCGCTGGATGGCCGAAGATCACGACGCTTCCGATATTTCCAAACTGGTAACGGCGCTCACCACCTTGTTCAGAATCAGCTTAAGCAAGGGTAAAGACATTATCAGCCTTGAACAGGAATTGGAACACGTGCGCTCGTATTTATATATTCAAAAAGAACGCTACGAAGACAAATTGAATTATACGATCGCTTGCGATCCGGCTTTGTACCGCTGCGAAATAACGAAACTGGTGCTGCAGCCGTTGGTCGAAAACGCGATTTATCACGGCATAAAGCAAAAAAAAGAAGGCGGCCGGATTCGCATCGAAGTAAAAAAAGAAAATAAAAAAAACGGCGCGCTGTACATCACGGTTTCGGATACGGGAGCCGGCATGAGCGAAAAAGAACGCCTGCGCATCAATAAAGCGCTGGCCGATTACAGTGCCCGGGAATATACGGAAGGTTACGGACTTTTTAACGTAAACAACCGCATCCGTTTAACGTACGGAAACGGTTACGGCCTGCATTACGAAAGAAACGATGAAGGCGGTATTACCGTAATCCTGTCGATTCCTTTTATAACGCATTCCGAGCCTAAGGACACAAAATGCTGAAAATGCTGATTGCCGAAGACGAGCCGAAAATTTTGGCCGGCCTTCAAAAACAAATTGAAAATATGCAGCTCGATGTTGCAATAACGGACACCGCGCAGGACGGCGAAGACGCTTTGGAAAAAGCAAAACGCTGCAAACCGGATATTTTGCTTGTGGACATTTGCATGCCGTTTTTAAACGGACTTGAACTTATCGAAAAGCTGCACGAAACCGGCGGAAATTTTAAAGTCATCGTTATTTCGGGCTACGGAGAATTCGAATATGCAAAACGTTCGGTCGAGCTTTCCGTATATGCCTATATTTTAAAACCGGTCGACCTTGCTGAATTAAAATTAAAACTCGAACAGCTTATCGGCGAAATCAAAAAAGAAAAAAACAAAAACAAATATTTTGACTTTGCGGTTGCACAAACGGCAAAGCATAAAGATACGCTTATTCAAACCTTTTTGCACGATGCCGCCGTCGGCAAATATTCGCCCGACGAAATAAAAGAGCTTTGCGCGTTTTTCGGCATAAATATAAATTTGACGTATAATCTCGTACTGATAAAAGTTCCCGCCGAAATCTACGAAATGCACCGGACAAACGAAATACTGCTTCCGCCGCAAATCGAACGCGTTTTAAAACAATTGCTGAACGAGCATACGGACAGCTATTTATTTCCCGACGACAGGGGCAACCTTTTGCTGTTGTACCGGCAAAATCCCGCGTATCGGCATTTGAGCAGCCGTATAAAAGACGCCGTAAAAGAAGAATTGGGCATAAACGTTCATACCGAATCGGTCGAATCGACCTCGCCGGAAAAACTGAACGAATCCTATGATGAACTTATCGGCTTATTGTTCGACGATAAAAAATTTTCTCCGCTCGTTTCGCAGGCGTTAAATTATATCGCCAAAGGCTATACGCGGCACGATTTCGGTTTGGAAGAAACCGCCGAAAAAATCGGTATTACGCCCGCCTATTTAAGCCGGTTGTTAAAAAACGAACTCGGGATTTCGTTTTCTCATTACGTATCGCAACTGCGCATACAATACGCGCTCGAACTGATGAATAAGGGACTGCTGATTAAAGATGTCGCCGCCCGCTGCGGATTCGGCTCGCCGTTTTATTTCAGCACGGCATTTAAAAAGATATTGAATGTGCCGCCGAACGAATACCGTATAAAAAGAACGGAAGGGAAAATACCGGATGAAACATAATTACACCGTTTTGTTGTTCGTCTTTATGCTGTGCGTGTTCGCCTTTTCGGTCGTTTTTCCGCTTGCAGGAAAGCGCTTAAAAAAAAGCGGCGGCACCGAAAAAAAAGAATACCTTATCGGCATAAGCCAAGCCAATTTGCTGGAGCAATGGCGCATAACGATGAATCGCGAAATAGAAGAAGAAGCCGCAAAACACTCCGACCTGCGCTGTATCTTTACCGACGCGGCAATGAACACCGACCGCCAGTTGGAAGACATACACATGCTTATGGGATACGCGATCGATTTACTCATCGTATCGCCAAACGACAGCGACGTTCTTCGTCCCTATATAAGCGATATCCATAAAAAAATACCGGTAATAGTTTTGGACAGAGACATTGTCGGCGAAGATTACAGTTTATATATAGGCCCCGACAATTACCGCATCGGCAAAACGGCGGGCGAATACGTTATCGGCCTGCTCGGTGAAAAAGGCGGCAACATAATCGAAGTTTGCGGCCGCCCGGATTCTCCTTCGGCAAAAGAGCGCTCGCAGGGATTTTACGACGCTTTAAACGGTACGGACAACTGCCGCATAGTGTGCCGGCTTATCGCAAACTGGATGCAGGATCAAGCCGAAGACAGGATGAAAGAATATTTGAGCGTTACCGATACGAATATCGACGTCGTATTCGCCCAAAACGATGCAATGGCTTACGGCGCGTATTCGGCAATGCAAAAAATGAGAACGGCACCGGCTCTATGCGTCGGAGTTGACGGTTTGGACGGCCCGAAGGGCGGCAAAAAGATGGTGGAAGAAGGAATATTGAGCGCGACGCTTATTTGCCCGACCGGAGGCCGTCAAGCAATCGAATACGCGCTGCGCATGCTGCGCGGCGAAAAAAAATTCCCGCACAGCATTATACTCAGCCCCTCGCTCATCGTAAATAAATCATAAAATTGAATGTATTGTTCGTATTATTGAAAATCCGTTTCGACCGAACGCTGATACAATACTCGTAGGAGGAAACCATGAAAAAAACGGTAAAAACTTTTTTTGCGGTTATGCTTACGCTTGCCGCAACAAGTTTATTATTTGCAAAAGGCTCTTCGGACTCGGCAGCAGCCGGCGGCGGCAAAAAATTCGTCATCGGTATGGCCCAGTGTAACCTCGGAGAACCCTGGCGTGTCGCCATGAACGCTCAAATAGCGGCCGCCGCAAAAAACTATCCGATGTTCGAAGTCATCTTTTCGGATGCGGCGCAGGACAATTCCAAGCAAATCGCCGACATTGAAAACTTCATTCAAATGCACGTAGACTTGCTTATTACCTCGCCGAACGAAGCAAAACCGCTGACAAACGTCATTAAACGCGCTTACGAAGCGGGCATTCCCGTTATCCTGCTCGACCGCAAAATCGAAGGCGATACCTACACGCAGTTTATCGGCGCGGACAACACGCTTATCGGACGCGAATGCGGCAAATACGTAGCGCAAACCCTTTTGCCCAACGGCGGAAACATCTGCGAAATCAAAGGTTTGGAAGGAACTTCCGGCGGCATCGAACGCGACAAAGGTTTCCGCGAAGGAATTAAAGCCAATCCCAAATGCAAAATCATCGCCGCAAACAATGCCGATTGGCTACGCGAAAAAGCGATCACCATTGCCGAAGAAATGCTGCAAGCACACGACAAAATTGATTTGTTCTATTGTCTGAACGACCCGATGGCCGAAGGCGCATACATTGCCGCCAAAAATGCGGGCAGAGAAAAGAACATACTTTTTGTCGGCGTCGACGGACTTCCCACTCCCGACGGCGGTATAAAGAGCGTTATGGACGGAAGACTCAGCCTGTCCATGGTCTATCCCACCGGCGGTAAAGAAGCGATCGAAAACGCCTACGCCCTGCTTGTCGAAGGCAAAAAACTCGATAAAATCGTTACGCTCGGTACGCAAACCATCACACCCGAAAACGCCGCGCAATTGTACAAAGAAATGGGCGGAAAATAAACGCGCTCATTGCATCACATCGTAAGTTAATTTAAGGGGGGGGGCTGAAACAAAAAGTCTGCGGCCCCCTGCTCTTCAGAGTATTTTACTGGACACGCGCGGGCTTTTTTCATATAATCGCAGACTGAAAAGCTTTATGGAAAACGCGCGCTTTATATTCGGGCCGGTGCCCTCGCGCCGCTTGGGGCGTTCGCTCGGCGTAAGTCCCATTCCCGAAAAAACCTGCAATTATACTTGCACTTACTGTCAACTCGGCCGAACGCTGCACATGACCGACGAACGGCACATGTTTTATCCCGTTGAAGATATTATCGCCGAGCTGAAAAAACGCTTGGCCGAAGATACCGAATTCGACGTCATAAGCGTTGTCGGCGAAGGAGAACCGACCCTGTACAAGGGCTTGGGCGATTTACTCGACGGTATAAAAAAACTGACAAAGGCACCCGTCGCCGTCATTACAAACGGTGCCCTCCTTTCCGATCCGCAGGTGCGCTCCGAGCTGTCGAAAGCCGACATCGTCCTTCCTTCAATGGACGCGTTCGACGAAGATTCGTGGAAAAAAATAGACCGCCCGCACGGCAAGCTCGACTTTAACGCCGTTATGAAAGGGCTGCAAACCTTTTCGCACGAATACACGGGACAGCTGTGGCTTGAAATCATGCTCATAGACGGAATCAACACATCCGATACGGCACTTAACGCGCTGAAAAAGCTTGCCGGCACGGTTCGGCACGACAGGCTGTATATCAATACGCCCGTGCGGCCCCCGGCGGAATCTTTTGTATCCGCACCGGCCGATGCCGTTGTCGAAAAAGCCGTCAAACTGACCGGCGGCATCGCAATCAATCATCTGACGTCGGGAAGTTTTTCAAGCGATATAAAGGATACGTATGAAGCCGTCATAAGCATTATAAAACGGCACCCGATGAACCGCTTTGAAATCGAAAGTTTCGTTGCATCGCGGAAAGACGGTTCGCCCTGCACCGGTTTGTTCGCCCGCCTCGAAAAAGACGCGCATGTACAAACAATCGATTACAAAGGAATAAAAACATATCGATATAAAAATCGCTAATATCGAAACCCGCCGTTCACTATATTGCAGAATTTATATTTATTGAACTATATTATTGAATTGAGGAGGAAATCATGCAGCCGAAATTAAAACGCGTAGCGGCGATTCACGATTTGTCGGGTTTCGGGCGTGCTTCTTTAACGGTTATCATTCCGACCCTTTCCGTTATGGGCATTCAAGTGTGTCCCGTTCCGACGGCGGTGCTGTCGACCCATTCGGGAGGATTCACCGATTATGCGTTTCACGATTTAACCGATATTATGAGCGGCTACACCGCGCACTGGAAAAAACTCGGTTTAAGTTTTGACTGCATTTATTCGGGCTTTTTGGGATCGCCGCGACAAGCTTCGATCGTGTCGTCCTTTATCGACGACTTTAAAACGGAGCGCACGCTGACGGTCGTCGATCCGGTGATGGGCGACAACGGCAGTTTGTATAATTCCGTTTCGAAAGATATGATTCCCGAAATGCGAAAGCTCATTGCAAAAGCCGACATTATCGTGCCGAATTTTACCGAAGCCGCCCTGCTTTTGAACGGCGAACAAAACAAGCCGCTTTCAAAGTCGCAGATGAAAACGCGGCTGCAAAAACTTTCCGATATGGGACCCGGCACCGTCGTTATCACAAGCGTTCCCGATAAAGAAAATCCCGACAGCGTAAACACAATCGCCTACGAAAGAGAAAGCGGTTCTTTTTGGAAAATATCGGCACAGCGGCTTCCGGGCATGTATCCGGGCACGGGCGATACGTTCGCGTCCGTTATGATCGGAAGTCTTTTGCACGATGAAAGTTTGCCTGTTTCCATAGATAAGGCGGCGCAGTTTATTTCGCAGTGCATTCAATCGAGCCGCGGCTACGATTATCCGCACAAATACGGAATCCTCTTGGAAGGACAACTGCACACACTCTTAAGTCCGTGGCACATTTCGAACTTTGAAGAATTGTAATTCGATAAGTATGCATGAAAGAGCGACCGTTCAGGCAATTCGCTGTGCGCATAAGCCGTTCACGGCCGCTCTTTCACGCCCCTCTCATAAACATTTATTTTTTACAAGAGCTGTATTCATGCCGATTTCCTCCGCTTCTCTTTTTCCGGAAAGGGCTGAATTTGTTCATCTTGAGTACGGATTAACTTTATGATAAAATGGCGGTCGTATGAAAAGCGTATTCGATAAAGATTTTTCCTCAATGATTTTGTCCGCATCCGGCTGGCGTACGGTATTCGCCGCGTCGGGGGATGAAGAAGACGCGAGTCCCGAATTGACCGAAGAAAAAGCGGCACTCGCCGTTTTAGCCGCCAAAGCCTTTGCGCAATACATTCAAAACATAAAAGGAAAGGAAGCTCAAATCGTTGTCGGCACCGACACTCGGCCGACCGGGCCGGCGATTGCCGATTGTATGATCCGCGCTTTTTCGGCGATGAATGTAAAGGTGCGTTTTGTCGGCATCAGCGCCGCGCCCGAAATAATGTCCTATGCAAAAAGCGCCGACGCCTTTGCCTATATTTCGGCAAGCCACAACCCGATCGGGCACAACGGCATCAAATTCGGGCTTTCCGACGGAGGCGTTATTCCGGCCGAAGAGTCGGCAAAACTTATCGCTTCCTTCAAAAAATTGTGCGGTGCGGATACCCCAGAAGAAGATGCAAGGGCTTTGCTGCGTTCATGCCCCGAAGATGTTTTGAAAGCCGTTTACGCACAAAACGCGCAAATAAAAAAAGACGCCGTCGCGGTCTACGAATCTTTTACGCGCCGGGTCGTCAGTGCCGAAACCGACAAAGCAAAGCAAAACGCTTTTTTCAACAACATAAAAAACACCGTAAAACAATCGCCCCTAGCCGTCGTATGCGACATGAACGGCAGCGCGCGCTGTCTTTCGATCGATGCATCCTTTTTGCGCGAAAACGGTATCGGCTTTTATGCGATAAACGATCAGGCGGAAAAAATCGTGCACGCGATTATTCCCGAACCGGAAAATCTCGTCTATTGCGCGCGTGAAATGGAACGTCTGCACAAAGAATGCAAAAACGAAGTGCAACTCGGCTACATGCCCGACTGCGACGGCGACCGCGGCAACATCGTGTATTGGGATCAAAAAACACAAAAAGCCCGCGTACTTGCAGCGCAGGAAGTTTTTGCCCTTTCGGTGCTTTCCGAACTCGCATTCCGCCGCTTTACAAAGGGTGAAGAAAAAACGGCCGTCGCCGTAAACGGACCTACGTCCATGCGCATAAACGACATTGCGCAAGCTTTCGGCGCCGACGTGTTTCGCTCCGAAGTCGGCGAAGCGAATGCCGTAAACCTTGCCCGCTCTTTGCGCGAAAAAGGATACGTCGTTCCCATTTTGGGTGAAGGTTCGAACGGCGGCAACATAACCCATCCGGCGGCGGTCCGCGATCCTTTAAACACGCTGTTCGCACTGATTAAATTGCTGACCATCCGCGACGCAAACGGTAAAAAAGGCTTGTTTCATCTGTGGTGCGCGCTTTCCGGCCGGGAAAGTGCATACCGCGGCGATTTTACGCTTGCCGACATCATACAAACCCTTCCCGCCTACGCGACAACCGGCGTATCGGATAAACGCGCGCTTTTGCACATAACGCAAACGGATCACGCACGGCTTAAGCGGAATTTTCAAAAACTGTTTTGCGCGCAATGGCGCGAAAAAGAAAAGGATTTACGGGAACGTTACGGCATTATGTCTTGGGAAGCGGCCGCAACGGTCGGCATTAACGAAATCCTCAATCCTTCGGACTTCGGCATATCGGGAAAAGGCGGTTTAAAAATCGTCTTTAAAAACGGAGCCGGCGAAAACCTTGCCTACATGTGGATGCGCGGCAGCGGCACCGAACCGGTGTTCCGCATTATGTGCGACGTAAAAGGCGGCGACAAAAAGCTTGAAGCCGAACTTATCGATTGGGAAACGGCTATGCTTGTACAAGCGGACGCTATGTGATACAATTAAACGATAGGCAAACCTCTAAAAACTGCAGTTTTTAGAGCCAACTTTGAAAACTCGACAGGCGGTTTTATATGGGCGCAAGAGGCGAACTTTTTACGACGCAAATCGTATTGGAAAACAGGTCGTATTTTTTTAACGTAAAAGAAAACCGCACGGGCGATATTTTTTTACAGATTGTCGAAAGCAAAAATAAAAACGGCGAATCCTTCGACCGCCACCAAATCGCGGTGTTTGCCGAAGATATGCAAAAATATCTGAAAGGTTTTGAAGAAGCCCTCGCCTTCATCCAAAAACAGGAAAAAGAAAAAAGCAAGCTCGCACTGCAAAAAAAGCAGGCAAAAAAAGCCGTGTACCGCACAAAGGGCCAAAGCGCGTCCAAGGATTCCGCAGCCGAAAAAAAAGACTCCCCGGCGCGCACTGTTCCGAAACGCACCGGCAGAGTCCACATCGTTTCCAAACGGAAAACGCAAACGGAAGATTAAAACAACAGCAATCCTATGCGGTATGCCGCAAAGGCCAAAATCAAGGCAAAAAAGATATAGTACAGCGCGATGGTGATTGTCCATCTTTTGGAATGGGTTTCCTGCGCCGTTGCGGCTAAAGTCATTAAGCAGGGCATGTTAAAAAAGAACGCAAAAAGAAAAGCCAGCGCTTCCGGCTTTGATATAGCCGACAGCATGTCGGAACTCAAAGCGACGGTATCTACGGCGCTGCGCACTTCGACGGCTTGCCATATCGCCGACGAACTGAACAAAGACGCCAAAACGCCGAGCGCCGATTCCTTTCCCATCGCCGAGGCTACAAAGGCCATAAAAAGCTGCCACGGCAATCCAAAAAAGCGCGTAACCGGCTCGATAAACGTTCCTATTTTATAAATAACGCTGTTGGAAATGTTCCCGCTCGGCGTAAAAGAAAGCAGCCAAAACCCTACGGAAATCAATATGATAATGCTCAGCGCGCGCACGAACACATCGCCCATTTTGTCACAGACCGACAAAAACAGATTTTTCCAATGCGGCTTGTGGTACGGCGGAAGTTCCATAATCATGCCGGCCGCCGTCTTTCCTTTATACAAGGATTTTTTAAACAGATTGTACGTGATTATCAAATGCAAAAAAGCGACGGCAAACAAACTAAGCACGATAAAGATCGCTTGCGCGCCGAAAAAAGTGCCGCTTATAAAGCCGACGACGCCCCATGTTGCGGCACAGGGAACAACCCACGAAAGCGCGATCGTCATTATGCGCTGCTGCCACGAATCGATAATTCTCGATCCGGTTACGCCGCCGATATTGCAGCCGAAGCTGACCAAAAACGGCATGACGGCTTTGCCCTGCAGCCCGATTTTCGACATCGTGTTATCGAACACATACGATACGCGCGCCATGTAGCCGATGTCTTCCATAAAGCCGAACACCAAACTGATGCCGAACACAAAACTTGCCATTTGAAAGGCGAAGGTAACCGCCGTCATAACGGCGCCGCACAGCAGCGATATAAGCACTTGCGATACGCCGAGCGCCAAAAGTCCCTTTGCGATAAGGGCCGAAAGTTTCGGGATTACAACCGCAAAGAGGCCCATAAACGGAAAACCTATCAGCATGGAAAGAATAAGGCCGAGCATAATAATACCGACTGCAAGCGGCTTTCCCCAGCGTTTGCTCGTCGCCAGCTTGTCGAAAGCGCTCCTTTTAAAGACCGTTTTTTCTTGACGGACGCAGGAAGCTATAAGCGAATCGATCCACTCGAATTTGCAGCTTCCGGTATCGAGGCTGCCGTTTGCAATATGCGCCGTAATTTCCTTTATTTTTTTTAAAACATCGCGCGGAACGCCGTCTTCGACAATTCCGACGGCTTTTATATCTTTTTCGATAAGTTTTACCGCAAGCCACATGCGCGAAAAAGCGCCTATGCCCTTTGCAGGAAGAAGCGCGGTTAAATCTTTATACGGTTTTCCGAGAACGCTTTCGTACGATTTTTCAAGCGAAGCCGTTTTTAAAGCGCTTTTTCCGTCGAATCCGTCCAAAAAGGCGAATAAATCCTTATATTGCGCTTTATCCGCCGCAACGATCGGAACAACCGGTACGCCGAGTTCTTTTTCGAATCCCTTTATATCGACCGTTTTCCC
This sequence comes from Treponema maltophilum ATCC 51939, assembly GCF_000413055.1. Classification (NCBI taxonomy): domain Bacteria; kingdom Pseudomonadati; phylum Spirochaetota; class Spirochaetia; order Treponematales; family Treponemataceae; genus Treponema; species Treponema maltophilum. The sequence continues at coordinate 927,598 of NZ_KE332518.1, read as the reverse complement.
CTGCTTTGCGGCAATGTCCATCATGTTCATAAGCAAAACGACGGGAACGTTTATTCCGGCAAAATCGGCAAGCATAAACAAACTGCGGTTAAGCTGCGAAGCGTCCGCGATAAGGGCGACGACATCGGCTTTGCCCGACGTGATGTATTCGCGCGTTATCACTTCTTCATCGGAATTGGCGGACAGTCCGTAGCTTCCGGGTAAATCGACAAGGGTGTAGCGCACGCCGTTCCGCACAAAATAACCTTCTTTTTTTTCGACGGTTTTGCCGGGCCAGTTTCCCACGTGCTGCTTTGCGCCCGTTAAACCGTTAAACAGCGTGGACTTTCCCGAATTCGGCTGCCCCAATAAAGCGATAGTAAGATTTTTCATTTGCCCAATACCTCCGCTGCAACTTTTTCGGCTTCTTTTCTGTTTAAGGCGATCAGCGTATCGCGCCCGTACAAAAGGATCGGCTGATTTTTATTGTTTTGAACGATTGTAACTTCGCTGCCGACCGTTACTCCGATAGAGGTAATTCTGCTTTGAAAGTGATTGTCGCCGCCGATGCCGGTAACGCGCGCATGCGTATCCGCACCCAGTTCGCTTAAACTGCTCATAATGATTTTCCCCCGCACATTTTCGTATAGTTAGATTCTTTTAACTTAAGGTATACTCCTTATGTGGGGAAAAATCAAGCGGCAAAAAAAAAGCCCGCAGCGTTCATACGATGCGGGCTTTTTGAGTACGCGCGTTTTTTACGAAAACGTTAAACCGTCTTTGCCTTTGCCGACGTGAACGGTGCAGCCTTCGGGATAATCGCCTGCAAGGATTTTTTTCGCAAGCGGATTTTCCAAATAGGTTTGAATGGCCCGTTTTACCGGCCTCGCTCCGAACAAAGGATCGTAACCCGTATCGGCAAGCCAGCGGACGGCATCATCGGAAACGTCCAGAATTTGGCGGCGTTCGGCAAAGCGTTTTGCAAGGCGTTCCAATTGATTGCGCACAATCGCTTCCATGCAGCTTTTGTCGAGGCGGCTGAACGTAATAATTTCGTCTATGCGGTTTAAAAATTCCGGCCGGAACTGCGCTTTTAAAAGCGCGTCGATTTGACCGGACGCTTGGCGCAGTTTTTCGTTTGTGTCCGCCTGCAAAATCAAATCGCTTCCCAAATTGCTGGTCATAATGATAATCGTGTTTTTAAAGTCCACGACGCGTCCCTGCCCGTCCGTTAAGCGTCCGTCGTCGAGCACTTGCAAAAGTACGTTGAATACGTCGCTGTGCGCTTTTTCTATTTCGTCGAACAGTACGACGCTGTACGGACGCCGGCGCACCGCTTCGGTAAGCTGTCCGCCCTCGTCGTAACCGACATAACCGGGAGGCGCTCCGATAAGGCGGCTTACGCTGAATTTTTCCATGTACTCGCTCATGTCTATGCGGGTAAGCGCTTTTTCGTCGTTAAACAAAAAGTCGGCAAGCGTTTTTGCAAGCTCGGTTTTGCCGACGCCCGTCGGGCCGATAAACAAAAAGCTTCCCAAGGGGCGGTTTTCGTCGCTTAAGCCGGCCCTGTTGCGCCTGATTGCATCGGCGACGGCTTTTACCGCTTCGTCCTGTCCGATGACGCGCTTATGCAATACGTTTTCCAATTCCAAATACTTTTGCTTTTCGCCGGCAAGCATTTTGCTGACCGGAATTCCCGTCCACGTTGAAACGATGCGCGCAATGTCTTCTTCCGATACTTCCTGACGCAATAAGCTTTCGTCGCTTGTTTTGCCGGAAGCCGCATCGCGCTCGCTGCTGACGGCTTGTTCAAGTTTGCGCTCGATTTCGGGTATGCGCCCGTATTTGATTTCGGCGGCTTTGTTCAAATTGCCTTCGCGCGTGTAGCGGATTTCGTCGGTATGCAACTGCTCCAGCTCTTCTTTGAGTTTGCGCGAAGCGTCTATACGCTCTTTTTCGTTTTGCCACTGAAGCTTCATCGCATCTCGCTTTGCGGTATGTTCGGCCAATTCTTTATTCAGTTTATCCAGCCGCACTTTGGACGCTTCGTCTTTTTCTTTGCTGAGCGCTTGTTTTTCGATTGTCAGCTGCAAAATTTTGCGCTCTTCCTGATCGAGTTCGGTCGGCTGACTTTCGATTTCCATCTTCAGCTTACTCGCCGCTTCGTCAACCAAGTCGATGGCCTTATCCGGCAAAAAACGGTTTGTAATGTAACGGTTCGAAAGTACCGCCGCGGCAACGAGGGCGTCGTCGCGGATACGCACACCGTGGTGCACTTCGTACTTTTCCTGCAAGCCGCGCAAAATGGCGATGGTATCTTCGACCGAAGGCTCGGCGCAATACACTTGCTGAAAGCGCCGCTCCAGCGCCGCATCTTTTTCGATGTATTTGCGGTATTCGTCAAGCGTGGTCGCTCCGATGGCGCGAAGTTCTCCGCGCGCAAGGGCGGGCTTTAACAAATTGGAAGCATCCATCGACCCTTCGCTCGCACCGGCACCGACCAAGGTGTGCAATTCGTCGATAAACAAAATAATTTGCCCTTCGCTTTTTTGCACTTCGTTGATAACCGCTTTTAAGCGCTCTTCGAACTCGCCGCGGAATTTCGCGCCGGCAACCAAAGAGCCCAAATCCAAGGCTAAAAGCCGCTTGTTTTTTAAACTGTCCGGTACGTCTGAAGCAACAATGCGGCGGGCAAGCCCTTCGACTATTGCGGTTTTGCCGACGCCCGGCTCACCGATAAGCACGGGATTGTTTTTGGTGCGGCGGCACAGCACTTGCATAACGCGCCTGATTTCTTCGTCGCGCCCGATAACCGGATCGATTTTTTCCTGTCGCGCAAGGGCGGTAAGGTCGCGGCAATATTTGTCCAGCGCCTGCATAGTCGCTTCGGGATCCTGATTTGTTACGCGCTGGTTGCCGCGCACGGCTTTAAGCGCTTCCAAAACGGAAGAGCGATTTATGCCGTTTTGCTTTAAAAGCGAAGCGCATTCGCCGTCCGAAGACACGATTGCCAATAAAATATGTTCGGCCGAAAGATATTCGTCTTTTAATGCGGAAGCCTCCCGCTCCGCCTTCGCAAGTATTTTTGAAAATTCGGCCGACAAGCCCATTTGCACGTTGCCGTGCACTACCGGATAACGGTCGAGCAATGCTTGAACTTGCCCCGCAAGCTGCGCGGGATCCGCTCCGATGCGCTCGACAATAGGAGCAACAATGCCGCCTTCCTGAGTAAGCAGCGCGTACAGTACGTGTTCCGTACCGATTTCACTGTGATCTTTTTGCTGCGCAAGAGCGCTCGCGCTTTGCAGCGCATCCTGCACTTTCACTGTCATTTTATCGTAATTCATACAATAAATTTACGATTAAAAAAACGAAACGTCAAATAAAATCGAGCGGAATAATTCCCTTCACTACTTTGTCTCCGACAGGTACACTCACAATCGAACACGCTATTTTGAAAAACTCACGTATATTTTCTTCAGTAATAATATCTTGTGACCGTCCAAACAAGTACGAATTGTTCCGTAAAAGCAAAGACATGTCGGATATTTTCAGCGCATTTGTCGGAAAGTGCGTGTTTAAGATGACCGCCCGCCCGTCTTCGTGTGAGAGTTTTTCAATAATGCTTAAAACGCGCATTTGATTACGCAAATCCAAATTCGATTCGGGCTCGTCCAATATCAGCACTTCGGGATTTTTTACGAGCGCGCGAGCAATCAATACCATCTGCAGTTGACCGCCGCTCAACTGATTGCACGATTTTTCTTTCAGATCAATGATGCCAAAGCGTTCCAGTACCGCATCGACATATTCATAATCGCGTTTTGACGGCACTCGACCGAAAGCAATCGATGCGTTTCGTCCGAGTACAACCATCTCTTTTACCTGATAGCCGAAAACACTCTTCTTTGCCTGCGGTACATACGCGACTGAATTCCAAAAACTTTTGTCGTCCATATCGGCACGATCGATTTTTTTGCGGCCGACAAAAATCTTTCCCGTTTGCAGTCTGAGAAAACCCATAATGCATTTTATGAGTGTCGTCTTTCCGATGCCGTTTGCTCCCATAACGGCAAGAATTTGAGAAGCGTCCACGCGAAATGACACATTACGGAATAAGGGCGGAGCATCGGAGTACGCAAACGAAGCGTTTTCCACTTCAATCATACCACGATCCTCCGCTTTTATTTAAAAGGGTTGCAAAGATCGGCGCGCCTATAAGTGCCGTTAAAATCGACAGCGGAATTTCGGTTGCCGTAACGCTTCGGGCAAATGTATCGATGACGATTAAAAAAACCGCGCCCAGCAAAACGGACGTCAAACAACTGTATTTGTGATCGGTGCCGACGAGCATGCGCGAAAGATGCGGAACGGCCAAACCGACAAAGCCGATGACGCCGCAGTGCGAAACGGTAACGGCCGCAATGAGCGTCGAGGCTGCAATAATAATCGCGCGGGTTCTGTTTATGTTGACGCCGAGCGAAAGCGCTTCTTCGCGGGAAAGAGAAAGTACGTTCAGCCGCCAGCGGAAAAGCCACAGCACAAAGATTGCGGCGAGCAAAGGCGGAACGGCTTTTGCGATATCCGCATATGAAGTGCCTGCTAAACTTCCCATAAGCCAATACGTGATCGTCGGCAGCTTCGATTCCGGGTCGGCAACGAATTTTATAAGAGAGGTCAGCGCTTCAAAGGCCGCCCCGACGATAATCCCCGAAAGCACTAAAGTCAGTGTGCTGCGTCCGCCTTTGCGTTTACTGAGCCGGTACGTCAGCGCCATGCCGACAAGGCCGAACAAAAGAGAACTTGTTTCAACTATTGCAAAATTGGAAAAGAGCAATATGCCCAAGGCGGCGCCGAAACCCGCGCTGTACGAAACGCCGAGGACGTGAGCGCTTACGAGCGGATTGCCGAACATAGCCTGTAAGCTCAAACCCGCAACTGAAAGTCCGCTTCCGACCGCCGCCGCCATTATAATGCGCGGCAGCCGTACCGACCAGATGACCGTATCGAGCGCGGAGTTTTCCCCGTAGTGAACGGCGGAACGGAACACGTCGAGCGGGTTCATCGTATATCTTCCGATACACAATGCCGAAACGCTCACGGCACATAAAAGTACAGCTAAAAGAAGATTTATGCCGTTTTTTCCTTTAAACATTCTTACTGTTTTCCCCCGAAATTCGCACCTTTAGCGGCTTCGGTGTTCGCAGTCAAAATGCCTTCGATCTGTTCGTCGGTTAAATCGTATTGATAAAAACGCTTATAATACTCTTTGATTTCTTTTTGCATATCGTAATTGAAGATACCGGGCTGCATGTGATTCGCCATCCACATGGACATGAGCGGTGCGTCTCCGGACGGCGGGAACCAGCGGTACACGCCCAGAGGTTCTTTGAACACCTTTTTATTTTTAACCGCGGCAACGTTGCTCCAATTTTGTCCGCGTATTTTATTTTCGTAGAGGTCTTCCGGCATGGTTTCCGTAAATGTCGTAATGAGGATGATATCGGGATTCCATTTATAGATCTGTTCCATATTAACGATGGCGTGTCCCTGAATTTCACGAGCGGCGTTTATACCGCCGGTGTTTTCTATCCACGTACCGCCGTAAAATTTATTGCCGCTCACCGATATCTCTTCGGAACTGTGATTGAATATGTACAAAACCTTCGGCTTATCGCTGTCGGGAATCCCTTCGATTTTCGATAAAATATCTTTTTGCAGCGAGCGGCCGTATTCCAAAACCGCGTCGACTTTTTTGCTTTTGCCGAACATCTCGCCCATGATGGCAAGCCAGCTGTCCATCGTTACGATGACGTCTCCGTCGCCCTGCGTTTTCACGCCGACAGCCGGAATACCGGCAGACTTTAACAATTCATACTGATTCGTGTATTCCGCCCAATACATGACGACATCGGGCTTAAGTTTCATGAGCTCTTCGATATTGATATCGACGCCGTTGATAAAATTCGACGGCACGTTCAAAAGCGCGGGGTACATGGCGCCCATGACGGAATTTTTGATTGCGCTTGTAGCGCCCGGATGCATACCCACAAGCTTTTCGATCGGTTCACCGGTCAGCGCGTATATACTCGGAAGCGGAAGCGCGGTCAGTACGATTCGATCGGGCTTGCCGTTAAGCGTTGCCTCCATATTGTTTTGATCGATGACGGTTATCTTTTCCGCCGCGGCCGCGGTTTTCTTTTGTGCGCACGATGCAAATAAAAGCGATGCAATGCATATCACGATGACAAATTTTTTCATAAAACTCTCCTGAATGTTAGTTAATACTAACCAAAGAAAATATCATATTCTCACGGAAGAGTCAACAGAAAACAAACGTTTTCAAATGAAGTCAAGCATGTCGTATTCGCCGTATTCGCAAAAGCAATTTTCGATTCGGGCGGATTCGATCAGTTCAAGCTTTTTGCCGCCTTTTTGAAAAAACTTGATTTCGCCGATTCCCGAACCGCAGCTCCACAAGCGATTATGATATTTAAAGCTTTCCGGCGATTCGTAATGCATAAAGAGCGTATCGTTTTTTTTGCAAAAAACGTCTATGTCGAATAAATGCTTCGAAGTTTCGGCGCAAACAAGCCAATGCAAATCTTCGGCGCTTTCGCGGAAAGTGAATTTGACGCGGCTTTTTCCGCTTAAAAAATTCAAACCGAAATCGTAGCGTATGCCTTCGTAATAAAAGACGGCCGTATACTGCGGCACATTATGCGCACCCTTTGTTTTCGAGCACCCGCAGCCGACGGCAAAGCATGTATCCTTTAAGGGACGGCCGCTTATATCGCTTACGGCGTTTGAAGACGCAACGTACATAAGCGGACTGGTAAAATCGCGCCCCCAGAATTTGTCCGCGTAGCCGAACGATTTTTCGCTCGTTACAATATATTCTTCGTCGTTATATACGACCTTTCCCTTATACGCGGTTTTTATTCCCTGCGCGTGCCAGTTTACGCCGCCGAATGCGGAAGGAAATTCTTTTTGCATGCTTAAATCCCACGACATGCTGCCCGCGTCGCTCATATATTCGGGATGCAAAAGCACATCCTGTTCGCTCATAAAAACGGAACCGGTCAGGCGATCCTCGCTAACGGTTAAAGAATTAAGGCGCAAATTCAATCGGCGCCGGTCGAATTGAAGGTCGGAAGCCGGATAAAATTCATGTATTTGTTTTGCGTTTTTCCCCCACGCGCCGGCTTTAACCATAATGTACGACGGATAATATTTTTTTATCTTTTGTTCGTACAGCTGACCGAACACGGGCTCTTGGGGAGAACGCGAAGGATTGATAATAAAAAATTCAATGAAAAAACTTTTTCTGTCGCCCGTTTTAAGATTCAACCCGCTGAAAACGTGGCGCCAACACATAAAGCCGTGCTTTTTATGCAAAGTACCGAGCATTTTGCAATTTTTCCGTACGAAAGTTCTTTTCATCAAAATCCTCTTTAACCGATTATACGGACAACGGAATAATTATTCCAGTGGATTTATCGTATTTTCCGCATATAAGCGCATTTTTTGCACATTCCGCACGGCGGGCCAACGAAGAAGCGGCTTTTTGAAGGTCGGAAGAACCGGCACAAAGCAGTATGCTCAGCTTTTCTTCGCGCTCTTCGTCGCGGATGCCGTACAGCGAGCGCATAAAACCGGTAAAACCGCGGGCGGACGGAGAACGCGGCTGTACTTCTTTGCTGTACGAGCCGGTAATCGCGCGCTCCAAAATATCGCCGCTTATACGCGCCGAAGACGATTCATCCAAACATTGAACGAAGGCATCCAAAGAACGCGCCGGATCGGGGTCGCGGTACGTAACGAAGGAGAATACCTTTTCCAATACGTCCGCGGAAGCAAAGGCGCCGTAGGCTCCGCCGACGGTGCGGATTTTTTCCCACAGCACATTGTTCGAAAACCAGTGCGCAAACAGGCTTTCGTATACGGCTTCTTTTGTACCGTATGCCGACGATGCAAACGAAGAAGCGGCAAAGCCCGTTTCGCACGGAAGCGTATACACGCAAAGGTTCTTTGAACTTTCGTCGATATTTTCTATGCGCCCGAACGGCAAAAATGCTTCGGCGTCCAAGCGCGAACAAAAGGTCGGCGAAGGAACTTTCGGCGACGCGTATGCTTTTAAGCGTACCGAAAGCGCTTTTTCGGCTCCGGGCAAACCTTCTTTATCGGCGGTAATATTCACGCAAATGCCGCTGCCGCGGAGTTTTTCGTGGATTGTGCGCAAAAGATGTGCCGTTTCCGCGCTTTCCATCGCGGCAATGTGTTTTGCCGTATACAACTGACTTAATCCGCTCCACAATTCTTCAACCGATTTTGAGCGGCTGAAATAGCGGGCGCAGCGCGAAAGCGCATACATATGCCCCGCCGGAACGATTGAAGATACGAAATCGTTGCGGTATTCGAGCGCGAGGTCTTTAATGCGTTTTTCATCGGAAAAATCGGGCGATTCAAAACAATCGAACAGTAAATCGACGCCTTCTTTTGCATATTCGGCAAGCATTTTAACGCGTAAAAAAAGCCAATCGCGCCCGAGCAGGGAATCCCGCCCGGATTCGGGCAGTTTTGCCGCGCGCGGCGTCATTGCCGACGTAAAAACCGAAGCGCCGAAGCCGCCGGTAATGAGCGCGCTTTTTGCCGCCGCTTCCGCCCAATCCATGCCTTTAAAACCGACGTTCGTAAGAACCTGCGCGTAAAAAGGCAAAAACGGATACAAATCCGGCTCCAGTTCGTCAACCGGCACGGCGGCGATAACATACACGATGCCGTTTACCGCTTCGTTGTGCACAAAGGCGGGAATGTCCGCAATGGCCGTGCGCTCGGTGTGGATGCAGTCTATTTTTTTTTCGAGGTCGCGCGGCTTTAAATGGGGAATGAGCGAACGCAGCTTTTCGTCATCTTTGCTTTGATACGCGTGCAACGCTTTTTGTTTTTTTTCGATTTCGTCCCGGCTCAAAGTACACGAAGAACTTTGCTTTTCATACGCTTTTTCGCGCTTTTTGTCGTACTCTTTGTCGGGTATAACAGTAAGCAAAAGCCGGTGCGGATTATCCAAAAAAAATTTTTTTACCAGCGATTGCAGATAGGCTTTTCCGTCGGCGAGCGCAATACGGCTTTTAAGGCGCTCGAAAGCGGCCCGTGTTTTAAGCGACGAAAACGGATCGGTTCCGTTAAGCCAGCCGCGGAACGCGCGCCGCATAAGAACGAGCGACCAGGGACCCGAAGAACGCTGCACTTCGCGCTGCGAAAAATCGACCGACATTAAAGCGGCGTGCAAATCGTCGTCGGAAACGCCGTTTTGCGCAAGACCGGACAACACATCGTTAATGCAACGTTCGATTTTTTCCTCGTCGCCTTTTTTAACTCCCCTCATGCCGCACGAAAACAACAGGCGCGCAAGGTCGCATTCCAAGCCCGTGTTCGGCGCGATATCTTCGCCCAAGCCGGACTGCATTAAAGCCTTTGTAAGCGGAGAAGCGTCGTGTCCGGTAAGAATTTCGGAAAGCAAAACGGCTTGCATGTAAGAATCGGGAGAAGCGCTGTTTCCCAAAACCCAGTTAAGAAGCACGGTTTCGCCCTTTTCGCCGCTTCCCGCAGGAGCGCTTGCGCGAACCGTTTGCGGTTTGTCGAACGAACAATCGTAAATGCTTTGCTCCAAAGCGTGCAAAGCGCCGACGCCGACCGAGCCGTCCTGCGCACTGAGGTCTTTTAAAAAATGCGTTTCGATAAATTCAAGCTGCGTTTCCGTAGGAATGTTCCCGTACAAAAAGAGGCGGCAGTGCGCGGGGCCGTAATGTTCGGCATGAAAAGCTTTCAGCTTTTCGAGCGTCAGCGAGGGAATATCGACCGGATCGCCTCCCGAATCGAAGGCATACGGCGTTCCCGGAAAAGTATAGCGGATAACGTAATCGGACACGATGTCGTCGAAGCTCGAATAAGCGCCTTTCATCTCGTTATAGACGACGCCCTGCACCGAAACCTTTCCCACATCGCCGACTTCAAAACGGTGCGCTTCCTGAGCGAAGGTTTCTTCCGAAAGCAGGGGATTGAAAACCGCATCGCCGTATACGGCCATCAAATTAAAATAATCGGCCTTAACCATCGAAGACGCCGGATACAGCGTTTTATCGGGGAAGGTCATCGCATTTAAAAAGGTTTTTACGCTTTGATTGTTTAACTGCAAAAAGGGGTCTTTTAAAGGATAGCGCTTCGAACCGCAGAGAACCGAATGCTCCAGCACATGGGCCGCCCCGTCGGAAGCCGCATTCAGCGTTTTAAAACCGAAGGCAAAGAGGTTTTCTTCATCGTCGTTAAAAAGATGAAACACTTCCATGCCCGTTTTTTTATGCCGGTACCAAAGCCCCTCCGATTTATATTCGGCGCATTCTTCGCGCTTTACAAGTTGCCATGCGTCACACGAAGACATCGTCGTCCCTGCCTTTTATAGCCAATTTTCCCTGCTCCCATGCGCGGCGCAGCGTGCCGAAAAAAGCGTCGGTAACTTCGTCCGCATCCCTTTTACGGATCGGCTTTTTAAGCTGCTCTTCTTCCAAAACGGAATCGCCCCTGTCCTTCGATACGTTCGTTAAAATTTTTTCGCGGAATTCTTCCGGTTTGCCCGCAATCAAAAGCGCAAGATCCCCGTCGCTCATGGAGCGAAGCGTTTCCTGAATAAACCGATCGTCGGCGCGGATAATATCGTCGAGCGTAAACAGCCTTTTGCGCACATCGGCGCCGAGTTCCGCATCGTTTTCATCGAGCACGGACAATATGGATTTTTCGGATTCGGGATCCATTTTCTTTAAGATTTCGGCCAAAACACCGCGACCGTCCAAGGCGGTACCCGTTTCGGTGCTCAGCGTTTGCGATTTTTCACGCATGGCACGGTCGACCCGCCGCACAACTTCGGACGATATTGAAGAAAGTTTAGCCATACGGCCGATGATATCTTTTTGGCGTTCACGGTCGAGCGATTTTATAAAAGCTGCGGCAAGTGCGGGCTTTAAACGCGAAAGCACCAAAGCCTGTACCGGCGCCGACTCGTCCTTTAAAAGTTGAGAAAGACGCTCCGCGCTTATTTCCTGCAAATAGTCGAACGGAGTGCCGTCAGGATAACTTACCGTTTTTTCGAGCATTGCCTGCGCTTTATCGGCGCCGAAGGCTTTTTCCAAAATCGTGCGCGCCGTCTGTACGCCGCCGGATTGGCGCGAACGTTCCAAAAGGGATTGGAATTCGGCAAAAATAACGGACGCTTCATCCGGATCAACGCTCCGTATAGAAGCGAGTTCGGGAATGATTTTTTCGGTTTGCTCTGCGGTTAAATGCGGCAATATTTTGGCGGCTTCGTTTACGCCGATAAGCAGCAAAAACTTTGCGACCCTGCGGTACACCGAATCGGCGCCGCTTGAGCCGCTGCCGGCTAAAGAAGCTGCACCGCTCTGCGCATTTTGCCGCGCTTGATTTTGCGCTTGATTTTGCGTTTGTTTTTCAGCGCCGCCGGCCGGCTTTGCCGATTTTAAAAGACCGTCGCGCTTCATAAGTTCATCCATATGCGTGCGTACTTTGCCGACGGTATCGTCTTTCGCACCCTGCGCGGTTTTAGTATACGCTTGAATGCGCTTATCGTTAAGATTCATACTTCGATATGATAACAGTTTGCGGAATAACAGGCAAGGGTTGGAAGGATAACTGCATTTTCCTTTTTGCTAAAATGTAACGCCTGAATACAATATTACATTGGCAAAAGGAGTACACTCTCCGGTTCTGACAACTGCAACGCATTTTTCCGTTGCCTTTTTCAGTTCTTCATGCGAGACAAACACAACTTTTAGATCGTCATTAAAACGTTTTAAAATTTCGGAAAGCATAGCGGGAGAAACGGTTTTAATTTCCTCTGCAAGGACTATCTTTTCTACGCATAGTTCAGACAGTACGGCATCCAAAGTTTGAAGAAAGGTCGGAATATTTTTTGTCAAAGCAAGATCGATACGCTCAACAGTACCCCGTATCGGTAACCCGCAGTCGGCAATCGTGATACCGTCCGTATGCCCCATTTTAGATATTGCTGATGAAATATTTGAATTAAGCAACATGTTTTTTTTCATATTTCAGGTTCCCTTTGCCAATCGTTTATTTTTAATAAAATCGAGATATACCGCAATAAGGATGACAATTCCTTTTACGATATATTGCCAAAAACTATTCATACCCAAAAGATTTAAACCGTTGTTAATAAAACCGATAATAAAAGATCCGAGCACTGTTCCCGCAATCGCTCCTTGTCCGCCAGCCATAGATGTTCCACCGAGAACCACTGCGGCAATGGCATCCATCTCCGCTCCCGTAGCCAAACTCGGCTGCATCGATGAATTACGACTTGTCAAAACAAGACCGGAAAGAGAAGCTAAAACACCTGAAAGTGTATAAATGCCGATTTTTATTTTTGTTATATTTATCCCTGCAAATTGAGCAGCCTTTGTATTCCCGCCGATTGCATAGAGATGCCTTCCGAATTTAGTATAATTTAGAAGAACAACCACAATGCTTACAACAATTATCATATATATGACAGGATATGGAATCGGCCCCAACGAAGCCCCGCCAAAGGCAAGAAAACTCTTATTTGTAATACGATATGTTCCGGCAGCAGTAATAACGTAAACCATTCCGCGCAAAATTATTTGTGTTGAATACGTTACAATAAATGGCTGCAAATCGGTTTGAGAAACGATTAGGCCGTTTACAAAACCGGCAGCTGCTCCGACGCAAAGTCCGGCCAAGACACACAACGCAAAAGGAATTCCCGAAAGCGACATGTATGCAGCCGTCATACCGGAGATTGCCATAACAGCGCCGATTGAGAGATCGATCCCTCCGGCAATCAAAATAAGCGTCATACCGCAAGCAACGAATACGTTTGTTGTAACTTGGCGCATAACATTGAGTAAATTACCCGTTGTTAAAAACACTTTCTTTTGGTCGGCAATAGTTATGACAATAAACAATATAGCGATAAATACTAATTGCCCCGCATAATGTAAAAACCAGTGCCATAAAGATTTATTTTGTTTCATGACATACTCCTCAAATATCCACATCAACAGCATATTTCATTATTTCTTCTTGAGTAATTTGATCATGTGCAAGTAGTTTTGAAATTCTTCCATCCCGCATAACAATCACTCGATCACTCATGTTGATTACTTCCGGAAGATCTGAAGAAATCATGATTATCGAGATTCCCCGCATTGCCAAAGCGTTCATTAACGCATAAATCTCGGCTTTGGCACCGACATCAATTCCTCTTGTAGGCTCGTCCATAATTAAAATAGAGGGATTTGTAACAAGCCAACTTGAAATAACTACTTTTTGCTGATTGCCTCCCGACAGATTCTGTATAAATGCATCGGGAGATGGCGTTTTTATTTTCATCTCTTGAATAAATTTTTCGGTAATATGGTACTCTTTGGTAAAATTAACCTTAATCCCGTGAATAAATTGATTCAGTGCTTTAATTGTTAAATTGAATTTGACTGACATCAGGGGGAAGAGACTTTCCTCGCGCCTGCTTTCAGGAATAAAACCGATTCCGCTTGCATAGGCATCGGCAGGTTTATTAAACCGACATTCAGTACCGTATATTTTAATTTTTCCAGATTTTATTTTATCAAATCCGAGAATCCCCAGCACGGTTTCAGTCCTCCCTGCACCGACCAGCCCCGCAAAACCGAGAATTTCTCCTTTATGCAATGTAAAATTAATATTTTCTACTTTCGTTGTAGTAAGATTTTCAACTTCCAGAGCAACTTGCCCTTCGATATGATGAGTTCGTGAATAATAGTTTGCAATTTCCCTGCCGACCATCAATTTTACAAGTTCGTCATTGGACGTTTCCGAAACGCTCAAAGTCTGTATGCTTTGTCCGTCACGAAGAACCAATACTCTATCAGCAATCTGCCAAAGTTCTGAAAGTCTATGTGATATATAGATTATACCGATACCGCGAGATTTTAAATCCTCAATGCATTTAAAAAGTGCAGCAACTTCTTTGTCCGAAATAGAAGACGTCGGTTCATCCATCACTATAATTTGCGAATTAAAAGAAACGGCTTTTACTATTTCGACCATTTGCTGCTGCGCAATCGGCAGTGTTGAAACTTTAGCATCGGGATTTATCGATAATCCCAGTTCATTTATAAATTGGGCGGCGTTGTGGTACAACTTCGGAAAATCTATCAGTCCTGTTTTGCCGACCGGTTCTCTGTTTAAGAATATATTTTCCGCTACCGTTAAGTGAGGAACAAGACAAAGTTCTTGGTGTATGATACCGATTCCGGCATTACGCGCGTCGAGAACATTTTCAATAGCAGTTTTTTGACCGTTTAAATATATTTCTCCTTCGTTTTTTTTATGAATTCCGCCAAGTATATTGATAAGCGTGGATTTACCGGCACCGTTTTCTCCGATAACAGCAAGGACTTCCCCTGCGCATAATTCCAAATTTACCCCTCTAAGAACATACACACCGGGAAATTTCTTGTGAATATTTTTCATTTCAAGCAGAAATTTATCCATCGCTCCTCCTCGCAGATAAAAAGAAACACAGGGCTGCTTCAAAAGCAGATTGCTTTTTCGGCAACCCTTATTCTTCTTAATGTCAACGATAAAACAGTATCAAAAATTCATGACCAATTTTTGAGGTCCATTTTTTTAATATTATCGGGGTCGATCAGCCACATATTAACAAGCGTTTCCCGCTCATAAGGGGCACCGTTAATAATCGCATTGACAGCATCAACGGCAGACTTAGCCAAGTCAATAGGAGAATATACCCCTGATCCTGTCATTTCACCGACTGCAATAGCCTGCTTTGCGGCAGGAGAACCGTCAAATCCGAATACCATAATATTTTTTTTACCCATTTGTCTGCAAGTACTTGCACAAGACAAGGCGGTGTTATCGTTAAGGCACACAAAGGCACTGATATCCGGATTAGCCATCAACATATCTTCGGTATAAGAAGAAATAGCGGAAAGATCGGTAGCATCTTTATTGATAATCGTAACATCGCTTCGTCCTGCATCTTTAAGCGCAGCGGCAAGTCCATCGAATCTGACGGCGATTACGGAAAGCTGAGGATAATTCAATGCACCGATTTTAGCATTTCGAGCCAATTTGGTTGAAAGATACTTTCCAATCGCATAGCCGCCGGAATAACAGTCTGCAGTGATAAAACATGATACAAATTTTTGATCGTCTTCAACAACTTTGGAATCCGCATTGACAATTTTTACTCCTGCATTATAGGCGGTTTTTAAAGCTTGACCGAGAGCAGTATAATCGGCAGGCAAAACGACTAAAGAATCAACACCCAAAGAAACAAGATCTTCAATTTGTCCGACTTGATTTGTAACATCTTTATTTGCGTCGGTTACCGTCACTTTAAAGCCCTTTGATTTAGCGTATTCAACAAACGTGTTTTTAAACTGAACAGCCCATGTTTCCGTTTGGTTGTGCATGGCAAGTCCGACAAAGGGCTTACCAGATCCGCTTTCCTCTTTTGTCCCGCCTGCAAATGCCAATCCTATGCACGTACAAGCAACCGTGAATAAAACCAAAAGTTTTTTCATTGAATCCTCCTTAAAAACTTTATTTTGTATCCAATCGGTTAAAAACCGATTTATGCTATTCAATTAAGAATTTACATATTTCATCTAATGCAACGAATGTTTCTTCATATGTGCGTAGGATAAATGCATGGGGCATTCCTTTATAAATATGAAATGAGACATCAACACCGCTGTCTTGCAAAGCTTTTGCATAATACAAACCGTCATCGCAAAATGCGTCACACTCCGCCAAGATAAAAAGAGTTTTTGGCAAACCGGATAAATCATTGCTGAAAAGAGGTGATATCATGGGATTGTGCACATCGGTACCATCGGGAAGATACATTTGCAAAAAAGACGGCGACGTTTTTCCACCATCGGAAGAACCGACCGGCGCATACACTTCGGCGGAACGCTTCGAAATATCATTCGACAAATCCGTAACGGGATAAATTAAAACCTCTTTACAAAAAGCAACTTCTTTATCGTGTTTTGCCATTTGCGAAAGAACCGCCGCAAAATTTCCTCCGCTGCTATCGCCGCCTACCGCAACCTTGGCAGCGTCGATTCCGATTTTTTCGGCATTTTGTATAAGCCACTTTGCTGTGTCATAACAATCTTCAAGACCTTTCGGAAATTTAAACTCGGGGGCAAGACGATAATCTATGCTAAAACATATACAACCGGAATGTGCTGCTATATATGCGGGAACAAAATTATGTGTTTCGACTGAGCATGTTATAAAACCGCCGCCATGTATAAAAATAAATGCAGGGCGTACGCCCTTTGTATTTACCGGCCGATATACTTTTACCGGAATTGCAAACCCGTCCCGTGCAGGGATACTGATAAATTCCGTAATAATATGCGTATCAACCGAGAAGGGCTCGGTTATACGGCGATAAAAATCGGCTTCCGCTTTTACAATTTCTTTTCTCTTTTGAGGGTCAAACCCGCTGAAAAAATCCGGTTTTAAATCAACTTTTTCAGCCAATTTACCGAATTCGCATTTACAAATAGGTTCGTAGTCTTTAATGCGCTTCATATTCAATATCCTCCTTTTGGGGAGTTAAGCACTGTACTTTCACGGACAATCAGTTGATAATCAAGCTTTTTCATACAAAGCGGTTTACCGTTAACAATAAAATCGATCAACATTTGTGCTGCAGCGGCACCCATTTCATACGCAGGCTGTTTTACTGTTGTCAATGACGGGCTGAGGAAACGGGAAAAGTAAATATCATCAAACCCCGTAATTTTAATATTTTCGGGAACTGAAATCTGTTTATCTTTTAATGCGCTCATTGCACCGACAGCGATAAGATCGTTTCCGCATACAATAGCATCGGGAATATGTTGTGCAAAGATTTTTTCAACACCTTCGATACCGGTCTCTACATTATATTGAGCACGATAAACCGACTCTTCATTTAAATTTAATCCGGCATGAATTAAAGCCGATTTAAAACCGTTATATCGCTCATTATCATATTTCCCTTTTGCAGAAACATACGCAATATTTTTACAACCGCAAGCAATAAGATGCTTAGTAACGTCGAAAAAAGCTTTTTTCGCATCTATAACTATTTCTCCCACTTTTTCTCGACCGGTTTTACCTTTGCGATCTACAACGACTATCGGAAAATTGTATTTTGTAAGTATTTCGGATGATTTTCCAAACATTGAACGAGTTACGATTACGCCGTCAACCATCTTGGATTGCATCAATTGCAAAGCATCTTCTTCCCGTTGTATATCATTATCCGTATTACAAAAAGTAACGGAAAAATGATGTGCCCATGCAATATCTTCTACCCCTCTGGCAATTTCAGGGAAAAACGGATTACTGATATCAGGAAGAATAAAACCGAGTGTCTTAGTCCTTTTGCTTTTGAGGCCTTTTGCGACGGCATTGGGAACATAGTTGTTTTCTTTTATGAGTCGATTGACTTTATCGCGCGTAGCACGGCTTATATTACGGTCGTTTCCGTTTTTAATTTTGGAAACGGTAGCGATTGAAACTTCAGCCAGCTGAGCAATATCTTTAATGGTAGTCAAAAAAACACCTCGTCAAGGTAAACGTTTTACTTAGGTAAACGTTTACCTTGACATAAGTGTACAACGACTTTTTTAAGCTGTCAACATTTTTTTAATTTGCTGTATGAGTAGGGTTAAAGTTGTTTTTTTCAGGTCCCATATAGAATAGAATTAAAAAAAGAGTCCGAAAACTTCGGTTTCCGGACTCCCCTTAAATATTTTCGTTTTTTTAAGAAACGGTGTTACAAATTATTTTGCGACGACGCGGATCATTTCGCACAGTTTGTTCGAATAACCCCATTCGTTATCGTACCACGAAACGACTTTTACAAAGGTCGGGTCGAGGGCGATACCGGCTTTTGCATCGAATACGGAGGTGCGTGCTTCACCGCGGAAATCGGTGGAAACGACGGCCTCGTCGGTGTAACCGAGAATGCCTTTAAGCTCGCCTTCGGAAGCTTTTTTCATGGCTTTGCAAATGTCTTCGTAAGAAGCTTCTTTGTTCAATTCGACGGTCAAGTCTACGACGGAAACGTCCGACGTGGGAACGCGCATGGACATACCGGTGAGTTTTCCGTTCAATTCGGGAAGAACTTTACCGACCGCTTTTGCGGCTCCGGTTGAAGACGGGATGATGTTTTCAAGAATACCGCGGCCGCCTCTCCAGTCTTTTTTGGAAGGACCGTCGACGGTTTTTTGCGTAGCGGTGGCGGCGTGAACGGTCGTCATAAGACCGCGCTTAATGCCGAACGCGTCGTGCAGTACTTTTGCCAAGGGGGCAAGACAGTTGGTCGTGCAGGAAGCGTTGGAAATAATGTCCTGACCTTTGTAGGTTTTGTGGTTTACGCCGTATACGAACATCGGGGTGGCGTCTTTCGAAGGAGCCGACAGCACGACCTTTTTTGCACCGGCTGTAATATGTGCGCGGGCAAGTTCGTCGGTAAGGAAAAATCCGGTCGATTCGACAACGACATCGGCACCGACTTCGTTCCATTTAAGGTTTGCGGGTTCTTTTTCCGCGGTAAGGCGGATTTTGTTTCCGTTTACAATCATCGTATTTCCGTCGACTTTTACATCGCCTTTAAACTGACCGTGTACGGAATCGTATTTAAGCATATACGCAAGATAATCGGGATCGAGCAGGTCGTTAATACCGACAATCTGAATATCTTTTGCAAAATTCTGTACGGCGGCGCGGAAGACCATGCGTCCGATGCGGCCGAAACCGTTAATTCCTACTTTAATCATAAGAGGCTCTCCTATCTCTATAAAATTCTATCTTTATGATAGAGAAATTCGCAATAAAAGTCAAGATTATAAAAAAATTAAACCGAAAAGTGCGCCCAACACGATGTATAAAATCGCCGGCAATTTTGTTTTAAAAAGCAAAAAGCTGAATACAAGCCACGCGACAATACGCGGAAGCTCGAATGCGTCGGCTAAAACGCCGCTCAATTTTGCTTTATTCAGCAGCACAACCGAAATCTTAAAGACGTTCCATGCGGCAATGCAGACAAGACCGGCAGCCATAGGACGCAGCACGGTAAACAAACTTTTAACCGCAAGCGTATCCTGCATACGGCTGAAAAACCGTGCAATGATTAAAATGACGATAATTGAAGGCGCGACGGTTCCCAGCGTCGTGATAATGCCGCCCCGCACGCCGAACATTTCGGTTCCCAAATAGGTTGCCATATTTATGCCGATAGGTCCGGGAGTCGATTCGGAAACGGCAAGCATGTTGTAAAAAAGTTCGGCGCCGATAATGCCGGAATCCACCAATTCCTGATACATAAGCGTTATCGCAACCTGACCGCCGCCGATCGTAAATAACCCGATAAAAAAGAAGCGCCAAAACAAAGCCCACAAGGTCATTTTGCCCCTCCTTCCGTACCGCCGCGTTTATCGTTCGGTGCCGATTTCTTTTGCTGCGCGGTTTTGATTTTGTGCACCGCTTTAATTTGACGCGCCGAATACGCGTAGACGCAAAAACCGAGCGCAAAGGCTGTAAGAATTATCCATGCCGTGTGTACGCGAAAAAACGTAACGGCGCAAAATGCCGCAACCGTAATGAGGGCATGCCACACTTTATGGATGGCGCTGCGCAAAAAAGTCCATACAACCTTGGTTAAAAGGGCGGCAACGGCAATGTTGATACCCGCAAACGCTTTTTTTACGGGAGAGAGGGCGGCGTAATTGGCAAAAAACAAAGCCAAAACGGTTATGACGATAACCGAAGGCGTTATCATGCCGAGCGTTGCGACAATGCCGCCGACAACGCCCTGTTTTTTATAACCGACGAAGGTTGCGACGTTTACCGCAATAATGCCGGGCGTACACTGCCCTATCGCAAAATAATCCAAAAGCTCGTCGCGGCTGGTCCATGCCCGTTTAATCGACAATTCTTCGGTTAAAAGCGGCAGCATCGCAAGACCGCCGCCGAAGGTAAATAAGCCGATTTTAAAAAATACGGCAAACAATTTTAAAAGAAGGGCTGCCGAAAGCTTTTCGCGCCCGTCCGCATAAGAGTCGCTCATGGCTTCAGTATAGCGTAAATAATAAAAACGGAAAAGCACTCCGTAGGATCTCTATACTTCACCCGGGAATCAATTTTCATACCCTCTGTTTAAAAAGTTAATAATGTGCCATACACGATAGCATTTTATATAAATTTATATAAAAACGGCGCCGGTACAACGATTTTTTCATTCATCATATCGACGCCGCCAATACTATTTTTTCGTTTTACGAGCATTGCCTACCGTGTTCTAATTTATTGAACATCCGTGGCTGCCTGCTGCCTTTCCTTTTTCCGCTGAGCAATGATATCCGCGTTCGCTTTTTTAAAATACATATATGCCACAATAGCTGATACGATGGCAAAAATAGAAGCGATAATTCCCGCCTTTGGCGCCCAGACAAATGTCGAGGCAAGCAGAATAGCGGAGGGAACAACGGCCAGAATGCACATGAGCGGGCCGGCCGGCATTCTGTATGTCGGATTATAATTTTTCTTTTTGCGAACAATAAACCATGTCAGAAATCCCAACGCATTGCGCAACAGTGAAATCAATGTAAAATAGCCGAGCAGATCACTGATCGAAGAAAAGAACACCAGAATACAGGCCACGCCGACTTCCCAGAGCATCGCAACATACGGCGTATTCCATACCGGATGAACTTTTCCCCAACTTCTCCACCAATATCCTTCATTTGCTGCCTTGTAGGTAATGCGCGGCTGCCACATAATCAGACCACATAAAGAACCGGTGACGACAAATACAGCAAGAACAGACGCGATTATCGCAGCAGAAGAACCGATGCCGGGAATCTGTTCAAAAGCTGTTGCAATAGGCGCATCCGAAGAAGCCAACACTGAAACATCCACCAATCCTACGGCCGATGCCGTCAAGGCAGTATATAATGCCGTGCAGACAAGTACCGTTGAAATTAAAGCGATCGGCAGATTTTTCTTGGGATTTTCCACCTCGCCGCCCAGAATGGACGATGCATACATGCCATCATACGACCATGTTGTCGCTGAAATTCCGGCTAATAGCGCCATGATACCGGATGCGCCGGCACCTGCGACGCTGGCTGAAAAATTTCCTCCCTTTACAAAGAACAGACCTATGATGATCAAAAGGAAGAACGGTACAATTTTGACGGCGGTCAAAGCGGACAACACCTTTGCCCCTGCCTTCGCATGTACAATATGCAGCCATCCGAACCCAGCAATTAACAAAACAGCAATGATCTTAACCGTTAATGTCGACCAATGAGTAAAATAAGAGAGGTAACTTCCGATAGAAATCGCCATGATAGCTTCTCCGATCGGATCGGATGAAAAAAAGCATGACCAGGAATAGAAGAAGCTCATGAAATTCCAGCCCGCTTCACGGAAATAAACGACCATTCCGCCATCTTCCGGATACGCGGATGAAAGTTCCGTATATAAAAGATTCTGGGGAATCATCAACAAGCCGCCGATCAGAAAAGAAAGGATCGCAAGCACGGCACTCCCGGCCGCACCCGCGACCTCGCCTACCGACGTAAATATTCCTGAGCCGACCGTTGAACCAACCCCCATCGCGATCATGGCCACCAACGAGATCTTTCGTGTTAGATGAATTTCCTTTTCAGGATTTTTCTTATTTTCAGACATATTATCCCCTTGTATTTGCCCGTGTCAGTTTCCTGCTGTCATACCGCCATCAACCAACAAGTTTGCACCGTTGATATAGCTTGCTTTTTCCGAACATAAAAACAAAACCACATTGGCAATTTCTTCCGGAGATGCAATTCTGCCCATTGGACCGACGGTCACATTATCCCAGCCGTCATTGCCGATACCATCTTCTTTATATCCGGCAAGCACACTTGCAAACATTGGCGTATCAACCCAGCCGGGTGAAACGGAATTGACACGGACACCATTCTTTCCATTTTCAACTGCCGCATTTTTACTCATCCCGATGATAGACCACTTACTGGACCCATAGCCGATTTCCAGCGAATATCCGAACATACCGGATACCGAACCGAAATTGACGATGGATCCCTTTTTCTGTTTCTGCATGATCGGCAATGTTTTTGCCATCATCAGATATGTTCCGAACGTATTGATCTCATAGACCCGGCGGAAAGTTGAAAACGTATAATCTTCCGCCCGCTTTTGCGGACCGCCCCAACCGGCCGTATTCACAAGCGCATCGATGCGCCCCCAGCGTTCAACCACTTTCGCCACCGCATTTTCCACCGCATTTTCATCGGATACATCCGTAGCAATAACCATGGAACGATCAGTAGAAAGATTAAAATGCCTGATTGTTTCCTGTCCGAACTCTTCATCGATGTCCAGAATGGCAACCTTGGCTCCCTCTTCATAAAATTTTTGTGCCAGCACACAGCCGATACCTAGCTTGTGATACTTTTCCCACTGCTTCGCATTTATTCCTGCGCCGGTAATAATCACAACCTGATTTGGAAAATCCATAATAATCTCCTTTATTTTGATTATCTTCCCGCCCGCATGTTTTGTCAATATTTTAGTGCATATTTTATCGTATATTTTTTTATAGAGTTTTTTACGGTCATGGGAGTTACAATGAGAGGAACTTTATAAAGCGATTCATATGGTACAAGAAAACTCTTTACCAAAACATTCCTGTTCGAAAATTTCTTCACCGATTCCGCAGCAGTCCGTAGAACCCACGCCCAGGGCTTCAGCATGAAAAGATTTGCATAGCGAACGACAAAATATGAAACATCTTGAGCCTAAATCGTGCGGATTTTGAATGATTCAAGTAGAACTCAGCTCGGGAATTCTTCCTTCGCTATTTAAGCGGACAGAGCTTTGGCGGACTAAAAAGCCCAAAAGAAAACACGCTTATGAGAAATGCGTGAAAAAAGAGGACGTGAACGGCTTATGAGCGAAGCGAATTGCCTGAGCGGCCTCTTTTTTCACGTATCTTTTCGGGAGTAGGTAATTTCTTTTATTGATTTTAGTTCATGCTGAAGCCCTGGTGTTTCGGCACGCTCTACTTGACCGTAAAATCGTTTTTCGCTAAAATGGAGTCCTTAAGTTTTAGGGAACGGCCGAAGGAGGTGATTACATTTGGCTCATATCATGATCGATGATTCCGAGAACCTTGAAAAAGCCATTAAGCGTTTTAAACGAATGGTTGAAAAAGAAGGAATTATCCGTGAATGGAAAAAGCGGGAATATTTTGAAAAACCTTCAACCATCAAAAATCGCAAAAATAAAACCCTCCAGCGCAAATTGATGAAAAAGAACAGAAAAACCCGCGATACGGGACACGGTGCATATTGATCGGCAACGTTAAAAACCGAAACGGTGTGTCCGGGAAACAAACGTTTTCAGGCGCACCGTTTTTTTTACGGCTGTGTTTTTCGGCGCTGTGCATTGTCTTTCTTTTTTTGCAAAGCTGCGCAACCGGTTCCGGAACGGAGTCTGCAGCCGGTACAAATCCTGCAGCCGACAGGTCGGCCGCCGAAAAAACCGAAACAAAAGAATTTCTATTTCCCGCCCCTTCGTCTTCTCAATGGCAAAATCTTATTCCGCCCGTATATTACCTGCGCTGTAAAAATAAGCGGGAACGGGTGCGCTATACGCTTGTGCGCATACACCTTGCCGATTCTGCCATTGAAGTTGACGGAATACCTGAAGACGCCACGGAAGACGGCGTTACGGATGCGGCCTACCTTTGGCGCACGGCCGCACAAAAAGGTTTTTTTGCGGCGGTAAACGCGACACCCTTCGATTACGGGCCGCTTTTTTCGGGCACACTCAAATTGTGCGGACTTTATATACGCAACGGTACGGAATTGTCCGCTGCTCGAAGCGAATATGCCGCCTTATGTTTCGACCGCACAAAGCGCGCGTATATTGCAAACAGTCAAACGGACGACTCGGTAAAACAGGCGCATCTTGCTTTCGGCGGATTTTGGACGATTTTGGAAAACGGAACCGTTCTCCCATTTAAAAATATCCGGAACGCGCGCACCGCCGTCGGGATCGGCGAAGACGGTTATACGCTTTATCTTTTAACCGTAGAAAAAAATCTTTTTTCGCGCGGACTTTCGTTTGAAGATTGCGCGCTCATTTTAAAAAATGCGGGTGCCGTTGATGCCGTTCAGCTCGACGGAGGCGGGTCGACCGCCCTTATTTTTCCCGATTTTCCCGCGTATTCGGTGCGCGCCAAACGCAAAACGGCCAACGCCCTCGGCATACGGTACGTGAAAAGATAACCGGCAGTTTTTTTGCCGATTTTTGCTCATGGAGAATCGCTGTGAAAAACGATTGACCAATCGTTTTTTTTTAATTATTATGTACGTATGGGCGTTATGACAAGTCAGCAAATATCCCGCTTTTACGACTCATATCGGAATACGGAAATAATGTTTTCCAAAGAAACCATAAAAGCACTGAATCTCGATCCGCGGCAGGTGTATATAAAATGCAACAGCGGGCAATGGCCGTGCATAATAAATTCTTCGTCGCTGAGCATTGCGCGCATTATCATAGGTACAAAAGGCGGAGCATATGCCGCCATACAAAAAGTGAATACGCCGGTAAGTTTGCGGTTTTTCTTTTCGGATCCGAACGGACAAACAATGAGTTTTTTTGTCAACGCGCACGTCAGTGCGATGGATCCGTACATGAATTCCAAAGAACTTGCGATTGCGACGTTGGCGTTCAATTCAAAGCCGCCGGATGATCTCATCGAAATAGTCGGCCGCCTGCTCGAGACAAAAGATAACGCCGTCAAACGCAGAGAAGAGCGCATCGCCATTACGCCCGAATCGAAGCGGCGGCTTTCTTTAATGAAAGAAGAAACGATTGTCAATATACAAAACGTGCCGCGCAACTGCATTATACGCGATCTTTCGTTTTCCGGTGTAAAACTCATCATGATGGGTGTAGCGCAGTTTTTAAAAAACAAAGAAGCCTCTTTGCAGCTCGAATTCGATGAACCGCGTGAAACGCTTATCATTAAAGGCCTGACGGTCAATGCGGTACCGGTGGAAGGCCGAAAGGAATTGGTTACGCTTTCGATAAAATTCGACGAAGCTTCGGTTCCGATTTCGTATAAAATACACATCAACAACTGTCTGACGGCCGTGCGGCAAAAGATGCTCAACTCGGTCGCGCAAAGTGCTCCGGCAAAGCCCGCCGCGGCAGCTTCCGCAAGCACGATACCGGCGGCAAAGCCCACCGCTCCCGCCTCTCCCGCTGCAGCCGACATACCGAACGCGGCGGCGCAAAAAACGCAGGGATAACGACCGTGAGTCCCGCAAGCCCGCTCGATTCGGTTGTGTTTATTGCGCTCGGCGATAATTTTAAGCTGCCGGCAAACGCGTTTACGATCGATCCTTCAATACCGCTTCCCGTTCAAAAAGCGTCGGCTTCCTCATCAGTAGACATCGCCTCTTTGACGCAAGAGCAGATTTTCGCCGGCATTTTAACCGTGCTTGCCTACGACACGGCGAACGCGAACAGGCAGTATTACCGCAGTTTAATAAAGGCGGCAAAACCGGATATTTTGCGCGAATTGACCGAAGCCGCGATTTTAAAAGCGAAAAACGAAGATTACGAAATCGCCGACGAAATATTCGCCGCCCTGCGCGGTTTGGAACCCGAAAACCCCGCCGTTACGTTGAATTCGGCACTGTTTTTCGACCAGCGGGCCGACTCGTACCGGCGCTCGGGCTTAACCGAAGACGCCGACGCATACGACGAAAGCGCGCACGCCTATTATAAAGAAGCGATGGCAGCCGAGCCGGCCGTTCCCGACGCTTTTTTTAATGCCGGATTTTTTTATTTAAAACAGCAAAATTTTTCCAAGGCGAAATTCTGCTTTGAATCCTACCTCCGCCTCACCGAAGGCGCCGATACCGAAAAGGATGAAAACACCGCATATAAACGCGAGCGTGCGCGACAAATCGAAACGGATATCAGCAGGTGCAACCTCGACGACGAATTGTTCAAATCGGCATTCGATTTTATTTCGATTGGACAAGAAGAAAAAGGCCTTGAATGTATCCGCCGCTTTTTGGAAAAAAATCCGAAAGTGTGGAACGCGTGGTTTATGCTCGGCTGGGCGCTGCGCCGCTTAAACCGCTGGAAGGACGCAAAGGCGGCTTTCGAACAATCGCTTGAATGCGGCGGCGAAAACAGCGACATATACAATGAGCTTTCGCTGTGCCTTATGGAACTGAACGATTACGAAGGCGCGGGAAAATGCCTGCGCACGGCTTTAAAACTGGAGCCGGAAAATACGAAGATAATGTCGAACATGGGCTTTTTGGCTTTGCGCAAGGGCGATCCGGCCGAAGCCGCGCGCTATTTTAATGCCGTATTGGAATTCGATCCGGACGACCGCATCGCAAAAGACGCTTTAGCACAGCTTGATTCTCAAGGGCAAGCTTAATTTTTAAGTGCCGCAGAACGCCGCACTTTGCCGCGCCTTTACAAAACCTGCGCTTAGGGCAGGCACTTTAAAGCTGCGACAGGTCGAGTTTGCTGCCCGGCTTTATGTTTTTTTTCGCAAACCAACCCCGCGGCACTTCAAGCGCATAGCGCACGGAAACGGTCGACTCTACGCTTGCAGTACTGAACGGCGTCATATCGTATATTTCGCGGATTTCGCCGCTCGAACTGATGAAGGCGATCGAAAGAGCCGTCGGCGTATTTTTCATCCAAAAGCTTAATTTTTCCTCTCTTTTAAAGATAAAAAGCATACCAGTTCCTTCGGGAATATTTTTGCGCCCCATATAGCCTTTTGTGAGCTCTCTTACGGAACGCGCAAGCTCAACCCGTATGGGAACGGTCGTGCCGTCGGTGCATGTGATCGTCAAATCTCTTTTTTCAAAGTCAAGCGCAAATATCGAACAGGCGCTTAAAATAAGGCAGCACAGCAAAACGGCTCCCCTCGGCAACAGCTTTACAGCCGGCGATAAAAACTGTTTCATAAGTCCTCCAAAATACCCGAACGGATTGTTTCCGACACGGATTCTTCAACCCGGCTTGCTTCGCCGAGCCGCTCAAAAACCGTGCGGTCTATATACTTTACGCTTACCGGCCTTTCAAGGCTTAAAATGACCTCTTCATTCCGCCAAACGGCTTGTTCGGGAGTCAATTCGGCAGGCGTGCCGTATTTTTCCAAAAGCTTGGTAAACACCGAATAATAATCTATTTTTTCCGGATTGAAATTCACAATAAGGGTATAAAGCTTGTCTTCGTAAAACTGAAACCAGCAGCGTTCCAGATATCCGCCGGAAGAAGTTTCGATAAGCACGCGGTTTTCTCCGGGCAAAAGCGAAACATCGCGCTCGCCGCGATAACCGAAAAGAGAATCGGAGCGCAACGCTTTTTTTACTTCTTCGAGCGTCATTCCGAGTTTTATCGAACGGTAACCCGCAGGCAGTTTTTCCGGCGAAGGATTTATGTTTAATGCCGGCGGTATTTTTTGCGCAGGCGCGGCCCTTTGTACGGTTGATTGCGCGGGTGCAATTTTTTGTAAAGGGGTTTGGGCAAAAATAAGCGAAGCGAATAAAACGCTGCAAAAGCTTACGGCAACAAACAGTCCGTTTTTCATAATTACAGCACCGGAGCCGATTGCTTTTGCTTTCGGTAAAATTCGGAGGCTTTCATCAATTCGCGGCAATCGGCAATGTAAATCTTATTGGACACCAAACGGACGCGCGGGTCCTTTATAAACTGAGCCAATACGATGGCTTGCTCTTCCTGCGGAATGCCGCACATATGCGCCAAATCGTAGGGCGTAAGGTCGAACTGATGGCTCGCGGTCTTTCCGAGCGGAACGCGGTTTTTTTCGAGCTGTAAAGCGAGCATGTCGAACAATTTGAACATGGGGTCGCGCAGCTGCGCGTTTGTAAGCTGGCGCGACATGGACCACAAACGCTCGGCAAGTGTTATCGTAAGCCGCGTAATAAGCTGCGCTTGAGTTGCAACCATTTGATCGAAGTTTTTACGGTTCACCGCCATAAGCACGCAGTCTTCGTGAGCGATCGCGCTTGCCGAACGCGGTTTGTTTTCGAGCAGGGCCATTTCGCCGAAAAAGTCGCCCTTTTGCAAGACGGCCAAAATCACTTCGTTATCGTCGACAACCTTCGATATTTTAACCTGCCCCGATTGGATAATAAACATATCCTGCCCGGACTGACATTCGGAAAAAATCATCGTATCTTTCGGATAGTTGCGCAAATTACCGGTGGGACTTTCAAAATAAACGGCGTGTGAGCGCGCTTTTAAAGTAACAAAGCGGCTTTTTGCCTTTTCGATATTCGCTCCGCCGGGACATTCTTTCATATACTGATAATAGCCGTAGACCGCCAAATCGGTTTTTCCCATTTTTTCGTAATAGGCGGCGATAGAGTACATGCGCTCCGGAGAATCGGCCATGCTGTTTTTTAAAGTAAGCCGGGTAAGGATTTCGTTGACCGTGCGCATCCTGTTGGCGAAGGTGCGGATTATTTTCATCGCAACCGGCGTATTTTTTGAAATAAGGGCCTGATACTGATCGCGCCGTACGGAAATGACGACAACGTCGGTCGCCGCAACGGCCGTTTCTATTTGGCTGTGGGAAGACATACAGGGAACGACGCCGACGAAATCGCCGGGGCCGAGTACGGAACCTGAATCCGAAAGTACATCGCCTTGCCGGAATGTGTGAACCTTTCCGCTTTGAATAATATAAAAACGGTCGTTTTCGGTTTTGCCTTCAACCAGCAGATAGGAGTCTTTTCTGAAATTCACAAACGATAATTGTAACAATTCTTCCCTCGTTTAGGCTCTTATTAAGGTATAGTATAAAAGCCTAATAGACTATTGTCAATAAAGATAATTTCGCATTCGAGGCTAAAACCCGTACGCTTTTTTACTTCGCTTTGAACGTATTGTACCAGTTCTTTTATACTATCGGCAGAAGCGCCGCCCGTATTTACTATAAAATTCCCGTGCCAGGGCGCAACCTGCGCGTTTCCTCTGCGCGTGCCGCGCAAAAGCGCTTCGTCGATTATTTTTCCCGACGGTTTGCCGAACGCGCGATTGTTTTTAAAAACGCTGCCGGCGCACGGATAACGGAAATGTCCTTTTTCTTCGCGGTCTTTTATAAAACCGCGGCATTTTTGTTCGATAAGAGAAGCCTCGCCTTTTTCGACTTTAAAAGCGGCCGAAAGGATGAGGCAGGGCCTTTGTTCGGCGCACCGGGCCATAAAAGGCGATTTTTTATAGTCCCAATCCGTTTCGTTCATCGTATAGCGCCGCGCTTCATCGTCTTCGGGCACGGCATAGTCGGCAAAGAGCAAAACGTCGCTTATCGATTTTTCGTAGCAGCGCGCATTCATGTACACCGCCCCGCCGACCGTTCCGGGAAGCCCCGCAAAATTTTCAAGACCGGAAAGTCCGTGCGCAATGCAAAAGTCGGTAACCTCATCAAAACTTGTACCCGCGCCGCAATACAGCACATCGTCTTGTAACCTTAGAGCGTTTAAGGCCTTTGTACACAGTATGCAGCCTTCAAGCCCTTCGTCGGCAACAACGATATTGGAGCCGCCGCCCAAGATAAAAAAGGGAACGCGGTTTTCACGCAAGAGGCCCAGCACAAACATACAGCTTTTTTCATCGTCCGGCTGCGCGAACACGCGGGCATCCCCGCCGACTTTAAACGTCGTGTGATCAGCCATCGATTCGCCGTATATTATTTTTCCGCGAAAATCCGAAGAAGTATTGCAAATTTCCGCTATTTTGCGTAAATTGGTATTCATAGGTTTTCAGTATAATATAAAAAGTTATAAAGAAAAAGAGAAAAAGATGAAAATTCGGGAGGCATTATGGCACTGCGTTTATTCAACACGATGGGACGGCAAACACAAGATTTTATTCCCATACGCACAGGAGAATGCGGTTTTTACGGATGCGGCCCGACCGTATACAATTATGCGCACATAGGGAATTTGCGCGCATACGTATTTTTGGACACGCTTGACCGCACCATGCGCTTTTTAGGCTACAAGGTCAATCACGTTATGAACATTACCGACATAGGCCACTTAACCGGAGATGCGGACAGCGGCGAAGATAAAATGCTTAAAACGGCAAAAGAACGCGGGCAGTCGGTTTTGGAAACGGCCGATTTTTACACAAAGGCTTTTTTTAAAGACATCGATTCGCTTAATATACGCCGGCCGACCGTCGTGTGCAAAGCGACCGACCATATTCAAGATATGATCGATTTAATCAAACGGATTGAAGCGAACGGCCATACCTACAGCAGCGGCGGGAATTTATACTACGACGTATCCACCTTTCCCGACTACGGAAAACTTGCAAACCTCAATTTGAACGACTTAAAAGCCGGCGCGCGCATCGATATCGACGCGAACAAACGCAATCCCTACGACTTTGTGCTGTGGTTTACAAAAAGCAAATTCGAAAACCAAGCGCTCGTATGGGATTCGCCGTGGGGCAAGGGGTATCCGGGCTGGCACATTGAATGTTCCGCTATGAGCATGAAGTATTTGGGCGAACAGTTCGACATTCACACCGGAGGCATAGACCATATTCCCATTCACCACACAAACGAAATCGCCCAGTCCGAAGGCGCTACCGGGAAAAAATGGGTAAATTATTGGCTTCACAATGAATTCCTTGTCGTAAATAAAGAAAAAATGGCCAAGTCTTCCGGCAGTTTTTTAACCTTGCAAAAGCTCATCGATGCCGGCTTCGATCCGCTCGACTACCGGTTTTTCCTTTTGGGCGGCCATTACCGCAGTCAGCTTGCCTTTTCGTGGGAAGCGATGGAAAGCGCCAAAAATGCGCGCAAAGCCCTTGTTCAGCGCTTTGCAAAAACGCTTAAATCGGCTTATGCCGAAGGATTGACAAAAGAAGATGCCGAACGGTACGCGCGCTTTTCTTCGAAAAACGCTTCCGACGAAGACGTTGAAGAATGCGCGCGCCGTCTGCAAAAATTGAGTGCGGAAGCAAAACAAAGCCTCGACGCTTTCAGACAGGCACTCGAAGACGATTTGGCTTTGCCGCGCGCATTGTCGGAAATACAAACGGCGGTAAAAAACAAAAACATACGCGCGCGCGACTGCGTGCTTTTGACGGCCGCCGCGGACGGCGTGCTCGGTCTTGAACTCGTAAAAAGCGCCGCCGCCCTTTTGGAAGAAGCCGAACGCGGTACGGCCGGCATCGGCACCGGAGACGCGGACATAGACAAATTGGTTGCGGAACGCACGAGAGCGAAAAAACAAAAAGATTACGCGCGCGCCGACGAAATACGCACGCTTTTAAAAGAAAAGGGCATTATATTGGAAGATACGCCCGAGGGTACGACGTGGAAACGCCAATGAAAACCGGCGGACGCTGTAACGTTAGCGGGGGTTGCTTTGTTTGATATACAAATATCGGCCGCAAACGAAGGGGACTTCCGCAAAGTATACAATGCGGTCATGCCCCTTTTGTTCAAAATATCGTACAGAATTGTCAACGATGAAGAAGCGGCGGAAGATTTGGCGCACGATTCGCTTATAAAGATGCATGAAAAGCAGCTCGTTTTTCCGTCGCTCGACGACGCAAAATACTGGCTTATACGCGTTGTAAAAAACGCATCTTTAAATTATGCAAAGCGAAAAGTACGGGAACGGCGGGCGTACGAGCGTGCGCTTAAAGAAGATCGACGGCAAAGCGATTCGGGCGAAACGGAACTGTTAAAGGCCGAAACCCTGCGCCGCACGCGCGAAGCGCTCGACAAACTGCCCGTCAATTTGAAAATGGTGCTTATACTGAAGGAATATGCCGAATTGAATTATAAAGAAATCGGAAGAGTTTTGGGAATTACTGAAGGAAACGTAAAAGTCAGAGTGTTCCGCGCACGCGAACAGCTGGCAAAACTGATAGGAGAAGACGATGTCTACTTGCCCCGGTAAAGATATTCATTGTTTATACGCGGATAACGAGCTTCAAGAGCCTTTTAAAACGGAATTCGAAAAGCACACGGAAGGCTGTCCGCACTGCCGAAAAGTTTTGGAGCATTATTTGT
Organism: Treponema maltophilum ATCC 51939; assembly: GCF_000413055.1. NCBI lineage: Bacteria > Pseudomonadati > Spirochaetota > Spirochaetia > Treponematales > Treponemataceae > Treponema > Treponema maltophilum. Next base: position 895,368 of record NZ_KE332518.1, on the reverse strand, counting down.
TTTTGCGCAAAGCGCTCGAAAGCGATGCCGCAAGCAGCGATCTTTCCGACAGCCGTCTTGCCGAAGGCTATTTACGATTAAAAGCGCAGCTCAGCTATAAAACCGTCGTTATGCCGGACAAGCCTTTTTCGGCCCTGTCTTTTTCCGTAAAGCTGGTTCCGGCCGCGGCCGTTTTAGCCCTTGCCGTTGCCCTTCCCCTGCGGTTTTTCGGAAAAACCGCACAAAGCTCATACCCTGCAGCCGTAAGTACGGCGGCCGTTCGCGCCGAACCGATACGCAACGGCGGCGTTTTTTCGAGCGAAACCCTTCCCGCCTCGTCTTTGGCTTCCGCGCTGGGGACCGACTATACGGTCAATATCGATATGCCCAAATTGACGGCGATGGACGTATTTAAGCCTCAACTTTCATCTTCAAACGAGTCGGCGATGCAAATTCCTCTGACAGGCGTTTCGCACATACCCTTTGCCCAAAATGTCGATATAAAACTTCCCTCATACGGCGCCGAGGGTTCGTTCAAGTGAGTCTTTTAGACAAGTTCCTTTACCGGTTCCGCAAACACCCGCTCGTCAGAATAGCTTCGACGGCGGGCATTATCGCTCTTGCAGTCTATGTGTTTTTTTTTCTGTCGACGGCGCGCCGGCAAGCTCCCGTGCTGACGGGCATACATCCGGCGGTAGGAGAACCGGGCGAAATTATAACGCTGACGGGTAAAAATTTCGGATCTTCAAAAGAAAGCGATTCTTACGTGGAAATCGCCGGCTGCCGGCTTACAACATCGTCGTATCTTGTATGGACGGACACGTCGATAAAAGCGGTGCTTCCCTACAATGTGGAAGACGGCTTGGTATACGTAACGACAAAAAACGGACGTTCCGAAGCCGAAATTTTTGCGAATAGGCAAACCATCCCCGTTCCGGTCAGCCGCATCCCGGCAACCGCAATTCCGTTTATAGAATCCGTTCAAAAAAAGACGGCTCAAATCGGAAGTCTTATAACGATCACGGGCACCGACTTCGGATCGCTGCGGGGAAACTCGCGCGTACTGTTTACTTCCGCGTACAACGCTCCCGACCGTGAAACGTTGCTTATTCCCTGTTCCGAATTCGATTCCGATTACGTCTTTTGGAGCGACACGCGGCTGCAAGTGCGCGTTCCCGACGGAGCGGCAACCGGACAGGTTTTCGTCGAAACCGATTACGGCAAAAGCTCAGGCTTCGACTTTACCGTTTCGTCTTCGGCCGGTTCAAAGACTTATGCGGACATGCACACGTATTCGGTAAAAGTTGCGGCCGACATAAGCGACGCTCAAGCCGAAACGAATTCACTTTTGACGCTCTTTATCCCGCTGCCGCAGATAACGTCGGCTCAAAAAGCGGTTACGATTGTCAATTCAAACCCGGAACCGTCGATTCCGCGCTATATGAACACGCTTGTACACCAAGTGAGCCTGCACGAAGCGATCGGGAAAAAGTTGAATTTTTCTCACACCTTTGTGCTGACCGTATACGCCGTGCATTCGCAGATTCAAGCATCGGCGGTAAAATCCGTCAGTGAAGAAACAAAAAAAATGTACGCATCGTATTTGAAAAGCAACGCCGTCACCCCTTCCGATAACAAAGCCGTGCGGGAATTGGCCGCATCGATTATAAAAAACGAAAAAAATCCCTTTGTACAGGCAAAACTTTTATATACATGGCTCATCAAAAACATGAGGGTGTCGCAAAACACACAAAGCGGCGACACGAACGTTTTGCGTTCGCTGTCTTCCAAAAAGGCCGACGCCTACGATATGGCGGTTTTGTATACGGCGCTTTTGCGCGCCGCGGGTATTCCTTCCCTTACGAACGGCGGTATTTTGGTCGATTCCGACATGCAAAGCCGCAATCATTGGTGGTGCGAATTCTACATCGACGAGGTGGGCTGGATTCCCGCCGATCCGGCATTGGGCGCGGGTTTGGCGTATAAAGCCTTTCAAAAGCCCGAATCCGCAGCCGATTTTTACTTCGGCAATTCGGACGCCCAGCATATTACGTTTTCGCGCGGATGGAACAATATAAAACCGGCGCACGTGACGGGCAAAAAAGTATACCGGCCCAAATCCTATGCGCTTCAGTCTATTTGGGAAGAAACGACCGCCGGCAGCGTCAAGTACAGTTCATACTGGCAGGATGCCGCCGTAACGGGAATATATTAAAAGTTTTAAGGGAGGAATGATAATATGATTAAGGTTTTATCGGTCGGAGGTTCGATTGTGGCGCCGGCGGAACCGGATACGGCATTTTTAACGGCGTTTGCGGCGATGATCCGCTCATGGCTTAACGAAGATGCGCAGCGTAAACTTATTCTCGTTGTCGGCGGGGGCGCTCCGGCGCGCCTGTATCAAAATTCCTACCGCAGCGTATGTTCGCTGTCGAGTGCAGGCTCCGGCGAACGTTCTTCAATTCAATACGACAATAACGAAGCCGATTGGCTGGGCATTATGGCAACCCGCCTTAACGCGCAGCTTTTAAAAGCCGTTTTTTCCGATGTATGCGTGGATCCCGTTGTCTGCGATCCGACCGCCGACTTTAATTTTACCGGACGCATTTTGGTTGCCGCAGGATGGAAGCCCGGCTTTTCGACCGACACGGACGCCGTATATTTGGCCGAACGCTTCGGAGCGAAAACGGTTGTCAATCTTTCAAACATCGAAAAAGTATACAGCGACGATCCCAAAAAGAATCCGGCCGCAAAGCCCTTGGACGATATTTTGTGGAAGGACTTTTTGCACATGGTCGGCGAAGAATGGGTGCCCGGTAAAAATTGCCCCTTCGATCCGGTTGCAAGCAAAAAAGCCGACAAAGCGGGCATTTCGGTCATATGCGCGGGCGGAAAAGATATCAATAATATGCTTGCGATTTTAAATGAAAAGCCGTTTTTCGGCACGCTGATTCACTGAGCGTTTTTTTTAACGGGTTTTAAAAGCGCGCCATGCGCTTTAAAATGCCGGCGAGCTTTTCGCCGTACTGCCGGTCGGACGCCCATGTGCCGCTCAGCGCATACACGTCGGGAGCCTTCCCTTTCGGCTGCACCCAGCGGTAGCGCGGATCGGCAAGCGGCATGCGCAGATCTTCAGTGCTTCCGTAGGCTTTTAAATGCTGAATATGAGCGCGCACGCCTTCCTGTTCGGAATTAAAGCGGCAGCCGGGATTGTTTTCGTCTATTGCGCCCAAGCCGCAAAAATTATACATATCTTCGGTTATTAAACCGCCGAAACGTAAAAATCCCGTTTCCAAACACATTTGCGCAAAAGCTATGTCGGAATTGATTCCTTCAAACGAAGCTTCGATTATATACAAAGCCGCCAAGCGCCGCACTTTTAAAACATCCGCATCGGGAACTTCGGCAATAAAAAACGCTTCCAAAGCCGAAGCCGTTTTAATTCCCGCATCGGCAATAACGACTGAAGGAAAGGCAAGTTCCTTTGCCGCAACGGCGTTTTGCCCTTCCCGCCGTAACGGTGAAAGAGAAACGCACGAAAAAAACAGCGCGGCACAGGCAAAAATCGGCACAAACATGTATGATTTTTTCACGCATAAACTATACTTTGTATTAAGGAAAAATGCAATCGAGCCCTATAATAAATATGAGACCGTGTTTTTTTAAAACGGAATTAAGGATGGATTATGGAAAATGTTTATTCTTTGTCGGAACTGACACTTAAAGACAGTAAAAAACCGCAGGCGCGCGAAATACTGCTTGCCGAAGGCGCGCACAGTTTAAGTACGCAGGAATTGATTATGGTGCTTTTAGGTTTCGGTTCGCAGAATATTCCGGTCAGACAATTATCGGGAAAAGTACTGCACATTTTGCAGACGGCCGGCGATGAAAACCTCACGGAAAAGCTTTTGAACACCCGCGGCATCGGAGCCGGAAAAGCATGCATTATTGCCGCCGCGATAGAATTGGGCAAGCGCTTGAATTCGGCCAAAGGAATAAAAATAAACAGCCCGACCGACGTGCTGCCGCTTTTACGCCATTATACGCTCGAAAAACAGGAGCATTTTTTGTGCGTTTCGCTCAACGGAGCACAGGAAGTTATGAATATCCGCACGGTGAGCGTCGGCATATTGAACCAAACGCTCATTCATCCGCGCGAAGTATTCGCCGAGCCGCTTAAAGAGCGCGCGGCAGCGGTTATTTTGTCGCACAACCATCCGTCGGGAAGAGCCGACCCCTCGGACAAAGACATCGACATAACGCACAGGCTGCTGAAAGTATCGGAACTGCTCGGCATTCACTTGCTCGACCACATTATTATCACAGTGTCCGATTACTTCAGTTTTGTCGAAAACGGGCTGGTTTTTCAGCGGTAAATGCGCTATGATGAGTACATGCAAAGCGCTCAAAGATTATTGCTTTTTGCGGCGGCCGTTTTTTTGTCGGCGGGAAAAACCGCGGCATCGGATCTTGAAATCCGCACACGGGAACTTCCGTCTTTTTCGCCTTCCGTTTTAACGCTCGACATACGCACAAACGTATCCGCAGCCGAAATATATCTTAACAACGTATTCAAAGGAAGCGCCCCCCTCGTATTGGAAGATACCGTTCCCGGCAGCTACATACTGCGCATCGAAAAAAAAGGCTATTATACGCAGGAATACGAATGCGACTTTGAAGGCGGCAGTAAATACATACTATGGGCGCAGTTGGAAGAAATTACCGGTATTTTGCGCGTAAAAACCGACGAACCCGGTGCCGAATTGTACGTGGACGGCGTGCGAAGTTCCGAATGGACTTTAAAAGTAAGCGAAGGTTCCCATACGGTTGAAGTAAAAAAATTCGGTAAAAAAAGCGAAAGCCGAAACGTATATGTATTCCGTGCCGCGAGCGTCGACCTTGACTTTCATTTGCAGCCGGCCGATTTTGAAGTACGTTCTTTTTCATCATCGATGCGCCGCTTTAATCCGCATAATCCGGGCGCTTTGGGCTTGTGCCGCTTTTATTTTTCCGTAACGGCCGAAGGCGACGGCGAATTGGAAGTATACGATGCTTCGGACAGAATCGTATACCGGCGCCGCGTCGGCCCCTTTACACGGGAAAATCAGGAATGCGCGTGGGACGGCCGAGCCGAAAACGGACAAATCGTAAAGGACGGCACGTATACTGCGCGCATAAAGGCGCGCGGAGAAACCGGTGTTCAAGGCGGCGAAAGCCTGTCATTTTCGGCAACAAAAGAAATCCCGGTTACAATCGACCGTTCTTTGTTTTATCCGCTGATTGCTGCCGCGGCAGGCGGAAGCGCATCGGGTACGGTACCTTCGGTACGCCTTATACCCAAGGGCGGCATATATTGCGCGTTCAGTGCGGGAGCCGATTTTTTGCTCGGCGGCACAAAAGGCGGAAATCAAACCGTACCGCAAGGCTTTAATTCGGCACCGCTTTTCGTATCCTTTGCCGGCACGCCTTTACGCTTTTTGGAACTGTCGTGCACCATCGGAACCGAAATACGGTCGGAAACGCAAAGCCCCTTTGTCGTGCAGGCGGCCGCAAAAGCCGCACTGAACGCAAAACCGTTTTATTACGGATTCCTCGTGCGCTACGGTTATTCATCGGCGAGGGCATCGGCTTTATTTAACGAAACGGGATTAAGCGCAGGCGTTGCTACGGCCGCCGAAATAGGGCCGGTATGCGTAACGGTAGCCGAAGAAGCGGTATTCGGGGACGAGCGCGGCATTATAAACGCGCTCGCGGGAAAACTTAAAACGGGACTGTCGTGTGCTTTTCAAAGGGATTTTTATTCGCTGCACGTTTTCGCTTCCTGCCTTTTTCCTTTCAACGCAAACGGCATGAACGAATACGGCGTACTGAACAGCGGCACGGAGTTTGCGTTTTTGCCCCCCGCGCGCGATTCGGCATGCATGCCCTTTGCCGGACTGTATTATTCGTATGATTCGGCCGCGGCAAAACACGCCCTGTCCTTCCGCATGGGAGCCGCATTATTGTATTAGGCGCACCGCTTCGGCAAAAGGAGTAAAAACGAATGGAAAATTTTTGGCCGATTTTCATCAACATAATAAGCGCAATAAACTATATGTTTATCTTATTTATTTTGTTTTTTGAAAAACAGGATTCGGGCCGGCGTTTTGCATGGATACTGACGCTCAGCTTTTTGCCGGGCTTGGGCATCGTTTTATACTTTTTGTTCAGCGGTCATTTTTTTACAAAAACGCGCAAAATGGAAATCGCAAAAAAATATGTAAAAGACGAAACCGCTCAACTTATGCAGGCGCAGGAAAACTTTTTTGCATCGCAGGCCGGCAAATTGCCGAACATGGTTATGAACGAATACAGCTCGCTCATACACTTAAACCTCATATACGGTAACAGCCCCGTAACCTTTGCCGAAACCGCGCACATTTTTACCTCGGGACAGGAAAAATTCGCGTCGCTGTACCGCGACATAGAACGGGCGACGACGTTCATCTATTTGCAGTACTTTATCGTACGCAATGACGCAACCGGACGGGAATTTCTAAACCTGCTGTGCAAAAAAGCGCAGGAAGGCCTTGAAATCAGGCTTTTGTACGACGACATGGGCTCTCTTACGACGCCGCGCTCTTTTTTTGCCCGGCTCGATAAGGCGGGCGGCATGACGTTGCCGTTTTTTCCGATAAAAACCGGAAGTCCATGGTCGCTTAATTTCAGAAATCACCGCAAAATCGTGATTATAGACGGAAACATCGCCTACACGGGCGGTTTTAACATCGGCAACGAATACGCGGGCTTGGGAAAATTCGTGTGGCGCGACACCCATGTCCGATTGACGGGAAGCTGCGTCCCTTCACTTTTAAGTTTATTCGTAGTCGACTGGTATGCGGTTGCAAGCGGCAAAAAAAAATTCACCGCAAAGTCATGGGCGACCCCCGCCGTCATGCGCAAAAAAATCAATTCGGCAAACAAAAATATTTTGCGCGAACTAAAAACGGATGTTCCCGCCGTAACCGAACGCATCCCTACACAAGTTGTAGCGTCGGGCCCGGATAACAGAGGACGAACGGAAATAAAAGATGCGATGATTCGTATGATTATGATTGCAAAAAAAAGCGTGCGTATTCAAACGCCGTATTTTACGCCCGATGCGGCTTTTTTTTCGGCCGTAAAGATTGCGGCAAGCTCGGGGATAGAAGTATCGATTATGGTGCCCGGCCGATGGGATAAATTCTATGTAAAAGCCGCCGCATGCGCTTATATGCGTGATCTTTCGGCTTGCGGCGTACGGTTTTATAAGTACCCGGGATTTATTCACGCAAAAACGCTTATAACCGACGATAAAATCGTTACGATCGGTTCGTGCAACATAGACAGCCGCAGCTTTGAATTGCACTACGAAGCGAACGTGTTTTTTTATGACGAAGGATTCGCAAAAAAATATTCGGCCGTGTTTTTTAACGACAGAGCGGGCTGCACCGAATACACACTTGATTGGCTGAACAGCCGCCCGCTTATTCAAAAAGCGTGGTGGAGCTTTTGCCGCCTGTTTTCACCGCTGATGTAAGCCGGGACGGCGAGTTTTGAAAATCGGCTAATGCCAAAATAACTTCAAGGCGAGGTCTGCCCGCATACGGCGTGGTTGAGCTTTATAGGTAAAATCACCCGAGAAAAACGCTCAAAACGCCTCGCGGTCAGCCCCTCGTCTGTGTACCGTTTTTGCATTCCTAGCGTACAAAACTCGCCGTCCCTTATTGCGGACGTATTGAAGTATTTGTAAGTCTTGTATTTTCCTGCGCGTTCCGTTAAAATGAGGGTATTCCGTATAATCAATAAGGAGAAATTCATTTATGAAAACCGTTTCCGCGCTGCAAACTGCGCGCTATGCGTACAAACCCAAACTTCCGGCCGTACTGGGCGGCAAGGTTGAAAACCTTACATTAAGCTTCGGCAAAAAAACTCAAGCCGTTTCCGACACCGAAGAATTAAAAAAGCTTTTTGAAAACACCTACGGCAAACCGCTCGCTCAAGTACAAAAAGGAAAGAACGCGAACGCTCTAAAGAAAATAAAAGCGGGCGTTATCCTTTCCGGCGGACAAGCGCCCGGCGGGCACAACGTTATCTGCGGTTTATACGACGCGATAAAAAAAGGCAACGTCGATTCCGTTCTGCTCGGCTTTTTGGGCGGACCTTCCGGATTGCTTGAAAACAAATTCATCAAATTCACCGACAAAATAATCGACGAATACCGGAATACCGGCGGCTTTGACATTATCGGTTCCGGCCGCACGAAAATAGAAACCGACGAGCAATATGCGGCGGCCGCAAAAAACGCAAAGGCAAATAAACTCGATGCGCTGGTTATTATCGGCGGCGACGATTCGAACACGAACGCGGCGCTTTTAGCCGAATACTTTATACAAAATAAAATTCCCACGCAGGTTATCGGCGTTCCGAAAACCATAGACGGCGATTTGAAAAACGCTCTCATCGAAACGAGCTTCGGCTTCGATACCGCGTGCAAAACGTTTTCCGAACTTATCGGCAACATCGGCCGCGATGCGAATTCGGCAAAAAAATATTGGCACTTTATAAAACTGATGGGAAGGTCTGCAAGCCACATTGCGCTTGAATGCGCGCTGCAAACCCAGCCGAACATCTGCCTTATTTCCGAAGAAATTGCGGCAAACAAAACCACCCTGCGCGGCATTGTCGAAGGCATTTGCACCGTGATCACCAAACGCGCGGCAAACGGAGAGAACTTCGGTATCGTGCTTATTCCCGAAGGTCTTGTCGAATTCATTCCCGAAATGAAGGTTCTCATCGCCGAACTGAACGATACGATGGCACTGAAGCAACACGAATTTGCCAAGCTGAAAAACTTCGACGAAAAAAAAGCATGGCTTAAAACGAACCTTTCGCAAACCTCATTTGAGGCCTTCGATTCGCTTCCCGAATCAATCGCCGACCAGTTTTTGGCCGACCGCGATCCGCACGGAAACGTACAGGTAAGCAGAATAGACACCGAAAAACTTTTGGCCTTGTCGGTCGCCAAGCGCCTTGCCGAAAAGAAAAAGGCCGGCACTTACAAGGGCAAATTCAGTTCGTACACGCACTTTTTCGGCTACGAAGGACGCTGCGCCTTCCCTTCAAACTTCGATGCCGACTACTGCTACGCATTGGGCTACAACGCCTTTATTTTGATTGCAGGCGGCGTAACGGGTTATCTTTCGTCGGTGCGCAATTTGGTAAAAAGCGCAAAAGAATGGACGGCGGGCGGCGTTCCGCTTACGATGATGATGAACATGGAACAGCGCCACGGCAGCAAAAAGCCGGTTATAAAAAAAGCGCTTGTTGAATTGAACGGCAAACCGTTTAAAAAGTTCGCTTTGCAGCGCGACAAATGGGCGATCGACACAAGCTATACTTTCCCCGGCGCCATACAGTATTTCGGCCCGAGCGAAGTGTGCGACTGCCCCACCAAAACGCTTTTGCTGGAACGGAAGTAAAAAACTTAAAAGGGGACGGAGAAAATCGGGGAAACTGTCCAAAAACTTCAGTTTTTGGACAGCATCATCTTTCATTTTTAAAGTCTTTCGATTTCTTCAACGGAAAGTCCTGTTCCTTCGGCTATTTTAGCAATATCAAAACCAAGCCGTTTAAAAGCCTTTGCCGTTTCAAGCGCTTTTTGGTATGCTCCGTCGGCAAAGGCGATTTCGCGTTCCTCTTCTCTTTGTACTGCAATGTCGGTATCATAATCATATTCGGCTATCAACATGTTCATAACCTCCCGTGATTTTCGCTCTAAATAATTCCGTAAAATATCGTTTTGAATACATTCTTTAATCGCATTCTTAAAGCCGTTTTTTCTATCGAGCTTGATGTGCCGGCGCACCGCTTCTACAAACTGCGTGTATTCCGCAAGCGGCTTGCATTTTTTCAAGAGCTTGTTGTCTTTATTGTAATTGATGTTTATCACTTTTACAAGCAATTCAAGACTTAGTTTTGCGGATTTTACCGAGAATGCATCGGAAAGCCGCAGTTCCGCCTGAGAGGGGTATTTTTCTTCACCGTTGTAAAACACATAGAATTCGGGCGTAGGAATCTGTTTAAGTTTACGCAAATAGCGGTCGCGCGGGTTTTGGATTTGTTCGTACAAGCGGGCTGCATATTCCAAAAAGCGCACCGGCATGTTATCGTTGATTGTAGATTGGTGTTCGGCCAGCACGATAATTTTGTTGTCGATAAGACAGGATACATCGTTGCAAAAACTCATGTACATGACGTTGTCAAGGCGCAGCGGCTTGAGCTCGGTCGAGCCGTCCAAATGAGTGCGGTGAAGCGCATTATACAACGACAGAAAATTCTCCTTTGCGTTTTCGTCCTCGCCGAATAAATCGACGAACACGGAATCTTTATAGCGGCGATTGTGTTTTTTCATATACACCTCCGTACCTAATTATAGACGCAGACGGTATAAAAATAGGAAAAAACACTTGCTCCCGATAAGTACGCGTGAAAAAAATCACCGCACATCCGATTTTCAAACATTACCGTGCGGGACGAAACGCTCGAGTGCGGCGTTAAAGCCCAAGCCAGCTTCCCTTCAACTTATACATCTTCCACTTCTTTCGGGTCGGTAAAGTCTGTGTGATGCCTTCGGTACCTGGTATTTACTACTGCGTTTTCAGCTTGAGCTGATTACCGGCCAGCTCGGTCGTCCAATCCTTTGAGGTTGGCAATGTCTGCGGTGTTATGGGGAACTTGTCTTTGTAGTCAGTTGTAAGCGTATAACCGTCTCCCTTTACGACAACTCTGCCTACTTCGTATCCGGTTGTATCATTCTCCATCGTAAGCGTTGCCGCAAGCGTATTGGTCAAGGGGGCCGTTACGGTAATAGACGCTCTTGTTGTTGTACCGTCGTTACCCAAGTACACGTCGTTACCTGTATCGACTTTTGCGCTGCCTGACATCGTCATAGTTACACGGCGGTCGACAAAAATACCCTTTCCCAGCGCCGAGGTGGGAACGCTGCTTAGCGTCATATTGCCGCTCACTGTTCCGCCAGAAAAGTCGAATGTTTCATTATTAACGCCTATGCCGCCGCCAAAACCGTTCGTAGCTGTGTTATTCTTTATGTCGCCGCCCGAGACGGTCAATTTATAAAGCGAACATATACCGCCGCCTGCCATCACACCTGAGGCCTCTGCCGTATTGCCTGAAATTTCGCCGTCTAAAACGGTAATTTCGCCTTTGGCCTCATCGGTACTAGAATAATAATATCCGAAAATACCGCCGCCTTTTTGAGCTGCCGTATTGCCGCTCACCTTTCCCTTTGACATGGTAAAGGTACCGTGCAATACAGCGATGCCGCCGCCCCCGTTCGCAGTGTTGTCGGAGATTTCGCCGCCGGTCATCGTAAGCGTGCCGGTATTTTCATTAGCATCTGCATCAGTGCCGACGCAGATGCCGCCGCCAAGGCCGTTATTTTCCGCTGTGTTGCCGGAGATTTCGCCGCTGCCGGAAAGCTCCAGGGTTCCGCCCTTATCGAGTGCAACACCGCCGCCGTTTTTGGCGTTATTGGTTTTAATTTCGCCGCCTGTCATAGTGAATGTGCCGCGGTCTATGTGCACACCGCCGCCGGAACCTTCGTACGTACTGCCGTTTTTGCCTGCTTCATTTCCTTCTATGCTGCCGCCGCTCATAACAAGCGTTACCTTAGAGGAACCGTCCACATACACACCGCCGCCTTTTCCGATATCGCTTCCATTTTTTGTCGTCTTGTTCAATTTTATGGAGCCACCGGTTATAAAGAGTTTTCCTGTTGAATCGACGTAGATGCCTCCGCCATTTTTACCTGCGTCGGCGGTATTGCTTTCAATAGTGCCGCCGGAAAGAGTAAAAGTTCCCCGATGCACGAATACGCCGCCTCCGCCGCTCTGCCCCGTATTGTTTTTTATTTCACCGCCGGTCATCGTAAACGATACACTCGTAAACGATGCACTATTATCAACAAGTACGCCGCCGCCTAAAGAGCTTACCGTATTTCTCATAAGAAAACCGCTTTCCATACTTACCGAGCCTGATTCGCGCACAGAGATAGCTCCGCCGTAGGAGGCTTTGTTTCCGCTTATAGTCGCAGTTTTAAGCGTAAAACGTCCGTTTTTCTGTATGCAGATACCGCCGCCTTGGTTTGCTTTGTTGGCATCGGCCGCAGAACCGCCGATAGTGCCGCGGTCTAAGGTCAGCTCGCCTTCTGAACAAATAGCGCCGCCGAATTCCGCTGCCTCACAGTTTTTAATAATGCAGTTTGTAAGTTTCGCCTTGCATCCCGCTTTGACAAATATGCCGCCGCCGGATTGTTCGTCATCTGTAGTTCCTGCTGCCATACCGCCTTTGAGCGTAATGTTTTCAAGCGTCAGTTCTCCGCCGTTTTCAACGGTAAAGATACGATGTTTGGGTTTACCGCCGATGTCCTTATCGGCATTGAGTACGGGAGTTAAGCCGGTTCCTTTTACGGTGATCTTTTTTGTTACACTGATTGCACCGTGGTTATCGGTAGCGTTTGTTGCTTTAACTTCACCCATGACGGTTATAACGCCGCCGGCCTCTGCACTCTCGACGGCCTCTTTTAGATTTTTCCATGCATTAGTCGGAGAGCTTCCGCTTGCGATATAACCTAAAGTATGCGCTTCTTTTGGCGCGGAAGAAAGGCCTTTTGTGTCGATCAGCCGGACTGTGTATTTTTGGGGGAGTGTACTTTCCGTAAGGCTCGTACCGGTTTTAAAACAGACCTTCCATGTTCCTGAAGGGACAGGGTCAATAATCTGCGAAGCCGATGACAAAAGACCGTTCGTCGTGTCTACCGCAAATCCAGAACTTTCTATGGGAAGCAGTATTTTCTTCGTTTCTCCGCCCTCTTTAGTAATGACAAGGCCTAAATCGTTGTGTAGGTTTTCGCCTGCTATGGTTGTATTCATAGCCGAATTGTCCACCTTAAAGCACAAAACATAATGAGGATCCGCCTCATTCGTTTTTGCTATCGTTATATCGCCGATTTCGGGCGGCGGCGTGTTTGCTTCAATATTCAGGCTAAACTTTTTACCGAACTTTCTGCCGTCCGTGGAAGTAAGGGTAATTTCGGCTCCTATGTTGCCGTTACTCCATTCGTGTGCTTTCAAAAAGGTCGAGCCGTATTTGAGCCTTAATGCCGATTTATCAGGCGTTTGCTCTAAGGTGTAGTCCGTGCCGTATGTCGGCTGCGTTGAAAGCCCGGGAAAACGGATAATCTTCTGCACGTCTGCTGCTGAGGACGTTGACGTAGGCATAATTAAGCTGAATTTTCTTGAGTTATGCAGTTTAATTGTAAGCGTTACAGGCGAATCCGACGGTATGCACAGTGCTCCGTCATTACTCATTTGATAGGACACATCAAAACTGTAATCCACAGGAACAACTTCCGACGCCCAATAGCCGAATTCTTCATCTATATCCGCGGTAAACTGTTTGCACGCCGTCATACCGAACAGCAGCGCGATGACTGCCGCACACACGGCAGCGCGTATAAAATTTTTACCTGATCGTTTCATAGCCGACTCCCTCATAAAAACAAATATTGCGTCGTTTCCCTAAAACATCCAGCCGACGGAAACTTCCGGCTGAACAATATACTTCGGCATGCCTTTTCTGAACACGATAAAGTGTTCGACGCCGGCTTCGACATACATCTTTTTGAATATATTTAAAAGCTGCAGCGAGGTTCCCGCACTGATGCCCGGTCCCCAATACCAGTACGCGGGACTTTTTACATCGCCCGAACCCTCAAACACAAAGCGGCTGTTTACCAAAAAGGCGGCGCCCAAGCCCGCGTGTACGTCGAGGTTTAAGCGGTGTTTTATAAGCGGATATATGTACACCGCGTTCAACTGTGCGGTCATGAGCGTGCCGTTCAGCCTGTAATACTCGTGCTTTGAATTCATCATTGCGGCCGAATAGGTCAGGTTAAAGCCGAAGTTGCCGTAGGTTCTTTTTATCGGCAGGAGCGAAAAGCGGAACATGCCGCCTAAGGGGGCGACGTTCCTGTTATAGAACGTTTGAAAGGCGCTTTGACCCGCAAAGCCGGTAAACGTATAGCCGACCGACACATAGGCGTCCACGGGCTTTTGGAATTTGAAGGTTACGGTTTTGCTTTTGTCGGTTAAGCCGCTTATATCGCGCACGGTAAAGGTATAGACGCCCGGATTGAATTTATTTAAGTTCAATTCAAAGCGGACTTTTTTTCCGTCTTTGGAAAGCTCGGTCGGCACAAGCGCGATCGGCGCGCTCCCCTGTTTGTTCAGGAAAAACACGGTGTGGCGCAAAAAATACGCGCCGGATGCGGCAAAGATGCCGTCGAAAAATTCATCCAAATAGATGAGGTGCGGCGACACGGATTCGACTTCCGGCTGGTGCGCGATCAAAATTTCAAAATTGCGGTAAGCGCTGGACGCTTCGGCCTGTCCGAGCAGGTTGATGACGGTTATTTTATAGCGGTAAGTTCCCGGCGGCAGCGATACATCGGTAAAGTTGTCTTTTACCGTTTTTTTATCGATTCTGCGCCACTTGCCGTTATCGTCCTCTTTTTCGAGTTCGAACTCGTAACCCAAAATATCGTCAACCTTTTGCCACGAAAGCCGTTGGTATAAAACCGAGCCGTGTTCGCTTTCCTCGATAAAATAGTGCGTCGGTTCCTCCGTTTGCTCTTGGACGGGCTCGCCGGTACCGGCAGGAGTCTGCGCCTGTGCGGGCGGCAGGCATACAAAAAAAACAAGCGCACACAAAGCCGCAAAAAATCGTCTATCGCCCATACAAAACTCCGGTATCATCTGTTTCGACTTTTTTCGTTTGCGGCAAATCTATGACAAAGTGCCGCACGGAAGCGTTCCCGTCTTGGAACAAAAGGCCGTTCTTTAAACGCCGTTGGGCGCGTATGTCGGCAGAAAACGTTCCGCGCGATAATTTGGCAAGTTCGGTAAATGTAAAGGCACATTCGCCCGCAGTACCCGCCGCGGAAGCTTCGTTTGCCTCTATTTCGCGCTCGAAAATCTTTTGATTTTTAGCGTTGTACAATTTGATTGAATAATGCGTAGCGTCGGCGTTCTTTTTCCAACGGAACACGATGCTGCGGTTCGTTTTGAAAAAGTTTACACTGAATGTTTCGTTTTCCTCCGGTGAAGAAACGGCAAGTTTTTCAAGCGGCGGTATGGGTAAAACGGTAAAAGTTCCGTCCCGAACCGACGAAATGTCCAAGCCGTCTTCGGTTGCGGCGCTGACCCGCCAGCGGTAGGTTCCGGCTTCAAGCGGCGGAAGGTCTACCGTATAATCGGGATTCGAAACCGAAATGATGCTGCCCGCTTTGCCGACCTTTTCGAGTACGAGGCGGCTTTTTACGGGTTTTTCAACCGAGTTCCATTCCAAAGTGCCCGGCTTGAGGGCCGCATCCACGCCGGAGATCCGTGCACCGCGCACGGGAGACACGAGTTCGACGGGGCGCAGGTGCTTTAAATCGAAGGTTTTATCGGCGGCAAAGCTGTGGCGCCGGCTCGACGTAACAGTCGCCGCGGCAAAAGCCTGCACGTGTATAACGTAGCGCCCCTCGCGTATCGACTGCAAAGCCATTTTTACTTCGGTGCCGGTAATGTACAGATTTTCGTATAAGGGCTGCGAATCCAAGCCCGGCTCGGTGATTTTTACCTGATAATAATCGGCAAGCGGAACGGCCGTCCACGCAAAGGTCGTTTTCGCATCGGGGCGGACAACGACCGAATCGCCTATACCGATAAGTTCCGGACGAGGAAGCGCGGGAGCAACGTTCAGCTTTTTGGCCGGCGTATGAAAAGTTTCGTCTTCGCTTTTTATCGCCACGCGCCAATAACAGTCGCCCCGCTCGAGCATGAGGCCGTCGATACCGGAGCCCTGCGCTTTTATGTCCAAAAGGGGAGATGAAAAATCGGGCGTCGCGGACACTTGAAAGCGCTGTTCGCCCTGCAAATTCGTTTTCCACGTAAAGCGCGTATCGAGGCACAAGGTGTCGGCCAACACGTAATTGTCCGGCGGAAAAAGCGAACGAAGGATAACTTCGCTGTCGCGCGTTTTAAAAGAGGAAGCCGCGCTTGCCGTTAAGCGTTCGCCGTTTTTATCGAGCCCTTCAACCGTCCAATAATAAGTGCCGTTCGGAAGCGCTTTTGCGGCGTTTTTCAGCTCGTAATAATTGATGTCGGAAGAACGCTCCAAAACGGGATTGTTCATCGCTTCGGTTTTTGCAACGCGCACAAGGTATTTTTTTACCTCGCTTACGCTCTTCCACGAAAAGGTTACGCTTTTGCCTTCGGCCGTATCCGCGATTTTTCCGGGCGCAAGCTGTTCTATAGGTGCAAAGGTTTTTTGTTTTTCGATATAAAAAACCGATGCGGGAGTCGGCTTGCGGCTCGTTTCGTCTTCCGCCGCATAAATCGGCGTTAACCGCCAGTACCATGTTCCGTCGCGGGGAAGCACAAACGAAACCGATTCGCCGTTCACCTGTTTTGTAACGGCGGGATTTTTCATATCGGGATCGGAAGAGGCTTCAAGCACGTAGGACGAACATACTTCGTTGCCCTTCCACAAAAAGCGTACGGCCGGAAGCGCTTCTTTATACACATAGCGCCTGTCGCTCGCGGGTTCAAGAATTACGGGCGGAGGCGCGGCCAAGACGGTAAATTTTCCCGAATCGGACGAAGCATCTTCCGGGCCTTTTTCGGCGGCGTACAGTCTCCAATAAACGGTGCCGGGTTGTTCATCAAGGGTCAATTCTTTTAAGCCGGTAACCGACACGCGGCGCACATTTTGCGTAAAATCGCGGCTGCGGGACGTTTCAAAAATCAATTCGCTGCCGTCGTCAAAAGAGCTGTACCATTTAAATGGAACCGCAGCCGCTTTACCGGCGGCGTTTTTGTTCAGTATTTTCATTTCGGGAGCGGGACTTATAACCGAAACAAAGGGGCGATTTTCGGTGCCTGCGGCATCGGCTCTTCCCGGCTCATAACCGAAACCGCCGGCATTCACAACCGTCCCTTCGGTTAAGATTTCGCCTTGCGCCTGTGCCGCGGAATCCGCTTCGGCAAAACCGCCGTCCGTTTTGCTCAGGGCAGCCCGTCCTTTTTCGACGCTCAAACGCAATACGCCGCCTGAAGAATCGGCTTCCCGGTCGGCCTCAAGCTTTTGCATGTGCAAAACCGAATCTTTTTCCACATTGACCGATGCGTTATCCGAGCGCACGGCCATTGCCGCGCCGGCCGTCTGCACCGAAATTCTTCCTTCGTCAACCTGTATGGCCGTTTCGTCTTTTTGCGCTTGCTTAAAGATTTGAATCATCGTGTTCGCACCGACGCTTATGACGTTTTGATCGGGAAAGTTAATCGTCGCTTCGGATAAAGGCGCGGTACGGATAATGTCGCCGTTATACACGGGCGAATACTGCACGGGTCTGTCCCATACGGAACGGTCGAGAAATTTTCGCTGCACGCTTTTGTATTTATACGAAACGGTTGCGATTTGCACCTTATCGCTGCGTTCAAGCGTTTTATTCACATCGCGGTAAAACAGCCGGGCCGTAAAGGCAACCGCAGCGAGAGAAAACACAACGACGGCGATATCCTGCAATATGCTTACCGCGCTCGGAGAATCAGGATTGTATTTTGTACTTTTTTTCGTCTTCATTGAGATTTACCTTCGCAAAATCGGGAGTCGGGATTCCGAGTACAGTCCGTATTTGTCCGAGTGATTGGGGGCCTTTTGCGCCCGCGCCGGGGATGCCGTCTTCGGCGGGCATATTGACAACGGCAAACATTCTCAGCGGTTTTTCTTTGCCTTTGACGGTAACCGCCGGCATTTCTTCAACGACAACATGATCGCGCACCAAATTATACGTGTATTCGGTAATAAGGATGTCCGTTCCCATCGGCTTGTTCAAAGCTTCCGTGCGGGAAGCGAGGTTTACGGCGTCCCCGATAACGGTATATTCCATTCGTTTTACCGAACCGATTTGCCCGGCAACGACGGCGCCCGAATTGATACCGCATCCTATGCGGATAATCGGCTTTTTATCTCCGCCGCGGCCGCGGTTGAACGCAATAAGAGCCGCCCTCATGCGTAATGCCGCACGGATGCAGTTGAGCGCATCTTCTTTCGGACTTCCCGCCGAAGTCGGGGCGCCCCACACCGCCATAATCGCGTCTCCGATAAACTTATCGACAACACCGTGGGTCATGTTCACGCATTCGACCATAGCCGTCATATATTCGTTCAAAAACTCGACGACTTCCGACGGCTCAAGTTTTTCGGAAATCGCCGTAAACGAACGGATGTCCGAAAAGAAAATCGTCGTTTCCTTTGTTTCGCCGCCGAGCGCAAGTTCCCCGCGCGCGGCAAGCTCGGCGATTTCTTTATTGATAAAGCGGCCGAACGAATCTTTAAGCCGTTCGCGCTCCGCAAGCCCCTTGCCCATCTTTACAAAGCTCGACGTTAAAAGTCCCAGTTCGTCTTTTGTTTTCGGTTTTAAATCAAGTTCGTATTCGCCCTGCTCTATTTGCCCCGCGGCGCGCGCAAGGGTTTTAACCGGCCGGCTTATCGATTTGGAAAAAAACCATATAAACACAATCGAAAGGAACAATACGATAACGCTTAAATAAATATTGCGCCGCGTCGTATCGGCAACCGGTTCCAAAAGAACGTCGGCATCCGCGGTCGTTAAAACGGCAAGTTCGCCGAAGGCAAGGCGGCGGTACGTACCGAAATACTTTTTACCGGTATCGTCGGTAACGAGAAGCTGGCGGTTCGTGTCGCCGTTTTCGCGCATCTGTGTAAACAGCGAAAAATTGCTCACATTGGCGCCGTTTTTTACCAAGTTGAAATCGGGGTGAATGAGGATGTCGCCGTCGTCGTTGACCAAATACGTGGTTTGCAGCGTTCCGGCTCCGAAACTGTCGGATATTTTTTCGGCGGAAAAGAAGACGGCCAAACCCTGATTTAAGCCCCGCTCCGTGTAGGGATAGCACAGCACCAGCAGGGGGCTTTCGAACACGGGAGAAGCGTTCAGCACGTTCATAATGCCGCGTTCGGTTTCGCGGATTTTATCCCGCTCACGGGATAAAAAAGTATCGATAAGAGAAGGATCCAATTCGTTCGACAAAAAGAACGCCGAACTTAAAAGTTTGCGCTCCAAACCGTCGGGCCGGTTCGAATCGGTTACCAAAACGGCGGCAACCGAAGGATTGCGCTCAAAGTAAAAATCCGCCGCCTGTTTTGCAAACGAACTCCCGCTTTCCGTTCTATTCAAAATATCCAAAAGCAAAAACGCGTTCGCGCGCAAAGACGACAAATCTTTTTCCGCCAAGCCGGCGGCTTGCGCGTTTACCGTGCGGTTGTTTTCTTCCGCGCGGATTCGCACATCCTGACTTCCGAACCACGTAACCAAAAGCGTAATAATTCCGAGCGATAAAATCGTCAAAACCGAAATAATAACAACCAGTTTTGCTCCGATGGAAAATTTAACCCGATACGAAACTTCATCTCCTGCAGTTTTTGTCATGTCGCCAACTCTTTAATTGAAATTGAAATAGAGGCTCTATTGCCCTTATATAGTATATACTAATATACGGGAAAAAACAATTTGAGCCGCACACAAAACATAAAAATCGATATTTTTTTAATTTTCGGCGCGGTACAGCGATTTTATCTTTTTTTGAACGGAAGAAGACAATTCGGGGCCGTAGGCGACAACGATTTTTTCGGGCGAAGCAAGCAGGCTTTGCAAAGCCGACTCAAGTTCTGCTCCGCTCAAACCGCGTATCGCTTTAAGGCTTTCGTCGAAGGGCGTCTGAACAAAGCCGTAAAACGCGCAGCGCGCGAGGCGCTTCATGCGGTGTTCGGTATCTTCGGCATTGATGATTTCTTCGCCGCACACATGCTCTTTTGCCGCGCGGATTTCATCGTCGCCGAAGCCCTTTTGCACAAGTAATTGCAGTTCGTCGCGCACTACGGCAAGGATTTTTGCGGCGTTTTTTTTCGGCGCGCACGCATAGGCGCACCAATAGCCGCAGTCGGCATAGAGCGAAAAAAAACTGTACACGGTATAGCAATAGCCGCTCCGTTCACGCAACGCTTGAAAAAGCCTTGAGCTCATCGTATCGCCGATAAGCGCATTGAGAACCGACCAAGCGTAATAATCTTTCAGCGTAAACGGAAAGCGCAATGGATATAAAACGAAAAACTGTTCCTGCTGAAAATCGGCGCTTAAAAAATGCACGCCTCCCTTGCTTCTTTTTTTCGGAGTCGGAGAAAGCAGTACACCTGCGGGAATTTGCGCAACTGCGGGAACGGACTGAATACGGGGACGACAAGCGGCGTGCGGCCCCAATTTTTCAAGACGGGAACACAAAGCTTCGGGATTTACGTTGCCCGCGACGCAGACGGTAAGCTCTCCTTTTTGAAAAAAATCGGCATACCACGAGCGCACCGAATCGGCGGTCAACTTCCGCACGTCTTTAACGGTACCCGCAATCGGAAACGACAAGGGATCGCCGGGCCATAAAATGTCGCTCACCGCGTCCAAGGCGGCGTCTTCGGGATCGTCGGCCGACGCTTCTATTTCGCTTTCGATAACCGTGCGCTCGCGCTCCGTTTCTTCGCTCAAAAACACGGAATGTTCGGCCATGTCGCACAAAATGTCCAGCGCATCTTTGGCATAAAAAGACGGGACAACGCAATACAGGCACACCTGTTCGCGCTCGGTAAAGGCGTTCGCATAACCGCCCATGCGGTCGAATGCGGACGCGATATCGAAAGCGCTGCGGCTTTTTGTGCCTTTAAAAAGCATGTGTTCGGCAAAATGACTTATGCCGCGCCGGCCTTTTTGTTCGTAGCGCGAACCGCAGGAAAACCAAAAACCGATTGCAACCGTCCGCACGGCTTCAATCGGTTCGGCAATCAGCGTAACGCCGTTTGAAAATCTGCGTTTAAAAACCGGCCTTGCGGCCGGCTCCGTTTTTTTACTTGTGCTGCGCTTCAACGGCATCGATGTAGGATAAATTCAATCTGCCCATCTTATCGATTTCCAGCAGTTTTACGGGAATTTGCTGACCCTCGCTTACGACGTCCGACACCGAAGCGATTTTCGTGCGCGAAAACTTGGAAATATGGCACAAGCCTTCTTTGCCGGGAAGAATTTCGACAAAGGCGCCGAAGTCCATAATGCGCTTAACCGTACCGTTGTAAATCAAGCCGACTTCCGGATCTTCGACGATTCCCTTTACGGCCGCTTTTGCACCGTCGGTTGAGGCGGCGTTTTTGCCGTAAATCGTAACCGTTCCGTCGTCTTCGGTATTGATCGTAACGCCGTATTGGGCGGAAACGGCTTTTATGTTTTTGCCGCCCGGCCCGATAAGCGCTCCGATTTTATCCACGTCGATTTTCATCGTTTCGATCTTGGGCGCATACTTGCTTATTTCGGCGGCGGGCTTGTCGATCGTTTGGTTCATAATACCCAAAATATGCAAACGGCCGCGCTTTGCCTGAGCGAGCGCCTTCGTCATAATTTCTTTTGTAACGCCGGCGATTTTAATGTCCATTTGAAAGCCGGTAATACCGTCTACGGTGCCCGCAACTTTAAAGTCCATGTCGCCGAGGTGGTCTTCTTCGCCCAAAATATCGGACAAAATCGCATATTTTTCGTACGCGTTACTTTCGGTACCTTCGGTAATAAGTCCCATCGCTATACCGGCGACGCTCTTTTTCATCGGAACGCCCGCGGCGAGCATGCACAAGGTACCGCCGCACACCGACGCCATCGAAGAAGAACCGTTCGATTCCATAATTTCGGAAACGACGCGGATTGTATACGGGAACTTTTCGCGGCTCGGCACCATCGGCTCCAACGAGCGGCGCGCCAAATTACCGTGTCCTATTTCGCGCCGTCCGGTTCCCATTCTGCCGACTTCGCCGACCGAATACGGCGGGAAGTTGTAATGCAAAATAAAGTGTTCGCGCCGATCACCGTCTATGTCGTCGTACACCTGTTCGTCGAGCATGGTGCCCAAGGTTGCAACCGCAAGCGATTGGGTTTCGCCGCGCGTAAACAGCGCCGAACCGTGCGGACGCGGCAGTACGCCGATTTCGCAGGTAATGGGACGGATATCTTCCGTTCCGCGCCCGTCGACGCGCACGCCCTTATCGAGAATGCTTTTGCGCAAAATATTGTATTCCATGTCTTCAAAAAGCGCATCGAACAATTTTTTTTGCGCTTCGTCTTCGAGCTGCTCCGCGTATTTTTCGGCGAGCAACGTTTTTACGGATGCAATCGCGTCGCGCCGTTCGTGCTTGCCCTTTACAAAGCAGGCTTTTTCCATTTGCGGAAGCGCTTCGGCGAGCATGGCATCTTTATTTTCAAGGGCAACCTGCAGCGGCGAAAGCGGAAGCTTTTCTTTTCCGGCAAGTTTGCGCAGTTCATCCTGCAAGCGGCACATTGCGGCGATAAAATCCTGCGCTTTTTCCAAAGCGCCGAGCATAACGTCTTCGGACACTTCGTTTGCGCCGCCTTCGACCATCGTAAAGCCGTCGGCTGTTCCCGCAACGACGATTTCCATATCGCCTTTTTCGATTTGCTCGTAGGTCGGATTCAAAATATATTCGCCGTTTACGTACCCGACGCGCACTCCGGCAACCGGTCCGTTAAAGGGTATGTCCGAAATATGCACGGCGGCCGAACTTGCGATAACCGAAAGTATGTCCGGCGGGTTTATTTGATCCGAAGAAATGCAGGTCGGAATAATTTGAATTTCGCGCCCGAAAGCAATATCGAACAGGGGGCGCATGGGCCGGTCGATAAGGCGCGACACGAGGATTTCCTTATCCTTGGGGCGCCCTTCCCTTTTTATAAAACCGCCGGGAATTTTTCCCGCGGCATAATATTTTTCGTTGTAATCGACGGTGAGCGGTACGTAATCCAAGCCTTCCTGTGCGGAAGGAGAAGCACATACCGTCGCGATAACGGCCGAACCGCCGTATTGCGCGTACACGGCGCCGTTCGCCTGTTTGGCAATCCGGCCCGTTTCCAAAATCAGCTCGTCATCGCCGATTTTATATGTAACTCTGTGAACCATTTAATCCTTCTTATTCTATTATTTACGCAAACCGAGGTCTTTAATAAGCGCGCGGTACGTTTCCAAATCTCTGCGCTGCAAGTATTTGAGCAGTCTTCTGCGCTGACCGACCAGCTTTATAAGAGAGCGCGACGCCCCGGTGTCTTTTTTAAACGTCTTACAGTGCTCGGTAAGCTGTTTAATCCGTTCGGTTAATAATGCGATTTGAACTTTCGTATTTCCGGTGTCTCTTTCATTCGCACCAAAATTGTTTACAACCGATACCGTTTTTTCTTTTGTAAGTGCCATACTTACTCCTTTTATTTTAATCCTTAAAGTCTCAATTTTTAAACCGGATCGTATCGAGCCGGCAATTTTTATATACATCGGGCACATCCAGGCGAAGGACGGAAGAACCCGCATGTAAATCCGCTGCAAAACCGATTTTTTTTCCGGCATCCGATGCCGAAACGTTTACGCGGTAAACGCCGTCGGGCGGCAGTATTTGAAAACAGTCTTGCCCGCCCCCGTATTTTTTTAACGCGACCGTTTTACCGCCCTCGTTTTCGGCGCTGAAGCACAAGCAGTCGATTTCGAACGGCCGTCCCAAAAGCTGTTCGGCTTTATCGAGACTGCCCGAGCGGATGCACCGGCGCACGGCGCTGGAACTTATGCGGCTGCCGCCGTCGGCTGCCAAAGACACAAAATCGCATTCGATTCCGTGTTCGCCGGCAAACTTCCGTATTTCGTCTTCTCCGGCCGCGTGATTATGCCCGCAGCGGAAAAGTTTTCCCACTTCGAAAAAACGCATTCCGCAGTAATCTTTTAATACGGTTAAAAAGGTATACCCCTCCATTTTACTGAAATCGGAGGAAAAGTCAATGACTACGGCGAAAGCGAAGCCCCATTGCTTAAAAACTTTCAAGCGCAAACGCAGCGTCGATATGTCGCCTTCATATGAATCCTGCTGCTTAAAAGCGCGCGGAGAATGTGTAAAGGTAATAAGACCGGGTAAAAGAGCGCGTTTTCGGGCATCCGCAACAACTTTCGCACATAAAACCTCGTGCCCCCGATGCGGGCCGTCGAAACCGCCGACAGTCAGCGCGGTACCGCTTCCCGCAATAAAGTCCGAAACCTTTGAATTAAGAACATCGTCCCATGAAAAAACCTGCATGTTCACCGAGTATAGCAAATTACATAAAAACGTGATAGCCCGGCCCTATCGGCAACCCCGAAACGGTCCACAGCGCCAAAAACGCCACCCAGATAAGCGTAAAGGCTATCGAAAAGGGCAGCATATACGCCATAACCGTTCCCGTTTGCGCGCGCTTATCATACTTTTGCGCATAAGCCAAAATAATTCCCAAATAGGCGAACGTCGGCGTGATATTATTGGTTAAGCTGTCGCCTATGCGGTAGACCATTTGCGTTGCCGCGGGCGTTATGCCGGCAATCAAAAGCATCGGAACGAAGACCGTAGAAAGAACCGCCCATTTGGCACTCATGCTGCTTACAAAAAGATTTATGATCGCAATCAAAAATACGAACGCGATAAAGAGGCCGACGCCCTGAATGCCGCTGTTTTTAAGGAACATACCGCAATTGATCGCGATAATCGTTCCCAAATTGCTTTTTGCAAAAACCGAAATAAACTGGCTCGCAAAAAAACAAATAAGAAAAAACGGCGCAATCGTTTTCAATTCGTTTGTCATCATATCGAAGATGTCTTTGAATTTTTTAATCGAACCGGTAACTTTTCCGTACACATAACCGGGGACGGCGAATACGAACAGAATAACCGCGGGTATGGCACGCAGCATCGGACTGAACGCAAAGGATTTCCCTTCCGGCGGAGCGAACGGCATGCCTTTAAATCCCATAACGACGATAAGCAAAACCAGCGCCGCCAAACTCACGGCGGACATTCTCATGGCTTTTTTTTGTACGCCGGTAAGAGAAACCGCAAAATGCTCCTGTTCTTCAAGCTCGAATTCGACGCCCATACCGGTTTCGTCAAGCTTCTTTTCTATAAATCGTATCGAAACCCATGCGACGGCTGGACTTAACAAAAGCGTCGAAGCAAGCATAAAATAATAGCCGCTCGCAGGCGAAACGACCATCGCGGGATCCACCAGATGGGCGGCGGCTTCTGTCATGCCGGCAAGCATCGCGTCTCCGTTGCCCACAACAAGGGCGGCACCGAAACCGCAGGCTACGGACGCATAAGCGGTAAAAAGTCCCGCCAAAGGATTACGCTTTAAGTTTATATACAGCACGGCAATAAGCGGCGGAAAAACGACAAAGGCACTGTCGCCGATGAGGTTGCCGTTTATGCCGATCAACACCACAATCATCGTTACCAAAAACTTCGATTTAAAGTTTGAAGCAAGCGATAAAATACCTTTTAAAAAACCGCTTCCGTTGGCAACGCCCAATCCGAGCGTCGCGATGAATACCGCGCCGATCGGAGCAAAGCCCGCCCATACCGACGGGAAACTTTGCAGTATTTCGGCGATACTTTTTGCAGTAAGCAAATTCACCGCGGCAACTTCTTTATTGTTTATCGGATTGATAACCTTTACCCCGGCTGCGGCGCAGACGGGGGATAAAATCAGCGTTAAAAAGAAAAACGCGATAAACATATAAATCGGATGCGGAATTTTATTTCCCGCACGTTCAATAAAGCCCAGTACGCCCGTAAGCTGTGCCTTTTTTTTATTTGAGTTCTCCATTTTATTCCTCCGAAGAAATCCTACATATTTCGTTTTATAAAATCGACGTAA
Source organism: Treponema maltophilum ATCC 51939 (assembly GCF_000413055.1). Taxonomy (NCBI): domain Bacteria; kingdom Pseudomonadati; phylum Spirochaetota; class Spirochaetia; order Treponematales; family Treponemataceae; genus Treponema; species Treponema maltophilum. The sequence continues at coordinate 869,462 of NZ_KE332518.1, read as the reverse complement.
AACCGGACGGCGCTTTCCAAAGCCGCTTCGTCCATATCGAATTTGCCGTTGTGATGAGCGTGCACGATACCCTTCGCCTTGTTCCCTATGCCGATAAAGGCGTAAAAACCGGGAAATTTCTGCAAATAACAACCGTAATTGTCGGCGCCCATAATCCGCTCAAAGTGAATGACGTTTTTGCTCCCGAAAACCGCTTGAGCCGACGGCAGAGCTTTGGCGACGCACAAAGCGTCGTTTACGACCGGCGGAAGACCGACCGGCGTCGTCCATTCGATTTTCGTTCTCGTGAGCGTTGCGGCGGCTTTACAGCTGCGGTCGATAACCGAAATCAGCTGTTTTTTTTCGGCGGACGAAAAAAAGCGCATTGTTCCGCTGAGTTCCGCGCGGTCGGGAATAACGTTCGTAGCGCTTCCGCTGTGGAACATTCCGAAGCTGAGCGTATTGTTTTGCAGCGGGCTGAATTCCCGGTCTTTAATTCGGAACGCTTCTCCGACAATCATCGCTCCGGCATTTATCGGATCGATTCCCTGGTCGGGTCTTGAGCCGTGGCAGCCTTTTCCGGTTACAGTGATGCGGAAACTCGTCGTCCCGGCCATTACCGCGCCCGGCTGCAAAGATATTTTTCCGACGGGAATATCGGCCCACAGGTGCGAACCGATTATCGATTCGATTTTGCCGGCCTTTTTAAGATAGGCGATCATCTCTTCGTGCCCCTTACCGATTTCTTCGGCTTGCTGAAAACACAGGTACACGGTTCCCTTCAGTTCGGCTTTAAGCGATTGCAGCTCTTTTGCAAAAGCCAAGAGAATCGCGATATGACCGTCATGACCGCACGCGTGCATGCAGCCCGGATGTTCCGATTTGAACGGAAGCCCCGTTTGCTCTTCTACGGGCAGCGCATCGATGTCGGCGCGGAACGCATAGGTTTTTCCGCTCAAAGCGCCTTTTATGCATGCGGCGGTACCGTACTCGCCGACCTTTTCATACGAAACGCCCAGCTTTGTCAATTCTTTTCGGATATTTTCGGCGGTCTTTTTTTCCTGCAAAGACACTTCCGGTATCCGATGGAATTTACGCCGCAGCGCGACAACGTATTCTTTTATATCGTCAGACACATTCTCCTCCGTGTAAAATTATTTTCGTTTTTTTTCAACGGCTTTTTCGAGCCGCGCCAAAGCTTCCTCAAGAACCGAGCGCGCGCAAGCGACATTGAGCCTGAGATATCCGTCCTGTGCACCGAAGGATCTTCCGTCGCTTAAACCCAAACGCGCTTCGTTTACGATAAAATCGCAGAGCTCGTCGCCTTTCATGCCGAGCGCGCGGCAGTCGAGCCACATCAAATAGGTACCTTGCGGTACATAGGTTTTTATTTCCGGAATTTTTGCGTCCAAATAATTTTTAACGAACCTTACGTTGCCTTCGATGTAGCGCAAAAGCTGTTCGAGCCATTCTTCGCCTTCACGGAAAGCAATTTCGGTTGCAAGAGCGCCGAAACAGTTAGGCATACCGATAGCGACGCGATGCCAAAACGAATCGAATTTTTCTTTTGACGCTTTATCGGGAAAGATGATCGTACAAGCTTGCAAACCGGCAAGGTTAAAGGTTTTCGTCGCCGACGTACAGGTAATCGTATTTGCGGCGGCTTCAGACCCGATTGAAGCAAAGGGAATATGTTTGTTGCCCCAGAGCATAATATCCGAATGGATTTCGTCGGACACGACGGGCACCTTGTACCGGCGGCACAATTCGTCGATTTTTTCCAATTCGGATCTTTTCCACACACGCCCGAGCGGATTGTGCGGATGGCATAAAATAAACAGTGCGGGCTTTTTTTGCAGCGCTTTTTCAAACGCATCAAAATCGATATCGATAATGCCGCCGTCTCTTTGCGTCAACGGAACGGTAAGCGGAAGACGGCCGCAGTTTTTCGTCGCATTAAAAAACTCCGAATATACCGGCGTAAAAAATAAAACGGTCTGTCCTTCGCGCGAAAATTCGCTTATAACGGCGGCCAGAGCCGGAACGACGCCCGGACAAAAAGATGCAAGAGCGGTATCGAAGAGCCAGCCGTTCCGTTTTTTTTGCCAATCACGCACGGACTCGAAATAGGAAGACGGCCGCAGCGTATAACCGTAAATACCGCTTTTTGCGCGCTTGCAAATCGCGTCGATAACCGGCTGCGCGGTCGGAAAATCCATATCGGCAACCCACAGCGGAATAATATCTTTTTTACCGAATACGGATTCGGCTCCGTCATATTTAAGCGAATCGGTATTTCTTCTGTCTACACGGATATCAAAATTATAAGTCATAGGCATGAGTATAGCGCCTGTATGCTGCGTTGTCAAAGGCTTGATGTAAAAGAAAAAGCATATATATTGACACATAAAAGAAAAAAGGACGATACTACCCCGTAAAATCCGTACAAAAAATATCGGGCGGGAACGGTTAAAAGATCCTATACTTTGTTTTCAGACGGGAGAAGCCGAGTGAACATGCTCAATTCTTTTAACAGGACGATGGACTATATTGAAAGCGTGCTTGACGGTGAAATCGACGAAAAGGAAGTCGCGCGGATTTCACGCTATTCGTTTGCACTTTTTGCAAGACTGTTTTCGATACTGACGGGGTACACGCTCGGCGAGTACCTGCGTTTTCGAAAACTGAGCCGGGCGGCCGTCGACTTGCGCAACACAAACGAAAAAGTCATCGACATCGCTTTAAAATACGGATACGAGTCCCCCGATTCTTTTGCCGCGGCGTTTAAAAAATTTCACAATGCGTCGCCGAGCGAAGTAAAAGACGGAAAAGAATTCACATCGTTTTTGCCGCTTCGCCTGTCGTTAACCGTTACGGGAGGTAACATGATGAAAGTAAAAATCGAAAAAAAAGATGCGTTCAGCGTCGCAGGCTTAAAGGAAACGGTTTGCGCATCGTATGATTTTCCTTCGCTGTGGAAAAAGTTGTATTTGCACATACCGCATTCGCAATTGGTAAAGCTCGGCAACGGACAAAGTTTCGGCGTATGTACGGAAGTAAGCGATTGCAAAGACTTTACGTATATGGCGGCCTACGACCTTCGCGGCGCATCCTGCAAAGAAAAAGCTCGGGAACTCGGTTTATCGGTTCTCGAAATCCCCGCAGCCGAATATGCGGTCGTTACGCTTGAAGGAGCCGTCCCCGACTGTATTCACGCCGGATGGAAATTCGTTATGGAAAACTTTTTTCCCGAACATGGTTTTCGTCATGCGGGCAGCCCCGACTTCGAAGTCTATGCCGAAGGCGACACGGACTCGCCCGCCTACAAAATGGAACTGTGGGTACCGATCGTAAAAGAGTAAAGAACAAAAACAGATTTACAGCGAGTTTCCGTTTGCAGCCGGTACAGCCGAGCCTCTTTCTTTCATGTACGTGCATACTTCGGCGGCAGTGAGTCTTTTCGCTTTTGTGTTCGGGAACTCGCGGTATTCGCTTTGCGAAAAAACCGGGGCGCCGGCCGGGCAGGTTTTGTCTTTATTCGTTTTTAAGTACGAACTCAGGTCGTTTTCATCGGCGAATATTTTGTAAAAGGTTCTTCCCTTTGCGCTTTTGATTTCGTATATACCGCAGCATTTTTTCATTGTGTAATCGGCGGTGCGCAAGTACAGTTTTGCAATTTCCGAAGACTGAAACGGAAAATTCCACCGTTGCAGTCCTTTTTCCGTTTTCCCGATACAAATACAGCGGCCGCAGATTCCGCACACATATTGCATATGGTTTTCCAAGCATTCCCGCGGATTCAAAAGCGGTGTTATCCGGCTTTCGTTTACATAACATTCTTCACACACGGCGGTGCCTCCTTATCGGCTGCAATCATACGGGTATTACAACAACTGTCAAGCAGGTAAAAAAACAGAGATTCGGCATGAATAAGAATAATAAAAAAGTTTGTCCGCGATAGGGCGTAAAAAAGTGTCCGTTCAGGCAATTCACTCCGCTCATAAGCCGTTCACGGTCCCCTTTTTCACGCCCTCGCTATAAATGTGTTTTTTCAGCTTCGTTACACATGCTGAATCCCGTTTCTCATTTTTCATATCGGGGTTAATACGAAAAGCTCATGCGCTGAATGGGAGAGGGGCCGAGCTTGCGGCACAGTGTGCGGTGTTCAAGCGTCGGATAGCCCTTGTGCCGTTCATAGCCGTAAGCCGGATACAGTTTTGCGTAAGCGCACATAATGCGGTCGCGTTCCGTTTTTGCCAAAACGGAAGCCGCCATAACCGCTGGAACGAGCGAGTCGGCGCGCACGAGCGCGGTACAGGGCACTCCGACCTCGGGACAAAAGGTGCCGTCGGCTATGCATTCGATTGTGAGGCGCGGATCGGGAAGTTTTTCATAAAGGCGCTCATACAGGCTTTCAAAGGCTTGCTTCATCGCAAGCAGGCTTGCGCGTAAAATATTGATGCGGTCGATTTCTTTTTCGTCTACGGATGAAACCGCCCAGGCGACGGCTTTTTCTTTTATGAGTATTTCGAGCGTCCCGCGTTTTTTTGCCGAAAGTTTTTTGGAATCGTTAAGCAGTTCGACGGGAAAATCGGGCGGCAGAATAACGGCGGCGGCGGTAACGGGGCCGGCCAAGGGTCCCCTTCCCGCTTCGTCCAAACCGCAAATCACGCTCATCGGCTTGCGTACAGCGAAGAAAAACCGCTGTAGGTATTTTTGGAAACATCGATTGCGATGTCGGGAAAAACGTTCGACCACACGGCGCCCATGCCGTTCATCGGTTTTTCGGAAACGAACTCGTTGTTCCCGAGTTCGAAATTCGAATCGAGGAACTCGAGCGCCCGCACCAGATTCCCGCTCAGTCTGAACGACGAATCGAAAACCGTTACCGAACTGCGAACGCTTTTTACGCCGACTCCCGTTTGCGCAATTACAACGGAGCGCACATTGTGCAAATTCACCACCGAATCCTTTGCGCTGACGGCATCCGCGTATACGACGCCCTCGGCGGTAAAGCCGCAAAAGTCCGCGTCGAGCGAAGAAGATTTCAGACCGAAGCATGAAACGCCGTTCGGATCGCGGCATATGAGTTCGGCATGCGAAAAAGAAAGCGCGGCGTTTTCGGCTTGCACCAGATACGTTTGAAGCATATCGTTTTCGCCTACACCATAGCGTTCGAGCGTGCAGTTTTTCAAATTGAAAAACGCATTGCGCACCGTAAGCGATGCGTCCTTTTCGAACTGCAAGCGCGTTTTTCCGTCGCCGCACAGTTCGGTGTCGCGCTCTATAAGGAGCGGATGAATGTCGGAAAAAGTGCCCTCGAGCATGCAGCGCACAAAGGGCGAAGCCGATTTTTGCACCGCGGTATAAAGAGCGGGAAAAGAACCGAAGGGTTTGTCGGGAGAACCGTCGGCTTGAGCGTCTTCGGCAGCGGTCGAAGCGTAAAAGTTTACGGCGTCCGCAACCGTTTGAAAGCGCACGACGGGGCTTTTGTTGCCGGCCGCATCGGCACTGTACGCGTCCACCGTGTACAATCGGGCGCTTTTTTCTCCCGATGTAAGGATAAGACTTCCGCCGGAAAGCCGCGTAAAAGATTCTTCGTTTTCGCCCGCAAGGGAGGATTCGAGCGCGCGGTTTATGTCTTCGATGCGGGAACGGGAAAATCCCTTTTCGGCTTCGAACGTTTCGGCAAAGCGGTAATAAACGGCGCCTTCGCTTTGAATGTCGAGGACAATGTCTTTTCGCGCATAAAAATCCTTTTCCGACGACACAAACACGGGAGCCGAAGGCGGAATTTTATCGATAATAAACGAAGGACGCACGGAGCCCTGCTTTACGCCCTTATACAGTACGTCGATATTTTCCGAAAAACCGAAAGCATCGCCTTCAAGCGCATCGACCGAAAAAACCGGCGAGTACAGTTTTTTCCCGTCTTTTGTCCGAGCGCAGAACAGAAAATCCGGATCGTCGAAAGACAGATTCACCGCCTTGTTCACGGAAGGAACCGCAGGAAGGCCATGAAGTTCGGGTTTGGGCGGAATAAAAAGCCGGTTGAATTCCGAAAGCGGCGCACCGGATAAACCGAGCGCGCTTTGAGTACCGGCCGCGTTCACCGCGGCGGCCGCTTTACTTTCCGCGTCGTCGATTTTCCAATAGAGCATATGCGGCTTTGTTCTGTCGATACGGATGCGCGCCGAAGCGCTTACGCGCACGGGACCTTCGTCGATCGCATAAAAAACCGGAAACGGAGTTTTAAACGCCGCGTAATTCCAATCATCGAATTCGGGAAGCGTATCGGCAGAGAGGATTCCGTCCGCCGCACCGGCCGTTTCCGAACCGGGTGATTTTTCCGCATCTCCTCCGGTTAAAAGCACATAGCGGAACGGCACTTCCCCGTCGTAGACGGCAAGCGGAACGAAGCGCTCGTACACGGAAGCATAGGGCAGCATAAGCCGGCGCCCGGTAAAAAAGACCGGACTGGGCCCTGCGGTATACGAAACCGATTCGGGAAGATCGATATAGGCGGACGAGTTTACACGCAAAAACGCTTCGTCGGCGGAAAACGGGCGCGCCGCCCGTATATACGCCGGTTCTTCTTTCGGAACGACCGTGTACGGAATTTCGGTTTCGAAAATCGGGGCGGAACCGTCGGTTACGACAATTCTGAGCGCAACGCTGCCCGCAACAGAAAGCACAACCGGACCGTCGTATGCAAAGCCCGACACGGAAGGGTCTTCGCCGTTCAGCGAATAAAATGCTTCGGCGCCTTCGGGTAAGTCGAGCACTAACGTTTGATAATTCGCCCACACGCCCGCAGCGGGATTGATGACATAATCCGGTGCGGCGCTCCGGAGGCTTTTTAAGCCTTCGTTCGCATACGCGCCGCAAAACGGCAGAGATAAAAAGAGGACGGCGAAAAAAAAGTTCAAAGCGGATGCGGCTCTTTTTTTTGTCTTTTTTTCCATTCCGATTTTCCTCTCTATTTTGCCGATTTCTGAAACAAAGGTTCGAGCACGTCGCGCAGTTCCGGATCCGACGCATAATAATACTTTTCGCGTTCTTCGGCCGTCAACCCGACCAATTCGTGGCTCAAATAATGCAGCCAGTTGTCGTTATCTCGGTTCGGCTGAGTGAACTTGCGGCACCAATAATCGGGCTGAATGGGAAGTTGCTCTTTCAAATCGGTAAAATATTTGTAGTCGTGAACGGCAACCTTTATGTCTTTGCGCGGAATGCCCTTTTCGAGCAGAATTTCGACTAAATGATTTATGGTTCTGCCGGTATCGAAAATATCGTCCACAAGCAAAATACGGTCGCCGGGTCGCAAATGTTCGGGCGAATAGGTCCAGCCGTCGACCATAACGCGGCTGTGACAGCGGATATCCGAATATGAGCGCGCAACGACGGCGGCATACAGCACCGGATGCACATCTTTTCGGGCAAGTTTAAAATATTCGCTGAGCACGTTCGCAACGTACGCGCCTCCGCGAAGCGACACATAGATAACATCGGGAATAAAACCGTCCTGCAAAATACGGTGCGCCATTTTAAGCGCGTTATTCCGTATGCTATCGGACGACACAAATTCTTTCATCAAAAACTCCTGTAATAAACAATCGGTGCTTTTTTATAATAACACAGGAAGCGATATTTCTGCAATATGAAAGATTGGCGGCCTTGTATGCAGTACGGTTTCGGTAGCGCTTTGAAGCTCCGTTTCGGTACAGCCCTCTACCGTAACGGGGAAAATATCGGCGATTGTTACCTCAACTTTGATGTCGAACTTGCCGAGGCTTACACATTACCATTTAATTAATCGATTCCACTTCCTGCTTGGAAAGCCCGGTCATTTCACAAATTTCGGCAATCGGATAGTTGTGCATTTGCATGAGTTTTGCCGTTTCGAGCGCTTTTTGGTATGCTCCGTCGGCAAAGCCCTCGCTTCTGCCTTCCAATCTACCAATCCGTTTTGCATCGGCTTCAAAGGCTGTCATTATCATATAATCGTGCCTCCTTTGGTCGTTGTGTTTTATTTCTGCTATTCTCTGTTCCAACTCTTTGACAAATGTATCTTCGCTTTTTTTGCCGTTCATGTATTCCAAAAATGCTTTAAGCTCCGGATTCTTTTCTTTCTCGGCCGCCTTACTGTTAAGTATAACCTTTGTTGTACCATCAGGCAACTGCAAATGTGAGTTTTGCGTGCACATTGTTTTAAAAGTGTACATCGGCAGCCCCGCATTTAAATAGTCAAACGGACAAAAGAAGATAATAAAGGTGTCGGGTAAGTCGTTATAGTCGCCACCTTTAGTCAATGTACTCACATCGATCGCCGATTGATAATAGCGTAAGCGTTTGGCAAGATTTTTTTTGTCAGTGGTTTGCATTTCTATGTCGTATAGTGTGCCGCTATCATCGCCTGCCCACACATCAAGGCGAATACCCTTACTGCTGCCTTTTTCGAATGCCGTTTGATACTGTAATTTCGTAATAGTGCCGATTGTGTCTGAAAGGACAATGTTTAAAAGTTTTTTACATAACTTAGGGTCTTGCATAACGGAACAAAACATAAAGTCATCGGCGATGGTTAAGTCATCAAAGCATTTTTTCATATACACCTCCGTACCTAATTATAGGCGCGGACGGTGCAAAAAGCGGAACTGCTCCTTGCGCTATCATACCACAGCGCAAAGAGGTTTACAATATATACTTCGATAAATCCTGATTTTGAACGATGTCTTTGAGCCGCTCGTCGACGTATTCGCCGGTGATTTCGATCGTTTCGCCCGCATGTTCGTCGGCGCTGAACGACAAATCTTCCAAAAGGGTTTCCATAATCGTATGAAGGCGCCTCGCCCCGATGTTTTCCATGCGCGAATTGGTGTCCGCGGCGAGGGCGCTCATGCGCTTTACGGCTTCGTCCGTAAAGGATATGTGCACTTGTTCCGTTTCCAAAAGGTCGGCGTATTGGCGCGTAAGGGCGTTTTTCGGTTCGGTTAAAATACGCTCGAAATCTTCGGCGTTCAGCGAATCCAATTCGACGCGGAGCGGAAAGCGCCCCTGCAATTCGGGAATAAGGTCGGACGGTTTGGACAAATTGAAGGCGCCGGCCGCGATAAAGAGTATGTGCGTCGTGTCGACGACGCCGTATTTCGTATTGACCGAAGAGCCTTCGACTATGGGCAAAATATCGCGTTGAACGCCTTCGCGCGATACGTTGGCGCCGTTTCCGTGCCCCTCGACGGCGATTTTATCGATTTCGTCGATAAAGATAATGCCCATTTGTTCGACCCGCTCTTTTGCAATGTCGGCGGCTTTATCCGGATCGGTCATGCGGTCCAGATGGTCTTCGAGCAGAATTTGGCGCGCTTCGGCGATGCTTACCGTCCGTTTTTTTGTGCGGTTGCCGCCGAACATCGAAGAAATGCTTTGCATGGCGCTTTCCATATCTTCCATGTTGCCGCCGGCGATGATTTCCATCGACGGCATTTTTTGACGTTTTTTTACGCTGACTTCAACTTCGCGCTCTTCGAGTTTTTTTTCGCGCAGCATGCGGCGGAATTTTTCGCGCGTCGAAGACAAGGCTTCTTTTTCGGCATGTTGAGCGCTTTCATCGCCGGCGGCGGATGCGGAAAGTCCCGCGTTTTCGCCCTGTCCAGCTGCTGCGGAAGTTTGCGCGGAATTATGCGCCGAAAATCCCCCGGAAGCGCCGCTTTTATCCTGCGAGCCTGCGGCGTCCGCAATTTCGGAAACGTTTGTGCCGAACACGGTAAAGGGCAGCATAACGGAACCGCCTTCCTGTTTGCCGTTTTCGTCCGAAGTATTCTTGTGCTTTTTACCACTTCCGGGAAGCAGCAAATCCAAAAGGTCTTCTTCAACCTTTTGCTCGGCGGCCGCTTTCATCTTTTCCTGCATTTCTTCGCGCACCATATTGTAACCGACGGCCATTAAATCGCGCACCATCGATTCCACGTCGCGGCCGACATAGCCGACTTCTGTATACTTTGTCGCTTCAACCTTTATAAAAGGCGCCCCGCACATTTTTGCAAGACGGCGCGCTATTTCGGTTTTTCCGACGCCGGTCGGACCTATCATCAAAATATTTTTCGGCGCGATTTCTTCGCGTATTTCTTCGGGCAGTTTTAAACGCCGCGTACGGTTGCGCAGCGCGACGGCGACCGAACGCTTTGCTTTTTTTTGGCCGATTATATACGTGTCCAATTGTTCGACTATTTGTTTGGGAGTTAAATCTTCAAGCACAGTCTTCATTACAGTTCCTCCGCGGTAATATGCTGATTTGTATAAATGCAAATATCCGATGCGATTTTAAGGCTTTTTTCGGCGATTTCAAGCGCGCTCAATTCGGAAGATTCCATAAACGCCAAAGCTGCCGCATACGCGTAGTTTCCGCCGGAACCGATAGCCAATACGTCGTTTTCCGGTTCGATAACGTCGCCCGTTCCCGAAATAAGAAGGATTTTATCTTTGGACGCGACTAAAAGCAGGGCTTCCAAATTGCGCAGTGCCTTATCGGTGCGCCACATTTTTGCAAGCTCCACGGCGGCTCGCGTAATGTCGCCGTTGTATTCCTGCAATTTCATTTCGAATTTATCGAACAGATTGAACGCGTCGGCGGTAGCGCCTGCAAAACCGGCAAGAACCTTGCCTTCGTACATTTTGCGCACTTTGCGGGCATTCCCCTTCATGACGGTTTGTCCCATCGTTACCTGCCCGTCGCCGGCCATTGCGATATGTCCGCCCCGCCGCACGGCGATAACGGTAGTACTTCGAATTTGTGGTTTTTTCATCGGAACCTCTTTATCTGTAAACGCTTTATTTATTTTCGGAACCGTGCGGGTGCGCCCGGTTGTACAAGGCGGTTAATTCCTCCGTCGTAACATGCGTATAGCGCTGGGTAGTCGAAATACTCGAATGCCCCAGCATTTCCTGTACCGCGCGGATGTCGGCGCCGGAGCGGAGCATCGCGGTAGCAAAGGTGTGCCTGAAAACGTGCGGCGACACATGCCGGTTCGTTCCTTCCGCGGACGAATAGCGGCTTACGATAAAGCGCATGCCGCGCGCGCTTAAGGCGCCGCCCTTTCGGTTTATAAAAAGCGCTTCGGTTGTTTTGCCGGCCGCTTGAGCGCCCGCCTTGCCGATCGTCTTGCCGCGCTCGGCAACATACCGCTTTAAAGCGGCGCACGCCTCCTTCGAAAAAAAAACGCGGCGGTCTTTTCCGCCCTTGCCGCGTACCAGGGCCGAATCGTACGCAGCCGAAACATCGCCGAGCTTTAACTGCGCAAGCTCGCTTACGCGGCAGCCGGACGAATACAGCATTTCAAACAGGGCCGTGTCGCGTTCGGGCCATAAAAGCGGCGTTTGTCCGGGCTGAGCGCACAAAGCGTCGACTTCTTCCGCCGACATGAATTTGGGAACCCTGACCGGATTTTTAACCGTTTTCAAGTCACACGCGGGGTCTATTTTAATATAACCAAAACGGCGGCAATAGGCAAAGAAATTCCGTACGGAAGCGATAAAACGGTTTATGCTCGCGGCCGCTTTGTTTTGCCGCGACAAAGCGCCGATGCACGCTCGCAAGTCTTCGGTCGTTACCGCATCACAAGCCGGATTTTTCGCCTGAGGCGGCACGTTTGCTTTCAGCATGGCGGCCATTGCGTATAAATCGGAGCGGTACGCCGCAACGGAGTGTTCGGAAAGGCCGCGCACGCCGCTTTGCCATGCAAGGAACTCTTCGATTAAATCCGTAAAATCAGACATCGGCGGCTTGGGCTTCCGCGGCGGACGAAGCGGTGTCGTCTTCGGCGGTATGCAGATAATCGCAGTCGGGGTTTATGCACGACTTATAGGTGCCGTTTTTCTTATCGTACTTTTCAACCAAAAACCGGCCGCATTTAGGGCATACGGCGTTGAGCGGCTTAAAGTGGCTGATAAAGTCGCATTCGGGATAATTCGTACATCCGTAAAATTCTTTGCCGCGTCCCTTCGTTTTGCGCGCGACGATTTCGCCGTTGCAGCCTTCGCGCGGACATTTTGCAAGCGGCACCGAACGGGTGTTTTTGCATTCGGGGAAGCCCGAACAGGCAAGAAAATAGCCGAACCTTCCCAATTTTTTAACCATCGGCTTTCCGCACAGTTCGCACACCTTGTCGGTCGGCTCGTCCATCGTTCCCTTATAACTTTCAAGGGTTGCCATAACTTCTTCGACGCGCTTATGAAACGGAAAGTAAAAGTCGCCCATCATCTTCGTCCACTTGACGCGGTTTTCTTCGACCGAGTCCAAATCGCGCTCGACTTCGGCCGTAAAATTCTCGTTTATAACTTCGGGGAACGATTCGACCAAAATGTCGTTTATAATACGCCCCAAAGCCGTCGGAACGAGTTGACGGTTGTTGCGCGTAACGTAATAGCGGTCGAGCAAAACCGAAATAATCGGCGCATAGGTTGAAGGCCGGCCGATTCCTTTTTCTTCAAGCGTTTTAACGATGGAAGCGTCGGTGTAGCGTGCAGGTCCCTGCGTAAAATGCTGTTCGGGCGAAAACTTTACGGCTTCGAGTTTTTCGCCTGCAGTCAATGAGGGAAGACGGCTGCCGTTGTCTTCTTTCGACGAAAGCAATTTGATGACGTTGTAAAAACCTTTTTCGACGATTTTACTTCCCGAAATACGGAACAGGGCGTCGCCCGCTTTTATATCGACGCTTGTCGTGCGGCTTTTTGCGTTGTTCATTTGACTTGAAACAAAGGCTTCCCAAATAAGGGTGTAAAGGCGCAGTTGGTCGCGGTTTAAATATTCTTTTACGTAATCGGGCGTGTATTCGGTATAGGTGGGGCGGATCGCTTCGTGCGCGTCCTGCGCCTTTTTTTCCACGCTGTAGTGCACGGGCTTTGACGGAAGTTCGGCGGGAAAATTCTTTTGCAGCCAATTCCGGACGTCTTCGATCGCCGTGTCCGATATACGCACCGAATCGGTACGCATATACGTGATAAGACCGACGCGGCTCGATCCGATATTGACGCCTTCATAGAGCTGCTGGGCAATCTGCATGGTTTTACGCGACGTAAAGCCGAGTTTGTTCGCCGCCGCCTGCTGGAGTTTCGACGTCGTAAACGGCGCCTTCGGCTTAAGCACGCGATCGCTCGTTTTTATGTCGGCAACTACGCAGTCGGCATTTTTAATTTCTTTAATAATATCCTGAACGCTTTGTTCCGACTTCAGCTCAACCTTTTTCCCCTTGTACTGTACCAGTTCGGCGGTAAACGAGGTTTTGCCTTTTTTAAAGTCGGCTTCGAGCGACCAATATTCTTCGGGCAAAAATTCTTCCACGGCTTTTTCGCGTTCGCACAAAAGTCTGAGCGCAACCGACTGCACGCGGCCGGCCGACAAACCGTTTTTTACCTTTTTCCACAAAAGCGGCGACAAATTGTAACCGACCAAACGGTCGAGTACGCGGCGCGCTTTTTGAGCGTTTACCTTCGCTTCGTCGATGTCGGCCGGATGCAAAACGGCTTCTTTTATTGCGGCCGGCGTTATTTCGTTAAACACAATACGCTTTATGGCCGCAGCCGTTTTTTCGCCGAGCGAATTGCGCAAATGCCAGGCGATGGCTTCTCCTTCGCGGTCGTTATCGCTTGCGAGCAGCACTTCGCCCGCTTTTTTTGCATCCTTTTGTAATTCTTTAAGCAGGGGCGCGCGGCCGCGCACGGTTATATATTCAGGCTCGAAATTATGTTCGATATCGATGGCCATACGCGATTTGGGCAAATCGATTAAGTGTCCCATCGACGCTTTGACCGTATAGCCGGGGCCCAGATATTTTTCGATCGTTTTTGCTTTTGCCGGAGATTCCACGATAATAAGGGTGGAATGTTCCTTGTTTTTTTTCATATTATAACTCCACATATTCCGGTGCAAGCAAAGACAGTACATCCTGTGCATCGGAAACGATGCGCGCACCTTCTTCTATATAATTTTTTACCTGCCGCTTTTTTTGGGCCGCCGAAAGCGGCTTTGCGGACGGCGCTTCGGGATAGTCCAAAGCGCATGTATGAAAACACAGTTCGCGGTTTTGTTCAAGAGCAAAATCGGCCGTAATAAGCGCGCCGGAGCCCGCCGGAGCTTCCATAATCACGGTTGCCGCGCTCAAAGCCGATATTATCCGGTTGCGCTGCGGAAAATGCCATTTTTCGGCACCGACACCGGGCGCATATTCGCTCAAAATGCAGCCGTCCGAATTCAATATTGCGGCGGCAATATTTTTGTTCGACGCAGGCGTTATCGTGTCGACACCGGACCCGAGTACGGCGGCGGTTTTGCCCGCAACGGAACGCAAAGCCCCGCTATGTGCGCATGCATCCGTTCCGAGCGCAAGGCCCGATACGACCGTATAGCCTTTTTCGGCAAGGGCAAACGCAAGGTCGGCCGTAGACTGCATTCCCCGTCCCGTCGGGCGACGCGTACCGACGATCGATACGCACGCCTTTTTTTGCGGCGTCAATACGGCGGGGTTCCCGCGGTAAAACAGCGCATAAGGCGGATCGTATATTTCGTTTAATAAGGGCGGCCACAGCGGATCGTCGTAAAACATAACGGCGATGCGGAATGCCGCCATGATTTTTTGATCGGAATCCGCCAAACGTTCGGCATCCTGCGTTCTCCACAATTTTGTATCGATAACCCTTCCTATTAAAAGGGAAAGATCATCTATAGAAAGTAACGCAAGACGGGACAGCGTGTCAAGTTTTTTTTCAAGAAGTTTTTTTTCGGCAAAACTTAAAAAGCCGAGCCGGCTTATCGCCAAGCGCAGGGCAAAACGCTCCGGTGCGCATGCCGTATGTACCGCGTCAGTTGTATTCATTGCGCAGCGCCGCCGTATAAAGCGTCCAAAACCGCTTTTTTATTCGATTCGGCTTCGGCAAGCTTTGCTTTATTTTTCGTAAGAGCGCAAATGCGGTCGTACATATCGATTGCGGCTTCGTAGTCATAGGTCATATAATAGGCACGCGCCAAAACGAACATGGCGTCCGTTTGTTTGGTGTCGACGCTTAAAAGGCGCTGCAAAAGCGGAACGGCTTTTTCCGGCATATTCGTTTCGAAAGTGTATAAAACGGCAAGGCCGTACAGCGCGCGCACGTAGCGCGGTTCCAATTCCAGTGCGCGGCTATAGGCGTTTTCGGAAAGGTCAAGGTAAAAAGCGCGCTTTTTAGCCGACGATGCCGAAGAATCGAGTTCGGTTTTTGCCATGTAGCCTGCGCATAAGCCGACGTAATAATACAGGTTTTGATTGTCCGGATAATACGAAAGCGCTTGTTGAAAGGCGCCGAGGGCTTCGCCGTACATGCGGTTGTCAAGGTAGCGCACGCCCAAAATTTTGTACCAAATGCCCACTTGGCCTTGGGCGGCCATAATATCTTCAACCCGTCCCTGATACTTTTGTATTGCCGCAACGATTTCTTCTTCGGTTTGCGGAGAACCGACGCCTTCTTCCAAAGCCTGCATGCGCTTTATGTAATTGACGTTCGGGCGGCAGCCGGATAAAGCGGTAATAAAGAATAATGCGCAAAACGCGCACAAAAGCGCGTGTACAAAGGACAAGGTTTTATGCAAAGTACTCGTATGCATACGCAAACTATATGCGCATAGTGCCGCTTCTGTCAACCGTTCGGATGCGCATGCCCGTCTTTTTTATGTCCGGGGAAAAATTTGCTGTGACAGTCGTGCAAAGCGCTGTCGTCTATGTGGGTGTAGATTTGCGTTGTCGAAAGGTCGGCGTGCCCCAAAAGTTCCTGCACACTGCGCAAATCGGCACCGCCTGCCAAAAGGTGGGTCGCAAACGAATGGCGCAGCGTGTGCACCTTTGCCGTAACAAGCGAAAGTTCTTCCAGTTCCTGAAAACGCTTCCAAATTCCCTTGCGCGACAAACGTCCGCCGCGGTAGTTTAAAAAAAGCCACGGAACAATGCGGTTTTTTGCGACAAGCGGGCGGCCGTCGGCAAGCCAGTTTTGTATGCGGAAAGCCGCTTCGTTACCGAAAGGCACCATGCGTTCCTTATCGCCCTTACCGTGTACAAACAGCATATGTTCGCTCAAATGCACGTGCTGCAGCTCAAGGGCCGATGCTTCGCTGATGCGCAGCCCCGACGAATACACCAATTCGAACAGCGCCCGATCGCGCAAGCCAAGGGGATTCGACACGTCTATAACCGAAAGCAGTTTTTCAACCTGTTCTATGCCGAGCACGCGCGGAAGCCGGCGGCGAGAACGGGGGCGCTGCAACAAAAGGGCGATGTTTTCCGGCCATATGCGGGTTCTCACCAAATACGAGCCGAAAGAACGCAGCGCCGAAATATCTTTTGCGACCGTCAATTCGTCGGCGAGAATGCGCGAAGCATCTCCCGTTTTTCGGCGCACAAGGTAATGCAGCAAATCCTGAACGGTCAAAGCGGCGTAATCGATGCCGGACTCGGCGCACCAATGCAACAGTTCTTTTACGGCGATTTTATATGTTTGCGCGGTTAAAAGACTTTTGCGTTCAACTGTCAACAGATCGTCGTAAAAGCGGCCGAGAACGGGATATTCACGGCCGTCTTTTTGTGAGCAATTCAATCGTTATCCAAGCTGATGCGGTTTGTACGCAAACACGCCGGTATTTCTATATCGTCTTTGGAGCGCGCTGTCGAAGCGGATGAAGAAGGAAACGGACTTTTTTGCGGTTTTTCGGCAGCCGATTCCGACGGACGGCGTACCGAACGCGCAAAAGAAGATGTTCCGCTTCCGAACGACGCCGAAAGCGAAGAGGAAGAATCGGACTGCGAGCGCGACGGGAAATCAAAGGTCGAAGACGACTTTGAACCGTGCCCGATCGTTTCCCACTGATTGTACGAAACCAAATTGTCGTCGTCCGCGGATTTTTTTTCACCGAAAGAAGCGGCCGATGAAGCGTACGCATTTTTCCCGTTCGGAAATTCCGTCGCAATAACTGTTACCGCAACGCCGTCGCCCATAGCCGGATCGACCGCCTGTCCGTAAATGATAAAAACGTCCGGATCGGCCGTTTCGGTGACGGTATCGACGATTTCGTTCGTTTCGGCCAGCGAAAGGGTTTCCCCGCACGAAATATGAATTAAAATATTTTTTGCACCTTCAATATGCGAATCTTCCAAAAGCGGGTTGTTTATGGCTTCCGTTGCGGCATCTATCGCGCGCGAATTTCCTTCGCCCTTTCCGATACCCAAAATCGCGTCTCCCTTGCCTTTCATAACGGTTTTGACGTCCGCAAAGTCGATGTTCACTTCGCCGGGCCTCGTAATAAGGTCGGAAATTCCCTGTACGCCCTGACGCAGCACGTCGTCGGCAACTAAAAATGCCTGCTTGACGGGAGTCGTTTTTTCCACGATATTCAAAAGATTTTGATTGGGAATAACGATAAGCGTATCGACCTGTTCGTGCAGTTTTGCAATGCCGTCTTCAGCGAGGCGCATTTTAACGCGGCCTTCAAAATGGAAGGGTTTGGTAACGACGCCGACGGTTAAAATCCCCTGCTCTTTTGCCGCCTGAGCGATAATCGGCGCGGCTCCCGTTCCGGTTCCGCCTCCCATTCCGGCGGTGATAAACACCATATCGGCGCCTTTAAGCGCATTCGAAATGGCGTCGATATCTTCCTGAGCGGCTTTTTCGCCCACTTCGGGTTTACCGCCCGCGCCCAAGCCGCCGGTCAGCTTCGAACCGATGCCGATTTTTACCGGAGCTTTCGAACCGCCGAGCGCCTGTAAGTCGGTATTCGCCACAATAAATTGAACGTTTTTTATGCCGGCATCGATCATGCGGTTGACGGCATTGGAACCGCCCCCGCCCACGCCGACAACCTTAATCACAGTCGGACTGATAGTCTTTTCGTCTATTACAGAAAATTCCATGATAATAACTCCCGCCCCCCAAACGCGCGGAAAACGCCGTCAACAAAATGCGCCGCCGCTTCCGCACTATTAAGTTTATATCAGTTTACAATACATTTCAATATATCGGGCCGAAAAGCTTTAAAAAAACTCTTTGAGCCACTGTAAAAAATTGCGCAAAACCGATTCCGAATCCGTTTTGCGGCGCTTCGCACCCGCTCGGTTTTCGCCTTCCTGCCTGCTGCGCACGGCATTCATACCGTTCAATAAAAGACCGGTAACGGTCGCAAATTCGGGCGAGCGGTATATTTCCGCAGGGCCGCCGAAATTCCCCGGCCGGGCGATGCGGACGTTTTCCGTTTTAAATTCCTTGGCGGCAAGTTCGGCGATACCGCTCATTAAGGCGCCGCCGCCTGCAAGCACAACGCTTCCGCTGAGCCGCTGCTTTTTTACCTGTTCGGGCAGTCTTTGGCGCACCATCGCAAAAATCTCTTCGATGCGCGGCCTGATAATTCCGCATATTTCAAGACGCGAAATAACCTGCGGCGGGTTGCCGCCTATGCCGGGAATAACCACTTCGTCGTCTTCGTTTATAAGAGCTTCCCAACAGCAGCCCGACGTTTTTTTAACCTTTTCGGCGGTATCGAACGATATGCCGCGCACCAGCGAAATGTCGTTGGTTACGAGGCTTCCGCCGACGGGAACGGATACGGCGCACAGAGGAGAACCTTCGGCAAGCACGAGCACGTCCGTCGTTCCGCCGCCCAAATCGATCACGATTGAACCGAGTTCCCGTTCTTCTTCGCTTACGGCCGCCTGAGCGGAACAAAGCGTTTTAAGCATAACGTTGTCGACCGTATAGCCTGCGCGCGATACGCAGCGCAAAAGATTTTCCGTCGAAGTGCGCGAAGAAGTGATTATGCACACTTCCGATTCCAAACGCACGCCGAGCATGTTGAGCGGGTCTTTGATGCCGCCCTGTCCGTCTACGATGTACGAGCGCGGAACGACGTGCAAAATATTGCGGTCGAGCGGAATGTTTACCGCGCGGGAAGCTTCTATGACACGGCGGATATCTTCTTCGTTTATTTCGCGGCTGCTCCGGTTTTTTGCGGTAACGGCGACAAGGCCTTTGGAAATAAGGCTTTCTATTTGAGAACCGCCGACGGCCGTTATGCACGAACGGACTTCGCGGCCGGCCATCATTTCGGCGCCTTCAATAGCGGTTTTAATGGACTTCATTGTGGATTCGATATTGACGATGATACCCGCGCGCAGGCCCGTGGAAGGCGCGGTTCCGACGCCCGTTATCAAAAGCGAACCGTCTTCCGAGTATTCGCCGATGACCGCGCGTATGCTGCTTGTTCCTATATCAAGTCCCGTTATAATATCGCTCACAAATTCCTCCGAGTCCGTAAGTCAGGAATGCAATTTATACGATACGGCACCGTAACGCAAGTCGACTTCGGATACATTCGGCCTTAAGCCTTTTACCATTTCCAGCACAAGCATCATCGACTGCAGCGCGCTTTCGCACAAGTTGCGGTCGGTTAAAACCCGCACCTTCGAATACAAAGGATACAAAGCCAGTTCGTAATTCCCGTACTCTTTCGGCAGCACTTTGATTTCGGAAACCGCCGAAAAATATGCGGGATTGCTGTCCTGAATGAGCGAAACGCGTTCCAAAAGCGAGCGGTATTTGGAATCGAGATGCATACCGTCGAAAAACGAATCCGCTTCCAAGCCGCTTATCAAAGGCAAAGAAGAAGGCGGAACGGTTCCGTCCGACTTGAATAATACACCGTTTTTGTCGATTTGAACAGGGCATGTCTTGCCGTTTACTTCGGCTAAGGTAACGGCGACCGGAATGCGTTCTTTTATTTTTACGAACACTTTGTCGGGAAAACGTTTTTCAACCGACACGCTTTCGATCGCGCCGTAAGAAGAAAGCTGGGCAACGGCAACGGCCGTGTCAAAACCGATCCAGCGGCTGTCGCAATGCAGCGAAAGCTTTTTGCCCAAGTCTTCGGCGCGGAGGTTTTGCAAGCCGATAAATGTAACGCGCACCTGCGATGTTGCCGGAATAACGACGAGGTATAAAAGTCCTTCCAAAACGAGAACGGCGCCGAGCAAAAACACCAAAACTTTAAGGACGGTTATCTTGCTTTTTGTCTTAGCCTTCACATCCGGCCTCTGTTCGTTTTCGTTCGGATAATAGGGTGTAAAATCGGAATACATATAATTTTCACTCATATACAGCTCCGTTTTCTTCTTCGCTATTTTTATAGCGGGACACGTTTATAAGCACGCCGCACAGGCAAAGCGTTATCAATATGGAAGAACCGCCCGACGAAAAAAACGGCAGGGGAATTCCGGTTGCAGGCACTGCGCCGCTTACAACGGCGATATTCATAAGCGACTGCAGCACGATAATAAGCGCGCAGCCGAATGCGCACAAACTCCTGAATCTTTCCGGGCATTTAAACGCGATTGAAAAAGCGCGGCAGGCAAAAAACGCAAGCAGGATAAAATACAGCACCACGCCGATAAGCCCCATCGCTTCGGCCCAGCCGGCAAAGATAAAGTCCGCCTGAACTTCGGGAATCGCGTTGCTCCGCTGAATGCCGCCGAGCCCCTGCCCCCAAAAACCGCCCGCACTTATCGCGCGCCGCGAAACCCGTATTTGATAATTCAATCCGTTTATATCGAGTTCGGGCTTTAAAAACGCGATAACGCGGTTTGCGCGGTACGCTTCGTCGAAAATAAACAAAACGCTTACCGCGGCGGTAATCAAAATAAAAACCGCAAACCAATGCAGTTTTACGCCGACAATAAAAAACATACACAACGCCGTTATGAGCAAAAACACGGCCGTCGAAAAATCGTCCTGCAAAAAAACAACGATCACAAAGGCAAAAACGCCGAGCGCCGCGGGATACAGCGAAACATCCGGATCGTCCAAGCGGTCGTATTTTTTTGCAAACAGATTCGCCAAAAACAGCACGACGGCAAGCTTTGCCGCTTCCGACGGCTGAAAGGTCGAAAAAACGGGAACGCGTATCCAGCGGCTCGCACCGTTGCGCCTGATTCCTATGCCCGGCAAAAACGGAAAAAAACACAGGATAAAGATTCCGATGACGATGAACGGCAGCGCTTTGCGCAACATGTCCATATCGATCCACGCAAAAATCAACAGGAACAGCAGTCCCGCGGCAATACCGAGCGCCTGCCGTTTTACAAAATACAGCGGATTATCGAACATCCTGCCGGCATAGTCGGCGGACGTAATGTACAAGGTTACCAAACCCAAGCCGACCAACAGCACCATCGACGCGATAAGAGCCGCGTCAAAGGACGAATCGTGTACGGTTTTTTGCGGAAACACCGAATATTTATTCATGCGGCTCCCTCCCTGCCGTCCGTAAGGAAGGGTACGAGGCGTCCCAAAGCCATGCCGAAAGACGCTTTAATAAGCACAAGATCTCCCGGCCTCAATTCGGCACGAAGGGACGGCGCACATGTTTCAACCGATTCGGCATCGGGAATGAGCATGATTTTTTTACTGCCGGCGTACTTTTGTTCGGCAAAGGCTTTGTTAAACGCTTTGCCCGCGAACACGATAAATTCCGCATCGGATCCGAGCGCTTTGTTTACCAAACGCGCGTGCGCCTCACGTTCGCTTTCCCCCAATTCGAACATATCGCCGAGTACCAGCACTTTGCGCGCCGGATGGCGGACGGAGTTCAAAAAATCGATTGCGGCGCCCATGGAATCGGGATTTGCGTTATAGCAGTCTTTTACAATCGTTATATCGCCTTCCAAAATCTGCATTCTGCCCGAAAGCGGCTTTACGCTCTCCAAGCCGGCTTTTATCTTGTGCGGTGCAATGCCGAAATGTTCGGCAACCGCAATCGCGGCGGCGGCATTTTTTGCATTGTGAATTCCGCACAGCGGAAAATCGATCTGCAGATTTTTGTAAAAAAGACGGCTGCCTTTAAGGCCCGCATCTTCAACCTTTGTTACCGGTGATTTTTTTCCGAGACCGAAGGTATGCATGGTGCCCGGAACGCCGCGCATTAAAAATTCTTTATACGGATCGTCTTCGGGAACAAAGCCGGTACATTCTGCCGTAAAGTTCGAAAAAATCCGTTTTTTTTCTTCAGCTATGTTATCGGTGCTGCCGAGAATACCGATATGGGCGGTACCGATGTTCGTAATAAGCGCAGTTTGCGGAACAAGAACATCGGCAAGTTCTTTTATTTCGCCCCTGCGGTTCATACCCATTTCGAATACGCCGATTTGATGATGGGGCCGGATATTGAATACCGAAAGAGGCAGCCCCGTTTCCGAATTCAGATTTCCCCGATTCATAACAACCGAATAGGATTGAGAAAGAATCGAAGCGACGCATTCTTTTACCGTCGTTTTTCCGCTCGAACCGGTAATACCGATTTTTTGCAAAGCGGGGAATTTGGCCACGTAAAAGGCGGCGGCTTTTTGCAAAGCGTGCAAGGTGTTTTCGGTTAAAACGACGCTCACGCCCCGCTTTGCAAGCGCTTTATACAAAGGCGAAAATTCCTGTACCGACGAGTTCATCGCCAAAACGACCGACGCGCCGTTTTCGCACGCTTTTTCTATAAACGAATGCCCGTCGCAGGATGTTCCTTTCAGCGCCGCGAACAAAGCGCCTTTTTCCGCCGTGCGGCTGTCCGTACTCACCGACGTAAAAACGCATGCGCCCTTCCCGCCCGCTCCTTTACCGCCGTCCGCGCCGAAAAGAGCGCCGCCCGTTGCGCGAAGAAGTTCGTCGAGAGAAAGAAGGCTTTCGTTTTTTTGCGTGCACATTGTTATTTTCCCTTTGGCGCGCGCTTAATTTCCACGCGATCTATTTCATCCGAAGAAGCCTGATGCATACCCAATTCTTCAACGGCGATTTGTTCGATCCGCGTCGAACTGGAAAGCAAGCCTATATCGCTTATAAGCTGTTTATTGTTTTCGATTAAATCGGTTTGTTTTTTTTCGAGGCTTTTAAGCTGATTTTCAAGGCCCATGTAGCGGTGAGCCTGCAAACTTTGAACGGCAAGCAGGGCCGGAATGCACAAAGCCGTAAGAATAAAAGCTATATCTTTAAAAATCGATTTTAATTTTTCCATAAACACCTTCCCGTTTATTTATCGGCTTTTTACAGTTTCCGTAATACCCGCAGTTTTGCGCTGCGCGACGGCGGATTTTCGGCAACTTCTTTTTCATCGGCGCTTACCGGCTTACGCGTAATCAAAGCGGCCCTCGCCTTTCCGGAACAGGTACACACGGCCTGTTCGGGAGGACAGATGCAGTTTTTCGCGCACTGCTTAAAATAATTTTTTACCGTTTTATCTTCCAATGAATGAAAGGTTATCACTCCCATCTTTCCGCCGGGATTCAAAACGGCAAACGCTTTATCCAATACGTTTTCCAAACGCTCCGTTTCTTTATTGACCGCTATACGCAAAGCTTGAAAACTTTTTGTCGCAGGATGAATCGGACCGAAGCGGTAAGGAGCGGGAACGGCCGCGTAAATACAGTCGGCAAGCTGTTTGGCCGAAGTAAACGGCGATAAACGCCGGCTTTTTTCGATCGCGTGCGCAATGCGTCTGCTGAAGCGCTCGTCGGCAAAACGGTAAAACAAATCGGCAAGTTCGTCGGCTCTCAAATTGTTTACCAAATCGGCGGCGGTTTTACCTTCGGCGGGACTAAGGCGCATATCGAGCGCTTCGTCGCTGCGGAACGAAAAGCCGCGTCCCGAGCATTCATAATGGAAAATCGATATCCCCAAATCGAACAAAATAATGTCGGGACGCGGCAAAGAAGCGGGATAGTCGGCGTAAAAATCCGTAAACCACCCCCGGTAAAACGACATCCGCTTTCCGAAAACGGAAAGCCTTTCGCGCGCACGCTTTTGGATTTCTTCATCGACATCCAAACCCATAATGCGCAAATCGGGAAAGCGCTGCAAAAAAGCATAAGAGTGCCCGCCTTCGCCGAGCGTCGAGTCGATCATAAAGCCGCCGTTTTTATAGTTTTCTCCTTCCGGAGAAAGCAGGCTTAATGTCTGCTCGAGCAAAACCGGCGTATGCACGTATGTATATGTTCCCCCACCCATAGTTCATTCCGCCTATAAATGAATGCCGTTTAAGCCTTCGGCCGCCTGCCTGAACAGGGTATCGGTTTCGGAGATGTAGTGCTCGTAGCGCTCGGCATCCCATAATTCCATATATTTATTCACGCCCATAATGACGCATTCTTTAACCAAACCGGCGTGTTCGCGCAAACTTTGCGGAATGGACAAGCGCCCGGCTTTGTCGAATTCGACTTCCTGTGCAGGCGCAATTAAACGGCGCAACACAAGGCGTGAATCTTTGTTAAAAGGAGATGTTTGTTCCATAAGTTTTTCGGAAAAATTCTTCCATTCGGCGGGAGTGTACAGCCACAAACAGCCGTCAAGCCCCTGCGTTATCATGAGAACATTTTCCGTCAATACGGTACGCAGCCTCGCCGGAAAAAGGATCCGTCCTTTTTCATCGAGCGTGTTGCGGTACTCACCCGTTACCAGTTCCATACCACTTATTACCACAAATATCCACTTTCTACCACTTTTATACATTTTAACGCAAAAAAAGGCAATGTCAACGAAAAAACGGGAAAAAAACACAAAAACGGCCGC
The DNA here is from genome assembly GCF_000413055.1 of Treponema maltophilum ATCC 51939. Taxonomy (NCBI): domain Bacteria; kingdom Pseudomonadati; phylum Spirochaetota; class Spirochaetia; order Treponematales; family Treponemataceae; genus Treponema; species Treponema maltophilum. The sequence goes on along the minus strand of NZ_KE332518.1, from coordinate 844,874 downwards.
GGTCTTTACATTTCGCTTATACAGATGTATAGTATATTCGTGATAAATACCTATAATGAGTCTTCTTTGCATAGAAAGTTTAAAATTGCGGCGGCTGACACATACGGCGGGAAAACGGAACAAAGCGTCGGCTCGTACATTTGCGATGTCGTCGCCGCCGACGGAACGATAATCGAAATACAAACGGGAAGCTTTACGCACATCTGTGCCAAACTTGCCGATTTGCTGAAAACGCATCGGGTACATCTTATCTATCCGCTTATGACGGCCGTTTATTTGGAATACCTCGACGAAAACGGGCGCCTTTTGTCGCGGCGCAAAAGCCCGGTAAAGCGCGGCATCTATCATATTTTTGACGAACTGACCGCCTTGTATTCGATTTTGCCGCATAAAAATTTTTCGTTCGAAGCGGTTGAAACGTCGGCGGTAAAAACACGCATAAAAACAGCCGAACCGGTGCAGTCGGCAAACAAAAGGCGGCGCCGTAAAAAAGACTGGCTCGCATCCGATACGGCCGTCGAAAGGATCGGCATAAGTCGCGTTTTCCGTACCGCGCGCGATTATCTGAAACTTTTGCCGAAAAACCTTCCGCAGGAATTTACCGTAAAAGACCTGAGCGCACGTATTGAAGAGCCGGCGGTTTCCGCACGCCAAATAAACGAAATGCTGTGGCTGTTTAGAAAATTGAATTTTGTTGCGCGCACGGGAAAACGCGGAAAAAGTTTTTTGTACTCGCTGATTTAAAATTCGATGATTAAAAAACAAAAGCCCGCCTGCGGAACCGTACGGATCCTACAGCCGGGCTTTGCTTTACTAACTTTAAACGGAATCTTACCAGTTATCCATCATATCGTACGGATCGTGGTTTTCAAACGAATACATATCGCTGACCGCGCGCAAATCGTCGAAGTAAATATAGTATGTTCCGAAAGCGACTTCGGGATCGCAGTCGACGCGGAAGCCGACAACCGAAAGTCCGGGACGGCTGCTGAAATAAGCGCTGTCCTGCACAATACCGCGCTTTCCGTCGGGAGAAGGCGGCACGGCGACAACCATTTGCTTCCAGCCGGTAAAGGCAAGAGAACCCATGTACAGCTCGAAGTTGTTGCCGAAAAAGTCGCGCACAAGCAAGGTTAAGGTATGATTTTGGTTACGGCCGGCAACCCACACCGAAACGGTTTTTGCAACGCCGTCTACAGCCAAGGGCTGAGAAGGAGTTATAAAAAAGGAGTTTATGCCGCGGCGGAAAAATTCCACCTTTACACCGTAGGCATGCGTATCCGAAAGTTTTTCATCGCCGGTCGTTTCGATCGGAGATTTCGCTTCCGGATCGGGACCGCCTTCAAAAAAACGTCCCGTGATAATGCCGTAGTCGGGCGACATTTTTACGTTCCAAGAACCTTCACGTTCGAATAAGTCGATCGAAACTTCGCGCAGCGCAAAGTTTGCCGAATCGGCGCCCAATACGGTCGGATCGGGGGCCGACAAATCTTTATTTTGATTTTGGGCAAAAACAAAACCCGCCGTACAAACGATCAATAAGAGTACAATTAATTTTTTCATCAGTTCGTTCCCCCGCTTGCTTTACTGAAATCGGTATCCTGCAATTTAAATCCGTCGTAAACATTGGACAGCGTATTTGAAGCATACCTGAGTTGATCGAAATAAATCATAAAATCGTCGACATATTCTTTCGGATCCGTACGGATACGGAAGCCGACGAAGTTCATCGTTTTGGGACCCGAACGCAGGCGGGAACGCTGCGGAATCCAGCTCGGAATGCGTACGACAACATTTTTCCAGCCGTAAAAATTCAAGTTGGCTGCGGAAAGCACATGAACGCGGCCGTTCGCGTCGCGCACGAGCACGTCGAGATAGTACAGATAATTTGCGCCCCATACCCAAAAATCGATTTGATTTACAATGCCTTTAAAAGGAACTTCATAGGGCTTCATTTCTCCGCTTTCATCTTTTTTTTGCGGATAAATTTCAAACCAGTTGTTTCCCTTGCGCTGGAATTTAACTTGCACGCCGAGCACTTGGGCTTCGGGATCGCCTTCCTCACGATACACTTGCAGCGAATTCGGTATCCCGGCAAAATAGCCCATCTTCGGATACACTTCGTTTTTTTCTTCATTGACGTATACCGATTTACTCGCCTGAACTCCCCAGGAAAAATCCTGATTTGCGGGTACGTCAAAGTTATCGATCAAAATCGTCTCAACGCTTTTTGCATTTGGCTGGGCGGACAGCGGCAGACAGACACAGAGAGCGAGCATAAGACTTACGCAGACCAAACCGTAATGTTTCATCCAAAACTCCTTTTCTTATTTATCAATAGGAAAAAAATATTCTTATACAATAATATCGGTACAATTATATTTGTTCAACATATCTTTGTCAATCTTTTGTTCCGTTGTTATTGATTATTTTCAAAAAAGGACGTACTATTGCCGTATCTTAACGACAAGGAGTCATTATGGTCAGTTATAAGGACTTAGGTTTGGTGAATACGAAAAAAATGTTCGCCAAAGCCATCAAAGGCGGCTATGCGATCCCCGCGTACAACTTTAACAACATGGAACAACTTCAAGCGATTATTCAAGCGTGCGTGGAAACGAACTCGCCGGTTATTTTGCAGGTTTCTTCCGGCGCGCGCAAATACGCAAACCAAACGCTGTTGCGCTACATGGCGCAGGGAGCCGTTGCGTATGCAAAAGAATTGGGCTGCAAAAAACCGCAGATCGCGCTGCACTTGGATCACGGCGATTCGTTCGAGCTGTGCAAATCCTGCATTCAAATGGGATTTTCGTCCGTCATGATCGACGGCTCGGCACTGCCCTACGAAGAAAACGTAAAATTAACGAAAAAAGTATGCGACTACGCGCACAAGCAAAAAGACTATATTACGGTTGAAGGCGAACTGGGTGTCTTGGCCGGCGTTGAAGACGATGTTTCGGCCGAAGAAAGTCACTATACGAAGCCCGAAGAAGTACAGGATTTCGTAAAGAGAACCGGAGTGGATTCCTTGGCGATTTCCATCGGCACGAGTCACGGCCGCCAAAAATTCAAACCCGAACAGTGTACGAAAAATGCGGACGGAATTTTGATTCCTCCTCCCCTCGCCTTCGACGTACTGTCCGAAATAGAAAAAAAACTGCCCGGCTTCCCGATCGTCCTGCACGGCTCTTCGTCGGTTCCGATCGAATACGTTAAACAAATCGAAAAATACGGCGGAAAATTAAAAGATTCCGTCGGCATCCCCGAAGCGCAGCTGCGCAAAGCCGCAAAATCGGCCGTGTGCAAAATCAACATCGACTCCGACGGACGCCTCGCGATGACCGCAGCTATCCGCAAAGTTTTTGCCGAAAGTCCGAGCGAATTCGACCCGCGCAAATACTTGGGCCCCGCCCGCGACGAACTGAAAAAGATGTACATTCACAAAAACAAAGAAGTACTCGGCTCGGCCGGCCATTTGGAATAGGCTCTTTGAGCGTTCCGAAAAGCGCAATTTAAAAGATTGCAAAGCGGGCTGTCAAAAGCGCATAACGTGTTTTCGGCAGCCCGTTTTTATTGTCAAACCTTCCTTAAAATGCGGCGGCCGAAGTTAAACCTTCTTGCCGTACCAATCGACCTTGCGCGTAAGGAACATAAGCAGCGCAACCGTGCAAAAGATGCCGATGCTTCCGATGAGCAGCGCGTAATCTTCCGACTGCAAAATACCGAACAGCAAAAAATACGAAACCGCCTGTACGGACGAAAGCAGCAAACCCCACTTAAAGCGGTGGAAAATCGCTGCCGCATAAAACAGCACAACGGCGCATACGCCGATTGTCGCAATAAAATAACTCAATTTAAACGAAAGGTGCTCGGATATGGAAAGAATCAGCAAATAAAACAAAATATCGGCGATTCCTATAAGAAAGTATTGAATAGGATGAATCTTAACCGCGCTCCACAGTTCGCACAAAAAGATAGCCAAAAACGGCACCGCTAAAAATAACAACGCATAGGTTATGCATCTTTTTGCCTGCGAATAATTGTTCACCGGAGTGATAAAACCCACAACGACTTCTTCGGCGCCGGAACTTGTCTTTGAAGAAGCGGTAAAAACTTCCGTATCTTCGGTTTTCCACGTACGCGGGAACACCGTGCTTAAACCGGAAATATTCCATACGGCGCTGAATCCGTCCTTATTCAGCGTCCGCTCCTTGGGCAGCCAGCCTCCGCTAAAACTGGGCGAAGGCCAAGCCGAACGCAAATCGAACACGTTGTCCTGCGCGAGCGGGACGATTTTTAAGCTTTTGCCGCCTTGAATCGAAAGGTTCCCCTTGAGCGAAAAACCAGATTTTACCGCCGCTTCGTTTACGGTATAGTATACGGCGCTGCCGAACGGAGAAGCGTCGTTCGGGTCGGAAAGCGCAATTTCCAACTCCCGTCCGTTTAATTGGAGCGCGGGCTGGGCGGTAAAACTTTTTTTGTTTTCAATTCCGAGTATGAGAACGGCGTCTTTCCAGCGTATATCTTTTTCGGGTATATTGAATTGACTGAATCGAAAAGCGGGGAATTCGGCGTTCAATCCGACATCGGCGTTAAAGACGGGCACGGTAAAAATACCGCGCGACAGGTAATACGGATTTACCTGAGCCGAAAGCGAATAGGTTTCGGGCACTTCAATAATGTAATACGTGCGAAGGCTTCGGATTATATTGCCCTTTTCGTCTTTGCGCTCCGTCATTTTTTCGTACGGCACGGCAAGCACGAGGCCTTCAATCGTCGGTTCGCCGCCGACCGGTTCCATAATGGAATCTTCGGCGTCCTCTTTGTAAAATTCCCTGTCGCGTATAAGCGATTTAATAAAGGTGATCGGGATTAAAAGTACGAGCAAAAGCGCAAAAATAATCAGCGGTTTTACCCATGCCCATTTTCCCGAAAAATCAATCGATTTTGTTTCCATTGCGTTATTATAACCGCCTGTTTTGAAAAGTCAACACAGGGAAGATTATATGGGCGGCTTTAGGCGGAGCGGAACGCGGCGCACAAAGTGTACAAATGCGCTTCCGGCTGCGTTCTACCCCCGCGGAGCTTTATCCGCGCGGCGCTTTGGCGGGATCCATCGGGCTGCCGTTTTTAAAGACCATAAGGTTTATAAGACTTTTACCCGATATGGGATCGCTTCCGATAATGCCGAGCTGCTGGCCGTAATTGACCTTTTGCCCCTTTGTAACCGCGAGAGTATCGAGTCCGGTATATACGTAGATAAGTCCGTTCGCCGACTGCACAAAAACAACTTGCCCGAAGCCGCGGTATATGCCGCTGAACATAACGGTTCCCGAGCGGATGGCCGTAACATGTTCATTTTTTGCACCGGTCAGCGCGACGCCGGAAATTTTTCCCGCAACGTAAACGACTTCGCTTGCTTTTACCGGCCATACCAAACTCGTATCGCCGTTCTTTTTGGAATACGCGCGCGGATCCTTGTCAGAGCCGATGAGCGAAAGATTGTCGCGGGCCGAAGACGAGGTATCCGGAACGGAAAGAGCAAGGCCCGAGGAACTTGATCCGGCGTTTTGCGCCGCCGAACCGCTTTGTGCCGTCGCGCCGCTTTGCGCGGGAACCTTTAAATTTTGCCCGATTTTCAGCACGGCCGACGAATCGAGCGAATTAAGGCGGCGCAGTTCGTCTACCGTTATTTCGGAGCGCTTTGCAATGCTGTACAGCGTGTCACCCGCCTTTACCGTATAGCTTTCATACGTTACGCGTTTGTCATTTTTTTTTGCCGGAATAATCAGTTTTTGGCCGGCATATAAGTCGCTGCCGCTTATAGCGTTTGCGCTGCGCAGATCGTCAACGCTTACGCCGTATTTTTTCGAAAGCGAATATAAGGTATCGCCTTTTTCCACGATATGGCTGATATTTTGTGAAAAAAGCGGCAATGCGCATAAGCAAAAAAGAAGCGCGAAAACGGCACGTATAGGTTTCATATTCATATATTCGGCATTTTTAAAACGGATATTTACTCAAAAAGGGCAAAAAAAGAGGCGGGTTTAAAACCGTTAATGATTTTTTCTTCCGGGTATAACTTAAAAAGATTCGCACGTCCGTTTTGTAGCTGCGGTGAAGTTATTCCGTAACGGATGGAACTGTCCGCTTCGACAAAGGCCGCAATGTGGTCGGCGACGCGCACGAGTTTGCCGTCGACGGGCGAAAATTCGTCCGCATTGTATTTTTCGTTCAAATCTTCAAACGATACGATTTTTTCGCGCATCCTGCCTTTGATTGTTCCGTTTTTGCGGTCGCTTTCAGCGGCACTTGCGGCTGTTGTTTCAGCGGCATTTTCGGCAAGGCTTTTTTCGATATGTTCGGCAGGCAGCAGAATTCTGTTTTCGAATTCGTCTCCGGTAAAATACATAAGCTCGTCTGCATAAAAATCTTCCATAAGCGGGCGCAATTCGTTTTCGACCGTTTCTGCTTCTATGCGTTTTACGACCGCAGGCAGCGTGTCGGTCGCCTGCTTAACCGGAGAAATAATGTCGCGCGTTACCGCTTCGGGAAGGTCGTGAAACAAAGCGGAAAAAAAATCGTTAAAGATGCGCTTTTCGCACAGCGAAAAAGGTTTTTCCGAAGGCGTCTTTTGTACGCGCACTTCTTCGGAACGCGCGTCTTTACGCCGGGAATACTCGTAACTTCGCGCAAGCAAAAGCGTTACGATCGCGACAAAAAATGAATGGCCGAGTACGGTCGTTTTGGGAACGCGCGGCGTTTGGTTCCACCGTATTTGAAAACGCAGCTGTTCGAGCACTATTAAAAATTCGTAGGGCCGCTGTTTTGCAATCAAAAGCTGCAAGCCTTCCAAATCCAAAAAAGGCTGGATATCGGCGTTCAAATCCTTTTCGATATTTTTAAGGCGGGAACGCTCGTTTACAAGAGCAATCATTTCGAATTCGCGCAAAGCGGAAAACTTGTGCGCCGCATTAAAAACGCGCTCGGTAAGACCGTCGTGCTTAAAATTGCCGGCGGAACAGTTTGTCATATAGGCGCAAAAACGCTCGTATAAATCTTCGTCGCGAATAATATCCTTATATTGGCACACAACCCATTCGTTTAAGCGCCGGTATTCGTCCGGATATTCGGTACGGATGCGCCGCTGCAAAGGCGATTTTATGTCGCAAAGGGCGATTTTTCTGAGGAGCTCGAACAAGGATGCGTAAATCATCCACTCCCAATCGATCCGGTGCCCTTTGCGTTCTTCGAATTTTCCGATAATATATGCGAGTACCATTTTTTCGGCACTTTTGTCCATTTCGATTAAATCGAAAGGACGCACCAAGTCGGTCCAGCGCTCTATGGAAAATCCTTCGAATAATTTTAAAATCAGTTCCTTTGTAATCATCGATGCTTTCGGATTAACTTGAACCTTGTTCGTAGGGTTTACCGTCTGCAGCCGGCGCATAGTTTTTGCCGCTGAACACAACCAAAGCGAGCAAGGTTATAACGTAGGGAAGCAGACTGAAAAACTCCGACGGGAACAAATTGCGCAAAGCCGGAATATTCACGACATAAATGGCAAAGGCGACGGCCGAGCCGAACAGCAGCGAAGAACCGGTAATGCCGGCAGGCCGCCAGCGGCCGAACGAAACGGCGGCAAGCGCGATAAAGCCCGCGCCGTTTATCGTCGACGATGTGTACTGAATGGTTTGCGTGAGCACCAAACAGCCGCCCGCCAAACCGGCCAAAAAGCCCGACGCCAAAACCGCAATGTAGCGTATACGGCGCACATTGATACCGACCGAAGCGGCCGCATGGGGATGTTCGCCGCATGCGCGCAAATGCAAGCCGAACGGCAGCTTATACATCACAAACCACACAATAAGAATAACCGCAAGCGCAATAAGAGCCGTCGGGTAAATGCCGTTCCAACCGGGAAGCATGCCCATTTGGTAGGGGCGCGTGCGGTCGGTATGAAACAGGATTTGCGAAAAAAAGATGGTTAAACCGCTTGCAAGCAAATTGATACCCGTTCCGGAAATCGTTTGATCGGCGTTTAAGGATACCGCCGCATATGCGTGAATGACGGACATAAGCATTCCGATGCAGGCGCCGACAAACAAGGCAAGCCATATCGAGCCGGAAAACGAGTTTTCCAAAAGCACGTGAACCGAAGCGGCGGCAAAGGCGCCTATCCCCATCAAACCTTCAAGCGCAATATTTACGACGCCCGATCGCTCGCATATCATGCCGCCGGCAGCCGTAATTAAAATCGGGGATACGATCATTAATATTGAAGGAACAAGCCCGCGTATAATGTCCATTATTCTTTCTCCTGTGTGAGCACTTTGCGCTCAAGATCTTTTTTTAAGCGCCATTGCAAATAAATTTTAAGTCCCGCACGCAAAGCGATAAACACGACGATTAAGCCCTGCATAATAAGAGTGATTTCTTTGGGAACGCCGTTATCCTGCATGATTCCCTGAGCGCGGGCAAGCATACCGAACAGCAAGCCTGCAAGCAGGGTGCCTCCGGCCGTATTGTTTCCGACAAGGGCAACCGCGATACCGGTAAAACCGTAGCCTTCCAAACCGACCGGAACGCGTCCGTAGGTGAACGAACCCAAAGCGACAATGCCGCCCGCAAGCCCCGAAAACGCTCCCGAAATCGCCATGGCGAGCACAATGCTTTTTACAACGGGAATGCCCGCATAGCGCGCGGCGTCTTTATTAAAACCGGTTGCCCGAAGACCGAATCCCAAATTCGTTTTTTCCATTAAAAACCAGTATAAAATGACGGAAATAATTGCAAAGAAAAATCCCAAGTTCAGGTTGGAACCGTTTGTAAGCACATCCAAAAAACCGACGCGTATAAGCGCCGTTTGAGGAAAGTTGACGGTACGGTAGGTGTTCGTGCCGGGAAGGCCCAAAATAACGATGCGGGACACATAGAGCGCGATATAGTTGAGCATGATGGTCGCAACGACTTCGGAAACTTCAAACTTCGCTTTTAAAAAGCCGACGATTCCGCCCCACACGGCACCCATAATAACGGCAGCCGCGATTGCGACAACCCAGTGAACGACCGGAATATGCGGAAGGGTCAAGGCAAGTACGGTTGCAATCGTCAACCCCGAAAGGTACTGGCCCTCGCCTCCGATATTGAACAAACCCGCGCGCGCGGCAAAGCCCATCGTAAGGCCGCACAAAATATAGGGAACCGATACGTTCAGCCATTCGCCTATGTAGCGGATTTCCCATTTCATAACGCCCCTGTTGTTCCAAAAAAAGCCGGTAAGCACTTGAAAAAACGATTTGAACATGCCCATCGGGTTGCGCCCGACAAGGCGTATAAGCAAGGCGCCGCACAAAAATCCGAGCACGACAACCAATAAGGATACGGCCGCATCCGAGTGAAGAAAAAAATTGATAAGGCCGCCGTTCGTTTTGGCGGCCGCTTTTGCCGATTGTTTTTTCATGCCGGAACCTCTTGCGTATTTTTATGTTTTGAACCCGCCATCATAACGCCGATTTCCCGTTCGGTAACTTCGCCCGCATTAAAGACGCCGACAATCGAGCCCTTCGATATGGTTGCGATACGGTCGCAGAGGTTCATAATTTCATCGAGTTCGAACGAAACAAGCAAAACCGCCCGCCCCTTGTCGCGCTCGTCGATAATCCTTTGGCGGATATATTCTATGGCGCCGACGTCCAAGCCGCGCGTAGGCTGCGCAACGACAAGCACTTCGGGCGAAAGTTCTATTTCGCGCGCGATAATAAGTTTTTGCTTGTTGCCGCCGGACATACTGCCGGCAATAGTTGCCGTTCCTTCTCCGGCGCGGATGTCGAAATCGCGGATAAGCTCGGCAGTTTTCGCTTCTATCGCCTGATAATTAAGCAGCCCGCTTTTGGAACTGTAAGGCGCTTTATAATAATTTTTAAGCACGATATTTTCGGCGGCGGTAAATTCGGATACCAAACCGTGCTTTTGCCGGTCTTCGGGAATGTGCCCGACGCCGGCTTCTATGCGTTCGCGGATACTGTATTTCGTAATATCGGTTCCGTTCAGCATAATACTGCCGCTTTCAACCGGCAAAAGTCCCGTAATCGCATAGATAAGTTCGCTTTGGCCATTCCCGTCAACGCCGGCAATACCGACGATTTCGCCGGCACGCACGTCGAGCGACAAATCTTTTACGGCAAGGCGGCCGCGGCTGCTTTTAACGCACAAGTGCTTCAATGCAAGCACGGTGCGGCTCGGATTCGCCGGTTTTTTATCGATTTCGAATTTAACCGCGCGGCCGACCATCATTTCGGCAAGGTCGTGCTCGGTTACGTCGGCAACGTTCACCGTACCGATCAGGCGGCCGCGGCGCAAAACCGTGCAGCGTTCGCCGACGGCTTTTATTTCGTCCAGCTTATGCGTAATAATGATGATTGTTTTGCCTTCGGCTTTCAGACGGCGGATAATGTTCATAAGCTCGTCGATTTCCTGCGGCGTAAGAACAGCGGTCGGTTCGTCGAAGATGATAATGTCGGCGTTGCGGTACAGCGTTTTAAGTATTTCCACGCGCTGCTGCATGCCGACCGTAATATCTTCTATTTTGTCGCGCGGATTTACCATAAGACCGTATTGTTCGGAAAGTTCGGCCACGCGTTTTTCCGCCGTTTTAAGATCAAGCACCCCAAAGCGGTTTACCGACTCCATTCCGAGTACGATATTTTCGGTAACCGTATAATTATGCACAAGCTTAAAGTGCTGGTGAACCATGCCTATACCCAAAGCGGTTGCCGCATTCGGATCCTTTATCTTAACTTCTTTTCCGCGTATTTTGATTATACCCTGATCGGCTTCATACGCGCCGAAAAGCACCGACATAAGAGTCGATTTTCCGGCACCGTTTTCGCCCAACAAAGCCAAAACTTCGTTTTCGCGGACTTTAATCGTTACATCATCGTTTGCAACGACGCCCGGAAAGGTTTTTGTGATGCCGATCATCTCTATCGCATTATTTTCCATATTACTTCCGCCTGCCGATAAAACAGGAGGAGCCCGAAAAGGCTTTTTCGAACTCCTCCAAAATTCAATTATTCGTAAACACCGGGTTTCGATTAGTCGTCTTTTGCGCCCAAACCGGCCGGAACAAGCCCTTTAGCCAAAGCTTCTTTATAAGTTCCGACAACTTTGACTTTTCCGGAAATAATATCGGCTTTCATCGCGTTTACTTTTTTTACAACGTCGGCCTTCAATTCTTTATTTGTCGTCGCATAATCGACGCCGTTTCCTGCCAAGTCGAGCCTGTACACGCCGCCCTTGAAGCTGCCGTCGGCAACGGCTTTTAACGACATCAGCGTCGCCGTTTCAACCTTTTTAATCATCGACGTAAGAACAACCGATTTTCCGTCGGCATAAACACCGTCTTCATATTGATCCGAGTCTACACCGATCGCCCATACTTTTTTGCCCTGCGAGCGGTATTCTTTAGCCTGCGCGATAGTGCCGTTTCCGGTTCCGCCGGCTGCAGAGAAAATCGTCGTAACGCCCGAATCGTACCAGTTTTTAGCTTGGGCTTTCGCTTTTTCGGGTGCGCCCCAGTCGTTCGCATAATAATCGACAATCTGTGCGTTGGGCAGCACTGAGCGGATTCCCTGCACATAGCCCATTTCGAATTTGGTGATCGTAGCTCCGGGAACGCCGCCGATAAAACCGAATTTGGGATTTTTAACTCCTTCGGCTTGAGCCTGCAAAGCGGCCGCAGCCCCGACGAGGAAAGAACCCTGTTCTTCCGAATATACGAACTCGGCCAAATTGGGTTTGCCGACCCAGTCCACGTCGATAATTACAAACTTCTGGTCGGGATACAAGGCTGCAACTTCGCCTACGGCTTCGGCAAAGGTAAAGCCGGTCGTAATGATAAGGTCGTAGCCCTTGTCGGCGGCTTGCTTTAAGTTCGGAATATACATATCCCGCGTTTGGCAGGCAACGACATCATATAATTGTCCGCGGTTTTTTTGATTTTCCCACGTGTCGCCGTAGAATTCCAAAATACCGCGCCATGCCGCCGCATTAAAGGATTTGTCGTCGATACTGGTATCATCGGTGATGAGCCGTATCGTAGGCAGAGTGCTTGACGCCGCGTCTTTATTGCCGCCGGCGAATACGATTCCGGCTACCGACAATAAAGCGATCAAAACGAGAAGAATTTTTTTCACTTTTTATTACCTCCATAGGACATCGGTCCTTCTTGCTACAGTCTACCCCATATCCGTGAAAAAAACAAGAATAAAAACAAATAAAAATTTGATAAAACTTGATTCTCAACCGAAAATCGTATATACTTTAAGATATGAAATTATATACAATTAAAAATATTAAAAGTATTATGATTATGTTGAGCCTATTCCTTTTACTTGTTTCGTGCAAAGAAGGTTATACGGCAAAAAAGGCTCCTGCCGCCCCTTTGGCGATTTCCGTCGCTTCCGATGAAACTTCAGTTTCCGTTGTGAAAGGCGATACGTACCGCCTGCAAGCGAAAGTTTTGCCCGAAAACGCGGCAAACAAAAGGCTCAGCTTTTCGTCGAGCGCCGAAGAAACCGCTTCGGTAAACCCCGACGGTTTAATTACGGCGCATAAAGAAGGCAATGCCGTGATTACGATCAGAGCGGCAAACGGCGTGCAAAAGGCAATAAATCTTACCGTTACGCCGGAACCGGTTCCCGTTACAAATATCGAATTTGAAGAAGAACCGCCCGCCTCTTTGATTATCGGCGATACCTATAAACTCAAGGCGAAAGTAGAGCCCGATAACGCGACCGATAAGTCCCTTACCTACGCCGCAAACAATAATAATGCGGCTGTTGCTCCCGACGGTATGGTAACCGCCCAATCGGAAGGTTCCGTAATCATAACCGTAGCATCCCAAAGCGCCCCCTCCAAAACGAAAACGGTTACGATTGAAATTAAAAAGAAGCCGCAAATCAAATACGAATCAAAACAAGCCGTTATGAGAGAAAGCGCTGCGGGAACATATACATTCGAAGTGCAAACGATAGACGGCAAATTGGATTATGAACCGTGCTTTACGTCGAATAAGGATAAGCTCCCGTGGATTACGGGAACTCCGGCAATCAGTTCACGAACCGATCCCAATAAGGATGAAATTTCGTTTACCTGTACGGAAAACAAAACCGTATGGGACAGGCGCGCATATATAAAGTTTTGGGATAAAACGGCAAAAGCCTATGTTAAAAATGCGGACGGCAAAGACGATTTGACCGTAAACATTATTCAAAAAAAGAATGAGAATCCCGTTGTGCATTACAAATGGGTTAAAGGTATCAATGCGCCTACTGCCGATCAAAAAGAAATAATGCCGATAATTTATAACAGTACCCCCACAGGCGATTATTATGAGCAGCCGTATGTGTTCAAGTGGAATGAAACTGCCGATACGAACTTTTACAATGCACGAAAATTATCCAAACTACGTAAGGATGATTTCCCGCACGATTATTTCGTGATAGAAGGGATAGACAATAAAAAGAAACAAGGAACAGATCTTAGTCAATGTTGGGCTAAAACCGCTTCCAATATGCTGCATTGGTGGTTTGAACAAAATAAAGACTATATTGAGCAGTATAAGCAAAAAGCTGCCATTGAAGCGTGGAAACGGCCTTTATATAAGCATGATTATATCAGAGGTTTAACCGATAAAGATGAAGGCAAAAAAAGCGATATAGCCAATATTTTTAGGGTCTACACACATGATAAGTCGTATGGCGGTTATATAGAAGACGGCCTGACGTGGTACCTGTATAAAAGAGACGGTCAAAAAACTTTAGGTTCAATCTATCCCGGGCTATTCAATGATGTTTTCACATTTGATACAAAACCTATTAATACGGAGCGGTGTGAAACAAAAAAAGAATTTGAACGGATTATGAATGAAGCGTTTGATAAGGGACGGGCGATCGGTTTGTTTTGGAAGGGTTCCAAAGGCAGACTATATCAACATGCCGTAACATGCTGGGGTGCGGCTTATGACGAAGAAAATAATATCATCTGCCTCTATATTGCCGAATCGAACTTAACGGAACCGGCTCTTTATCCGTACGGCGTTCAATACCGCGGCAACATCTATGATGAACCGGAGCAAAACAGAGCATATATGTTCAATTATTATTTAAGCAAACTTGAAGATATCTATGTCGACAGCATAACCACCTTAGACCTCGGCGAAGAGCAGTGGAAAGCGTGGCTGGCGGCGCACTAATGTATGACAAAACCGTACGCGAGCTTTCCGGTTTGCGCACTCCGCTCGACAACACCTAAAAACGTGCCGTCGGGCAAAAACACGGCAAAGGCTTGCGGCTCACTTTGAGCATCAAGCGGCGCTTGCAGCGACCGGGGGAAACGCTCAAAGTCCGTAAAAAAATCGGGTTTTAGCGTTTTTCCGTTTGCAAAATCGAAGCGGCGGTTCGGACGAAGCGTAAGCAAACCGAGCCCGCAGTATTTTGCCGCCTGTCGATCAAAGGACATAAGAGAACGGCGGATGAGGTTTTCACCGTCCTCGGCGCTTTTATCGCCGGAACAGCTCGGGCCGCTGCGGTCGGAAGATTCGGTTTGCGTGCGGCTCAGTACGGAATCTATCGTAAAGGAGCCGAGCATATCGGAAAATGAGGCTTGAGCGATATCGAAACACCCGACTTTCGTGCGCTTTAAGCCGATAAGGTGGGCGGCCGAACCGCAGGCTGCGGCCAAATCGCGCGCCAGGCTTCGAATATAGGTTCCTTTGGAAACATGAAAAAAAACGCGCGCATAACGCACACGGGACCGCCCGCCTTCCTGCACGAAGCGCATTTCAAGTATATCGCTTTGATACACGGCGACCTCGCGTTCGGGCAAAAGAGCCGCCCTTCCCTCCCGCGCAAGGTCGGAAGCTCTTTTTCCGTTTACATGAACGGCCGAATATGAGGGCGGCCGCTGCATAAGGTTGCCGCGAAAAGAGGTAAAAGCCCGCTCAAAAGAAGCCGCGTCGGGTAAAGGCGCACTGCGCACGACAGTTCCGCACGGATCGAGGGTATCGGTTTCTTCGCCGAAGGAAATAACGGCTTCGTAGGTTTTATCGAAAAGAGTAAAATACGGCACAAGGCGCGTAAGGCTTCCGGTCAAAACGACCAAAAGGCCTTCGGCAAAAGAATCGAGCGTACCGGTGTGACCGACCTTTTTCGTGTGCAGCGCTTTTTTTATACAGCCCAAAGACGCGAAACTGGTTATGCCGCTGTGTTTTGCGTACGGCAAAATGCCGGATACGGGACTCACATCCATCAGGTCTTGCGTTCGCCTTCGTGCTGTTCAAGCTCGTTGAGTTTTCGCACCATATCCATTCCTTCCTTTATGCTCGAATCGGCAATAAAAGTCAGTTTGGGGAATTGGCGCAGCCTCAGTTTTTTGCTCAACACGGTTTGAATAAAGCCCGCGGCATTTTCCAAGCCTTTAACGCCCTTTTCGGTCGATTTATCGGTCAAAAAACTGGAAACGTATACTTTCGCAAAGGACAAATCCCGGCTCACTTCAACCCGATTGATATTCAAAAAAGTTGAAACGCGCGGATCCTTTATCTGCTCGGAAATAATCATCGAAGCGATTTCTTCCCGAATCTGCTCGCCCAAGCGAATAAGACGGAATTCTCCCATCGATTTTAAGCCTCCGAATCCGAAGATTCTTTTTCCGCGGAAGCGTCTTTAGCTTCGGCACTATCGGCCTTCGCTTTTTCTTTTTTCGAAGTTTTTTTGGAAGCGCTTTCGCTGTCGCCGAGTTTGCGCGCAACTTCCGTGTATTCGAACACTTCAAGCTGATCGCCGACTTTAATGTCGTGCCATTGATCTATGCCGACGCCGCATTCGAATCCCGCGGCGACTTCTTTCGCATCGTCTTTAAACCGCTTGAGTGAAGACACTTTACCCGTGTAAATAACGATGCCGTCGCGGATAACGTTTACGCTGCTCGTGCGCTTGATAAGTCCCTGCGTAACGTAGGATCCGGCGATAAGGCCGACCTTCGGCACCTTGAACGTATCGCGCACTTCCAGCATACCGATAACTTCTTCTTTGACGTCCGGCTTGAGCATGCCTTCCATCGCAAGGGTGATTTCCTCAACCGCTTTATAGATGATGTTGTATTTGCGGATATCGACTTTTTCCTGATCGGCCAAAATCTTCGCTTTGGGCGTCGGGCGCACGTTAAAGCCGATGATAATCGCGTTCGAGTCGGCGGCCGCAAGCATAACGTCGCTTTCGTTGATTGCGCCGGCCGAAGAGTGAATGACGACCAAGCGTATATCGCGCGTCGACAGCTTTTCAAGCGATTCTTTAAGCGCTTCGGCGGAACCCTGCAAATCGGCTTTGACGATAACCTTGAGTTCCATAACCTCGCCCTCGTCGATTGTATCGTAGAGGTTGTCGAGCGTAACTTTTTTGATGTTCTTTGCGTCTTCAAAGCGCTTGAGTTCCTGCCGCTTAAGCGAAACGTCGCGCGCCGTGCGTTCGGTGTCGGTAACTTGGAAGGGATCGCCGGCATTCGGCATGGCTTCCAAACCGAGAATTTCAACCGGCATCGAAGGAGTCGCTTCGTCGATTTTTTGACCGCGGTCGTTAAAGATTGCGCGCACGCGGCCGGAATAAATACCGGCAACGTACGGATCTCCGGTGCGGAGCGTTCCGCGCTCGACGATAATCGTCGCGACAACACCGCGCCCGTGGTCTATGCGCGATTCTATAACCTTGCCCTCGGCGCGGCACTTCCAATTCGCCTTCAATTCGAGAATTTCGGCTTGCAGCAATATCGCGTCCAAAAGCTCGTCCAAGCCCTCTTTTTTAAGCGCGCTGATTTTTACAAACTGCGTTTGGCCGCCCCATTCTTCGGGCATAAGCCCCATCTCGGAAAGTTGCGTCATAACGCGGTCGGGGTTCGCTTCGGGTTTATCGATTTTATTTACCGCAACGACAATCGGGACGCCGGCATCTTTTGCGTGGTTTATCGCTTCGACCGTCTGCGGCATCACGCCGTCGTCGGCGGCGACAACCAACACGACAATGTCGGTAACCTTCGCTCCGCGCGCCCGCATCATCGTAAAGGCTTCGTGACCGGGCGTATCCAAAAAGGTAATACGTCCCTTAGGCGTTTCAACCATATATGCGCCGATGTGCTGGGTAATGCCGCCGAATTCGGTCGCGACCACGTTCGTACTGCGGATTGCGTCGAGGGTTTTCGTCTTTCCGTGGTCGACGTGTCCCATAATCGTAACAACCGGCGGCCGGGGAGCCATATCGGCTTCGTTGTCCTTTTCGGTTGCGATAACCGTTTCTTCATACAGACTGACGACTTTTACGTCGCAGTTGTATTCGGAAGCAAGCAAGGTCGCCGTATCCGAATCGATGGATTGCGTAATCGACACCATCATTCCCATCGACATCAGCTTGGCGATAATTTCCGACGCTTTTAAGTTCATCTTTTTGGCCAAATCGGAAACGGAAACGGTTTCCATAATTTCGATTCGTTCGGGAACTACGCTCGCCTTTGCGGCTTGCTTTTTTTTCTGATTAAAAAGTTTATCTTCCAAATCTTCTTCGCGGTCTTTACGCGAATAGACGGCTTTTTTCTTTGTAAACGTTTTTTTTGAAGGCGTTTTTTTCGTTTCGGGAAGCGGAGCTTGAGAACCGCCGAATCCCGGCCGCGGCATAAAACCCGGTCTTCCTCCGGCGCTTCGCCCTTCGCCCGGACGACGCGGACCGCTTCCGGTTCTGCCGGCTTGAAAACCGCCCGCCTTATAGCCGCCTTCGCGGCCCCTTTGTGCGCCGAATCCGCCTTGAGCATCGCGCCTGCCGCCCTGATATGACGGGCGTTCTCCCCTGCCCTGAAAACCGTCGCGGGACTGGGCGCCGTCGCGCGCTTGCGCTCCGGTAAAGCCCGAATCCTGATAGCGGTTCGGCCTGTTTTGTACCCTTGCCCCGGAAGCCCCGTAAGGACGGCCTGCAAGATTGCCCTGCTTTACGTTGGGACGGGGCGGACTTAATTCGGAAATTGAAGACGGTTTTTTGACGGAAAGGTTTTCGCTTGAAGGAGCGGCCGAAGAAGCGGGAACCGCTTTAACCGCAACCCGTACGGAAGCATGAGCCTCCGGCTTGGGCGCAACGGTTTTCTTTTTTACGACGACAACTTTTTTCTTTTCCGGCGCAGCCGTTCCTGCAGCGGATGCTGCAGACGGCGTTTGCTCGGGCCGCTGCTTGTTTACTCTGAACTTCGGTTTTTTATCCAATTCTTCCGCCATGTAATCCTACTCTTCGTCCTCATATTCAAAACTTAAACCGATACCGCAATTCGGACAATTTGTCATATCGGTCGTTATTTTTGCCCCGCATTCGGGACATTCGTATACTTCTTCATCCGGTTCGCCGGAAGGCGCCGCTTCTTTTTCCGCACTTTCATTTTCGCTCGCGCCTGCTTGAGCTGCGGCCGTTTCGGAATTTTCGGAGCCGGCGGCATTTTCGTCTTCGACGAATTCAACCGTTTGATCGATGAGGGCGCCGATTTCGTCTATACTTTGCTGCGAAAGATCTTCCATGCCGGCCAGTTTGCCCTCTTCTTTTGCCGTAATAAAATCCTGAATGTCGCTTATGCCGTGAGCAGCCAAAACCTCAACCGTTTTTTGATCCGCGCCGGGCAATTCGGCAAGCGAAGCGATTTCATACACCTCTTCGTCGGATTCGTTAAACAGATCGCGGGCGGCTTTGCGCGATTCGGCTAAAAGCTGATCGAAGTCTTCATATTGTTCTTCAGTTTTGACGTCGATGTTCCAATCGGCCAGGCGGTTCGCCAAGCGCACGTTCAAGCCCTGCTTGCCGATCGCCAACGAAAACTGGCTTTCCGGAACGACGGCCAAAGCTTGTCGTTTTTCTTCGTCCAAAATAACCACACCGGTAACTTCGGCCGGTGAAAGCGCGTTCTTTATAAATACGCGCGGATCCGGATCGTAGCGGAGAATGTCGATTTTTTCGCCCTCAAGCTCGCGTATAACCGCTTGAATGCGCACACCCTTTAAGCCGACGCATGCGCCGACCGGGTCGACGTCTTCGCGGTGCGAAAAAACCGCGATTTTCGTGCGGTAGCCGGCTTCGCGGACAATCTTAAAAATCTCGACCGTATTATCGTAAATTTCGGGAACTTCCAATTCGACGATCGCGCGTACCAATTCGGGATCGGTGCGGGACAGCACCACTTGCAAACCCGAATACGTTTTTTTTACGTCCACGACAAGCGCTCGTATGCGGTCGTTTTTGTGGTATACTTCGCGCGGCGATTGGAACTTTACGGGAAGGATTCCTTCCACATTGCCCAAGTTCACGTAAATATTGCCGTTGCGCTCGCGCTGATAATAACCGACGATAATTTCGCCGACCTTATCCTTGTATTCGGCCATGAGCGTGTCTTTTTGAATTTCGGACAAGGCTTGATGAGCGGTTTGCTTTCCCGTTTGCACGGCCGAAAGTTCAAAATCGCGCGGATCTATGAGAATGTCTATCTCGTCGCCGACTTCGCAGTCGGGGCTCATTTTCAGCGCATCTTCAAGTTCGATTTCGGTAACCGGATCGTAAACGCCGTCCACAATCATTTTGCGCGAATACACCGACACGTCGCTTAAATCGTCTTCGAATTCGACATAGCAATTATCCGATGTACCGTATGCGCGTTTGTACGCCGCCTTTATCGTATTTTCAACTGTTTTTAAAACAGCTTCCTCAGTCAAGCCTTTGTCTTGAATAAGCTGGTGAATTGCCTCCGCTAATTGTGACGCCATTTTCAGCCCTCCGTATCTGCCAATTTTGCCTTTGCGATATGTTCATACGCAAAGGTTTTCGTTTCGCCGGTTCCCGACACTTTCAGCTCGAGCGATTCGGATCCCGCGTTTTCGATAACACCGCTTGTCCAATCCGCAGCGTCCGTATCCCACACACGAACGTTCTTTCCGACGAACAAAGCGAACTCGGCCGCATTTTTTATATTGCGGGTCAAGCCCGGCGAAGTTACTTCCATAGAAATATCCTGCGCATTCAGCAACGCTTCAAGACGCGGCATCAAAAGACGGTGCACTTTCGCACAATCGTTTATACCGATCCCCTGCGCAGCGCCGTTTTGTGCGGCTTGCGGTCTCGAAATAACGGCGCGAATTTGAACGGCCGAATGCGTACGCCCGATTTTCAGTTCAACCAGGATATACCCCAAACCTTCAACGAGGCCCTTGCATTCCGAATAATAGTGCTGACTTTCAAGAGGCGTATACTCCATCTTTTTCCCTGTGTAAAAAAAAAGAGCCGTTTGAACGACTCCCAGCTTTGAGGATATTACTATGTTCTTGTCTACTATAGCACTTAGTGCCGAGACTGTCAACAGGCGAATAAGGTCAGCGCATAGACTTTTTGAACGCCCGCCTCTTTGAGAAGCGCCGCGCAGGTTTCGAGGGTAACGCCGGTTGTCATAATATCGTCGAGAAGGACGACTTGATGCGGAAGTTTTTGAGCGCACGCGGCTTTTTTGAACGCGCTTTTGAGCGCATACTGTTTTCCCAATCGGCTCAGGCGCTCGCTGCGGCTCAGCTTTTTTTGTTGCTGAGTGCCCAGTCTGACCAACGCCCTGCATATGCGGATCCCGTATAAGCCGCGCAAATACCGGCACAAATCCGCTATTTGATCCCAGCCCGTCTTTTTTATTTTTCCCGGGCGCGGCGGAACGGGAACAACGGTAAAACCTTCATAATAGCGCTGCAAAACCCGAAACAGCACGCGCGCAAAAAAGGGCGACAGCGAACGACTGCCCGCCATCTTCCAGCGGAAGAGCAATTCTTTTTTCCACAGCACATACGGATACAGGGGAAATGCGCCGTCGCAAAAGGTAAAAAGTTTTGCCTCGCGGCATTCAAGGCAGCTTTCTTTTTCGGATATAAGAATGCGGCCGCAAAAAGCGCAGCGTCTTTCTTTCGGCACAATGCCGCTTTCAAGCTCGCTTCGGCAGCGCGCGCATAGCGGCAGATAGGTACAAAAATCGCCGCACGACAGGCAATTTTGCGGCGCCAACAGTGCGGATGCACCGTACGCCCAAGCCGCTCGTATGCCGTAACGGATTTTAAACAGCGTTCCCATACCCCTTATTATAGGCCGCGCCGGTAAAAAAACGACAATCGCCGGATTTAAAAGTCTTTTTTATTTTTTCGTAGTATCCCCTTACTCCGCCTCACCCCAACAGCATGCGGTCGTTAAGGGTGCCGTCGGAGTTTTCGAATTTTTTAAGAAGATCGGCAACTTGGATATTCTTTTTTTCTTCTCCGCTTACGTCGTAAATAATGCGGCCTTCATGCATCATAATAAGGCGGTTGCCGTAACGGATGGCATTTTTCATATTGTGCGTTACCATAAAGGCGGTAAGTTTGTCGCGCTGAATTATTTCTTCGGTAAGGTCGAGTACTTTTTGCGCCGTTTTGGGATCGAGGGCGGCGGTATGTTCGTCCAAAAGCAACAATCTGGGTTTTTGGAGTGTCGCCATAAGCAGGGTCAGCGCTTGGCGTTGGCCGCCCGACAAAAGCCCTACTTTTGCACTCATGCGGTTTTCCAAGCCCAAGCCTAAGACGGCAAGCTTTTCGCGGTACAATCGGCGTTCGGCGCTGCTTATTCCCCAGCGCAAGGTACGCCTTTTGCCGCGGCGGTACGCGAGGGCGAGGTTTTCTTCTATCTGCATTGTCGCGGCCGTTCCGCGCATGGGATCTTGAAACACGCGGCCGAAAAAGGCGGCTCTCTCGTATTCTTTTAACGCGCTTATATCGCGGCCGTCCAAAACGATCGTTCCTTCATCGGCCGTATAGACGCCCGCTATCAAATTCAGCAAGGTTGATTTTCCGGCTCCGTTCCCGCCGATAACCGTGACGAAATCGCCGGGCGCCAAATCGAGGCAGAGGTCGTGCAGGGCTTTTTTTTCGGTAATCGTTCCGGCGTTAAAGGTTTTGGAAACATGTTGAATACGCAGCATTACGCACCGCCCTTTTGCGATATTTTAAACAGCTTTTTGCGCACAAAGCTTTTTTTGATAACGGGAATCGAAAGCGCAAAGGCGACGATACAGGCGGTTAACAGCTTGAGGTCGGTCGATTTCATGCCGAGCTGGAGTACAAGCGCAATAATGATTCGGTATACGGCGGAACCGAGCACAACGCCCGCAAGCGTGTACCAAAAGGCAATTCGGTGGCCGAAAATAACTTCGCCGATGATAATCGAGGCAAGACCGATGACAATCGCTCCGGTTCCCATGCCAACATCGGCGTAACCCTGACTTTGCGCAACCAAGGCGCCCGAAAGTGCGGTCAGTCCGTTCGACAATGCCAAACCGATAAGCTTCATGTTTTCGGTATGTATGCCCTGCGCGCGCGCCATATGCTCGTTTGTGCCGGTCGCCCGGATCGCGGAACCCGTTTCGGTGCCGAAAAACCAATACAAAAGCGCAATAAGAGCCGCCGAAAAGACAGCGCCGGTTATAAGCGAACTGAGATTTTTCCCCGCACCCGTCACATCGGAAAGCCGGTTCATAAGCGTGGCAACGCCGAGAAGCGGAATGTTCGCCTTGCCCATAACTCTGATGTTTATCGAATACAAGGCGATCATCGTTAAAATGCCGGCTAAAATACCGGGAATTTTCAGTTTTGTGTGCAAGAGGGCCGTCGCCGCTCCCGCAAGGCAACCTGAAGCAAAGGCGGCTACAACCGCTAAAAAAGGATCGACACGGGCGCTTATAAGCACGGCACCGACCGCGCCGCCCAGGGCAAAGCTTCCGTCGACGGTCAGGTCGGGAAAGTCGAGCACTTTAAAGGTGATAAAAACGCCTAATGCCATAATGCCCCACAGGATTCCCTGCGAGGCGGCTCCCTGTACGGCGAGTAAAAATCCCATACTTTAATCCGCTCAGCGCAGATCCGACGGAATCGCGATGCCGATTGCCGAAGCCATGTCTTCGTTTACCGTCAAATTAAAGGAACTGACGTATTCGATGGGCATGTCGGCGACTTTCTTTTCGCCGCGCAAAATCTCGGCGGCTTGGCGGCCGGTTAATTTTCCCAATTCGTAATAGTTTATGCCGTAGGTTGCAAGACCGCCGCGCATAACCGGCCCTTCTTCGCCGCAGATAACCGGAATCTTCGCTTCCCGCGCGATCATTCCGACCGTGGTAATACCCGCGGCAACCATATTGTCGGTGGGAACGTAAATCGCGTCGACTTTGCCGACGAGGTTTTGCACCACTTGCTGAAGTTCATTCGAATTGGAAACGGTCGCATCCGTGTACGCAAGGCCGATTTCGCCGCACGTTTTTTTTGCGATTTCAACTTGGAAAATCGAATTTTGTTCGCTCGAATTATACAAAAGCGCAACCCGCTTTGCGTTCGGCGCCAATTTTTTCAAAAGCTTTATTTGCGCATCGACGGGAGTTAAATCGGAAGTGCCGCTTACGTTCGTTCCGGGCTTGCTGTTCGATTTTACAAGCTTTGCCGATTCGGGATCGGTTACCGCCGTTACGAGGATGGGAATCGTATCGGTCAAATTCGCAACGGCTTGTGCGGCGGGAGTCGCAATCGCCAAAATAAGATCGCAGCGGTCGTTGATGAATTTTTGCGCTATCGTTTGGCAGTTTGCCTGCTCGCCCTGCGCGTTTTGATAATCGATGACGACGCTCGAACCGTCGACATAGCCCGCTTCGGCAAGCGCGTCTTTAAAACCCTTATATGCGGCATCAAGCGCATCGTGTTCCACCAGCTGCAAAACGCCTACGCGGGGCAGTTTTTTTTCCTGATTTCCCGAACCGCTTTGATTTTTGGAACACGCGGCAAAAAAACTTACAAGCACGAGCACACACAGCGCAACACCGATTTTTCTTTTCATACAACTCCTCCTGTTTGAAGCCGGCGGCGCCGTTTCAGCCGCGAGCTTCAAAACTTTTCCCGGTTAAGGACTTTTTTAATACTTTGTACTATATATAAAACGTTCGGCGCAAGTCAAGAGATATTGTATTAAACTCGTTCTTTATGTTATTTTAAAATGATTATGGTGAAACAAAATATAAAAGATAAAACAATTACGATAGAGTTATACAAGGGTGTCAAAATAGAATTTTACGATACGGAGACGGATGAAATATATGAACTGAAAGGAAAGCCGCGCAATGTTTTTCGAATCGATTATTGCAGACAAGGTATTTTGGAAGGCGAATTCGAAAACATGTCTTTTGCATATTTAGGCGAAAAAGAAACCGCGATAAATTATGAAAAATTGGCATTATTAAGAACATTCTTCCCTTTACGGATTTACAAGGGCGTGAGCATTCTGTTCTTTTTCGATGAGCTGGACGAAGGATTTACAACTATGGCACAAGCATTCAATATCGACATAAAAGATATGTGTACCCGTTTCCACTTAAAAAACGGATGGTATAAAATAAAACCGGGTTCCGGAATTACGGAAATTTTGGATAGACTGTACGGAGAAACCATGCAGCGGGACATTGCCTACTTACAAATCAAAACATTCGAGATTCTGCATTTGCTCACGCAGCTCGATTCTTCCGAATACCGCGAGCCGGATTTTTTTTCGGGGTACAACATCAATAAAGTAAAAAAAATACATGCCCTCATGGTAAACAATCTTGATAAAAATGTTCCTTTCCAGCGGATAGTAAAAGTAGAAGATTTAAGCTATACGATTTTCCAAAAACTGTTTAGACAAATTTACGGCGACAGTCCGTACTCGTATCTGAAAAAATATAAACTTAAAACGGCGGCCTTTTATATTTCGTCTACAAATAAAAAGATTATAGAAATCGCATCCGACTTGGGCTATGCAAACGCAAGCAAATTTTCCGATGCTTTCAAATCCGTATACGGAATGACTCCCCTACAGTACCGCAACGGAAGCGTTAAAAAATATTAAAACGGAGTATTTTCAATCAAAACAGAGTAGCAAAAAAATGATATTCCCTATAAGTTAGAATATACTAACTTATATTCAGGAGAATTCTTATGAAACGCATACTTTTATGTATGGTCGCCGTGAGTCTTGTACTTTTTTCATGCTCTGCAAAAAACGCAGCAAAAAAAGAGGAGAAAACGGTGCTTAAAATAGGCGCCATACGGGATTTTAAACAATCTAAAGAAGGAGCCACGCTGATTTTTGACGCATTGCTGAAAATTACGCCCGATTATACTCCTCTTCCCAATATTATTACCGACTGGACGAGAAACGATACGGCAACGGAATATAATCTTACCATGCGTACCGATATTCTTTTTTCGGACGGAACACCGCTTACCGCACAAATCGTAAAATATGATCTCGAAAATGCGGCACCCATGATGTGGTGCGGTTTTTCATATTTACTGGAAGAAGTTTCCATAACGGATTCCTCACATCTAAAGATCAAACTTACCGCTCCCTATTATTTTTTGCCGCACGATCTTGCGGTCGTACCCGCAATAAAAGAAAACGGCATCGACGAAGCGATGAATATTACGGATTTTACGGGAACCGGTCCGTATATATTGACGGATTATCGCGAAGGTCAAAGCGCTTCATTGACAAAAAATAAGACATATTGGAACGCACCCGGTCCCGACTCTTTTTCCGTTCCGCAAGTGGAATGGCTCGTTATTACCGACAGCAGTGCACGAGATCTGGCGCTTTCTTCCGGTCAAATCGACGTACTCGGCATAAGCGAACATTATTTATCGATAGAATACCCTTCAATTAATGATTTGGTTAAAGTAAAAAAAATGAATTTTGTCGAAGAACCTAAAGAGGTTTTTACCTCGCTTATGAGTATCGGCTTTAACTGGAAAGAAGGTTTTTGCAGCGATCGTTCGCTTCGCCGGGCAATGGAATACGCCGTAGACCGGCAGGAACTTACGGATAAAATCTTTTTCGGAATACCCGAAGCGCTCGGACATCAGTTTAATCCCGCCTTTATGGATGGCCCTCAAAACGAAAAGCCCTATTATTACGATCCGGAGCTTGCAAAAAGGATTCTTGCCGAAGCCGGATATAAGGATACCGACAACGACGGTATCCTTGAAAAAAACGGCAAAAATGTTTTGCTGCGTTTTCTGATTTCTTCAAAAGAAGACTATCAGCGAGACTTGGCGGTTTTCGTTAAATCGGAATTGCGCAAACTCGGAATCGATTGCGAAATCATTCCGGCAGCAGGTGAAACAATGAAAGAACGTTTTAAAACCGGCAGTTACGATTTAGCCATTCAGCATCCGTGGTACGAACCGATTATCGGAGCCGTTACCTATTTCGGTTTCGACGACAGCTATACGGACTACGGTTTAAGTTATGCCGTAAACAAAAAGTCCGTAGAAGCGGCACAAGCTTTAATCGTATCACAAAACGAAGAGCAAATTAAAAAGAACGCGGGCGCCCTATGGCACGAACAATATGAAGAGTGCGTAACGCTTCCCGTTTGTACAAGTTCCCGCCTTGCGGTTTTTAACTCCCGCTTCGAAGGATTCCGATTTAACGGGAACATATACATGATCGATTTAAGTGAAGTTAAAACCCGCAGCATAAAACAATGAATCCGATCAATGCGTCGATCAGAAAGCTGCTGATGATTCTGCCGACGGTACTGCTTTTGTCGCTTTTAAGCTTTTCTGTTATTTACTTTGCCCCCGGCAGCGCAGAGAAACTCCTGTTGGGTGCAAAGAACCAAAGGGGCTTTATCAGCGACGAAGCCGCAAAAGCATACGGTAAAAAACTCGGACTCGATAAACCTTTCGGCACTCTGTATGCGGCATGGCTTACCGGCGTGCTGAAAGGTGATTTCGGAAAATCATACAGAACCGACGAGCGTGTTCTATCCGTTTTTATAAACCGTTTTTCGGTAACCTTTAAACTTGCCTGCCTTACGACGTTGATTTATTTTTTGTTCGGCGTTCCGCTCGGCATGGCAGCCGCCGTAAGAAAAAACGTGTTGTGCCGTTTTCTTTTGCGGCATTGGCGCGTTATTTGCATGTCGATTCCGTCATTTTGGATCGCCGTAATTTTGGTATGGTTCCTTGCAACCTATGCGCCTGCGATTCCCACTATAGGCTACCACGGCATCAAAAGTTTAATAGTACCGGCGCTTTTAATGGGAATAATGTCCTTTCCCAACCTTACATGCGTTATTCAAAATAAAACCGAAACGATTCTCAGCAAGCAATTTATTATTTCGGCAAATGCGCTCGGCATTCCGCAAAAAACTATCTTTATAAAACATATTTTAAAAAATATTGCGCCTCCGGTAATCGCAGTCGCCTGCCTTGATTTCAGCGGTTTTATCGGCGGGGCAATTCTAATAGAAAACATATTTTCCGTTCCGGGATTGGGTCTTATGCTTACGGAATCGATAAACGTAAAAGATTATCCGGTAATTGCAGGAACGCTTTTTTTGCTGGGGCTTTTTATAAATCTTTTAAATTTGACTGCGGAAATTCTGTATTGCGTAATTGACAAACGGGGCATTCATGAAAGATAAAAAGAAGTATCGGCTGCAAATTATTATTTATTCGGTCTTATGTTTCGTTATTCTTTTATCTGTTATTTTATCCGATGTCGTCGCCGCTCCCGAAATAAACGCCGTATTGGAAAACAGATTTTTGCCGCCCTCGCCGAATCATTTTTTCGGAACGGACGATTTCGGCCGCGATGTTTTTTTACGGACGTTACAAGGTTTCAAATATACGTTTTTTATCGCCTTAACGGCACAAATTTTCAGCTTTTTATTGGGCGGAATCGCCGGTTTGATTACCGGTTATTACGGCGGTATAATTGACGAAATTTTTTATTATTTTTGCAACATTATTCTCTCTTTTCCGATAATTGCCGCAGTTATCTTTTTTTCGGCGATATTCGGCAGCTCCGTTTTCATTTTAATCGTATTGTCGATCGTTTTCGGTATGATGTTCAATGTAAAAGTCGTAAGAAGCGAAATAATGGTTTTAAAACACAGCAATTTTGTCGCGGGCTTAAAAATTATCGGTGCCTCCGATTTCTTCATCGTAACACATCATTTACTGAAGCCGGCATTCATGCTCATTCTGCCGACTTTTCCGCTTATTTTGGGACACATTATAATCGGCATTTCCGCCTATTCGTTTTTAGGTTTCGGGGTGCAGCCGCCAAAGCCGGAAATAGGACTGATTTTAAAAGAATCGATCCGCTTTATAAATTATGCGCCGTGGCTTATGATTTTTCCCGGACTTTTTCAGTTCGCGGTTATTCTCATTCTTTCCAATCTGTCCGAAGCGGTTCAAAATTTTATGCGTTACACAAAAGATTTGCGGAGAAAAATATGAATGATACCGTATTGAAAATAAATAACTTAACGGTTGATTTTTTACTCGGCGAGAAAAAAAAGCGGGTTATAAGAAATCTTTCGTTGGAAATCAAAAATGAAATTTTCGCAATTATGGGAGAAACGGGCTGCGGCAAATCGGTACTCGCTGCGAGCATTTTAGGACTTTTACCTTCAAATGCGCTCGTAAACGGGTCCGTTTTATATAAGGAAAAAAAGATTTCCGATTTAAAAGAAAAAGAATACAACCGTTTGCGCGGAAAAGAAATAGCGCTTGTACTGCAAAGTTCCGCCGATTCTTTAAATCCGCTTTTAAAAATACAGACGCAGCTTTCAATTCCTATAAAAGTTCACGGCGTATGCAAAACCGCAGATGCGGTGCGTTTCTATTCCGAAACGCTGCTGAAAAATGTTTCGCTGAAAAAGGGTGTTTTAAAACTGTATCCCTTTCAGTTAAGCGGCGGAATGCAGCATAGGATTCTGACGGCATTAGGGCTTTCGTGCAAACCTTCGGTTTTGATATTGGACGAACCGACCCGCGGGATGGATATGGTTTTACGGAACGAATACGCTTCGCTGATAAAATCCGTTTATGATACGGAAAAAATCGCGATTCTGTTTATTACCCACGATTTGGAACTTGCACAAAAACTATCGCACCGCTGCGCGCTTATGCACAACGGAGAAATTGTAGAAGAAGGTGAAACGCAAAAAGTATTTAACGACCGGCGTTCGGCATATTTTCGTTCTCTCATAGCCGCAATGCCGAAAAACCTTGCGAGGCGGCAATAATATGATAAAGTGCGTTTCCGTTTCAAAAACGTTCCGTACGAGCGGACTAAAAAAGAACAGTTCTCCCGTTTTAAAAAATATCAACTGCGAAATAAAAGCTTTTTCCGTTACCGGTATTACCGGCGAAAGCGGCTGCGGCAAAACGACGCTTGCCCGATGCCTTATGAATCTTATAAAACCGGACAGCGGAAATATATTTATAAATGGCAAATCCGTTTTCGAATACACCGACAAAAAAGCGTTTTGCCGCCTTGTTCAAACGGTTCAGCAGAATCCCGAATCGGCGCTGGATCCCGATTTTACGGTAAAAAAAAGTTTGGAAGAAGTATACATACTCCATAAAGAACGTTTCGCTTCAAAAGCCGCCTTTCAGGCAGAACTGCAAGAATTATGCATACAAACCGGAATTCCTTATGACGAAACGGATAAACTGCCATACGCCTTTTCAGGCGGACAATTGCAGCGCATTTGCATTATCCGCGCCCTATTGATTAAGCCCGAGATTGTAATACTTGACGAATCGACTTCAATGCTGGACGTTTCCGTTCAAGCGCAAATACTTTCATTGCTTTTAAAACTTAAAGAACGGTACAAACTTACGCTGATCTTAATTTCGCACGATTTGGATGTTATCGAATATTTTTGCGATGAACTAATCGTTATGCAAAAAGGTACGATCGTCGAAAGCGGTGCGTGCAGCCAGGTTTTTGCACACCCTACGCATGAATATACGATAAAGCTGTTAGAAAACAGAAATTTGATTTTGGAATAAAGAGAGGGAATAAGGAAATGATGATTCACAAACGGGTTCTCGAACTGACAAACGGCGTACGAGTCAGTATTGCATGCAAAGCCTTATTGGGAATTGCAGTTTCGGGTACCTATATTCTTCAAGCCGTATTGCTGGGTATGACGGTCGACTTACTTTATGAACGCAGCGCTTTTTCCGTACTGCTGCCATACACCGTCTGTCTTATTGCAGCCGTAACCGCCCGCCTTATTTTAATCTATGTGAATTCCGTATACGGGAAAAAGATTATCGGAAAAATAAAAAATACGCTCAGACGGCACATTTACGCAAAACTTTTGCGATTGGGACCGGCATTTTTGGATGATGAAAGAACGGGCAAGCTAGGTTCTACAATGGTAAGCGGTGTCGACTATTTGGAAGGCTATTTAACGATGTATCTTCCGCAAGTGCTTGTTTGCATTATCGCCTGTTCCGCCATGCTCGTTTATGTTTTTTCAGTACATTATCTGCTCGGCGTTGTTTCGACAATCGCTTTGCTTATCGTACTATTTTCGCCGGTCGTGTTCGGTAAAGTGCTTTCAAAATCTTCCGATGAGCATTGGTCCGCCTATCGCGAACTGACAGCGGAAATACTCGACGGAATACAAGGCATCGTAACGGCGAAAGCAAACAATGCGCAGGAACGGCTCGGAAGCTATTTAAAAACGAAAATGCGAATCCTTTTTTCGCAAACGATGAAAAACTTAAAAATAAATTTAACCGAAGTGGGCATCGCAAACTTTGCTTCCGGAGTAGGCGTAAGTTTTACGCTCGCGCTTGCCGCTCTTTTAACGGTACAAAAAGCAATTCCCGTTTCATCGCTTTTAATCCTTCTTTTTATGACCAATGAAGTTTTCAGACCGGCTGCGGATTTAGGCACCTATTTTCACCAAGGCTTTATGGGACTCACCGCTTCGAGCGGCATCTTTGCAATATTGGACGAAAAAGAAAAAATACATGACAGCGGCACAAAAATACTCGATGCAAAAGATACCGGAGGCCTTGAAATAACTTATAAAAATGTTTCGTTTTCATATAGCGACAATGCACATCCCGTTTTTCAAAATCTGAATTTTACGGCCACAAAAAACGAAAAACTTGCAGTCGTCGGAGAATCGGGAAGCGGCAAAACGACGCTCATCAATTTGCTGCTTCGATTTTACGAAGTACAGTCCGGCAGCATTTATATTAACGGAATCGATATAAAGGATTTGACGCTCGCATCGCTTCGCAGTTTAATGACGGTCGTTTCGCAGGAAACATATTTGTTTAACGGTACGATAAAAGAAAATTTGCTGAATGCAAATAAAGATGCGGACGAAGCAATGTTGATACAAGCCTGTAAAATTGCCCATATCGATTCATTTATTCAAAGCTTGCCGAAAAAATACGATACGAAGGTAGGAGAACGCGGCCTTAATTTTTCCGGCGGACAGCGGCAGCGTATTGCCATTGCCCGCGCCGTTTTAAAAAATGCACCCATTGTCATACTTGACGAAGCGACTTCCGGTGTCGATACTGAAAACGAAGATGAGATCAAACACAGTCTTTCTATTTTGTTGCGCGGGCGAACAAGCATAACCATTGCGCACCGCTTAAATACGATAGAAGATTGCGACCGTATTTTGGTTTTAAGGCGGGGAAAAATCGTTGAAAGCGGTACGCATCGCGATTTACTCGAAAAAAACGGATATTACAAAAAGCTGGTGCAAACTCAGCAGAAATCTTTATAAGAGAGGAAGACATGTTCAAAGAAAAATACAAACCGCTTTTTAAGATGGTCGTATACATCAAAGAATATAAAGCAAAATTTATTGTTTCGGTTATATACGGAATATTGAGCAGTGTTTTCTCGTTGCTGACAGTTTTAACCGGAGCCTATATCACATCGGCCGCGCTTCTTCATGAGAACGTAAAAACTCTGTTGTATTTGTTTATACCACTTGCAGTCTTTATTTGCGGGAAAGGTTTATTTTCTTTTTTGGAAATGTATCAATGTCACTTGGTTGCTTATAAAATAATTGAAAAAATACGCAATCTTTTATATGACGCGATTTCGGCTGCCGCGCCGCAATCGGTATTAAAAACCCGATCGGGGAAAATAAGCGCGGCTCTCGTTGACGATGCGGAATCCACCGAAGTTTTTTTTGCTCATACCGCAGGTGCATATATAGTTGCACTTGTATGCACCGTTTTATATTTAACCGCCCTCGCTTTTCTTTCGCCGCGTATCGCCGCCGTCGTATGCGCTGCCTGTATTCTCGTCGCGGCCGTTCCTTATTTTTTTAATCCCATTACAAAAAAAGTCGGAGATGAAATAAGAGAAGGATTGGCTGCCGTCAATGCCGAAGCGGTTGACACCGTACAAGGGTTGCGGGAAATTTTAATCTTCGGCAAAGAAAAAAAGTATATTGAAAAAGTTGCTCGGGATACGCTGCGTTTAAATAAAAAAGAAATTAAAGACGGACGTTTTAAAGGCCTGCAAGGTTTGATCATCAACCTTATTACCTCGGCGGTTTTAATCGCTTCAATCTTATTTACGCACAAAGAAGTTATTGCGGGCATATTAAAGCCCGAAATGATTTCCGTCGTGCTTGTTTTTTCGCTGTTTGCGTTCATACCTGCAATGGGAGTTTCGGTAACGGCCGGCACAATGAATATTTCGAACGGCGCAGCAAAACGAATTCTTGATATACTCGAAGAAAAGCCGACAATCGAAGATACGGTGCCTTATATCCCCTTGCATGACTTGCATCTTTCGGGCAGCGTCGATTTTAAAAATGTGCATTTTTCTTACGAAAAAGGCAGAGAAGTTTTACACGGGATCGATTTTTCCATACAAGCCGGAGAAAATGTCGCAATTACCGGAGAATCGGGAGCGGGAAAATCCACTATTGCGGCTTTACTATTGCGGTTTTACGATCCGGACAGCGGCGTCGTATCTATCGGAGGAAAAAACATTAAAGAACTGCACCAGAATTCCGTCCGGGATCTTATCGCGTATGTGCCGCAAGACGTTTATCTTTTTAATAAAACCATCAAAGAAAATATTGCACTCGCCTGCCCCGATGCTTCCGACGAAGATATAAAAACGGCGGCAAAAATCGCGATGGCAGACAGTTTTATCGAAAGGCTGGAAAAAGGGTACGATACGAATGCCGGCGAGCGCGGCGTTCAGCTTTCGGGCGGAGAAAAACAGCGCATTGCAATCGCGCGCGCCGTATTAAAAAAATCGCCCATTCTTCTTATGGACGAAGCGTCGTCCAATTTAGACAGCGAAAGCGAATCTTTGTTCAGGCAAGCTCTAAACAATGCCCGCCGCGGGAAAACCCTTATTACGATTGCGCACCGCCCCTCGACGATAGAAGAAGCGGATAGAGTTATCCGCGTTGAGAACGGGCGGATCGTGTAGAAAAAACATCCGGCGGCAAGGCTTTTCCGGCGGCTTTAACGCACTTTTTCGCTCACGCTTTGCGCCAATACGCAGGCGCCGCGCACCGGCTCGTACAAGCGTTCATGCACGCGGACAAAGGGCAAAAGCTTTTGTATGCGTTCGGCGGTGCGGCGTGAAAAATCTTTTTCGTGTTCGAAAATACCGCCCGAAAACACGGCGCCGATGCGCTCGCTTTTGCCGCCGCCGAAAAGTTTATCGTATGCGCTTTTTGCCAGCAAGGCAAGCTCGCAGGAAGCGCCGTCTATAATGCGTACGGCGGCGGCATCTTTCAACCGGGCGGCTTCGAATACGGCCGGTGCAAAAGACGCAATGCGGGCTTTATCGAATTTCGTATACAAAAACGAAAAAAGATCACGGACATCGGAAACCTCATAATGCGCAAAAAGTTTTTCGGTTAAAAGCGTCTTTTCAGCACGACCGTCGGCGGCGCGCACTGCAGCCCGTATTCCTTCAAGGCCGATCGCAAACCCCGAGCCTTCATCGCCGATAAGATGCCCCAAGCCGCCCGAACGCGAAGATCTTCCGTCAGGACGTAAAGCGGCCGCAATGGAACCCGTTCCGCTGATGACAATTAGGCCTTCGGCCTTGCCCGTACCGCCCGCAAGAGCGGCGAGCGCGTCGGAACACACGTACACGGGACAGGAAGCGCTCATTTCGGCAAAAAAAGCGCGAAACATTTCTTTTTCGTTTTCCGTGCTTATGCCGGCGGATGCAAAACAGCCGGCGGAAAAATCTTTAAAAACGATGCCGCTTTCTTTTTTGAGCGATTCGAATAAATCCGCGACGGCGGCGCAGGCTTTTTCAAAGCCGACGGCGTATTGATTGGTGGAAGAACCGCACACGGTGCACAGTATTTCGCCTCTTTCATCGACGGCGGCCAAACGCGATTTCGTTCCGCCTCCGTCGATACCGAAAAAAAGTTTTTTCATAGTTCAATCCGATAATTCACCTTTTATCGATCGGTGTGCTTCTCATGAGCGTCGATCGCAAAATTGATGTTGCCGCCTCCGGCTTTCAGCAATTTTTCCGCTTCGATTTTATCGACGCCGAGGGAAGCCATAACGATTGCCGTACGAATTTTTTTCCCCGATTCTTCGAAAACTTCGGCCGCCCGCAATTGACCGCAGCCGGTTATTTCGTTTATCAAACGCTTTGAGCGCTCTTCCAGCTTTGCATTTACGGGCATTAAGTCTATCATAAAATTATTATACACTTTGCCGAGCTTTATCATCGCGGTTGTCGTAATCATGTTTAAAACGAGTTTTTGCGCCGTTCCCGATTTCATACGCGTAGAGCCGGTAATTATTTCCGGCCCCACGGGCAAAAAAATGGGAAAGTCGGCGAGTTCGAAGGTTTTTGAATGTTCGTTGCAGCTTATTGCGCCGACGGGGCTGCCCAAAGAACGGGCATACTTCATCGCACCGAGTACATAAGGTGCCGAGCCCGATGCCGTAATGCCGATAAGCATGTCGGAAGAAGAAAAAGCGGCGCTTTTGAGCTGCTCGACGCCGTGATTTTCATCGTCTTCGGCGCCTTCTATCGATCGGCGCAGCGCTTCATCGCCGCCTGCTATAAAACCCTGCACCGTGTCGGCGGACACGCCGTAAGTCGGCGGGCATTCGGATGCATCCAATACGCCCAAGCGGCCGGAAGTCCCCGCGCCCAGATAAAACAGCCGTCCGCCTTTTTTTAAAAGAGGCACAAGGCGGTCGATCAGCTTCGTCAGTTCGGGAATCGCACCTTCGACCGCATACGGAACTTTTTTATCTTCGTTATTGATAATCGATAAAATTTCTCCCGTAGACTTCGTGTCGATTTGATACGAAGCGGGATTGCGCTGTTCGGTTACGGGTATGCTCATCAAATATCTCCGCTTACAAAAAATTAAAAAACGTTTGCCGCCGTTCAGTATATCTTAATATTAAATTATTGACAAGAAAACGTTAATGCGCAAAAATAATACGGTAGAAGTTATAATAAAAAGCAACGACTGAACGTCACCGTTACTTTTTATAGGAGTTATCTATGGCACTTATTCACGCACAGTTTTATTCTCAATCGCTTATGCGCAACGTACCCTTTTGCGCTTTTATCCCGATAGAAAAACCTGCACAGGGAGAAGACGCGTTTAAAAAAAGCGCACAATTTCAAAAAGGTTTAAAAACACTGTATTTGCTTCACGGCTTATCGGGCTGCGAAACCGACTGGATCACGCTGACCTGCGTAAGAGCATACGCGGCAAAGAAAAACCTTGCCCTTATTATGCCGTCGGCGGAAAACCGTTTTTACATCGACGGCGCTTTGCCGAATGAACGGTACGGTACCTATGTCGGCGAAGAATTGGTAAACGCATCGCGCGCACTGTTCAATCTTTCCGAACGGCGTGAAGATACTTTTATCGCGGGTTTGTCGATGGGCGGCGCCGGAGCGATCCGCAGCGCGTGCCTGTATCCTGAAACTTTTTCCGCAGCGGCAGGTTTGTCATCGGCATTTTTAAACTCGGTTCACCTTGCGGGAAACAATCCGTCGTTTTCGCAAAAATGGGCCGACAGCGTATTCGGCAGCGTAGAAAATATGGAACAAACTTATAAAAATGCCGCAAAATCCCTTAAAGAAAGAACGAAGCGCGAGCTTTACCCGCGCTTTTATTTGGGCTGCGGCACCGAAGATTTTTTGATCGAAGCGAACAGGGATTTTCACCGATTCCTTTCCGAAAACGGTATCGAACACCGCTATGAAGAAAGTCCGGGCATTCACGACTGGAACTTTTGGGACGCCGGCATAAAAAAAGTTATCGATTGGCTCTGCCCCGACACCGAATAGCACATATTGCCTAAAGAAAACTTTTTCTTTTTTGATGCGGATTTCCGGCATTTATAGTAGACAAGTATGAAAAAAATTACCGGTATTTTAATTACCGTATTGCTGTTGTTACCGGCGTTTACACAGCAAAAAAACGACACCGAATTAAAACAATATCTTATAGATAATTCCTTCGGCGGTTTTAAGTTTGCCCAAGACGGAACTTATACGTATTACGAAAAGCATCTCGGAGGCTCTGTGGAAGGCGCAGGTTTTTATTCCGTCAAAGACGGTATACTGTTTTTTAAATCGTATAACGGGCATGAGAAACCGATGTATTCAGACGGTTACGGTGAGTATATGGAATTGCCGGGAAAATACAAGGTGGATTTGGAAAAAACGGGTCTCTATAATAAAGGAGCTTTAATAAACATATCCGGCGGTAAACTGTATTGGTCGAATATAGACCCGCCTGCATACGTAAAAATAAATTACGAAGACACAATTGACGGAATAACCGCCCCTTGGTATTTAATTCTCGCATACGGAACCGATGAAATGGGATACGATGTGAAAGAATCATGGGTTTTCGGCCTACGCACAGCGGCGGCTTAGGGCGAGTAAATTCAAAAAGCGTTCCATCAGCGCAAACGACTGCGGCGTAAGGCTTGTTTCGTCATCGAGCATCGTATGCATAAGCCGCCACGTGCGGGGAAGTTTTTCGCTTAAAAGCAAA
Source organism: Treponema maltophilum ATCC 51939 (assembly GCF_000413055.1). NCBI lineage: Bacteria > Pseudomonadati > Spirochaetota > Spirochaetia > Treponematales > Treponemataceae > Treponema > Treponema maltophilum. Next base: position 807,893 of record NZ_KE332518.1, on the reverse strand, counting down.
GACTGTGCGGGATCGATTCCTTTTTTGCGCAGTTCCGCGGCGGGAGAGAGCGCGGCCGTATTTTTTTTCCCCGCAGCGGATCCTGCCGAAAGATCCTTCGACAAAAAGCCCGCGCCGTGGGCGGCGACACCGCGGTTCATAACCGCTTGCGCAAAGGCCTTATCTTTTTGCAGCTGACGCATGTACACCGCCGCTTCGTCGGACGGCAGTACCGTAAGCGCCACGGCCGGAATTCCGCAAGATAAAAAGCCCGCGTTATCGCCGTAAGGCACGGGAACGCTTATCCACTTCCCTTTTGAGGCTTCTTTTGCCAAAGAACAGGCATGTGCAAAAAGCGCATCGAACCGTTTGGCAAAGCCGAGCGGTGCGTTCGAATTTTTTCCTGCGGTGGAAACAGTCAACACGTCGCCGCGCCCGCAGCCGTCAAGCACGAAAACGTCGTCATTGATGATTCCGAGCTTTCGAAAAAGAGATGCGAGTGCAAACGCGCCCTGAGCTTTTGCACCGGAAACCGAAGAAGCGCCCAATTCTTCACCGTCGGTAAAAAAAATACGCATATTGTGAACGCCGCCGGGCAAAGGAATTTCATTGTGCATGAGGCGCTCGGCAAAACGCAAAACCTGAAACACGGCAGCCGAATTGTCGTTCGCGCCGGGGGTAATAAACGAACCGTCGGGCGCACAAGCTCTGTCGTAGTGAACAAGCACCGTTTTTATTTTGAACAGCGAATTATAAGCGCTCGAAGGAAAGCGCACACACAGGTGGACGCAGTCTCCCGTTGTAATCGGGTCAAAATCAATGTGCGCTTTTTTCAGCAGATTTTCCAAAAAAGTTCTGCGGTCGCAGCCGGGCGCAATAAAACCGCCGAAGTCGTCGGGTAAAAAAGACATAGCTTATAAAAAAGGACTTCATTCCGCAAAGGGAACGAAGTCCTTTGTCCGCCTCAGTAAGAAGCGTTTGCGCCTTCTTCGGAACGGTTATAGGAGGGACGCGGGCGCGGATTGCGCGGTCTGTCCTCCGCTTTATTAACGCGGATACGGCGGCCTTCAAATTCGGTTCCGTTCAAACCGGCAATGGCGGCCTCCGCCGCGGCATCATCGGCCATTTCCACAAAACCGAAACCTTTCGATTGTTCCGTATAGCGGTCTTTAATTACAACCGCCGATACCACTTCACCGTACTGCGAAAAAGCATTTTTTAATGAATCTTCCGTAGTAGCATAATTCATGTTTCCGACATAAATTTTTTGAGCCATTCTCATTCCTCTCGCCCGCTCAAACGGGCATGTAATTGCGTACTGCCAAGACAGCAAAAACAACGTTCGCTTGAGACTACTGTATGTAACCGGAAATAAAAAACTGAAACGGTGGCAAAACAATTCGAAACAGTCATTCGGGCACTGCATAGTTTTAAAGAAAACGTATGTTCTTTTTAAAGCGTACTACGAGTTTTATTTGCTGTCAAGTAACTATTGCCGTATTTCGCCGATTTTATTACTATTTTAGTATGATAAAAGCACAAATTCAGGATTCGGAACTGCTGAAACACATAGCCGGGCTCGAAAAAGACGGCATGACGGTTTTTATAGCGGCAGACGGACTTTTCCGCGGCGCACTTTTTCACGGAACGACCTTTGTCAATCAAATGCGCTGCCAGCATGATTTGGGTATTTTGGAAACGCTCGCGCTCGGTCAGGCGACTTTATGCACCGCCCTCATGATTCAAACGATGAAGGGCCGCGAACATTTGAAATTCCGCTGCGATACGAACGGACCGCTTGCCGGTTTTTCGACGGAAGCCGATTCGACCGGGTACGTGCGCGGCTATCTTTTGCAAAATCCCATTCCTATCGACAAGCCCCTGGAAAGCTGGGACCTTGCGCCGTTTTTCGGTGAGGGTACGATAAGCATCAGCCGCACAAAGGAAGTTCCCGGCGCAAAAAAGAGCGAAGTCGAAACGGGTGTTGTCGATATAAAATACCGCAATATCGCAAAAGATTTAACGTGGTACTTTCTTCAATCCGAGCAAATATACACGGCGTTCAACACCGGCATTCAATTCGACAAACAGGGACGCGTGATCGGCGCAGGCGGTTTATTCGTACAGGTTATGCCCGACACCGGCGGTACGGCGGGAAAAGGCAAACTCGGCGAAAGCGAGCGGGACGATTTAATCGCGCGCATGGAAAGAGCCTTTTCGGCATGCCCGCCCTTGGGGCAATGGTTTGCCGAAAAAGGAAAACGCGAAGATATAATCTACGGTTTGTTCCGCGAATTCAAACCGCAGGCGGTACTCGAGCGCGACATCCTTTTCGACTGTCCCTGTTCGAAAGAACGCTATATCGAATCGATACGCGCCCTGCCGAAAGCCGAATTGGACGACATAAAACACGGCAAGGTCGATCCGCTTGAAGTCGTGTGCCATAACTGCGCAAGCGTTTATAAGATTCCGCTGAGTGAACTGTAAGGCTCAAAAAGTGCAGCCGAAAGATCGATTTTAAGTTTCGCGGTTTGCGCGGTAAGGTCGGCGGTATGCCCGCTGCGCAAATAGTACACATAGGTACGCACGAGCGAAAAATCCTTATTGCGCATAAGAGAGACCGCGCGGCGGTACACGGCAAGCTGGGATGCGTGCCGGCCGGGATCTTCGTATGCATCGGTTTTGAAATCGACAACGGTCAACGTCCCGCCTTCACTTTCATACACAAGGTCGATTTGTCCGCGTATGACATCGCGCGAGCCGGGTTCATATTCTTCCGCGGCAAGTTTAAAGGCGTATTCGTTTTTGCGCCACAACGCGTTTTTCGCTTCGCGGCCCAAGTCCGAACGGATAAAATTTTCGGCCATAAGCTGCGCGGCTTCTTTTACGTTTTTCAACTGCGTTTCATTCAGCGCCGACACGGCCTCCGCAGGAAGACGCACGGGAAGAGCGGTAAAAAGCGCTTCCGCATACGCATGGGCGATTGTGCCGAAATGATTGTAACCGAATTCACCGTTTGCAAAAGAGGAAACGATTTCATCGATTAAGGGGGCGGAAGCTGCAGGGGACGGAGCTGAGGCGAACAAAACCGAGGCGAATTTCGGCTGCGGAACGGAAAAAGCGGAAAGCCCGGTATCGCTTTCGGGCGGCGCAAGTTTCGACGGACTTATATAGCGGCCGTGCAAAGCGGGCGTTTGTACGGCGGAAGCTCGCTCGTAAAGCGGACGCAGTTTTTTTTGCACCGCGGCAAGACTTTGCCGTTTTTTGGGCGCGGCAATGTTTTTCAGTTCGGCGCGGCTTAAGGCGGGAATCGGTTCAAGCGTAAAGGGCACGTTCTTTTTTACGGTGCCGCTTTTTTCATCGAAAAAATCGTATATAACCGGAAATAAAAAATCGAAAAAGGTCGTGCCGCCGACATAGTCCGGATCGGCTTCCGCTTTTTTACGCGCAACGGCACACAAAGCGCCGATATGAGTAAAAAGCCTAAGCGTTTCGTCATCGGCTTTTTCTTTTTTGAGCAGTTCTTTTGCATCGGCGCTTAAATAATAAGAGCCGCTTATATACACTTCTTTTTCGGCGCGCGTAAAGGCGACATACAAAAGACGGCGCAGTTCGGCCGCGGCTTTTTGCTTTGCCGAAACGGACATTAAATCGAAAAAGATATTTTTTTTGCAATCTTTAATTTTGTCGGGCGGAGGGAAATTCAGCGAGATTCCCCATTCGTCGTTTGCGTACAGCAAATCCGTATTCCGTTCGCCGCGCGCCTTTGCCGAAGCGCCGCAGATAAACACGACGGGAAATTCAAGCCCCTTGCTTTTATGAATGCCGATAAGGTGTACCGCGTCGGAACGTTCGAGAGGAATATCCATGTCGTTAAGCCGCCGATTATCCGCAAGCAGCGCGGCAAGTTCGTCTACAAAGCCGCCCAAACTTTTTCCGCGGCTGTCGGTATTCCGCGCAATTTCGTACAAATAATCGTACAATTCCGAAAACAAGCCGCCCTCTTCCGTCCACAGCGTTTCATAACGGTAGCCCGCGCAATACCACAGCGTATCGACCATATCGGCACAGGACGATTCCCCCGAACGGTCGCACAAAGTTCGGTATAATTCGGCGCCTTTTTCAAAGCGCGCACGTTCTTCGCCCGTTAAAGATTCGGCATTTTGCATTGAAAAAAGGCAGGGAGAAGATGCGGCATTTTTTTCGGCCGAAGAGGCACACTCAAGAGCGCTTTGTTGCGGCAAACGCACAAAGGGCGAAGTCAGCACTGCGGCAAAGGCATGCACGTCCTGCGGATACGCAATTAAACGCAAAAAATAATATATATCGTTTACGGGCGCGTCGGAAAAAAAATCGGCGACGGTTTCCGACGCATACGGAATTCCCTGCAAGCGCAGCTGCGCTTCGTACAGGGATTGGTTCGAATACGTGCGGAACAGGATTGCAATATCCTGCGCTTTGTACGCGCCGCTTTTTATAAGAGATGCCGCTTCAGAAACGACGAATACGGCTTCGCTTTCGGCATCGTTTAATTTTTCGTTCTCCGCATTTGCCGTATCTTCGTCGTTTTCGGTATTTTTTTCGCTTTGCAAAAGACAAACGTGTACGGGCGGCCGGGAGTTTTTGTGCACGGACGCTTCCGCGCCGGTTTGCGTATCCTCGGCGGGAGATGCAGGTTCGGGAACGGTAAGCGGCGTATATTCGGCTTCGAACGGCGGAAAAGGAGTTCCCGGCGCAAAGCGCTCTTTTTGCAAAAAGACCGAATGCGGCAAAAGCGCAGGCGAGGTTCCGAGCGAGTCTTCCGTTGCCGCTTGACCCGCTTGCTCCGATTGACCTGTTCCGCAAAAGCCGCCGAACAGCGCGTTGAAGGCGTCGATCAATGCGCTCGAAGAACGGTAGTTTGAAGAAAGCGCCGTATCTTTCGACGCCAAATCTTCTTTAAGTTTTCGGAATACGGACACATCGGCGCCGCGGAACAAATAAATGGATTGCTTTTCATCTCCTACAAAAAACAATTTGCCGGAACACAGCTCATCGGGACGCGGCGCCGACGGAGCGGTTCTTTCGATTTTTTCGGCAAGTAAAAAAAGTATGTCGCGCTGCTGTTCGTTATTGTCTTGGAACTCGTCTATCATAATCGCGTTGAGCCGTTTTTTTTCGGCGCAGCGCACGGCCGGCTGTTCAATCAAAATACGCAGCGCAAGAGATGAAATATCTTTAAAACTCAACAAGCCAGATGCGCGCTTTCGGCCGTTGACTTTTTTTTCGAATTCCTGCAAAAGCGGTACGAGGGAGCACAAATCGCCGAAATGCAAAAGATAGTTCGCGCAAGAAGTGAGCAAATTATACGCGGGGCGCAATTCATTCAACGCGTCTTTGTACCGTGCAGTTCTGGCGCTCTTTTTTTGCAAAACATACACGGCCGCCGCGAACGAAACGATTTTTTGCGCAAAGATTTTTTCCACCCCTTTCTTTTTTTCAAGCGGGATACCGGCATCCGCTATCGTACTCATATACTCGCCGACGGCCTTTGCATCCGTAAGATTTTCTTCCAGCTTTTTTAAAACGTCGGAATCTTCATCCGTGTCGGCAAGGACGGGAGCACAATCGGTTACGGTTTTAACTACCCCGCCCCACACGCTTTGCACCGCGGATCGCTGCTTTTGTAGAGAGGTTTCAAAATCAAAGGGACGCGCGATAGTCGAATAATTCAAAACGGCTGCGGCAAAAAAATCGGCGGCGGTTTTATCCAAACTTTGCACGCCGAGCAGGGATTGCAGCGACGGATTGTCTTTATGCCCTAAGGTAAACGCGAGCGCTTCTTTGTTTACGAATTCCCGTATTTGAACGTCGTCTACCGAAAAATCGGGACGAATACCGTACAGGCGGGAAGCCGTTCGGAGAATAAAAGCGCAGTACGAATCGAGGGTTTGAATGCGCGCTTTATGGAAATTTTCCAAAGCGGCCTTTGCGTGCCGTGCGGCAAGAGAATGAGCATCTTCCGATTCGACAAGCTTTTTAAGCAGCGCATAAATACGGCTGTACATTACGGCCGCCGCTTTTTTGGTAAAAGTCAGCGCAAGAATCGTATCGACGGCAAAACCCTTGTCGACAATCAAGTGAGCAAAACGCCGCGCAAACACAAAGGTTTTCCCGGAACCCGCACCGGCGGCAACGACGCAGTTCGCTTCGTTCATAACCGCGGCCCTTTGTTCTTTATTCAATCCGCGTTCCAAAAACGGATGCAGGAACGCACGTTCATCGGCACGAATCATCTTTGTCTCCCGAGGCTGTATACGGTGCGGCACAGCGTTTTGTACCGGCAGGCGGCGCATGTTTTATACGGAACGCGTTGTCCGTCCGGCAAACGGTACAAACGTTCCGGGTCGGTAAAAAGAGAAAGTTTAGGATCGCCGAGTTCCCGTGCATAAACATTTGCGGCCTCTTCGAGCAGGGCGAAAGTTTGTCCAACCGGAGAAACGCCGTCTTCGCCGATAAAATTCCGTTCAATTATATTTGCCTTACGGTAAGGATTTGTTTTCTTTTCATCGAGGGCAAATGTTAAAAAGCCGACGACCGTCGAAGGCTTTTTTTGATAAATGCTGAAAAAGCCCGCACCGCTCACCCAGGGCTTTCCGCCGCACTTGCATTTTTCGTACAGGTACATATAAGCGGCAAGCTGATAATTTTTGAATTCCGTGCCGGGCAGTTTTAAACATTCGGAAGCGGACGGCATGTTACCCGTTTTAAAATCGACAATGAAAATATCGCCGCCTTCGGCTTTTTGCAGCACGCAGTCGATCTTCCCTTCGAGCTGCCGGCCGCCGCAATCGAAGGACAGCGGCTCTTCAAGCGACACAACCGTATAGCCCGAAAACCACAAAACGAATTCTGTAAAAAAGGCAATAAGAACTTCGGCAAGGGCGTCTTCCTGCATTTTAAAATTTTCAATCGTGAGCGGACTCAATTTTTTTTGCAGTGAACAGGATTCCGGTAAAGACGCGATAACCTCGTGCGTAAACGACAAAACCGCTTCGCATAGTTTTTCCGGAAGACTTCCGTTTTCGGCATAAAGCGGAATTCTTTCGCTTTGCAGCTGCGACAACACGCGCCTGATTATTTCGTGAAAAAGCGTTCCGACGGAAAGATCGTCGACAAGCGACGCTTCCGGATCGTATTCGGCGATTTTTAACACGCGCGAAAAAAGCCATTGCAAGGGACAGGTAAAAAAAACGTTCAAATTGCTCGGCGACACGCGGATTGCACCGGTTTGCGCACAGCGCACATAAGCATCGATGCGCTTTTTAAGTTCCGGAACGGAAAGAGCCGCAGCCTCGGACAGACTGCAGGAAACAGGTTCAAGCTTCGAATCGCCGGATACGGCCCACGATAAAAAGCCGTTTTTTTGCACCGAATACAAAAATGCGGGGAACGGAGCGCGTCCGTGCAAAAAATTCTTTTCGTTTTCAAAAGAGTCCGCCCCGAGTGCACCGGAGATTTCAGATGCAACACGATTCGTGCACGACGAAAAAATATTGTGCGCAATCGTATAGCCCGAAAAAGTTTTTTCCGAACAGCTTACGCTCATGGGGTACTCCGAATGCAAAGCATACAGGCGCACAAAAAGCGCGGACACATCCGTATCGTTTGCGCCCAGATGCGCACGCTTTTCGTCGGACAAAAAAGAAAGCGGGCGGTACACGAGCGTTAAAGAATCCTGCGACGCGTTTAAAATAAAGTGGCGTTTAAAAGGCGCGCCCGCGGCCACCTTGTAAGAAAATACGTTCACGCCGCCGCCCGAACTTTGCGCAAGATATTCCTTGGAATCCAAAACGCGCACAAAAAAATCGAAGGGGTCGGCGCACTGCGCCGCATCGGGATAGGTTTGTTCTATATCGATAAGAGAAGCGAGTTCGCCGATACAGCGTCCGATCACAAGGTTCGCTTCGGCGGAAAATTTTTGCGGATCAAAAAATACGGAACGGAACGCAAAATAGCGCTCGCGCAGTTTTTGAAAATTCGGTGCACCGCGCATCGACGAAACGGCTTGCTTGAGTTTGCGGTACAGCGCAAGGGCGCGTTCTTCCCCGCCGTTTTTTGCGAAAGCTTCTTCCCACACATCGATGCCGCCGTACGAGCAGAGGCAGTTGTTTTTTATACCGAATTCGATAAGCTGATTTGCAGCGGTTTTATCCTTCCACGGAAAGGCATTTTCCGAAAGCAGGGAGCGCAGCGAATCGAACGAAAAAGATTCGTCGGCGCAATTTTTAATCAAAGCAAAAAGCCGCCCGGCGGGATACAGGCCGAGTTTTTTTCCCGAACGAAGCTTAACGGGAATATTACGCAAGCCGAATTCGCGCAAAATGTACGGAGCAAGGGTTTCCAAATCGGGAACGCTGACGGCGATATCGTCCCAGTCCAACAGTTCGGCGGCGCCCGCATTTTGATTTTGCGGGTTTTGATTTTTCGTCCGGTTCGAACAAAGTTCTTCTATACGCAAGACCGTTTCCCGCAGTTCAGTGCGCGCGTTCGGATACGAATAAAAATCGCACACCGAATCGTCAACGGGAAAATCCGGTACGGGAATAAGTTCTATAAAAGGCGACTGTTCCAAAATCGGGCGGTATTCTTCAAAATCCTGTAAAATTTCCGGATACACAATGACATAGCGGCGGCCGCTGTCTTTAAGCGGAGGCTTTTCCCATGCGGGCTCAAACAGATTATGCGAATCCAAAAAAGAACGGTAGTGTTTTTCCAATTCGTGCAAATCGGCATCTTCGGCATCACTGAGGATGCCGACATCATTGAAGATGCCGACATCGCTGAGAATGCCGGCATCGCCGCGGCCTTCGGCGTCGCCGGAACGTTCGGCATCGGCGAGTCCACGGCGTTCACTGCGCTTGCGCTTCCACAGGGCAAGGCAGGGCACAAGCGATGTAAGCCAATCCGCAAACACCGCGGGATTTGAAGCGTATTCGCCCGGTACAAGCGACAAAAAAAAAGGCTTTTCGGCATTTTGCCGTAAAAGCTGCAACACAAAGAGTTTGCGCAAGGGGGACGGAATGCTGTTTTTATCCTGCTTTTCGGCGCGGACGGCTTCGCTTTTAAACTTGTCCCACGCGGTAAAGCGCTCCAGCGCAACGGCCTTTTTTAACCGAAGCGCATAATCCGACCACGCGGAAGCGGCTATGTCGGTCGGGAATACAAAAAAAACCGCCGGGTCGTCTATGTACGCTTCGAGCGCGCTCTGTACCGTTTGCATAATAAACCGATTATATCACATTTTCGGCTCGGCGACAAAGGGGAAGAACAAAAGGAAACCTGTTATTTACTTTTGAATAATAAAGGTATTTTCATGTATTCTTCCAATAATCCCTTGTATATTTTAATATAACTATACACATAGCTTATCCGAAAACGGCTTTCCTTAGAATATTATTTATCCTATATTTTTTCATTTGTGCATCGGTTACCTCCGGACATTCCTCGGTAACTACGGGTTTGGCTGAATTTATGATTTTTCTGTCTTCTTCAGTAAGCGGATTTTTAATTAAATCATCTAATGTCATAGTTTTCATAATACAATTTCTCCTCTTTCGGTGTTGCTCTTCGTGCAGAAATAATCCGAATATTATTATCGTCACGTTTATTGTTTTAAGAAGTGAGAATCCAAACTCACCTTGATCCTGAAAACGGTTTTACCAATGCGCTAAAAATATGCATAGGAGCCGCATTTAAAAGATTCGGAATTGATATTGGCAAGATAGCGCAAGGAACCGGCTTAAGTCTCGAAGAAATCAATACCTTGTAACTACTCTACCTTTTAACAATCAATCCTAAAATTTCTTCCATCGGATCAAAATCCCTATCATTGTGTATTAATGGAAATCCGTTTTCTATACAAAATGTTGCGATTATAACATCCATTGTTTTTTTTACTGTGATACCCTGCCTTCTCAATTTCCTATAATTATGTGCAGCTTGTATTGCAATTTCCTTTCCCAGAAAATCTCTGTATTCCAGACTATCCATAATGTGCTTTGCCGCGAGGTATTCTCTATCGTTTTTAAATCCTTGTAAAAATTCGGTTATTATTATATCACCTGTTACGACTCTGTTACGGATTAATTCATTATCCAACATATCGGTATGAGGCACATCAATCCCCTTTACATAATCAATCCAAACCGATGTATCTGCGACAATCATTTATCAAGCCTCATTTTTTCCAAATCACCATCCCAAAACAGTTTCCCGCGGAAATTTCTTATGCGTGCTTGATTTTTTAATGTTATTAAAAGTTTTAAAGCTTGTTCAACCGTTTCTTTTTTTGTTTTATAACCGGAAGCATGCAAAGCCTCTCTCATTAAGGTATCATCAATAACAATATTTGTTCTCATAATAACTCCTATGTGTATGTTTTAATATAATTATACACATACTTTGATAAAAAAACAATATTATTATGTCTACCGTGAAAACGGTGTCAGGTGTTATTTCTTATCCGAAAACGCTTTCCGGGACAGATTTTATTTACTGTCATTGCGGTAATAAACCGATTTTTAGATATTTTTTCATTAGTTCGTAAATATCTCTTTTTTTGTCACCATCTCGCCTGATTCCTACAGCTACAATAATAACCTCAATTTCATTCTCTTTAACTTGATAAATTATTCTGTATCGTTGTCCGACGGCACGAATAGAACGATAATCTTGTAAATTGCCTTTTAAAGGCTTGCCTACTTTTAGAGGATATTCTTTTAATACCTCAATCTTTTGCAATACCTGCTGCTGAGATTTATTGTCCAGTTTAGCAATAAATTCTGCGGCAATTTGGGTTAATTTTATTGTGTACACATCAGACCCGCCTTAAATGTGTCAAAATCTACAAGGTTATTTTCATTTATCTGCTTAATTCCGGTAGACAGGTCTTTTGACAATTGCTCGTCTGCAAGTATTTCCAAAGTTTCTTGAATACATTCATAGGTATCCCAGCGAATCAAGGCAAATACTTCTTTCCCATGATTAGTAATGGAGATTGTATCATCATAATTCATCGTATTTTCAAGTGATGTGATTTTCTTTCTTGTTTCTGTTATCGTCATAGTTGAAATCATAAAAACCTCCTATTACTTATAACGTACATTATTTTGTACAAAATAGCAAGAGCAAACGGCAAACTTGTTCACATATTTTACAGCTTTCGCGAACCCGCTTCTTCATCTCAAAGGCAGTGAACACCGCATCTTTTCCTCTAAAAAAAGCCGGTAAGCGAGTGCCTACCGGCTTTTACATTTTTTTTACTCTTTCAGAACCGCTTTTTTATAGCCGTCATCGCTCATAAAACCGAGAACGACCGTATTTGCCCAACCTCCGCCTGTAGGAACGCCGTTGCAGATGGTTTCGTCTTTCGGGATAATTCCTTTCATCGGAATGGTCATGACTTCCCAATTACCGGTAAACAACTCGTCTTTTGCGCCGTCTTTTACCGTTCCGGTCAAATCGTTGCGCCATGCTACGCGTACGGAACTCGGCGTTTGCGTAAATGCGGACTGGAAGTATGAAATATACGGTACGATCTTGCCGTTTTCTTCCCGAGTTGAAATCGATATCTGCGTTCCGACCGACAAGTAACTGTCGACCGTTACGACAGTGGCCGTACCGTTATAAGCCGGAAGATAAGCGTATTTCAGATCGCCTTTTGAACTGCTGTAATATGCTATGTGTATACCGTTGTTTTTATCTACGGCAAGATCTACATACCAACCGGCAAAATCGTCATCGATCAATTGAGCATTGGTTTGCCAGACTCCTCCTTGAGCAGGAGTCTGCGGTGTCTTATTGTACGAATACACCAGACATTTATTCGTAGCGTCATACCATGCGACGACGGCAACCCCGCCGGAGGTAACGCCGTGCGCGACATACGGACCGCCTTTATACCTTGGAGAATCATCGTCGGCGATAGTATGATAGTTCGGAGCGGAACCGTAGTTGTTGGCCGGATTCGTTGCACCGTCAATAATGCCGTCAGTAAAGATATTTGAATTATTAACTGTACCGTAGCGGAATTTTACCGGATTTTTGGGATGGTTCGCGTCAAAATAAGAAATATACACTTTTGTCGACGCCGTATTTCCTATAGTAACTAATTTCGGGCGCGGTACTCTATTTATATTATAAACCGTCCCGTTGGATACGGTTTCAAGCCGTGATTTTCCCGTCCATACATTTTGATAAGCATGAACGGCAGAACCTATATACGAAGCTGCCCGTGAGTAAAATGAAAACTTTGCCGAGTTTTCATTTATACGGTCAGTATTCGTTCCTACCGCATATACATTGTGAGCGGAATCAAACGCTACTGCCGTATTATGAAATTTATTATAGCTGTAATCGATGTCAGTTTCAGTACCGTTTTTATTTACAACCATTGCAGGTATGCCTTTTCCGTAACTCATATACCACTTACTATCCGGAGCTATTTTGAGCATGGGACTCGTTATGTCTTTCTGAATACTTGAATGAAAATTATCGACTTTCCACACCGAAAGCTTGAGATCGTCGGCAAGCCGTTTATTTGCTCGGTTGCTCCACGAGTTGTATGCAGCCTCCGTAACCGTTCCGTCCGTACCGATTACGGGATTTTTATTGCCGTTGTTGATCGCCTGCGTAGTGCCGACCGTTATCGTAAGCTCACCGGTTTTAACGTCTGCGGTATCTTCAATTTCGACGGCAAATGTACCGGCCGCCTGATTGTATGCGGATACTTTCGAAGTCAAATCCTTGGTTCCGAGCTTGACAGTCGGTGATGACGCTATATTAAAACCTTTAAGCGTTATCTTTTCTCCCGCATATACGGGATAAAAACCGAGTGCGGAGCGGTCAAAGTCAATGCCGGCAGAACCGGTTAGAGCGGTCTTTATTCCGGTAATATACGGCACGACATTTATATTTACCTTCGCTTTGTTTGCGGTATAGCCGTACACAAACGCTTCGTCCGCATCCGTGGGAACGGTATCAACAAGCGTTACCTTGTTACCGGAGACGCTTTCAATGCGAGTAAGGTATTGGGTTTCGCCTTTTTTGAATACGACGAATTGCCCCGGATTTTTATTTGCGAAAACAGCATCCTCGGCAGTCTTTAACGTTTGTCTTGTTACCGTTGCGTTTTGAGACGTACCGCCGTCTGCGGGGGCGGAAGTATTCGTTCCGTCGTTAACGCTTACCGTAATACTTTTGGCAATGCCTACGCCCGCTTTTTCGGTATTCCAATCAAGCCGCCATTTGACATAATAACCGAGATAGTCGGCACCCAAGGTTTCAACCGTCAATACGGCTCCGTGCGAAGCCATATTTTTATCGGATGTCCACGTACCGTTAGCCTGCCGCGTTGCCTTAACCGTAAGCGCCGTTGTGTTCGGGAGGCTCGCTTCAAGCGTATTTATTTTGATATTGTCATACGCAAAACCGCTTACGCTTACCTTGCCCGAAACGGAAGAATAAGTATTGCCCGTTCCCGAAACCGAAGCGATTTCCACGTGCCCGTTTGTACGGCTGCCCTCATACAGAGAGTTCAGCGGATTATTGTTCGAGTCTTTGCCTTCTCCGTTCCAATAGAAGGGCAGAACGACTACCGTAGGTGCTTTATCGTCCAGGGCGTCGAATATGGCTTTGATCGTTACCTCGGCAAAAGAACTTTTGGTAAGAGGAGCGCTTCCTGTTGCCGTACAGCCTTCTGCGCTGTCCCACAGTTCAAGCACTAAATCCTTAGTGTTGCCTCCGGTGCTGTTGCCTATCGTATTCAAATCGCTTGAAGTTAAAGCTATAGTATTTCCGGAACTGATATTGTTCATATTGTGACCGGTTAATATGTTGCCGTTATATTTGAGCGTATATTTAATCTGTCCTTGCCCGTCGGTAAAATCCACTTTGATCTTGGAATCGGTCAAAGATTTAAAGGCAAATCGTTTGCTGGTAAGTGTTGCCGTAGCGTCCGAATTATTATCGATTGTTTCTTCTAGTGCATTGTTTGCATTTGTATTTTCAAACGTACTTTGCGTGCCGCCGATATCCGTACTCAACGTTACCGTAGTTACGCGTAAAGCTTTATTTTTTACCCGCACATCTTCCTGAGCGCTAAAAACGTTACCGCTGTTGTCGGTTACGGTATAGGTAAGTTTACCTTTACCGTCAGGTATACTTGATAAATTGATCTTTCCTTCCCACTTACACAAACCGTCCAGCTGTCGGTATATTTTATTTGAAGGATCAAGCTCGGTCATTGTTACGCTTTGTGAAGCACTGCCTACTTCAAGCTTGGCGGTAACTTCTTTAACGCCCGAACCGTTGTCGTTGGCAACACCGCGCACAACCCAATCATTGCCGCTGACGGCTTTTACCAACACTTCCGGTTTATATACGACATAATTGTATCTTCCCGCAGAAGCAAGAGCGGGCATAAAGTTTACCGTATTACCCGAAAAACCTGCGGTATTTGTTATACTTACGATTTTATCCCCCACAAGCATTTTTAAACCTGCAGGATTTGAACGTATCGTATTTGCAAGAGCCGAATCGGTAATTGACGTTGTATCAAAAGTACCGTTTGCAACGTAAATCATATTACCGAAACCGCCTGAAGGATTTTCCGTATCGAAACGGAATGTAAATTCTCTTTCGGATTTTAGCTTATTAGCAGTATCTTCGGTAATAGATATTTTTACGGTAAATTCTCCCTTTGCTTGAGCTTGTGCAGTTAAAGTACTTAAATTAAGTGGTATTTTAAGCTTATAATTTTTTGCAGCAGGCGATGAAGACGGATGAGCCGGATCTTCTTCTATCCATCCATCATGTTTTAAGTTCTCTATAGCTGTTGAACCGGTATATATTTTCCCATTTGCCAAATCACCGGAAATAGTAATTTCTTTTATTCCCGATTCATCGTATAAAGATCCGGTAAGAGTCATATTCGAGCCGATCCACATACGCGGAACATAGTCTAAGGAAACAGCAGGCGCAGTGCTAACTATTTTAACAGCGTCAGGACTTCCGATAGTCGGAGAAGACTTATCTATTTCGATTTTAATCTTTTCCGTCCATGCACCGAATTCATTGGTTGTTTTATTTTTAGCACGAACTCTAAAATATACAAACCAGTTATTGCCGCTCGGATTAAAAGATTGATCTTGATTGATCGTTTGCGTCCACTGTACTGCACCGTTTGCAGCAGTATCATCTACAACAATGCCATTCCCGCCGTTATACCAATCTTTTGTACCGAATTTCCCGTCATCCGGCGTAGCATCAAAATTACCGGTTTTGGAAAACTGAATATATGCTTCTCCTATATCAGACGGAGAACCGATTGCAACATTCGTTGTACCGAAAATTTGTATAGTACCGCCCAACTTGGCTTCATTTGCAGGCGATAATATTTTTACAACAGGTTTTCTTCCATCGGGATTTAATAACATTGTCAGCGGATATACTTTCTTATTGCCGATATTGTCTTCCGCAAGAATATATATGGGAATGTCAAAATATGCCGGTATAGACGTATTCGGATTTCCATATTCTGAAGGAGTTATACTGGTGAAATTATATTTAAAGTTCCAACTGCCCGCCGTAGAAGTAACCATATTTTGCCAACCGCTCGTTTCAGGGGTTACCGTTCCTACGGATTTTTTTGCGATTAAAAACTTTGTTGCAGAGGCTTTAACTCCTGCACCTGCGTCCGAAATCGTTCCCGTAAAGCTTACTTCACCCGCTTGAGCAACGTTAGACTCGGGATAAGTTAATTTAACCGTCGGAGGTGTTTTATCGACGCTAAAAGTTATGTTATCTTTGTCTTCACTTCCGCTATTTGCTTTAGCCAAAAAGTGGAGTTCGTATTCTCCGTCGGATAACGCACTTATATCAAGGGTTGCTTTATACCGTGCGGAAGCGCCCTGTTGTTCAAGTTTTCTATGTGGATCTACTGTTGCCGCTCCTCCTATTTTGTAGTACGCGGTACCCGGTTCCAAATCGGTAATGTCGGCAAAAATATCGAAATTTTGATTTTTAAATCCTTCGATGCGCACAGGTCTGATTCTCGGACCGCTTCCGCTGGAAATAAAATTACAAATATATAAACCGTTATTTACCGAATTCGAATCGTCATACGCTTCAAAGGTATTGGAAACTTGAGTTGTGCTGTCCGTGCCGATAACTTTTATTGCACGTTTTCCTTCGGTAAAAGAAGTAGGTAAATTGAATTTTACGCGTAAATTGCTTCCTACTTTTGTTATTGCGTTATCTAATTGTGTTTGGTCGGTTAAATTGGCAAAATCCAACAGTACCGCTTCTTCTTCAAGGTTGGCCCCGGTTTTAAAACTCTCGGTTTCATTTGTTCCCGTAGTACCCTTCCATTTCACAAGCACTATTTTTATACCGCTGTTTTTATAAGCATCAACCGTATTCGGACTTACCAAAGAGTCGCCGTCTTTATTGGGGATAAGTTCGGCTAAAAGCGTTGTCACGGTTCCGCCTTTAAAAACAATCGGACTGGCTGCGGAAAGATCCAAGTTTTCTTTTGCTAAATTTTTTACGCCGATAATTTTATAACCGGGCGATTTATTCGGGTCCAATTTAAAAGTACTGCGTTCCGCTGCAGAACCGTCCATCATTTTGCGGTTTTCTTTTAATGCAGTTAATGCAGTAGTGTCTTCACGCAAGGCTTTTATTTTTTTATCGTGGTCATTTTTATCGGAACCTTTTTTACCTGCAAAATAATCACTTATAACTTCTTCCCTATAGCCGTTTTTTAAAACGGTATTTTGTATATCACCTTGTAAATAAAAGAATTCGGATTTATTACCTTCCGTGCCGGGAGCGCCGCCTGAAAATTTCTGCGCATTGTCGTACAAAAACAGTTGGGCTTTTATGGCTTTGTTGTGGAGCTCGTTTTTTTGATAGTCGTACCATGCAGCGGCATCCGCTTCGCCGTATACAAAAAGCTGTGCATTGATATTTTTTCCTACGAACATTTCGCTTGTCGAAAGATTTTTTTCCGGCACTTCAACACTCAGTTTGGAAACCGTGTTTCTTTCGCCTGCCTGCCCCACTACCGAAAAGATCGCTCCGTATTTATCGCCGGTTTCAGAATCGATCGAAACCGGTTTAGCCGTCGACGGCCGCGAAACGATGAACACGGGAGGCGTGTTGTCGATTTTATAGTTCTTTGTAAACTTGGACGTTTTTCCGTTGTTGTCGGTAACGGTAACGATTGCCGTGTATTCGCCGTCGGGGATGGGATACACTTTTACGAGTTCGTGAGGCGGCGCTTCCGTCCCCGTAGACTCGTTGGCTATGTTTGCAGTCCACGTTGTACTGTAAGCGCCCGGCTTGGAAAGTTCGGCCTGAAAAGAGCGCGTTCTGTCTTTCGTTTCTATGTCTTCAAATACAATCGAAACCGCTTGTACTCCCTCGTCGTCCTTTGCCGTTCCCTTGAGTACAAAACTGCCGCGGATCGGAGTTTCGCCCGCATCGGGGTACAAAATCTCGCCGCTCGGAGGCAAAATATCTACGCCGCCGCCCAAAGCGATATGCTGCTGACAGGTCGAAATTATCAGCATCGCAAAAAGGACTGCGGAAAACAACAGTCCGTTTTTTATCCGAACATTTTTATTTTTGAATAAGGTATTTTTCATAATACGCCTCCTCAAGTTTTAGTCGAAACTTTTAGAATATATTGACGCGCACTCCGCCGCACAGGTGCGGCATAACGGATCTTATCGATGATGAATTGACGTCGGTCGGAATAAACCACAGCTGTCCTTCGGTAAAGAACGAAAACGAACTGAAGTGTTTGCGCTTATACAGTTTTACGCGCGGGAATTCCACCTGCACCAAGCCTGCCGAAAGCACTTGCGGTTTTCCGCTTTGCGTTTCGCCGAACAGCGAAAACTGCGCACCGACCGCGACGTTCAAATACAGCCATTGCCAATCGGGTCCCAAATAATAGCCGAACGGCAGTTCGAACACGTTCGCCAAAAGCTTTATAGAACCCACATGTCCGCCGTAACGGATTTGTTGGGGCGGAAGCTTTTGCATTTTATAAAACCAGTCGAATTGCTTTTGCGTAAACTGCCCGTAATGCAACTGCAGCTTTACGTTGTCGTCGAAAAAGCTTAAGCCGACGCCCATGTTCCACAGCGTTGCGCCCCAAAAACCGGCTTCAAAATGCAGGCCTTGTATGAATTTGGGCACGCCGTATGTCGATTTGTCGCCTTGTCGGAGCGCGGCGCTTGCGTTTTGCAGTCCGTTTTCGTCCGAAGCCAAGCCGGTAAAGGTTATGCTTCCGTTATAACGTCCGCCTTCGCCCGGAGAGATAAGCGTTATGTTCGGAACGGTTTTATCGATTTTTACAATCGTTCTGCATATCGCGACTTCTTTATTTTCCATAACGGCACGCACGAGCAAAAAGTGATTGCCTTCGGCCATGTCTTCCGTTTCGATTCGGTACTGCCAGCCGTCTTTAAGTTTTGCCGGAACAAAGGTGCGTCCGTTGTTAAAGCTTACTTCAACCGATTTGAGGCGCTTGCCCGCAAAAAGCCGCTTCGCATCCGCGGACGCGTCTTTTGCAACGGCGGCGTCTTTTTCCGCTTGCGAAACCGAATAGCCCGCCCTTCCTTTTAAGTACGGACGGTCGATTGCAAAATCGCCCATCGCAAAATTGTCTATCGTAACCCACGGGCCGTTTTCTTTATAGTCTACGGAAACACCGCTTGAAATCACCGTTTGAGTTGCGGGAATAATCCCTTTTATTTCGATCTTGTGCGTACCCTCGCTTATAAGTTCGGGAGTCAGGCGGAATGCCGCGTAGGAAGTTTTCGACACGTCGGAGGTCTCTATTTGCTTTCCGTCAATAAACAGCGATATCTGTTGTATCTTCGACGACGGCTCCGTGCGGCCGTACACGTTGAACTCGCCGCACAGCGTTTGGCCGTTTAAAGGATACAAAAGTTCTATTTTATTTTTGTCGGCCTTTCGCACCACGTCGAAGTTTACGGCGGCTTCGTTCGTATTGCCGGCTTTATCGATGCCCGATATTTCCAAATTGTAGCGTCCTTCCGGCAGCGAAGCAATATTGACGGTTTCGGCGATAAGCAGTTCCGTCTTCAATTTGATTTGAGCAAGCGATGCCGGAACGGCCGTATTCGAAAGACTCTTTATTTTGAGCGTTACGCCTTCGAGCGAAATACTGTCCCATGCCTGACCCGATATAAATAAATCTTTATCGAGTACCGAACCGGCCAAAGGATATTCGATTTCCAAAAGC
Organism: Treponema maltophilum ATCC 51939; assembly: GCF_000413055.1. NCBI lineage: Bacteria > Pseudomonadati > Spirochaetota > Spirochaetia > Treponematales > Treponemataceae > Treponema > Treponema maltophilum. The sequence goes on along the minus strand of NZ_KE332518.1, from coordinate 788,593 downwards.
GGCGGCGTGTTGTCGGTATTGATTAAGGCGGACGATACCGATTCCTGACCGTATTTGTCGACCGCTTTAATAAGCATAACGTGGGTGCCGTCCCCGATAACCTGCGTGTTGAGCGAATAGCTCCATTTATCCGTTCCGTCGGCGCGCAAAAAACTGCTTCCGTTATTTACCGAAATATACACTTTGCCGATGCCGTTTCCGTCGGAAGCCGTACCGGTTATGGTTATAAAACCTTTGATGGTTTCGTCGGAATTCGGCAAAGTCATTTGCACTACGGGCTTTTCAAGCGACACTCTGATTTTTCGTTCGACCGGTGCGCTTTTTATGCCGTAAATATCTTCGCCGTATATGCTGATCGTATGCTCGTTGTCGGTTAAAGACGAAAGAGCAATCGGAATCGAAAAGGTGTTTTTGACGTCGAGCGCCGTATAGGGCTTATCGTCGATTTTATAGTAGATTTTTGCCGGAGCGTCGTCGTCGTACACGATGCCCGAAACGGCAAAGTCGCCGACGATAACCTGATTTTCAAACGGCACATGTATTTCGACGACAGGAGCGTCGGCGGAAGTGTCGATATCGAAATCGTATTGATTGATGAGCTTGACGTTTCCCGCAGCGTCGGTAAAACGGAACTGCATGTTTTTGCTTATCGGATCGGCCGCGGTTCCTATAACAACGCTTGAAAGCGAAGCATAGGGAAATTCCTTCCACGCCGGGTTTTTATCGTCGGTTTTGTATTCGGCCTTTACGCTGCCGAATTTTTCACCGATCGTAAAAGCCGCCGTTATCGAACCGTTTACCTTATCGCCGACGGCGGGCATAACCATGCGCACATCGGGATCCTCGGTATCTTTTATAAAGATTGCGCGTTCAAAAGTTTTTTTGCCGGCATCGTCCGCCGCGGCAAGCGAAAGAAGGAGCGCGCCGTCCGGGAAACTTTTTACGTCGAGCGTTTTTTCAAAGCGGCCGTCAAGCGTTCCGGTTAAAACTTCATCCGAAGAAGATGACGACAGGCGGTATTCGATCGGCAATCGGGAGCCGCTTACGCTGCCTGAAAAGGCGAGCGAATCTTTTACGTAAGCTGCGCTTTTGTTAAGCGTTATGACGGGAAAAGCCGTATCGGCTAAAACATCGATGCTTTCGCTCGTTATATCCCGGCCGTCGCTTGTGTGCAGCGTTACGCGCACATCTTTATACATGCCGTCTTTTGCCGCGGCAATTTTTATCAGGTTTCCTTCAACTTCACAGGAAAGGTCTGCCGAGCCGGTCAATTCGGCACTTTCAATTTGGGCGCCTTCAGGCGAATAAAACAAGCCTTCCAAAACACCGCCCGTAATGAGCGCGGCGCTTCCGAGCCTGCTTCCTGCCCACGCAAAAGCGGTAAGGTCGCTCGTATCGCCCGACTTTCCGTTATCGGCGATGCCGATGAGCAGTTTTTGTGCCGCGGTGCGGCCTGCCGTGTCGGTTGCGCTGACCGATATCGCGTATATTCCCGCGCCCGTTTTATCGTTTACGCTCGGGCGTACGGTAAATTCGGTTTGACCTTCTTTTATAACAAGCGGCTTTTCTTCTTCACCGTTAAAACCGACAAGCACTTCGCGCAAGCCCGCTTCCGCTTTTATGCGGACGGCTGTCGGAACTCTGTTTTGCGCACCGTACAACGGAATAACGGTGCTTCCGTTGTCGAATGCGATGACGGGCGCTTTTCCTATTGAAGAAAACCGAACGCTTTGCACGTTTCCGGCCGTTCCGTCGGCTTTCACGGCGTACGCAAAAAGCGTGTGATTTCCGGCGGCAAGACCTTCTTCCGTTGCGGCAAAGGCAACCGAGGTTGAAGAAAGCATAAGGGATTTTTCTTCGCCCCGGTCGATTCTATAGCGGATTTCCGACGCGTTGCCGTAGGACAAACCTGAAATAAAAAGGCCGCCGTCTATCTTTTCGTCCGCCTTCGGACTGACGATTTCCAAGCGGGGCTTATCTTTCGCTTTATCGATTTCAATCTTTTTTTTCTCGCGCACAACGTTTCCGGCAACGTCTTTTGCCGCAAATTCGATAACAACCGATTTTGCATTCGTGCGCGTAAAGTCGAATTCCTTAACCCAATAATCGTTGCCCGGCGTTACGGCAATCTCGCCGCTTTCTTTTCCGCATACCCATGTAAGGGATTCGAGCCCCGTACCGTCGGAAACGCGGCCGGCAACGGAAAAAACGCTCGGAAACGTTTCGGTTTCATTGTCCGGATATATGAATGAAAGCGAGGGCGGCACATTGTCCACAAAAAATAAAAAGGTATAGATTCCGGTCGAGCCCTGTTTATCGACCGCTTTGAACCAGCATACGTTCGGGCCGTCGGAAAGCAGTGCGGTTTTTACGGGAAGTTTAAAAACCGAACGATTAAGCTTTTTGTCGTACGATAAGCGCACTTCCTCAAATTTATTTCCGTTATCGAGCGAATAAAACAGACGGTCTATGCCGTTTCCGTCTTCAACCGTTCCTTCCAAGTTTACGGTACCCGACACCAAAGTGCCTTCTCCGGTATTCGTAACGCTTGTAACGGGCAAGCGCCTGTTCAAGTTAAAAGAAGTTTTTATGCTTTTTCCGTCTACGCCGTTTACGTCGGTACCCCACACTTCAACCGTGTGCACACCTTCGGCTAAGGCCGCCGTATTGAGCGCGTAGGACCAAAATTCGGTTCCCTTTGCCGTATAGATTTGTTCGGCACCGTCGACCCTGATCGAAACTTTGGCAACGGCGTCGTCGTCATAGCAGGTTCCGATGATGTCCACGTTACCGGCTACGTCGGCACCCGAAGCGGGAAAAGCGATCGAGGTAACGGGCAAATCCGAATCCGGATCTATGTACATATTAAAAGGGCCCGCATAGCCGACATTGCCGGCAGTATCGCGAGCCGTTATAAGAATATTGTATTTTCCCTTTTTTTTCGCCGAAATATCCGCAGTTTTCTGCCAACTTTCCAAAGGAACAAGTTCGGTTTCGGTTATGTCTCTGGAACCGAATGCATGGCCGGCGCTGAGCGCACAGCAAAAGAACACAAAGAATGCTACTCTTTTCATAAACTCCCTTTACTAAACAAGTGCCAACCCGAAAAGATTTTAGCGACAGCCGTTTACACAGGAGTACACGCTGCCCGATAAAAACATCGACTCGCTTCTTTATCGGCATGTGTTTCCGAAACCTTTATTTTTTTAAAGCTCGAAAACTCACCGCCCACCCAAAGCAATCCCGAAAAGCAGTGCGTAGCAATCACATAATTCTGTCATATTTTGTACTAAAATCTTTTTACCTAAATGCTCTAAAGCATCCAAACTCTATCATATTATTAAAAAAAAGGCAAGTATCCGATGCAATTTTGTACTAAAAATAAAAACGGCAGGCGGTTCGGACGTAAAATTCGGCGGAGCAGCCGGAGTTTATGCAATCCCGGAACACGCCTCCCGCCGAATTCGTACGGTTATTTTTTCCAAACCTTTAAATTATCTCTGCGTATTTTCAGCTTGCCGGCCGCATCGTTTTTATAATAATCGGCATTTAATCCGCCCTCCCAATTTCCGTAGAGAGGATTCGGCAAAACGATATACTTTACGCCGAAGTCGGATTTGTACTTGTCGACAACAGAGCGGCGCACATCGTTGAGTTTACGATAGGTTTCACCCGTAAAGCGGAAATCATCCAAATTGTCGCCGATAAATACGACGATTTCGTAGCCGGCTTTTTCGACCTGTTCGAATCGAGCCGTTTTTTGCGAAACTTTATCTTTCAGCAGTACGGATGTCGAATCGACGCCGGTAAAGCCGAGCGCTTTTAAATTGTTGATCGTCGGCTGGTATTCGGGGCCGACAATACGATTTGAAACGTAAAACATTTTGCCGCCGTGCGAATTAACATAATTTGCAAATTCGACGGCACCGGGAATCGCAAGCGCTTGTTCCGCTTCGCACCACCTTGTCCAAAATGAGGGGTCAAATTCCTTGTGCTCCAATAATCGGATCGCCCCCTCGGCCGAATTGTCTATCATCGTTTCATCGAGATCGACGACGACCGCTTTTTTCATACCGTCTGCCGGAACCGCCGCATCAAAGGCGGCTTTTGCCGCATTGAATGCCTGATACGCCAGCGCGCGATATTCGCCCGATTGCTGCATCCAGTTGTATGCCAACATCCCCTGCTCGGCAAGCAGAACCTCGTCGGCTTCGTTTTTTGCCGCGGCCTGCTTTGCTTTTTCGGCAGTCCCCGAAGCGCTCGCACACGATACGAAAAAAACTGCGGCAATAAAAATTGCCGAAACGGATTTTGTTATGCGTTTGATCATAGCTTTTCTATTTAACCTCCGAATAGATAAAATTATTTCATAGTGTATCGACTGCCGTAAAACGGTACCGATACCCGCACATTCCCCATTTTACAATTCCGTATCGGGTTTTGCAAGAGATAAAAATCGTGTTTGGAGCGTATCTTTATCGGTTGTTTTCGGAACTTCGTTATTTCATAAGCACATTCGGCACCGCCATAACCAAGCCGGGGACAAAGGTTACCAAAAGAAGCGTTACAATCATCGCGGCATAAAACGGAAGGCAGGCTTTAGTGACCTGTTCTATTTTAATTTTCCCGATTGAACAGCCGACAAACAGCGCCGCGCCGACCGGCGGCGTACACAAACCGATTGCCAAATTCAATATGAGCATGCTTCCGAAATGTACCGGATCCATGCCGAATGATTGGCACACGGGCAACAAAATCGGCGTCAAAATCAAAATAAGCGGGCCCATGTCCATAATGCAGCCGAGCACGAGGCACATAATGTTTATAAGCAACAAGATGACGATTTTATTATCCGAAACGGTTAAAAGCGCCCGCGTCATAAGGGTCGGAACTTTTAAATACGCCAAAAGCCAGCCGAACATCGAGGCCGTTGCGATGAGCGACAGGACTATCGCGATGGTGCGCAGTGAACGTTTAAGAATCGGTAAAATCTGCTTTAAAGGTATTTCGCGGTAAAGAAAAAAGGTAACGACAAAGGCGTAGACAACCGCTATGGCGGCCGATTCGGTTGCCGTGTACCAGCCGAAGATAACGCCGAAAATAATAATCAAACAAGTGAGAAGACCGGCAAAGGCATTCCACACCGCCGCAAGCATTTCTTTAAAAGGGATTTTTTTACCGCGCGGATAATTGCGTTTTACGGCGATAATATATGAGGTAACCATAAGGCTTACGCCTAAAAGCAGTCCGGGAACCAAACCGCCTAAAAAAAGCCGCCCGATGGAAACGCCGCCTGCAGCCAAAGAAAACAAAATCATGTTGTGCGAAGGCGGAATCAAAACGCCCTGACACGAAGACGTAACGGTAACGGCAACGGAAAAGTCCGTATCATAACCGGATTTTTTCATCATCGGAATAAGCATTGAGCCGATCGAAGACGTATCCGCAACCGCGGAACCCGAAATACCGCCGCACGGAAAAAATCATTCAGTCTTTTAATTTGGGTAAAAAATCTTTATAGATTCCCGGAGTGGAATCGGCGATTAAAACGGCACCGACCGTTTTGGCGTAAAATTCGGCAGGCCCGATGCCCCCGATAACGGCATATACGTAGCCTTCCGCTCTCATCGCGTGCAGCGACGCCAAGAGCAGCGCTTTGCCGACGCCCTTACCCTGCTCTTCGTCCGATACGCGCGTCGGCCCGAAAAAGTCGGGGGCGGTCGCGTTGTAGCATGCGTAGCCCAAAACGCAGGCGCCGCGCGTCGCAATAAAACACGAAACGGGCAAACGCGAAAAGCATACGTCGCACTCGCCTGCAGCGCTCAAGCTCGAATGCTCTTTTACCCACTCCACAATGCGGAATTTATCCGGCACCAGAGCGCGCCGTATGTAAATATTGTGGTCTTCTTTTAACCGTTTATACAGGCTTTCGGTATTCGGCAAATTAAGCAAATTAACAAGCATATCCGCCATAACAGCATCCTCTTTTTTATTCGGTCATATCGATCGCGGGAATTGTCAAGCCGAGCCGGCCTTCGCATTTTTCGCCGCGTTTTAAAATATCGGTAATGCATGATAAAACGCTGTTGCTGTATTCGTAGGCGGCGATACCACATACGCCTCTTTGCAAAAGATTTTCCGAAAGGCAGCCCAAATCGTAGGGGTTGCGCAGTGCGGTGACGAGCATGGGTTTACCTAATTCGGCGAGCGCGCGGACTAATTTAAGCTGACCGCGTTTGACATGACCGTTATACGTTGCCGCGGCAATCGCACTCGCATTTTCGGCTTGTGCGCGGATTTTTGCGATTTCCGCATCGCCCGGATCGATTGAAGTGTCGACCGCGGTACCCCCGAATTCTTTTTGCATATGGGAAGCAAAGCTTATCGACGCATCCACATCGTTCGACACGTTTGTAATAATAAAAGGCTGCGGGCCGACAAAAAACGGATTTTCCCCGAAATCGGGAAAGCGCACCGCAGCCGACGGGTACGCGGTGATCGTTTTTTTTCGCAAATCGGCGATTGTTTTTTTTATTTCGTTCAAGCGATCGCCGCTCAAAGAGTCTGCACGCGGAAGTTTTTCTTTTAAAGCAAGTATCTTTGAAAGCGCACCGTCTATAACTTCGGCTTTTATGCGGCCGTTTTCGCATTCTTTAAAAACTTCGTCCAAAGAATCGCGGGCGGTTGAAACGGTATGCGAAATAAAGATCAATTCGATTCCGGCATTGATTGCGCCTACGCAGCTTTGCGGCGTTCCGAAGAATTTTTGTACCGCTTTCATTTCCATACAGTCGCTTATAACCAAGCCGGAAAAACCGAGCTCTTTTTTGAGTAAATCGGTAACGATTTTTTTCGACATCGTCGCAGGTACGTCTTTATCGATTGCCGGAAACACGATGTGGGAAATCGTAACCGCGCTCAAAGGCGAATGCACTGCCTTTGCAAAGGGTATAAGTTCGACCTTGTCGAGTTCCGCGCGCGTTTTACGGACGGTCGGAAGCGTCAGGTGCGAATCGACCGAAGTGTCGCCGTGGCCGGGAAAATGCTTTGCCGAACTCAATACGCCGCCTTCGGCCAAGCCGCGTATCATTTGAATGCCGAAACGCGCAACGATATCGGGATTGTCGCCGTAGCTGCGCACGCCGATAACCGGATTGTTCGGGTTTGAATTAACGTCCAAAACGGGCGCCAAGTCGAAATTCACTCCGCAGCCGCGTAAGATTTCGGCGGTTAAAAGCCCCGCCGTATAGGCGTTTTTTTCATCGCCCGTTGCGGCCAGAGCCATAGCGCCGGGCACGTTCAGCTCGTCTTCGGCCAAACGCGACACCGCCCCGCCTTCCTGATCGATCGTAATAAAAGCGGGAAAACCGGTTTCGCTTTGAATCAGCTTTTGAATGTCGGTGCACAGCGTTTTCATTTGCGCAAGACTTTCGATATTGTGTTTAAATAAAATAACGTTTCCGACCTTGTATTTTTTTACCAGTTCGATAAACTCGCCGTTCATGCTTGTGCCGGGAAAGCCGCAGACAAACATTTGCCCGATCTTTTCGCGCAGCGTCGTTTTTTTCACAGCGCATCTCCGTACATAAAAAATTTTTTAGCCCGTTTAAAAAAAGCGTCCGCTTCTTTTTCAAACACCGCCGCAACTTCCCGCGCCGAAGACGCACGGCGCAGAATCGAACTTCCGGCAAGGCGGTCAACGGGCATAAGCTTTGCGCCCTCGGGAACGGGCAAAAACGCAAAGTCCTCCGGATACTCGTTTTTGATTGTAAACAGCAGTTCCAAGCCCGTTTTAACCGGCTCGAAGGTTTTGCAGTCTGTAATAAAAAGCCGAACGCCGCGGCACAGGGCACCCGAATGTTTTGAAGAAACCGGCGTAAAACGGGCACTCATAAAATGCACACCCGGAAGTTTTTTTGCGTTCATCGCATCCGCAAGTTTTTCCGCGTCGATAAAAGGAGCACCGACCGTGCTGAAAGGGCTTGCGGTTCCCCTGCCCTCCGAAATATTCGTACCTTCAAAAAGCCCGATGCCCGGATACAAAAGCGCGCATTCGAAGCCGGGCATATTCGGCGAAGGCGGAACCCACGGCAAACCTGTTTCGTTAAAAAGCATGCCGCGCGTCCAATTTTTTACGGGAACCGTATGCAGCGCACAGCTCATCGCCTCGTTTTCGTGTACGAAGCGTGCAAGTTCTCCGGCCGTAAGCGCATAACGGATCGGAAGCGGATACATACCGACAAAGCTTTCGTATTCTTTTTGCACGAGAGCGCCTTCGGCTTTAAAACCGCCGAGCGGGTTTACCCGGTCCAAAATAATAACTTCTTTGCCGTATCTGCAAGCCGCCTTGAGCGCGCAGATCATCGTCGAAATATAGGTATAAAAACGGGTTCCCACATCCTGAATGTCGTATACGAGCGCATCGACATGCTCGAGCATCGAACGCTCAAAATCCTGACCGTCTTTTCGGTACAGGCTGTACACGGGAATGCCGGATGCGCTTTGCGAACCGCCCGATTCCACGGGAGCGCCCGCCTCTTCGCAGCCGAACAGACCGTGCTCGGGCGCGAATAAAGCGCCGACCGTATAGCGTTCGGCGAGGATTTTCCATGAAGGGACAAAATCTCTGTTTACGCCCGACACCGACGTAATAACGCCGAGTTTTTTGCGCGCAAAAAGAGAATCAAAGCCGTCTATTGCATCGATTCCGTTTAAAACCATGCATAAAGTATATCCCGATTGAAAGTTTTTGTCTACAGAGCGGCTAAAACATGAAATATTGTTTCCGAATTTATTGACAATAAAAGCGTTAGGCTGCATAATTTCGATATGGACAGGTTGGGCCGCATACGGCAAAAAACGACAAAAACAGCCGTCGGCTTAATGAGCGGAACCTCGGTTGACGGCATAGACGCGGTATTGCTCGACATAAGCCGCACGCCCCCGAAAGCTGAAAACCGCCGCAAAAACGCAGGACTGTTCGGCGCATCGGACAAGCTCCCCGAACTTCCCGAATTGACGGTAAAAGAACGCGCTTTCGTTACGCTTGATTATCCCGAAGATGTACGACAAAAACTTTTGGCTTTGGCCTCCGGGAATACGGGCGGCAGCGAAGAACTGTGCGTGCTTAATTTTTATTTGGGCGAACTGTTTGCGGACGCGTGTTTTGAAGTGTGTAAAAAAGCCGGCGTATCGATCGGTTCGGTAGACTTTATCGGTTCGCACGGACACACGGTGTTCCATGCGCCGCAGGAAAGACTCGTGTTCGGCAAGCGCATAAAAAGCACGCTGCAAATCGGGGAAGGCGCGGTCATTGCCGAACGCACGGGCTGCATTACGGTGTCCGATTTTCGCGTGCGCGATACGGCTGCAGGAGGCTTCGGCGCGCCGCTGGTTCCGTTCAGCGAATACCTTTTATACCGCGAACGGGGAAAGGTTATCGCACTGCAAAATATCGGCGGCATAGGCAACATAACGATTTTACCCGCAGACGAAAACATAAACGGCATTATCGCATTCGATACGGGGCCGGGCAATATGATTATAGACGGCTTGGTACGGATTCTGACCGGCGGTAAACAAAATTACGACAAGGACGGTGCGATCGCTTTGCGCGGAAAAGTCGATGAAGAACTGCTCGGCTTTTTAAAAAAAGATCCGTATCTCTACGAAGCGCCGCCGAAAACGACGGGGCGGGAGCATTATACGGCCGATTTTATACAAGCGTTTTACCGTAAGGGCAAAGAGCTTAATCTTGCACCGGAAACAATTGTGCGCACGGCATCGTATTACACGGCTTTTTGTATCGCCCGCTCGCTTACGGATTTTAAGCTGCCGCAGCCGCAAAAACTTATTGTCGGCGGCGGCGGAAGCAAAAATCCGGTTATTTTGGCGCACTTGCGCGAACTGCTTCCGCACTGCGCGGTTATGACAAACGAAGATATCGGCAAAAACGGCGATTCGAAAGAAGCGTGCGCCTTTGCCGTCCTTGCGCACGAAACGCTGTACGAACGGCCGAACAACGTTCCTTCGGCAACGGGAGCGCACAGCTTTGTCGTTATGGGAAAAATCAGCTTTTAGGCGGCAAAAAACGTCGAGGTGAAAACGTGACCAATATAGAAATCAAAGTAAAAAGTATTTTCGATCAATTAAGCAACGCGGAACGTAGTGCGGCTCAGTATTTTTTGAACAATGCGAACAGCATATTCGACAAACCGATTGCGGTGCTGGCAAAGGAATCGCAGACGACTCAAGCTGCATGGGTGCGTTTTTGCAAAAGCTTGGGATTTAAAGGTTTAAAAGAATTAAAAAAAAGCTTTTTCGTCCAAATACAAATGCCCGCATCGGAAAACACGTACGAAAACTATACGGTATACAGCGACATAAACGGCTACAAAAGCGTTGAAGAAATAAGCGCGAACGTTATGCAAAGCGGCATATGCGCGATTACGGACACGGTAAAACTCATCGATTCGGCAACGATGGAAAAAGCGGCAAAAGCGATTATGAAGGCGCACAGCGTTAAACTGTTCGGCGTTTCCGCGTCGGCCCTTGTCGCCGAAGATTTTTACTACAAACTGCTGCGCATCGGAAAAAACGCCTGCTTTTCAAAAGACAGCCACGTACAATTAACCTACGCGGCGAACATTTCGCCTGCCGACACGGCGGTGATTATTTCGCATTCGGGCGCGACGGCCGAAATTATAGAAATTCTCGATGCGGTAAAAAAACGCGGAGCCGTCGGCATTGCCGTTACGCGCTTTTCCAAAAAAAATTATTTGAACAATGCCGACATCATTTTGTATTCGAGCGCGCCCGAAATTTACCGCAGAAGCGGCGCGATGAGCAGCAGGATAGCGCAGCTTACCGTTATAGACGTTTTATTCAGCACCATCGCACACCAAAACTACCGGGTTATAGAAAAAAATCTTGAACAAAGCTACCGCGCCTGCCTCGTTCATAAAAAGAAGTTTTAAAAACGGAACTTGCCGCCCGTTACAATCGGCGGCGCCTTTTCGGAATCAGCCTTTCACCGAACCGAGCGTCAAACCTTTTACAAAATATTTTTGTAAAAAAGGATAGAGCACAATAATCGGCAGCGTGGAAACGATAATAACCGCAGCTTTTATGGAAATACCGATAACCGACATGTCCGCGCTTCCCGCCCCGTCGCCCATAACGGCGGTTCCGTTTACGATATTGCGCAAAAACAGCATAACCGGAAACTGGGACGATTTTAAATAAATCAAGCCGTTAAACCAATCGTTCCAAAAGAAAACGGCGGTGTATAAGCCGACCGTCGCCAAAGCCGGCGTCGAAAGCGGCAAAACGATTTTTATAAAAATCCTAAAATACCCCAAGCCGTCGATGAGGGCGGCTTCTTCAAGTTCGTAGGGAAAAGCTTTAAAAAAGTTGATTAAAATAATCAGATAAAACTGATTTATTGCAAACGGAATAAGCATTGCAAAAACCGTTCCCGTCAAACGCAAAGACGACACAAGTAAATACGTGGGGATTAAGCCGCCTGAAAAAAACATCGAAAAGACGACCAGCTTTGTAACAAAACCGGTACCGCGCAAAAACTTTTTCGAAAGCGGATACGCAAACATCGACGTAAAGCAAAGGGAAATCAACGTTCCGAAAAACGTATAGAAAAACGTATTGCCGTAGGCTTTAAAAAAGTTCGGATACGTAAAAATCTGTTTATACGCGGCAACCGAAAATCCCACCGGCAGCAGCGACACCTTTCCGTTTATTATCGCCGCCGGATCCGAAAAAGAAAGGGCAAACATATATACAAAGGGCAGAATACAGGCCAGCACCACCAGCAACATAATAAGAAAAAGAATGCTGTCAAAAACGGTCGAGCCTCTTTGATTTATCTGCATATTCAACTCCGCTGATTTTATTACTAAACGTCTTTTAATAAATACCTTCGTCGGTCAGTCTTTTGCTCAGCGTATTCGCCGAAGCGACAAGGACAACTCCGATAATTCCGGTAAACAATCCGATGGCGGTCGCATACGAATAGTTTTGATTCGCCAATCCGGTACGGTACACCAAAGTTGCGATAATATCGCTGACATCCGCATTGTTCGGTGTATACATAAGCAGTATTTTTTCAAAGCCCAGATTTAAAAGCCGCCCTATTTCCAAAATAAGCATAACCATAATCGTCGGCAAAATGCACGGGATCGTTACGTATATTATTTGCTGGAATTTATTCGCGCCGTCTATTTTTGCAGCTTCATACAAATCTTCGTTAATGCCGGTAATCGCGGCCAAATAAATAATCGCCGTCCAGCCCATGTATTGCCACGTGTCGGTAAACACATATAAAATTCTGAAGTATTGCGGCTCATTCATAAAATAAATCGGCTGCACGTCAAAAAGTTTTTTTAAGACGACGTTTAAAATACCCGTACTGGGAGATAAAATCTCGCCCATCATCGCAATAACGACAACGGTCGAAATAAAACGGGGCATATATGAAATCGTTTGAACGGCTTTTTTAAAGAACAAATTCCGTATTTCGTTCAAAAGAAGGGCGAAAATAATGGGAATCGGAAAATTGATAACCAAATTCAATAAAGAAAGACCGATCGTATTCCGGAACGCGCGCCAAAAGGCGGGATCTTTAAAAAACATTTTAAAGTAGCGCAAGCCGACCCATTCCGACCCGAACACGCCCAAGCCCGGACGATAGCGCCTGAAAGCCAGAACGTTGCCGAACATCGGAATATATTTAAAAACGATAAAATAAATAAACGGCAATATCATCATCGCATATAACTGCCAATATTTGTGTACGTACCGCCGCGTTTCAATTTGATGCATAAAAACCCGCTTGCCTTGAATAATCGTGAATGGCGGTACGGAGATCGTAAAACCGCCGTACCGAAAAAAAATTAGACCTGTTCGATAACTCCGTTGTCGAACAGGTTTATTATTAAAAGTTACGTAGATTTACTTTCTGCGATGGCTGTTGTACAGTTCAAGATATTTTTCGAGCCCCAGGTTGTTCATATCTTTAACATAGGTCGCCCAATTCTTTTCAATATCTCTTTGCCCGGTAATAAAGTCGTTTGTCCATTTTTCAAAGGCGTCCAACAAGGGCGTGCGCAAAATACCGGCTTCTTCGGAAACAACGTCGTCAAAAAGCGGCGTAGGCGGAATGGCTTGGATCGCGTTATCCATTTTTTCCACTTCGGCATTGATTCTCGCATAGTTTTCATCGTACTTTGTCATTTCTCTGCTGTTTATCCATACGAGTTGAGTTACGTCGGAACCGCAGCCGTACTTTATCTGCATCGATTTATATATGCCTTCGGGCGCTTCGACGATGTCTTTCGCATAGGTAATTTTACCGTCTTTTTCGGTATAGGTAACGCCTTCAACGCCCAAGCACCACAGTTTGGCGCCTTCGTCGCTGAAAAAGATATCGTCTATCGCCCGCACAACGGCTTCAAAGTCGGCGCGTTTTGCGGTTTTTGCGGGAATCATAATGCCGGCCTGTGTTCTGCTCTTGGGCTGGTGGTGGGCGCCGCCGGGACCTTCAAGCGGCGGATACATTTGCAATTTAAATCCCTGAATCGACGATTTGCCGGTAACGCCGCCGATTTGGTCGTAATAGGCGTACGTTGCGACGGCTTTTCCGGTTGCAAGCTTTTGCGCCCATTTATCGCCGTCGATAGGATCGGCCATTTCCGGATCGAGCAAGCCTTCTTTGTACAATTTTGCAAGATAGCTTACGTATGATTTATACATATTGCTGGTGGCACCGGCAAAATAATCGCGGCTGTCATAGTTCCAGCTTAATACGCCCGTACCGGTGGAAGAGTTTTTACCCAAACTGATGCCGTACGAAGGCATGGTCATTCTGAACAATACGCGCGGCCCGGCCAAAATCGTCAGCGGGTAAGAGTCGGGATTGTCCTGTTTATATTTTTTCAAATATACGTACAAATCGTCGAATGTTTTCGGTTCGCTCAAATTATATTTTTGCAGTATGTCTTCGCGCAAAATCAAACCGCCGTCGTAAAAGGGCGTATCGAATAAAGAAGGAAGATAATAGTATTTTCCGTCTTTTAAACGTATGGAATCGACGTCTTTTTCCATACCGAATTTTTCAACCTGTTTGTTGAAATTCGGAGTCCAGTCGCGGTAATCGCTGAGCGCGACCAGTGCGCCGTTCATAGCGAGTGAAGCGTTTTCGCCCTGCGTGGTGCGGTACAAAATAACGTCGGGAGTATTGCCCGTATTCAACGCAAGAGAAACCTTTGTGGCGTAATCGGCGATCGGGATCGGTTCGAAATTCAATTTCGTATTCGTGCGCTTTTCCGATTCCTTAATCGTAAGCCAATCGGCTTTAAAAGGAAGCGTCGCGTTATCCGAATAGTACAGCGAAATTTCGACGGTTTTTCCCGACGACTTTTTTTCGCCGCTTTTTTGTGCTCCGCCGCAGCCGATAAAGGCCAAAAGGGCAATGAGCATAACAGCATAAACTTTATAACTGAGTTTCATATATTCCTCCGCGTCAAGCATACCCCTACATTGTAATCCTGTCAAGTAATTTTAATTCACTGTTAAAGTAAAAAAACGTTATTTTGTTTCATCCGATTCATAGTTTTGCCGCCTGAAAATCACCCCCGTGGAGGCTTGCGCGCTCTTAGACGGGGCTTTATACTGAATTATTCGAAAAATACTTATTTATACGGTTTATACGGGAGAGTTTATGAAAACATTACACAAAGCGCGTATTTTTCGCGCGGCATTTGTTGCAGTTTGTGCGGCGCTATGCCTGAACTGTGCGGCCTTATATCTGAGTTGCACGCAAAAAACGCAAAAACAAAATAAAAATCAAACGGTGCGGGAGCGCACGATTACCGATATTTTGGGGCGCACGGTAACGATTCCGGCACGGGTTGAACGTATCGCCGCAATAAACGGAGCGGCACGAATGCTTACCTATGCGCGCGCAGTCGACAAACTTGTCGGCGTTACCGACATGGATAAAAAAGGTGCTGCCGGCATGCCGTATTCGTACGTAAATAAGGAAAAGTTTCAAACGCTCGCGTCGGTCGGAAAAGGCGGCAGCAACGATATCGCTTATATAGAAAAAATCGCCGAACTGTCGCCCGATTTGATTTTCGCGTTTACGAACAATATCGATGCCGTAAACGACGTGCAAAATAAAACGCACATTCCCACAGTCGCTTTGTACAAAACGTCGATGTTTTCCGACGATTTTTTCGAAACGCTTTTATTGATCGGTTCGATTATGGGAACCGAAGCCGAATGCAAAAAAACGGTTGATACGATTAAAAACTGGCAGCGGGATTTGAACGACAGAACAAAGGACATTCCCGACGCCGCCAAACCTTCGGTGTACGCGGGCGCGGTGAGCTTCCGCGGCGGACACGGCATAGAAGGCACGTGCGGCGCCTACCCGCCCTTTACGGCCGTCAATGCAAAAAACGTCGTCGATTCGACCGGAAAAACGGGCGAAATGCTCATCGATCGCGAAAAAATTACCGAGTGGGATCCGGACATTATTTTTTTGAACCCGTCGAATATGAACCTCGTAAACGAGGACTATAAAAAAAATAAAAACTTTTACGAAAATTTAAGCGCCGTAAAAAACGGCCGTATCTATTCGCAGGTTTCGTACAATTACAATTGGACGAATGTTGAAATCGCGATTGCGGACGCCTACTATGCAGGCTGCATTATCTATCCGGAACGCTTTGCCGATATCGACTTTAACGAAAAAGCCGAAGAAATTTTCAAGACAATGCTCGGACAAACATATCTTGAAGTTTTGGATAACGCGGGCATAGGTTTCGGGCCCGTGATTATCGGAAAATAAGCGGCCGCAAAATGGAAAAAACATATGGCGCGTACACGAGCGTAAAAAAACTTTTTATAATCGCACTTGCGCTTTTAACGGCACTTATCGCCCTTTTCGCAATAGCGAACGGTTCGTCGAAACTGACGATACTGCAAGTGCTTGCAAGTTTATGCGGCCGCGGTACGCCGAAAACGGATATTATCGTATTGGACATCCGTCTGCCGCGCATTCTGACGGCGATCGTCGCCGGAGCGGGATTATCGGCCGCAGGCTGCGTTATGCAAAGCATTTTGCGCAACCCGCTCGCTTCGTCTTCGACGCTCGGCATATCGCAGGGCGCGGCTTTCGGAGCGGCGGCCGCAATCATTTTGTTCAATGCGGGCGCACAAAAGCAAAGCCTCGACGGCATCGTTTTTTCAAATCCGTACATCATATCCGTGTGCGCGTTTATCGGCGCAATGCTTTCCACCGTTATTATACTCGGTTTGTCCAAAATCAAAAAGACGACGCCCGAAACGATGATTTTATGCGGCGTTGCGCTCAGCTCGCTTTTTGCCGGCGGAACGGCTCTTTTGCAATATTTTGCCGACGACGTAAAAATAGCCGCCGTCGTGTTTTGGACATTCGGTAATTTGGGCAGTACATCGCACAAAGAAATACTCATTATGGGAGGTGCCGTGTGTCTTTCTTTGACGTATTTTTTCTTTAACGGCTGGAATTACAACGCGCTGCAAAACGGAGAAAGTACGGCCAAAGGCTTGGGCGTCGATACGGATGTCGTGCGCCTTGCAGGCATGGCCGTCTGTTCGTTCACCGCATCGGTAATCGTATCGTATGTAGGCATAATAAACTTTATCGGTTTGATCGCCCCCCACCTTATGCGTCGCATAGTCGGCAGCGACTACCGTTTTTTGCTGCCCGCTTCGGCCTTCGCGGGCGCGGTACTGCTTTTGCTCAGCGATACCTTTGCGCGCCTTGCCGTACAGCCGGTCGTTCTTCCCATCGGAGCGATCACTTCGTTTTTGGGAGCGCCGCTTTTTATCGCTTTGATATTCAAAACCGGGAAACGTTTATGAAAGAGCGGGCACTAGATGTGCAAAACGCGGAATTCGGCTACCGCGGCGGCACGGTTATACACAACATATCGTTCTCCTGCGAAAGCGGACATTGCCTTGCGCTGTTGGGCAACAACGGGGCCGGCAAAACCACACTTTTAAAATGCCTGAACCGCATCCTCGGCGTTCGCAGCGGCATCGTAAAAATATGCGGCAAAGACATCAGGCGAATGGAGCGCAATGCCCTTGCGCAGCATACGGCCTACGTCGCCCAGCATACCGACGCGGTTCGCCTTACCGTCTTCGATTCGGTGCTGCTCGGAAGAAAGCCGTACATCAAGCTGGGGCCGCAAGATGAAGATATGCGTATTACCGAAGGCGCGATCGCGCGCATGGAATTGGACGATTTAAAGCTGCGCTACATAGACGAGCTTTCCGGCGGCGAATTGCAAAAGGTCGTGCTTGCGCGCGCTTTGGCGCAGCAGCCGAAAATCCTTTTGCTCGATGAACCGACAAGCAGCCTCGATTTGCGCAATCAGCACGAAGTAATGCGTACGGTACAAAAAATCGCAAAAACGGACAATATTCTCGTTATCGTCGTTATACACGACCTGAATCTTGCCCTGCGGTATTGCGACCGTTTTTTATTTATTAAAGACGGTGCCGTTTTTGCCTGCGGCGGCGATGAAATCGTTACGGAGCAGGTTATTTCCGACGTCTACGGAATTTCCGTGCACATAGACGAAATCGGCGGAAAAAAATTCATTACGGTCGATTGACTGAAAGGAACGACAAAAATGAGCATTGAACGATTGAGGCGGGAATGGATCAATCCGCATAACGGCAAGGCGGACATACAAAAACGCATGTGGGACAGTGCGGCAAAACAATTCAGCGCCCACGAAATTCCCGATCCTAAAACAAACGCGTTCCTTAAACTTGTTTTCGAAAAAGCAAAACCCGATTCGTCCATGAGCGCTTTGGACATAGGATGCGGCTGCGGTTCGTATTCGATCGCGCTTGCACCGCACATAAAAAACGCGGTCGGCGTAGACATTTCGCCCGAAATGATTCAATATGCGCAAAAAAGCGCGAAGGAACACAGGGTGCAAGCGGATTTCCGCCGCCTCAATTGGGCAAGCGCCGACATCGAAAAAACCGGCTTTAAAAAAGCCTTCGACATCGTGTTCGCACATATGACGCCCGCAATAGCCGATTTTGCAACCTTCGACAAAATGAACGAATGTTCAAAGGGCTGGTGCTTTATCGCAAAACCGGTTAAACGGCACAGTTCCTTGCAAGAGCACATTTTTGCCGAAGCGAGCGTATCGTTCGACCGGGGTAAAGGCGGCGCACCGGCCGATTCACTTCCGTTTATAACCGAATACCTGCAGGACAAAGGCTTTAAAAGCGAATCGTATTACCGCAGCGAAGTGTGGACGGTCGAAAAATCGCTTGAAGAAATGACCGAATGGATGATTTTGTGGGCAAAGCTGCGCACGGAACTCGGTCCCGATCAGGAACGGGCGATCGTTTCGGCACTGCAAAAAGAAGCACGAAACGGTATAATCGTCGAAACAACCGAAGCGACCATTGCCACCGTTTGCTGGAACGTGCAGCCGCTTCACGCGATTATGTAACCGGCACAATTATTTAACGAACATATCGATTGCGCTGTTGAGCTTTTTGACGGCTTCCGTATCGCCCTGCTCCACCGCTTCAACGATACAATGACTTATGTGATTTTTCAAAACAGTGTTTCCGGTGTTATTGATTGCCGCCCGAACCGCCGCAAGCTGGATGAGCACTTGGCTGCAGTCCTCGTCGTTTTCGACCATGCGCTTAATCGCTTCAATATGCCCGGCCGCCTTTGAAAGACGGTTTATAACGGCTTTTTTTTCTTTATCGCTGTGAATGTGGCGGTGTATGTGTCCGTGAGTGCCGTGAATATCGTGTACATGATTTTCCATAAGTTCCCATCCTTTGCGCAGCATCATACGTTCAAAACGCGCTCTTGCGGCATTTCGTCAAAATAGCGCGTAAAGCGCTCAAGCATGGCGCGATGATCTTTTTGATTAAGCACCTGCGACTTTATATAATGCGCAAACGAAACGTTATCGCAATAATAAGCAAAAAAGCGCTGCGTCCTCGTTTTCCAAAAATCCGCAGGCTGGCATGCTTCCAAATCGGCAATAAAATCTTCGGCGATCTTTACCAAATCGATTTGAAGTTCCGCGTCGCGCCGGCCGGCTTCCGTATCGCACCCGTCCGGTTTTGCCGAACGTTTTAAAAGCGTAAAAATCCACGGCTTTTGCACGGCGGCGCGCCCGATCATAAAAGCATCGGAAAGCGGGCACTGCGCGGCAAAATCCGCCAAACTTTTCGGCCCGTCTATCGCGCCGTTTCCCGCAACCGAAACAGCGGGATAACGCGCTTTTATAAATTCGCCGAGCAGACGGACGTATTGTATACGCGGGAGACGGGCATAGCGCT
The DNA here is from genome assembly GCF_000413055.1 of Treponema maltophilum ATCC 51939. Taxonomy (NCBI): domain Bacteria; kingdom Pseudomonadati; phylum Spirochaetota; class Spirochaetia; order Treponematales; family Treponemataceae; genus Treponema; species Treponema maltophilum. Next base: position 769,195 of record NZ_KE332518.1, on the reverse strand, counting down.
CTTTTCTCGTGCGCGGGTGCAGCGTAATGCGCTCGACGCCGCAACTGCACAGCATATCGGCAAAGTCGAAAAGGCCTTGCAGCGTAAAATCTTCCTCTCCGAGCCTGATTTTTACACTCAAACGCTTTGCCCCGCACGCAAGCCGAAGTCCGCGCAGCATCGATTCGACCTGCTCAAAGGGTTTACTCATCCACGCGATGCCTGCACCCTGCCGGTAAATTTCGGGCGCGGGGCAACCCATATTTATGTCGATGCCGATAACCGAAGATGCACCCTCGGTTTGCATAAGAAGCCGGGCACAGTGGACAAGCTCTTTTTCGTGAGCGCCCGTCAGCTGCCACACCGTTTTTTCGGGTTCGGGCGCACAACTTGCGTAGCAGCGCTCGTACGGGCCGCCGTTGATAAAAGATGCGGCATGTATCATTTCGGTGTAGTATTCGTCGCATCCGCCGAAACGCGCGATCGTCCGTCTGAGCGCTTCATGGCTGAGCGCCGCCATCGGCGCAAGCAAAAGTTTCATATCGTCCGCCCCATCTTAAAGCAAAACGCCGGATTGTACCAGAGGCTTGCCGATTTTTGTTCAGGCTGCAAGTCCCGCTTTCTCGGTTGACATGCCGCCACATAGATGCTATAGTTTTAACGATATTGATGCGGAAGTCGGAAGAGTTTCCGGCACCGTATCTAAATGGAGGTTTCTATGAAACAAAAAAAATTCGTTATCGTATCGGCGGTTCTTTTGCTGTCGGCAGTCGGTATGTTTGCAGACACGATATTGTCCGTCGGCCCCGCTTTTACGAATTATTTCGTACAGACTAAAGTAGACGGCAGCATTGATTCCCAAGTCTTAAGTCTCCTCGACAAGTCTATCACGAACGCTAAAGACGAAAAGAACAATGCGGCAGGCTTTGCACTCGACTGGAGAGGAGAACTTTTTTACCTGATGGCTCAAATGGCCTTCCCCGGGAAAACCCATTCCGACATTTTTAAATCCAATTCGGAAACCATAAAGCGGTCCGCCATTATTCTTGATACCCAGCTGGGTGTAGGCTTTACGCTCTTTAAACAATCACAGCTTAATCTATTCCTCGGCGCAGGCGCGGGATTGAACACCATGTACGCGAATCAAGAGATGCAAGTGCCGATTGCAGGAAAAATCAGTTATGCAAAGCTTGACTTTATGGTCGGCGCGGGCGCAAACGTTATTGCAAGCCTTTTCCTTACGAAAAACATCGGTATATATGCGGGCGTTGCGGATACCATCTATTTTCTCCCGATCGTAACCCAAAAGAAATTTACTTTCGGCGGAAACACATACGAACTGGATAACAAAACCGTAAAAAATGTTTTGGCAAACAGCTTGAACGTAAAAGCAGGCCTTACGATTAAGTTATAAATCGTAAACCGATTTTACGCCGATTTTATAAAAGGCCGTCTTTGCAGACGGTCTTTTTTTTTGTATACTGCCGATATGCAGACACTTAAAAGCATGCTTGACAACATACGGAATTTATCCGTTACCGTTATGGGGCTCGGCTTAAACGGCGGAGGGCTTGCCGCCGCCTCTTTTTTTGCCGAACGCGGCTCACAGGTTACCGTTACCGATTTAAAGTCCGCCGCAGAATTGGAGCCCTCGGTTAAAAAATTGAGCGGATTTTCAAATATACGATTTGTGCTCGGCGAGCACCGCATAGAAGATTTTAAAACCGCCGACCTTGTCATAAAAAATCCGGGCGTTAAACGCGAAGGCAATATCTATCTGCAAAACGCGCGGCGCATAGAAAGCGATATTTCCGTATTTTTATCGTTGTCGCACGCTCCCCTGCTCGCCGTTACGGGCAGCAAGGGAAAATCCTCAACTGCAAGCGCCCTTCACTACGGGCTTAAAGCACTCGGCTATAACGCATTTTTGGGCGGCAATATTACGGTGAGCCCGCTGACCTTTTTGGAGCAAACGGAAAGCACCACGCCGGTCGTCTTGGAGCTTTCGAGCTGGCAGCTTGCCGACTTAAAAAATGCGGATTTTTTCAAACCTCAAATCGCAATCATAACGCCGATTATGAGCGACCATTTGAATTGGTACGGCACGATGGGAAAATACGTCGCCGACAAAAAAATCATCTATAAAAACATGGATAAAGACTGCCGTCTTATTTGTTCGTACGGCGACCGCTGGGGAAACGAATTCGCCGCAGAAAGCGCGGCGCGAATTTACCGCTATAGCGAACAGGCCCTGCCGGAAGATATCGAGGGCGCCTTTTTTACCGACGGCGTAAACGGCTTTTGCCGCGTCGGCGGAAAGTGCGTTCATGTGCTGAATGAAAAGTCGCGCGTTCCCGGCATAAAACTTAAACAAAATGTTTTAAATGCGGCTTTGGCGCTCATGCTGTACGGTTCACACGCGGAAAAACTTTCGGAAGTTATGAACGGCTATGCCGGAATCGAGCACCGCATGGAATTTTTTTACGAATCGAACGGCGTTGAATTTTACAACGACAGCGCGGCAACGATTCCCGAAGCGGCAGAGGCCGCCTTGTGCGCATTTTCTTCGCCGCCGGTACTCATTTGCGGCGGCACAAACAAAAAGCTGGACTTTACACCGCTTGCCGACCGGGCGTACCGCGCAAAAAGTATTTACTTGCTGCGCGGATCCGGCACAGACTTGCTCATCGATTTACTCAAAGAACGCGGTATCGCGTATTACGGCCCCTTCGACGGCTTCGACCCGCTTTTGGCGCAGCTGAAAAGCCGCCTTGAAAAAGGCGACAAGGTCGTACTGTCGCCGGGAGCCGCAAGCTTCGAACTTTTTACAAACGAGTTTTACCGCGGCAATCAATTCAAACAAAAAGTGCGCGAAATGATGTAAAAAGACAATATAAGAATTTCGCATGTTTTGTACCGTCTGCGCCTATAATAAGGGGCGGAGGTACATTATGGTAAAACATAACCGCTGTCCAACAAGGCACGTCCCTGTTCCTTGTTGGACGACGAGTTTTTTACAAAAACTCGCTTCCCTATAGCTTAACCGACATCCTGTCGGAACAGATATAAATACACGGGACGCATTTGGACGGTTCGACCAAGATTACCCCCTTGCGCCTTGAACACGTCATGTATATGAGCTTTTGCAACGATGTGTCCTGCCTCATCGACAATAAAATCATTGTGCTGGCCGAGCATCAGTCTACAGTCAACGACAATATGCCCTCGCAAACACCGTACGTCCGTGTACCGTGTTTGCGGCGAGTTTTTGGGCTGCAAAAACATCGCATTCAATGTATTTAATCGCCATCCTTGGCGACATCGAAAGCAAAGCAAATCCAAAACCCGCGCGAGCGTTATTCCCGTAAGTTAAAACAGATTCCCACGCCTGAGTTTTACGTTTTTTACAATGGTGAAGAAAAATACCCCTCCCAGACGGAACTCAAGCTCTCCGATGCGTTCGCGGTAAAATCCGCAAAACCGAGCCTTGAATTGCTTGCAAAAGTGATAAACATCAATTACAATAAAGACAGTAAGCTTTTGGAAAATTGTAAGCCGCTTGAAGAGTACACACTGTTTGTAGAAGCGGTGCGCCGACACATCAGGCTCGATGCTGAAAACGGTTTTAAGAATGCTATAAAAGAGTGTATACAAAACGATATTTTACGGGACTACTTAGAGCGAAAATCACGGGAGGTTATGAACATGTTGATAGCCGAATATGATTACGATACCGATATTGCAGTTCAACGGGAAGAAGAACGCGAAATCGCCTTTGCCGAGGGAGAAGCGCAAGGCATTGAACGCGGAATAGAACAGGGAATTCAACAAGGCTTTTCCGACGGTTCGCGCCAAAAGGCACTTGAAACGGCAAAGTTGATGAAAAACATGAATTATCCGATCAGCGATATTTGCACAATATCCGGCCTTTCCGTTGAAGAAGTCGAAAAACTTTAGGAATCGCCGCACGCTGTTTTAACCACCCGCCCCTTTACCCCCGCATCGCTTCTTCCGCGCGCTTGACGAGGCTTTCGCCCCAGTAGTCGCAGAGAATATTGTACGCTTCTTCCTGCAATGACGGCTCGACACAGACTTTAAGGCGGCGCAAATTCGATGTAAGCTGAGACCCGCACAGTTCGTACAGAGCGGCTTCGTATTTTTTGTCGATCGGGTGCGTTTGCAGATATTGGAAAATAACCGTAAATACCGAAGATGCGGAACAGGCTTTTTCCCAGCGCGCACGGTCCGTGATACGGCTTTTTGACGTAATGCCCGCATCGTTGTTGTAGCGGTAGACGGTATCGTCTATACCGAAATACGAGGGATTTTGCTGCAGCACAAAAAAATACACAAGCAAAGCTTCGGCCATAGTGCAAAAGGTGTGAGGGATCGCCTCATAGGCTTTGCGCAGCAGTTCGGTACGGAAAAGTTTTGCGCACAAAAAGCTCGTGTGGCCTTCGGCAAGAAAAAAATCATCCGATACGGCTTTGCCTTCCAAAAAACCTTCATGCACGCGGCGCACTCTTTTGGAAAACTTTTCAAAAACCGCGGCATTCTCTCCGCCGTGCAAAGCGGGGTCCTTTATAAAAAGCTCCATCCTGCCGTGCACGATATCGGCTCCGGATGAAAGGGCGGCAGCGTACAGTTTTTCGAGTGCGCAGGGAGTGAGCGTATCGTCAGGATCGACAAAAAGCGTATAAGGGGCCGAAGCGGACAGTACGCACGTGCGCCGCGCTTCGAGGGTGCCGCGGTTTTTGCGGTGCTCTTCGAGAACAAGCGAACAGCCGCGTTTTGTAAACTCTTTTTTATAGCGCCGTATGATTTTCGGCAGTAAGGCCCCCGTCGGGCTTCCGTCGTTTACGACGATAATCTCCAAGGGGAAATCGGCGCTTGCGCTGTCAAACACTGTCTGTTCAAGAACGCTGTCAAAAAAGGAGGACAAAAAACTTTCCGTTCCGTACACCGGAACGGAAAGCGTTATACGCGGCGCTTTCAAAACCCGCCGCGCACGAAAAAACAAAGGAACATATTATTTCCAGTCAAACTGACCGCAGTCAACATTGTACCGTAATTCCTTTGAAAAGGTTATTCGGGTGTCGGGAATCAAAAGATCGGGATGATCACCGACCATGTCGCCGGAACCGTCGAGCGTAAAGAGCAAAACGCGGTTTTTGTTGTACGACGTTTTATCTTCCAATCCGTATGCGCCGTCCGAAGCGATAACGAGCTTTTTGGGTTTGACGGCGATAAAGCGATAGGGAGCAAAATCGCCGTTTGAAGCATTATTCATATCGTAATAAAACACTTCCTCCCCGCCAAAATTTTCCGTTTCTCCGATTTTAAGAAGTTTACCCGACATATTGAAAAAAGCGGGATCGGAGCCGATTTCTTGCTTTGTACTTATGCCGTACAAAACGCCGTCCAAAATCTGCAGGGCATTGATATTTCCGACATCGTCGTGGCTCTGAATATCACCGTCAGAACTTCCATCATGCTTAAACTTTTTAATGCTAAAACCGGACGCTCCGTTCGTCGCAACAAAGAGGCCGTCTTTATTTGCCGCAAGGGGAACAGGGGAGGATTCGGGAATCTCAGTCCATGATGAATGCGTGGCGGCTGCAGAGAAATCCTGGGTCGTTTGCCAGCGTATACGGCCGATTTTATAAACAGATGGAGAATATTCATAGCAGTAATACAGTGCGTTATATCTATACCCGCCGTGTTCTATGGTACCGGACGCATCAACCGCAATTGCGGTTATTTTATCAGTCCCGAAAGGATTTGGGGAAGGGGTAAGCGGATGATCAAAATCGTAGCCGCCGTTTGCAGTCGTTTCATAGCGCACAACCTCATAATCGCTCCTCCCCTTTTTCACAAGATACAAATTGCCGTCCTGGTCGAAGCAAAATATATCCGTATAATAATTGTTATCGGACACGGATGTGATGACCGCAGAGTCGAGGGAAGAACCCGCACTGGCTACCGTATAATAGTCGAAACCTTCGGTAATACCGGTAGCCTTTTTCCACAAAAGCGTTTTTTGAGGAAGTATTTTTTCTTCTTTTTCCCAGGTTGCGCTTGTGTCGGTAAACGAAAGCGATTTTGTGCTTGTATTAAAAGAGGCAATGCGATTTTTATTTGCCGTAATGCGCGGCGCTTCGTTAAAATACGTAAAAGTTACGCCGTCGTCGGCAATGTACAACACATCATCGTCAAAACCGATGAATTTAAGCGGTCCGTAAAAGCAGCTGGCGCCGGTCGGCACAATACCGTTTTCGTCATCTTTGTCACTTTTGCCGAATTCCTCGCGGTCGTCAATTTTTTTCTTTACTTTATTGTACTCGTACTTGATAAGGGCGCCTTTTGAATACACGTTACCGTATTGATCGGGAACGACGGTGTAGTCGTTGCGCAAAAGGTACACGGCATCGTCCGTAACGAACATATCGGTATACTGATAGTTACTTATACCTGAAGGCGGATCGATGTTATTCGGTTTTTCATTGTTAATTTGGTTTGCCGGCAGCTGCATATTTATATCGTACACATAGAGTTTGGTACCTGAGGTCTGTTCCCCCAGTACAAACAACTGCCCGTCGTGCGCGGCGATGCAATTTATGCTTGAAAAAGAAGATAAACTAACGGAAGACCAGTTTGAAAGAGGAGATTCCGCCTGTACGTCATACAACTTTTTATTGTCATCCAGTAAAAATACTTTTCCCGTTTTCGAATCACCTACAAGCTGTTTTATATTTCCGGTAACAACCGTAGGAGTACCGCTTCTATCACCTTCACTTGTATAAAAATGTAAAGTATTTCCATTTCCAATATAAATATTTCCCTTACCGTCGCGGCAAAATGCAGGTAAACCTTGTCCGGAAAAAGACGGCAGCAAGGATTTGCCTCCTACGGTAAAATTAAATGTAGGAGACGACGACGACGTTTTCGAAAAAGTAAGCGCTTGGGCGCCGGATATGGTTTTATTCAGCTTTACGGACACGGCGTTTGTGCCTTCTTCAACCGTAAAGGTTGTGCCGCCGCTCCAAATTCCCGATGCGTTTGACGCTTTTACGCGGAGGCGTACCGTATCGCCGGCAATAAAACGCAGCACGATATTTCCGGCTTCGCCCGGCGCGAATTCTTTTACAAAGGTACCGCCTACACGGCCGACCGCTTCTATCGTTATATGAGTATCTTTTAAGAACGGAAGCCCGTTTTGGCCTATAGCTCGTGCGCCCGAAGCCGAACCGCCCAAGTCAAGGACGACGGTTGCGTACTCGCCATTTACGGCCTGATTGCACGAGAAAAAAACCGTACTCAGCAGTAAAACTGCCGTTATGAATTTTTTCATGATTACCCTCCGTATTGCAATATCCTCTTTAATACTATAACCGAAAATCGGCAAAAAAACAACTTTTATGCTTTAAATTTTGCAATTTCGCCGACAAGCGTTTCTATGCTGCCTCTGTTTCGTTGAGTAGCTTCGTTGACTTCCTGCACCGCATTGTTTATTTGAACGGCACCGAGCGCCATTTCGTTCATGCTGTCGGTTATAACGCGGGTTAAATCTCCCAAGCGTGCCATTTCTTTGGATATTTCGGTTCCGCCGCCGACTATTTCGGACGAACCGGATTTTACGGTCATCGTGATTTCGCTTATTTCCTGCATGGCGCGCAGCACGTCCGCACCGGCTTTTTGCTGTTCGTGCATCGCCTGCACGACGGCCTGCTCTTGAGACGCGACGCGTTCGGCCAAACCGTAGACGCCGTTAAAGGCCTGTTCGGCGGCTTGCCCCGATTCGGTAAGCAGTCCGATAACCTCGGCCGTTTCATTTAAAACCGTACCGATGTGTTTTCCCTGCGTGTTCGATTCTTCGGCAAGTTTGCGGATTTCGTCGGCAACAACGGCAAAGCCCTTGCCCGCTTCGCCCGCATGGGCGGCTTCGATCGCGGCGTTCATTGCAAGCAGGTTCGTTTGGCTTGCAATATTTTGAATCACCTGACTCGCTTCCATAAGCAGGCCCGACTGTTCGGCAACCTTCGAAACGATTTCGTTCGCCTTTGCCGCGCCTTCTTTGCCGTTTACCGATTGTTTGTATAAATCCTGAATGGTTTTATTGTTTTCTTCAAATACCTTTCCTATCGAATCGATGTTCGCAATCATTTCTTCGACCGCCGCCGAAGAAGATTCCACACATTTTGCCTGCGCTTCGATGCTCGCATTCACGCTTTGAATAACGCGCAAAATGGAATCGATTGTGGACGCGGTTTCGGTAACGCTTGCAGCCTGCGTTTGCGCCTGCTGTTTTACGCCTTCGATATTCGCGGTAATTTCATGTACGGCGCTTGCGCTTTCCGCCATGTCGGCGGATAAGGTTTCGCCGATTTCTTTCATCGTTTCGGATTCCCGCCGCAACGAAGCAAACATAAGCGCCATGTTGTCCATGGTTTGATTGAAATATCGAATAAGACTGCCGATTTCGTCCTTACCCTTGTAGGCAACCCTGCCGGTAATGTCGCCCGACGCGATTTTCGAAAAAATTCCGTGCAGTTTATCAAAAAAAGCCAGCAGCCGGCCCGACAAAACAAGCAGCAGCACAAAAAAGATAACGCACATGCCGGCACCGACAAAGGCGATATTGCGTATAAAGCCGTACACCGAATCCGATATTTCCGCGCGTTCTATGCACGCGATAATTTTCCAGCCGACGTCTTTCATCGAATAAACATGCGCATCCCATTTTTTGCCGTCGAATTCGGCTGTCATAGGACCGTCGCCCGCGTCGGCAAAACGCGCAAAAGCGCCGATACCGCTTTCGGCAAGCGTTTTAAAATTCAGGTCCGCGTGCTTCGGGTCGGCCAAAACAGTGCCGTCGCCCTGCACGAGCATAACGTAGCCGGTTTTGCCGAGCGATATGTTCGAAATAAAATCGGTTAAATCGCTAAGGCTCACCTCAATGCTCATGCAGCCGACATCGTCCCCGTTATCGGAAACGATTTTTTTTGACACACAGATAACCGGTTCACCTATGGTGGATTGATAGGCGCTTGCCATAATCGTTTTGCCGCCGGCTTCAAAGGCTTGCCGATACCACGATCGTTTGCGCGGATCGTAGCCGGCCTGCATGGAACCTTGCGACGAAGTTGCGTAGCCGCCCCACTTTGTTCCCAAGTATACTTCGGCAAATTCGGGATAATTTTTTTCTATACGCGTAAACAATTCGACCAAATCGCGTTCGGTTTTGCTTTTTCTCGTGTCCTTTATAAGAACCGCTTTTGTTTCTTCGGAATAATCATGGAGCGTGTCGTCGGCGCCTTTTATAAGCGGATGGTCGGCAAGAGAACCGACCGCGTGTTCGGCGTTTTGGATAACGCTGCGCACGGTTTGCGCAACAACCGAAAGTTGCTGCTCCATAAACCGGTGGAATTGTTCGGTATTTATTCTGTTCATCTGCGAACCGACGATAAGACAAGCTCACACGACAAGAACGCTTACGGTAAGCATTACCGCAAAAATCATCTTTGTCCGTATCGAAGAAAAAAAGCCTACCCTGCCCTCTTTCGCATCATTTATCTTGATTGTTGTCATAAAACGCAGCCTCCGCTTCTCTTTAAAGATAATAATCTTTATGGATATTATTGACAAAAGTATATATAAAAGCGGACTGTTCGGCAAGCGGAAAAATCAAGCCTTGACCAATCGCGGGATGAGCGCTACACTTTCGGTTATGAAAGACTTTACACGCATAAATCCCGCTGTGCTGCACGAAAATGCGGCCGACCTTATCGGAAGGCAATGGATGCTCGTAACCGCCGGAAACACCGAGGGCAAGCGCTCGTGGAACACGATGACGGCAAGCTGGGGGGGCTTGGGGCATTTGTGGAACAAAAACGTCGCCTTTGTATTTGTGCGTCCGCAGCGCCATACCTTTGAGTTTACCGAAAAACATAAAAATCTGACGCTGTCGTTTTTCGGCGAAGAGTACCGCAAAGCGCTGCAATTTTGCGGCACAAAATCCGGCCGCGATTACGACAAAGCCGAACAAACCGGTTTAACGCCCTTTGAAACGCCGTGCGGTTCGGTCGCATTCAAAGAAGCACGCATTATTTTGGAATGCGAAAAACTCTACTCCGAATTCCTTAACGAAAAATCGTTTATACGTACGGACGTGCTGAACGAATGTTACCCCGGCCGCGATTTTCACCGCATGTACGTGTGCGAAATCCTCGACGCGTGGGTAAAAAAATAAGGCGGGAGGCATAAAATGAACGCGCGCGGACACACGTCGGCTTTATTTACCGATTTTTACGAATTGACGATGGCGCAAGGCTATCGGAAGCACAACATGAATTACCCCGCCGTATTCGATATGTTTTTCCGCCGGCAGCCTTTCGGCGGCGGGTTTTCCGTTTTTGCCGGAATCGAAACGCTCATAGACGAACTGACTTCCTTTTCGTTTTCCGAAGCCGATATCGCCTATTTGGATTCGACCGGCGTTTTTGAAAAAGACTTTTTGGATTATTTAAAAACCTTCCGCTTCAGCGGCGATTTATACGCGATGAAAGAAGGTTCCCTCGTCTTTCCCGGCGAGCCGCTTGTACGGATCCACGCAAACCTTATCGACGCGCAGATTATCGAAGGGCTTATTTTAAATACAATCAATTTTCAAAGCCTTATCGCAACAAAAAGCGCGCGCGTGTGGCTCGCGTCAAAAAAAGGTTCCGTTATGGAATTCGGTTTGCGCCGCGCCCAAGGGTGCGACGGAGCGATGAGCGCTTCGCGCGCGGCTTACATCGGCGGCGCGTCGAGCACGAGCAATACCCTCGCCGGTATGCGCTTCGGCATTCCCGTTTCGGGAACGATGGCGCATTCGTGGATTATGTCGTTTCCGAGCGAACTTGAAGCCTTCGAAGCATACGCCGAGTTGTATCCGGAAACCTCCGTTTTTCTTTTGGATACCTACGATACCCTAAAGTCGGGCATACACAATGCGATTAAAGCCGGAAAAAAATTGGCGGCACAGGGACATAAATTCGGCGTCAGACTCGATTCGGGCGACATTCAATATTTGTCCGTCGAAGTGCGCAAAATCCTCGATGAAGCGGGCTTTCCCGACGCATTTATTACCGTGTCGAACGAACTGACCGAAGAAATTATAGAAACCCTTGTCGCATCCGGCGCACCGATAAACGCGTGGGGCGTCGGTACGCACATGGTAACCGGCGGCAGCGATTCATCGTTTACGGGCGTGTATAAACTTGCCGCCCGTAAAGGCCGCCTCGACGGAGACTTCATTCCCGCAATGAAATTTTCGGACAATCCGCAAAAAACCACCGATCCGGGCGTAAAAAACGTGTGGCGCCTCTACGACGAAGACGGCATGATGAAGGCCGACATCGTCGCCCTTGAAGACGAAAAAATCGAAGCGGGACTTGAAAAACGCTTTTACCATCCGGCGATCGATTACCGCAGCTTCAGCTTTGCGCCCGCGGCGGCGGAACCGCTTCTTATAAAACGCATCGAAAACGGAAAGCCCGTTTTTCAAGCCGAAGACGAAAAAACACGACTTTTAAAAAGCCGCACGACGATGAACGAACAGCTCGCCAAACTCGATGCGACCTATCTTCGCATTTTGAATCCGCACATTTACAAGGTATCGATAAGCGAAAAGCTTAAAGATTTAAAACTGCACTTTATTCAAGCCAGACTGCACTAGGGGAAGGGATTCGGTATGAGCGGAAATCAAAAAAAATGAGTACAGCAAGCCCTCTGCCCGCATGCGTCGCGGTTACGCTTTTGGGGTAAAATCACGTTTCAAAACCGAACCTCCTGTTCGGTTTTGAATTCGAGTTTTAGGCACAAGCCTAAAACTCGCACACATACAACTTGTCCAGCGTCCTGGCGGAACTAAATCACCCATATCTTATCCTGCGGCGGGATTGTACCGACATGGATGTTGGACGAGCTTTAAATATGTGAGTTTATGCATCGCATAAACTCGGAGAAAGAATTGTACAGGATGTACAATTCTTTCTCACCTCGCGGTCAGGGTCTTGCCCGTACACAGCTTTAATTAATTTCACATCATACCGGCTCCCTGCCATGTAGGGGCAGAAGGCTGCTTTCGAGAAGAGGATTGGATTTTCATAGCGAGATTTTGCCGAAAACTGCGTTTTTTGACAATCGCCCGGTACCGTTTAGGGTAAATATTCGCTTTTGATATTTTTAAGCGATTCGAACAGTTTTCTTTTTTGCGCCGTATCGGAGCCGGTTAACGCTTCAAGTTTTTTGCGCGCTTCTTTTCTCGCGGAATTGTTTTGGTAATCGCAGGTGCAGGTAATGCTTTTATAACCGGAACGGCGCGCATGATCGATAATTGTCTGCTCGTCGGCAAAACACAGCGGCCGTATAATCGTTACCGGATATTTGTCGTATTTTAACCGCGGCGGCATAGTTGAAAGTTCGCCCTTGTACAAAGCGTTCATTAAAAGCGTTTCCAAAATATCGTCCAAATGGTGGCCGAGCGCGATTTTGTTGTATCCGTGTTCCATCGCATAATTGTTCAATTCGGTGCGCCTTTGCGTCGAACACCACCAGCAATTCATCGTTTTTCCCGGCTTTAAACGCGCCAGAACGTCGGCATTCAGCGAAACCAATTCCGTATTCCACGAGCGCAACAAAGAACGCAGTTCGGGAAAGACGGAAGAACCGATGCCGCTTTCCACGTGCAAAGCGCAAAAATCGAAGTTTTCGCGTCCCTGCCGCTTGCGGTACGCAAAATATTCGGTCAGCGCGGCCGAATCTTTTCCGCCCGAAAATCCGACGAGAATGCGGTCATTGTTTTCAATCAATTTATAGTCGTATACGGCTTTGTCGATTATGCTGAATAATTTAGGCTGCCCCATATTCGGTATGCTACCACAAAAAACGCTTAAATGGTATAGTGTACCCATGGATTTGGAACTGTTGCGCTTCCGCGCCCGTACGCTGCAAAGCTTACGGCGCTTTTTTATCGACCGCGGCTATCTTGAACTCGACACGCCGGCTTTAAGCGCGGATCTTATACCGGAAACCTGTCTTGAAGTTTTTAAAACCGATTACACGGCGCCCCGTACAAACGGCGCGCAGACAACCGAACTGTATTTGGTACCTTCGCCCGAAATTTACATAAAAAAAATTATCGCGCGCCATAAAACCGACGTTTTCCAAATTTCAAAATGCTACCGCAATGCCGAATCCTGCGGCCGCATTCACAGCCCCGAATTTACGATGCTCGAATATTATACGATGAACGCCGATTACCGCACTTCCATGCGCATAACCGAAGACCTCTTCGATTTTTTGCTCCCGCCGCCGGGAAAAAATGTCGGCAGCGATCCGGAAAACCGCAGCGCCGATCCATTTACCAAAGACCCGTGGGATTTTTTACGGCCTCCCTTTATACGCTTAAGGATGGACGATGCCTTTGAACGCTACGCGGGCTTCCGTTTAAGCGAATGTGCGAGCGCTGAAAAACTTGCGCGCCAAGCGCGGCGTTTGGGCATTGCCGAAAGCGCCGCTTCCCTTTTTGAATCGTGGCCTATAGACGATTTATATGAATTGATTTTCGTACAGGCGGTTGAACCGGCGCTCCCGCAGGACAAACCGGTTTTTCTTACCGATTATCCGGCATTCGTTCCCTGCCTTGCAAAAGACGTTCCCGGAACGGAAAACGATAAACCTCTGTGGAAAGAGCGCTGGGAACTGTATGCGTGCGGCATCGAACTTGCAAATTGCTATACGGAAGAAACGGACGCCGAAAAAGTACGCGCCTATTTTGAAAGCGAGCGGCGTTTAAAAGAAAAAAATGCACTGGTCGTGCATAAAACGGATACTTCGTATTGGGAACTGTTCCGCTCGTTTCCGCCGTGTTCGGGCGTTGCGATGGGAGCCGACCGGCTTATCGCGCTTTTAAGCGGACGAAAAAGCATAGAGCCGGTGCTCCCGTTTTCGATTATTGAGCGCCCGTCGGTTTAATGTTAAAGCGCTTGTTAAAGCGTTCGATGCGTCCGGCGGTGTCTACCAGCTTTTGTTTACCGGTAAAAAACGGGTGGCACGCCGAGCAAATTTCAACGTTGATATCTTTAACGGTTGAACGGGTTTCGATAACATTACCGCACGCGCAGGTAATCTTTGTCAGCTCGTAAGCGGGGTGCAAATCTTTTTTCATAATATATTTACTCCTAATAAATATTAAACTTTTCGGCGCCGATTTTAAAACGACTCGGCCGTGTTCATCGAGCGCAGGAACGCTTCATTATTCTTGGTTTTGCGCATTCTGTCAAGCAGTAATTCCATAATTTCGGCGTCATCCATTGGATTGATAACCTTGCGCAGTACCCAAATCTTTTGCAGTTCTTCTTCGGTAAGCAGCAATTCTTCTTTGCGGGTACTGGATTTTTTAATATTGATGGCCGGGAAAATGCGGCGGTCGGCAAGTTTGCGGTCGAGGTTGATTTCCATATTGCCCGTGCCTTTAAACTCTTCGAAGATAACTTCGTCCATGCGGCTTCCCGTTTCGATAAGGGCGGTGGAAATAATCGTAAGGCTGCCGCCTTCTTCAACGTTGCGCGCCGCACCGAAAAAGCGCTTGGGCTTGTGCAGCGCGTTCGAATCCACACCGCCGGAAAGCACTTTGCCGGAAGTGGGAACGGTTTGGTTATATGCGCGCGCAAGACGCGTTATCGAATCCAAAAAGATGACCACGTCGCGCTTATGCTCGACCAAACGCTTCGCTTTTTCCAGCACCATTTCGGCAACCTGCACGTGGCGGGTAGCCGGCTCGTCGAAGGTCGACGAAATAACTTCGGCGTGAATCGAGCGTTCCATTTCGGTAACTTCTTCCGGGCGCTCGTCTATGAGCAGCACGATAAGGTAGACTTCCGGATGGTTCGTCGTAATCGCGTTTGCGATTTTTTGCATTAAAATGGTTTTACCGGCTTTCGGCGGTGCAACGATAAGCGCGCGCTGCCCCTTTCCGATGGGCGAAAACAAATTGATTATGCGCGTCGAAAACTCTTCGGGTTTGGTTTCCAGATTGAGCTTTTCGTCCGGATGAAGCGGCGTAAGGTTTTCGAACGGAATACGCGTTTGCGCCGCGCGGGTTTCGTCGTCGTTGACCGTTTCGATGCGCAGCAGGGCAAAAAAGCGTTCGCCCTCTTTCGGCGAGCGGATTTGCCCGTAGACGGTGTCGCCGGTTTTTAAGTTGAACAGGCGGATTTGGCTGGGCGAAATGTATATGTCGTCCGGGCCGGACAAATAGCTGTTTTGCGGCGAACGCAAAAAGCCGTATCCGTCGGGCAGAATTTCCAAAGCGCCCGAAGCGAAAATAATGCCGCCGTGTTCGGTATGCGATTTAAGAATGACGAAAATCAATTCCTGCTTTTTCATCGGAGCCAAATCGTCGCGCGGAATGCCGTATTGGGCGGCAAGGTCGCGAAGTCCGGGCATACTCATTTTGGTTAAATCGTTTATCAAAAGGCGCGGTTTTGCATCGCGGCTTTGCGCATCGTTTTCGGCGTCAAAGCTTTGTCCGTTTTGCTGAATGAGCGTACCGTTATGCGCGCTTTGGTTCGCCGCATCGGAAAAAGACTCTTCGCTGCGCGAAGAAAAAGCGGCGTTTTCGGATACGGGGCTTCTCCGTCCCGCTCCGGTTGTGCGGACAGCCGTTTTCGAGCGCACGGCCGTTCGTTTGGCTTTCGGACGAACGACTACCCGTTTTTCTCTTCCCTCTTCGGTAAAATCGCCGGAAGCGCCTTCGTCTTCGCTATGAGCGCTTTCGGGTGCGGGCTCGCTTGAGCCTTCAAAGCCGAATGAACTTTGAACGTCGCTTTCGGACGGTTCAAATCCTTCCGTGCGGTCCGATTCATCGATAAAACGGCGTCTTTGATTTACTGCCATTAAATATCTCCATTAAAATATGAAATTGATTTCCGGATTGATTATAAAAATATTTTATATTAAGACGTTGTTTCGTTGGATGCCCCATAATACTTAAGAAAAAATAAAAAGTCAAGACACCGACAGGAATTCGCCATGAACGAAAATAGGCAAAAAAAGATGAATACAACAAGACCTTTGCCGGTACCCAACTTTTATTTATTTCACATCATACCGATTCCCTGTCGGCTAAAAAAGGGGAGATTTTCGAACCGAATTATGATTTGACTTTTCCAATTTAAATGATTCAAAATGCGCACAAATGCCGAGTATCCCGTTTGTTGCCCTGTGTTATCAAGTGTCGTCTTCTTCCGACGCGAGGGCGCGGGAATCGACCATCCGCTTGTATTCGGCGGCCGATACCGAAAAAATGTCGATGTCCGGAACTTCGTCAAGCATTTTTACTTCTCCGTGAAAATTGACGTTTTCGGCGATGCGCAAGCGCGATGTTGCAATGTCGCCGATTATCCTGCTGCCCGAAAACATTTCAAGCTTTGTTTTGGCGTACATGTTGCCTTCAACCTGACCGGCAACGCTTATCGAATCGGCCTTGATGCTGTCGACCGTACATACGCCGGTTTTTTCGACGACAAGGCTGCCTTCCGATTCTATGGAGCCGGTGAATTTTCCCGTAATAACCAAATTGCCGGAAAAATGCAGCATGCCGTTCAATTCGGTTTGTGCACCCAATATGGTTAATTCGCCTTCTTTTTGTCGGTATGAAATCGGCATACAATGTTCTCCATAAGTCCAAAAATCAGTAAAAGCGACGATGCGGCGGCAAACAGTATTCCGACGTAATCGCCCAAAACAGTATATACGGTTTTTGCCCTGTTTGTCAAAACCGGAATGTCGACGGCCAAATAGCCTTCCGTAAACGGTTCGAGCATCGAAAGCACTGTACCGTTCGGATCGATAAGGCAGGTTTGCCCCGATGCGGTAGCGCGCACGCTCGGAATCCGGTTTTCGGCCGAACGGAAAACGGCCATCGAAAGGTGCTGATATTGGCAGGCAAGGCTTTTCGACCATGCGTCGTTGGAAAGATTCACCAAAGCGTTCGCTCCGTTGTTCACATAGCGGCGGCCGATATAGCCGAAGGTGTCTTCAAAGCAAATCGGAGTTCCGAAGCGCAAATCCCCTGCCGAAAACACAACCGCCTCGTCTCCGGGCGTCCACATATGGGTATCGCCGTTTAAAAGCAGCGTGTAGATTGTCGGCAAGAGCTTTTCAAACGGAAAATATTCGGTAAACGGAACCAAATGCATTTTGTGGTACAATTGCGGTTCCGGCGGAATGACGTTTTTTTTCGGTTCAAAAAACAAAACGGCGTTGTAACTCACTTCACCCAAACCGCCCGTCCGCGTATAGCCGCGCACGGTGTCGTCGTTTCCGATGACAAAGGGAATGTTTTTAGAATCGATATAATGTAAAAGCTCGTCGACCAATTCAAAACGGGCGCGGTCGGTGCGGTAGCGGTAGTGCCAGCGTATGCGCGGCACAAAGGCGGTTTCGGGCCATACGACAAGCTCGGCGTCCGGATGCGCTTTCAAAGCTTCATCAGTCAGGCGTTCGAGCGTCGTTAAATCGCGCCGGTATGCAGCCGTGCCGCCGAGCCAAGGGTCGGTATTCGTTTGCACGAGGATGATTTTTTTTGACGGACAGCCGCGCCAATCTTTGACGGAGGCGATACCGTATATGAGGGAAAAAGCAAAAGCCGCGCACCATATGCAAGCGCTTACGCGACGGATGCGCATTTTTTCGCGGAGCTTTTGGAGCACCGGATGCATCTCGGCGGTGGATTTTTCGGCACACGCTTTTTTGCCGCAATCGAACAGCGGATAAATGCAGTCGGCTATCCACATCGAAGTAAAGTCTATGAGGGCGCTTAAGCCCCACACGCCGACAATATTCGTAATTTGAATAAGATGAGTAAGGCGCCAGTGCGAATAGGCGGTAACACCGTAATTGAAGCCCGCAAAGCCCTTGGTTTTAAGGTATTCGTATGCGCACCAGACAATCCATTGGGCAAACCAAACTCTCTTTCCGCACAAAACCCATGCGGCCTTTAAAAGCGGGAATACGAACATCAGCTGAATTCCGTACAGGCAGGAAATAACGGTTATGCCCATGGGATGAAAGGTTGCAAGCCAGCTCGTAAAGGTAACGTAGCAGCCTATGCCGTAGAGCATGCCGTACAGCCATACGCTTTTCCAGCTCAGGCGCCTCGTCAGTATAAAAACGGGAACAAAGGCTATGTATGCAAAGAAAGGAAAACCTTCGGCACGAATAAAATTCGGCTGAGGCAGCATAAAGAGCATAATGCCCGAAAAGAGAAGCGCCGCGTTTACAAGCGTTTTTTTCATGATTTTTTTGCGGGAACGGGCAGTTCCCACAGCGCGTTTTTAAGCTCCTGTCCGGAACGGAAGGCCGCTATATAGTGGGGAGCGACCGAAAGTTGTTCGCCCGTTTTGGGATTGCGCGCGCGGGAACGTCCCTTGCGCAAACGCAGTTCAAAGGTGCCGAAACCACGCAGTTCGATCGTCGAACCGTCTTTCAGAGAAGATTTGATATTTTCAAGTAAGGATTCAAGAACGGCCTGCACGGTTTTTTTTTCATATTTTGTTTTAAGATATACGGCTTCGACCAAATCGAATTTTGTTACTTTTTTTGATTCCATCAAAAACCTCTGACCTTGTTCCGGCATCCGGTTAGACCGGGGGCTGCCTCGAAAGCAGTGTGCCTTCAGGCAACCCGCATTTTACAATTACTTTGCGGGTGCAAATGAAACGTTGTACAGTTTCATCATGCGCGATTTTTTACGAGAAACGGAATTGCGGGACAAAATTCCCTTACGGCCGGCCGTATCCAATTCCTTGCACAAAAGACGCAGCGTTTCGGACGCAAGCGTTTGATCTTTTGCCTGCACCGCCGCCGTAAATTTTTTAGCGCAGGTACGTGCCGCGCTTTTTACCGCTTTATTGCGTAAACGTCTTTCTTCACTCTGTCTAAATCTTTTTTCCGCAGACGATTTTTTTACTGCCAAAGGAAAACCCTCCAAATAAAACTGTTTTATGTTACCAAACACTACGGGAATAGTCAAGTAGCGCCGTGCGCAATGTTTTAATGCAGTGCGCGCTTGTCGTACTTTACCCCTTGACCAGATTCACCCGCTATTATACGATGTTTTATAATGAAGATAAACGATAAAAAAGTTCCGCTTTTTTTAATTTTGCTCGTTTTCGGCTTATTATATCTTTTTTTAGCCGTCGAATTGACGGGAAAAAAGCTTACCATACGGCCCGAATGGACGGTTTTCGTCGATAATCCGACAACGGACACGGCACAGGCGTCAGCACGCCTTTTACCGTTCAAAATGGGCGAAAAAATGGGCTATTACACTGCCGACGGCAAAGTCGGCGCTCTCATCCCGTTTGAACACCGTGCGGCAATTTCCGCCGATTTTTGGGCCGAATACGACCGCGATGCCGAGCGCATCGTTTTTTTTACTCCCGACAATAAACCGAGCGGCACCTTCGACCGCGCGGGTTTTCCGTTTTTTGACGCGGGAGGAATTTTTTTATTCCATCCGGGCGGAAGTTCTTTTTCGAAACACAATACGGAAGGGAAAACCGAATGGCTATACGAAAACTATGTTCCGATAACGGCTTTTTCGTCGAGCGCGGCAGGATGCGCGGCCGGTTTTGCCGACGGAAACATGGTATGTTTCGACCGCACCGGAAAAATAACGAGCGGCTTTTATCCGGGCGGAAGCAATATGGAAGTAATATTCGGCGCGGCCCTTTCGCGGAGCGGTGAATACTGCGCCTGCCTTTCCGGCTTAAATCCGCAGAGAATCGTCGTTGCCGAACCCGCCGGCGGCAAAACGAAAATAATCTATCACGAATATTTAAAAGACGAACTGCACGAACAAACGCTCGTTCAATTCAGCAGCGACGACAGATACGTATTTTTCGGCGGCAAAGGGGCGCTTATCGGTGTGTTTTTGCCGCAAAAAAAAGCGTTTTCCGTACCTTTTTCCGGCAAAATCGTAAGCATAAGCGAATTCGGCGCCAAAGATATTTTTTTCGTTTTAAGCAAAGAAGCGGACACGTACACGGTTACGCTCCTGTCGGAAGGAAAATACCGGCAAGGTTCATTTTCGTTTAAAGCGACAAACGCGTTCGTGCATGCGGAAAACGGCGACATCTACGTCGGCTGCGACGACCGCATTTCAAAAATGCATGTAAGTTTCGATTAAGGAGAAAAGCCGAATGAAAAAACGACGGATATTCAGCACGGGCGCTTTTTGCGCATTGTTTATCGGCGCAGGCATTCCCCTGTGCGCGTTCGGCTGGCCCCGGCTTGCCGATACCGTCGCCGTTTTTTTTGCCCAAAAATACGGCGGCACCTTTAACCGCGGCCTCGTATTCAACGACCCTGCCGAAGTTGCGGCCGCCGAAGACGGGCAGGTTCTTATAACGATACGCGAAGACGGCGCAGACAACGGCTTGTTCCCGTCGACCTTGGGAAATGCCGTCATACTGAGCCATAAAGATCATATTTTAACGGTATACGGCGGTTTGGAAAAGAATTCGGTCGATGACGGAAGCGGTCATGCGGACAAGGCGGCCGCCATAGGCATAAGCGGGTATTCGGGCTGGGGCACCGGCAGACAAAGCCTGCAATTTCAAGTTATCGACACAAAGATAAAAGCCGTCATAAATCCGCTCATTTTAATCGAAGGCGATGCCGCGGCAAAAAAATTCGTTATCAAAAACGTAACGGCGGTAAGCAAAAACGGCAACAAAACGGTTTTATCGAACGGCATGAGCATTGCGGCGGGAACCTACGTGCTTTATACGGACGCTTCGGAAATCACCATGCCTTATACGACGAGCGTATCGGTAAACGGAACGCTTGCCGAAAAAACCGATTATACGGCGCTTAAAACCGCGCAGGAAAAACTCTGCGTTCAAGGCAGCGCCCAGTACGATTTTTCGGCGATTTATTCCGATAAAGGCGCCATGCGCTTGGCCGAAATTTTGCTTGTAAGAGGGAAAAACACGCTCGATATATCGGTACAGGATATCGGCTTACATGAAACATCGTTCCATCTTACGCTGAACGCCTTCTAACGCTTTTAAACTTCTATCGTACGCGAAATAACGCCGCCGCCGAGTATGAGCTTATCGGCATACACGACCGCCGACTGACCGGGCGCGACGGCGCGCTGCGGTTTTTCAAACATAATGCGGTACGTCCCCCCCTCCAAAGGGATAATCCGGGCGGGAGCGGCCGGAGAGGCAAGCCTGATTTTTACCAGCGCTTCGAATTCGGCATCGGGCGCATAATTTCCCGCCCACACCCACGAATCGGCTTCAAGGCCTGACGAAAAAAGTCCGTTTTCGTCTGCAAGTACGATGCGGTTGTTCGCGGAATCGATTGAGCGCACATACAGCGGCTTGTTTGCGCTGACACCCAGGCCGCGCCTTTGACCGATCGTATAATGCTCTATGCCGCGATGCTCACCGAGCTTTACGCCGTTCATATCGACAATGTCGCCGGCGACCGATTCTTTATCGGAAAAAATAATGTTGAAGTATTCGCTCGAAATAAAGTCCTGACTTTCGCTGCGCAAAGCCGCCTTTAAGCCGCGTTCGCGCGCAAATTCGAACACGGCCTTTTTCGTAAAACCGCTTAGCGGAAAGCGCGTTTGCTCCAAAACGGCGGAGGGAATGCGGTGCAAAAAGTAGGTTTGATCTTTAAACGTATCCTTTGCCGCAGACACCGTAACCGGACGTTCCGTATACCCGCGCGCTTCCGCACTTGTCGAATGCGCGCTGCCGGAAACATTTCCTGCGCCGTCCGACTGTGCGGCCGAATTGTCGGAACCCAGCGCGCGGTAAATATCGGCTACGGGAATAAGCGGGCGCACCAAAGCTGCGTAGTGCCCCGTACAAAAATAATCGAAATCGACGCCCTGAGCGCGCGCTCCGTTTACGAGGGCGGCAAACTTTACGTGAGCGTTGCAATGAACGCAGGGGTTCGGCGTTCTTCCCGCACGGTATTCGCTTTTAAAATAGTCCATAACGTAGGCTTTATAGGCTTCGCGCACATCGATGATGTAATATTTTATGCCGTATGTTTTGCAAAACTCGGCGCATTGTTCCATATCTATCTTTTCGTCGGCACCGTAACAGGAATTACGCACACCGTTTTTTGAAGGCGGCAGCGGAAGATCGTTGTTCCAGCTCGACATCGTAATGCAGACAACGGTGCAGCCCCGCTCTTTCAGCATAAGCGCCGTCGAAGCCGAATCGACACCTCCCGAAAGTCCGACCGCAACCGTACTCCCCGCTTCGGGCCACTGCAATTCCTGCACCGGTATGTGAAACTCGTTCATACGCACACGTTGATCCTCTATTTTTCATACGCCAATATATCGCGGCCGTCTTCGGCCGAATACGATTCGGTTTCGTCTTTCCCGTGATCGTCATACCACAGCTGCGCATAAAACGGAATATGTTTTGCAAGCTCGCCGAAATTCCACGGCGGACAGCTGCAGCAGTCGGGGCACCAATGTCCCGTTTTTAAAACCAAGTACGGACTTGCCTTAAAGCGATGGCCGTTATGGCACTGCCATTGCAAGGGACTGTACAAATCGCCCTTTTTCATCGTCCCGCTCACGCACTTTCCGCCGCGGAAAGCTGCCGCCTGTTTTGCATCTGTAATGCCGAGCTCTTCGGTCTTTTTCGTTTCATCGTAGCCGTGATTTAAAAGCAAACCGTTTTTTTCGATTAAAGATTCATCCTTTAATTTTTCGTAATCCAAAAAAGCGCCCGTTTCCGGATTTTGATTTTTGCACATTACAGGGAATTTTTCCCAACTGCGCGGGAGCGCGCGGTACGCTTCGAGCGAACCGAAAAAAGCCTTTACCCGTTTTGTAAGATTGTGCGAAACCCAAAAGGCCGGCGCGTTGTTCGTGCGCAAAAGCGGCATAAGGGCAAAGCGCCGTATCAAGTGCGGGAAGGGTTTTCCCAGTTTAAAGTACCACAATTTTTTTTCGAGCCGTGCAAAAAAATCTTCAAAACCTTCATGCTGAAAATCGAGATAATCGTTGAGCACGTGAGAATCGGCAAACCACATACAATGA
This sequence comes from Treponema maltophilum ATCC 51939, assembly GCF_000413055.1. Taxonomy (NCBI): domain Bacteria; kingdom Pseudomonadati; phylum Spirochaetota; class Spirochaetia; order Treponematales; family Treponemataceae; genus Treponema; species Treponema maltophilum. The sequence continues at coordinate 746,085 of NZ_KE332518.1, read as the reverse complement.
AAATTACGGATTGCATTCCATTCGGGCTTGAAAATTTCGGTACCGCTCCGTCCCATCATTTTAAAACCGCGGTCGAGCGTTTCAAAGCCCGTAACGCGGGCGGTTTTTCCGTTTCCGATATTGTAGACTTTTTTCCAAAAATCGGCGCCGAGCGTTCCGTCCGAATCTTTTTCAACCAGATTTTTTAAAAGCAAGCCGGAGGTTTTCGCCGTCGCCCATTCGATCGGAGTATTCCAACAGGTATGGAACATAAGCCCGTCGTGCATGTTATTTAAAAGCACGCGGTCGTACAGAATTCCGCTTTGACGGAGCGACACCCAGCACAGGGGCGATTCGATAACCGCACGTTCGGCTTTCAGCTTGCTCGCCGCGTACACGTCGAAGGCGCTCGGCATAAGCGGATCTCCGACGCGGCCCCACGGATGCTTGAACGTTCTGTTCCCGTACTCCGCGACCGTGCCGATATAAACGAATTTGGTCTTTCCGATTTGGCCGCTGTCGGCGACAGCCTCGAGCAGGTTTTCGGTTCCCAGCCAATTGGTGCGGAAGGTTTCGTCGGGATTGTGATCGGCTGCCGGCGGAATAATCGCCGCACAATGCAGCACATAGTCGGCACCTTTTACGGCGGCAAGACAATCGCCGTAATTTTGTATATTGCCGAACAGCACTTCAATAAGAGCGTTCTTTTGAAGCTTTTTCGCCAACCGCATATTCGCCTTTTTCGGGCGCAACAGAATGCGGCACAGGAATTTTCCCGTCTGCGCAATTTGCGTCAACGCTTCGGATCCCATAGTTCCGGACACGCCGGTAATAAAAACCGTTTTCATGCTTTCATATTATTATATTTTTACAGACTGCGCAATCGGCCGGGGCGGGAATGCTTTCGTTGACAAAAAAAGCACGGGCAGGTATACTTATACGCGATATGAAAAAATACCTGAGCGTACTTTTTGCCCTGTTTATAATCGCCTCGTGTTCGCAAACAAGCTATAAAAGCCCGCATGAAAAAAGGGATTTGAAGGTAGTAAATATTTCGAGTCATGACGTTACTATTACGATAAGAGCACTATACAACAGCGTCGTATATCAGCCGAATGCAGTAATATCTCACGCCCCCGGCACAGCTCTTGAATTAAAAGGCGTCCCCTTTTGCACGGCCGATCCCGAAAAAGGCTACGATTGGAAAATCGACGGCCTCAAAGACAATATCGATCCTACTACGTGGACAATACGGAATTTAACCGAGGATGAAAAAATAAAAGTTACGGTAAAGAATGGACTAAGCAAAGATGTAAAATTGAAATATAAAGTAAAAAACGACGGGAAATATCCCGGAGAGCTTAATCTGAATAACATTCCGAGAATAATAACTTTATATGATACCGATTATATATTTGAACTCGAAAATCAAAAAAAATATAAGATAAAAGTAAAAAAGAATGGAGTATGGGAGTATGCCGCCGATGCTTCCGGTCAATACATAACAGCATTTGCAATTCAAACAAATCCTTCTGATGTCCCGCCTGATTGGGCTGCCGACCCCTCGAACCCCGCGGATGCGGATAAAATTCCGCTTTTCTTTACCATCGATTATGACAAAGCGGCAAAAACGATAAGTATAAAGCCGCTCCCTATCGAATAAAAAAGCAAAAGACGGGAACTTCGGTTCGCGTCTTTTTTTTGCCCGGCGCACTCAGCACACCGTATAAAAATTCCGCTCAGCGGCTTATGCCTTTTTTTTGGTCGCTGTCCATTTTGGCTTTCCAGACGACGGCTTTCTTTTTGGTTTCTTCGGCATCTTCGCTTTCACCGAGGTTAAGCTGGATTCGTCTGAGCGCAACCAGATAGTTTATGCCCAAACGTATGTCGTCCAAACGGCGGGTCGAAAGCTCGTACCGGTCGCGATAGCCGTCGGCCGCTTCGCCCAACAGTTTTTTTATGAGCCTGAAATAATAGACCGCCGTATCGTAATCGGGATTGCGCGGATCGAAATAGATTTTCGACGCGGCTTTCATATCGAGCATATTTTTCGCAACCGTTGCAAGACGGCCTTGCAGTTCGATAAAACTCCAGCGCCATTTCGTATTGTCGCCGTACGCATCGACAACCAGCCGAATGGCAAGGCCGAGTTTACGGCTCAATTCGTAGCGTTTAGTCAGCGGAATGTTCGCGATCTGCGCAACCCGGTCTTCATAGTCGGAAAAGGGCGCGTCGATTAAATTCGAAACGGTTTCTTCCAAATAAATAATCGCCTTATACAGCGCTTTGCGCCCGTCGTTTAAAGCATCCAAACCTCTGGTCGATAAAATCTTTACGGAAAGATTATTGATAAGCACGTACAGCGTCGTAACGTAAATCATATCTTCGGCGAGCAACATGCGTTTATACGAACTTCCCGCACCGTCTTTTTCCATTAATGCAAGAAGATTTTTTTCTTTTTCGAATATTTTATCTATTGAATCTTTATAAGGCTGCATTTTTACCGCGAAGGCTTCCCTGCTTTCTGCCGTAATTTTCGCCATCTTATCCTCCGAAGCTCCCGTAACTCTTCAGCAAAGTGCGGGCATGTTCGAGCGATACGGAACTGACCGCATCTCCTGAAAGCATACGCGCGATTTCTTCAACACGCTTTTCGCCGCTCACTTCGCACACGCGGGTAGCCGTAATGCCGTTTTGCACCGACTTTTCTATCTTAATTTGAGTATCGGCATAAACGGCGATGGCGGCAAGGTGCGTAATGCACAAAATTTGCCGATCGGCGGCCAAACGTTTTAAATGGGCACCGACCGCAACGGCGACTTCGCCTCCGATTCCCGTATCGATTTCGTCGAAAATGAGCGTGTCGGTAATATCCGAACGATTTAAAACCGTTTTTAAAGCAAGCATGACGCGCGACAATTCGCCGCCCGAAGCTATTTTTGCAAGCGGCTTGGGCGGATTGCCCGGATTGGCCGAAATTAAAAATTCAATGTCGTCGATTCCGTAGGGGCCGCATTTTTGATCATCCGATACGGCTTCTTTTTGTTCGATATGCACGCAAAAACGGCTGTTTTTCATGCCCAAATCGGCAAGCACGGCTTCAACTTCTTGAGCCATTTTATCGGCGGCCGCACGCCTTTTTTGCGAAATAATCGTCGCATCCTTATATGCCTGCCGCTCCAAAACGGCAACTTCGTCGGCAAGGGCTTTTTTATTCGTATCGGCGTCGGCCAATGCTTCAAGCTGTTCGGCCGCTTTTTGCGCGTAAGCGATCACTTCGCTTAAAGGACTTTGAACGGAGGCCGCATACTTTTTTTTCAGTTTGAAAAACAGGGCAAGCCGTTCCTGCACTTCTTCCAAACGGGCCGGATCGAACACGAGCGATTGCGCATAGGAACGCACTTCCCCCGCAATATCGCTCAATTCGTAAAAAGCGGTTTCCATGCGTTTTGCAAGCGTATCGAGCGACGGATCCGAATGCGAAGCGTGTTCCAAGTGCGCGTTCGCTTTTTTAAGCGAAGAAAGCACAGTGTCCCCTTCGCCGTTTAAAAGATTTGAAAAACTTTCTATTTCACCGTACAGTTTTTCGTACTGTGAAAGACGGTTTTCTTCCTGAACAAGTTCGGTTTCTTCGCCCTCACGCAAACGGGCAGACGCTATTTCGTCGCAGGCAAAACGCAAAAGTTCGATCCGTTCGGCTCGTTTGCTTTCCGATTCGTCGGCGGCGGCTAAAAGATTGCGTTTTTCCACGAGTTTTGAATACAGGGCGGTAAAGCGTTCAACTTCCGCTTCGATTCCCGCGTAGGAATCCAAAAAGCGCCGGTGTTCGCCCGTGCGCATTAAAGATTGATGTTCATGCTGCCCATGAATGTCTATAAGCCACGAAGTCAATTCGGCGAGTTCCTGCCGCGTAACGGGAACATCCTGCACCCAGGCGGCGCTTTTGCCGCTGTCTTTTACGAGGCGGCGGATAAGGATCCGATCGTTTTCGGCTTCAATGCCGCGCTCGCCAAGCCATGCGTATACGCCTTTTGCGCGCACGTTGAGTTTAACGGTGCCGCTTACGCGCGCTTCGCTTGCGCCGGCTCTGATAAGTTCAACGCCGCCTTTTCCGCCGAGCAAAAAAGAAATCGCGCCGATTAAGATGGACTTTCCCGCACCCGTTTCGCCGCTTAAAACGGTAAAGCCGGAGCCGAATTCCAAAGACACTTTATCGATTAACGCAAAATCGTTTATGTGAATATCTTCAAGCACGGGGACCTCCCGACCAATTCAGTTTTGAGCGGAGCGCCGCATAAAAAACGGACGAGTCGCAGCCTGCAAGACTCACGGCATATTCGGCCATCTTTATAAGGATACGGTCGCCCGCTTTTATCGGCGTATGCACTTGCCCGTCACAGTTGAGCATAAGATCATAGCCGCGCGGAGGCAGTACGGTAACGGTAAGCTGCGTGTCGGCCGGAAGCACCAAAGGCCGGTTCGAAAGCGAAAAGGCCGAAACGGTATTCAAAATCAATACATCGAGCCCCGGATCGACGATGGGGCCGCCGGCTGCGGCCGAATAAGCGGTTGAACCGGTCGACGTGGACACAATGAGCGCATCGGCCTTGAATTTGCCGAAAGCGGCGTACTCCGTGCGGATATCGACTTCAACCGTTTTAGACGCCTGCGACGCGGACAAAACCGCATCGTTTAAGGCACAGCCCGAATACACCGTTTTTCCGCCGCGCACAATGTCTGCCCGGACAAGAGAGCGCTTTGCAAAACTCATGCGCCCGGCAAAAAAATCGTTTAAGGCGGAGCGCCAATGCTCCGGCTGAATGCCCGCGATAAAGCCGAATTGCCCCAAATTGATCGGAACGACGGGCTTCCCGCTTGCGGCACAGCGGCGCGCGGCGTACAGCACGGTGCCGTCGCCGCCCAAGGTTACGGCGCAGTCGTACGTATCCGCCGGAAAGGGAACGTCGGCACCCGAAAAATCGGAGCGCACAACCGTATGCCCCTCTTCCGTTAAAAACTCGGCTATACCCGCATACAGGTTTTCGGCGGCTTTGTTATATGTATTTACAACCACTATGCACGTCATACAATACCCGTTATGTGCGCTCCTGCGGCACTAGGGCAGCGTCGCCAACACTTTTGCAATCTTTTGCGCCTTTGCCGAACCGAGCCTCGGATACAACGGAAAAAGCGCACAGCGCAAATAAAGCGAATCGGCCTCCCGGCAACTGCCGCACAGATTGTTAAAAACCGACACAACCGCGTTTTCGTACGCCGGCTGTATCGTTATATCTTTTTTTTGCGCATATTGTTTAACGTCTTTAAAAGAGCCGGAAAGCACCACGGGAAAAGAATACACGGCGCACACCGCGTCTTCGGCCGCTGCCGAAAATGTTTTGTGACGTCCCTGCATAAGGGCGCGCACATACATTTCGTACATTTCTTTGCGGATCTGTTCGTTGCGCCCCGATTCTTTCAGCTGAACGTAGGCCAAAGCGGCATTTATGTCCGGCAAAAGATCGGTCGAAGGAGATGCTTCGGCCATCTTATGCAAAACCGCCCAGTTTCGGCTTTGCATCGCCATAAGCACGGCCCCGCCGCCTGCGGTAAGCATATCGCGTTCTTCAAGGCCGAGTATCGAAAAAATGCCGAAAGTCCCCGCCTTTTTGCCGCCTTCGGTTCCTCCCGCACTTTGCGATATGTCTTCAATAATCGGCACATTCAATTCAAGCAAACTCTGAAAATCCGGCAACTGCCCCAGCGTTTCGTGCAAAACAAGAACACGGCCGCCTTCGCGCATGCCCTTTTCAACGATTTCGGCGGTTACGAGTCCGGTGCCGGCCGATACGTCCAAAATAATGCAGTTAAAACCCGCTTCCGTTACCGCCGAATACTGCCATGCGGGCGCAAGAGCGGAAATCATAACCGAAGCGCCGTTTTCAAGCGCAAGCGCGCGCAGCGCGTATTTTAAAGCGATCGCCGGGCTTCGTACCGCAAATGCACCGCTTACGCCGAAGCTTTCTTTTACCTGCTGAATAAGGCGCGCATTAAGCTCGCCCGGCCCCAATTTTTCTTCAACCATGCAGGTTAAAACGGCGTCCATCTCCCTTCTACGGATTGTCGGGCTGAAAGTTTCTATAGCCATCAGTTTTGCGCGCTGATAAGTTTTTGCAGCTCTTTGGGGTCAAACAGTTTGCGAATGTTGAGCACAATCAAATAACCATTTTGCTGCTGCACTACCCCGTGTATGTATTCCGATCCGATACCGGTAAGCATTTGAGGCGGAGGCTTTATATCCGCAGCATTAATCATCACCACGCGCGAAATTCTGTCTATAATAATGCTGATTTTTATTCCGTCAAGGTTCAGAATAACCAAACCGCCCATTTCGGCGTCGTAGTCTTCTTCCGCGGGTTTTTCCAGGCGAAAGCGCTTATGCAGATTGATTACCGGTATAATCTCTCCGCGCAAATTAAAAATTCCTTCAACATAATGCGGAGCGTGCGGAATAGGACGGACGCTTTGAATTTTTACAATCTCTTTTACGTCCATAATGTTTACACCGTAGAGTTCTTCGCCTAATTGGAATGTTACAAGTTGAAACTGTGCATCACCGACTGCCATAACACCTCCTATTACAGGCTAACACAGAACGGGAAAAAAAACAAGTAATAAACGGCGTACATATTAAATCAAAAAAATATAAAAAAGGCTCAGCTCAAAAACGTACGCCCGGACTCAAACGATTCCGGACATTTTTTTGCCCAAAAGTATACCGAACTCATATCATTAAATTTCCCTAATAATCAATTTCAGTCACGGCATTTCCGTTTTCGACTGATTTTATGAATATGATTTTTTGAAATTTTGCATCAACATAAAATCTGACAAAATCCTTTTCAGTATATTTATAAATGCTTTTGAGATTATTTCCGATTTTATCACACAACCAAAATTGAATCTCCTTTGTAGAAGGATTTTTTGTTTTTATAAGTAAATTTTTTGAAACACTTTCCGAAGAGATATTATTATTGTTTTCAACCCAATTCGGATTTGAATCGGCACCATAGCATCCGTTATTCGAGCGACGGAATGAATAAAGATCTTTTTCATTTTTCGCTCCCTGCTGCAACATAAACCACCCGTTTTTCAGCTTGGATATCATAAAAGCGGTTTTATTAATTGTATAATTTCAGTTCTTTTATTATTTTTGACATGGATATAAAATCTTTGTCGTTGTGTAACAAGTATAAATCATTTTCTATCGCCGTTTGCGCTATCAATAAATCTATCGTACTTCTGACGGTTATTCCCTTTTCCCTGCATTTGATATTCATAAGGGCAGCCTGCTCATAGGAGTCTTTACCGTATTTTAAATAATAGAAAGGGATTGTTTCAAAATATTCTTTAAGTAAATCGTATTCGGCACGATTCCTCGCCCCCTGTAAAACTTCCTGATAGATAAACACATTGATGCCGTAGGGGATTTGTCTGTCCAAAATATAGTCAAATTGCTCATTAGGTTTATTTTTTTGATTTTTCAGATAACTTATCAGAACGGAAGTATCGACTAAAATCATTTTTTCAGCCGCATTTTTTTATAATCATAATTTTCGAAAAAAACAATTTTTCCCTTCAGTTCCCGCAAATCTTTTATTTTTCTGTTTTGAACATATTCTTTTAAGGCCGTTTCAACCAGTTCCTTTTTTGTACGAATATCAACGGAATATTTAAAAGCTTCTTCAACCAAAGCATCATTCAATACAATATTTGTTCGCATAACACACCTCTCTATACACATAGTAATACACACAAGGTATCTTGTCAACGTTTTAGGAATTGTACATTCGATTAAAATCAATACCAGCCTAAATCAAAATGAACCATATCTTCCGGAATATAGTATTTGAGGCCGCCGCGTTCTGCCGAAGCATAACCGCCGAAAATCCAGCCGGTAAAATCCTTATAGTTTATTTTTAGCCAATAATTGTTTTTGCCGTCGATTGTGTCCCGTTCTTCGGTTATAGCAATGACTTCCACATTGGTTTGCCGAGGATCGGTTGTACCGGGCCGTATCGTATACACGACATTCGTTCCGTTTATTCCCGGCTTGGCGCGGATATTCAAGTTTTCCCATACCGATAATGACTGTTTTATCGATCGTACCGTCCATTTTTTACCGGCACTTTCTATAACCTCAAGGATTTCATAGCGGTTATCGAAATAAGGATCGCGAAAGAAGGCGATATAACCCGAATAAATACATATCCACCCTTCCATGGTATCGGATTTTATATTATACCATAGTTCGCCTTTCATATCTCCGTCTTCATTTTTCGGCTCATTCAAATAGTCTTTTCTGCACATACGCAAAACCTTGACTTTATCGTTATCGTGCAGCTTTCCTATTTTATTTTTCTTGTCACAAGCGGTATATACATCTCTGTATTTTTCATCCAATAGATTACCGATAACGACTTCAAGTTCACATTTTCGCACGGTAATTTTTATTCCGTTTTCCGTTTTTTCCGATAAAACAGTGCCGTTTCCGTTATTGTAATTAGGCAAGGCAAATATGAATTGCACAAAAGTCAATAATAGCAAAATGCATAATACCGTTTTTTTCATAGTATCTCCTTACTCGGCCTCACCCCGGCAGCATGCGGTCGTTAAGCGTGCCGTCGGAGTTTTCGAATTTTTTAAGAAGATCGGCAACTTGGATATTCTTTTTTTCTTCTCCGCTTACGTCGTACATAATGCGGCCTTCATGCATTATACATCGTCCGCACCGGAGACGATTTAATCGTTCCGCTTAATAAAGTCCGCCTGAATCCAGCCTTTTTTTTGCTTGCTTTGGATATACAGCCATTCCCGTTCCGAACCGAAACCGTTTTGCTCGACATATTTTCGCGTGGCAACGGCGGACGAATCGGCTTTGAGCATACTCACGATACGCGCGTTGTCTTCATCGGGAATGCTCAAAAGGTCTATGTCCTCGGTGACGGTAACTTTTTCATTGATTTTTTCCACGGAAATATTTTTAAGAAAGTTTTCTTCTTTAATCATGATTTCGGCAAGAGATTGCAGATCGGCGATAACGTCGCTGTATGAAGATCCCATTTCGATTGCGTTTTGAAAAAGCTCGGCACGGATCGTATCGTTCTTCGATTCCATCGCGACCTGCGCAAGAATCATCGCATCGACGCTCGTTTTATCCGTTTCAACGTTTTCGCGCTTTACGAATTTTTCTTTAACCGACCACGTCTTAACGAATTCGGAACTGTACGCCGCGATTTCAAAAAAACGGTTGTTTGCGTTTCCAAGACTTTTTTTATAGACCGCAACGATTAAATACTGCGGAACGATTTCGTCGGTCATCGCCGCAAGCGATTCCGATTTATACAAAACGGTGTCCGCGGCCGAAATAAAAGCGGGTACCGTATCCGGTTCAAAGGAATAGTCCTGCACCCAATAATCTTTGTCGTTCAATTGAATATGAAAGAAAGTGCGCTTTTGGCCGTCGGTTCTGACGGCATCTTTTTTTTCGCCCAAATACACGGCGATATCGCCGAGCGCGGCTTCGGCCGTCCACTTCATTTTGCCGTCGTCGGTTTCGATATAAAGCCCCGTCCCGTTCGCATATATAACGCCGGTTGAAGCGCCTTTCGAAGCGTTCCGCGAAGAAAGGGCGGATGTTTTCGCAGCCGACGAATCGCCGGATGAATTATCTCCCGCGCCCTGCCCTTCTTTTTTTGCGCAGGAAGTCAGCGCCAACATAAAAATTACCGTCAGTATAAAACCTTTTTTTAACATCTTCATCTTCGCACCTCGTAAATTGATTTTATTTAAGCTTTTCGTTTAATTTTATAAAAGAAACCGTCATACGTCAAGATAACGTGTGCAACAAATCGAGTTGACATTCTCTTTCCGAATCTATACTATACGGTCGAAATATATCGCTGATATATACGTTTATTATACCGAGAGGAAAAAGCCGATGAACGAACTGTCGGAAACGCAAAAAAAAATTCTGGAAATAGGAAAACGGGAATTCCTCGCAAAAGGTTTTAAAGATGCGTCATTGCGCGGGATCGTAAAAGAGGCGGGTTTCACCCAAGGCGCCTTTTACGGTTATTATCCCGATAAAAAAGCGCTGTTTACCGCGCTTGTTTGCAAAGCTGCCGACGGTTTGGCGGTGCAATTTAAAAACGCACAAAAAGCTCACTTCGATTTAATTGAAAAAGGCGAAACCCGGTTCAGCAGAAAGCTGTCTACCGAATATCTCCAAACGTTTATAGATTATATTTACGATAATTTCGACGCTTTTAAACTGATTGTGTGCCGTTCCGCGGGAACCGAGTACGAGCATTATATTCACGATTTAGTGGAACAGGAAGTATCCGTTGCCGAGAAATATTACCGCGTTTTGCGTAAGCTGGGAAAACTTGACGGCACGGTAAGCCGCGAATTACACCACATGATTACAAGCGCGTATTTTACCGCCGTGTTCGAAACGGTCGCTCACGATATGAGCCGCAAAAAAGCGTTTGAGTATATTAAAGAGCTCGCCGTTTTTTTTAACTGCGGCTGGGACGGCATACTAAAGATGACATAAAGAAGACGATATGACTTCTTTGAAAACAATGACGAATTGTGCACATACAATAAACGCGGATTTAACGATTTTTGATAAGGGCGAAGCACACTGATTGACCGCATGTTTGCGCGGGGAACTTCGTGCCGCGTTCTCGTTGCAATGGATGCGGTTGAGTATTCCGAGCGTTCGTTCCGAACGTTCGGTCTTGACAAAATTTTCCGTTTCATATATCACTGATATATACCAATGCTATATCAAACAATAAAACAAGGAGCGGAAGAAAAACACGAACATGCAAAAACGAAAATTATTGCTGTACGGCACTCAAATGAAAACCCTGCTCGATACGCTGTCGCCCGGCGCGGTGTGCAAAGATGGGGAACTTGTACTGCGCATGGAAGGCGAATACAAACGCCTTTTAAATGAACAATCTTTTTCAAACGGAATGCTTGCAAGCCACTTAAAAAAATCGATACTTCCGGCGGTCGCAGCATACAAAACGCTTATTGCGACCGGAAAAACAAAAAAACAAGCATTTGAAGCCGTGCGCGCTTCCGTACTGTCGGATTCGGAAAAACAAAAAAAGGCGTTTCAAAAAATCGGTACATTGCCCTTCGGTTTTTCGCTGATGCGATTGATGACACCGTTGTCGTTAAAAACGACTTTCGGGCCGAGCGGCTGGGATTTTAAGTGGAAACAAAACGACCGCCGTGCACTCAAATGGGATTGCAGCCGCTGCTTTTATGCCGATATTTTTGCACAACATAAGGTAAGCGAATTGACATCGATTTTTTGCGAAAGTGACGATGTCGTATACGGCAACATTCCGACGATACGCTGGGCGCGCACACGTACCATCGGCAACGGCGACGATATCTGCGATTTTACCTTTTACAACGAGCGCGCCGAGAATGCACCCGGCGAAAATAACCGCGGCAAAAACACGCACAACAGGGCGGAAAACCATGTATAAAACAGTACGGTCGTTTAGTGATGCTTTCTGCCGGCTGCTGTGCCGTGCGGCGGTGCTTTTTCTTTGCCTCTGTGCCGACTTTTGTACTGCAGCGTCATTGTACGCCGCCGCAGCACAAAACGCGCAAGACGTACAACCGCTGCAAAACGGATACGAAAACATCGTCGACGGCGTAGCTGCCTCCTATGTAGGAAAAAATATTCCGGGAGCATGCGTTATCATTACCGAACACGGTACCGTCGTTTTTTCTAAATGCTACGGGTACGCAAACCTCGACACACAACAGCGCATACGACCCGATACCGATTTTTTTGAATGGGGTTCCGTCACTAAAACACTCGTGTGGGTAAGCGCGCTCCAGCTTGAAGAAAAGGGCTTGCTCGATCTTAACGCGGACATACGGCGCTATCTTCCCGAGAACTTTTTGCGCAATTTGCGATACGATGCGCCCATTACCATGCTCGATCTGATGAACCATACGGCAGGTTTTGAAGAATATTTAATCGATTTTCGTTATTTGAACGAACAACCGGTAAAACCGCTTATCGATGTATTGTCCGCCCGGCAGCCGGCGCAAGTGTTTGAACCGGGAAGCGTGTCGGCGTACTCCAACTGGGGAGCGGCGCTTGCGGGTTTTATCGTAGAACGGGTAAGCGGACAAAGTTTTGACGAATACGTTGCAAAACACATTTTTGCGCCGCTCGGCATACAAGACGCGGAGCTGAAACCGCAGTGGACAGCCGAAACGCTCAAAAGAAAAATAAACGGGTACTCGCATTCGAAAAAGGGATTCCGCAAAGAAGAGTTTATGCGCTTGCGGCTGTACCCTGCCGGCTCTTTAAATGGAACGCCGAACGCGCTCATAAAATACGCAGCCGAATTGGCAAAAAAAAGCGGTACGGCGTCCCTTTTGTTTTCGGATCCGGCAACGAAAGACAAGTTGTTCTGCGAAACCTACCGTTCTTTCGGAGCCGCTTCGGGGCTTGCGCACGGCTTTTGGGAGTATACGAAAAACAACGGCATATTCGGACACGAGGGCGGAACCTACGGTTTTCAAACCCAGCTGTGGGTTCAGCCGGAACGGGAGCGCGCAATCCTCATTGCAACGAACGTTATGGAATCCGATTTTTGCCGCAGTCTTATGAATGAACTTGTTCAAAACGAGGCGCAAGCCGGCAAGGAGACAAGCGCGAATGCAAACGGAAGTGCCAGCACAAATGCCGCCGGCGGTACCGATACGACGAACTTTGCACGATTTTCGGGCGAATATTTTCCGGCGCGCTCCGTATGGACTCACGCGGGAAAACTGAACGGTTATATGCAAATGATTTCCATACAACAAAATACGGACGGTACCGGTATTGTACTGAAAAAAAGAAGCGACGGTAAAAGCCTCACGTATCGGCCAATCGGAAACAACCGCTTTTATTGCGAAGAAGCGCTGCCGGAAGAACAGTACCTTGCTTTTAAAACCGAAAGCGAAAACGTCATTTCCATGACTTTTTTTCTTGCGCACGATTATGTTCCGGCCAAAGGAAGATATAGCACCGGCTTTTTGCTGTCCTGTGCGGCAGCCTTTGCACTTGCGTTTGTGTTTTGGCTTGCATCGGGAATCTTTTTTGCGGTCTCCGGTATTCGTGCGCGGCGGGCGATTAAATCCGCACCTGCTATACATGCCGGCTCCGACCGGCTGCCAAAGGTCCTGTGTGCCGCCTGCGGTTTAATTGCGGATGTGAGCATAATTGCGGGAATGCGCAATTGGTTTGCAATCTATACGATAGATTCGGTTCAGATGAATCTCATAGTTGCAATAAATGCCGCATGCGCGTTGTGCACGGTGTGCAGCTGCGCGTACCTGTTTTATAAAAAACGTTTTTGTCCGGCAGTCATATTTTCCGCCGCCTGTGCCGTGCAGCTTTACGCGGCGATTTGTTTGGGCTTTTTTCATATTGTGTAATTTTTAATAGAAGAGGTATTGTATGAGCGAAGTCAGGGAAGAATTATTAAACAAAAATCCGTGGAGCTTAATGATTAAGTTAAGCCTTCCGGCAATTTTGGGACAATTTGTCGTCGGCTTATATGCCTTTGTCGATTCGATTTACGTCGGTCAAATGGTCAGTACGGATGCGATGAGCGCCGTTTCGGCGGCTTCTCCTTTTGTACTGATTAACAACGGCATCGCGGTGTTGCTCGGTATCGGATCGGGTTCGATTCTTTCGCGCGCAATCGGCGCAAAGGATTGGGAAACGGTCGATAAAATTATGGGCAATTTAAGCGTTTTAGTACTTTTGATGTCCGCCTGCGTTATGGCAATCGGTATTCCGCTTGCCCCCGTATTTTTGCGTTTATCGGGAGCGCAAGGCGCCGTCCTCGATATGGGCGTTTCATATTTGCGCACGGTGTATATCGGTTCCGTGTTCGTCAATTTTATGCAGGGCGCCAATATGGTGCTGCGCGCGGAAGGACGTATGGGAATCGCTATGGGCATTATGGCGGGCGGCGCCGTTTTGAACATGATACTCGATCCCGTTTTTATCCTATTGCTGCCCGGCTTCGGACCGCAAGCGGTTGCCATCGCGACGGTTGTATCGCAGTTGCTGCAAGCCGCCGTTACTCTGTGGTATTTTTTGCGCAAAAGTCCCGTCGTTAAATTTCACGGATTAAAGTTGTCCAAAAAACTTACCGGAGAAACTTTTGCCGTCGGTGTAAGCGCCATGCTCATGCAAGTGATGATGCTTATTCAAATGACGGTCGTATACAATACGGCGGTTAAATACGGCGGCGCCGATCAAATCGCTTTAATGGGAGCCGCTTTGCGCGTTATGCAGCTTGCCTTTGTGCCCGTGTGGGGAATGAGCCAAGGGTTGCAGCCCGCCGTCGGAACGAATTACGGAGCAAAAAAGTATGCGCGCGTAAAAAAACTGACAAACGTTTTTATCGCGGGTTCCACGTGTTTGTCGCTTGTATTTTGGCTCGTTATAGAATGCTTTCCGAGCGGAATTTTATCGGCATTCATTACGCAAGCCGATATCGTCGCCAAAGGAATAACGAACTTTCGTCTTATGTTCGCCGTTTTTCCCACCTACGGTCTTCTTATTATGACGCTCACGTATTTGCAATCGCTGGGAAAAGCAAAGCAGGCGGGCTTACTCGTCGTATTCCGACAGCTTGCACTCGTCGTTCCTTTAGTGCTTTTAGTTCCCGTATTGCTGGGCGGCAACGTTGCCGGCGTGTGGGCGGCGCTTCCCTTAAACGATATCGTCATTTTGGCCTTCGCCCTCGTCTTGCTCATAAAAGAATACAAAGCGCTCAAAGTTTAATCCGGCGAACGCAATATTGCATAATAGAGTAAAAACGGCTATAGTCGAGTTATGAACAGAATATATATTACGCCCGATATAGGCGTCCTCCATGCCGACATCCTCAAAGACCCGTACTTTGAAGGATTTTGGGACATAAAGCGCGGCGTGTCCGTCAACTGCTATCTTCTCACCGGTGAAAAAACCGCACTGGTCGATTTGTACGGCGAATGGGAACATGCCGACGAACAAATCGAAGAACGTTTGAAGCTGCACGGACTTTCCGTTGAAGACATCGACGTTTTAATTATGCATCACGCCGAAAGCGATCATACCGCTTCGGTCGCCGATTTAATGAAGCGCAACAAAAAGCTGCATATTTACTGTACCGAAAAAACCGCGGCTTTTTTAAAAAACTTTATTAAATTGCCCGAACCCGATTTGCAGCGCATTAAAACCGTAAAAACGGGCGACAGCCTTTCGCTGGGCAAGGGCCGCAACGCCGAAGCCGAACTGACGCTCAATTTTTATGAAACGCCGAACGTCCACTGGCCGGAAACAATGATGAGCTACGAGCCGAATTCCAAAACGCTGTTTTCCTGCGACGCGTTCGGCTCGTACGGCGCCATGAGCGACAACCGCATGTTCGACGACGAATTTACGGAAGAAGAGCACCGGGTCTTTGAAGAAGAATGCCGGCGCTATTACGCGACGGTCGTCGCATCCTTCGGCGTACCGGTAAAAAACGCGCTTGCCAAACTGAAAGGCTTGGACATTCGCACGATAGCGCCTTCGCACGGAATGGTGTGGCACAAAAATCCGAAAACAATCGTCGAGCGTTTTGCGCGCTATGCCGGCTACAATACCGGCGGCGAACAGGAAAAGCGGATATGCGTCATTTGCGGTTCAATGTACGGCCACACGGAAAAAGGCTGCAAAGCGGTTACGGAAGGCATAGAAAAAGCGGGCGTTCCCTACACCTTTATGAAAATTCCGGACACACCGATGTCGTACATAATCGGCGAAGCGCTCCGCTGCAAGGGCCTTGTACTCGCCTTCCCCACATACGAATACAAAATGTTCCCGCCGGCCGCATGGGTGCTGGACGTTTTTTCGCGCAAACATTTGTACGATAAAACGGTTTTGCGCATCGGAAGCTGGGGTTGGTCGGGCGGCGCTCAAAAAGAATACGAACAGCTCACCGCAGCTCTTAAATGGACGCAGCTTGAAAGCTTCGAATGGCAGGGCATGCCGAGCGGGCAAAATCTTGCGGACTTAAAAGAGCGCGGCGCCGCTCTTGCAGAAGAAATAAAAAAAAGCTGACGATTCCGCCGACTGTGATTACGCAAAAGCTGCCCGAAACCCGCTCAGGCGGAAAATTCCGGGCGGCTTTTTATTTTCCCGTGACGGACGCGAGGCGGATCATGTCCGCCATAGCCAAAAAATCGTCGGCTTTTAAAAGAGCGAGGCCCTTGTCTTCATCGCCCAAAACCACCAGGGCGTCGCCCGCTTTTATGCCGAACACTTTGCGCGCTTTTGCAGGAATCACAATCTGCCCCTTATCGCCGACGGTAACGGTTCCGAAAAGATGCTTTCCTTTCGGCGGAACGGTAAGCCCGAAATTCGATTTCGCTTCGTGGTTTGCAAGATCGTCGAGCGATACGTCCAGCGCTTCGGCAAGCAGTTTGCTTTTTTCCAAATCGGGAAGCGTATCGCCTGCTTCCCATTTTGCGAGCGCTTGGCGCGTTACGCCGACCTTTTCGGCGAGGGCTTCCTGCGTAAAGTTCCGCAATTTCCGCAGCTGAACGATATTGTCTTTAAGCATATTTCCTCTTTTTTATGCCGAGCAGGCACCACCGCACAAAAGGAATACGCACAACCGCTTCATAAAGCAAAAAAGCGCCGAAAAAAGAAGCGAAAGCCGCAATCGCGTATGCCGGCACCGCCGGAAGTTTTGCGTACCGTGCAAGGAGCCACGCCGTAAGCGTCAACGGAAAATAATGGAACACATATAAGCCGAAGCTCCGTTTTGTCATAAAGCGCGTAAAGGCGGACTCGCGGTCATAACGGCGCTTCATCAGAGCCAAAAGCGCAAGCGAAGCAAGCCATGCGTACGCGACCGCCGAAACGGAATTGACTGTCGGCATGACGGCATACTTATCACCGAAGTGCAGATACAGATACAGCGCTCCCGACAACAGCGCCGCAATACCGAGTACGATATCGATTTTAGCGAGCCGGTCGATAAGATTTTCATGCGAAAATACAAAATAGCCCAAAAAGAAGGCAAAAGCGTAGATGCCGAAGCGGTACACCGTAACGACGGGCGTGTTTAAAATAAGCCCCGAAAAATACAGCGGAACCCCCAAAAGCAAAAGTACGAAAACATTCGCTTTGCCGCATAATGCGTACAATCCGCCTTTTTCGAATTTTCTCACGAGCGCAAGCAGCATCGAAAAAAGCCACAGCATTTGTATAAACCACAAAACGCCCGTTCCCGATGCGACCGTAATCGCGAATACGGCGACGCGCGGCATCGTATCCGGAATCCCGTCAAAGCCGCCTGCAAGGGTCATATTCAGCCGGCCCTGAAGCCAGCCGAAAAGGAGCACGCCTATCGTCGACGGCACAAGCAGCTTCCTCGTCCTCGTGCGCACAAAATCGCGGATCGAATGCGTTTCAAGGTAGCAGCGTGAACTTATTCCGGCAACGATAAAAAGCAAAATCATAAACCACGGATACAAAATATACAACAAAGCGTCCTGCACCTGCGTTTCGGAAAATGCGCCGATAAGGGTATACGGCGGCATAACCGCGTTGTAAATAAAAATCACGTGATACAGAACGACCGCACACACCGTCATCCATCTGATGTTATCCAAATAATGTTTTCTCATACATTTCACACCTTTGCAATTATTGTTTACACAGTATAAACGCAGTGCGCTGGCGTGTCTATCAACCGAACATAACCGTATGCGATTATTTTGTCAGCTTTCGTTGCATATCGCGGCATAAAAAAACCGCCTCCGAAAAAGAAGGCGGTATACTCGCCGGTGCTTTATACCGGCATATTAAATCTTAAGCGCATCCGGTGCTTTATTTTGTTTCCAAGACGGCGATGCCGGGAAGCGTTTTTCCTTCGAGGAATTCGAGGGAAGCGCCGCCGCCGGTCGACACATGGCTCATTTTGGAAGCAAGATTGAATTTATTTACCGCGGCAACCGAATCGCCGCCGCCTACGACGGTAACGGCGCCTTTGGAAGTCGCTTCGGCAACAAGGCGAGCAACTTCGCCCGTTCCCTTTGCAAAATTTTCAAACTCAAAAACGCCGACCGGTCCGTTCCACACGATCGACTTCGATTTAAGAATGATATCCTTATATAAAGCGAGCGTTTTCGGTCCGACGTCCATGCCCATAAGATTGTCGGGAATGTCGACACCGTCTACGGCAACGGGCTTGGCGTCCGCGCCGAACGTTTCGGCACACACGTGGTCGAGCGGCAGCACGATTTTAACGTTCTTTTGTTCGGCGGCTTTCAGCAGGTTTTTCGCCGTATCGATAAAATCGTCTTCGACCAAAGACTTGCCGATTGTGTGTCCCTGCGCTTTTAAAAAGGTGTACGCCATGCCGCCGCCGATAATCAGCGCAGAGGCGTTTTTTAAAAGGCTTTCCAAAACCGCAATCTTCGACGAAACCTTTGCACCGCCGATAATGGCCGTCATCGGTTTGGGCGGATTTTTTACCATCGGCTCAAGGTATTTGACTTCTTTTTCCATTAAAAATCCGCCGACTTTTACCTTCATGAATTCGGCAATCGTTGCGGTCGAAGCGTGCGCACGGTGAGCGGTACCGAAGGCATCGTTTACGTAGATGTCGCCGTAAGAAGCAAGTTCTTTGGCCATCTTCTTTTGTTCGTCCATGTCTTTGGAAGTTTCGCCCGCTTCAAAACGCGTGTTTTCAAGCATCATAATACCGCCTGCAGGCAGGGCGTCCACGGCCGCTTTTTGCCCCAGACAGGAAGGCGCAAACACAACCGGCTTATTCAACATTTTCGCCAAATATTCGGACACGGGCTTCATACGGTTTTTGCCGTTTATAAACGCTTCTTTATCGAAGGGTTTCCCGTCTTTTGCCGCTTTTTCTTCGGCTTTTTTAACGTCTTTTTTCGGGTCGCCCAAGTGGCTCATAAGCACGAGGCTTTTCGGTTTTTGCTTTAAAATATACTCTATCGTGGGAAGAGCCGCCCGTATGCGCGTGTCGTCTTGAACGACTCCGTCTTTCATGGGCACGTTAAAATCAACACGCATAATAATGCGCTTGCCGGTCAAATCGACATCTTTTACCGTCTTTATCATAAAAACCTCCAAAGATTCCGCAAAACAGCAGCCGTAAACGGCATAAACCGAAAATGCAACCGTTTATGTTTTTTAGTCTTTAAAAATATATCAATAATGTGCTAAAATGTAAAGCATCTAAAATTAAGGCAGGATTTTAATGAAAAAGATTTTAGCGGCGGTAACCGCTCCGGACATTATTCGCGTTATAGACGAAGCATGCAAAAAATACACTTCGTACTTCGACTTCGACATATGCTCCGATACGGATGAAATAATCAAATACATCAACTACGAATTGCCCGAAATAAAAGTAATCGATTTTACATCAACCCGAATCGACAGCCGGCAAATACTCGAATCGATCAGCGCCGACCCGTGGCTGCACAACGGAGGAATCATCGCCGTCGTCGCCGACATGGAAGAGCGCAAAGAAATTGAAGAGCAAAAAAATGCCAATATTTTAATTGTACAGACGAAGCGGCAGTTCGCCGACAATTTTTCGCGCCTTTTGCATATTTTGTGGCTGAACCAGCAGTTTTTGTTCAGCAGGGGAATGCAGGGGCAGCTGGGAACGTCGGAATCGGGTTCGTTTATCTGCGGCAACGATCCCATCGACATTCAAGTGTATACAAGCTTTTTGTTGAACTATCTGTACAGCTCGAACCGCATCGACACCGAAATCCGCAGCAAGCTGCACACGGTGCTTATGGAACTGCTGTTCAACGCGCTTGAACACGGCAACTGCGGCATAAGCTACGAAGAAAAAACCGAATGGCTCGAAAAAGGCAACGACATCCTCGCTTTAATAAAACAAAAAGCGCAACTGGACGAAAACAAAAAAAAGCATATATACATTTCGTATGAAATAAGCGGTACAAAGGCCGAATTTTCGATCCGCGACGAAGGAGCCGGCTTCGACTGGAGAAGCCGCGTAAAAAAAGAAGTAACGCCGGGCATGCACGGCATGGGCATACACATATCCGAAAATCTCGTAAGCGACATGACCTACAACGAAAAAGGAAACGAAGTGCGTTTTTTTGTGAGCTTGGCCGGAAAAGGCGCCGCGAATACGGTACCGCTTATTATGTCGCCGTATCAAGCCGTCGATTACGCCGACAAAGAAACGGTATGCCTTCAAAACGAGCGTACAAACAATTTATTTTTTATCGTGTCGGGAAAATATGCGGTGTATTCCGGCCGCAAGCTGGTGTCGATTCTTACGCCGAACGATTTATTTATAGGCGAAATGTCTTTTTTGCTCAACGACCGGCGCAGCGCAACGATTTTGTCGGTCGGGCACGGAAAGCTTATAAAAATCCCCAAAGAAGCGTTTTTAAACCTTTTGCGCAAAAACCCGCACTACGGCATATTTTTGTCCAAACTTTTGGCGCAGCGCCTCTACGTGCAAACGCAAAAAACGATGGCTTTAAATAAAGAACTGGCGGAACTGCGCGAAAAAGAAAATCAAAAATAAAAAACAAGTGCATCGATAAGGCATGAAAAAAAAGGCGCAGTTATGATTGGAAAAACAAAATCTAAATTTTTGTTTCATAATTGCCGATATTCGTAAAAGTTACATGAAACGCATTTATTTAAGTTGTATTTTTTTTATTCTCCTGTCGTCCGTTCACGCACTTGAAGGCGATTTGTTTGCGAACAATCAAATTATTCAGGATTCGATCATTGCACAGATAAAAACCGTGCGCGAACCTGTCGTGTTCGGCGATTACGTAATTTTTACCGCGGACGCTCACGTGCGCCATACGGGTATTGCCTTCGATTTTGAAAATTACCGCCGCGTCCATTCGTTCAGGCGTTTGGTAAAGCCGAACCTCGAAGCCGACAGCGCACCGAACCTGCTGTTTTATGTTTTGAAAATTCCGCAAAATCTGACACTTATAAAATATCGTTTGGTTATAGACGGCTTGTGGACGACCGATCCGCATAATGCAAATGCCGAATTTGCGGAAAACGCCAATGTGAACGTATCGAAGGTCGTTATAAACCGCCCCGCCGAAAATCGCACCGGTATTGCACAACCGGCGGGTTCCGCAAACTCGGGCGGCCGCATCGCACCGGGCACGGTGCGCTTTGTGTATGAAGGCGAAAGCGGCCAGCGCATACGTTTGGGCGGCACTTTTACAAACTGGGATTCTTTTATTTACGAATTGCAGGAGACGAGCCCCGGCCTGTATCAGCTTGAACTGTCGCTGCCGAAGGGTACCTATTATTACGCGTTTTACAAGGGAATGAGCGCCTTTGCCGACGACAAAAATCCTAAAAAAGTATACACCGCCGACGGCAGAATCGCGTCGGTTATCAGTATAGATTAAAAAGCCGCCTCCCGGCAGCGTCCTGCCCTTCGACGCGGCTGACCGTAATAGGTATCGGACGGCGCAAAATTTCCGAGAAATTTTGCTCGCCAACGGTCAGAGCGTCTCGGAGGCAGTTGCCGCTGCCCTGCGTTCGGCCGTTTTTCTTTATGTATTTTGTACTCGAATAATTCCAGTGCCGCTGTCCTGTATAGATTAAAAGTACGATGTTGTAACTCGCAATAATACAGCGAGTTACAACTCGTCAGCATCTCGAAAAAGTCACTCAAGGTCGGCTTTTCGAAAAGCCCTTTTATTTATTCAATATAAATTCGACGCGGCGGTTTTTCCACCAATTGTCTTTGTCGGCGCGTGCCGCAACGGGCATTCGTCCTCCGCGGCCGACGGTGCTTAAACGCGATGCGTTTATACCGTACGACACGAGAATTTCTTTAACGGTTTTCGCCCGCGCTTCCGAAAGAGGAACCAGCGGAATGTTGCCGTTTGCCGTCGATGTTTCTTCCCGTTCCGTTCCGCTTATATTGTTCGCATGTCCTTCGATCGTTACGTTGTAATCGCGGAATTTTTCGAGTATTTGAGCGATACGCTTTAATACGCGGTAATTGTTGTCGATAATGCTTTGATCGAGGCCGCGCTGCGGATCCTTGTCTTTACCGTTAAAGTCGGCATTGTCGCTTCTGAATATAATCGACGGAACCTGCATTTTCAGCACGTCGCCGCTGCGGATAACCAAAACGTCCACGGAAATAGTGCCTTCGGCAACGGAAGTCATGCCCAACGTGTCGGTTACCGTAAACTTATACGGATAATCGACTGCGGACTGAACCAATTCGCCGCCGTTGCTCCTTCCGTCCCAGATGATGCGTTCCGAAATCGCCGATTTACCGGACGTTTTCCAAAAGGTTTTTCCGTTGTTCGGATCGTTGATTTCAAACGACCAGCTTTTAAACGGCACGACGCTCGTTCCTTTTAAGCTGATGAACAAATCGTCGTCCGTACCGTCGTTATCGGGGCTGAAATATTCGGGAGCGGTACGCACGCTCAGTTGAGGCGGCGTTACCGAGCATATGAACGGTGCGGTCGATACGTTCAGCTTATCGCCTTTGGCATAAACGACTTGCAGCGTACCGGTTAAATTGCCTTCTGCAATACGCCCGTTGGACGATTTTCCGTCCCACTTTATAGTTGAAGGAAGGGCTTCGCCGGACGTTTGTTCTCTTGCGTAAACGGTTTCGCCGGTTGCGGTATTTTTAACGGCAAACAGCCACGATTCTATTCCGTCGGCGAGGGTTGTTCTGATGTTGAAGCGCTGTTCGTCCGCAATGCCGTCGCCGTTCGGGCTGAACGCTTCGCGCTCGGCGGTTACGAACACTTTTACGCTGCGGTTGTCGACGCGTACATCTTTTAAGGCCGCGCTTCCGGTATTGCCTGCGGCATCGGTACTTGAAAGAACGACCGTGTACGTTCCGTCGGCAACCGTATTGCCCGCTTCGTCTTTTCCGTCCCAGCTGAACGGCTTTGCCTCTCCTTCCCAGCTGAAAGAGCGGACGGCATTTTTGTTTCCGTCGCTTATGACGGCTTTCCACAGTTTTTCTTTGCCTGTTTTTACCGACACGTTAAGCGTATCCTTATTGCCGTCGCCGTTCGGGCTGAACAGCGTGTACGGAGCGCTCATCGTAACTTCGGGATATGTCGTATCCAATTCGAACGGTTTTGTCGCAAACAACGCTTCGCTTCCGTTTTTGGATACGGTCAACAAAGATGCGTTGTACATTCCGTCTTTGCACAAAGTGCCGGCGTCTGAAAGGCCGTTCCAGCTTATCGAACTTGGAAGGTTCCGTTTATCGCTGAATGTTTTTACCGCGGCACCCGATGCGTCGAAGATTTTCAATTCATACGAAGCGATTCCCGCAGCCGTGCGAACACGCGGCGTAAAAGTTATAGTATCCTGAATTTTATCGCCGTTCGGGCTGAACGCTTCGGGATTGACCGCCAAAATAACCTCGGTCGTGCCGGTATTCAATTCGAAAGCCGGCGTTTTTGCCCGTCCCGTATTGCCTGCAAGGTCGGTTGCGGACAATTCGTAGGTATAAAAACCGTCGGCAATGCTGCCGTCGGAAGCGGTTCCGTCCCATACGACTGTAGGATCCGGCGTTTCGCCGAATGTCCAGGTTTTTACGGCCCTTCCCTTTTCGTCGGAAATAACCGCATGCCAAGCCTTTTCTTTCGAACCTTCCTGAAAAATACGCATAGTATCG
This sequence comes from Treponema maltophilum ATCC 51939, assembly GCF_000413055.1. Taxonomy (NCBI): domain Bacteria; kingdom Pseudomonadati; phylum Spirochaetota; class Spirochaetia; order Treponematales; family Treponemataceae; genus Treponema; species Treponema maltophilum. Next base: position 722,305 of record NZ_KE332518.1, on the reverse strand, counting down.
AGCCGGCCGTCACCGTCGGGGCTGAATATGGAACCTTCAGTACGCACCGATGCAACCGGAGGCGTGTTGTCGACCGTTATATTGCGGCTTATGCGCGATTCCTGCCCGTTGTTAAAAAGGGCGGAAAACACAAGCTGATAATCGCCGTCGGCAAGCACGGCACCCGCATCGCTTCGGCCGTCAAAAGTAAGAGAAGCCGGCGGCAAAGTCTTTGAAGAAAAGGTGCGCACATCCTTGTCTTTGCTGCGGACGACGACCGACCAATTCAACAAGCCGGAAGAATTGGGCATGGAAAGCGCAACGGAAACCGTATCCTTTACGCCGTCGCCGTTCGGCGAAAACGGGCTTCCCGTAACGGTCATATTTACCGAACGCGGAATCGCGTCGTAAATAATGTTCGACACTTGGGCCGCAGGCGATTTATTGCCCGCACGGTCGGTTGCTGAAATCCGGTACGAATAGACGCCTTCTTTTACCGCGGCGCCGTCGTTGTTTTTACCGTCCCACATACAGTCCGAAGGTTTTGAATTTTTCCACGTAAACGTGCGCACAACCTTGCCGGAATTGTCGAGAATTTCGGCCGTCCATAAATCTTCAACCGAACCGGTTTGCCGTATCGTAACGTCCGCCTTATTGCCGGCGCCGAAAGTTTTCATCGCGTCGGAAGGCTGAGTCAATTCGATTACCGGTTCGCTGTTGTCGACTACAACCGTGTACAAGGGCGTTTTGTTTACATTGCCGTTGTCGTCGGATGCGGTCGCATAATAAAAATACGTTCCGTCGGGAACCGTTTCGCCCGCATCGGAAACTCCGTTCCAAATAAGCGAATCGGGAATAAGCACTCCCTGTTTGGGTTTAAACAACTGTTTAAAGAACGTTATAAACGTAAGCTTTTCGGGGCGCGCTTCCTTGTTGCCGATTGTGCGCACAACCTTTCCGCTTTCATCGGTAATCACAAAACTCCATTCGCTTACATAGCGCTTTTCGTTAACCGCAAACGGAACGACCAGCTGATCCTGAACGCCGTCGTTATTCGGCGAAATATACACCGTTTTCGGACTTGCGGCAAAAACGGAATATGCCGCCGAAAACATACAAAATGCAAAAGCGCAAACCCGAAGAGCGGTTTTGCCTCGAAGGCCGATTTTTTTCAACTTATTCATCATTCCCCCACAAAGTTATTTCAGGCGCGGCGGTATCTTTTAAACCGAAATACAAAGCCGCACCGCCGGAAGCCGCATGTATGCCTGCGTGCAGCGGACGGTATGCGGCGGACACAATCATTTCGCTTTGCTGCCAGCCCTTTTTGCTTAAAATCGATTCGTCCGTACTCGTAAAGCCGAATTTAACGCTCAGCGAAACCGACGGATACCAGGAATTCTTTTTTGCCAACGCTTCGCGCACGTTGCACTGCCAGCCGGTCGAAAGCCGCACCGTATCCGCAATTAAAAACTGCAAGCCGGCGTCGAACACGAGGTTTTGAAAAGTCGGGAAAGACAGATCCAGCGAAAGGCCGCCCGAAAGATATTTTATTTCGAACAGCGTACCGGCAAAGCCGACGTGCGGCGTAAAAACCGACGGAAACGAAGTTATCTTATTTGCCGATCCGTCCAAGCCGATTGTCGCCGGTTTGAAATTTTTGCCCATGCCGGTAAGCGAAACGGCAAAGCGCGGTTTGCGTATAAAAGGAAGCGCGCCGATTTTTTCGGGCAAATAAAGTATACCGATATCGGCACCGGCTGCCCAATCGTCGCCGAAAGCACCGTAGGCTCCCAAACCGACATACAGCCAGTCGGTAATATCTTTTGAATAGGACACACGCGCGGTAAAACCGTTTTTTAAAAGCATATCGTTAAACGGAACAAAAACGCCCTGCATAACGCCGGTAAATACGCCGTATCGGCTCGGAATCATGCCGCCGATATTAAAGGCTTGACCGTACGTTTTGTTTTGCGCGCTCGCAATAAGAGCCGTGTACGCCGCATCGATGACAATACGCTGTTCGTCAGCCGGCAAGGCGGGGTTTACGCCCGTATGTCCCGGATGAACATGGTACAAAGGACCTCCCGCACTTGAACGCTCGGCCGAAAGCATAAACGGAGAAGTAAACGAATACAGAGCGTCTCCTCCGGGCGGTGGATTGTAGGCAAAAACGGCACAAGACAGCAGCATAAAAACCGCGGCCGTTTTTACGATTTTATTTTTTCCGAATTTCATAGTGGATGCCTCCTGACTATAACCAATTAGTTCCTATAGTGTAACGTATTTTGCCTTTTTTTTCCAATCCCCTTACTCCAGCATTGACCGAAAATGCATAAGTGAATACAATATTACGTATGACTACACACACCTTTAAGGGCGGAGTTCATCTGCCCGAATTCAAGGAACTGACTGTAGATTCCGCCGTAGAACAGGCTTTTCCTTCTTCAAAGACCGTCAGCATTCCCGTAACGCAGGGGGGCGCTCCCAATCAGCCGATTGTCGCCGTCGGAGATACGGTAATCCGCGGCCAAAAAATCGCCGAATCGGACGCCTATATGTCGGTTCCGGTTCACGCATCGATTTCAGGTACCGTAAAAAGCATCGAAAACCGTTTGGTTGCCGGAAACCTGTACGCATCCTGCATCGTTATCGCTTCCGACGGCTCGGATAAAACCGCTTTTATGGAGCCGCTCGACCCGTTTTCGTGTACAAAAGAGCAGACGCTCGAACGGATTCGGCAAGCGGGTCTTGTCGGCATGGGCGGAGCCGCTTTCCCGACCCATGTAAAACTGAATCCGCCGGCCGATAAGAGCATCGACTGCATTTTAATAAATGCGGCCGAATGCGAACCGTATCTTACCATAGATACGCGCGCGATAATCGAATCGGCCGATAAAATCATCGACGGACTTTCGATCATCATGCACATTACACATGCGCAAACGGGCATCATCGTTTTGGAAGACAATAAACTTGCACTGGTGCCCGTGCTTGAAGACGCCATTGAAAAAGCGGGCTTCGGCGAAAAAATGGCCGTATCGGTATGCAAAACGAAATATCCGCAGGGCGGCGAAAAAAATCTCGTACAAGCCGCCGTCGGCCGCGAAATTCCTTCAGGCGGGCTTCCCTGCGACATAGGCTGCATTATTCAAAACGTCGGCACCGCGCGCGCAATATCGGAAGCGTTCCGCGAAGGCAAGCCCTTTGTTGACCGCGGCCTTACGATTTCCGGCGGAGCCTGCACAAAGCCGAGGAACATCCTCGTTCCCGTCGGCACGCTGGTCGGCGATCTTATTCCCCACGAATTCGGCGTTACCGAAAACGTAAAAAAAATCGTTATCGGCGGCCCGATGATGGGCTATACGATGCCGAGTACCGATTTTCCTATACAAAAGAATACCAACGGCATTACGTTCCTTACCGAAAAGGAAACTTCCCTTGCCGAAGAAAGTCCCTGCCTTAACTGCGGGCACTGCATTCGCGTATGTCCCTGCCGCCTTACTCCCGTTATGATCGTAAAATCGCTGACGGCCGGCAATTTAAAAGATGCCGTGCGTTACGGACTTTCCGACTGCGTGGAGTGCGGCTCGTGCGCGTGGGTGTGCCCCGCAAAGGTGCAGCTCGTTCAAAAAATCCGCACGGGAAAACAAAAGCTCCGCGCTGAAAAACAAAAACAGGCACGATTGGCCGCCGCACGAGGAGGAAAATAATGTCGGCACTTCCTGATAAAAATCAATTGTACATGTCGACGAGTCCGCATTTTAAGACGCCCCGTACGACACAAAGCACTATGTTCATCGTTATAGTAAGCCTTATACCTTTGGCCGTGTACGGCGGCATGCTCTTCGGTCTTCCGGCTATATTGAACATAGCGGTTTCGACCCTTTCCTGCGTCGTTTTCGAATTCCTGATACAAAAGCTGTTTAAGCGTCCGGTAAGAATAAACGATCTTTCGGCCGTCGTAACGGGTTTGCTTTTGGCATTGACTTTGCCGCCCGCCCTTCCCCTATGGATGACCGTTTTGGGTGCTTTTTTTGCAATCGTTATCGCAAAGGAATTTTTCGGCGGCATAGGTTCGAACGTATTCAACCCGGCTTTGGTCGGCCGCGCCTTTTTGTTTACGAGCTTTCCCGCGGCGATGGGGTCGCATTGGCTTGAACCGGCAACCGACGCGGTAAGTTCGGCAACGGTTTTAACGCAAATAAAGGAAGGAAGCGCATCGTTTTTGCCCGGCGACTACCTGCAATTTTTTATGGGCAACAGGGCCGGCTGCATAGGCGAAACGTCGGCAGCCCTTATTTTGCTCGCCGCCGTCTTTTTGCTTGTTACAAAAATCATCGATTGGCGCGCCCCTTTAACCATGATTATCTTTGCAGCCGTTCCGACCTTTTTGGCAGGCGGCGACATCGTCGCATCGGTGCTTACTGGCGGCTTATTGTTCGGCGCGGTATTTATGGTAACCGATTACACAACCGTTCCGCCGACATCCTACGGACGCCTTATATTCGGGGCGGGCTGCGGTTTAATAACCTTTTTAATCCGAAAGTTCGGCGGCTACCCTGAAGGCGTTATGTTCAGCATTCTCATTATGAACGCGCTGACTCCCTTTTTGGCAAAACTTATCGGACGCAAATACGGCTATCCGAAAATGTTCGCCGGCAAAAAAGCCGAAAAAGCAAACGGGGGCGCAAAATGAAAAACATACTGAAATTGGGCTTTACCCTCGCCGCTTATGCGACGGTCGCCTGCGTATCGCTGGCCTTTGTGTACAACGTAACGGCGCCCGCCATTGAACGGGTAAAACAGGAAAAGGCCGGCGCGGGAATGAAAATCGTTTTTGAACAAGCCGACTCCTTTGTTCCCGTACAAAACTTTGAACGCGATTCGGCAAATCCGATCGCGATTAACGCGCTGTACACGGCCGAAAAAGGCGGAAAAGTGCTCGGCGCGGTTGTCGAAGCCGCAGGTCCCACCTACGACAAGGCGACCATGCTCATCGGTTTGGATTTGAACCGCACGATAACGGGCATTCAGTTTTTGTCTTTAACCGACACGCCCGGCTTCGGCCAGCGGGCAAACGAACCGGAATTTTTAAATCGGTTTAAAAATTTGAACGCCGAAAAAACGCTGGAAGCCGGCAAAGACTTTGACGGTTTAAGCGGAGCGACGATTACGACAAAGGGCGTTACGAACATCGTAAACTACGCCGTGTGGGTCGCCGGCAATTATTTGGCCGCAAACCACGGCGGAAAAGCCGGTTCGGGCGCGGCTCCCGCGGCACCCAAAAAAGCGGCAGCCTTCGACTTTGAATCGGCTTTTGCCGAACTCTTTCCCGCAAAAGAAGGCTCAAGCGCGCCTTCCTATACCGAAATTCCGGGCATGCAGGCAAAAACGGTACATAAAATCCGCATCGATAACATGTGGAGCGTTTCTTCGGACGGCAAAACAATCGGCATTATGGCCGCCGCAACCGGTGCAAGTTATCACGGGACGGCGAGCGTTCTTACCGCCGTCGACATGGAACGGAATATTATCGGCGCGCGCATTACCGATCTCAACGACACGCCGAATATCGGCCAGAGAGCGTTGGAAGAAGACTTTTACAATCAGTTTGCCGGGAAAAGCGCCGATGCAAACCTGCTCGTAAAAGACGGGCTCGATGCGCTCAGCGGAGCGACGATAACTTCGGCGTCTATTGCCGACATTGTAAAAGTGAGCGCCGTTGAAGCCGCTTCTCAGGCAGCCGCGCGGGGCGGAAAAGCCGCACCTGCCGGTTCCGGAGAATACGCGCTTAACGGGCTTCAAATGGAAGAATAGGATGGAACGATTATGAACACACACGTAAAAATACTTACAAACGGCATTGTTCGGGAAAATCCCCTTTTGGTTTTAACCATCGGATTGTGTTCGTCGCTTGCCGTTACCGTCAACGTATTCAACGGATTGGGTATGGGAACGGCGATGACCTTTGTTTTGGTGATGAGCGAAATCATCATCAGTTTATTCAGAAAACTGATTCCCGATTCCATACGCATTCCGATTTTTATTATTGTTATCGCAACCTTCGTTACGATTGTCGATTTGATTATGCAAGCGTATTTTCCCTCATTGTCCGAATCGATGGGCGTATTTATTCCGCTCATCGTCGTAAACTGTATTATCATGGGACGAGTCGAGTCCTTCGCATCGAAACAGGGCGTCGGACAATCCGCCCTCGACGCCTTGGGCATGGGCTTGGGCTATTTGTGGGTTTTAAGCGGAATTTCGATTGTACGTGAATTTTTCGGAGCGGGAACCTTTTTCGGCTTGCGCGTTATTCCGGAAGCATATACAATCGGCTTTTTTAAAGCGGCGCCCGGCGGATTTTTCGTATTCGCCATGTTTATCGCCGTAACGCAGGCCGTCCGCAAAGCCGCGGAACAGCGGAAAAAAGCAAAAGGAGGGGCAAAATGACGGACTTGGAACTGGGAAAAATCTTTTTAAAATCGATGCTTATCGACAACGTCGTATTCATTCAGTTTTTGGCGCTCTGCCCCTTTATCGGCATGACGGCGGATACGGGAAAAGCGATCGGTATGGGAGGGGCAACCTCCTTCGTTATGATTTTGGCGACGGCGGTTACCTACCCGCTGTATACGTATTTGCTGAATCCGCTCGGCTTGGGCTTTTTGCAAACCCTTATCTTTATTCTCGTTATCGCCGCGCTCGTGCAGTTGGTCGAATTCTACCTTAAAAAATCGGCGCCGGCTTTGTACAGTTCAATGGGCGTGTACCTCGCGCTGATTACGACAAACTGCGCCATTCTCGCCGTTACCTTAAACACGATTGCCAAAGGCTACGGCTTTTTGCAATCGCTCGTGTATGCGGCAGGTTCGGCTGCGGGCTTTTTTCTCGCTCTGGTTATGATGGCCGGCGTCCGCGAGCGCATGAAAACCTCGGACATTCCGGCATTTATGAAAGGAACTCCCGTACTTTTTGTTACGGCGGGACTTTTATCCTTAGCGTTCGGCGGCTTTGCCGGGCTTATAAAATAAGGCGGATACCATGACGATTAATATTGTATACCCTCGCCGTTTCGTTCACGCTGGCGCTGATTTTAGGCATTTTGTTGGGCATTTTTGAAAAACTGTTTTACGTTCCCGTCGACGAACGCATCGCAAAGATACGCGCGGTGCTGCCCGGCGTAAATTGCGGCGCATGCGGTTATCCGGGCTGCGACGGTTTTGCCGCCGGCGTTGCCGCGGGAGAAGCGCCCGTAACCGGCTGCGTTGTCGGCCGCGCTCCGGTTGCACAGGCAATCGGCGAAATTATGGGTGTGCCCGTTCCGGCGAAAAAATAAGGCACGCACCGCACACCTGCGGTACTGCCCGCGCAGCCGCGCCCGAAAATTAAACAGACGGCCCCGAGTCGGAGAAAATTCCGGATCGGGGCGGTTTTTTATTTTCTACATTATTTTCCTCTTTACTTTCTATAAAAATTTATGTATATTCACTGTGTACTCCCTTCCGATTTATACTGAAAATCAATCGAAGTACATACATTTTTTTCAACAGGAGAAAGTAATGAAAAAACTTTCAGCTTATGTAGCGGCGTCGATGCTTTTTTTGGCGCTGCCCCTTTCATTTGCCGCTGCCGATTCGTCAACGGACGTCCGCATCGATTATCGGATGAACGTTGCAAAGGCCGACTATACGGCAAATTATTTTAATTGGACGGTCGGGAAACAGCCTGCCGTAAAAGACAAATTCGATACGGCGTCGGGCGCAAGCGTAAAAGGTTCTACAAAAGCGTTTAACGAAGTTCGTTATGCCGAACCTGCCGCCGACAAAAAAGCCGCAATTCCCGCAGGTTTACGCGGTTTGCTTTTGTATCCCGTTGCGAATTTCGACGTTGCACAATTCGATAATCTCAGCGTAACCGAAAAGGGTGGCGTCGTAACCGTCCGCTTTGTACACCGCGGCACGGCATATGAATTGACCACTGACAAAAAAGGAAACTTCGACGTTTTAACCGGCGCGAAAATCGCGCGCAATGTCGGCGACAACAACATGAACGTCTTTACGGTAAAACCCGAATACTTAAAAGCGGGCGGAGATGCGGCAAAAATGTCCGATGTGGATTGGAGCAAGGTGCAGCTTGTAAGCGACACGTTCAGCCCCGAAGCCGCCTACCATTACGATGGCACATTAAAGTTTACTTTTAAAAACAATGTTTTAAGCATTACCGGCACGCTCAAGCGCAGTAAGTAAGGTTTGCACACAGTCGCTCCCGAGTCGGAGAAGGTTCCGGTTCGGGGGCGTTTTTACGAACATACAATGACCGACGTGCGGCAATGCGACGTATGATGCAACGCGCGTATTGACACAAAAGAGCGCTCATGCTATTATGTGCACACACGGCGGCATAGCTCAGTCGGTAGAGCAAACGGCTCATATCCGTTCGGTCATAGGTTCAAGTCCCATTGCCGCTATAATCGAAAGGCGTTCAAAAACTTCACGCTCAGGAGTTTTCGGGCGCTTTTTTTGTTTTTAAAAACGAATCAAAACCGAAACGTATCGCGCCGCAGGGGCAGGCTTTTTTGCAGTCGTGGCAGCGGATGCATTCGGCATTGTCGACCGACAAAAAAGCCGGCATTTTCGCGCCTTCGCCCGTAAAAGTGCCGTCTTTAAGCGGCTTTATAATCGGCACGTGCATGCGGCATGCACGCTCGCATGCGCCGCACCTCGTACACTTCGCCGTATCCACGCGCATGCGGTACAAACTTATTTTGTTAAAAAACGAATAAAATGCGCCGAGCGGGCACACGTATTTGCAAAACGGACGGTACAAAAAAAGAGACGTTAAAACGGTCAGCGCCAAAAACGACGTTTTCCAGCCGAACAAAAAGCCGAGCGTATTGCGCAGACTTTCGTTTTTCGCTATAAGCGGCAGCGCGCCTTCAAGAATTCCGGCCGGGCACACCCATTTGCAAAAATACGGATCCCCTATGCCGAAGGCGCTGCGCACAAGGGCCGGAAGCGCAACGACGAATACGGCAAGCACCGCGTACTTCAAAAAGCGCAAAACCTTATCGAGCTTTTTGGGAACGCGAAAACGCTTTTCTTTTTGCGCAATCGTTTTTGCAAAGGGCAGCGGAATGCGGTGCAGCACATCCTGAAAAAAGCCGAAAGGACATAAAAAGCCGCAAACAAAGCGTCCGAACAGGGCGCCGAACATCATAACGATTCCCGTTATGTAAAAGCTGAAGCTGAATTTTTTGCTTCCCGCCACGGCCTGAAAAGCGCCGACCGGACAAGCGCCGGCCGCTCCGGGACAGGAATAACAATTCAAACCCGGAACGCACACTTGCTTTATGCGGCCTTTAAATATATCGCCGCGGATAAAGCCGGCAATATACGAATTGGAACCGAATGCGGCGCAGCTTTGTATGAGCGGGCGCAAAGCCCGCGACTTTAAAGAAACAAAGGGCTTTTCGGATACGGATACGTTTGCCACGAACTCACCCTATCCCGATGCACTCAAGGCAGATATGTACCGCCTTTTGCAGTACGACAAGATTTTCGCCCCGCAATAAGCCGATGCCGATAAAGCACAGCGCAACGAACATGCACACACACACGGCGGCCTTTCTCGGCACAAGCGGGCCTTTTACCGCAATTTTATGTGCCGATCCGGCCGTTTTATGAATCGGTTTATTTTGCATTTTGGGCATCCGAAAGTTCCTGCAGCGTTTTTGCATAAGCTGCCGCCGGTTCGCGTCCGGGAGCTCCGGTAATCGCTTTACCTATAAAGTTCCCTTTCGAATCGACAAATACCGTCGTCGGAAGAGCCGATACACCGTTCAAAAACGGCGCCAAGTCGGCATTCGGCACCAAGGTTGTAAAGCCCGCCGAAACGGAAGCAAGCACTTGCTTCGCACCCTCGGGATTTTCCGCCGCGTCGACGCAAATACTTATCATGTTCGTGCCGGAAGGCAGCATTGACGAATGCAGCTTTGCAAGATCGGGCATTTCTTTTACGCAGGGCGAGCACCACGTCGCCCAAATGTTTATCATCGTTACCTTATAGTCTTTGAACAAATCCTGCGTAACCGTTTTGCCGTCAAGCGTGCGCGCCGAAAACGACGTCAATCCGCCTTGAACGCTCCCGTCTTGAGAAACCGCATTGCCCCGCGCAAGCGGCGGAAATACGAAAATATTCTTTTTAAAATCCTTCAATTCGTCGATTACGCTTTGCACATCGGCTTTTTCCGCATCCGAAAAATTCACGTTCGAATAATCCGTATTATAGCCGAACCAATAGGAGATGCCGTCCGCTTCGGCGATTTTTTCGCACACCGCATATTGCGCTTTTACATACTCCATAAGGGCCTCATCGTCGCCCGAAAGTTCACCGGAAGGAACACGCAACATAAAGCCCGCCGCAAACGCATGCTTTTCGGCTTCCCGGGCAAAAGCGATCCATTCGTCTTCCGTTATCGTTTCCGGATGTATCGACGCGCGCAAAGGAAAAAAACTTTGCGCAAAAACCGTAAAAAACGTTATGTTTTCGGCTCCCGGCAAAATCTCCAGCGTTCCCTTTTCCCTCAAATCGTTCAGCGTTTTCGGAACGACAAAACCGAAGCCGAATTCCTGATCGGCATACAGGTCTTTTTGATCTTTTACGGAAACCTTTTTACCCGTGAGCGTTTGCATCTTTTTTTCGTTATAGCGTTTATTCGTTTTTGGCCCCTTGGACGCGGCAAAACCGCCGCAGCCGGTCAACAAAAAAATCAGCGCCGCGGCAACAAAAACCGCAGCCTTGGGTGCATAATGTTTGTTTTTCATCACAACCTCTTGAATGATAACTATGAAATTTGTCGGGCGGCTTTTTGCGCGGAACGGCTTAGCCGCCCCTCCAATCCCTGCCGCGCATAAGATAAACGGAAAATTTCTGTAATGGTTACAAAATCCGCCTATAGATTTTACACAAAAATCCGTCTTCCGTAAAGTATAGATACGCGGAGTAGATACGCGGCGCCAAATAAGGTATAATCGGTACGACGGCGGATTTTAAAGCCGGCGGAGGTTTATATGGAATTGACATGGAATAATCTTGATACATTGGAATCTTTTAGAAAACTGCAATCGCTTAAAGGGCAAGTACACTTAAAGGACGTTCTCGATGCGGACAGGGTTTTCACATACGGCACGAAGGGTGCGGAAGGCTTAACGTACAATTATGCGGCAAAACAGGTAAACGAACAGATTTTGTCCGTCATGCAGGAATTGGCCGACGAAGCGCAATTAACCGAAAAATTCACCGCCTTATACGAAGGAGAAGTTATAAACACGGGAGAAAAACGCAAAGTGCTCCACCACTTGCTGCGCGGCCGGCTCGGAAAAGACGTGTTTTACGATACGAGCGCCGGCACAAAAAATGCGCGCGACTTTTACGAAAGCCAGCGTAAAGCGATTGCCGATTTTGCCCGCAGCGTTCATTCGGGAAAAATCACTAACGAAAAAGGCGAAACCTTTACAACCGTCGTACAAATCGGCATCGGCGGTTCCGACTTGGGCCCGCGCGCCTTATACCTCGCGTTGGAAGAATGGGCAAAGGCGCACGGTACGAAAAAAGCCGACGCGTATTTTATTTCGAACGTGGACCCGGACGATGCCTCCCACGTGCTGACTTCGTGCGTAAAAGACTTATCGCGCACGCTGTTTATTTTGGTATCCAAGTCGGGCACCACGCAGGAAACGCTCGCAAACGAACTGCTCGTAAAAGATTTTTTAACCAAAGCCGGATTGAATCCTTCAAAGCACATGGTCGCCGTTACGTCGGAAACAAGCCCCTTGGCAAACAATCCTTCGTACCTTGCTTCGTTTTATATCGACGACTTTATCGGCGGCCGCTATTCTTCATCGTCTGCGGTCGGAGGCGCCGTGCTTTCGCTTGCCTTCGGGCCGGAAACCTTCGAAGCGTTTTTAAAAGGCGCGCACGAGCAGGACAAAAACGCGCGTGAAAAAAACATACGCAAAAACACGGCCCTGCTGGATGCCCTTATCGGCGTGTACGAACGCAACGTGCAGGGCTATCCTGTCAGCGCGATTTTACCCTACAGTCAGGCACTCAGCCGCTTTCCCGCCCACTTGCAGCAAGCCGATATGGAATCGAACGGCAAAAGCGTCAACCGGCGCGGCGAAAAAGTCGGCTATGCGACCGGTCCCGTTATTTTCGGCGAACCGGGAACAAACGGCCAGCACTCGTTCTATCAGCTTTTGCATCAGGGTACCGACATTATCCCCCTGCAGTTTATCGGCTTCGTGAACAGCCAAAGCGGAACGGACATTACCGTCGACGGTTCGACAAGCCAAAAAAAACTGTGCGCAAACCTCGCGGCACAGATTGCCGCCTTCGCTTTGGGAAAAGACGATGAAAATCCGGCCAAAGTATTCACCGGCGAGCGGCCGTCAAGCCTCATATACGGACAAACGCTGAATCCCGAATTTCTGGGCGCCCTTCTCGCCCACTACGAAAACAAAATCATGTTCCAAGGCTTTTTATGGAACATAAACAGCTTCGATCAGGAAGGCGTACAGCTGGGTAAATTGCTGACCAAAACGGTGCTTGCCGGTAAAAGCGAAGGCGCTTTAAAGGTATTCGCTTCGCTGCTCGGCGTCTAAGGCGGAAGGGCACAGCGCTGCGTACCGATCTTTATTAAGTCGAGAGCCATTTCGCAGTTGCATTTTTGCATTATGAACCTCTGATAAAACGGTGTCAAGGCCGGGCGTGAGCAGCGATGCTTTTCGCGCACACAAAACGCAAAGATTTTCTCTAAATTCTTTAAGAAAGTTGTTTTTCGGTAAAAATTCATGTATACTCTTAATAAGGGAAACAGGAGAAATACCATGAATAAAAAACAAAAAATATTACAAAAAATACTCGGTGCGGCCGCAGTTGTTTTTTTTTGCACTGGCGGCAAGTTCATGTTCAAACTCGACGAGCGGGAGCAATACGGCAAAAACGTCCGAAAAAAAGAAAATTCCGGCGCTCAGTGTACGTTCCGCAAACTATGAACGGAATGAAGGGAATAATCTTACCTATCGGCTCATATACAGCGGTTCCGGCAATTATGAGGCAACAGCTGAAAACCCCGATATTATCGAGCTTGATACATCCCGACTTAATAAAAGAGGTATAATCACCGTAGCATGCAAAAAAGAAGGCCGGTCACGCATAAAAGTGTATGACAAAGTCGGCAAAAAGGAAGCTTATTCCGGTAGTATTACGGTAAAGTCGGCAGACAGCGTTATTGCCGAAGATTTTTTTGAGCAATCAAATGTACGCTACCGCATACTGAGTAAAACGGCGCTTACGGTTTCCGTAACCCCGAAAATTTCTTCCGCAAAGAATTTAGAGAAGGCGTATTTGTTATATACCCAAGGAACGCTTTCTATACCGGCAACGGTAGATCACGGAGATAAAACGTATAAAGTGAAAGATATAGAATGGCCCCAAGAGTGGGGTACGGATGTGCAAAACGTAGAGATTGCTCCCGATAACGAGTTTATGACATCGGAAAACGGCGCTGTTTTCAGCAAAGATAAAAAGATGCTTTTGTGGTACCCGCGCGGCAAACCGAATGCCGAATACAGCGTGCCTGAAGGCGTAACGACTTTACGGATAAGTTCTTTATTTAACGTCCCGGAATTGAAAAAGCTGGGACTTCCTTCGACGATTACCGACATACAACACTATATTTTTGCCGACTGTCCTTCTTTGAATACGGTAATCTGCAAAGCGGAAAATCCGCCGGCACTCGTAAGTACAGTGTTTGAAAACACGCCGATAGATTCGGCAACGCTTAAAGTACCGGCAAACGCGGTTGAAGCGTACAAAAACGCCGAGGGCTGGAAAAACTTTAAAACGATAGAGGCGATTGTACCGTAAACTATTCGTCCTTCACAATCATTAAGCTGTGCGCTTGAAATTTGGGTAAAAAGCTTTTTTCGGCGCCGCTTTCAAAACGGACGGTAATGACGTAATCGTCCGGCTCGCTGCCGCGCGCGGACTGTATAACACCGTAGCCCCATTCGTCGTGGTAGAGTCGGACGCCCTTTGCCCAGCGCGATGCGAGCGGGTTTGAAGGATATTCGGAACCGGTAAAAGATTTTGAGCGCTCCGAACTTTCGTCCGAACGCGAAAGCGAAAAGCCGTACGGCGGTTTTCCCAAAACGTCGATACCGCTCCCTTTAAGCTCGTATAAAAAGGGGCTGGGATCCGTATAATCGGTTTTGCCGTAGAGCCTGCGCATTGCGCACGACGTCATATACAGTTCGTCTTTTGCGCGCGTAATACCTACATAAAACAAGCGCCGCTCTTCTTCGATTTCTTCGTTCGATTTATCGGTGCGGGGGAAAATGCCGCGCTCAAGCCCGGTGATGATTACACGCGGGAATTCCAAACCCTTTGTGTTATGTAAGGTTATGAGATTTACCGAATCACGCGCTTCGTTTTCGTCGGCCGCTTCAAGCGTGCGGTCAAGTTCAATATGGTCGAGAAAATCCGAAAGGCCCGCACGGGTTTTCGGGTAAAAAACGGCGCTGTTTGCCAATTCCTGCATGTTCGCCGTTTTTTGAGTTCCGGCAATTTCGTCCTGTGCGCTGTAATATTCGTTCAATCCCGAAAGCCGAATAATCTTTTCAACAAAAACCGAAAGCTTTTCGCCGGCCGAATTGTCCGCACCGGAGCCGGCATCGTTTTCATCGCCTGAATCTTCGCTTCGGCCGCCGCTGTTGTTTTGCCCCTCATCCAAAAAGGCGGTAAGCGAATCGATAATCGATACAAAACCCTGCACGGCTTCGGCCGTTTTTTTCGATAAAAAAGACGCGCACAAGCGGCAACCTTCAATAAGACCGCCGGAATGCCCGCCCCCGGGCGCCCCGGCTGAAGACGGCAAAAGGGGCGCTTGAGATCGCACAAAGTTGACGATTTTTTCCTGACTGACGCTGCCTATCGAACGGGCGGGTTTGTTGACGATGCGGCGGAAGGCAACCTCGTCTTTGGGGTTTGCAATAAAGGCCAGAAAAGCGAGAATATCTTTGATTTCTTCGCGCTCGTAAAATTTAAGGGAGCCGATAACGGTGTACGGAATTTTACGGTGCAAAAACTCGGTTTCAAACCCGAGCGATTGGGCATTTGTGCGGTAGAGTACCGCCCAATCCGCGTAGGGGCAGCCTTGCTTATGCGCGCTTTGAATAAGTTCGGCGCAAAAGGCGGTTTCGCTGTCTTGCGTCGGCAAAAAAGCGAGGACGGGGCGCTTGCCCTTCCCGCGCACCGAGCTGAGCGTTTTTCCCAAACGTTCGCTGTTGTTGCGCACGACATTGTCCGCCGCCGCCAAGATCGGGGCGACCGAACGGTAATTGCGTTCAAGGCGGATGATTTTCGTTCCGGGAAAATGATCCTGAAAGGTTAAAATATTTTTTACTTCGGCGCCGCGGAATTTATAAATCGACTGATCGTCGTCGCCCACAACGCACACGTATGTATCCGGCGAAGCGAGCTGCTGCAAAAGCAAAAATTGCGCGGCGTTCGAATCCTGATATTCGTCCACCATAACGACTTTAAAACGGTAATGCATTTGAGAACGGATATGCTCGTCCTCGCGCATAACGCACACGGGAAGCATGATAAGATCGCCGAAGTCGGCATTGCCCGTTTCGCGAAGTCGCTTTTGATATGCTTCGTATATTGCCGGAAAATCAGGATCACTTTCGATTGACGTCAATTCGGGAGAATCGGGGAAAAGGCAATAATCTTTTGCCAAAGATATTTTATGAGCGGCCGAAGACGCTTGCTGGCGCGACAAGGTCGGCACCGCCTTTGAAAGCAGCGTAACCGCATCGTCGTCGTCGTATACGGTAAAGTTCGGTTCCAAGCCCGCGCGGTTTGCAAAGGTGCGCAAAAACCACGCGCCGAACGAGTGGAAGGTGCGGATTTGCGTGTACTCGGCGCGCGGCTCCAAAAGGCGGGCGCGCTCGGCCATTTCGTTTGCCGCTTTTTTCGTAAAAGTTACCGCTAAAATCGAGTGCGGATCAAAGCCTTTTTCACCGATAAGGTATGCGATTTTCGTCGTAATAACACGGGTTTTTCCCGAGCCGGCGCCCGCCAAAATCAAAAGCGGAGAACCTTCATGCACGACGGCTTCATGCTGTTCGGGATTAAGCACGCGTAAGTATTCGGCGGCGTTCATACGAGCACTCCCGTAACGTCTACTCCGCGCACGCCGGTTATGCGCACGGAAACAACCGAGCCGGGCACAAGGTCCTTTGCCGCCTTGCTTTCTTTGTCGAAGCGCACAACGCATATGCCGTCCACTTCCGGCGCTTGGAAGGCGCAGCGGCCGAGCGCCAAACCGTCGCTTTCACGTTCTTCCGCTTCGGCTTCGTGTCCGTCCGCATTTTCGCGTTCGCTGCCGGCTTTATTTTCGCTGCCGGCTTTATTTTTGCTGCCGGCTTTAGTTTCGCTGCGCCCGCCCGGGCCTTCGCCGACAACCTCTTCGATAAGTACGCTGCACACTTTTCCGACATAAGAACTCAAAAGGGACGCCGTTATGTTTTCCTGAGCATTTTGCATTTTTCGGATACGCTCTTTAACGGTTTTTGCCGGCACCCGGTGAGTCAATAAGGCGGCAGGCGTATCGTCTTCGCGGCTGTAGGCAAAACAGCCCGACCAATGCGGCTGTAATTTTTCCAAAAACGAAAGCGTATGTTCGGCTTCTTCGTCCGTTTCGCCGGGGAAGCCGCACAAAAAGGTTGTGCGCAGCACGGCATCCGGCAGCGCCGCGCGGATTTTTTGCAACAATTCCAAATACGAATCGGGGCTGCCCCTGCGGTTCATCGCGCGAATAATGCGTTCATCCCCGGCCTGAAACGGAAGATCGAAGTACGGCAAAATACGCTTGTCGCGCTGTATAACCGGTAAAATATCTAAAGGAAAGTGGTCGGGATGAATGTACAAAAGGCGCAGCCAAAAATCGCCTTCTATCTTGCTTATTTTTTGCAGCAAAAGGCTCAAGGGGCTCGGACTTTGAAAATACAAAGCATTCGCCGAATCGCCTGCCGAAACTCCGTCGCGGCCGAAGGCCGCCAAATCCTGACCGATTAAATTGAATTCGAATATGCCGCGATCGCGCAGGCCTCGTATTTCGTCTACAATGTCGTCGGCGCTGCGGCTGCGCAAAACGCCGCGTATGAGCGGAATCGCGCAAAACGAACAGCGGTTATTGCAGCCTTCGGTAATTTTAACATAGGCCGAAGAAGGGAAGCCCAAAAACGCTTTGCGCTCTCCGCAACATACGCCTTTTTGTTCGGGTTTTACGACGGGGCGCAAACCTTTTTCGAGCACATCCATCAAAAAATCGAGTTTGCTCAAATCGCCGTTCCCGAACACCGCATCGGCTTCGGGTAAATCCCGTTTAAAAACGTCGGCATAGCGTTCGGCAAGACAGCCGGCAAGAATAATCTTCGCGTCCGGATACGCTTTGCGCGCCGAAAAAAGCGCGTCCAGCGATTCTTTTTTTGCGCTTTCTATAAATCCGCATGAATTGATTATAATAACGCGGGCCGACTCGGGCCGTTCCGTCCGCACCCAGCCCTTGTTTTCCAACAGGGAAATAATAAGTTCGCCGTCAACTTGATTTTTGGCACAGCCGTGCTGATCAAGATAAAACGATTTTACCGAAGCCGCCGGTTCAGTCAACTTCCGATACCGTCAGTTTGTATGTGCCGTCGGCTTCTTTTATCCAGCGGACATCTTCAACCAGCACTTGGCCGGGGCGCCCGATGTCCAAATCGTAGGTTTTGCCTTCGGCCGTAACCTGCATCTTTACCGTATTTGCATTCGAAATCCACAAACGCAAGGCGCTTTGAGCGGACACTTTAAGCGTATCGCCCGACGTTAAAAGATTTTCGACGCTTTGGTTCCGGTCGCTTTTGTAACGATACAAACACACGCCTCTGAAGCTTGCCGTTATCGTAAACGGATACGCGCGGTTATCCTGCAAAATCAGTTTATACTTTGTGCCGTCTTTCAGCGCTTCGCCGGATTCGACCGCAACCGCTCCGGCATTTGCCGTTTCATCGGCAAGCGCGATTTCATTTCCCGCTTTTGCAAACATGCGCACTTCGGCTCCGGCATCCTCTTTATCTTTGGAAATATCGGATAAAAATACAACGATATCGGGCCTTCCCGAACCGTCCACATCCATTTCGAGTTCTTCGCCCAATTCGACGTATTGAACGCCGATCGGCGTTTTTAAAGTAAGTTTATTTAAAGTTCCGTCCACCGTCAGCACAACGGGATTTTCGGCAAGCGGCACGATAATCGTATCTTTTTTGTACAGACGGCGCTGCAGCGGCACGGTGGATACGGTATAAGACTGCCCGTTTTCTTTTTTTAAATCGACCGCCGTATATTTTTTATTATTCGGTTTTATAACCGAATAATAAACGATTAAAAACGTACAAAGCGCAAGCAGGCACACGCCGAGCGAAACGGCGGCCGCCAAAACTTTTTTGTTTATGTGCCGTTTGATAATCAGATTTTCGGGAACGGGAGATTCCTGCATCCTTTTGCCCTGAAACAGCTTTATAAGGTACGCGCTGTCCAAGCCCAAATATTCGCTGTAGTTGCGCAAAAAACCCGTTACATAGGTGTCGCCGGGGAAAATATCGATATTTTCGTTTTCCAATGCTTCCAAATACTGCTTCGATATAATCGTATCGCGCGAAACGGTATCCAAAGCGATATTTTTTTCTTCTCTTCTTTTGCGCAAAATCGCGCCGAAACTTTCCATTCAAAACTCCCGTTTTATTCCGTAAGCAAAAAGTTATTATACGTATTGGCGGATGAAGGCGCGTCGTACAAAAAGCGCGTATCGGGAATATTCTGGTTCAGCGCGTAATTCGAAAAATCGAATTTGAATACTTCTCTGCTGACGGCGGAAACCGCTTCGACGCGGCGGATAAGCAGGGTTGAAGGATCGATTGCAAGTTTTATTGTCTGAAAACCTTCCGAAAGCGTTTTACGCGATAAAAGCAATTTTACAACCTTTTCTTCCGATGCGCTCCCGGCGGTGCTTTCATCGAGCGCAACCGGCTCCTGCCCCGATTCGTAGGCTATCGAATAATATCTGCGCATTAAAGCAAGTCCGTCGGGGGTCGCAAGATTTGCGGCATTTTCGCGGCGACCGGATTCTACGGACTGGCTCAATATCGAGCGCTGCCCCGGAAGGTAGACGGTCAACTGTTCGCCGTTAAACACGATTACCTGCGTTTCCGGATTTGAAAAATCTATGCGCAGCAAATTGGGGCGCTTAAACGATACGCGCGACTGCATCCGCGTTTTGCCGGCCGCTATGGCCATATCGGCTTCATAATCCTGTATTTGAGCATATTTTTCGGATACCGTTTTAAAAAAAGCGCCGGCGGTCAATATCGGTGTTTGCGCGTTTGCAAGCGCACCGATACACAGCAGGCAAAACGCGCCGAAAACGATTTTCTTCATTTATATACTTTCCTCGCTGAACTATAATAAAAAAGATTTTCTTATAAGTCAAGTGTTCGCCTGCGGGCAGGAGCTTGTTGTGACAGTATTTTAGGAAAAACAATTGATTTTTTTTTTGCGGAACGTTACAATCGGTGCAGGTTTGTGGACCTGTATCTCATTGTACATGGAGGCGCCGTATGGATTCCGACCCCGGCAGTAGTCGTTTATATTATTCTATGTACACAGGAGGGCAGGCCCATGATAACGTTTTGGCAGCAGGAAAAAGGAAAACTCGTTCAACGTTCCGAAGATGAACTTACGCCCGATCTTAATAAATGGGTGGACGCGCGTTCGGTAACCCGCGAAGACATCAGAATCCTCGAAGAAGATTATAAAATCCAACAGGAACACATTCTCGATATTCTCGACCAGGATGAATTGTCGCGCATTGAACGCGAAGACGATTACACGCTGATTATTTTGCGTTTGCCGGTTTTTATCGCCGACAACGATATAAGCTATTTTACGGTTCCGCTCGGCATTATTTTGTACCCGGGAACGGTTATCACCATTTGCTGGACGGACTGCGAAGTTTTAAAAGACATAGCCGAAAACCGCATACGCGATTTAACGCTTTCTGACTTTCCCGCCTTTATCGTACGCATTTTAAGCCGCTCGGACATCACCTTTTTGCGTTATCTGAAAGAAATAAACCGGCGCTCCACGACAATTCAAAGCCAGCTTGAGCGCTCGATCCGCAACAACGAATTGATTTTGCTTTTGAACCTTGAAAAATCGCTTGTGTTTTTTACGACTTCGCTTAAAAGCAATCAGATTTTGCTCGAAAAAATAAGCAAAACCCGCACGCTCAATTTGGACGAAGAAGACAAAGATTGGCTCGAAGACGTCGCCATAGACAACCGGCAGGCTATCGAAATGGCCGACACATACAGCGACATTCTTTCGGGCATGATGGATGCGTTCGCTTCGGTTATCTCAAACAACCTGAACATCGTCATGAAGCGCTTAACCGTTATTTCGCTCATTTTTATGGTTCCGACCTTTATCGTCAGTTTTTTCGGCATGAACGTTCCCCTGCCCTTTTCGAATTCGGGCTGGCTGGGAACGGCTATTATCAGTGCGCTGTGTTTGCTCACCGGCTTTATTGCGCAGCGATTGCTTTCCGACCGCCCCGATCCGCCGCACCATCCGAAAAACCGCGGCAAAGAAAAACATAAAAACAGGAGTGGGCGATGAACGAGCGAACGACAAAATCGATGAAAACGATAAAATCGATAAAGCCTCAGCGGGAATTCCGCGCCGTGCGGGCGGCTTGCGTTATCGCTCTTTTTGCGGTATTTTTTCCCGCCGTATTTTCGGGTGCGCATTTTGCGGCATGTTCCGCTTCGCTTGTCTTTGCGCAGGAAGGTGGGCAAAAGGGCATTTCCGACGACATAAAAAACACGATGATTTCGCTCGTAAAAATGGCCGAAAAAGGAGACCGTTTTATCATCGGCGAAAACGTCCAGTCGGTAACGGCCGAGCGCCGCGTAAAACCTTTTTATATAAACAAATACGAAACAACTTATTCGTTGTGGTACGAAGTACGCATCAAAGCCGAAAATCTGTTGGGCTACGTGTTCCCAAACCCGGGTCAGGAAGGTTCGGCGGGAAGGCGCGGCCGCGAACCGTCCGAAGACGGCCGGTATCAGCCGGTAACGAATATCAGCTGGCGCGATGCGATCGTATGGTGCAATGCGTTCAGCGAATTGGAAAACCGCAGCCCCTGCTACACCTACAAAGGAAAGGTGCTGCGCGACGCTTCGAACGCCGCCGAAATCGATTTGGCCGAATGCGATTGGAACGCGGACGGATTCCGTCTTCCGAGCGAAACCGAATGGGAATACGCCGCGCGCAAAATACGGGGAAGAGAGGGTAAACAAAGCTTTACGGCCGGCAACCGCGTATCCGGCGCCGCATGGGATGCCGAAAGCGTGCAGGAAGCCGCACAACAAGCGCGCAAGCGCTTTTTTGAACACACCGAGCAAAAATCCGGCGAACAGATAATCCTGCCGTATTTTTTGTATCCGGGAACGGCAAACGTCGCAACGGCCGGGAGCGTGCTCGGCCCGACAAGCGTGAGCGGAAGCGGCAAAGCAAACGCCTCGGGCATATACGACATGAGCGGTAACGTGCTCGAGTTTTGCTGGGATTGGTTCGGCGTATACAAAGCCGACGAAACGGACAGACCGGCCGGTCCCGTATACGGAAACGACCGGGTATGCCGCGGCGGAAGCTGGAGCCCCTATGCGGCCTTTTTATACGCCGCCGACCGCTACGCGTACAATCCCGGCGAAGCGTACAATTATATTGGCTTCCGCATCGCCGTCGGCGGCAAATAAGGGTATCTTTCCGTAATATAACGATTTGCATAACTATAGATAAAACATTGACAAAAGAGTACTGCTCTAGTATGATGCCAAAAATTTATTAGATACAGTAAAACAAAGTATTATTAATAGTAAATCTAAAAAAGTGCATGAAGATCGGACATACCGGAAAGATAAGAAGTGAAATAGAAAATAAATTAGGGCGCAGGTTAACAAAAGAAGAATGAAGTGATTGGCATACTGAAATGGAGAATATAAAATCTCGAAAGGCGACCAAGCGAGAAAAAATTCCTCTCTTACAGAAGATGAACTTCGTGAAGCTGCAAATGATGCACTAGATTTAAATTGAGGAAAACAAGATGAAATATGCGGTTGCCAAATTGTTAAATCTCGTGAGCTATGGGTTACAAATAGATTTTGGAGAGTTAACAGTGATTTTGTGGAAAAACGCTAAAGGCAAAACCCGTGAAATATTCCGCGGTGATTATATGTTATAAATATATTTATTAACAGATAAATACAATAAAACTTTTAATGATTTGAATATCTTATATAAAGATATAAATTAGGTTTAGAATATTATGGACTATATTTTTGCAAATGAAAATGATAATTTTCGGCAGATGAATGGTTATCATAAAAGTAGAGAATGAAAAGCACAGTTCTGAATATCGACAGAATCACAGAAAGGAAAATCAGCAATGAAAAATAAATTATTTGGTATAATTATTTTTGCATTAATAATTTTGATGCCATCGTGTGCTAGAGATAAGATTATTAAAGGCGATGGAAATCCGGATTTTTCAAAATTTATTGATGGTGATGTAAAAAATGAAACAACTTTTGATAATAATTACTATTATCCAAAATTTAAGATTATTCTGACTAAAGCCCCAGAAATAGAAATATTGGAGTACGAAATACATTATCAGTACATTTTTGGTCAAGATTGGAATATTCTTATAGATATTCGAAAAAGATATACACAAACTGATAATGAACTTAAAGAATTAAACGAAAAAGGTTCTTTTACTATTCGACATGAACTTGAAAAAGTTCCAATAGAAACGATTTATAACCCTTCTTCATATTATGGGGAACTGAACTATAATAGTATTGATGCACAAGACTGTTATATACGATTCAGAAAAAAATAGATGTATTTAATCCCTTTCAGAACGCAACCCACAGTCACGTTCCGGTAAAAAGGTTTAATGCGGGAATATCCCGCAAGCAGCTGACAGCTACTGTTTCTTTTTTGAACATAAAATACTGCTGATTTTTTATCAAGAATACATTATGCACATTTCACCGTAGGCCCGGCCCCAGTTATGGATCGGCTCAAGTTCATTTTTTTGTTGCTTCAAAAGTTGCAAGATATAAAGCTTTAAGCAAAGCCTGATCACTGGGAAAACACTACGCTGACGATTCAGTTTTCGATAGCCGGAATTATAGGTTGTAGTTTCCTGTTTTCTTTAACAGACGGGCTTATAGATAATGGTACTGATATTTTTGTTAAAAACTTAATGAGTACCGGTAATGATGATAATATTTGTCGTTATTTATCTCTCCGGAATCGTTTTGAGTTCAGCCTTTGTAACCGACCACGAATCGGTTTTGCCGTCATGTTCGACTTCCAAAATACCGTAGCGGCCGTCGGCAACGGCGCCCGGATTCATCAAAACGGTCGGCCCGAGCTTGTCGACCGCAAACGATTCGTGAATATGTCCGCTTATAACGGCCAAGGGTTTGTGCTTTTCGATAAAGGCGCGAGAGAGTTTTGAGCCGACGTGAGGGCCGCCGCCGGCGACGTCGAGCTTTGTGTCGTAGGGCGGATGGTGAATCAGCAAAATCACGTTGCCGCAATCGCCCTTTTCGCCGACAATGCTTAAATCGCCTGCCAAATCTTCTTCCGTGCGTTCAAAGGGAGTATCACCGGTGAATTTCAAACCGCCGCCCGCACCGCCGAAGGCAAGTCCGTCTCGCAGGACCAAATCGCCTTCCACCGATACGTCGAGATTTTCAAGTTCGGTTAAAAAATCTTTTTCATCGCAATTACCCAGCACGCAAAACAAGCTGTCGTGTTTTTCAATCAGCGTATTCAGCACGCCGAGCGCGCTCGAAGGATCGCTCAAACGCGCAAAATCTCCGGCAAACAGCACCGCATCGGCCCGGCCGAATTCGTCATCGAGCTTTTCAAGCTTTTCCGTATCGCCGTGAATATCCGATAAAACAAGAAACCGCATCCTTCCCCCTCAAATAAAACGAGTTTGCAAAGCAAACTCGGCATAAAAAGCGCTACAATTTTGTCATTACGGCCGCAAGCGAGCGCATGTGCTCCTGCGTTCCTATCGTAATGCGCACAAAGTCGTCCGTCGCTTTTCCGGCAAAATGGCGCACCAAAAAGCCTTGAGTTTTCAGCGCTTCGTACACTTGAGCGCCGGAAAGCCGCGCCTTCCCTTCAAGACCGCCTTTTTTAACCATAACGAAATTTGTCCGCGAAGGCAATACCGTCCAGCCCGCCTTTTGCAAAATACGGCTGAAAGCGTCCCGTTCGCTGCAAATGCGCGAACAAGTGCCGGCATAATAGCGCCAGTTTTTGCACACCGAAGAAGCGGCGCATTGGGTAAGCGCATCGACAGGAAAATGGTTAAAACTGTTTTTTGTTTTTTTCAGCGCATCGATTGCGTCGGGGTGCGCGACACAAAAACCCAAACGCATACCGGCAAAGGCAAACGATTTGGAAAACGTGCGCACGATTATGAGATTTTTATATGTTTGCAGCAAGGGCAAAGCAGTCGCTTCGGAAAAATCGGCATAGGCTTCGTCGATAACGACCGCAAACCGGCCGTCCGCGGCGCGAAGAATCTTTTCGATTTGTTCAATCGATAAAGCGATGCCCGTCGGCGCATTGGGATTCGCGCATATAAAACCGCCGCAGGGCTGCTCGAACAGCGAAAGCACTGCGTCCGTATCGATCGACCAATCGTCTTTGAGCGCAAAACGTTGCAGCGGAATGCCGTAGTAGCCTGCGTAGACGGGATAAAAACTGTACGTATATTCGGGCGCCAAAAGCGGTTTATCGGAATCAAAAAACGCATAAAAAACGAACGACAGCGCTTCGTCGGAACCGTTGCCGCAAAAAATCATATCTTCGGTAAGGGAGAACGGAAGCGGTTGCGCTTTATTCAACACGCCGCCGGATTCGTTGAGCATCGAAGCGATTGCGCGCCGCAAACCGACCGATTCGGGGTCGGGGTACAGCGCCGTGCGTTCTCCGTGTTCGCGCAAAAAAGAGGCCGCGTCGTTCAGCACGTCGGGACAAGGCGGATACGGATTTTCGTTGGCGTTCAGTTTTATATAATCGCGATCCGTAAGCTGCTCGCCGGGCACATAGGGAGACAGATTTTTAAGCCGCCGGGAAAACATGGCACCTCCGCTTTGCCGACAGCCCGTCCGGCATTAATCGGCGTATTTATAGTATGCAATGAGGCTTTGCGCGTCAAGAGCAGGCGCAAACGATTTGTTTTGATTGTACAAAGCCTAATTTTTAAACGGTTTCCACTTCTTGTTTGCTGAGACCGGTAACTTGCATTATTTTTTGGACAGAGTCACCCAGTTGCTTTAAAATACGCGCTGTTTCGAGCGCTTTTTGGTAGGCACCCTTGTGTACACCTTTTTCAAAGCCGATTTTCTCGCCGGCCATGAGTAAGTCATCTTTATGAATATTCAATGACATATACAAACTCCTAAACCTTTCATTGTTTTTAGTCGTTTCAACAAGCGCATCGATATTCTGCGTAAAGCTGCTTGTTGCCTGTTTTTCGCACAGATACCGCAGCAGCGCATGCAATTCATCGTCTTTTTCTTTACCGTATGCACTCGCATTATAAAACACTTTTGCCGTTTTGTCTGTAAGAGAAAGGCCGCTTTCTTCTCTACACGTGTTTTCAAAGGTATATACGGGAAGTCCTTTATCAAACGGATCCTGTGTACAAATAAAGATAACATAGCTCTCTTTGAGTTCCGCATAACTTTGACCGCGCAGTAAACAATCTACGTCCATGAGGCTTTGATAGTACCGTGTGCGCTTTGGAAGGTCGGGATGGGCGGACGTCTGTATTTCGATATCGAATACACGGGAAGGCTCGGCGACATAAACGTCGAGGCGAATGCCTTTGCTTTCGTAAAACGGGGCTATTGTCTTTTGCAAAGACGGGTATTCAATCTTGCCGACTTTGATATGCAGTAAGCGTTCAAGCACGCCTTTACAAATAGGTTTGTTTTTCATTATTGTGCCGAACATAAAATCATCGGTAAAAGTCAGCTCCTCTACGCTTTTATGACGGGGAAGAAAATCCATACGCGCCTCCACGGAATATAGTTTGAGAAGGTAACCTCTCATCTATGTTATAGGCGCAGAGAATATAAAAATAAGATATGGGAAACCTGATTTTACCGAAACAAGCAAAATCCGAAATTTATGCAAATAATCGCGCATATAACAAAGGCGCATATTGCAAAGTTTTAATATTACTGTATAATTCAACTGATGACCGATAAAGTAAATATGTTGACATTGCTGAAGCTTTTTGCTCAGCGCCAAAATCATGCCCTTATTTCCTTCGCCGAATTTTGCACCTATATGCAGTATTATGCGCAGCGGCATTTGCATGAAGTACCGGAACTGGTTATTTTTTTAAAGAATACCGAATCCTCTTTACAAAAATATTTAAATAAGCTTGAAACGGAACGTTCGATTATGATCGTAAATGCCGACAGCCCGCAAAAGGGAATCGTCGTCATTCCGTTTTTTGTCGATAAATACGCAAACCGCTACCGGGAAATACTGAACAATCCGGCAATCCCCTACCCGCTTATAACCGATTTGCCGGCGCACACGCCGCTCGAAATCGTCGACCGGCAGCAGGCATCGACTCTTTTAACGCGTCTTTTCGACGAAACGCAGGAAAACGAAAAAGCGGGAAAGCTTGCCGAAAAAAGGGAAGAAAAGCCGACATTGTACGGTCTTATGCTGCCGCGCGATATGCCGGTTATACTTTTTCCGTCGGCAACATCGGTCAATATTTTATTCGATATCGCGATGGCAAAGATTCGGCAAATGCTGCGCAAAGAAGAATACCACGATTATTTTTTGAAAAAACTGCGCGTAACGAATCCGGGAAAAGATATTTCCATTAAATCCTTTTTTACACAATTCATCCAGCGCCCGATGGAAGCTATGGAATCGATCAAGAATTCCGGCGAAGTGTTTTATTTTTGGGGGCAGCTGTGTTTTTTTATCAGACAGGACTACGAAAAGGTAAAGGATTACACGCAGGAAGACATCAGCATTTTGCAAAGCATTTACTTAACCGAAATCGCAATCAATTATTTTAAAAATAAATCCCAGCAGCTCCAGCAGCGCGACGCGGCTTTGCGCATTTTGGAACAGCTTTTGGAAAAACCGCCGTACTATTTCAATAAAGAAAGCATTCAGGGCTTTTCGGATTCCACGGGTCGCAGGCTCTTAGGGCAATACAGCGAAAAGGATTTGAACGATTTTTTGCATACAAAGACAACGGCGTTCTCCGACAACAATTTACCCGAGTTGCTCACATTCAAACTTCATACGGGAGAATATTACTATATAACAAAGTCGAAGGTTATTCCGTTAATTATACGCTTGTGCAACGATGCGCGCGAAACGATAAAGGACAATTTAACGAAAGAATGGTTTACGCTGTATAAAAAGTTCGACAGCGTGCCTGCGATGAACGACCGCAAAGCCTTCGAAAAGCGGCTTGAGCAGGAGCTTTTAACCCGCGCTCCGATTTTGTACGCGCTTTTGCATTCGAACTTTTTGTCGCTCATCTACTACGAAACGCTCATTTCAAAAGAAATATCAAAAAATACGCTCAATCTGTTTGCCGACGGCAAGCTGCTTCCGTACAGCGAACTGCTGATGCTTTCGCGCTCGGAAATCGTTACCGACGCAAAGATTATGTTGCCGTTTTGGTATACTATGCCGCCCATATCGTGGATAGCGGCTCTTGTATTGCGCCCGCGCAGAAAAACCAAAAAGCACGCTGCGGAGGTACCGGCCGATACGCCGGTCGAAACGACCTTTGTCGAACTGCAGGATAATCAATCGTTCGGGAACCCGGTACGGGCCGCGCGGCGCAGAGAATTCCGTTCGGCTGCCGAGGAAGCCGAAAAAACATTGATTCCGCCCGGTTCGACGCTGGATCGGGAATTAGCTTCGTATATCAATCAATGGAATCCGCTTTTGGACAAGCAGCTGCGGGCGAATCTCACCGAAGACGTCAATTCGCTCATACGGGACTATATGCGCAGAACGATCAGAACGCTTAAAGCTTCGAACTTTACCGTTGAGCGCATACAAAACCTGGCCGCGATTTTGCTAAAAACGTCGGCACTGCAAAAGTTAAAAGACAAAGATGCGCTTCAAATGTACGTTACGCTGTATATCATTCGGCTCGTAAAAAACGGATAATTTTTTCAAAAATCGACAAAAAATATCTGTTTTTTTTGCCGCCTCCGCCTATCATGTTTATATCCGGCCGGAACAAAGAAAACATTTGCGGAGGTTTAGCATGAATTCACTTAATTCCATTATTCTTGAAGGCAATATTGTCCAAGAACCGGTTTTGCGCGAAACGGCGAAAGGCACCAAGGTGTGTTCCTTTTCCGTTATGTGCATGCGCACGTATAAGCAGGACGAAACTTACGAAAAAGAAATTTCGTTTTTCGACATTGACGCGTGGGGAAAATTGGCCGAATTGAGCATAAAAAACGCAACAAAAGGCAGGGGCGTGCGCGTCGTAGGCCGGCTCAAACAAAGCCGTTGGGTCGACGCCGAAGACAAAAACCGCGCCAAAGTTTCGATTATCGCCGAACACATAGAATTTAAGCCGGTGTTTAAAAAGCCGGCGAACGGCAAGGATGAAAGCGGGGAAGAAATCGCAAAAGAAGCGGCGGCACTTAAAGAACCCGAATATGAAGAGGTTTCGACCTTTTAGAAATCGTACTTCGTTGCTGCGTTAAAAAAGAGGCGGTACGGAATCAGGGCGGGGACCGGGGCTGTCGAAAAACTTCAGTTTAAAGTAGCAAACTTTTGAGGCGGCGCCGGTTCCCTTGATTTCGTATGCAAAAAATTGTTTGCAAAATATCCGCTTACCGTTTTATCTTTATACCTTTTGTATCGGTTTTTAAAGGAAGCGCCGAATAAAAGCCGTCTTTCCAGTTAAAGCGGCTCGTGTCCGGCAGCGCTTCGCCCTTGTATAAGGCGCGCATAAGAACTTTTATGTCGGCTCTGCGCACGGCCGTTTTCGACATATCGATTAAAAAGCGCGAAAAGCCGATTTTGCGCAAATGCTGCATGCGGTCGATAATCGAAAACGGCTGTTCGGGCATTACAAAAGAACCGTCGGGAGTGGAAAGCGCACGGAACATCATGCCTTCTTTATCGGCAAACCAGCTGAAGTCGTACGATTCGGGCAACGTGAAGCGCATGCGGAACAGTGCGGGATACGAAAACAGACAAATCATCATGCGTGAGCGCTGGGTTCCTTCAAAAATCGCTTCGAGATTTTTCAAGCTCGTTTCGTAGCTCATGATAAACGCGTCGATATTTTGATTTTCGAGCCAGGATACGGCCCAGCGGTTAAAAGTATATAAATACGACCCGCCGATTATGCGGACGTTTTTATTTTTGAGCAACGCGATATGAGCCGGATTGTTGACAACCCACTGTGTAAAGCCTAAAGCGCTCAGCGCTTCGATGTCGTTTTCCAAAACGGTTTGCGTTTTCGGCGGGCAAAAAGGGTCGAGCGAAATAAAAACCTGTTTTTTCCCGCACGGCAGCGCTTCTTTTTTGTCGATGAGCGAGCGGCGCGTTTCGGTATTCAATTCAATAATAAAGCGCACCGGATGTTCGGGGGCAACGGCATACAAATCGGAAACGGTGCTCACCTGTATGTACGTGCCTTCGGGAAAAAAGCTTAAAGTTTCTTTTTGCAAAGGCGTCAAATCAAGCACGGGAAGGCGCTCTCCTCCGGGCTGCAAACGGAACTGCGACAAGTCGGAAGCGAGCACGCGTTTATAGCGCTTGGACATCGATTTGGTTTGCAAAAGATACACCGAATCTCCGCGCGAAGCATCGGCGGGAACGCTTATCCACGATTCCTGCCTGTCCTTTGCGTTTGCGAATTTTTTGACGCTTTGTACCTTATAGCTGACGCGCCCCGAATCGTCTTTTTTATGAATGCGGATCGAATCGCCCGATTCGGGGTCGTAGGAGCCGCCTTTTAAAAGCGCGAACTTTTGTACGGCGCCGCTGCCCGAACCGGTACCGGCCAAAGCCGAACCGCTTAAACCTGTCGCGGATACACCGGCATTGTCCGAACCTGCATCAGCTGCGCCGGATAACTCGGCTTTGGCGGAAGGTTCTGCAGCCTTTTCCGTGCGCACGGCGTCTATCTTGCCTAAATAAATTCCGGTGCCGCCCGCCTGATCCGGGTTAAGGAATTTTGAAGAGTCGGCGCCGTCGAATAAAAAGTGCGTTTTTGCGCGGGCAAAATCCGTTGCAAGCATGCGCTTGCCGGCTGCTACGGCGCCTTCTTTGTCTTCCCGCCAATGATCAAGCACATAGCGGTAGGCGGCCGTAACGCTTCCGACATATTCGGCGCTTTTCATCCTGCCTTCGATTTTAAAAGAATCGACGCCGGTTTCCGCGAGGAAGGGAATGCGGTCGATAAGCTGCAAATCGTTCGGCGAAAAATAATAGCCCTTTTCTTTTGCGCCCGCGCCCGATTCGGTTTCGTAATAGCGCCGGCATGCCTGCGTACACATGCCGCGGTTCGCCGACTTTCCGCCCAAATAGCTGGAAAACAGGCACAGCCCCGATTCGCTGACGCACAGCGCGCCGTGAACGAACACTTCCAATTCGGAAGCGGTATTGTGCCGTATGCTGCGGATTTCTTCGCCCTGCAGTTCGCGCGCAAGAACGACGCGCTTTATACCTTCTTTGCTCAGCAGGTTTACCGCGGCCGCGCTCGAAGCGTTCATCTGCGTAGAAGCGTGCATCACCAAGCGCGGGAAAAATTCCTGCACCATGCGCACAACGCCGAAATCCTGTACGAGGATCGCATCGGGGCCGATCTTGTCCAAATACGACAAAAAGCGGTACAAACGCTCCGTTTCGCTTTCTTCGACCACGGTATTGACCGTTACGTATATTTTTTTACCGAGTTTGTGAACGGCCTGCACCGCCGATTCGAATTGATTCCATGCAAAATTGGAAGAGCGAAGCCGCGCGTTAAAACTTTTGAGTCCCAAATAAACCGCGTCGGCGCCCTCGCCTATCGCCGCGTCCAATGCTTCCGTGTTTCCCGCAGGAGCAAGTAATTCCGCCATAATGCGTATAGTATACAAAAAAAAGCGTAAAAAGAACAGGGGACGCAGCAAATGCGGTATAATTCGGTAATCGGTATAACGGTGAATAAATAAAAGCCGGTGTCGACAAGAACGAAAATCGGGATTAGGATTGCATATCCGCATGCGGGCAAAGGTTTTGCCGTATTCATCATTTTTTTACCGCATTGACAACACTTCGCTTTTTCTGATAGTATGTATACGCTTATAAAACAAAAAAATCCGCCGGGATGGTGGAATAGGTAGACACAAGGGACTTAAAATCCCTCGGCAATTTAAACGCCGTGCCGGTTCGATTCCGGTTCCCGGCAAAAGGACTGTTTTCAAAGCCCACGCTTTTGACAGTCCTTTTTTTATAAGGAAACCGCATGATTAAAACGCTTATAAAAAGTCTGCGCGAACACAAAAAAGGCTCTTTGATTACAATTATTTTATCGGCTTCGGAAGTGGTTTTTGAAATCGTTATTCCGCTGTGCATGTCCGGCTTAATCGATTACGGCATCGATACGGGAACCATGGCAAAGGTGTGGACTTACGGTGCCGCGCTGTTCATATTTGCGCTCTTGCAGCTTACGACGGGAATCGGCGCCGCGCGCATCGGCGCAAAAGCCGCCGCGGGCTTTGCCGCAAACCTCAGGCAGGATATGTACGACAACGTGCAAACCTTCGCGTTTTCGAATATCGATAAATTTTCTTCGGCTTCAATCGTAACGCGGCTTACGACCGACGTAACCAATCTGCAAAACGCATACCAAATGCTCATACGGCTTGCAATACGCGGGCCGGTTATGATGATTTTTTCGATGTGCGTATCCTTCAGCATCAACAAAGAAATCTCGCTTATATTCCTTGCCGTGATTCCGGTACTTGCCCTGCTTTTGGGTTTGATTATCCGCGCGGTAATTCCCGTTTTCCGCACAGTGTTCCGTAGCTATGACGAATTGAACAACATCGTTCAGGAAAACATAAAAGGAATCCGCGTCGTAAAAACCTTCAATCAGGAAACATACGAAACACGCAAATTCAAAGCGGTATCGAAAACAATCTACGAGCTGTTTTCAAAGGGCGAACGCTTCATCAGCTTTACCTCTCCGCTCATGCAGCTGTGCATGTACGTTTGTATGATTCTCATTTCGTGGATCGGCGCAAAGGCGATTGTCGCAAGCGGGAACGACGCATCGCTCGGGCTGACCACCGGCGAACTGACGGCCCTCATCACTTATTCCATTCAGATTTTAATGAGCTTGATGATGCTTTCCATGGTTTTTGCGATGATTACGATTTCCGGGTCTTCCGCGTCGCGCATTGTCGAAATTTTAAATGAAAAAGCCGATATCACAAGCCCCGAAAATCCGGTTACGGAAGTTGCGGACGGAAGCATCCGCTTCGACCACGTATCGTTCAGGTACAACCGAAAGGCCGACGAAAATGTTTTAAAGGACATCGATTTTACGATAGAATCGGGACAAACCGTCGGCATTATCGGCGGAACGGGTTCGGCAAAAACAACCCTTGTTCAGCTGATTCCGCGCTTATACGACGTGAGCGAAGGCGCTTTGTACGTCGGCGGCAAAAACGTACGCTCCTACGATTTGAACGCTTTGCGCGGCGCGGTTGCGATGGTGTTGCAAAAAAACGAATTGTTTTCCGGCACGATTAAAGAAAACCTGCGCTGGGGCAACGAAAACGCAAGTGACGAAGAATTGGAAAGCGCGTGCCGCGCATCGTGCGCCGACGAGTTTATCCGCGCGATGAGCGACGGCTACGATACGCACATCGAACAGGGCGGCGCCAACGTTTCGGGCGGGCAAAAACAGCGGCTGTGCATTGCGCGCGCTTTGCTCAAAAAACCGAAAATTCTGATTCTCGACGATTCAACGAGCGCGGTCGATACGAAAACCGATGCCCGCATCCGGCAGGCTTTGGCCGACGCTATTCCCGGCACGACGAAAATCATTATCGCGCAGCGCGTAAGTTCGGTGCAGCACGCGGATATGATCCTCGTAATGGACGAGGGAAAAATCAGTGCGGCCGGAACGCACGAAGAATTGCTCGCAAAAAGCGATATTTACCGCGATGTATACCTGTCCCAGCAAAAAGGAAGCGAAGACAATGAATGAACGCGAAAAACAGCATTTTAATCCGGCCGCGTTAAAACGGCTGCTTTCGTACATGAAAGCGTATAAAGGGCGTCTCGTTCTCGTAACGATATGCATCCTGCTCAGCGCCGTTGCGAGTGCGGCGTCTTCTATGTTTTTGAAGACGCTCATCGACGGCTACATTGCGCCGCTTTTAAAAGCCGAAAATCCCGTATTTACGGGACTCCTGCGCGCACTTGCGGCCGTCGGCGCGGTGTACCTTGCAGGCGTGTGTTCTTCTTTGGTGTACAGCCGCACGATGGTAACGATCGCCCAGGGAACGCTGAAAAAAATCCGCGACGAAATGTTTACAAAAATGCAGTACCTTCCCGTGCGCTATTTCGATACCCATACCCACGGCGACATTATGAGCTTGTACACAAACGATACGGACACGCTCAGGCAAATGATTGCGCAGTCGATGGCACAGCTTATTTCGTCGGTTTTTACGATTATAACGGTTTTTTGCTGCATGCTGTACATCAGCGTATGGCTCACAATCCTTGTCTGCGCTGCCTTATTTTTTATCTTGAAGGCAATCAAATTGATTGCGGGAAAAAGCGCCGGTTATTTTATGAAGCAGCAGGAATCTTTGGCAAAACTTGAAAGTTATGTCGAAGAAATGATACACGGACAAAAAGTCATTAAAGTTTTTTGCCGCGAAAAACCGGCAATAAAAGAAATGCGCGAAAAAAACGATACATGGAAACAAAATGCCGGAAGCGCCAACGGATACGCCAACACGATGATGCCGATGATGAACGCCTTGGGTTATGTGCAGTATGTGATTATCGCCGTACTCGGCGCATACATGGCCATAGCGCACATTCCCAATCTCGGCATTTTCGGCATAAACGTAATGACGCTCGGCATGATCGCATCCTTCCTTACCATGTCGCGGAATTTTACAAACCCCATTTCGCAAATCGCCAATCAATTCAATTCGATCGTTACCGCGCTTGCCGGAGCCGCGCGTATTTTCAGCTTTTTGGATGAAGAAAGCGAAAAAGACAACGGCTACGTAACGCTGGTCAACGCGCGCGAAGAAAACGGCGTTTTAACCGAAAGCGAAAACCGCACAGGTCTTTGGGCGTGGAAACATCCGCACGGCGACGGAAGCCTTACCTTTACAAAACTTGAAGGCCGCGTCGTTTTGGATCATGTGGATTTTTCGTACGTGAGCGGCAAGCAGGTTTTGTACGACATTACGCTCTTTGCCGAGCCCGGACAAAAGATCGCCTTTGTCGGCGAAACGGGTGCGGGCAAAACGACCATCACGAATCTTTTAAACCGCTTTTACGACATCGACGACGGAAAAATACGCTACGACGGCATCAATATCAATAAAATAAAAAAAGACGCATTGCGCCGCTCTTTGGGCGTTGTATTGCAGGACGTCAATTTATTTACGGGCACCGTTATGGAAAACATCCGATACGGCAACCCCGAAGCAACGGACGAACAGTGCATCGAAGCGGCAAAACTCGCGAATGCGGACGCCTTTATCCGCATGCTGCCGCAATCCTACGACACGATGCTGAAAAACGGCGGAAGCGGCTTATCGCAGGGCCAGCGCCAGCTTCTTTCCATTGCCCGTGCGGCAGTGTCCGATCCGCCGGTTATGATTCTCGACGAAGCGACTTCTTCGATCGATACGCGGACCGAAGCTTTGGTGCAGGACGGAATGGATAAATTGATGGCCGGACGGACAACCTTCGTCATTGCGCACCGGCTTTCAACCGTCCGCAATTCCGACCACATCATCGTGCTGGACCGCGGCAGGATTATCGAGAGGGGCAGCCACGACGAATTGATTGCACAAAAAGGTACCTACTACGAATTGTACACAGGCGCCTTCGAGATGGAATGACAGCACGCGTGAGCAAGAGAGTGTTCAGGCAATTCGCTTCGCTCATAATCGGTTACATGTCGAAAGTTTCGGGAATTTCGAGCGAAAAGAGTTCGTCTTTTAAAGGCTTTTTTAAGCTTTTCGTATCGATTTTGACGAATTTAAATCCTTCTTTCGAGCGCGCCGTGCCGGCATGATTCAGCGCAGAACCGGACACGAGAATTTCTTTTCCGTAGGTTTTCGTTAAAGATTCCAAACGCATAACCGTATCGACCGCTTCCGACACGGCAACCTGCGACAAACGCTCGGCCGAACCGGTTGTTCCCAAAATAACCTTTCCGTAGTGAATGCCGATTCCGATGCGCAGCGTAATGGGCTTGCCCGTTTTTAAATACTGCATTTTTTGCTGCATTTCGATTGCGCACTGAAAGATATTCGACGTATTGTCGGGAAAAATCGCAATGATGCAGTCGCCCAAATATTTTTCGATAAATCCGCCGTATGTGCGGATAAGCGGAGCAATATTCGTAAAACAGGCGTTGAGCAAATCGAACACTTCTTTGCCGCCGAGCTGTTCCGATATCGGGGTAAAATTGCGTATGTCCGCGCACAAAAGCGTTACATTGCGCGTCGTGTAATTTCCCATTTCGACGTCGGTAATATTGCCTTTTTCCAAAAGGTGCAAAAATTCCTGCGGAACAAAGCGCATATACGACAGGTTTGTTTTTTGCAAACTTTCCGACAGCACTTCTATCGAAGAAGCGGCCTGTTCGTGCCGGATTGCGGCAATAAGGGACTGAAACAATACGAACAAAATAAACGCATACGATAAAAGATGCACGTTTGCATAGGTGCCGCGCGAAAGCTGCGTAATAATCGTATCATATATGGCGGCAAACGAAATAACCGCAACGCCGAGCATGCTTAAAACAATGATTTCCACGCTGCTTTGGCGCAGTTCGGAAAAAATCATAACTAAAATCACGATAATGCTTGCAAACAAATAGACAAGGCAGGGAATCACCAGGTAATTCGCTATAGCGATCGGGGACAGCCACATGGCAAGCCCGATAGCCGCACCGATGATGACAACGATTTTTGCCGCAACGGCCTTTTTTGTTCCCGTTTTCAAATCGGTACTGTATAAAGACATCAAATGCAGCATAAAAAATACCGGAGCGGCAAAAACGGCGGTATAGCTGATTTTCAAATCGAGCGCATACGGTATGGCCGGAACATACAACAGCAAAAGCGAAAAATCGTCGGAAATGCTGCGTAAAAAAACCGTAAAAGCGAAAAACGCAAAATAAAAACTCGGCCAATCGTATTTTCGGAACAAAAATAAAAACAAGTGATACAGCATTATGCTCAGCAAAGCGCCGGCGTAAAAAAAGTTATAATTCAAATTAATCGTAAACCGGTGGCGGATAAAACCTTCTTCGGCAAATGAAAGGCTGCTCCACAAACCGCCGATACGGTACACGTAGTTTGAACAATGAAAAACCAAGTCGACAATGCCGTCCGCATCCGATTCGAGCACGGCGATATCCATGGAGCGGCGGGAGCGCGTTTCTTTATAGTTTACCGAAGGTGTGCCCTGCGAAAAGGCAAGCTTTCCGTTGCAGTATAAATTGCCCGCGGTTCCTATCCGATCGAACATGTACATAGCGTAACGGAAATTCGGCTTAAGGTTTTCGATCCTGATGTGATAGGTTGCGGATCCCTTGCCCCATTTCGCTTCGCGCTCGCCGATAATATCGTTCCATACGGAAGGCACTTTAACGAGGGCATAGGGTTCGGGCTTTGAGGCGGAAGGTTTTGAAGGTTCGGAAGCATTGCCGGAATAAAAAAGTGCCGGATCGATAAATTCGTTCCAATAAAATTCCCACAAACCGGGCAGTTTTATCGAAGCTGAAGCGAGTTTTTCCGGACGCGAAACAAATATTCTTCCCGCCGATAAAACCGCCGTATCGTGAACGGACGCGGCGGATAAAGCTGCGGCGGCGCATAAATAAAATAAAAAAATAAGTCGGCTTTTAAACACTTTCATGTACAACAGGCCCCTTTTTTTCAAGCGATACGCCGGCGCTGTCGCCCGTTTCGAGTTTTTTCGAAATCGTTCGAGCGGCAAACAGTTAAAAAGCAAAACCAATTTTATCCTGCCCTTTACGTGAATGTTTCCCAGCGGAACAAGCGCGATATCGGCGCTCTCAGCCAAATTCGACTTTTCGATCGCTTCCAAAGACGCGAGCACCGGATAATGCAGGGTTTCGGACACGCTTTCGATACGCGCAGCCGTATTTACCGCATCGGATATAACCGTATCGTCCAAGCGGGAAATTTCTCCGATGGTTCCCAAAATCATTTTTCCGTAGTGAATGCCCATCGCCACAAAAACGGGCGGACGGCCGGCCGAGCGGCGGATCTCGTTGAGTTTATCGATTCGTTCCTGTATCTCAAAGCAGCAGTTGATTACGCTTTGCGTTCCGTCGGGGAACAGCGCAATAAGGCCGCGGCTTAAAAATTTGCTTACAAAGCCGCCGTATTGCGGCATAAGCAAAGACACGACCATCGAAAACGTACTGAAAATATCGTACTCTTCTTCCAGCGTGATATCTTGGCTGCCCGCGCGTACGTAAATCTGTGCAAATAAAATGCCCATATCTTTTTGAACATAATCGCCCAATGCAACGTCGGTGATGTCGCGCTTATTCAGCATATCCAAAAACTCGCGCGGAACAAAGCGTATGTACGCGTCGTTGAGTTTTTTTAATTTATGTATGAGTACGACGCGGTCTGAAAACAGTTCGGTTTCCTGCGCGGCAAGGGTAAAGAACTGAACGACGGCAAGTATTAAAACCGCCAAAGGAATATAGCTGTATATAATCGCGCCGTGTACTGCGAGGTACATAATTTCGTGTAAAAGCGCGAGTGCGACGACAAGCACGGACAGCGAATACATGGCGATATGTTTTTCTCTTTTAAAAAATCCCGCAATAAGAATGACGATGCAAAAAACGGCTCCGATGATCGTCGCAATTTCAAAGACCGGCACCAACTTATTTACAATCGAAATCGGCAAACAGACGGTCAGCAAACCGAGTACGGCTTCAAGAATACCGTATGCATAGGTTAAGCGCCGGTACTTGGTCATCCACTTGAACATCGAATACAAAAAGAACAAAAATGCGGGCGGCCCGATCCACAAAACCGAATATTCCATTTTGAATAAAACGCTATACGGAAAATTCTTAAACACCAACGGAAGTATATTGAATCCGGTTATGCCCATACGCAAAAGCAGGGAGAGCAAAAAAAGGCCGAGGTACAAGGGACTGCGCTTTTTTATGTTCAGCGCAAAAATCGTAAAACATACTATGCACAAAAACAACAGCATG
The DNA here is from genome assembly GCF_000413055.1 of Treponema maltophilum ATCC 51939. Classification (NCBI taxonomy): domain Bacteria; kingdom Pseudomonadati; phylum Spirochaetota; class Spirochaetia; order Treponematales; family Treponemataceae; genus Treponema; species Treponema maltophilum. Next base: position 683,562 of record NZ_KE332518.1, on the reverse strand, counting down.
GAGCACACAAAAGCGATAATGCCCGCTTCCGTATTATAGTAGCGGTACAGCGCGTCCTGCTCGCCGAAATAAAAGGGAAGCCATATGCCGCCCTTACGATACACGAAATTCGCTACCTGAACGACCAGTTCGGCTTCGCCCGTGTGCGATGAAGTAAAATCGGCATATACGGGCTCATATGCCGGGCGGAACTTTTCGGCGGCATCGGAAACCGTACCGCTTGAGGCAAGCAGTTTTCCGTCGACATATACGGCGCACGAAGACGACGGCGTGGATTTAATATAAAAAGCGTAACGGCAATTCGACTTTAAGCCCTTCAGCACAAGCCGATATGATGCGCAGCCGAAGGCGGTTTCTTCGCCTTTAAATTCGGAATAGGCTTTGTTCCAATTTGAAGGAACGGCAAGACGACATGCAGGTTTCAGATTTTCATTGCCCGCGAGCGTATTGAACAAAATGTCGAAATATACGTCGAACGAGGTTTCCATTACGATAATATCTTTCGAACTTTTCAGCGCGGGATAATACGCGGCGCCTTCTTCTTGAGCAAAAGCTGCAAAGCTCATAAAAAGAAAAGCGGAAAAAACGATTTTTTGAAGTTTTTTCATAGAATTGTATCCCTATATATTTCTATTTAATTTTGCTGTACGCATCGGCGATGTTCGCCCGCCATTCGTATTTTTTATCGCGCGGCTCCCATTCTATAACGCGTTCGATAACAAAACGCGGAGAAGGCAAGCCTGCGGCTGCTACGCCTGCGGCTGCGGCGCCTGCGGCTGCTACGCCTACGGCGGATGTGCCCTGTACGGATGCCGGCACCTTGGAAGATATGACGGCAAAGCGACCCTGCCCGATATACGAAATGCTTTGGCCGGCACTCAGCGTTTCGTGTTCGGCAAGATAATCGAGTACGCAGTCGAAATGGACGGGCTTGTCGGTCGTCCTATCGGCCAAAGCCGAAGCGACATCGGTTACCGGTTTGCCGCAAAAGGAACATTCGACCGGTTCGCCTTCGTACAATTTGATCCGTTCGCTCGGGCGTTCGGTATATTGTCCGCCCGATTTTCTCGGCGCGTCTTTTCGGCGGCGATTATTCCGCCGGCGTCTTTCGTTTTTATGTTGTTTTTCGTCTTTTACATCATTCATATCATTACTTCTCTCAGACGGCAGGATTTCCCGGCAATTTCGCGGCTTAAAATCAAGGCTATACGCTGCACCGCATTATCGACGTACGAATTGTCTTTGATTTTTCGGCGAATTTCCAATATCCTCGGAGGAACATTCTCGGCCGATATTTTTTTTGCAGAAACAGTCATACAAACTCCGAAAAGGCATTTTTTATATGATATACCGGAGGATAGAAAGGCACATCAACAATGAGCACATCAAATCTGATATAGCTGTTACTATATTGTCGATTCTCCAGCAAAAAACGTTTAGCCGTTTCGATAATTTTTTTTTGCTTTATACCGCCGAGCACGTGTTCCACCGTTTCGAGTGTCGAAGCGGGCAAGGTTTTTACTTCGGCAAAAACCAAAGTTTCGTCTTTTTCGGCGATAAGATCGATTTCGCCCCGGCGTGCGCGCCAATTGCGGCATACAATAACGTATCCCTGTTCTTTTAAGTAATTCTCCGCCTTTTTTTCTCCTTCTTTTCCTTTTTGAATATTATCGGTTGACACTGTTTTTATCTTCTTCGGGATTTATCGCGCGCACAATAAGTATCGATTTTTCGCCGTTCAAATCTATAAGTTTACCCGTTTTATCGTCACCGGCCGAAGATGATTTGATGATCTGCACCGACGGAACAAAGGGCGCATCGGGATTGTTCGACACAACCTGCGCTATCGAAGAATCGTTCAGCAGTACGAATGTCCCCGGCGGATACAATCCGACCGCGCGCACAAAGGCTTTTAAAACGCCCGAATCGAATTTTTTATCTTTTTCGTCGAGCAGTTTTTTGACCGCATCGTAAGCAAGTATGCCCTGCCCCGCAGGTTCCGGGGTAATCATCGAATAAAAATCGCAGCAAACGGCAAGCACTCTGGCTCCCTGATCGATTTCCTGAGCTTTGCGCCCTTCGGGCGAACCGGTTCCGTCCCATCGTTCGTACCGCTGCGAAAACGCGGAAATAACTTCGCGCGGATACATAAGCGTGCCTGCGGCAAAGTTTACCGTTTTTTGCAGGCATTCGCGCAAAAGTTCGTTTTTGTTTATATTGAGCACGGCAATTTTTTGCACGGAAGCCGGCGCTTTTACGAGCAAGGCGGCGTAATCGGACATTTCCAAACTGTGCAAAAAAGCGGCCGATATACAGTGAATAAGCGCACGCTGCGGAAGATCCGTTTCCCGTGCAAGTACGGCACAAAGAACCGCCGTATCGACTGCCGCAAGCGGATAAAAAGGAGTTTTTTCGAACTTGCAAAACACGCAGGTAAGCGCAAAGTTTTTGTCGTCGGTTACCAATTTATACAGCAGTTTGATACTGTCGTCTATTAATGTTTTGTCGGCCGGTTTGTTTTCTTTATAATCGGCAAAAAACTTTTGCATGTTTTTTACGGCTTTGGAATAGAATTTCCACAAGGAAACATCGGTAAGCTTTTTACGCACGATATTTAAAAACGAAAAAGTATCCTGCTCAAGTTCTTCCAGCTCTTCCAATTCTTCGGCTTCGGCTTCGACAACCGGATCCGGACCGAGCAGTTTACCGTATGTTACGACAAACGGAATCGACCAGCGCGAAAGGACGCTTACGTGAAAGGGCGTTACGGGCTTTTTTTCGGCCAAAAACATATTTTTGCCGTCGTCAAAAAAGACCGGCGCGGAAAAACGCATCCCTTCTTTCACATCTTCGCTTCTAATTGTTTCCATAGGTTTCATTCTCTTTTAAAAAACAAAACACCGCAGCGAGGACTCGGTATGTTTCCGGCGGTATACAACTGCCGACTTCCTGCATTGAAAGTATGTGCGCCGTTTCCGGTTCCGAAACGATCGGAATACTCAATTCGGAAGCCAAATCCGTCATAACTTCGGCAAGTCTTCCCGTTCCCTTGCACGCAATAAAGGGGGCGGGAAAACCTTCAGGATAACGCAAAGCGACGGCCGTTTTTTTATCGGCGTTTTGTTTGTTCATGCGCGCGCCTCTGCAAAAGAAAGATCCGGTGCTCCCGTAAAACACCCGAAGCGGCACATGTCTTCGCGGTAATGCACCGCAAGATCGGCTATGCCGGCCATCGACGTTTCCAACAAGCCGCCGAACTTCATCGCTTCAAAGTTCGATGCGGCAGGCGTTATGCAATAATCGATTATTAAACGTATTTTGTTATCCGTATTTGTCTTTCCTTTAAATGATATCACGAAATAATAATTTCTTACAGAAGAAAAAGCCGAAATCAGCATTTTTTCCGTTTTTTTTTCTTCAAGATTTAGAGAAAGTCTAATAACTCCATTAAAACATGTACTATTTATACAATATTCGAAGGGCAAAACAAGCCAATGCTTATCTTCGCTTTTATAATGATTTAAAAACGACAGCAAACCGAAAGGTAAAGATAAGAGTTTCGAAGCATTTTCGTATACAAAAGGCAAAAAATTGCCCGCGCTCCCGCCTTCGTTTTGCGCGAGCGCGGAAAAACTGCCGGAAGAATTTTCGTTTGAATTTTGCTTTCCGTTCAATATATCTAAAAGATATAAAACCATGTTCTCGTCGGCTTCCAGTCCTTTTTGCAGCAAAAACAGCGCAATTTCGGCGGCATCTTCTTCGCGGCCTTTAAAACGCTTGGCGATCGCGCGCGCCTTTAAAGCGAGGCGGCCGTCAAAACGAATGCCGTTTTCCTGAAAAAACTGCACCGAGCGGAACGAAACGTCATCGAACGGAAGGCCGAGCTGCTCCAAAAAAGCGGAAAGTTTTTCGCCGCCGACTTCGTGCAGCGAGGAAAAGCGGCGAACGCCCGTACCGCCTTCGCCGGCTGAACCGCCTTCCGGGAATGCGGCCGAAAACGGCGAAAGTCGGCGGGGCACCAGCAGCACTTGCCCCTTTTCGACCTTAACGTCGGCGCGGAACGCGCTGCCTATGCCGAGCGCTTGGCGCGACAGTACGCTGAAGCGCCTGCCGGCAAAGGAAACGGTATAACGCCCGCCGTCCTCGGCGGCAAGCACGCGCACAAAAACGCTGCTTCCTTCGGCTATGCCGCCCGGCCCCGCTTCCGAAGGAGAAACGATCGAAATCGACGCATACGGATTTATCGCGGGATTCATTCGCCGCCCTTTTTCATCACGCAGTTTTTTGTTAAACGGTTTTCCACTCCGCTGATTACGTCGTCGGGTGTCGAAGCACCGGCGGTTATGCCCACAACTTTCATGCGGAAAAATTCGGCCGGAATTTCGTCGGGGGTTTCTATGTGCGCGGCATGAGGACACAGTTCTTGTGCGGTTTGGAACAAGCGCTTGGTATTTGCCGAATTTTTCCCGCCGACGACGATAACGCCGTCAACTTTATCGCACAATTCTTTGAGCGCGTCCTGCCGTTCTTTTGTCGCCGGACATATCGTATCGAACACTTTTATCGAAGGGTTCGCCGCGCACAATATGCGCCGGATCGCTTCGTATTCTTCAAGGCCGGCCGTCGTTTGGCTTATGAGGATCGCTTTGGAATCGGCAAAACCTTCGCTTTGCGCAAGAAGTTTCGCGTCGGCTTCGTTTTGAACGATAACGCATTCGGCGCCCTGCAGCTCGGCTTCTCCGACAAGCGCGGCGACTTCGCCGTGGCTTTTATCGCCGGCTATGATTATTGTGTATTTTTGCGCGGCGTAATCGGAAACCCGTTTTTGATTTACCAATACGCGCGGACAGGTCGCGTCTTCTATACGGATGGCGGCATTTTGCAGTTTTTTCCGTATAGCCGGCGGCACCCCGTGCGCCCGTATAATCGCGACGCGCTTTTTATGTCCGGCATCGGACGGTTCGCCGCAAATCGTTTCCAACGATGCCGAATCGAGCAATAAAAGTCCGCGCTCGTATAAGGGCTTCAGCGCCGTTTTATTATGTATAAGCGGTCCGAGGCTGTACACTTCGCAATCGGCATAATCGGTCAAAGCGTTTTCCGCAGCCCGTATCGCGCGGCGCACGCCCATGCAGCAGCCGAGCACCGAAGCGCGTATCACCTTACTCATGCGCAAACTATAGCAAAAATACGGCCTTTGTGCTACACTCAAAAACCATGCTTACGATTTTGCATACGGGCGATTTTCACTTAGGCAAAATTTTTTACGAATATTCTCTTATAGAAGATCAGGCATTTATGCTCACCTCGCTTAAAACCGAATTGGAAAAGTGCCGCTACGATGCCCTCATTATAAGCGGCGATATTTACGACCGCGCCGTGCCGCCGAGCGAAGCGGTGCAGCTTTTCAGCGATTTTTTAAACGAAATTCATGCTCTTTTTCCGGAACTTCCCGTATGCATTATTTCGGGCAATCACGATTCCGCCGCGCGGCTCGGATTCGGCGCGGAACTTTTACGCAACGAAAATATTCACATTCGTACTGAAGAAGCGAATTGCACACAGCCGGTTATTTTAAAAAATGCTTCGGGTAAAGCCGAGGCGGCGCTCTATTTGCTGCCTTTTTTGCGTGCAGGTTCTTTAACATCCGAAGACGGCACCGTTTTGCGTTCCCAGCAGGATTTGGCAAAAGAAGCCGTGCGCAAAATCAAAGCCGCCCACGAAGAACTGCAAAAAAGCGATGAAGCCTACAAAAATCTTGCGCCCCTGCTTGCCTGCCACGTGTTTACAACGGGCGTACGAGATGCGGGAACTGAACGCGTTTTTGCCGGAACTGCCGAACTTATAGACTCTTCGATCTTCGATTTTTTTGCATACACGGCCGCAGGCCACATCCACAAAATGCAAAAAATCGGCGAACGCTTGTATTATTCCGGTTCTCCGCTCGCTTATTCGTTCGACGAAGCCGGCAAAGAAAAGTGTTTTTTAAAAGTTGAATTCGACGGCGGGGATGCCGCGCACAGCGGACAGCCGGCGCTTGATGCACGGGGCGCGCTTACCGTAACGGCGCTGCCGGTTAAAAGTTTGCGTCGAGTCGTAAAAATTTCGGGAAGCTTTGAACAGCTGTGCCGGAGCGGCGAATACGCGCAATACGCAAACGACTATGTTGAATGTACGTACACCGATCCTGTCATTGCGGAAAACGCCGTTGTACGCTTGCGTGAAAAATTTCCGTTTTTGCTTTCGGTAAAACAGCAAGCGTTTGATGCCGCTCAAAACGAACGGAGCGCAAACGCCGAAAAAAAGAAACGCCTGCTCGAAAACGAAAGCGGCCTTCCGCTTAAAGAAATCCTGTATGCGTTTTTGGCGGACACGGGACTTATCTCGGAAGACAAGGACGCCGACTGGCAAAGCGCGGTCGACTTGTTTATAAAAATCGACGGCGAGGCGAAGTGCGATGAAACCGCTTAAACTCACGATAAAAAACATCGCGTCTTTTACCGGCGAACATGCGATCGATTTTTCGCTTTTGGGGAACATGTTCCTCATTTGCGGAAAAACCGGTTCGGGTAAAACGACCGTCCTCGATTCCCTCACCTACGCTTTATACGGCAGCCTTCCCGGTTCGCGCAGGCAAAACGAAATAAGGAGCCTGCGTTCCGATTTTTGCGGCCCGCAGGAAGAATGTTACGTCGAACTCGATTTTATGCTGAACGGCAAAACCTACCGCGTCCGCCGGACGCTGCCCGTAGACAGGATCACGCGTAACGGAACGGTCGCCGCGAATGCCGAGGAAGTCGAACTGTACCGGCTCGACGGAACCGAAGCCGAGCTTATGAGCCGTCAAAAAAGCGAAGCCGATTCTCTCATACAATCGCTGATTTCGCTGTCGGCCGACGAGTTTTCCCGTATCATTTTGCTGCCGCAGGGCGACTTTGCCGAATTCTTGCGGCAAAAATCGAGCGAGCGGAAAATCGTTCTTTCAAAACTTTTTCCGATTGAACGCTTTACGCGTACCGCGGAGCGTCTGAAAGAAAAACGGAACAGCCTTTCGAGCATGCTTGAAGAAGTGATGGGCAATTTGCAGCGGCTCGAACAAGCTTTTCCCGGTTCTCAGGCGGGCGAGCGCATTCGGGAATATGAAAACGAAGCGGAAAAAGCCTCGAAAAAATGCGAAGAGCTGCGCGCTTTGCTTTTTGACATACAAACCGAAAGCCGCGGCCTTGAAGAAAAAATCGGCCTGCACGGCGACTACGAAGCGGCCGTAAAAGAATTGGAAAAACTGCTGTCGCAAGCGGACGAACAAAAAGCCGACGAAGAAAATCTGTCGCAGCTGCGCGAGGCGGTGCGCATCGAACCTTTTTTGGACGCGGCCGAGCAGGCGCAGGCAAAACGGAACCGCATACAAAAAGATTCGGCGGATGTACAATCGCAGCTCGAAAATCTCGCGCGCATAAAAACCGATTCGGAAAGCAGGCGGGACGAATACGAGCGGTTCCGGGAACGGATTCCGGAACTTTCATCGCTTATCCAAAATGCACAACTGGCGCTCGGTGCGGCCGAAGAATTGCGCACGGCCGAACAACGGCTTTGCGGTATTGAAAACGGCATTCAAAACGAAAGCGCCGCAATACAAAGCATAAACGAAAAGCTCGAACCGCTGCAAAAGATTGCGCAAAACGAAGACAGTTTGCGCGAAGCGGGGGAGGCAGCCGAACGCGAATTGTTTGCAACCGAATATCTGCATTTAAAAGCGCTGGAAAAAGACGCGCACAAAACCGAATCCGATTTGCAAAAAACGGCCGAAAACGCACGCATTATTTTAAACGGTTTTTCGGAAGAACGGGAAAATATACGCAAAACATCGGGCGCATATTTTTTGGCGCAAAATCTTGAAGAAGGAAAACCCTGTCCCGTGTGCGGCTCGCTGCACCATCCCCACCCCGCCGAAAGCGAAAAGCAAACGCTCGGCTTGGAAGAAAAAATACGTACGCAGCAAAACTTATGCGAACAGGCGGAGCGCAGCCTCAGAAAAGCGCAGGACGACAAAAAAGAACTTCAGGGACGCATCGCCCAAAGCCGCGAAAACCTTGCGCGCTTTACCGAGGACTTTATCGCCGAGTGTGAAAAAGAAGCCGAAAACATCGATACCGCGAGTGTGGCCGAACGGCAAAAAACCGCGCGCCGGGAACGCGAAAAACAGGCGGCAGCCTATACGGAATTTGAAAAAGCCTGCGCGCTTATCCGCGAATACGAAGCGGCGCTGAAAATACCGCAGGAAAAACTGCGCGAACTTGAAAAAGACAAGGCGGCGGCGCAGGCGGCTTTCGAACACGGCCAGAGGCAACTTGCCGATCTTTTATCGCGCATACCAGCGGACATTCCGCAAAGCGGGCAGGCTGCCGCCGAGGCGGAGCAAAGGGCGCAAACCGTACAAAACATATTGACGTCTCTTCGCGGCGAACGGGAGCGCTTGGAAAATGCCGTACGCGCCTACGACGAACAAAGGACGCGGACGGAAAAAGCCATAGCCGAATTAACCGGAAAAGAAGCCGTGCTCAAGTCGGAACTGAACTCGAGCGAAAAAGAAAACGATTCGTGCCGCACGACCCTGTACGAAGCGGTTGAAAATTCCGTTTTTGTTTCGGCCGCACGGGACATAACGGAACGGATCGAGCGCATACGTGCGGTTTTACAAAACAAAGCGTATATAAACGAACTTGAACGTAAAATCGAAAACTATAAAACCGAAAAGCAGCGCCTCGAAATTCTGTGCGGCGAAAAAAAAGCTTTGCTTTCCGGCAGCCTCGAAGAAATGCAGGCGGCACGGGAGCGGCTTTCGCTACAAAAAAACGAAACGGAAAAAGACCTCGGCGAAAGCGAAAACGCCCTTGCCGACATTCGAACAAAACTTTCGGACGCAAAGGCAAAGGCTGGCGAATATGAACACTTGGAAAAGCGCCGCAAAGAACTTTTTGCCGAGCTTGCCGATTACGAAAAAATCTACAATGCCGTCTCGGGTAAAAATCCGAAAAAAATTCAGCTTGAATCGTGGATACTGCAAATGTATCTCGAAGAAGTTTGCCTGTATGCGGCCAAACGGCTGGAGCGCATTTCCGACGGCCGGTACACGATGTACGTAAAAGATGCCGACGGCGGCCGCGGATACCGCGGGCTGGATTTGGAAATCTACGACAGCTATACGGGAAAAAGGAGAGCCTGCTCCACCCTTTCCGGCGGCGAAACGTTTATGGCGTCCATAAGTTTGGCGCTCGCGGTAAGCGATACCGTTCAAGCGAAAAACGGCGGCGTGCAGCTCGATTCGCTTTTTATCGACGAAGGATTCGGCTCGCTTGACGATACGGCTTTGGAAAAAGCCTTGAGCGTTCTCGACGAAATTCGCGGCAGCCGCTGCATCGGTCTTGTGTCGCACGTTGCAAGTTTAAAAACGCGTATAGGCGCGCGGCTCGAAATAGAAAAAGGCTTAACCGGCAGCCGCATAAAAACCGTACAGGGTTAAACACGATGAAAAATCAAACGACGATTCAAGAACGGCTTTTTTCGTTCAAAGATGAAGCGTATAAGGATTTTAACAAAAAACTTATCCCCACCGTCGACGAAGATACGATGATCGGCATACGCATGCCGGTTCTAAAAAAATTCGCAAAAGATTTTTTTAAAACCGAAAACGCCCAAGCCGCCGACTTTATGAAAAATCTTCCGCACCGCTATTTTGAAGAAAACAACCTTCACGCTTTTTTTATCGAAAACATAAAAGATATCGATGCCGCTCTTGCGGAAACTGAAAAGTTTTTGCCGTTTATCGATAACTGGGCAACCTGCGATTCATTCGCCCTGCCGATTTTTAAAAAACATCCGGATGCCGTGTATAAAAAAATCCTTGAATGGATCCGCTCAAAGCACGCGTACACCGTCCGCTATGCGATTGGCCTTTTGCTTTCGAACTATCTTGACGAATTGTTCAAGCCGGAAATGCTTAAAATCGTTTCAAGCGTGGAGTCGCAAGAATATTACGTCAACATGATGATCGCCTGGTACTTCAGTTTTGCATTGATTAAACAGTACGACGCGGCCGTCCCGTACATCGAAAAAAGGACCATGGCACCGTTTACGCACAATAAAAGCATTCAAAAAGCGCTGGAAAGCAGAAGGATTCCCGACGACACCAAAGCCTATCTTCGAACGCTGAAAATAAAGATGTAAGCCAAGGCGCGCTCCGGCACAAAGGCAAAAAATACCGGCCGCTTATCGTCTTCGATACGGCGATGCGACGGGTCGCTTGTCGTCGCGGACTGTCCAGTCCGTTTCGGCGTCGGGATTGACGACGGGCATAAACCGTTTGACCTTCACTTCTTCCATCGTTTTGCCGACGGTGATCGCGTCGTACCACCAATCGTAAATATGCATATTGGTTTTTATCGTAAAAAACTCATAGGTATCGTCGAGGGAAACAAAACCGACCGGATCGTATTCGTAAAATTTCAGCCCGGCGTCTTTTGTGTTCGGCGCGGTTTCATATGCCTGCCAGCTCAGCGGAATATAATTATTGCCGATGACTTTTTTAAAGTCGGTCGGCATGCCGTATGAGTACAGCAGCTTGGTATGCGTATCGAGCGCGTACAGATAATTGTCAAGGCGGTTTTCAAAAAGGCCGCCCTTATCGGCGTAAGCCGTAAATTTAAAGAATATAAAGCGCTCGAGCATTTGCGCGCCCTCGCCTTCTTCATACATCGGCAGCGCGCACGGATGGACGCCCTCGCATTTGTAATAATACACGTCGTTGATTTTATTCGTAATCGAAAAAATTATAGGCGTGCCGGGGACAACCTCTTCATAATAACGAAGCGTTTTGCCTTCTCTGCCCCAGCCGTTTGAACTCTCGGCCTGTTCCCACACAAACGGCGCATAAAAAAGCATTTCTATTGCGGGTGCCGAACCTTTAAATGGGGACGTAATTTTTTTCATATGAATGATGCAATCGCCGAGCAACGCTTTATCGTATATGCAATCCGGATTTTCCGCATCGGCGGCAGCGGGAAAATCTTCGGCATTGTCCCGATCGGTTGCCTGCGCAGGGGAAAAGCATAAAACAAAAAAACACAAAACGGCACACAGCGAATACTTTTTCATGTCGGTTTCTATTTTAAATTATTTTTAATTTTTAGGCAAGAGCCGTTCTTTTTGTACAATTTTATACAAAAAAGCTTGATTAAAACGGAAAAAAAATAGATACTGTGCCCATGTCATATTCAACATATTGCGCTGCCGAAATCGTTATGCTTGTTTTGGGATTGATGTGCTTTTTTGCCTTGTATTTTATTCCCGCAGGATACGGCAAACTTATCGATAAAAAATGGGGATTCAGCTTTAACAATAAAACCGCATGGACTCTTATGGAGTGTCCGACGCTCATCGTTATGTTTTATTTGCTGTGCACGCTCGACTATGAACACAAGCCGGTGCGCGTACTGCTCGCATCTTTTTTTATCCTTCACTATATACAGCGCACGCTTATTTTTCCGGCGCTGCTTAAAGGCAAAAGTAAAATGCCGATTACAATCGTGCTTATGGGAATGCTGTTCAACAGCATAAACTCGTTTTTAATCGGCTTGTGGATTTTTTACTTTTCGCCCGCTGAAATGTACGATCGCGGCTGGCTTTCCGATCCGCGTTTTATTGCCGGCGCGGTTTTATTTTTCGTCGGTATGATTATCAACATAAGCTCAGATTCCTATATCCGCTCGCTGAGAAAAAACGGGAGCAGCAAGCATTACTATCCGTCCCGCGGAATGTACCGCTATATTACGAGCGCAAACTATTTCGGAGAATTGGTCGAATGGCTCGGCTTTGCCGTTTTAACGTGGTCGTCGGCGGGCTTTTTATTTGTGTTTTGGACTGCATGCAATTTGGTACCGCGCTCCGACGCGATTTACAAAAAATACGCCGAAACCTTCCCCGACGAAGTAGCCCGATATAAACCGAAGCGCATCATCCCGTTCCTCTATTGATACTATGCATAAACTCGCATATTTAAAGCTTTTCCGACATCCATGTCGACATAATCCCGGCACGGATGCCGGAAAACTTTATGTAACCGAGTTTGGCGAAGACAAACTCGAGGTAAAAAACGTACAGGGATGTACGTTTTTTACACCTTGACATATCCCCTCTTTTCGTCCATATTTATGTTATGGCGAAAAGACAAATCTCGAAAAAACCGGGACTTATAGAGCGTTTGCTCAATTTATTTTCACCTTCCGACGAAGAATCGCAAAAAGCGCGTTTTCTGAAAGGTGTCAATAAAGAACTTTCAAAAACGAAAGTCAAATTTTATAAATACGGCTCGGGAGAAGCGCTTCCGCAGCTGGCAAAGTTCTTTTTCGACGTATACAAAACAGTCGGTCCCGCTCAGCCGGTTTTCAAAAACACGCCGAACCCCAACGCCTTTAAATACATGGTTATCGACTATCATCTGTCCGATGTTCAAAAAGAGCTTGCCGAATCGCTCGAAGAAGAATCGATCCTTGAGCACGCAAAAAACATGCCGATTAAGGATTTGGCGGTTCAAGTTAAAAGCGAGCTTGCCGCATATATGAACGGCTTCGACGTGGATAAAATCACCAAAATCGATATGGTGTACACAAAAATGTCTTTACTTATCGCCTTTTGCACCTTCGATTATTACTTTTTGCTGAAAAAATTCGATTCGGGAATGCAGGAACAGAATTTTTCGTATGTGCCGCATTTTGAATCGATCCGTGCCGAATATATTTTGGAAGACTTAAAAGATTTCACGGCGGTCGCATGGGCGCTGCCTTTGGATGAAGACTGGTCGGAAGTGTTTAAGATTTTAAAAGAATACCGCAACGTACAGCCCATTGTGCCGAACACATGGAATAAATTGCTCAACGTATTGCGAAAATACCGCGACAAAGCGGTATTCGAAATGATTATTCAGCTTATTTCAAAAGATCCGGGTTATCAAACCGTTATAGAAGTGCATCAGGAACATATCATAGACGATCAGTTCGATAAAATGCGCAAAACGGTCGACACGACGCTTCAACGTATACAGACGGAACGCAAAAACTCGAAAATCGACGAAATCCTGCACAGCATTTTCGGCTCGGATACGGTTTCCAAGCTGAAAAACTATTCGGAAGAAGGCAATAAAAGTTTTGAAAAGCGCAATTTAAGCGGATACGTATACTGCGCGCCGTTGGGTTATTTAAAGTCGTTTTTGCTCGATTACGTAAAACGCTATATCCGCGAATTTTGCGATTTGGTGCTTGTGCGCGGTCAGTGGGTTTCGGCAGCCCTGTCGACCCCGATGTCCGACGCGTACCACGAGTTGCTCGCCGTTTCGAATCGGATAACCGAATTCGACACCGCCCTATCCGACGACAGTGAATTAGGGGCAAAAATAAAGGTGTACCTCGTACGCGCCGAACGGGATATCGAGGCAAAAAATATTCTCAAGTCGGTTACCAAAGACATTAACGAAAAAGCATACAACATGCTCAGTTCGGCAACGCGGAATTTAATCGTTTTAGGCAAAAATACGAAAAATCTTCTTGAAGATATTGACAAAAAAGAACCCGAACTGATTATCAACTGGCCGGAACTCATACACTTTGCCGATCAGTCGATAAAAGAAATGGGCATCAATATTTATAAAAAAATCTATCTTTTTGTAAACCTCATGAAGTGCTTTTTAACGAACGAAGAGTAATCGCGCTTTAACGTGCTGCGCGCGATGCTTCAACGGCAAGGCGGTCGCACAATTCATTGTACGTACTGCCCGCATGGCCTTTAACCCAGCGCCAGTCTATATCCAGCTGCGAAACGCACGCATCGAGCCTTTCCCATAAATCCTTGTTTTTTACCGGTTTTTTATCGGAGGTTTTCCATCCGTTTGCCTTCCATTTGAGTATCCAGCTTGAAATGCCGTTTTTTACGTATTGACTGTCGATAAAAAAGGTTATTTTCTTTGACCGCAGCTGCGGATCGGCGAGAATTCCGGATAAGGCGCCGATTGCGCCGCACAGCTCCATGCGATTGTTTGTCGTGAGCGCTTCGCCGCCGCTGAGCCTGCGCTCGGCACCGCCGTATAAAATGACGGCGCCCCAGCCGCCCGGTCCGGGATTCCCGGAACAAGCTCCGTCGCTGTACACGGTAACGCCGTCAGTAACATTTATCATACAATCCCCTTGCCGTTTTAGTTAAAAATCAGTATCTTAACAGTATAACACAAATTTATTGATATGCCAAATAGATAAGGAGATGACAAAAATGGCTAAACAACTGCTGTTTAATGACGACGCCCGGAAAAAAATGCTTTCCGGTGTGGAACAGATTTCCCGCGCCGTCAAAGTAACGCTCGGTCCGAAAGGCCGCCTGGTAATGCTGGATAAAAAATTCGGCGCACCGACGATCACAAAGGACGGCGTTTCGGTCGCAAAAGAAATCGAACTTGAAGACCCCTACGAAAATATGGGCGCCCAGCTGGTAAAAGAAGTTGCGTCAAAAACAAACGATGTTGCCGGAGACGGAACGACGACCGCAACCGTACTCGCCTACTCTATGGTTCGCGAAGGCCTTAAAGCCGTTGCGGCGGGCATTACCCCCATCGAAATAAAGCGCGGTATCGACAAGGCGGTAAACCTTGCCGTTGAAGAAATCAAAAAAGCTTCAAAAGAAATTAAAGGTTCCGAAGAAGTCGAACACGTGGCAACGGTTTCGGCAAACAACGATAACGAAATCGGTAAAATTCTTGCCGACGCGATTCAAAAAGTCGGAAAAGACGGCGTTATCACCGTTGAAGAATCCAAAACGATGGATACGACGACCGATTTTGTCGAAGGTATGCAGTTCGACCGCGGCTATATTTCTTCGTATTTTGTAACCGACCGCGACCGCATGGAAACGGTCTTTACCGATCCGTACATCCTTATTCACGATAAAAAGATTTCCAGCATGAAGGACTTATTGCCCCTGCTCGAAAAAATCGCGCAAACGGGCAAGCCGCTGGTCATTATCGCCGAAGACATGGACGGCGAAGCACTGGCAACCTTGGTTGTAAACAGTCTGCGCGGCACTTTAAAAACCTGCGCGGTAAAGGCGCCCGGTTTCGGCGACCGTCGCAAAGCCATGCTTGAAGACATTGCCGTTCTTACCGGCGGTCAGGTTATCAGCGAAGAGTTGGGCTTAAAACTTGAAACGACCGAACTCAACATGCTCGGAACTGCAAAAACCGTTAAAATCGATAAGGACAACACGATTATCGTAGACGGCGCCGGCAGCGGCAAAGCGATTAAAGAACGCGTTTCTCAAATCAAAACGCAAATCGACGCTTCCACATCCGATTACGACAAAGAAAAGCTTAAAGAGCGCTTGGCAAAACTTTCCGGCGGCGTTGCCGTTATCAATATCGGCGCGGTAACCGAAACCGAAATGAAAGAAAAAAAGCACCGCGTAGAGGATACCCTTGCGGCTACCCGCGCGGCTCTTGAAGAAGGAATCGTTCCCGGCGGCGGCTTGGTTTTGATTGAATCGGCCATCGCGCTGGAAAAGACGGACATGAGCAAATTGACCGACGACGAAAAAGTCGGCTTTAAAATCGTTAAGCGTGCCCTTGAAGAACCCATGCGCCAAATTGCCGAAAACGCGGGCGTTGACGGTGCGGTTATTGCCGACCGTGCAAAGCACGAGAAAAAAGGTATCGGCTTTGATGCCGCAAAGATGGAATGGAAGGACATGATGTCGGCTGGAATTATCGACCCGGCAAAGGTTACCCGCTCGGCGCTGCAAAACGCGGCGTCCATCGCAGGTCTTTTGCTGACAACCGAAGCGGCCATTACCGAACTTCCCGAAAAGACCCCGCCGGCTCCGATGCCCGGTGCAGGCGGAATGGGCGGTATGGACGGCATGTATTAAAAAACGCTTGATGTAGACATAAAGGGTTGTCCCGGAAGTTATTCAAAACTTCACGAAGGACAGCCCTTTTTTTATTTTAAATCACGAATAAGCGCGCACAAAAATACCTTGACACAAAGGGCGGCCTTTCATACACTCGAATTATGCACAACAAAACGCTTGATGTTGCCGCCCTGGGCGAACTGCTGATTGATTTTACGCAAAACGGTTTAAGTGCCGAAGGGAACTGGATTATGGAAGCAAATCCCGGCGGCGCTCCCTCGAACGTCCTTGCAATGCTCAAAAAACTCGGACACCCGGTTTCGTTTATCGGCAAGGTCGGCGACGACATTTTCGGCCGGCATTTAAAAAGCGTTCTCGACGATTTGGGAATCGGAACCGGAAACCTTATCGTAAGCAACGAATTCAATACAACGCTTGCTTTTGTGCATACAAAGCACGGCGGCGACCGCGACTTTTCGTTTTATCGAAAAACGGGAGCCGACACGCAGCTTACCGAACAGGAAGTCGACATACGGATTGTGCAAAATGCGAAAATCTTTCATTTCGGTTCCGTTTCCATGACAAGCGAACCGGCAGCTTCGGCAACCGAGTATGCGCTTTTGCACGCAAAAAAAAGCGGCGCCCTGTGTTCTTTCGACCCGAACCTGCGCGTGCCGCTGTGGGACAATCTGCAAAACGCAAAAGAGCGCATAAAATACGGCTTGTCGCAGTGCGATATTTTAAAAATCGCCGAAGAAGAATTGGAATTCGTAACCGGCTGTACCGACATCGAAAAAGGCGTGCGCGCGCTGCGCTCGAATTACCGCATTCCGCTTATCGGCGTAACCTGCGGCAAAAAAGGCGCCGGTCTGTTTTATGCGGACGAGCACTGCACCGACGGTTTGGGCATAAGCGCAAAAGAACCTACGTTCGAAAAAGTAAAAACCGTCGACACGACGGGAGCCGGCGACACCTTCGGCGCATGCATTTTGCACGACGTTCTGGTACACGGTTTTACGAATTTTACACCGGAACGCCTGCACTCCATGCTCCTTTTTGCAAATGCGGCGGCCTCTCTCGTTACGACAAAACGCGGCGCACTTAAGGTTATGCCCTCCGAAGCCGAAATCCGCGAACTGATACAAAAGGGATTTTAAATAAAAATTAATAAAGACTGTCGATAACTTTGAAAATGTCGAGCGGTAAAATAGTAGACAAGGCTGCAAAGTTTTGCTAGAATGCGACAAAATTGAATGCAAGCGGAGAGAAACTATGAGAAAACAAAGTAAGTTTTTTATCTTTTTTTTATTGCTGGGAGTGTTTCCATTACAAGTCAATGCCGATACTCCCGCCAAGGTAGACGCTAAAGCCGGAGCGACAACGAAAGTCGATGTTGTATCGACTCCGACAGTGAGTCAGGTTGATAAATGGAAAACGCTTATCAACTTGGAAGACTATGTATGTAATAATAAAAAACGGGAAAAAATAAATTACACTCCGAATTATTATAAATACATTGATAAAAACTCAAACGAAATCGTCATAAACGGCAGAGTGTATGATTATGACGCATCGAGCGGAGCATCCAGAACCGTTGCCGATATGGTAAATCATTCTCAAACATTAAAATACGACGGTAAAAACGGAGCCTCCAAAGAATTGGAAGCCGACCCTAAAGTTAAAGAAGCTATGGAACTGGCAAAGAAGAAAACAAAAAAAGGTCAGGAAAAAATTAATGCCATGTACTGGTCGGTTCAACCTCCCAAGGGAATCATCGTAGGCGATTATTATTCCGGCAAAAAAGTGTTTGACGGCGGCTATGAAGCATATGCGGAGGTTGTGGTTAATAATAACGAGATCGTACACATAGAGCTGAATGAAAGACCGCCCGTTACGTACTATGCTTCCGAATGGGCGGGAGAAACGAAGCGCCGCTCCGGTTACGGCTTTTTTCAGGCGAAAAGTCCGAGAACCGACTATACTCTGGCTACGCTTATAAACGGAATGAGCTATTTGGAATGGCAGGTTCTAAAGAATCAAAAATTGGATTTTGATTATAAAACACTGTTCGGTTCATCCAACAGTGCGAGAAACGGGTTTGTTCCTTTACTCAAAGAAATGGCGAAGGAAGTTAAAGAAAAAGCGACCGATAAAAGGTATGTGGGAATAACGCAGCCCTATGATTGCGGTATAAGCACGAGGCTCGAAGTAATATATGAAAAAGGGAAAATTGTCGATTTGAAATACGATGAGATTTTTGCCGACGACAAAGAAGATATAAAAAATCCTACATTGAAGGAATTTTATCGTCAAAGCAAACTCGAATCGGTAGAATATAACCGTATTACGAATAAAAGCTTCAGAACATTTGTAAACACGCTTCGCAGAGAAGTTTTGCGTTCACAATCGCTTACCGAATTTCCGACCGACGCTATTAAATTGGATATGCCTCATATAAAAGAAGCGTATGAAGATTACTTATTCTTGGCGGGAAAAATAAAAAATATAAAATAGTACACTATTCTATCAAACACTTGCAAGCGGCGTACAAAAACGGTTTTATCTGTATTGCCGGTACGCCCGATGCAAGTCTTGAAAATTCGTTTTGCGGCGTTAGTCGCAGCAACGCAGTGCTAGCCGCAAGGCGTAATGCGAATCTATTCCGTTTTTGTGCGGTACTTTTGTGCAAGGCGCCGCGCTTTTTCGGCGGCAATCCCGCGATAGCGTTCAGGATGCGCAAAAAACGATGAAGGTTCGCTTACGCCGAGTTTTTCCAGCTGTCCGCTTATGCGCTTAAAAACTTCGGCGTGTTTTTGCAAAACTTCAAAAAAAGCGGCGCCGCTTTTTTCGGCTTCCAGCGTAATTAAGCGGATAATCTCGTGCGCGTTCGATTCGCCGCTTTCGGCAAGCAAAAGGTAGGCCGGCTCCGCAAAAATGCCGCCCTTCACTTTTCCGCCCGCTGCAGCCAAATTGCGCATCATGCCTTCCGTATCGGGGCGCAGCGCCGATACGACCGACCTCATGCGTTCAGCGGCAAAGGCAAAACC
The DNA here is from genome assembly GCF_000413055.1 of Treponema maltophilum ATCC 51939. Classification (NCBI taxonomy): domain Bacteria; kingdom Pseudomonadati; phylum Spirochaetota; class Spirochaetia; order Treponematales; family Treponemataceae; genus Treponema; species Treponema maltophilum. The sequence goes on along the minus strand of NZ_KE332518.1, from coordinate 664,576 downwards.
GGCTATATACTCGGCGATAAAACGCTGGCTTGCCGAATTGGTTAAATCCCGCTGATGGTCGGAAATCTGGTCCATAAAAAAAGTGATAACGCGCGGCGCAAAAGCCTTCCATAACGATTTTACGTGTTCGCTGTTCCACGGGTTGCGCTTATGCGGCATCGTCGAAGAGCCGACTTGTTTCTCCCCGAAATATTCGAACACTTCGCCGATTTCGCTGCGCTGCAAATTGCGCAAATCGTCGGCGAGGTTTGCAATAATACCGAAAGCGACGTTGTATTCCAAAAGCAGGCGCAAAAGATATTCGGGTTCGGCAAGCTGCGTCGAATACTCGGAAGGCTTGAGTCCCGCGTAATCGAGGTAGCGCCGTTCGAGTTCTTCGGGATCGCCCACCAAAAGCGATGTCCCGTTGTATGCGCCGACGGGGCCCGAAAGTTTGCCGCGCAAATCGCGCGAAAGCCGGTCGATTTCGATAATCGATTTACCCAAGCGGCTTACGTATTCGGCAATCGCAAAGCCGAAGGTTATCGGAACCGCGTGCTGGCCGTGCGTGCGCCCTATTTGCGCCGTTTCGCTGTCGCGTTCGGCAATCGCGCACAATTCGTTTTCGAGCGCGTGCAAAACGGGTAAAACCGCCTGCTGCGTACAGTCGCGCATACGCATCGCAAGGGCCGTGTCCAAGATGTCAACGCTGGTTGCGCCCAAATGCACAAACGGCGCGATATTTTCGCCGACCGTTTTTTTAAACACGTTCACGAGCGCGCGTATATTGTGTTTTGTTTTTTCTTCTTCGGCGTATACAAGTTCCGGATCAATGTTGTGCGCCGCTTCATCGAGTGCGCGCTCCGTGTTTTCGTCAAGAAGACCACGCAAAGAAAGGTGAGCCTTAACCAAAGCGGCTTCGGCCTTCGCGCACGAAACAACCGATGCTTCTTCGGAAATAAACGAAGACAGCGTATCGAAAAGCTTTTCTTCCGACAGCGAATATCGGTGATCCAGCGGAGAAATATTCAAAAATATATCGCGCGTTCTCATGACAAAAGTATAACAGATAAAAAACGTTTTGCAAAGAATGCTATTGATAAAGCATAAAAAAGAAGCCGTTCAGGCAATTCGCTCCGCTCACAAGCCGTTCACGGTTTCTTTTTTATGCTCTCCACTCATGCAAAATACCTTTTCTTTAAAAAGAGTACGAATTGCCGAAATTTGTGAAATGACCGGCCTCACTAAAAAAGAAGTGGAAAGCGTTTGACAATCGGACAGTGAAAAGACTGTTTTTCCCGAGGCCGGGCTGTCTAAAAACTTTGATTTTCGGACACTTTTTCCGGTGTGCTTACTTTACAAATTTCTGTTTTCTTACTTGAAAATATGGCAATAACGTGCTATAAATACAATCAAGGTTATTAAAAACGAGGATCCCATGCCCTATTGTGAACCGACAAATCTGGCCGTTATCGCCTGCCCCGGCGGTCAGGCATTCGCCGAAGCGGTAGTTGCGCACTTGCGTCATATTTGCAAACACCGTTTCAATTTAAAGCGCGAAGCGGTTTCAAAACTGTATAAAACCGACAAAGACGCTCTTATCAAAGACATCAATTATTACAATGATTTAATGACGGCCGATATACACGCGCGCGGCGATGCGGAAAAGTACCGGGCGCCGAATTTCGTAACCGAAGCCGAATTCACTTATTTTATGAACGGCGAATTCAAAACCGAAATAAAAAGTTGCATCCGCGGAAAAGACGTGTACATCTTTCAGGACGTGGAAAATCATCAGGTTTTAAAATTAAACGGCGGCAAAAACGAATGCTCGCTTTCGGTAAACGACCACGTTATGTCGCTTTTGGTTACGGTCGACGCGGTACGGCAGGCCGGAGCCGCAAAAATCACGCTCGTGCTTCCGGTGTATCCGTACAGTCGCCAGCATAAAAAGAAGGGGCGCGAAGGCCTTACGGCAAGTCTTCTCGGCCACATTTACGAAAACATGGGCGTAAATCGCATTATTACGCTCGACATTCATTCGCGCGAAATCGAAAACGCGTTTTCGCGCATTAATTTGGAAAACCTGCACGCAAGCTATCAGATTATCCGCGAGCTTACAAAGCTTGTAGACCTTACCGGCGGTACGGAAGATATCGTCATTGTCGCCCCCGATACGGGCGCCGTTGACCGCAATAAGTTTTATTCGAACGGTTTGAAAAAGCCGCTTGCAATGATTTACAAAGAACGCGATTATTCGGTTGTTACGCAAAACGCAAAAGACACGAATATAAAATCGATAAACCTGCTCGGCGACGTGCGCGGAAAGGTTGCCTTTTTGGCCGACGACATGCTCGGAACCGGCGGCACCCTGCTTAAAGCGATGGAATTTTTAAAAGAGCAGGGCGCGACAAAAGTTATTGCGGCGATCAGCTTGCCCTTTTTTACGGGCAACGCAATCGATTTGTTCGACGAAGCCTATGCGAAGGGTCAGTTTTACCGCATAATCGGAACGAACGCGGTGTACCACGAAAAACTTTTGCAGTGCGAATGGTATATCAATACCGACGTCAGCGGCCTTTTTGCGAACATAATCGCGCGGCTTCATCACAATCAATCTTTAAGCAATCTTTTGGACAACCGTAATATTATCGAAAAATTGGTAAAAACCGATTCCGATTAGCGAAGACTAAGGAACGTCGACAATCGGCGATTTTTACGCGCTGCACTTGCGCGCCAACAAGGAGGATGCACGTGACCGTTTACGGAATACCGGAAAAGCCGGCGGCAATCATCTTTGATATTGACGGCACATTGTACACAAACGAAGAGTACATACAAAATCAAATAGACAGTCAAATACGGCGGTTTGCCGAAACGCGCGGCTTGGAAGGATTAAAAGCGCGCAATATGATATTTTCCTACCGCGACGAATGGGCGAAGCTGAACGGAGGCAAACGGCCTTCGCTCGGAAACGTGTTAAAAGATTTGGGTGTGCCGATAAGCGAAACGATCGAGTGGCGCAAAGAATTGATTCATCCGGAACGCTATTTAAGCGCCGATAAAAAATTGGCCGAAACGCTTGCCGTGCTGGCGGCGTCGTATAAGCTTGTGTGCCTTACAAACAATCCCGTTTCGGTCGGCCGCAAAACGCTTGAAGTTTTGGGCGCCGACCCCTTTATCAGCGGCATTATCGGGCTCGATACCTGCGGCATTTCAAAGCCGGATCAGAAAAGCTTCGAACTTGCGGCAAAACGCGCGGAGGCCTCGGTGGACCGGTGTATCAGCGTCGGCGACCGTTACGACATCGATTTGGCCGTTCCCGTTGAAACGGGGATGGGAGCGATTTTGGTAAACGGCGTGCATGACGTGTACGAGCTGCCCGCAATTTTAAAAAAATAAATTTTTTCAAAATTGCGCTAGTGAAAAAAAAAGCATATTGTGATATAATAAACGGTATGAAAATAAAACCGCTCGGCAAAACGGTGCGCTTTGAAAACGACGGAGAACTCGAATTCTTTTTTGTCGGAACGGGCAGCGCCTTTTCAAAAAGATTTTTTCAAACAAACGTACTCATCATCAAGGGAAAGGATCACTTGCTGGTAGACTGCGGAACAATGTGCCCTTACGCGTTTCATACATATAATTCGAGCGTTGAACACGTGCGCAATTTTTTAATTACCCATTCGCACGCCGATCATATGGGCGGTTTGGAAGAAGTCGGCTTGTTGAACAGGTACGGTGCGAACCGCGATAAGTATGCAAAGCCTTCCTTTATTATAACCGATTTTTATAAAAAAATTTTATGGGAACAATCGCTGCGCGGCGGCATGGCTTACGGCGAATTTACAAACGGCCGCCATTTAACCTTTGAAGATTATTTTACGCAGATCAAGCCGGAGCACATTTCCTCTTCTCCCCGCCCCCTGTACAAAAGCCGCTGCGGAAGCATAGACTTAAAAATTTACCGCACAAAGCACATTCCCGACAATACGGGAAGCTGGCGCACGGCCTTTTATTCGTGCGGGATTTTAGTCGACGAGCGCATTTTGTTCCCCGGCGACACGCTTTTCGATATTGAACTGCTCAACATGATGCTGAAGCGTTACCCGTCGATCGAATGGATATTCCACGATTGTCAGTTTTTTCCCGGCGGAATCCACGCGTATTACGGCGAATTAAAAACGCTGCCGGAAGACATAAAAAAGAACATGTTCCTGTGCCATTACGGCGACAATATGGAACAATTCAACGCCGAGGCGGACGGTTTTGCGGGCTTTACGCACCGGGGCTGTTACTATAATTTCGGCTGAAAACAATCGCCCGGGAAAACCGGTCAGTTCCATTCGTCCTCTTCGTCTTCTTCATCGAATTCGTTGTTGAATTTTTCGACTCCTTCAAAATACGCTTCTTTAAAAACTTCCACAACGTCGGGGTCGGCATCTTCGGGATAATTGAAATTTTCAACCGTACTTTCGGAATCTATGCCTTCGGAAGCTTCTTTGTAGCCGAGCTTAAAGCCGTATTTATGGGCCGACTCTTCGTAATAAAAGGCTTCGTCGGGAATATCGGCGTAAAAATCTTCTTCGAAAGAATCTTCGTCATCGTCAAAATCGTCGTCAAACATAACTTTAAAGTAACGCACAAACAACGAATCTGTCAAGCAATTTATGGCCCATACACGAGTCGAACGTGCGACCTGCTGCTTAGGAGGCAGCCGCTCTATCCTGCTGAGCTAATGGACCGAAAAACCGGCTGCCGCAAAAGCCGATCGTTTTTACGACAGCCCGCCGATTTTAAAATTACGGAAAACGCCTCAGCGTTTCCACACGGTAAACAGGGCGCCCAACACAAGCAAGTGCGCCGAAAGGCTTTTCAGGAACGTTAAAAAGGCGCCGACGGAAGCCAAAGCCCCGTGCAAAAGACCGCCGCGTCCCATTACGTCTACAAGGGCGATAACCAAAAGCCACATAACGATGATGATAAATACAAAGGTATTCGTGATTCTTCCGGTATCGACAAAAAAGTTCGCAAGCAAAAATATACCCGCAATCAGTTCGCAGATTCCCAAGGCGATTATGACAATAGTCGCAGGATCTCCCTTTAAAAATCCGTATACGGCCGAAGCAAGTTCGTTACCGTTAACGCCGGCTTGTATTTTGCCGAAAAATCCTCCGTCGAGCTGGAGGGTTACGATTCCGGATACGATTAAAAAAAGCGAAAGCGCAAGCTGCAGTACGATTCCGCCCAATGTTCTTTTTGATACAGCCATACATACTCCCATAAAAAAATATACAAGTTTGCGACGCAAACTCGGCATTGAAGCGTGCAATTAAAACGGTCTGCCCGCTTCAATCAAACTCCGCAGCATGAGTATAGCCGAGAATAAAAGACATTACAATATGCACCGCGGATATTTTTTTTACAATATTTTCGGTTAAATTTTACCGTATTACTTGAAATAGAAACAAATGTAGGGTAAAATAACGGCACTGTTTTTTTCAGGAGGATACTTATGAAGAAAAGTGTTTACACCGCTATTGCGCTGTTGTGCACGCTTATGCTGACTTTGGCATCGGCAAGCTGTGCAGGCGGCGGCGGTGCCAAGGGTGCCGAATTTATTTTTAATAACGGTACCGAACCCCAGTCTTTGGATCCGTCCAAAATCGAAGGCGTTCCCGAACATCGTCTGTACATGGCGCTGTTTGAAGGTCTGGTATGCTACGACCCCAAAACAAGCCGCCCCGTTCCCGGTGTGGCGGAAAGCTGGAGCCGCAATGACACGCAAGACGTTGTTACCTTTAAACTCCGCGACTGCACGTGGAGCGACGGTACCAAAATTACCGCTCAAACCTTTGTGGATTCATGGCTTTACTATTTATCTCCCGAAACCGCGGCGACCTATGCATATATGCCCGCAATGGTTATCAAGGGTGCCGCCGAATACAATGCCGGAACCGCCGGTAAAGAAGCGGTCGGAATCCGTGCCGTTGATGAAAAAACTTTTGAAGTAACCTTGGTGGGTCCGGTTCCCTATGCGGTTGACATGATGGCTCACTATTCGTTCTCTCCGCTTCCCATGCACGCCATTCAAAAAAACGGCGCCGATTGGATTAAACCCGGTAAATTCGTAGGCAACGGTCCTTTCGTGCTTGAAAAATGGATTCCGCAGGATAAGATTACCCTCGTTCCGAATAAAAAATACTGGAATAAAGATAACGTACATATTTCGCGCATTACGGCACTGCCGATTGAAAACGACACTACCGCTTATCAAAAATTCAAAAGCGGTGAAATCGATTGGGCAACCAATATTTCCATCGAAATGCTCGATGAAATCAAATTGCGTGACGACTATCATCCGGCACCCATGACCACGACCTATTACTACTATTTGAACATCAACAATAAGGTGTTGAGTGATGTGCGCGTACGCAAAGCTTTAAGCATGTCTTTTGACCGAAAAGAATTGGTTGAAAAAGTAACCCGCGCAGGGCAGATTCCCACAACGGCTCTTGTACCTCCGATGGAAGGTTACACGGTTGCAAAAGGGAACGATTTTAATGTTGCCGAAGCTAAAAAATTGCTTGCACAGGCCGGCTATCCCAACGGAAAAGGCTTCCCGAAGATGACCGTTATTTACAATACGAACGAAGGCCACAAGAAGATCGCCGAATTTATGCAACAGCAGTGGAAAACCAACTTGGGTATCAATATTGAGCTTGCAAACCTGGAATGGGCAACTTTTATCGATAAGCGGCAGGCAAACGATTTTGAAATCGGCCGCGCAGGTTGGAGTGCCGACTATCAGGATCCGTCGAACTTTTTGGAACTGTTTTTATCGACCGGAGGAAACAACGATGGCCGCTACAATAACAAAGAATACGATGCTTTACTCGACAAGGCTTCCAAAATGCCCGCAGGTTCCGATCGCATGGCGGTTTTAAATGAGGCCGAAGAAATGGTAATTACCCGCGATCAAGCCGTTATTCCTTTCTATTACTATGTTTCGCCGAATATGATCGACCTTACTAAGTGGGACGGCTGGTATGTAAATACCATGGATATCCACCCCTGGGTCGGGTTGAAGAAAAAATAAGTTGTGTTCGGGCTGTCTGAAACAATTGATTTCGGACAGCTTTGAGCCGTAAATGCGGGCGGGGTCGGGTTGAAACTTCGGTTTCGAGCTGCAAGCTGTGCGTACAACATCGCACTTAAAATAAGGGAGCAGGCAGCACTGCCCCGCCCGCTCTTTTTTAACACAATGTGTTTTTGCAAGATCGGCTCCGGTTTGAATAAACCGCTTCCGCAAGAGGAGGCTTATTCGAACTGAAAACACAACAAATGAGGAAAAAATGGGAAAATTCATATTCCGCCGGATTTTAGGTTTGATTCCGACGATGTTTTTAATTGTAACGCTCAGTTTCTTTTTAATACGGTTGGCTCCGGGAGGTCCTTTTTCGCGCGAAAAAAAGGTTCCGCCCGAAGTAATGCAAAACCTCCTAAAAAAATACCACATGGACGAACCGCTCTTTAAACAGTATTTGCGCTATATGGGCGATGTTTTACGCGGAGATTTGGGACCGTCTTTTAAAAACAAGGATTACACCGTTAACGAACTCATTTTTACCAGTTTGCCGAATTCTCTGATTCTCGGTATTGTTTCGCTTTGTGTCGCTCTGATTTTAGGGGTAACCGTAGGAATTATATCGGCTTTAAATCGGAATACGCGGATTGATTATGCCGCAATGTCTGCGGCCGTTATCGGTATATCGATACCGCTGTTCGTCGTGGGACCGGTACTTATGCTCGTTTTTGCGATGATTTTAAAATGGCTGCCTACTTCCGGGTGGATAACCGGCCGCGCGGGGTTAAAAACCCTGATAATGCCCGCAATTACGCTGTCTTTTCCGTATTTTGCCTACATAGCCCGCTTAAGCCGCGCAAGCATTTTGGAAGTACTGCGCTCGGACTACATCCGCACGGCGCGGGCAAAGGGCTTAAAACAATCGGTCGTCATATGCAAACACGTATTAAAGGGAGCGATGCTTCCGATTGTCAGCTATTTGGGACCGGCTTTTGCCGGCATCGTTACCGGTTCGGTAGTCGTGGAACAAATCTTTCTCGTCCCCGGCTTGGGTAATTTTTTCGTAAAGTCGGCTTTAAACCGCGACTACACCCTTATTATGGGAACGGTTATCGTATATTCACTCATTTTGGTCGTGATGAATTTAGTCGTTGATATTATATACGGATTGCTCGATCCGCGTATTTCATATAAATAGCAGGAGGTTTACGGTGTTATTTAAAGCACGCAAAAAAAATGCGGAACAGGCCGTAAATGAATTTAATCAGGTTATGAAACCCGTTTCTCTGTGGGACGACGCATGGAAACGGCTGCGAAAAAATAAAATGGCACTGATCGGATTGTATACAGTCGGCTTTTATATTTTGATGGCGCTTTTTGCGCCGCTTTTACCCGTCTACCCGTATGAAGAACAATACCTTGCGCATATTTATCTGCCGCCGTCTTTTAAACCCGCAGGAGAAGTGCTGCTTTCGCAAAAGCGCGCATATACGGCAAAACTTATGGCAAAAGAAAAACGTTCGGAATATACCGAACAGGAACGCGCGGAATTCGAAGCACTCGAACGCGACATACAGACCAACCCTATGCACAAAAGGCATTACCTGCTCGGAACCGACAGCCTTGGACGCGACGTACTTTCGCGCACTATTTACGGAGGACGCATTTCGATCGCGATAGGACTTTTGGGAACGGTAACCGCCCTGTTTATCGGCGTTACACTCGGAGCGGTCGCGGGCTATGCCGGCGGTTGGATAGACAGCGCGCTGATGCGCTTTGTAGACATTATGTACGGCTTGCCGTACATGCTTATCGTCATCATCATGATGGCGATTTTGGGGCGCAATATTTTTATTTTGTTTATCGCCATAGCGCTTATTTCGTGGTTGACGATCGCGCGTGTTGTTCGCGGACAAATTATCAGTTTAAAAAATTCGGAATTCGTCGAAGCTGCCCGCTCGATGGGAGCAAGTTCGGGCCGGATTATTTTTAAACACTTGCTGCCGAACACGCTGGGCATCATCATCGTCTATTCGACGCTTTCCATGCCCTCGTTTATTATGAGCGAAAGCTTTTTGTCTTTTTTGGGCTTGGGAGTTTCGGCGCCGCTTGCGTCGTGGGGATCTTTGGTATCGGACGGCGTAAAGGGAATGGAATTGTACCCGTGGCTGCTTTTGGTTCCGGCAATCGCGATGACCGTCTTTTTATTCGCGATGAATTTTTTAGGCGACGGCTTACGCGACTCTTTCGATCCGCAAAGCAAAAACAAGGTTTGAGGCAGTGTGAATGGAAAAGACACAGATAAAAGGCGAAGTTATTTTACAGGTAAAAGACCTGAAAACCTATTTTAATACGGACGAAGGAATCGTAAAAGCCGTAGACGGCATTACTTTCGATTTGCATAAGGGCGAAACGATGGGAATCGTCGGCGAATCGGGATCGGGAAAAAGCGTTACAAACCTTTCGATTATGAACCTGATCCCCGACCCGCCCGGAAAAATTGTCGGCGGCGAAGTGTTCTTCCACGGCGAAGACTTGCTCAAGTTGAACGAAAAGCAAATTCAAAAAATTCGCGGGAACAAAATATCGATGATCTTCCAAGACCCGATGACCAGCTTGAATCCGTTTTTGCGCATTTCCACACAAATGACGGAAACCATTGTTTTGCATCAAGGTTTGAATAAAAAAGAAGCAAAATTGAAGGCGATAGAAATGCTCAAACTGGCCGGTATTCCCGCCCCCGAAAAGCGCATAGACAATTACCCGCACCAGTTTTCAGGCGGCATGAGGCAGCGCGTTATGATTGCGATGGGACTTTCGTGTAATCCTGAAATCCTTATCGCCGACGAACCGACTTCCGCGCTCGACGTAACGATTCAAGCGCAGATTCTCGAACTTATGCAGGATCTTTCGAAGCGTTTGGGAACGGCCGTCATTATGATAACCCACTCGCTGGGCGTCGTCGCCGGCATGTGCAATACCATCTGCGTTATGTATGCGGGGCGCATTGTGGAGCGCGGCAACACCGAAGACATTTTCAAAAACCCCAAGCATCCGTACACGTGCGGTCTTATTCAATCCGTTCCCCGCCTCGACAAAGAGAATACCGAACGATTGTATTCGATACCGGGACAGCCGCCGAACGTTATAGACCTTCCGCCGTGCTGCCCCTTCTTTCCGCGCTGCAGCAAGGCGATGGACATATGCAAAAAAAAGTACCCGCCGCTTAAAGATTTCGGCGGCGGACATTGCGCGTCTTGCTGGCTGTATGCCGATAAAAAAGCCGAATAAGGCCGCGACAATAGCGACAGTAGAGGAGAACAGCGATGCAAAACCTGCTTGAAGTAAAAAATCTTAAAATGCATTTTCCGGCCGGAAGCGAAGGTTTATTCGGCAGAAAAAAGAATTATATATATGCGGTTGACGGAATAGACTTTAACTTAAAAAAAGGCGAAACGCTCGGCTTGGTCGGAGAGTCCGGCTGCGGAAAATCGACCGTTGCGCGCGCAGTTGCCCAACTGTATAAACCGACCGCGGGTTCCGTGCTTTTTAACGGCAAAGATCTTACAACGATGAACAAAAAAGAATTGCTGGAAGCGCGCAAAGATATACAGATGGTTTTTCAGGATCCGTACGCCTCTTTAAATCCGCGCATGACCACGGCTTCGATTATCGCCGAACCGTTGCGCATCTACAAACAGCGCGGCATTATCGACATTTCCGAAAACGAAATCGACCGGCGCGTCGAAACCCTTATGGAAATGGTCGGCCTTTCGAAGTTCTTTAAAAACCGTTATCCGCATGAGTTTTCCGGCGGACAAAGACAGCGCATCGGCATTGCCCGCTCTTTGGCTTTGCGTCCGAGCCTTATTTTAGCCGATGAGCCGGTTTCGGCTTTGGACGTATCGATTCAAGCGCAGATTTTGAACCTTTTTAAAGATGTGCAAAAAGAAATGGGCTTAACCTATTTGTTTATTGCCCACGACCTGGCTGTCATTCAGTATATTTCGGACCGGATTGCGGTTATGTATTTGGGAAAGATTGTAGAAATAAGCGACTACAAGGATTTGTACGCAAATCCGCTGCACCCGTACACAAAGGCTCTGCTTTCGGCCGCTCCCATTCCCGACCCCGAAATCGAGGCGAAACGCCACCGCATTATTTTAACCGGAGACGTCCCCGCCCCGGACAAACAGCGCCCCGGCTGCTATTTTTACGACCGCTGCCCCGCGCGCATGGAATGCTGCAAAAACGCTCAGCCGGCTTTAACGCAAAAAGGAGAGGCGGGAACCGACCATCAAGTCGCGTGTTTTTTGTACAAGTAGCTTGAGCGGCGGAGTTTTACAAACGCACACTAAAAGCGTTTTCGGATCAGTGCAAGGACAAAGGCAATCACGTAGCATAGCTGCGGGACGACGGCAAAAAACAGGGTAATAAGGTTTATGCCCGCGATTTCAAGCGAAGCGTTTTGAAACGCGGCAATGCCGAATACGCGCAGTACGTCGTACAAAATGCCGGCATAAGAGGTAACGGTGCCCGCTATAAGCGCCATCCACGCGCTCTCGCGCGTTTTCGACCACAGCATTATAGCTAAAAAAGCCGCTATTCCGCCCAGCACCAGTTTTATACACTGTAAAATCATTTCGGACTGCATACCTTCTCCTATAAAGAGTTTTTAAGGAAGCGTAAACTTCCGAAAAAACTTTTCAGCTCAATATTCAAATACCGCGCGTTTTAACTGCGAAAAATCGCCGAGCGATGCTCCGACAGGCACAATCGCCGGAAGCGCGCACAGGGGCGGCAGCAAAAGCGCGCAATCGAGGCAGTGCAAAAAAAACTCCCGATACCGGTTTTCGCCGACCTTCGGAACAAGATAGGCGCCGCGCCGCGTAAAATAACGAGCGAGTACCGAATCGAAGAGCGCAAAATCCTCTTCGCCGCGGAGCGGAAGTTCGTGCGCCAAATCGTACAAAGCGCGGGAAGCGGCATTGAGCAGCGCGGGAGAACACTCGTCGGAAGACGGCGGAAGCGTCCCGTTTTTATCTGTAAACAACACAGCATAGCCGCTGCCGCACAAAGCAAAGGGTATGCATACGGCAACGGCATCCGCTTCAATCAGCTCATCATCGCGGCCGCTCCAGGGTCGCCACACCGCGGCGGCAGCCCACGGACTTTCAAGTACGGCGCGAAAAAGCGATTCTTCGGAAGCAAACCAGCGCGCATGAGCAAAGCCCTTTAAAAGCGAAAGGGCGGCTTTTTCAAAGCGCGTTTCGTACATGTTCGGAAACGAACCCGTTTGGCCGCGATCGATTGTGTTTTTAAAAACTTTAAACGCCTTTGAGGCGGAACAACTGCGGCCCAAAATCGCCCGGCCGCCGTCCAAATACAAGTCGGTAATGCGCACGCCCTTTTGCGTATACAGATAGCAGCCGCGCGCGCGGCTTACCGTACCGTAACGTTTTACGAACTCTTCTTTATACCGATCGTACGCATCGTTTTGCATTAAAGTTTTTCCAATTCGGCTTTTAACAAAGCGGCCGCAGCTGCGGGAGTCGCCTTTCCGCCGGATTTTTTGATAATTTGCCCCATAAGCCAGCCGAACACGTTCGTTTTTCCGCCCTTGTAGTCGGCGACCGCTTGAGCGTTTTCTTTTATAACGTTGGCAACAAAGGCCGAAAGTTCGGCGCTGTCGGAAACGACTTCCATTCCCTTTTCTTTGATTATGTCGTCGGGCATTTTGCCGCTTTCAATCATGCACGAAAAAACTTCTTTCGCCTGCTTTCCCGTGATTTTTTTATCGGCAACCGCATTTACGAGCGAGGCGATATGCTTCGGCGTAATATTGATGTCGTCGATGCCGATTTCTTTTTCGTTCAGCACCGCAAGCAATTCGGCCAAAATCCAGTTTGCCGTTTTTTTTACGTCTTTGGAAAGCTGTGCCGCCTGTTCGAACCACAGCGCAAGGCTCCTTGTCGACGTGAGCGTTTCGGCGTCGAACGAAGAAAGTCCGTACTCTTTTTTAAACCGGGTACGCTTTGCTTCGGGAAGTTCGCCGACTTGACCCGCGGCTTGCGCGATAAATTCTTCCGACAGGCTGAACGGCTTTATGTCCGGCTCGACGACAAAGCGGTAATCCACAAAGGAATTTTTTGTGCGCTGAATGACCGTTTCGCCTTTAACGTCGTCCCAGCCCATTGTGTTTTTATAGCCGGCGTTAAATTCCTTCCGGTTCGTTTTAAATTCTTCAAGCTGTCGGCGCACTTCGTATGCGCAGGCGTCTTTTACCGAACGGAACGAATTGAGGTTTTTAATTTCGGAAATAGGCGTGTGGTATTCTTTGCCGTCTTCAAAAACGGTCAAATTGATATTCGCATCGCAGCGCATATTTCCTTCTTCCAAATTGCCGTTCGTAACACGCACATAGCGCAGGATTTCCTGAACCGTCTGCATAAACAGCGCCGCTTCTTCCGGAGAATTCATATCGGGCTTCGTAACGATTTCGATGAGCGGGGTGCCGGAGCGGTTGTAATCGATGTAGCTGTGCGCGCCTTCCAAGTGAAGACTTTTGCCGACGTCTTCTTCCAAGTGAATGCGTTCGATGCGCACGCGTTTATACGCGCCGTCTATATCGTTGTTTTCTCCCGAAAAAGTTTTGCCGTAGTAATCCTTGCCGCCCGGACGCGCATCTTCGCTCAAATGACGGTAGGGAATGTCGACGTAGCCGTTTGTACACAGGGGCATATCGTATTGGGTTATCTGATAGCCCTTGGTTAAGTCGGGATAAAAATAATGCTTGCGGTCGAATTTCGTAAAGTGTGCAATCGAGCAGTTGAGCGCGGTTCCCGCAATAACGCCCATTTGCACATAGCCCTTGCTCACGCGCGGCATGGCGCCGGGAAGTCCCAGACACACCGGGCACACGCGCGTATCGGGCATGCTGCCGTAACGGTTTTCGCACGCGCAAAAGGCCTTTGTTTTTGTTGTAAGCTGACAGTGTATTTCGCAGCCGATAACGACGCGGTAATCCAAGCTCATTTTGTACCTCCGTTGCCGCGTTCGTACCAGGCTTGAGCCATGGAAAGAAGACGTTTTTCACTGAACATGGGACCGGCAAACTGAACGCCGACGGGAAGCCCTTCGCTTGTAAAGCCCGCAGGCACATTTATCGATGCGGTGCGGCTCAAATTGACAAATACGGTAAACATATCGGACAAATACATTTCCATGGGATCTTCCGTTTTTTGCCCGAGCTTAAACGCGGCGGTCGGACAGGTCGGGCACAAAATACAGTCGTACGATTCGTACAGTTTTGCAATATCGCGCTGAATGCGGGCGCGAACGCTCATCGCCTTTTTGTAACAGGAGCCGGAAAACTGCTCGGAAAGCACGTAATTGCCGATGATAATGCGCCGCTTTACTTCGGCGCCGAAGCCTTCGCTCCGCGTTTGAATGTACAGTTCGTCGTAGCCTTCGCCGCTGTCTTTGCGGTTACCGTAGCGGATGCCGTCGAAGCGGCTTAAATTGCTCGCCGCTTCGCTGAGGGCGATAACGTAATATGAAGCAATCGATGCGTCCAAAACGGGAAGGTCCGCAAGCTCTATTGAAGCGCCGCGCTCGGTAAACCACGCCTTTGTTTTTTCGAATACCGACGCGACTTGCGGATCCAAGCCCTTCGCTTGGGCAAATTGACACGGAACGGCGATTTTAAGCGAAGCGATGCGCTCGTCGGTTAAGGCGCTGCACGACGGCGAGAGTTCGCTGCCGGAAGGAAGATCGCAGGACGTATCGTCGTACGGATCTTTACCCGCCATAACGGAAAGCGGAAGCGCAATGTCGGCGGGGCTCGTGCCGAACACGCCGACCTGATCGAGGGAACTGCCGAAGGCGACGACGCCCCAGCGGCTCAACAGGCCGTAAGACGGCTTTAAGCCGTATACGCCGCAATAAGACGCGGGAAGGCGCACCGAACCGCCCGTTTCGGTACCTAAAGCAAAGGGCACCAAACCTGCGGCCACCGCTGCGGCCGAACCGCCGGAAGAGCCGCCTGCAACATAGTCGCGGTTTATCGGGTTGCGCGTGGGCCCGTAGACCGAATATTCGGTCGAAGAGCCCATCGCAAACTCATCCTGATTGCAGCGCCCCAAAGGAATTGCGCCGGCGTCGGTTAAGCGTTTAATAACCGTCGCGCTGTACGGTGCGGTGTACCCCTGCAAAATGCGGCTTGCGCAGGTAAGCGGCTTGCCTTTTACCGAAATATTGTCTTTTACGCCGAACGGCACGCCCAAAAGCGGTTTTTTTGCCGAAAGAGCGTCCAGCGTTCCCGAAGAAACGGCGTTTTTGCGCTCGTCGTCGTATTTCTGCGCGATTTGCGCCGCATCAGGATATATGTCCAAAAAAGCGTTTAACGGAGAAGCGCTTTTTGCGTCTTCTTCAAAAGCGGCGGCGGCTTTTTCCGTTAAAGCGCGGCAGCTGATCGTATTGTTTTTAAAATCGCGCAGCGCCGATTCAATCGTGTACGGTTTCATAAGTCCTACGCTCCTTCGCCCAATACTTTGGGAACGCGGAAATAGCCGTCCATAAATTCGGTCGTCATCTTTTTTATGTCGGGGATGTCTATGCCGGGTACGGGAACATCTTCGCGCAGCGCATCGGCGCAGGTCGAAGGATACGCATCGTAGGGATTTTCGCTATCGTCGAATTCAGACAGAACGTCAAAATATTCGACAATGCGGTCTACTTGATTTTTTAAAGTTTTTAAATCAATAGACGAACCGGCCAAGCGCGACAGGTACAACAGGGCCTCCAGCACGCTTTCGTCGATAATCTTTTTTTCATCGTTTGCCATACCGCATAATACTCCATTACGCGCTTTTATTCAATGATTTTTCATATTTCCTATTGACAATACCCCGTATTTTTTGCATTGTACAAGTTGCTCCAAGCATAATGAAACGGGGGGAACAGGAAAAACATTGAAAGGTAGCACGGTATCCATCAACGGCGTGTCGAAACATTTCGGCAGCTTTCATGCTTTGAACAATGTGGATGTATCCATAAAAAAGGGCGAATTTTTTTCCCTGCTGGGACCTTCCGGCTGCGGTAAAACGACCCTGCTCAGAATTATCGCGGGTTTCGAATTTCCCGACGAAGGCTCGGTTTTATTTAACGATAAAAACGTCACGACCACGCCGCCGAACAAGCGCGGCTCGAACACCGTTTTTCAAAATTATGCGCTGTTTCCGCATTTGTCGGTGTACGACAACGTCGCCTTTCCGCTCAAATTAAAAAAGCTGAATAAATCGGTTATAGACGAACGCGTGTGCGAATACTTACGCATGGTGCAGCTCGACACGCACATGAACAAAAAACCGAACCAGCTTTCAGGCGGCCAGCGTCAGCGTGTCGCCATTGCCCGCGCGCTTATCAACGAGCCGGACATTTTGCTTTTGGACGAACCGCTGTCGGCGCTTGATGCAAAACTGCGCTCGAACCTTTTGATCGAACTCGACAAATTGCACGATAAAATCGGCATCACCTTCATCTATGTAACGCACGACCAATCCGAAGCGCTTTCCGTTTCGGACCGGATCGCCGTTATGAATCAGGGAAAGGTGCTGCAAGTGGGAACGCCGTTCGAAATCTACGAAAGCCCCGCAACCGAATTTACGGCACAGTTTATCGGCGAAACGAACATCTTTGCCGCACGCGTCGAAGAATGCAGGGACTGGCCGGTCGAACAGGGAAAAGATCCCGAATTTATGTGCACGCTCGACATTCCCGAATTGTCGTCGAATATTAAAGTAACCGACTACGAGCGCACCGAAGAAGGACAGCGCGTGTGCTTTACCGTGCGCCCCGAAAAAATCCGCATTTCGCTCGATCCCCCGCCGGAAAAACCGAACATCAACGTGTTTACCGGCATCGTCGAAGAACCGGTGTATTCGGGCTTTCAATCGAAATTCTACGTGCGGCTCGAAAACGGCACCATCATAAAAGTATTCAAACAGCATACCAATTATTTGGACGACGGGCCCGAAATCGAATGGAAAGATACCGTGTATATTTCGTGGAGCGCGAACGACGGCTATATCGTAGAGGACATTGAACAATGAACGGCCTTACGAACGCCAAAGGCGAAAAGCCCCTGCCGGCTCAAGCGCAAAACGATTTGCTCCTGCAAAAACGGAACAAGCTGGGTTTGCTGTACGCGTGGCCCATGGGCATATGGTTCACCGTTTTTTTTGTAGCGCCGCTTGTCATCATCACTCTGTACAGTTTTTTAAAAAAAGGCTTATACGGCGGCATCGTACACGAATTTTCGCTCGATGCGTACCGGCAGCTTTTAAACCCCGCATACGCGATCGTACTGATGCGGACGCTGTGGATATCGCTTCTTTCCACAGTCATAACCATCGCCGTCGCCCTGCCCTGCGGGTATGCAATGGCAAAAAGCCGCAGGCAAAACCTGCTTTTGCTGTTGGTTATCGTACCGTTTTGGACAAACTCGCTCATCCGCATTTTCGCGTGGATGTCCATTTTGGGCAGCGACGGACTTTTAAATACCATGCTTATGCAGCTTCATCTTACCGAAGATTCCGTGCAGTTTTTATACAACAAAAGCGCCGTCATCATCGTATCGGTATACATGTATTTGCCGTACGCGATTTTGCCCGTTTTTACTTCGATAGACAGGTTCGACTTTTCGCTTTTGGAAGCCGCCCGCGACTTGGGCGCAACGAAGGTCGGTTCGATGATCAGAATACTTTTGCCGAATATAAAAAGCGGTATTACGACGGCGGTTATCTTCACCTTTATCCCGATATTCGGTGCGTACACCGTTCCGCTTTTGGTCGGCGGCAAGGATTCGTATATGATAGGAAACCTCATCGTCGATCAGGTAAACAAAACGCGCAATTGGCCGCTTGCCGCCGCCTTTTCGATGATTATAACCGTTTTAAGCACCGCCGCCGTATTGTGGATGCTTGCATCGGTACGCAAGGATGCCGCGCTTAAAAACGGCGCAAAGACCGAAACCGCAGCAAAAAGAGGCGGCATATGATTGTGAATCCATTTAGAGCCTTGGTGAGCCGCTTAAATAAATCACGTCCTCGCTCGGAACCGGCGCGGCATGCACGGCGTGCGTTCCAAAAACGGAGCCGTTTTTCGTTTTCGCTTACCGTACTCGTGCTTACGCTCGTATTTTTGTTTTTACCGCTTTTTGTCATCGTCGTCTATTCATTCAATGCAAACAAAGGAAGCGATTTTACCGGCGTCTCTTTAGTGTGGTACAAAGCGCTGCTGTTCGATTCGAAAAACCTGTGGCGCTCGCTTTTCAACAGCCTGCTCATCGCCTTTTCGTCGGCAGCCGTTTCGACCGTGTTGGGCACACTTGCCGCCCTCGGTATCAGCTGGTACAAATTCAAAGGGAAAACATATATTCAAACCATCAGCTTTTTGCCTATGGTTTTGCCGGAAGTTATCATCGGCGTATCGACCGTGATTTTCTTTTCGGGCATAAAGCTGCCGCTCGGTTTATTTTCGATTTTTGCCGCGCACACAACCTTTTGCCTTCCCTTCGTTTTTTTGATGATTCTTGCGCGCATAGACGAGTTCGACTTTTCGATTGTGGAAGCGGCGTACGATTTGGGCGCAAACGAGCGGCAGGCGATGTTTAAAGTTATCGTTCCGGCCATCTTACCCGGAATTTCGTCGGGATTTTTAATGGCGGTAACCATGTCGCTGGAAGACTTCGTCATCACCTTTTTCGTGTCGGGACCGGGTTCCACCACGCTGCCGCTGTACGTTTATTCGATGATCCGCTTCGGCGTGTCTCCGGTTATCAATGCGCTTTCTTTCGTTATGATTTTGGGAACCGTACTGATTGCGTTTTTGATGCGGAAGTTTTTAAAGAATTTTGCGGCGGCAAAATAAATGGCACGAGGAGAAATCACATGAAAAAGCACGTCCCGTTTTTTGCAAGCGCGATTGCAATCGCCTGCACCTTTGCATCGCTCTTTTTTTCATCGTGCACCGCAAAGCGCGGCGGCAAAACGCTCTACCTTTTCGGCTGGACGTATTACATTCCCGATGCCGTCGTCAAACAATTTGAAGAAGAATTCGACGCGAACGTATGGATAGACAGCTACGCTTCCAACGAAGAAATGTTTGCAAAATTGCTCGCGGGCGCCGCATCCTATGATATCGTCTTTCCCTCGCAGGATTACGCATCGATTATGATAAAGCTCGGCATGCTCAAAAAAATCGATTTGACAAAGGTCCCGAACGCACAAAACATAAGTCCCGCGGTTTTGGAAAAAGCAGTCTACGATCCTGCGATGGAGTACTGCGTGCCCTATTACATGGGAGCGGCAGGCGTCGCGGTGAACAAAACAAAAGTCGAGCGCTACGAAAAAAGCTGGAACATCTTTGCCCGCACGGATTTAAAAGACCGCATGTGCATGATGGACGACATGAGAGAAGTTATCGGAGATGCGCTCGCCTTTGACGGAAAATCGGTCAACAGCTTAAACGACGCCGACCTCGCGCAGGCGGAACGCCTCATCATCGACAAATGGAAGCCGAACCTCGTCAAATTCGACGCGGAAGGCTTCGGAAAATCCTTTGCTTCAAACGACTTTTGGGTTGTACAAGGTTATGCCGAAGCCGTTTTCGGCGAAGTGCCGGAAGACAAGTGGCACACCGTCGACTTTTTTATTCCCGAAGAGGGCGGGCCCATGTACATAGATTCCATGTGCGTGTTAAAAGGCGCGCACAATTACGATTTGGCTTTGGAATTTATAAACTTTATTCACCGCCCCGAAATCTACGCGCAGTTTTTGGACTCCTTCCATTTTCCCGCCTCCGTAAACCCGAAGGCCGCGCAATTTACGACCACGACACCCTTTTACTCCGCCGATGAACTTACAAACTGCCAAATAAAAGAAGACTTGGCCGAAGGCTTGGCAAAATACAACGCCGTGTGGCAGCGCATCCGCTTTATAGAATAAAAGATAATTATTATGCTCTTTTATTCATGCAGGATGTGAACCGCTAGTGTGTTTAGCGTACTTCCCGCCGCGGATACCGGTTGCTTAGTCCCGGCAAGGATGCCGGAAACGCTTCAATTATGCGATGTTTAAAATTAAGTCATTACAGATAAAGACTTAATTTTAAACTCGGGGGCTGGCAAAAAAGTAACAGACTTTTGAGACAGCCCCGGTTTTCATAACTGTTGACAAAAATCCGATATCACTCTAAAGTAAGAACCTATGTTTAATTTTGCGCGTATATGCGGCACCGTTACGGCGGACGCTTTGAATAAGTTGGCGGAAAGCAAAAATCTTTCCGTATCGAAAATCGATGTTTCGTCTTTGCTTTTGGAAACACCGCCCGATCCTAAAATGGGCGATGTGGGTATTCCGCTTTTCGGTTTTGCCAAAACTTTTAAACAAGCGCCGGCGCAAATCGCAGCCGATGTTTTAAAAATCATCAATACGGACTTTGTAAAAGAAGCCGCGCAAGCCGGAACCTTTTCGGCGGTCGGGCCGTACATAAACGTACGCTTAAACAAAGCAGCCGTCGCCGCTTCCGTTTTGCGCACCGTACTTGAACAGGGTACATCCTACGGCGCTTTGAACGAAGACGGAAAACCGCAGCGTAAAGGCGAGCGCATCATGATCGAATTTTCGAGTCCGAACACGAATAAGCCGCTCCACTTGGGGCATTTGCGCAACGACGCAATCGGCGAAAGCGTAAGCCGCACCATGCGGTTTTTGGGCGCCGACGTTTTTAAAACCACGATCATCAACGACCGCGGCGTTCACATTTGCAAGTCCATGCTCGCCTACCAAAAGCTGCACAGTGCCGAAGCCCACGCACTTGCGGGGCACCCGGAACTTCCCGCCGACACGCCCGAAAGCGCAGGCGTAAAAAGCGACCGCTTTGTCGGCGACTGCTACGTCGAATACAACGATTATGCAAAATCACATCCGGAAGCCGAAAAAGAAGCGCAGGACATGCTCGTGCGCTGGGAAAACAACGATAAGAGCGTGCGCGAATTATGGAAGCTTATGAACGATTGGGCGATTGCCGGCATCAAGCAAACGTACGACCGCACCGGGATTTCGTTCGACAAAATGTTTTTTGAAAGCGATACCTATTTAAAAGGGCGCGAAGAAATTTTGCGCGGATTGGAAAAAGGGATTTTTTATAAAGACGCCGACGGCGCCGTGTGGGTAGACCTTGCCGAAATCAATTTGGACAAAAAAGTGCTACTGCGAAAAGACGGCACCACCGTCTATATAACGCAGGATATCGGGCTCGCGATAAACCGCCATGCAGAATGGCCCTTCGACAAACTCATTTATGTTGTCGCGACCGAACAGATTTATCATTTTAAAGTCCTGTTTTATATAATGAAAAAACTCGGCTACGATTGGCACTCAAAGCTGTACCATTTGGCTTACGGTATGGTCAATTTGCCCGAAGGCAAAATGAAAAGTCGCGAAGGGACGGTTGTGGACGCCGACGATCTTTTGAACAACCTGCGCGATGAGGCCTTACAGGAAATTACGGCGAAGGGGCGCGAAGAAGCGGTCGGCAATCCGCAAGATGTTGCCGAAAAAGTTGCGCTTGCCGCCGTCCACTATTTTTTGCTGCAAGTGTCCCCTTTTAAAGATATGATTTTTAACCCGAAAGAATCGCTGTCGTTTAACGGCAACACCGGCCCCTATTTGCAGTACATGGGCGCGCGCATGTGTTCCGTTTTGGCAAAGGCCGAAAAAGAAGGACTTACCGGCGCGCACCTGCGGTCGCAAGCCGAATTTGAAAAAGCATGCACGCTTTTACAAAGCGACGCCGAATGGGATTTAATAAAGCTTATCGGTTCTTTTCCGCGCGTTTTGCAAAAAGCGTCCGAGGCGCTCGATTCGGCATCGATCGCAGGCTATGCGTACGATACGGCAAAAGCTTTCGGAAAATTCTACCACGATTGTCCGATCGTAAATGCCGACAACGCCGACTGCGCCGCTGCGCGCTTAACGCTGACCTGTGCCGTTTTAACCGTGCTTAAAAACGCGCTTAATTTGATTTTGGTTCCCTTTCTTGAAGTTATGTAAAAACTCAAAAGTCGAGCGCCAAAGCGATATTTTTTGAGCGCGCATAGCTTTTAAGCCAGCGCTTAACCGGAACGGTCCAATCGTTTTCGTTTGCGCCTTCCAAAAGCAGGCGTTCAAACATAAAATGGAGGTGCGCACTCAGCTTTTTTTGGTCCCGGGCGGAAAGCGTTTCATCATCGGTAAACAGACTGTTGATAATATCGACTCCCGCGCTTATCGTAAATCGGTCTTTAAGGACATACAGCATCATATACATCGCCGCGGGAATGCAGTTTACACTGTGCTGTTTTACATACAGCACGCTTTCGATAATGCGCTGCGCGCCTTCGCGCAGTTCCTCCGTATAGGCTTGACGCTCCGCTTCGGTAAAGTCGTCTTTTTTAAAAACTTCCGCATAATACACGGATGCAAGAATAACGATGGAAACGTGCAGGCTCGGAACACACAGCAAATGCGGATCGAGGGCATGAATCATTCTGAACGCTTTATCCTCTTTATAATCGGGGCGCTCCGTCGTCGTCATACAAAAACGGTACACCCGTGCGGCATCCGAATACGCCTTTTCGATAAGGGAAAGATATTCGGTACAGTACGGCAGCGCTTTTTTTACGCCGAGCCGGCGGAACAAAAAAGTCATCGGCCGGATCCAAAAATTGGTAAAATTCAAATAGATTTGCACTTTGCCCGGCGTAAAGGGAATCAAATCGTCCAAAGGATGCGACACGTCCAAAACGGGAATGCTCCTGAAGCGCCACTTTACCGAAAACTGCAGCCAAAAAAAATCGCGCACAACGGTACGCAAAAAACGGAAAAGCACTTGTGCGCTTTTAAACCGGAACGGAATAATCACATACGGAAGAAACACGCCGTAAGAACCGATCGGCCGTATAGCCGGCTCTTTTTTCCGGGCAGAACTTTTTGTCATAACGGTTATTCTAACGGAAAGGGCAAGTCTGCACAAGTACGCTACCCGCACACCGGGAACGCACATGCAGACTTCCACAAAAACGCTTTATAATTTATACTTCGGTTTATGTTATCGGATATCGAAATCGCGCAGGCAAACATTCCGGCGCCCGTTGCCGAAATTGCCGCAAAAATCGGCTTAAGCGCTCAAGACTGCGAATTCTACGGGAACTATAAGGCGAAAATCGGCTTAGAGACGATGTACCGGCTTTTGTCCCGCCCGAAAGAAAAGCGCGGAAAACTGATTTTGGTGACGGCCATTACGCCGACAAGTGCGGGAGAAGGAAAATCAACCGTTTCGATCGGCCTTGCCGACGCGCTGCGTTTAATCGGAAAAAACGCCGTACTCGCGCTCAGAGAACCTTCTTTAGGCCCGTGCTTCGGCATAAAAGGCGGAGCGTGCGGCGGCGGACGGGCGCAAATCGTCCCGATGGAAGACATAAACCTTCACTTTACGGGCGACATACACGCCGTGTCTGCCGCAAACAATTTGATCGCCGCCCTCATCGATAATCACATTCAGCAGGGAAACGCTTTGCGTATCGAGCCGCGCAGTATATCATGGCGGCGGTGCCTCGATTTGAACGACCGCATGCTGCGCAGCGCCGTTATCGGTTTGGGCGGTACGGCAAACGGCGTTCCGCGTGAAGAACATTTCGATATTGCCGTCGCAAGCGAAATTATGGCGATTCTCTGCCTTTCAAAATCGATAGATGAATTAAAACAAAAAATCGGCGCCGTTTTTGTCGGTAAAACGGATACGGGCGAAGCGGTCTATTTGAAATCGCTCGGAATAAGCGGAGCGGCCGCCGCCCTTTTAAAAGATGCGATACGGCCGAATCTCGTTCAAACGCTCGAAAAAACGCCCGCCTTTGTTCACGGCGGCCCCTTTGCCAACATTGCGCACGGCTGCAACAGCATAAACGCGACGCTGTGCGCCCTCGCTTTAAGCGAATACACCGTAACCGAAGCCGGCTTTGCCGCCGATTTGGGCGCCGAAAAATTCATGGACATAAAATGCACGGCGGCAGACATCGCCCCCGACGCGGCGGTCGTCGTTGCAACGGTACGGGCGCTTAAAATGCACGGCGGGGTTCCCAAAGCAAAACTCGGCGAAAACAACATTCCCGCTCTTTTGCGCGGTTTTGAAAATCTGAAAGTACACGTCGAAAATGTACGCAAATTCGGCGTACCGGTCATCGTTGCGGTAAACCGTTTTGCCTCCGACACGCAGGAAGAACTCGACGCGCTTTGCGGCGCCTGCCGCAATCTTTCAGGAAACGGGGAATATAAAGTTGAAGCGGTCGTATGCGAAAGCTGGGAAAAGGGAGGACGCGGCAGCGAAAAACTTGCCGAAGCGGTTGTCGCTTTGTGCAAAACGGAAAAAAGCCGCTTTAAACCGCTTTACAAGCCGGAAGATTCGTTTATCGAAAAACTTGAAAATCTTGCGTTAAACATTTATCGCGCCGACAAGCTCGACATTGCGCCTGCGGCGCTGAAAAAAATGCGCGAATATACCGACATGGGCTTCGGAAACCTTCCGGTCTGCGTCGCCAAAACGCAAAACTCCATAAGCCACGACAAAAATCTCATCGGCGCGCCGGCGCACTACACCTTTCCGATTCGGGACGTGCAGCTTAAAAGCGGGGCGGGCTTTTTGGTTGCCTATGCCGGCGACATTATGAGCATGCCCGGCCTTCCCAAAATTCCGGCAGCCTGTTCGATAGACGTGGACAACGGCGGACATATATCGGGCCTTTTCTAGGAGCGCCCACGCGGGCGGCGGCCTGCCTTTTTTGAGCGCGGCGAAGCACACTGCGGCTCACCGCGGCACTTGCAACGAGAAAGCGCGTGTTTTCAATTTTCCGTTTCCAAAACCCGGGTGATTTCGTTCAGCAAATCGCCGTATTCGGTAAAAGCGGGAATAGCCGGATTTTCGGATACAATATGTTCGGGAGCGCGGAATAAAAAGCCTTTTTGACTTTGCTTTATCATCGCAAGGTCGTTAAAAGAATCGCCCGCAGCGATCGTATTAAAACCGATGGACTGCAAAGCGCATACCGCGTGATATTTTCCGTTTTGTTGGCGGAGCTTGTAACCGCTTATCATACCGTCCGGTCCGACAATCAGTTCGTTGCAAAAAATCGCGGGCATGCCGAGTTTTTTCATAAGCGGCAGCGAAAACTGCGTAAACGTGTCGGACAAAATAATCACTTGACAGCGTTCGCGCAGCGCATCGAGAAAATCTTTTGCGCCGGGCATCGGATCGATTTGAGCGATGACATCCTGAATCGCTTTTAAGCCGAGAGAATGTTCTTTTAAAATCCCCAACCGCTTTTTCATAAGCACGTCATAGTCGCTTATATCGCGCGTCGTAAGGCGGAGTTCACTTATGCCCGTTTTTTCGGCGAAGGCGATCCATATTTCGGGAACGAGTACCCCTTCCAAATCAAGACAGGTTACATACATACCGGCACTGTAGCACAAAAAACAGACGTTGTCAAAACGGTTTTATCCCCATTTTCTACACTTTAAACTTGTTTACTTCATGGGTTAAGTTGTCTATACTCATCTTGTTCTTTTGTGTAATCTCGTTTACTTCCTGCACGGCATTGTTGATTTGTACGGCGCCCGACGCCATCTCGTTCATGCTGTCGGTAATAAGCCGGGTAAGTTCATCCAGCTTGCGCATTTCTTCGGCAACCCCTTCACCGCCTTTGAGCATTTCTCCCGATCCGGACTGTACCTCCATCGTTACCGTATTGATGCTTTTAATTGCCGCAAGCACTTCTTTACCGCCGCTTTCCTGCTCGCGCATCGCTTCGGTGAGGCGGTCGCTCATCGATTTAACCTGCTCGGCCAAATTGAAAATAACGTTGAATTTTTCCTCCGCGGTTTTTGAAGAACCCGACAGCTCTTCAATTTCGCCGGACAGCGTTTTAAGCGTGTTTGTTATTTTTTTGCCCTGTTCCGCCGAATCTTCGGCAAGTTTTCGAATCTCGTCGGCAACAACGGCAAACCCCTTACCCGCCTCTCCTGCGTGAGCCGCTTCGATTGCGGCGTTCATCGCAAGCAAATTGGTTTGACTTGCGATATGCTGAATCACATTCGAGGCTTCCAAAAGGCTGCCCGCTTTTTCGGCAACCTTTTGCGTGACGGCATTGGCACCGACAACCGTACTTTTTCCGCCGGCGGTTGCGTCCGCAAGTGCTTTGATTGCCTCGTCGGTTTTTTCGAGTGTCTGTCCGATTGAACCGATGTTTGCAACCATCTGTTCGATAGCGGCCGAAGACTGCGTGACGCTTGTTGCCTGCGTTTCGATACTGCGGTTAAGCTGATTGATTGTGCGCACAATCTCTTCGACCGTTGCCGCCGTTTCGGTAACGCTTGCCGCCTGCGTCAATGCCTGCTTTTTTACCCCGTCGATATTCGCGCTTATTTCGTGCACGGCACTGGCCGTTTCGGTCATGTTACTGGCAAGCTCCGAGCCGATGTTGGTCATTTCGGCACTGCTTTCTCCTACACTTTTAATCGACGTACCGATCTTTTCGATTGTTTTATTGAAGTATTTTGACAGGTCGGTTATTTCGTCGTTACCGCGTACGGGCAAACGGACGGTCAAGTCGCCTTCGCCCTGAGCGATGTTTTTAAGGGCAAGAACGGTCGAGTCCAGTGCTTTTGTCATATACAATACAAATGTAAAAGCGATAATTAAAAAGATTATCAATAGTGTGAAGCCGATGATCAATATATATCGTAATATCCGATAGAATTCCGAAAAAACCTCATCTTCTTGCATCAGTGCTATCAGCTTCCAGTTTAAACTATCAATGGTATATAGTTCAGCAAACCATTTTTTATTATCCATTTTTACACTCATGCTTCCCGAGTTTGCCGTTGCAAATTCTGTAAAAGCGGGAACGTTTAGATCTTCCATTTTTTTGAAATTAAAAGAATCGTTTTTCGGATCGGCAAGTATGGTCCCGTCTCCCTGCACCAGCATAATATAACCCGTTTTACCTATTGCCAGCGATTTTAACATGTCGGTCAGCGTTCCCAACGACACCTCTATACTGACATTGCCGATATGTTCATTTTGAAAAGAAAAAACCCCCTGTGAAAGGCAGATGACCGTATCGCCCGCCGTAGATTGATAGGCTTCCGTAACAACCGGCTTTTTAGGAGTTCGGGAGGCAGCCTCATACCATGGTCGTTTTCTCGGATCATAACCGCCCGGAAGCGCCATATCACACGTTGACGTGTAGCCGCCCCACTTTGTTCCCATAAAAACACACATATAATACGGATAGCTTTTATGAATATTTTTGAATAAATTAAACACGGCTGCTTCCGTTGCGCTTTTTTCTATGGTATCGATATTGGATATTCCGGTCTTTGATATATATTCATTAAGAGAAGTATCAACGTTCCGTACGGCTGTATGGTTGGATAGCATACGCAACATATATTTTGTATTGTCGAAAAACGAATTGATATCATATTCTATTAATGAGATATCTTGCTGCATATTTTTATGAAATCGCTCCCGATCGGTTTTTCGAATTTGAAAACCGATAATGGTAATAATACAAAAAACAAGCGTTATAATGGAAACAACAAAAATTGAAATGAGTTTATAACGGATTGAAAACCTGTTCTTCATTGTGGTACTCCTATTGAATGCTTGTGAACGTTCGAACTTTTTTTCGGGGAGGAGATATCAAAGAATCTTTTGCAAACATATTGATGTTTCCTTCTACTACAGTTTATTGTACTTGTGCTATAAATAGCATACTTCTCTTAGCATACTTCTATATGGAAAATATTGCAAGTAAAATTCTCATCGTTTTTCCTTTATTCTTTTTTGTTCTTGTGGTATACTGGCGTGCGAGGAGGAATCCGATTGTGCCGCATGCGGCCCGATCGGCACTTCCCGAAGTTAATTTTACAGGAGTCTGTATGAAAAAGAAAGTGTTTGTATGCTGTGCCGTGCTTGCTTTGTTGGGCATGGTCTTTGCCGAAGACGCCGAGCCGAAAAGCCCGTGGGATTTTTCGGTTACGACCGATTTCGCCTATTATCCGAAAAGCGATGCCATCCCCTCGGCCGGGGGCGTGCATTTTGCGCCGTTAACCGGCGTATACAGCGGAGTGGAACTTCGCGCAACCGGAACTGCCGGTTACACAATTCCCGTTCCTTTCGGCGACAACCCGCTCGTAAGCGGAAACAAACTCAGATTGTACGGCCAGTTTGAATTAAGCCCGGTATCGATTGCGCCCGCCGTGGGAGTCAGTTTTTCGCCCATAGCTTTTTTAAGTTTTTCCGCCGGCAGTTCGATCGGTGCCGGATGGACGATTAAAGCCGGTCCGCTTAATCTGCAGGGTCTTGCAACATGGAATTCCGCAACAAAAACATACGACGACCTTGTCTTTAAGAGCGCGCGCTGGGAAGCTTGGTTTCAGGGCGCCTTTATGTTCGACCTTGCCGCAGTCAAGCCCGGCGATTGGAACCACGTTGTCACCTATGCATCCTATAAATTAACGTATCAGGGCATCACCTCCGGCGGCGAAAACGGCAACCCGTGGCTGTGGCAGCTCGGCGGCGAAAAAATAAACGGCTGGCAGTATTCGGCTAATTTTATTGTCGCCTATCAAATGCCGATGGTACTGCAAACGGTCGGCGTACAAACCGAACTGAGCGGCCAGCTGAACGGCAAAAAAGATTTTGCACCTCAATATCATTTAATGAACCCGGATTTTATGGGCATATCCGTAAGTCCGCTTATGGTATTTGAATTTTCAAAAAAAGACGCTTTGACCGTGCAATTTAAATTCGGAAGCCGCCGCAGCTATACCGAAAAAGCCTCCGCTTCAAAAGGCGTGTTGACCGGCTTGAAGCAAAGCGGCCGCGAATGGTATTTTAACCGCGTTGCCCTCAGTTATAAACACAGCTTTTAATTTTCCTTTTTAATGACCGAACAAATCAGTCATCACTGGCGCTCCGTAACGGAGCGCCTTACAGCCGCACAAGGGGTTTGGGCACGGCACGCTTTGAGCGCGCTGACAAAACAGCTTGCAGCATCACCCGATGAACAGACGGTGTTGCCGTATGAAAACGCCGACCCTTTGGGCGCCTCCTTATATATGCCCGCCGCTTCCGGCGGCAAAAACGCCGGCACAAGCAACGAACGCCTCATTCACCAATACAAAAACCGCTGCCTTTTTTTGTCAACGGGAAAATGCTTTTGCCGCTGCCGCTACTGCTTCCGAAGAGAAAGTTCCGTTTTGGACTATTCTTTCGCATCCGCACAGGACATCGGCTTTTTGTGCGATTATATTGGCGCGCATGACGAAGTTCGGGAACTGCTTGTTTCCGGCGGCGACCCGCTTACGGGAACGGACAGGCAGCTTGAAACGCTGTTTTCGGCGGTGCGCTCCGCACGAAAAGATGTTCTGATACGCGTATGTACCCGCGCGCCCGTTTTTGCACCCGAACGCTTTACGCCGCATTTAAAAGCGCTGCTTAAAAGTTTTAAACCGCTGTGGATTATTCCGCATATCAATCACAGCGCGGAATTTTCGCCGCGTTTTTCCCCCGAATCGTACCGCGTGCTCAACGACCTTATAGACTGCGGCCTTCCGATGCAAAGCCAAACCGTTTTGCTTCGCGGCGTAAACGACAACATCGAAGCGCTTGTATCGCTGTTCCAAGGTTTGGCCGAAATCGGCATAAAACCGGGCTATCTTTTTCAAGGCGATTTGGCGCCGGGCACTTCGCATTTCCGCGTTCCGATCGACGAAGGCATCAAACTGTACGAAAGACTGCGCTGCGAATTATCCGGTTTGTCGCTTCCCGTGTATGCCGTCGATATTCCCGGCGGAGGCGGAAAATTCAACTTGCTCAATCTTGATCCGGCTGCAGCCGGCGTACGCGCCGAAAAAACCGAAGACGCGTATGTTTTTACAACCGAACGGGGCGCTTCATACGCCTATCCGAGAGAAACGTAAAAGCGTATACAAAAATAGACAGTTATACCGTATACTTTTATATACACCTGCGTCAAACTTCACAAGCCCTGTTCCGTAATTCAATATATTATAATAAATAAAACCTCGTTATTTTTTTAACTGCGTTTGGCACGATTCCTGCATATAATATCTCGGAGATAAAACGGAGAGGTTGTATGGATCGGTATGTCTATGAATCATACATAAAACGGATACGCAAATTCCCGCTGCTTTCGGCCGAGCGGGAAAAAGAATTGGCGCACAACATAAAAAACGGCGACTTGCGCTCGCGGCAAGAATTGATCAATGCCAATTTGCGGTTGGTTGTTTCGATCGCGTTTAAGTACGCCGTGCCGACGATCCCCGCAATGGACATTATACAGGAAGGCAACTTGGGGCTCATGGCTGCCGCCGAAAAATTCGATCCGGCTTTTAATACGCGTTTTTCAACCTATGCATACATATGGATAGTGCAATATATAAACAGATATATCCGTTTAAAAGACACGGCGATTCCGCTTCCCGCGATGAAAGAAGAACTGGTACGCGCGGTTACGAGCGCATCGGAGGAATTGCGCCGCCATTTCCGCAGAGAACCGACGGTACGGGAGCTTGCCGTTTTTTTAAATATCAAAGAATCCGACGTGCAAAAAGCCCTGCGTTATAAATACGCGTTTGTAAGCTTGGAGGAAAAAGTCAATTCGTCGAGCGACACAACCTTTTCCGATTTTCTGACCGATTCGGCCGCATCGCCCGAAATGACGGTTTTGGACGGAATTGCCCGGCAGGAATGCGAAAACTTAATTCGGCAACTGCCCGAACGCGAATGTTTTGTATTGCTGAATAAATACAGAGCCAACATGAATCGGGAAAAAGTTACCTTACACCAATTGGGCCGCAAACTCGGCCTTTCGACCGAAGCCGTGCGGCAAATTGAACTGCGCGGTCGCGCAAAAATGCGCCTCGTTTTGAGTGACTGCGAAGTCCTTCAAAACGCATAGGGCCGATTGACAGCGGTTTTATAAAAGGTTAGTATAAAGCGCTGTATGAAAAAAAAATCTCCGCAGGTAAAAGTTCCCCTTAAAAAAATCGTATTTTTTTCGCTTATCGTTGCACTGGCAGGATTCGCCCTGCTTTTTTTCAGCATTGCCTTCGGCGGAAAAACGCCGAAGACGCCGGCTCCTCCCGCTCCGGCCGAAAAACCTTCGGAAAGTATTCCGCCGGACAGCGTTCCCCAAAAGCCGCAGCCTTCAAAGCCGGCTCCTGCCGAACCCGCGCCCGCAGAGCCGGGCCCCCAAAAACCTCAGCCTTCCGAGCCTGCGCCGGTAAAACCTTCACCCGGCGAACAAAAGCCCGCGGCGCCTTCGAAGCCGGCACCCGAGCGACCGAAACCGCATCCCGCACAACCGCAGCCTTCCGAACCCGCCCCGCAAAAGCCGGTTCCCGCCGCTCCTCAAGTGCCCTCGCCTGCTAAAAAAAGCGGCAAATTGATATTTATTTTCGATGATGCGGGAAACAGCTTAAAGCAAATCAATCCCTTTATAAGCCTCCCCTTCCCTATAACGATTGCCGTTCTGCCCGGCCTTGCCGATTCGAAAGCGACTGCGGACAGCATTCGGAAAGCCGGCAAAGAGGTTTTTTTACATCAGCCGATGCAGGCGGTCAATCGAGCCATAAATCCCGGCCCCGGTTCGATCCAGCCGGAGATGAGTACGGGAGAAGCGGCACGCATTGTGCATGCAAATATTGCCCAAATCGGCCCCATTGCGGGAATGAACAATCACGAAGGCTCGCTGATTACCGCCGACCGCAATTTGATCGGCGCCGTGCTCGACGTATGCTTGGACGAAAAAATTATTTTTTTGGATTCCCGCACCAGTTCTCAAACGCAGGCACCGCTTGCCGCCATGGAAAGGGGCATGCACATATGGGAACGCGATATTTTTTTGGACAACAATCCCGACCCGAACGAAATGCGGACTATGATCAACAAAGGCTTGGCGATTGCGGATAAAAAAGGCTATGCGATTATGATCGGGCACGTGCAAACGCCCGCCCTTGCAAAACTGCTGCGCGAAATGTATGCCGATTTGAAAACGCAAGGCTATGTATTTACGACGCTGAGCCGCATGGAAAAACGGTAAAACGGCTTCTTAATAAAACGGAGTTCATATGAAAGTTTTGGGAATAGAATCTTCATGCGACGAAACCGCGGCTGCGGTTGTGGAAGACGGCCGCACGATTTTAAGCAATGTCGTTGCAACGCAAATTCCCTTCCACGAAATGTACAGCGGCGTCGTACCGGAAATCGCGAGCCGTAAACATGCCGAATGGATTTTGCCGGTAGTACGCCGCGCGTTGGACGAAGCGGGCATGAGCGTAAACGATGTGGACGCCGTTGCCGCAACGAACCGCCCCGGTCTTATGGGCTCGCTGCTTGTCGGACTGACCTTCGCCAAAACCTTTGCATGGTCGCTCGGTAAACCCTTTATCGCCGTCAATCACATGCTCGGCCATTTATACGCCGCCCACCTTGAACAGGACATAGACTATCCCTACCTCGGCTTACTCGTTTCCGGCGGGCACAGCATTATATGCAAGGTGTCCGACTTCGACGATATAGAAGTTTTGGGAACGACCATAGACGATGCCGCCGGAGAAGCGTTCGACAAGGTTGCCAAATTTTACGGCTTCGGGTATCCGGGCGGCGTGATTATAGATAAGCTGGCAAAAAACGGGAATCCCGACGCGGCGCACTTTCCCATGCCGCGGCTCGACAAAGGCGAACACCGCTACGACGTATCGTATTCAGGCTTAAAAACGGCCGTTATAAATCAAATAGATTCGTTTTGGAATACCGCTTGCGAAAAAACGCCCGAAAACATAGCCGCTTCTTTTCAGGAAACGGCCGTAAAGATTTTGCTGAGCCGTCTTTTTAAAGCGGTTGAAGATACGGGCTTAAAAACGGTAGTCGCCGGCGGCGGTGTTGCCGCCAATTCGCGCCTGCGCGGCATGCTTGCCGAACGAAGCGACATACGCTGTATTTTCCCTTCGCTAAAATTGTGTACCGACAACGGCGCGATGATTGCCGGCGTCGGTTATAGGTATTTACAGCGCGGCGACACAAGCCCGTGGAACACGACAGCCGGCGCCCGTGTAAGCGGTTTTAAAAGAAGCGGCCTTGCGAGATAGGCGGTTTATTCTCTTCCGGCAAAAATCGGAGCAAAAAATGCGCGGGCTTTTTTTACATCGTCGAGCCAATCGGGGCTTCCCAAATGCCAAAATTCGGTAACGTAGCGGCGCACGCCCATCGACCATGCCGTATCGACCGCCTTTGCAAAATCGACGCGCCCCGTCCCGAACATCATGTTGCGGTATTTTCCCGGTTCCGTTTCCTTTAAGTGCAGGGCGGAAATATGCCCCGCGCACTTTTTCAAATCCTCAAACACATCGTGTCCGTATAAAAGAGCGGCGTTGTTCAAATTACCGATATCGGGATACACATTCAAATAGCAGGAGCCGATTTTGCGCACATAGTGCATGGCTTTTTCGGCGGTATCCATAAACGGATTTTCCATCGTTTCGAAACCCAGAATGACTCCCGCCTTTTCCGCCATATGAACGCTTTTTACGAGATTTTCAAAAAAGCGCCGGCGTGTCGCCTCGGTGCTTTCTTCGTAGTACACGTCGTAACCTGCAAGCTGAATTTGGCGGATTCCCAGCTCGCACGAAAAGTCTATGGCCTTTTGCATAATATCCAAACTTTTTCGTTCGGTCGTAGAATCCGCACTGCCCAAGGGATATTTGCGGTGAGCCGACAGACACAGAGAACGAATCGGTGTACCCGTTACGGCGGCCGCGTTATTCAAATAATTCAATTCGGCGCGGCTTGCATTAAGACGCGCAAGTTTTTCATCCGTTTCATCTATGCTGATTTGCATAAAATCGAAACCGCACTCGCCGGCGGTTCTAAGTTTTTGTTCCATCGTAAGAAAAGCCGGCAAAGCTTTTTCGTACAAACCCAATTCGTATGCTTTCATAATAAAAATTATAAACCATAATAAAAATTAGTCAATCGAGGGCACGGGCTTTACAAATTTTTTGTGCCGCCGAGCGGGGAAAGTCTTGACAAAGATCTTTGTTTTTCGCTACAGTAAATGCATGAAACACGATTTTTGTGCATGCGGAGCCTTGTCCGCCTCATACTATTATTACTATTATTTTCCTCTGCATGCGGAAGAGTCCCGCCGGCGTAAAAGCCTGCGTACGTGTTTTACTGAAAGCAAGTAAACAGAGGGAACTCTTCGGAGTTCCCTTTTTTATTTTAAAGTTTTTATAGGAGTATGAGATAAAAAGCGCCGTCTGAAATATTGCCGTCGCTTTTTATCTCGAGTTTGCGTTGCAAACTCGATTATTTATTGCGCTTTCTCAACTAACGTTTGCGAAAGCGCGGCTAAAAACTTTTTCGGAAGTTGCAACTTCCTGCAAAAGTTTTTATAGGAGTGTGTGATGATCGTTATTTTGAAAAAAGGTACGACGGATGCCGAGATGCAGGATTTTATCCGGCAATGGGAACAAAGGGGTTACGGCGTGCATATTTCGCGCGGTGAAGAAACGACGATCTTGGGGCTTGTCGGCGATACGACAAAGCTCAATATGGAAAGCTTCATTGCGAATCCGATCGTCGAAGACGTAAAGCGCGTTACGGCTCCGTACAAAATGGCGGGGCGTGCCTTCCATCCGGACAATACGGTAATCGCCGTCGGCACGGGAGGAGATGCGGTAAGTTTCGGCGGCGATACGGTTCCGGTGATCGCAGGTCCCTGCTCCGTCGAAAGCGAAGAGCAGGTTGTCGCGATTGCAAAAGAAGTCAAAAAGGCGGGTGCAAAATTGCTGAGAGGCGGAGCCTTCAAACCGCGAACCTCGCCCTATGCGTTTCAAGGACTCGGCGCGCAAGGGCTTGAATTTCTAAAATCGGCAAAAAAAGAAACGGGGCTGCCGATTGTAACCGAATTGATGGACGTGCGCCAGCTGCAGTATTTTGCCGATGTCGACATCATTCAAATCGGTGCGCGCAATATGCAAAACTTCGATTTATTAAAAGAGATGGGCAAGGCAGGAAAACCGATTTTATTAAAACGCGGCATGGCGGCGACGGTCAAAGAATTGCTCATGTCCGCCGAATACATTATGGCAAGCGGCAACGAAAACGTCATACTGTGCGAGCGCGGCGTACGCACTTTCGATTCCTATACGCGCAACTGTCTTGACGTGAGCGTCGTTCCGTATTTACACAAAGTGAGCCATCTTCCCGTGATCATCGATCCGAGCCATGCGTGCGGCATGAGCTGGATGGTACCGACGCTTGCAAAGGCGGCGGTCGCAGCGGGTGCGGACGGTCTTATCATCGAAGTGCATAACGATCCGAGCCGCGCGCTCTGCGACGGAGAGCAAAGTTTGCATCCGGACGAATTCGCTTCGCTGATGGAAACGCTCAAAAAATATGCGCAGGCGGAAGGACGCACAATATGA
This sequence comes from Treponema maltophilum ATCC 51939, assembly GCF_000413055.1. Lineage (NCBI taxonomy): Bacteria > Pseudomonadati > Spirochaetota > Spirochaetia > Treponematales > Treponemataceae > Treponema > Treponema maltophilum. The sequence continues at coordinate 628,891 of NZ_KE332518.1, read as the reverse complement.
AAACCTTCGGATTTATCGGGCTGGGGCTTATGGGAGGCTCTTTGGCAAAGGCCGTACGCCGTTTTTCCCGTACCGCCGCAGACAACAAAGCGGCCTCTTGCGAGGCACCGCTTTGCGAAACGGTTCCGACGGCCGTCCGCGCAAATCGGATTTTTGCCTGCGACGCCAACGAAGATGTGCTTAATAAAGCGCTCGCGGAAAAAGTTATCGACAAAGCTTTTACGCCGCCCGGCGCCGACGAAATGCTTTCGGCCTGCGACATCGTTTTTATATGCCTGTATCCGGTCGCCGCGGCGGATTTTTTAATCCGGCATGAAAACGCATTTAAAAGCGGCGCCGTCGTTACCGACATCAGCGGCGTTAAAAAAGAGGCGGCAAAACGTTTTTTCGGCTTTACGCGTAAAGACATTTTTTTCGTTTCGGGCCACCCGATGGCCGGAAGCGAAAAAGAAGGCTACGAGCATTCTTCCGCCGATATTTGCCTCGGGCGCAATTACATACTCATAGAAAACGCCGCGACGGACGCATCAAGCATCGCTTTGCTTTCGGACATTATAAGGGCGATGGGCTTTAAACGCATAATCCGCACCGATGAGGAAACTCACGATCGAAAAATCGCATTCACTTCGCAGCTGTGCCACGTTATCGCCTCGGCCTTGGTCGACAGCGCCGAGGATTCGGCCATAACGGCCTTCGGCGGCGGAAGCTACGAAGATTTAACGCGGATTGCGATGATAAACGCTCCCTTGTGGACGCAGCTTTTTTTCGAAAACCGTGAAAATCTTTTGGCGCACATCGGCCGCTTCGAGCGGTCTTTGGAAAACATACGTGCGCTTCTCGAAGGCGGTAAAACCGAGGAACTGTGTGCCGTCTTGGAAACCGTGCGGGAAAAGCGTATTGCAATGAATGCATTAAAATAGTATGATATGTGTATGGATGTAACGATTCTCGACCGTGCATTGCGGCGTATACCCGATTTTCCGAAAAAAGGTATACTCTTTTACGATATTACCGGCATTTTGGTAAATCCGCAGGCTTTTCAGTTTTGCATAAACGCCATGACGGACATATACCGCGACAAAAAAATCGACGCCGTCGCAGGTGTGGAATCGCGGGGTTTTATATTCGCCGCCCCCTTTGCCGACCGCATGGGCGTTCCGCTGATTTTAGTCCGCAAAAAAGGCAAGCTGCCCGGCGAAAAATGGTCGTGTGCATATCAACTCGAATACGGAACGGCCGAAATCGAAATTCACAAAAGCGATATAAAGGCGGGACAGAATATTTTGGTTATCGACGATTTAATTGCAACGGGCGGCACTTTAAAAGCGGTAAAAACGATTGTCGAACAGGCCGGCGCTTCGGTGAGCGAATTTTTCGGCATCGTCGGCTTGCCCTTTTTAAAACATCGGGAAGTTTTGGCGCCGACGCCCGTACGCACCCTCATCGACTTCGATTCCGAATAGCTTCCGCCGCAACATCCCCACTGTGATATCGTCACTTTTATTTTACCCGCTCCTGTGTTATACTTATAGACGGAGGTTCAAATATGGACGATATACGTTTTTTTATCTGCAAACATTGCGGCAACATTATTACCATGGTGCATAACGCGGGAGTTCCCGTCGTGTGCTGCGGCGAAAAGATGAGTGAACTTGTTCCCGGCAGTACGGATGCGGCTACCGAAAAGCACGTTCCGGTTGTTGAAGTAAACGGAAACGAAGTGAAGGTAAAAGTAGGTTCGGTTGCGCACCCGATGGAAGAAAAGCATTTTATTCAATGGGTCTATTTGCAAACCAAAGAGGGCGTTCAAAGCAAGCACTTAAAACCGCACGAAAACCCCGAAGCCGTTTTTGCGCTTACAGCCGGCGACAAAGCGGTTGCCGCATACGAATACTGCAATCTTCACGGTTTGTGGAAAAAAGAACTGTAATAAAATAAAAAAGGCTGCCGAAAACATCCGGCAGCCCGGTTCCTTTTTGCGGCTTTTATTGCACGCAAACTTCGGGATTTTGTTCTCCGAATTTTTTTACCAATTCGTCAACGATTTCCTTACGGTTTGTGCCGCGCTTTTCCGCCGACTTTATAAACTTATACGCTTGGAACAGCGGCGACGGTCCTATTTCCGAACTGAAAAAGCCGATTCCCTGATTCCATGCCAAAAGCTCGAACACATCGTCGAGCGCCGCCGTTTCCACCCCGTGCGAATAGGCTTTAACCAATTCCCGCGCGGCTTGACGCATTCTTCCCGCACCGACCGCATTTGCAAGCGACAGCAAAAGCCGCGTATCGTACGGCAACGTCCGTTTGTTGCCGCTCCACGTTAAGTTCCAAAAATCGAGGGCGATTTTTCCCAGATCTTCATCGATGAGCGGATAATTCAGCAACGCGACGGGTTTAAGAGGGGCGGAACCTTCGTCTTCGATTACTTCGCTGCGGTAAAAAAACACGTGAAATTCGTGTTCGCCCGCTTGCTCGGTATGATGTTCAAAACCGAGTTCGGCAAGTGCCTCATACAGCGGAAAGGGTTCAAAACTTTGAACGATTTCCAAACCTTCGCCCGCTTTGAGCGAGGCGGCCTTTTTTCTGAGACCGGGGAAAAAATTCCCCTGCAGTTGCCGCACATCGATTTTTTCGAACTGTGCGGTTTTATTTTTCCAATTTTCATAACTCATAAAAACCTCCTGTAATTTTTATTATCTTACTCGTGCGTTCAGTTCTTCAAGAAGTTCGGCGATATCGAAGCCGTGCACTTCGCTTGCCTGTCCGAGCGTTTCCATTTGCGATGCGGGACAGCCGAAGCAATGCATGCCGTATTCCATGAGCACGCCGGCCGCGTCGGGATGCAGCTGCAAAAGCTCGCCCAGCTGCATATCCGCCGTAATGGCGCCTTCGCCGTCGTTTTGAGATTCTTCGTCTTTGTCGCCGAAGAACAACTTCATGTCCTCTTCCACGGTGCCGATTGTCGCCAAACCGAATTGTTCGACCAAAACCTTCGCCACGTTCGGACTCAAAAAAGCCGGCAGCGTGGGGCCCGCGTGAATGTTTTTTACGCCCAAATACAGCAGCGCCAAAAGAACGATAATCGCTTTTTGTTCGTACCAGGCAATGTTGTACACAATGGGCAAATCGTTAATGCTGTCTACGCCGAAAATATCTTTCAGCTTTAATGCGATAAGCGCAAGCGAATACGAATCGTTGCACTGCCCGGCATCGAGCACGCGCGGAATACCGTTGATGTCGCCCAAATTCAATTTATTGTATTTGAACTTTGCGCAGCCGGACGTTAAGATAACCGCGTCTTTCGGAAGGTTTTGCGCAAATTCGGTATAGTAATTTCTCGATTTTGCCCGTCCGTCGCAGCCGCTCATTACGACGAATTTTTTAATCGCGCCGGACTTTACCGCGTCGACTATTTTGTCGGCCAAAGCGAACACTTGGTTGTGCGCAAAGCCGCCGATAATTTCGCCCGTTTCTATTTCCCGAGGCGGGGCGCAGCGCTTCGCGTGTTCGATAATGCGCGAAAAATCCTTTTCTTCGCCGATATCGCCTTCAATATGAACACAGCCCGGAAAGCCCGTCATACCCGTCGTATACAGGCGGTCCTTATAACTTTCTTTGGGCGGAACGATACAGTTTGTGGTCATCAAAATCGGACCGTTAAAACTTTCAAATTCTTCTTTTTGCTTCCACCACGCGTTGCCGTAGTTTCCGACAAAGTGCTTGTATTTTTTAAAAGCCGGATAATAGTGCGCCGGAAGCATTTCGGAATGAGTGTAAACGTCGACGCCCGTTCCTTCCGTTTGCTTTAAAAGCATTTCCATATCGCGCAAATCGTGCCCCGAAATAAGGATTCCCGGATTTTTACCGACGCCGATATTAACCTTGGTTATCTCCGGATTGCCGTACGCACCCGTATTCGCCCTGTCCAAAAGCGCCATGCCGGCAACTCCGGCTTTACCGGTTTCCAGCGTTAAAGCGACCAAATCGTTTACAGTTAAACTTTCGTCCGATAATTTTGTAAGCGTACTTTGAATGAATGCGTCGGTTTCTTCGTCGTCCTGCAGTAAAGCGTTCGCGTGTTTCGAATACGCCGCCAATCCTTTTAAGCCGTAGGTAATCAGTTCGCGCAAACTGCGGATGTCTTCGTCGCGGGTTGCGAGCACGCCGACTTCGGGCGCTTTGGCGTCGAACTGCGCCTCATCTCCGTTCCACAACGCCGCTTCGGGCAAGTCCTCCGTTCGGCTCACTTGCGAAAGCAAACGCTGCTTGGCTTCAAGCGTCATCGACACGCGCTTTGCAATATCGTCCCTGTCAAAGTTTGCGTTCGTAATCGTCGTAAAAAGATTTTGCGTAACCAAATGGTTGATTTCCTTATTCACCGGTTTTCCTTCGGCACGCAGCCTCGTCGCTACGGCAGAAATTCCCTTGGTTGCGTAAATAAGCAAATCCTGAATTCCGGCGGTTTTCGGATCTTTTCCGCACACGCCCGATTGCGTGCAGCCTTTATTGCCTGCCGTTTCCTGACACTGCCAGCAAAACATTTTATTTTCCATAATTCGTCCTCCGTACTATAATCGAGTTTTTATGCTTGATGTTTCGTCCGTAATGTACTATGATTTATGCATCCGAGTATGTTGTTGCGACAACACAAAGCGAAATAAATCGAAAAAAGGAAAAACCGTGAATTTTTTGCTGCTTTCAAAAACAATGCTGTTCCGCGGCATAAAAGCCGAAGAAATCCCGGCCGTACTCGATTCTCTGGGTTTTGAACAAAAAAAGTTTGCAAGGGGCGAAATTATTTTCCGCGCGGGCGACATTCCCGCATCGTTCGGCATCGTATTGTCCGGAAGCGTCATAATCGAAAACACCGACTTTTGGGGGAACACGAGCGTTTTGGACAAAATCAAAGCGGGACAAACCTTCGGCGCAACCTATGCCTTTGCCGAAGGAGAAGCGCTCATGGTGAACGTCGTTGCAACCGAAGAAGCCGAAGTGCTTTTTTTGCACGTTAAACGCCTCCTCGGCGCTCAGGTGCAGCCGTGCCTGCATTACAGTACGCTTATGAAAAACCTGCTGTCGGTTTTCGCGCAAAAAAATCTGCATCTTTCGCGCAGAATTTTCCACACTTCGTCAAAGTCGATTCGCGGTCGGCTGATGTCGTATCTGTCGCACCAAGCCGCTTCCTGCGGAAACTGGAGTTTTTCGATTCCCTTCGACCGCCAGCAGCTCGCCGATTACCTCAGCGTCGATCGCAGTTCCCTGTCGCACGAACTCGGCAAGATGCAAAAAGAAGGCTTGCTTAAAACCGAAAAGAATCATTTTGAGCTGAACGCGAAAAAATCCGCCGCTTTTTTGGAATAGCATTTTTATGCAAAGTGTTTTTTCAAAAAAGGCAAATCCAATTCGGGATACAGCGTAAAGCGTTCGAGCAGTTTTGCAACATGCTTTTGTACCTCGCGCTTTTTTTCGCCGTCGACTTCAACCTTGCCCTTGGAAACTTTTCCGTCCTTCGTCAGAGCCGGCTTTGCGGCCTTCAGCGCCGTATCGAGTATATCGGCGATTTCGTCCATTTCGGCTTTTCCCATGCCCAGCGTCGTTACGGCAGGCGTTCCCGCGCGGATACCGCTCGTCCACCACGGTCCTTGGGGATCGAAGGGCAGCGTATTTCTGTTAAGCGTAATGCCGCATTCAAACAGCGCGTTTTCCGCCTGCCTTCCGGTAAGGCCGTACGGCGTCACGTCTATGAGCATAAGGTGATTATCCGTGCCGCCGGTTTGCAGCTTCATGCCGCGATCGATACAGGCCTTTGCAAGAAACCGCGCGTTGTCGCGTACATTGCGCGCATATGTTTTAAAGTCTTCGCTTGCGGCTTCTTTTAAAGCGATCGCTTTCGCCGCCATAATGTGCGGAAGCGGCCCGCCGAGCACAAGCGGGCAGCCCTTATTTACCGCATCGGCAAATTCGGCTTTGCATAAAATCAGCGCGCCGCGCGGACCGCGCAGGGTTTTGTGGGTTGTCGTCGTTACGATATCCGCCCACGCGACCGGATTTTCATCGCCGGTAAAAACCTTTCCGGCAACGAGGCCCGCAAAATGCGCCATGTCGACCATAAGCACGGCGCCGCATTTATCGGCAATTTCTCTAAAGCGGCGGAAGTTTATCGAACGCGGATAGGCCGAATAACCGGCAAGCAAAATAAGCGGCTTTATTTTCATCGCCTGTTTTTCGATTTCGTCGTAATCCAAAAGGCCGCTTTCTTTATGTACCGTATACGAAAAACTTTCAAACATGCGCGCCGAAATATTTTGCCGGTAGCCGTGGGTCAAGTGCCCGCCCGAATAGTAGTCGAGCCCTAAAAGCCGCTGATTGCCGAGCTTTTTGCGCAAGGCAGCCCACTGTTCATCGTTCAAATGCGCAAGATTCGTTTCGCCCAAGGCGGCAAGTTCGGGCATTTCTATTTTACAATTCAGTATTGCCCAATACGCAACCAAATTCGCATCGGCGCCCGAATGAGGCTGCACGTAGGCGTAGTCGGCACCGAACAGATTTTCCGCTTCCCGCGCGGCAATGCTTTCCACCGCATCCACATTATCGCAGCCGCCGTAATAGCGGTGTTCCGGATAACCTTCGGCATATTTATCGGTAAGCAAATTTCCCATTGCCGCCTGCGTATTCAGCGAGCAGTAGTTTTCGCTTGCAATAAGTTTTAAATGCGAACGCTGAGCTTCCAGCTCTTTAACCGTCGCGGCGGCTACCGCCGGATTCACCGCGGCAACAAGCTGCAACTGCGCGACATAGGCAGTCATAGCCGCATTTTGCTTTTCGCGGGGTACGGTTGTAAGATATGATTGTAAAGGGTCTTGCATACTTTATACTAGCCCATTCGGCCGATAAGTTCAAGCGCGAAAAAATATATTATGCGTTATAAACAGCGCTTCTGTGTCCCAATTTGATTACTGTTATTACAAGAGCCTTGTCGTTTATCCTGCACAGAATTCTGTAATCGCCTACACGATACCGCCAAAAACCGTGCAATTTCCCGACAAGCATCTTGCCTCTGCTTTCAGGATTCTTAAGTTGCGCAACTTCGTCCATATAATCAAGAATACGGCGGCGAATTGAATTATCCAATCTTTTGAGTTGCTTTCTCGCAGATTCCAGATAGACGACGGTCACAACCCGAATTCCTTACGGAGATCGTCGCTCGTGTATGTTTTTCCGCCTTTTTTTTCAAATTCCTTCCATGCTTCGGCAGCGGTTTCATAATCCGCCTTATCTTCCAAACATTCGGCCAAATAAGCTTCCAAGGCTTTAGATATAAGCCAACTGCGCGAACAGCCTCGTTCGGAACAATACGCAGTCAATTTATCCAACATATCACAATTGATACTGAAACTCATACTTTGCACAGTCCTTCCGGATTTTACACCGGTAATTGCCATAGCGCCCCCTTTTTTTAACAACTTTAATATGTTTAATAAACAATGTCAAGATTATAACAAAACGGCAGAACACCGGAAAATATAAGGTGTAAAAATATGTAACAGTATAAAAAGCCGAAACGCCTTTCAATTCAGTTAAAACATAGTGAATTTCGGTACAAAAAATCGAATTTGTGCTATACTGAACATAGCGGAGGCTGCCTATGTCTTATGAACAGTATGCTCAAGTAGAAGCACTGGTTTTGGAAATGCCCTATGAACAAAAAATTCAACTCCTCTATATAATTGCGGATAATTTAAAAAATATAAAAATAACCGAGACTGTCGGTTCGCAGGTTAAAAAGTCGAAACGCAGATTCGGGATTTTAAAGGGTAAAATACAGATGGCACCCGATTTTGACGAAACCCCGCCCGGTTTTGAGGAGTATATGTAATGTATATCTTGGATACGCATACTCTTTTATGGTTTTTTGACGGGGATGAAAGACTTTCTTCCCAGGCTAAAGATATTATTCAAACGGAAGATAATGTGTATGTAAGTATTGTAAGCTTTTGGGAAATTGCCATAAAGCAAAGCATAAAAAAGTTAGAATTGGAAAATAGTCCATCCGAATTGATAACATTAGCTGAACAACAGGCTATAAATATTTTGCAAATTTCTCCTAAACATCTTGATATGATTAAAACATTGAAAAAAATACACAACGACCCGTTTGACCGTCTTATTGTTGCACAGGCTCAATGTGAAGATATGACTATTATTACAAAGGATCTAACTATTCCGAAATACAAAGTAAAAATCTTATGGTAAGCAAACCAAAGAGGCTGTCCGAAAACCGAAATTTTGGACAGCCCCCGCTTTTTGTCAGCCGTTTTAACTATGGATTAATACAACGGCAAAGAATCCCCGCGGAATTTTAATTCATAAGACTCAAATGTTCCGCTGTCTATTTTTATGTCCGCATTCATAGTAAGACCGTCGGAAGAAACGCTTATGTTCTTTATTTCAATATTGAGTTGATTGGACGGATTACCGTCCTCCACCAGCGTTGCCGTTATCGGTGAGTTCGGAGGAGTAAAGGGGACGTCATTGTTTCTGTTGTCGCATTGCGGTGCCTTACCGCTTCCGTCCGCTTTATGAACAGCTATATATGCGGAATATGTATTCGCGCCGCTTTTATTAACCCTGAAATAAATAAACATAATTGTACCGGCAGGAGCAGGATGCGATGCGTTGTTTTGTACGCTGCTTTGAAAATCATAGCCGCCCTCTTGTTCATACCAGGGTTTGCCGCTGTCGTAAGGAAGGCTTGTATTAAAGCGAAGATTCCTGCCGGATCCGTTAAAACTGTATATATAACGGCGGGAAGGGAACCGGCCGTTTACTATCGCAGTTAGACTTTCATTAAAAATTGTTTCCGCATACGGAATACCGTTTTTAAGTATTGTGCTTTTCGTCCCATCCGGTAAAGGAGCAAATTGTTCATAAGTTTCGGAAATATTGAGAAGATATTGAACAAAGCCGAAAAGCTGCTCTTCCGTAGCGGCTTGCGGATCCGCAGTAATAATTGAATACAATGTTTCAAAATCTCTAAGCTTAAGGGTGTTCAGACCTTTAAGCCTGTTCAGTTCGGCTAATCCTTGCATTACGAGAGCTTTTTGTTCTTGCAAATATTCCTGTCTTGTTACCCATTTTTCTTCATTTTTATCATAGTCTGCCGTTTTAGAAAACACGGCGGTTTTTGTACCATTGGAAGCGGTTTGTACATCGGTATATATATATTTTGCCCCACGCTGCAGTACATTATCATCTTTTTTTGTTTCGGTAATCACAAGTTCCGTACCCGTAAACTCATATTCTCTAACGTACTTAGAGTTTTCCCGTTTTATTTTATTTGCAAAATGTTCTACGGTCACATTAAACTCTTTTATTCCGGTTCCGCTATTGTAGTGTACCGTTGCCGTAAGCTTAACCGTGCGGTCGATAAGGTCGTAGCCGACAATGCCTTTTACATCGCTTCCGCTTTCAATTTTAATGATTTTATCATCGGCGCTTTCCCATGCTATGGTGGCGGTAGGATAACCATCTACGTTCTTTTGCAAAATAAAATCCTGCGAAACCGAAGACGGGCACGCCAATGAAGAAGCAAGCGCTTGAGCATCGGGATCGACTGTTGCAGGGTGAACAGTGATTGTAAAGTCTTTTGTTTTTGTTTCGCCGTCCTTTGTTGCCGTTACGGTTAAGGTAACATCGGCCGGAGATTCGGACCCGACAGGCCGTTTTTTTTATCTTGCCCCATTCAGTACCCGATTCAAGATTAATGTAACCTTCGGGAGACGCCGTCCATGTAATCGTTACCCCCGCAATGCTTGTCGTTATCGGAAGGTCAACTTTGTCCGTTCCGTTATAAACCTGTACCGGACTGACCGTCAATTCGCCAAGGGCTTTTTCAACCGGAGTTTTGGGCACAGGCGTTACGGTACCGTTATTGCCGCCGCCCGGTCCCGCAGGCTGCGGGCATGAAATAAACACAGTCAACAATGCGGCTATGCTTAAACCGAAAACCGTTTTGATAAGATATTTCATCTTACGCTCCTTTTGGGGCTCCGAAAAAACATCCATTTTTTTCGGAGTGTCCGATTTTTTGAGTTTAAAAATAAAAAAGCCGCAATGCACGATTCCAAAACCATGCAAAGCGGCTTTAAAAAACAGATGAGAAAAATATGTATGCGTTTAAAAATCAGGTATTGGGGGGGGTATAATAACGGTGCACACCGGTTTTGTCAAGCGACATTTTTCGCCGAGTCTGCCATGCGCATAAAATTCACTGTTTAGAGATTTCAGCAACATAGACTAATTGTACACCGAGAACGATTTTTGTCAAGACTCGCCCCGTACAGACACGCAGGGCTTCAGCATGAAAAGATTGGCATAGCGTAAGACAAAAAGATGAAACATCTTGAGTCTAAACCGTGCGGATTTTGAATGATTCAAGAAGAGCACAGCTCAGGAATTCTTCCTTCGTTATTTAAGCGGGCAGAGCTTTGGCGGACTAAAGAGCCTAAAAGAAAACACGCTTATGAGAAATACGTGAAAAAACGGAATGATAAAAAGCAGCTTCCAAAATAATGCCTGTGCTTTTTATCCCGAGTTTGCACCGCAAACTCGCTAGCGAGGCGAAGCTGAGCGACATGAGCGAAGCGAATTGCCTGAGCGCCCTCTTTTTTCATGCATCTTTTCGGGAGTAGGTAGTTTCTTTTATTGATTTTAGTTCATGCTGAAGCCCTGTACAGCCAAAAATGAAACAAATATTCAATTTTTGATGCAAAATGAAATAAAATTTGACAAATCAAAAAACTGCAAGTAAGATATTTTACAGGAGGATGGTTATGCTTAAAAAATTATTTTGTGTACTGGCAATGTGCCTGTTGTCTTTTTCGCTTTTTTCGAAAGGATCAAATGAAAGTGCTGCTGCGGAACGGCAAAAAGCCGTAACCGTTATTCCTTCCGAAGAAAATTGGGACGCCGTATATGAAGCGGCTAAAAAAGAAGGAAAGGTTGTTATCTATTCTCTTTCCTCGCGCATATTCGACGCCGTAAAAGAGTTCGCCTCGCTGTACCCGGAAGTTACCGTCGAAGCGATCGACATTCCCACCAATCAGCAAATCGAAAAACTGACTAAAGAGCAGGGTGCCGGATTGTACAATGCGGACGTTTTGCTGCTTGCCGACGAAACGACCATATTATACGAGTTGGTTCACAAGGGACTTGCAAACACTTACGTGCCTTCGGTTTTAATCGACGGCGTAAAAACGGTCGACGTTATTCCGGAACAGTACCGCACGCCGCTTCTTCTCCATTCGATCGAAGCAAAGGTTATTTTTTACAACAGCGACAGCTACAAAAAGGCTCCGATCGACAACCTTTGGGATTTTACGCGCCCGGAATGGAAGGGTAAATTCCAAATGAAGGATCCCATGCAGGCAAACGAAAACATGAATTTTTTGCAAATGGTCGTAAAGAATTCCGATGCGATGGCTGCGGCATACGAAAAAGAATTCGGCAAAAAGCTGACTTTGTCGCGCGGCATTGAAAACGCCGGCTATGAATGGATCGAACAAATTTTGAAAAACAACGTCGTTTTGACGAGTTCCGACGGCAGTGTGTCCGCGGCGGTAGGTGCTGCCGGGCAAACGAACGCTCCGCTCGGTCTTTGCATTGCCTCGTCGAAAATCCGCGACAACAAAAAGGGACAAAAACTTGCAATCGCTTGGGACGTGGAACCCAAATTCGGCGTATACAAGGGCAATTATCTACTGCTCGCAAACAAAGCGCCCCACCCCAATGCGGCAAAACTGCTTATCCGCTATATGCTCGGAGATTCCCGCGGCGGCAAGGGGCTTAAATCTTTTTACGTACCCGGACAGTGGGTTGCCCGCTCGGACGTAAAATCTTTGAGCGACCTTTCGCTTGAAGAAGTTGCAAAGCGCGGCTGGGGATTGGATACCGAATACATTTATTATCAAGGTCTCGAAGTCAGAGATTTTTGGCTCGCACGCTGACAAAGAGAGGTTGTCATGTTCTCAACGCACAGATTACCGCTTTCGATACACGCAAAACCGGAAAAAGTATGGGGATGGATCATTGCCTTTTTGCTGTTTTTTCTCGTTTTCATCCCCGTTCTTTTTATGATCGGCAAATCGTTTACCTACGATGCAAACGCCGCGCGGATGGTAAGGGGCGCTCAGGAAGGTGAGTTCACCGTTTTTAACTGGGCGCGGGTAACTGCGGGAAAATTATCCAAATCGCTTTTGTATAAACCGGCGGTAAACAGTTTGTTCATTGCGCTGGGCATGACGGCGATTGCCCTCTTTGCGGGGAGTTTTTTCGCATGGCTTGTCATCCGCAGCGACATTCCGTGCAAGCGCTTTTTTTCGGCCGTGCTTATCATTCCGTATATCGTTCCCTCGTGGACACTCGCCATGGCTTGGATTACCGTGTTTAAAAGCGAAAAATACGGGGGAACGCCGGGCTTTCTTAACGCGGTGTTCGGAGTGAATCCGCCCGAATGGCTCATTTACGGCTACCTTCCCATCGTCATTTCGCTGGGCGTCCACTACATTCCGTACTTTTTTATCATGATGCGGGGAGCCTTGTCCAATATCGATTCGAGGCTGGAAGAAAGCGCCGAATTGCTTCGGGCATCGAACGGAGAAATTCTTTTAAAGATAACGCTGCCGATGGTACTGCCTGCCATCGGCGCGGGATTTATTTTAACGTTCAGCAAGGGGCTCGGCGAATTCGGCGTGCAGGCTTTTTTGGGATTGCCCATACGCTATTATACGCTTTCGACGCGGATTTATTCGGCGCTCAACAATCAACTGTACGGCGAAGGCTATGTGCTCGCCCTCATTCTTATTATCGCGACAACCTTTGTCGTTATTTTGAACCAAATGGTTATCGGCACGCGCAAACGCTACGTTACAATAAGCGGCAAAGGTTCGGTTAAAAAGCAAATAAAACTGGGCAAATGGCGCATACCCGTAACCGTTTTGCTGTTTGCATTCGTATTTTTGTTTATTTTCGGGCCGCTTTTTCTTTTGGTAACACAAACGTTTATGAAAGAAGAAGGCGTATATTCGCTTTCGAATTTTACGCTGCACTATTGGATCGGCGACGGAGATACCAAGCTTGCAATGGGGCAGCCCGGTATTTTTAAAAACGCGGCCATCCTCAACGCGACGGCCAATTCGTTAAAATTAAGTATTTTAGTCGCAATTGTAAGCGGCATTATAGGCATTTTAATCGGCTACACGGTCGTTAAAGACAAAAAAACGCTTTTGGCAAAAATCATAGAAAACCTTACCTTCGCTCCGTATCTGATTCCCGGCGTTGCCTTCGGCGGCATCTATCTGACTTTGTTTGCAAGCAAAATAGGACCGCTTCCCGGCTTGTACGGAACATTCGCCCTCTTGGTGCTCGTGTGCGCGGTAAAGCACTTGCCCTTTTCGTCGTCGGCGGGAATAACGGCGATGCACCAAATCGATCCTTCGCTCGAAGAAGTCGCCATCGTGCACCGCATAGGCTGGGCAAAACGCTTCGCAAAAATCATTTTCCCGCTCGCAAAAAGCGGCGTCCTTTCGGCGATGCTTTTAAACTTTATTACGACGATGCGTACGCTGGATCTTGTTATTTTGCTTGTTACGCCGAAAACGACTTTGATGACATCCGTCATCTTCAGATACGCCGAACAGGGCTTTGTACAGCATTCCTACGGCCTTATGGTTATTATCATTTTTATCGTAATAACGGGCCACCTTTTGCTGTCAAAAATCGGCGGGAAAATTGAACTATAAAGAGGTTAGCTATGAGTTACATACGGTTTTTACAACTTGAAAAAAAATTCGAAAACGTTCATGCGGTAGCCGGCATAAGCTTTGACATTCAAAAAGGCGATTTCGTTACCTTTTTGGGCCCGTCCGGCTGCGGCAAAACGACGACGCTCAGATGCCTGTCCGGGCTCGAAACTCCCGAAGGAGGCGAAATCCGCATCGGCGAGAAAATCATCTTTTCAAAAGATAAAAAAATAAACGTTCCCGCGGGAGACCGCGGACTCGGCCTTGTGTTCCAAAACTACGCATTGTGGCCGCACATGACGGTTGAACAAAACATCGCGTTCGGCTTGCGCAAGATGAAAATCGATGCCGCTCAAAAAGAAGCGAAAATAAAAAAAGTGCTGGACGCAATGGATATTGAAGAATACCGCAGCCGCTATCCGCACGAACTTTCCGGCGGCCAGCAGCAGCGCGTCGCGGTTGCACGCATGATTGTAAACGAACCGGACATTTTGCTTTTCGATGAACCCTTGTCGAATTTGGACGCAAAGCTGCGCATGAAGCTGCGCTCGGAATTAAAAAAGCTGCACAGCTCTTTGGGTGCGACGAGTATTTACGTTACCCACGACCAAACCGAAGCGCTCGCGCTTTCCGACAAAATCGTCGTTATGAAAAAAGGAACGATCCAGCAAATCGGCACGCCGTCGGAAGTGTACCACAAACCGGCAAATACCTTTGTCGCCGATTTTATGGGAAATCCGGAAACGAATCTTTTGGAAGGAACTTTGGTGCGCAAAGACAAAAAAGTATTGTTTTATCCTTCGGCCACCGAAAAAAGCATTATAGAATTGCCGGCAAATATTCCCGACGTGCAAACCGATAAGGTGCTTTTAAATGCCCGCCCCGAAGACATCAGTATAAAAAGCGATTTTGAAGATGCCGGCGTGTGTTTTGCCGTGTATACAACGCAGCTTATGGGATCCGAAATTTTAATCCATTTGAAGTCGCAAAACAAAAAGCTCGACCTTATCGCAAAGTGTCCCGAAGACGAAGCGGCGCATTTAAAGCCCGAACAGGATGTGGCGCTGCGCGTAAAACGGGGAAACTTTTTCGACGTAGCGACGGGGAATTTGCTGGGCACCTTTTAGAGATACGCAATGGGCAAAGACTGCTTTCAAAGGATTTTAGACATATACGATACGCTGCCCAAACAGCAAAAGAAAATCGCCGATTTTGTGCTGACCGGGTTTTCGGAAGTAATTTACTTTTCCGTCGGACGCATGGCGGAGGCCATAGGCGTAAGCGCGGCTTCGATTGTCCGTTTTGCCCGGACGCTCGGCTTTACCGGCTTTTTGGATTTTCAGGAAGCGTTTTTTGAATATCACAAAAAGATTCATTCGCCGGGCGGACGGGTGCAGCATCTTATGGAAGACCTGCAAGCCGCCGAAATAAACTACCGTACCATTACGGAAAAAGAAATTCGGTACTTGCAGAGCTCCGTAAACCGTATCTCGGACGATACATATCAAAAGGCTGTGGACTTAATCTGCAAAGCGCATACGGTGCATATTTTGGGTGTGGGGCCGAACGAAATGCTCGGCAGCCACCTTGCGTTCAGGCTGCGCCGCTTTTCGGTCAACTGTTTTCACCACACGCACGGCGACTCGCTGTTGGCCGAAGAGCTGCTTTCACTGCAAAGCGGCGATGCGGCGCTCGCCTACGATTTTTCACGCGTGTCAAACGAGCTTAAAATCTTTATCGATATAATGAAAAAAAAGCGTGTGCCGGTCATTTTGATTACGGACATACCGAATCCGGCGATAACAAAGGACTGCGAGCTTGTATTTTGCGCCGAGCGCGGACCGCAAGGTTCCTTTCACTCGCCGCTTGTACCGCTTGCCGTTACGAACGCTTTGCTGGTCGGCGTCGCGTACAAAAAAGACAAAAAAGCGCTGCAAACCCTTGAACTTCTTGAACAATATCGACAACAATATTATTACAATAAAACCGGAGAAAAACATGAAACTTAAAATGATTTTTTTTGATTTCGGCGGAACGCTCGACGTCTATCCGAGCGACAAAGCGCAAAAGGCGCGCGCATCTGCAAAAGTCAAACGCATGCTTGAAGAAGCGGGTGCACATCCTCTGAAAGACGTAAGCGAGAGCGAATTCGAAAAGACGCTTTTTGACGGCTTGAGCGCGTACTATTCGTGGCGCAAAGAGGACTGCATCGAACTTCCGCCGGAAGAAATTTTTGAGCGCTTTATTTTAAACAAATACGGCATCGAAAAACGCATAAGCGACGAATTCGGCGAAAAAGCCGCGTTCATTATCGAAACCGACGGCTATCACCGAAGCGCGCGGCCCGAAGCAAAAGAAGCGATGGAAATGCTGCGCGCCAAAAATATTCCCTTGGGAATTATAAGCAATATCATATCGCGTGGTCAGGTTCCCTACTCGCTTGAAAGTTACGGCTTAACCGAATACTTCAATCCGGTAATACTTTCCGCAACCTACGGCAAACGCAAACCGCACCCGGGAATTTTCCGCCATGCGTGCGAAAAAGCCGGAGTCGACATACGCGATGCAATGTATGTGGGAAACAGTCCGTCAAAAGACATAGACGGAGCAAAAAACGCGGGAATGGGCAAAACCGTTTTAATAGAATATTTCGATAACGACCCGCACGATACGGGTGCACAGGCCGACTTTACGATTAAAGATTTGCGGGAACTTATACCGATAGCGGAGGAATTGCTGTGAAAAAATACGATATTGTTTCGATCGGGCATATAACAAACGATGTGCGCAACATGATGGGCAACAAAACGCCTTTTACCGGCGGAGCCGCTTACTTTTCGCCCTTTGCGGCAAAACGGACGGGCGCATCGGTGCTCGTCATCACCAAAATGGCGGCAAAAGACAAGCCGCTTTTATCCGAATTGACAAAAGAAGGCATCGACGTCCTCTGCCTCGATTCCGCGCACACCACGTCGATAGAAAACGCCTTTTCCGGTCCCGATATGGACAAACGTACGCTCAACCTTATTTCGCTTGCCGATCCGTTCAGCGCTTCCGATATTCCGGCCGACATCGCCGCCGGCGTTTTTCACATTGCGGGTCTTTTTTACGGTGAAGTCGGCGAAGACATGATTCCCTTCCTTGCCGAAAAGGGAAAAACGGCGCTCGATGTGCAAGCCGTGCTGCGGCACATCGATAACGGCACAATCGTTTGTAAAGATTGGGAACAAAAAAAACGGTACATTCCCTATGTGCATTATTTAAAAGCCGACACAGCCGAGGCGCGCGTTATTACGGGCACCGACGATAAAGAAAAAGCGGCCGAAATGCTTTTCGATTGGGGAGCAAAAGAGATTGTCATAACCGAACAAAAAGAAGTGCTCGTCTTCGACGGAAAAACGCACCGACGCGCTCCGTTTAATCCTTCAAATCAGGAGGGAAGAGTCGGCCGCGGCGACACGTGCTTTTTGTCGTACATTGCGCGAAGGCTCACGCACGGAATTGAAGATTCCGCCCGGTACGCCGCCGCGCTCACCAGCATCAAGATGGAAAAGCCGGGGCCCTTTTGCGGAACCGTCGAAGATGTCGTCGAACGCATAAAAACGCAAGCGTACTGATCGGTACGGCCGCCGAACCCGCACGGCTGCTAAAAACGTACGGCCGCTACGCTTTTTCGTTATGAATAAACTCCGCCCATTTGTGATCGGCGTCGGCAATATGGTTAAGGAGCCAGTTCCCCAAAAAGCTGCAGAATTCGGCTCCTTTTTGTTTATTGCCCGTTACCAAAACGGGCAGCCCGCGCTTTACTTGCTTTATAAAATCTTCATGCATTTTACGGTGCGTTTCGTATAAGGGGCAATCGTAGGTTTTCATGAATTTTTCTTCTTCGGAAAAATGATATTCGGTGTAATCCGATAAATCTTTTATTATTCTTCCGATTTGCGCTTTGTAGTCGGCATCGGACAATTCCAAGCTGTCTTTGAATTTATTCAAAATAAGCAGCAGCTTTTTATGATGCAAATCTATTTCGCAAAAGCCCACGCTTAAATCATCGGTCCACTTAAAAAATGCATTTTCACTCATGGGCGAAAGTATAGGGGCATGGAGCGATCGTGTCAACAGATTTTTCAAAAACTTTTATGGCAGTACGGCGTTTTTCGAAAATCGATATTCGAACGACCTGTTCAAAAACCTTTTTTACGCTTAAAAAACGCTTTGGCACCCTTTGCAATGCCGCCGCCGAAGGAATCTTTACGCCCTTCTTTTTCGAAGGAGCCGCCTTCTTTAACGTCGATATGCATGTGCGGAAGATTTTTGTCGCGGCGGGAACGCTCCAAAATATCGCGTCCGGCTTTGTGCGGCAAACTCACGAGCGAAAAGGAGGGACCGACATCGATGCGGTCAACCAAACGCTGCGGAATGTTTAAAAGCGAGCTGAAATAATCGGCAATATCGCGCGCGTTAAAGCCGTCTTTGCGCCCCAAGCCGACATAGAGCCGCATTTGATTCCCGTCGGAAAAATCGCCTCGCCGAAAATCGCCGTGTTGAAAGCCGGCACGCGCTGCGCGCGCGGCTTTCGGTGCCTTGTACGGCGTTATGTTTCCGTAACGCGCGGGATTAAGCTTTTCTCCCAAAAACGAAGACAATACGGCGGCAAGCACCGTGTGCGCGTCCCGGCCGGCACACAGTTTTTCGGCTAAAGCGGCAAAGGGCGCCGCACTTTTCGCCACTTTTTCCACCGCTGCGGCAGCCGGCGAATTCTCGTCGGGCGCGGAGGTGCCGAGGTTTTGAATGTTTTGTTCAAGTTCGGCAAAAAGGCGCTCGCGTTTGGCGTTCAACACTTCTTCGACGGAAGGAATCGGCTGCGCGCGCATTTCGCCCTTTATTGCCTTACGCACAAACTGTTTTAAAAATTCAAGTTTGCGCCGCTCTTCGGGTCTCACCAAGGTAAAGGCCAATCCTTTTGCGCCTGCCCTGCCCGTCCGTCCGATGCGGTGAACGTAGGTGGGGCCGTCAAAAGGCAGCGCGTAATTTACCACGTGAGTAAGCCCTTCTATATCGATTCCCCGTGCGGCAACGTCGGTTGCGACAAGGATTCTCGTTTTTTTTGACCGGAAACGCGCGAGGATTTTTTCCCGCTGGCTTTGCGGAATATCTCCGTGCAGCGCCGCAGCTTCGTAGCCGCGCTCATCCAAAAGACGCGAAACGGCATCCGCGTCGGCCTTGGTTTGCGTAAATACCAAACCGTAAAAATCGGGCGAAATATCTATCATGCGCACCAAGGCTTCAATCTTTTCGCTTTCGCGCACAAACCAATAGATTTGCTCGGTTAAAATCGGTTCTTCCGGCCGCTCTTCTTCTTCAACGATTTCGTAATCGCCCATAAACGCGGCGGCGATTTTTAAAATCGGCGGCGGCATGGTCGCCGAAAAAAGCAGTATCCTGCTGTCGGGATTCGCCTTTCCGAAAATCGCTTCGATATCTTCGATAAAGCCCATGTCGAGCATTTCGTCGGCTTCATCGAGGATAAAATAATCGATGTGTTCAAGTTTGAGCGAACCGCGCTCAATGTGGTCTTTGATCCGGCCGGGCGTTCCCACAACGATTTCGGCTCCTCTGCGCAGGGCGCGCGTTTGTTCGCCCATAAACTGACCGCCGTATACTGCCGCAAGACGGGGGAATTTTCCGTCGGTAAACGATTGGATTTCTTTGCACACTTGCAACGCAAGTTCGCGCGTCGGCGTTAAAATCAAAGCCTGCACGCGGCCCTTGTCTTCGCGGATTGTCTGTACCAAGGGAAGCGCAAAAGCGGCCGTCTTTCCCGTTCCCGTGCGCGCTTTTGCGATAATGTTCGCATCCCCGTTTAAAAGGCGCGGAACGGCTAAAATCTGAATCGGTGTGGGGTTTTCAAAGCCCTTCGCTTCGACGGCGGCAAGGGTTTGTTCATCGAGGCCCAAGTCCTCGAACGAGATTGTGTCCATATTCTTTTCTCCGCAAGTCTTTCCGGCCGCGTACAAAGAAAACGCCGATCGGTGCGCTCACCGCGTTTTATCGGCGTCTTCAAACCTCTCCGCCGCTTTCCGGCGGGAACCGTAAGAAACAGGCGCTTAAAAGCGGCGCACTGCATCTTTCAAAACTCTGCTTTTCAGGAAAATTCCGAATACGGCACTCAAGACGTGTATGCGCTATAAAATATCGAAAAAAGGGAAAAAAGTCAACGGTGGATCTAAAATTACGGAAACCGTCCGGTTTAGAATAATTCGCTGTGTGTGCCTATTCGCAAAGCCGTCAAAACCAAAATATCATTATCTTTTTTATAAATTAACACTAAATCGGGACGAATATGACAATCACGACAGCCTTTATAGTTTCCGACTAATGCATGGTCCCTATATTTTTTTTCAAGGGGTTTACCGGTTAAAAGTTTTTCGATAACGATATCAACTTCATTAAGAACGCATTGGTTCATAAGTTTACGATAGTCTTTTTTGAATTGGGTTGTATAATCAAATTTATATTTCATTGCGTCAAGCTTTTTTTTGCTTCTTCCCAAGAAACAAACGGCTTCCTACGCCCGCTTTTTATTTCATCAGTTATAAAATCAGCTTCTTTTATCGCCCGTACGGTTTCGTTGTTAAAATTATCCAGCCGTACATCAAAGGGGAAGCCTCCGGCCTGGATAGATTTTCTAAGGAACACATTGATTGCCGTAGTCAAATTCAAACCGAGTGCATTATACAAAGATTCACTTTGTTTTTTTATATCGGAATCCATTCTTATACTGAAACTCGACATCATCGCCATAATCTTACATCTCCTGCAATTCTTTATATATGTATTGTATATCTATTGTATTACATTTTCAAGTCGTACGCGGCTTTATCCGCACTTTTATTCTTTCCTCATTTCGGCGAAACACATACGCCGCGTAGCCGAAAACAAAGGCTTAAAGTATAATACGTACATGAATCGGAATTCGTTGGTGCCCGAACTTACCGTCAGTAATTTCGGCAAAAATATGATTGAACCGAGCTCCGCGCGCAGGCCAAATTACCTGAAGCGCTCGCGCTTTTTTGCCGCTGCCGCAGCGTATGCCGCATTCGCCGCATCTATTTGCGTCCTGTGCGCGCAAACGGTATTCGATGTAACCGTACAGCCCTTTGCGGACACGCGGTTTTTTGTCGACGGCGTACAGACGACGCCGCGGGTTTTGGAAACCGACAACACTCTTGCAATCCTGCGCTTTACGTTCGCCGACGAACCGCAGCGGCTCGAAATACGCCACGAAGGATTCCGCCCTGTCGTTTTAACGCACGAAGAACTGTGCCGAAAACGGGGCGTTGCATTCTTGTCGCCTGAAGATTCGGATTACGATGTCGTATCGGTTTTTCAAACGGGCGCCAAGCCGAAAAGCGTGCGTTTTATAAACGATACGCAGGCCGCCGTTACCTTGCTGGAAGCAAACGGCGCCGATATAATCGATACGCAAAGCGGAACGGTCAGGCGTATAAGGCCGCCCGCCGATTATGCGCGCAAAGAAGGTTTTGTCGAAAGTTTGGTACTGCCCGAACGGAACGAACTGTGGCTTTCGCAAATGAGCGCATCGTGCGTGCACGTATTCGACTTGAACACGTTGGACTACAAGCGCTCCGTAAAGCTCACCGGAGAATGGTGCAAGGTTATGGCGTACAATTCCGTTTCCGGCCGCGTTTACGTAAGCAATTGGATAAGCCGCGACATCAGCGTTATAAATCCGGCCGCATACGAAGAAGAAAGAAAAATCCCCGTTGCAGCCGTTCCGCGCGGCATGGCTTTTTCGCGCGACGGTTCGTATTTATACTGCGCCCAATTTGAAGACTCCTCCGGCCGGTCGCGCTGTAAGCTCATCAAAAAAGAACTTTCAACATTTAAAACCGTAAGCGAAAGCGGCACGCCCGGCGCCAAGCGCCACATCGTAACCGATTTTCGCGCGGACAGGCTGTACGTTTCCGATATGCTCAATTCGTGCGTAGAAGTATATTCGCTCAAAGACGACAGCCTTATCGCTTCGATAAAAGTATTCAACAATCCGAACACCGTCGTTTTGTCGCCCGACCGCTCGCTTTTGTACGTGTCCTGCCGCGGCCCGAACAATCCGGAAAAAGGTTATTTGTACAAGGGCTTCAAAATGGGCAGGCTCGACATTATCGACACGCGCACCTTGGAAGTAACCGAAAGCATCGAGGCCGGCAACCAGCCCACCGGTTTGGACGTTTCGCCCGACGGCCGCACCGTCATTCTATCCGACTTTTTGGACAACCGCGTGCGCGTTTTCCGCCGCAGGGGGCAATAACGAAAAAGCATTGTTGCGCATTCCCGCCGAATGCACTATGATTGCTCTATGAAAAAGAAACGCATCTTTATCGTGATTGCCGCCGTTGTGTGCCTGCTGGCCGCCGCCTTTGCGGGAATCCGTTTTTTCCTGTCAAAGCTTGTAAATACGAAACTTGAAAACGCGCTCGCCGATATGTCGGATATCGCCGAAATCGATTTTTCAAAAGCCGGCATAGACGTCTTTTCGGCAAGCGTGTATATAAACGATGTTCAAATCGCGCTCGACGATGCGGGAAAAGAAAAAATCATAATCGACAAGGTTAACATTTACCGTATGGACACCGAATCGGAATTCCCGCTGTTTATGAAAATCAATCTCAAGGGAGCGCGGCTTGCTTTGACGGAAGGCGATGAGCCGGCGCTTCCGGACTTTATCGATTCGCTTTTAAACACGCCTCTCGATATCTATGCGGACTATCGGTTCACGCCGGCAAAAGCGAACCTTTCATACAATGCAAAACCTCAAAACACAAAACCGAAAAACCTGTTGACTGCCGCAAGCACGGTAACCGATTCCGTCTACGATTTGAGCCTGAACGATTTACGCATTACCATTCCGGGCGCGGCTTCGTTCAATTTTTCGTTTGATGCACAAAACATCGATATAACCGACGGCACGCTTTCGTCCGCCGCGCTGCTGAGGGCGCAGCTGAAATACACCGATGCCTCGCTTTTTCCTTCAGCCGTAACGGCCATAGCCGAAAGCGAATCGATAACCGAAGAAGACGTAAAGGGAGTTCTCAAAGACTTGCTGGACGACTTTGCAAACGAATCAAACAGCGCCGAAATAAAAAACGCGTGCGATGCCGTTAAGGACTTTATCGAAAAGCCCGAATCAATTTCGATTACAATCGAACCGCAAACGCCCGTTTTATTTTCCGATTTGTTTTCCCGCTTCGATATCGATGTGCTGCGTTCCCTGAACGTGCAGGTTGGCCTTCCGTAATTTCCGCCGCATAATCATGCCGTACTTCGGCGCAAACATCATCGTCAAAACGAAAAACAACGCTTCGGTTAAAATAATACACGCGCCGGTCGCTCCGTTCAAAAAATAGCTTGCGTAAGTGCCGATGAGCGAACTGAGCACGGCCGACAGCGCTGAAATACAAAGCATGCGGTTAAGTCTGTCCGTTAAAAGATAGGCGATGCAGCCCGGTATAATCAGCATTGCAACCGTAAGCAAAATCCCGACCGCTTGCAGCGAAGCGACGATCGTCAGCGCCGTAAGCGCAAGAAAAAGATAATGTATAAACGCTACGTTGAGCCCGATCGCTTTCGCGTGATTTTGATCGAACAAATACAACAGAATGTCCTTGCGCTTGGCGACGACCAGCACAAGCGTTATCAGCGCACAGACAACCGCCTGTATCATATCGCGCTTTTCAATTCCCAAAAGGCTCCCGAACAAAATGTGCATAAAATGGATGTTCGAACTCACCTTTGTAACGAGAATCAAACCCAGCGCCATCATGCCGGTAAAGACCGCGCCCATAACCGAATCTTCACGGATGCGGCTCCGCTCTTTTATCCAGCCCGTGGCGGCCGCGTTGAGCAAGCCCGCCGCAAAGGCGCCGACTCCCAGCGGAATGTGAACGAGGTAGGCAACGACGATTCCCGGCAGTACGGCGTGCGAAATCGCATCTCCCATGAGCGACCATCCCTTTAAAATAAGGTAGCCCGAAACGACTGCGCACACGCAGCCGACCAAAGCCGCAATCACGAGCGCCTTTACCATAAAGCCGTACATAAACGGTTCGATAAGTTTTGTCCACAACATACCTTTCTCCCAACTGACTTCCGCTTATTACTTTTTTTCAGGCGGCTCGGTTTTCGCGACTGCGAAAACCGCCGGGTTTTCCGGGGTTCCGCTGACGCTTCATCGTCCTCGTCGCTGCGCTCCTGCGGTCGACGGCTCCGCCGCCCCTCCAACCCCTGCCGCAAAAAGTACCTTCAGTCAAAAAACGCTTTCAGCCTTCGGCCGCTCTTTTTGCAAAAAAAGCCCTTACAGCCTTTGCCGCATTCATCTTTGCCGCAAGTATTCCGTGACGCGGCGCAAAAAAGAGGACGGCTAAAAAAAACAAAAACTGCAGCGTAACGATGCAGCCGCCTGCCGACCCGTTCAAAAAATAACTGATATACGCGCCGGCGGAAGACGTCAGCACGCCGATAATCGACGCGAGGCGCATCATCGACGAAAATTTATCAGTAAGCAAATAGGCGGCTGCTCCCGGCGTTACAAGCATCGCGACGACCAAAATACTGCCGACCGTCTGCAGCGCGGCGATCGCCGTAACGGCAAGCAACGTAAGCAGCAAGAGGTACAAGACATTCGTGTTGAGTCCTATCGCGCGCGCCTGTGCCGGGTCGAACGAAAAAAGGCGCAAGTCTTTCCACTTAAGCAAAATAATCGCCAAGCTGCTTCCGGCGATGATCAGCGTTTGAACGATGTCGCGGTCGGCAATGCCGAGAATGTTTCCCATAACGATCGTCGAAAGCGTTATGTTGCTCGGAAACAACGAAATAAGCAAAACGCCCAAGGCAAAAAACGTCGTATACACGATGCCGATAACGGCGTCTTCTCGGATCCTCGTGCGCTTTTTTATAAAGCCCATCGCAAGGGCGGCGAGCATACCGCTTATAAACGCGCCGACTGAAAACGGTATGCCGATTATGTACGCAACGGCAACACCCGGAACCACCGCATGCGATAAGGCATCGCCGAGCAGCGACCAGCCTTTGAGTACGACAAAACACGAAAGCAGCGCGCACACACCGCCGATAAAACCGCTGACGAGGATCGCCTTTATCATGTATTCATAGTGAAACGGAATCAATAAATTCGAAAGCATTCATATTCCTCCGCAAATCCTTTGCGACGTATTATTTGGGCACGACGGCTTCGGTATTTCTGACGCCGCGCCGATAGGGCTTCCCTTCCCGCTTCGTGACCAAAGCGCCTTCGTCGTCGGTAAACACTCTAAACTCGTGCGCGCTTTCTTCGGGATTGTCGGTATGATCGATTTTAATGCTGCGCAGCGCGCCGCCGAACGCTTTTATAAGATTGTCGGCCGTAAAGGTCGTTTCCGTCGGGCCTGCGGCAAGAACGGTTCTGTTGATAATCACCACGTGATCGCAGAATTCGGGAACCGACCCCAAATCGTGTGTCGACACGAAAATCAAGTGGCCGTCGTTTTTAAGCTCACGCAAAAGATCGATTATCGCCGTTTCCGTTTTAACGTCGACACCGGTAAAGGGCTCGTCGAGCAGGATGATTTTTCCCCGCTGCGCCAAAGCGCGCGCGAGGAAGACCCTCTTTTTTTGCCCGCCGGAAAGTTCTCCGATTTGCCGGTCTTTAAAGTCAAGCATTTGGACGCGCTCAAGGCTGCGCTCGGCAATTTCTTTGTCTTCCTTATTCGGCACGCGCAAAAAATTCATATAGCCGTAGCGTCCCATCATAACGACGTCCCACACACTCACGGGAAACGACCAGTCCACTTCTTCGGACTGCGGCACGTAGGCAAGCAAGTGATGTTTTTGCGCCACCCTCACCGGCTCGCCGCAAATCGTTACGGAACCGCTCATCGGTTTAATAAAACCCATGATCGTTTTAAACAGCGTGGACTTGCCGCTGCCGTTTACGCCGACGAGTGCCGTAATCGTTCCTTTTTGCAAACG
The DNA here is from genome assembly GCF_000413055.1 of Treponema maltophilum ATCC 51939. Taxonomy (NCBI): domain Bacteria; kingdom Pseudomonadati; phylum Spirochaetota; class Spirochaetia; order Treponematales; family Treponemataceae; genus Treponema; species Treponema maltophilum. Next base: position 603,044 of record NZ_KE332518.1, on the reverse strand, counting down.
GAACGACGCATCGTACAGCGCAACGTGGCCGTTATTGTACGCGACGCTTACGTTTTGTACCGCAAGTTCAACGGGAACTTCCGCATCGGTATTCATAGTGTGCCTCGCATTATTTTGACAAACTGTCTTGAAATCCCTTTACAATCGTATCCGCATTGTATTCGAGCATTTTCAAATACGTCGGCGCGTCCCCGTCTTCGTAGGTTAAAGAATCGACATACAAAACGCCGCCGTAACGCGCGCCGGTTTCTTTGCATACTTGCAGCTGCGGCTTATTACTGATCGTGCTTTCGGAAAACGCGACGGGAATGTGATTTTTCCGTATCGTGTCCACAACCTTTTGAATTTGCTGCGGTGTGCCTTCTTCATCGGCGTTTACGGGCCACAAGTACAATTCCTTCATATTGCAGTCGCGGATAAGATACGAAAAAGCGCCTTCGCAGGTTACAAGCCAGCGCTGCTCTTCGGGGATTTCGGAAAGCTTGTCCGCCAAAAAGGCGTCGATTTTTTTAATGCTTTCGCTGTAGGACGCCGCGTTTGCGTTAAACGTTTCGGCATTGGCAGGATCCAAAGCGACAAAGGCTTTTCGGATATTTTCGACATAGACGAGGGCGTTTTTCGGCGACATCCACGAGTGCGGATTGGGCATGCCGTTGTACGGGCCTTCGCCGATACCCAGCGGTTCTATGCCGTCGCTCAGCGTTGCGCTCGGCACGTTTTTAACGCTTCCCATAAATTTTTCGAACCAGCGCTCAAGGCCGAACCCGTTACGCAAAACCAAATCCGCAGACTGCGCCTTTACGACGTCGAGCGGCGTCGGCTCGTATTCGTGGATTTCCGCACCGGGCTTTGTAATCGACTCGACGAGAATCTTATCGCCCGCAATATTTTGCGCCATATCCTGCAAAATCGTAAAGGTCGTTACGACGCGCTTGGGGCGTGCCGAATCCTGCGCATCTGCTGACGCCGCACTTTTTTTTGCGCATCCGGTAATACAGACGGCGCACAACACTGCCGCCGCGGCAATCGAAGCGGCGGTAAACCCTATGTTTTTTTTCATAATAACTCCTATAACAAGCGCTATTTCAAACGCCGTTTTTTATCATAACTCCCGGCAATATATGTAGTTTACACTACATAACGAGACCGGACTTATCCTCTGCCGGCACTCATAGCAGTCGAGATATCCCGAACAGGTAGTATGTACTACATATTGGCCAAAATAAATGTAGTACATACTACCTTACTTTGTCAAGAGGTAAGTATAAAAAATGATAGAAAAAAAAATGATGCGGGAATTTAATGCTCGGCTATAAAGTTTTTCATGCACTCGAGCGTTTCGGCGCTGATGTGATGTTCCAAGCCCTCGGAGTCAATCATCGCGGTTTTTTCGCTCACGCCGATTTTCAATAAAAAGCTGCGGACGATCTTGTGCCGATTGGCACACGTGCGCGCAAGCGCAGAGCCTTTTTCGGTAAGAACGATCGGCTTTCGGGCTTCGCCTTCTATAAAGCCGTTGGCCGTTAAGCGCTGCAAAACCTGAATGACCGATACGTGGCTCACGCCGAAATGCCGCGCAAGATCCATAACGCGGCACTCGCCGTTTTCTTTAATTATTTTTACGATAACTTCGGCGTAGTCTTCCAGAATTTCCATCGCGTGGTCGGCGCGTGTGCGGGAAAAAGCGACCGACGCTTCCGTTTTTTTTTCCGGCATTATCGGCTCTCCCTCTTACGGATTCATGTGCGAAATAAGGAATTTTCTTCCTTTGGCCGTACCGATGACCAGCGGCTTCGGAAAGCGTTTGCGTTTTATAAGCAAGTCGTCGTCGTAAACGAATTGTTCGCCCGTATAATATTGATAGTCGAATCCCGCTTTTTTTATAATTGCATGGGCGGCGGCGATATCCCACACGTAGCACGTGGGATCCACGCACGCGTCGATTCCGCAAAAAACCAAAGCCGACACAATGTGAATGAGCGAAGAGCCGAAAGACTTGAACTTAAAGCTGCACGAGGCTTTTGCCAATTTCGGCAGCACAATCGACATATCGATTTGCGTAAGGATTTCCGAACCGGTTGTAATTTGCGTAGGCTTATCTTTGAACTTTAAAAGTTCCGGCTCGACGGCAAATTTCTCTCCGTTCAAATATACCGCATCGCTGTCCGGCGCCGTCCACATAAAAAGTTCTTCGGAACATTTTCCGAAAACGGGCGCATACACGATACCGCCGACGCATTGACGCGCTTTATCGAGAATTCCCACACCGATGCACCACGACGGCATTCCCTGACTGTACGCATCCGTTCCGTCGATCGGATCGAAGATAAACGTATACGGCGCATCCTTGCTGAACGGCAAGCCCTTTATTTCTTCGTTTATAATATTGCAGTCCGGAAAAAGCGTCCGGATTTTCGCAATCAGCCTTTCGGCAACCGCAATATCGGCTTCCGTTACGACGGATTTATCCGATTTATAACTTCGCTTTACATGCAGCTGTTGTTTTTTCGCAAACGCACCGCACTCCTTCACTTCTTTTCTTAACGCTTCAAATAATTTTTTATCCATACCGTCCGCCGCATAATTTAAAGTGTAATTTCAATTTGATCTTTTTCGTCGTATTTAAAAACGGTGCAATCGTTCAAATAAGTCCGCTCGGGTAAAACAATCAGTACGCTCCCCTTTTCTTTTTCAATCGAAAACGGTGCATAGTGGTAAACGCCGACATTAAAGCGCACCAGCGTTCCCTTGGGAACAATGAACGCTTCCGTTTTTTCCGGAATCAGCGTTTTACTCGGCGGCGCAACGTGAATTACGATATCGGTATCGAGCGGCATTAAAATCTCGCCGGTGTAATTGTGATATTCGACCGTATCGATAACCATCGCGTTTTTTTTATGAACCGTCAAAGACGAAAACGCAAGCGGCAAAGCGGTCTTTGCCGGCTCGAGCAGCCTGTCCGCATAAAAATTGCCGAGACTGTATCCGCTCGGATTCAGAATGTCGGAAAACGTTCCGTAGGGTTTGAAGTTTTCCGCCGTGATTTTTTGCGCTTTAATTTTCCGCATACGCCCTCCTATAAAAACTTTCGCAGGGAATGTCAATTCCCGAAAAAGTTTTTAGCCGCGCTTTCGCAAACGTCAGTTGAGAAAGCGCAGTAAATAAAACGATGTTTGCCGAAAGGCAAACTCGGCATAAAAAGCGCCGGCGCCATTTCAGACGACGCTTTTTATCGCCCCTCCTATAAAAACTTTTGCAGGGAATGTCAATTCCCGAAAAAGTTTTTAGCCGCGCTTTCGCAAACGTCAGTTGAGAAAGCGCAGTAAATAAAACGATGTTTGCCGAAAGGCAAACTCGGCATAAAAAGCGGCGACGCCATTTCAGTCGACGCTTTTTATCGCTCCTCCTATAAAAACTTTTGCAGGAAGCGTCAGCTTCCGAAAAAGTTTTTAGCCGCGCTTTCGCAAACGTCAGTTGAGAAAGCGCAGCAAATAAAACGATGTTTGCCGAAAGGCAAACTCGGCATAAAAAGCGGCGACGCCATTTCAGTCGACGCTTTTTATCGCTCCTCCTATAAAAACTTTTGCAGGAAGCGTCAGCTTCCGAAAAAGTTTTTAGCCGCGCTTTCGCAAACGTCAGTTGAGAAAGCGCAGCAAATAAAACGATGTTTGCCGAAAGGCAAACTCGGCATAAAAAGCGGCGACGCCATTTCAGTCGACGCTTTTTATCGCCCCTCCTATAAAAACTTTTGCAGGAAGCGTAGAGCCTTGCGGCTCTGTTCTGCAAAGAATCGATTTACGCGCCCGCTTACGCAGGCTGCGAATCAATTCCCGAAAAAGCTTTTGACCATGTAATCCCATTGTATAGTTTTTTGTACCGATCTTTCAAGTACGGAAATGACAATGCAATAGCAATTCTTTAAAACAGTAGAATGATTTAAAATATCAAAAAACTAAAAAACCACTTGTCAAATTCGATAAAATGATATATAGTTCTTTTATTATGATAATACAAAAACGTAAAGAACGGCGGTTTGCCGAATTGGGGAAGGTTTTTATTCCCGGCCTGTGTCCGCTTCCCGGCTTTTTGCTTGACATAAGTGCCGGCGGCTGCCGCATCCGCTTTCCTTCATCGATCGAAATCGACAACGCTTCCGATTATAAAGCTTCTTTTGCGCTTGGAAACAAAATCGCAAATGTTCCCTTTATACTTGTGCTGCAGCCCCGCTGGGAAAGCAAGCAAAGTACGGGAACGGAAATAGGCTTTGAAGTGCTGCATGTTCCGGAAACAAAACGCCTTGCTTCGTATATTGAATATCGCTGCAGAAGAATCGTAAGCACCGGCACAGAACCCGTCGCAGCCGCCATTTGATTTTTATAGACATTCGGTTCGCCTTTTGATATAATCGCGGAATACAAGGAAAATACCGTAATGTCTTTTACTCCGCAGGAAATCATTCAGCTCGCAAAAAAGCAAAATATCCGCTTTGTGCGTTTGCAGTTTACCGACATCCTCGGCTCGCTTAAAAACGTGGCGATCACCGTCAGTCAACTGGAAAAAGCGTTGAACAACCAATGCATGTTCGACGGCTCTTCAATTGAAGGCTTTGTCCGCATCGAAGAATCGGACATGTACTTGCGCCCGGACGTAACAAGCTACGTGCATTTTCCGTGGCGCCCCCAACCGGACGGCGTTGCCCGGCTTATCTGCGACGTATACAACACGGACGGCACTCCCTTTGAAGGCTGCCCGCGCCGCGTGTTGCGCAACGTGCTCGACGAAGCGTCTGCAATGGGCTACACTTTCAACGTCGGGCCCGAATGCGAATTCTTTTTATTCCGCACAAACAAAAAAGGAAAACCGACTTTAAAAACCTTCGACGACGCGGGCTACTTCGACATCGGCCCCATAGATCCGGGCGAAGACGTCAGGCGCGATATCGTATTGAATTTGGAAGAGATGGGGTTTGAAATAGAAGCCTCGCACCACGAATGCGCACCCGGTCAGCATGAGATTGACTTTAAATACGGCGGCGCTTTGGAAACGGCCGACCGCGTTATGACATTCAAACTGGCCGTAAAAACAATCGCGCACAAGCACGGCTTGCACGCGACTTTTATGCCCAAACCGATTTTCGGCATCGCCGGAAGCGGCATGCACGTAAACCTTTCGCTCGCAAAAAACGGTAAGAACGTCTTTTACAATGCCGCGGACACAAACGGATTAAGCGCGCAGGCCTACAGTTTTATCGCGGGCATAATGGCGCATATAAAGGGCATGACGGCCGTATTGAATCCGCTGGTCAATTCGTATAAGCGTTTGATTCCCGGGCAGGAAGCCCCCGTCCACATAGCATGGTCGGCTCAAAACCGCAGCCCGCTTATCAGAATTCCCTCTTCGCGCGGCGATTCCACACGCATAGAACTCCGTTCGCCCGATCCTTCAACAAATCCCTATCTTGCGCTTGCCGTTATTTTGGCAGCAGGTTTGGACGGCGTAAAAAACAATTTGACGCCTCCCGATGCGGTTAACGGCAATATTTATAAAATGAGCGCCGAAGACCGCAGCCGGCAAAAAGTGGAAAGTCTTCCTTCGTGTTTGGAAGATGCGGTAAAAGAACTCGAAAAGGATTCCTTTATTTTGAACGTGCTCGGACCGCACATAAGCGAAAAATACATTAAAGCAAAAAAGCTCGAATGCCGCGAATACAACACCCGCGTCAGCCAATGGGAAATCGACCGGTACTTAAAAAAATATTAAATGATTTGAACGCCGAGTTTTATTTCGTCATAAATAAAATATAGTCAGCAAAGGCCTTTGTCTGTACTCGCCGCGGTTGCGCTTTTAGAATAAAATAACTTTTGAAAACCGTAAGTACGGGAAAAAAAATAGATCCTGACATTGGAAGAAAATACAACATAATTTCAAATGAAATAAATATTGTTTTTTTTACAGATAAGATTTATGATTTTTTATTGGGGTACAGCCTTTTGTATAGCGGAAATGTTTATTCCCCTGAGCTGAATTTAAGCATTCTAACGGAAGATGAATTACACTCTGTCGGTTATAAACATGTAGAAAAAACAAAACATGAACATTGGTATAGGATAACGTACTGAGTTTACAAAATGATAGATTTTCAAACACTTTCGACTTCCTGTTTGCTGAGGCCGGTTATTCTTTGAATTAAGTATAAAAACATATTTCAGTCTTAAAAAATATTTTGTATTTCACCGTTTTTTCATCGGCGGCGACTATAATAAGAGCATGAAGATATTACTTTTTTATAAGCCGCCGCGCGCCGGTGTTTTGCGTGCGGCCGCAACCGCAGTTGTCTGCGCGAGCACGGTTCTTTGTTTTGTGTCGTGCGCAAACGGAACGTCCGCTTTTTTCGGCGGGAAGGAAGCCGTGTCGATTGCATGTCCGCGTCGGTTTTACGAAGACGGAGCGCAAGGCGGTTCGGATGCGGGATATGCGTTGTACATCGATTCGAGCATGCGTGTTCAAAAAATTACGCTTGCGCCGAACGCGCTTCTTTCCGGCGGGGCAAATCGGCAAACGCTGAAAGTTGTTTTGGCAAAAAACCGCGTAACGCCCTTTTTGTTTTATTGCGGCGAAACGGATACAAAACCGCAGGGCTGCGTGTACCCGTACGATACACATGCGAGCGTAAGCGGCGGCTTTACGGCCTTTGTGTTGTACAAGCTTTTGCTTTCCGACGCCGCAAACGCGGAAAACATGTACGAGCGCGCACGTCTTTTTAATTGGCAAAAACTGCATGCGCTTATAAGTGCGTACGAGAATCCGTGGATTCTCAACGATGAGCTGATGACGCAAAAAATCGCCGAAGGAAAATTCGGCATGCGGCACATAAAGAAAAAGTAAAACGTCCTTTATCCTCGCCGCAAACTGTTCGCACGGCTGCCGGCCACTCGCAGCGCCGGATCTCTTCTTCAGCGGTTTTTCAAATAATTTTGAATGACGCGCTTCGAATACGCGTACATAAGATTCGGGAACAGCCGGTTAATATGGTAGATAAACTTCGACATAAAACCGGGAATAATCAAAAAGCGCTTTTTTGCAAGGCCCTTCATAATGCATTTGGCGGATTTTTCGGCAGACATCGGTTTAATCGTCCCGGAAATGCGTTTGGTAATTTCGGGCTTTGTAGCGTTTTCGGCGACAAACTGCGGGGTTTGCGTGTCGGCGGGAAGCACAAGCGAAACGGCAATCCCGTGCGGAATAAGTTCCGCCCGTAAAACTTCCGCAAAGCCGACGACTGCGTATTTTGCGGGACTGTACGCGCTGTAGCCGTACACGCCCATAACGCCCGCCATCGAAGAAACCGCAACGATATGCCCCTTCCCGCTTTTTTGTAGAAGGGGCAAAGAATACTTTACCATTAAAGCCGTACCCGCATAATCGATCGCGGCGACTTCCGTAAATTCGGCCGAAGACGTGCGCTCGAATTCCTTGCAGACGGCGATTCCGGCGCAATTAAACAGCAAATCGATTTTACCGTATTTTTGATTGCAAAAATCGGCAAAACGGATTATCGATTTTTCATCCGATACATCAAGCACGCAGGAGCTTACGGCGCCGCTGTCGCCGGCATACGTCGACAATTCGGCTTCGCACCGCTTCAGCACATCTTTTCTTCGCGCACCGATAACGACATTGTACCCTTTTTGCAAACACTCTTTAGCAAGAGCCTTTCCTATACCGCTTGAACCGCCGGTAATCACGGCAACGGTTGAATCAATTGAATTCATCGGAATTATAAAATAGCCGATAATGACAAACAGTGCAATCGGTCGGTGCCATCACAAAATACTTGTCGAACGGGGATATTGCTGCGCTCATCTTTTTTTATGTTTACTCATTGTACACGCAGCCTGAGCAGGACTTTCCAGTTTTGTGCGGTATTTTCGAAAGGTTCCCATCGCACCGAAATACCCGTTTCGACGGGCATGGTCGCGTAGGCGCCCGTATTGAACAAAGATACGCTGAATAAACTGAAGTTTACGGCAAAGTCGGTTTTTCCGTTGCGGTACCGAATCGTTTCCGTTCCGCCTTCAAGGCAGAGTCTGCGCGAAAAAATCGGCACAAAGGGGCTGCCCTTTTGAATATCATGGGCAAACAAAATAAGGGTGTTTTGAATTTCCCATTGCTCGGCGGCGTTCACAAAGAAAAATGTCGCGCACGATGCGGGAAAGTTCAGCGTAAAACCGCGCGGATTTTTAAACGGCAGCAAACAAGGCAGCGTAAAACGGCCTTCAAATACGGGAGAAAAAAGCCACGTCGGAGGCGTAAAGCCGGGAATATCCAAACCGCGCCGCGCATAAAGCGAAGCGCCTGCGGTAAAACCGATGCGCTCGTAGGGTCCCGGACCCGTTGATCGCGAGCGGGACACAAAAAGCCGCAAGCGGTTCACAAACCACATCCCCTTGCGTATGTACGGCACACCGTTCGCGCTGTATAAAAAGTAGGCCGTGTTTTCGGCGCCGATCCGGCTGAAATCATCGGCAAGCGGGCGTTCAAAGCCGGCTTTTACAAAGGCCGCCGCATTTTGCATTCCGCTTTGTACGGCACTTTCGGTATAAAATCCGGCGGCGATTTGTATCGGCGGAGCGCTGAATGAGGCGGATGCGTTTGCATTAACAAGGCGCGCTTCGATATCGTATCCGGCGCCGGCAGTCAGCAAAAAGCGCTCCGCAGGGTCGGCAGTAGCCGCGCTCAAACCGAGCGGAGCCGAAGACGAGGCATACGGGCCGAATGAGGCGGCGGTTAAAAAGCCCGCAAAGGGAATTATCAAGGGCTTTTTCATATATTGAAGCGGGCGGTACGGCTTCAAAGCAAACGCGCCGCGTCCGCCCTTATCGGCTTTCTCGCCGCTTTTCGCTTTTTCGGCGCTTTCGTTGCGCTCATTGCCTGCGGCATCTTTGAACCGCGCAAAAAAGCGTTCACAGGGGACGGCTTTCAGCGCAAAGCGGCGGCAATCGCCCGAAAAATCGGTATACGAAAGCGTCCGATGTTCGTAAAAGCGCGACACAAAGGCAAGACCGCCGTCAAAGGCCGCAGGATAAAACACGCCGCCTGAATACTGGGCGCTGCGAACGCAAAGGAACGGCGCACCGGCCGCCGAACTTTCGGCAGTAGAATTCGCATCGGAGGTATTTTCGTCGGCAAAATCTGCTGCCTCAAACTCGTTCAAATCGAGGAAGGCAAGCGTCGGCTGCGAAAAAGAATCCTGCGCGCAGGACAAGTACAAGGTATCGCCGTATGCCGAAAGGTAACGCAGCGACGGATTGAAAAAAGCGCTTTCTTCGCCTAAAGATTCATCGGCAAACTCGTACACGAGCGCTTTATCGGTTTTCATATCGTACGAAAAAAGCGAACAGGAAAGCCGCTTCGGCTCGCCCGAAAAAGACGCGTGCTTTAAAATACACATTATGCGCCCGTTTCCCGCATCGACGGCATCAAAGGGGAACACGCCGTGCGGAAATCGAATCCGCTTAAAAGGGGCGCATGAATGAGAAGACGGCGATTTTGAAGGGGCCGAAGAGCCGGCGCCCGTCAATTCGTCAAAGTCATATAAAACAAGAGAATACGAAAGGCCTTCGCGCTCTATGCCCGCAACAATTCTTGTTGCAACAATTCTTGTTGCAGCAATTCTTGTTGCGGGAATTCCTGCACTGTCAGATCTTTCCGCCGTAAAAACGCCGGATAATCCGTTCAGTTCGAGTACAAAGCGCTTTTTTTTCATATCGTACACGCGTGCTTTCCGCTTTGCCTTTTCCCCGCCCGACACGCCCGAAAGCGTCAAAAAATCGCCGGAGCGCGAAAAGGTTAAACGCTCCGATAAGTCGCTCGTACACAAAACAACCGGTTTTTCGGCAAACAAAGGCGCTCCGTCCGCTTCCGTCGCAGCGGATTCCCGCCTTGATTCGGAACGCCCGATCGGCAAAAACATCACCGACGAAGACGCGGCATCGTACCATGCCAAGCCCCCAGGAGAGGATGTCAGGTTTGCATACAAATGTTCGCCCCGCAATCCCGCCCTGTATTCGGAACTCGAAGGCGAACATAAAGCGGGCGGAAGGTTTTCTTCGCAGTGCGGAACGGGGTACGAATTTTTAAAGTCGTTCCACGCTTGGGTAAGCGAAAGTCCGTATACCTTTTTAAAGATGCCGGCCGAAAGCTTAAAAAAATGCACCTTGCCGCTTTCTTCCCAAAATTCGGCGTATTTATCCATGCTGAACCTTTGCTGAATGTAGGAGGAAAAAGATGCACCGAACATGTACGGCAGGGAGCCGTCGGTGTACGCGCCGTAGGCGCCGGTTACGTCCGGCCAATCGGGGAACTTGTTTTCAAGTTTTGCCTGACGCACAACGTGCAGGCTGAATGCGTCGTTCAAACGTCCCTGACCGTCGGCGCTTTCAAAAGAAACGGCAGCCCCTTCCGTAAACGACGAAGGCAAATTCAGCATAAAAGAAGGTGTAAATACGTCGCCGAATACCGCGGCCATTCCCTTCCAAAAAGGCGAGCGGATGTTTAAAGTGAGCGCATGAACCAATTCGTGGTAAAAAACCGAAGCGAGGTTGTCGGAAAAAACGGCAAAGGATGAAGGGGGCGCCGAATCGTACAAAACGATGCGGTTGTACGGAAGTGTCGTAAAATACGCGTTGAACACGGCCGTTTCGCGCGTCAAAAGCACGGGAAAACGTCGCTTTTCGCGGATATGCAGCAAGCCGGCGGCTTTGCGGTACAGATCGTCGGCGCACAGAGCAAGGTGCCGCGCCGAAGCGGCCGATTCTTCGGCAAAAATAAAGTCGAAATATTCGGTTTTGATCACCGAAAGCTTTTTAAAAACCGACACGTGACCGCCCGGGTTTATCTGCGCACTTACGACAGCCGCCTGAATGCACGCAAGCAGAATAAGGGCGGACGCACGCCTACGCCGAAACCGCCGCAAGAGCCGTTCCCAAAACGACGGCATTATCGAGCGTAACGATTTCGCAGTACAAATGCCGTTTTTGAATCAATTCGGTATTTAAATACCCCATAATTCTCGCCCGCAAATTGTGCGTTTTATAAAAAGTCGTGCCTTCGCACAAAACGCTTACGGGCATTGAAGGATTTTTCCCCTTGCCGGATTTTATAACGGCGGCGGCTATAATCGAGGAAGCAAGGCGCGCGCAGCGATCGACAAACATATCGAGTAAAAGGTAAAGCATGTCGTAATCGTCGGCCTCCGCTCCGGCCAAAGCCGCTCCCAAAAGGGTGTCGGTGCGGTAGGGCGTATGCAAAAAGCGGTCCATATCGTACAAGCCGAATTCGCCTACAGCCGAAAGCGCTTTGCATGTTTTTTCGCTGAACAAACCTTCTGTGCATGCGGTCTTTACGGCACACGAAGCGACTCCGCCCAAATAAGCGCCAGAACACATTTTTTCCAAAACATACATTCCCGGCGTATTGGTCGTTTTGTCGTATTCGGTATCGAAAAACGAGCGGGCAACCTTATCGAACATACCGGCTTCGCAGACGACGATTTGGCTTTCGGGTAAAGTCCGCGCGGAATGCTGTGCTTTTTTTATCGGGCCGTATTCGATATAGGCGGTGTTTAAGCCGGTGCCGAGGATGAGCCCCGCGTACGAACCGAATCGTTTGCCCTCAATGTTTTGCGAAGCGCCCGCAAGCAGGGCGGCGGCGGTATCGTTAAGCATGACAACCTTTTCGGGTTTTTCCCATCCGCGGCTGCACAGGGCTTCGGAAAGAGAAGCGCCGACAAAGGAACCGATCACTTCTTTCGCCTTTATTTCTTTGGAAAAGTTGATAACCTGCCCGTCGTTTTCGGGCGTAATTTTCATCGCATACGAAAAACAAAAGCCGATTTTTGCCGACTTGCCTTTAAGGTGCTCCAAATACGAAGCGATCGTATCGAAAAATTCTTTTTTGGAATATTCGCGTTCTATGCCGGGCATCGAGCGCCTTTCCAAATTTTCGATTGAAGGCCGGCCTTCGTTATCGAATTGTACCGAACACGAGCGGAAATTGGTTCCTCCGGCATCGATAACGATAACGGTTTCGTTTTTCGGCACGCGATCGGGCGGATTCGTCCATGTGGGAATCATCTGCTGCGAAGCATGCGGAAATCCGTCCTGCGGGCAATCCAAGCCCAGCTGCATATCGTACAGCAGCGCATCGATGACGCCGCTTATATCGGGTCCGTTTACGCTTATACCGTATCGGGCGGCAAAAGCGGCAAGTCGTTCATAGTTGTTCATTCCGGCTCTCCTGAATCGATTCAGTGTATCATAAAACCTTCGTATATGCTATACTGTGCCCATGCATGCAAAGTCCGTTTTGCGGTTGCTAGCCGCTCTCTGTTTGTTTTTTGCCGCGCACAGTGCGACGGCTCAAAGCGATTTTTTGCCCGAAAATTTTTATTCGTATAAACTGGAAAACGGTCTTGAACTCTATGTACAGGAAGACTTTACGGTTCCCGCGCTCAAAGTCGAATACGTTACGAAAGCCGGAACCGCGCGCCAGCAAAAAGATACGGCGGGCTTTTTCCGCTTATATTCCGCACTTTTTTGGCAAAACGCCGTGCCCGGCATACGGGCCTACGAACGCGAAGGCGCCAACGGTTTCAGCGCCGAATGCGCCTCTTCACAATCGCGCTACGGCTTTACCGTTCCGGTACAAAGCTTTGAAAAAGTTTTAGCCCTTTTTGCATCGGCTTTAAAACAGCCGAAATTCTCCGACAGCGCAATACGGAATGAATTCGAATCGCTCAAAAGCGAAAGCGCCTCATACGCGTCGAGTGCGGGCGGTTTTATAAATGCGGCGGTGGACGCGCAGGTTCTTTCGCGTTCGCCGTGGAAAAAAGATTCGTTTTTGCAAAGCGCCCTTTTTGCAAAAATGAATACCGAAGCCGCCCGGCAAAAGCTGTCGCGCATTGCACGCATTTGGTATGTTCCCAATCAAAGCGCGCTGTTTGTAAGCGGGCCGCTGAATGCGCAAACGGTGCTTGATACGGTAAAAAAGGAATTGGCCGATTGGGAATACGCCGTTTATTCACCGCCGGATACCGACCGGATTGACGCGCCGCAAACACCCGATGCGCCGAAAACATCGAACGCGCAAGGCGGGCGGTTCGTACTCGTATCCGACGATTTTTCCAAAGACTTTAACCAAGCGCTCATTCAATACACTGCACCCGCTTTCGGTGCCGACAACCTGCATTCGGCCGCCGCTTGGGCCGCAGCGGAAATTTTGCGGCAAAAGCAAAGCCTGCTCGATCCGGCGCAAGGAGAAACGGACGTTTCGTTCAGCGCAGACGGCGTCGACAGCCGCATAAGCGTTCAAGCGCTTTTTCCCGCAAGCCTGCACGCGCAAAAAGACAATCCCGCCGACAATATCGAAGCGCTTTTGAACGCGGTAAACAAAGCCGTTCGAAGCGTGTCCGAGGGCGACCTTACCGAAGCTCAAACGCGCGCGCGCTTTTTGCAAACGCAAGCACTCAAAGGCCCCGAAAGTTTTATCCGAGCCCTCAGCGCAAACTGGGCGTACGGCGGCGCCAAGTATTTTTTTGAATGGCCTAAAAGCGTGCAAAGTCTTACATTACAGCAAGTTAAGGACGCTTTTACACCGCCGTGGATTTTTTTGTTTGTGCATACGAGTCAGTACAATCTGTACGAAAAGCGTTTTGCAAAAGACGGCTGGACGGTTATAAAACAGGGCAAAAAATCAGCCGGAGCATCTTCGACGCAAACGGCAAAAAACCGGACTGAAAATCGGTCTAAAAATCAAGGCGAAGCGGACGGCGCGAAATCCGAGCGGACGAAGGCCGTCGAAAGCTATGCTTCATACACCGAAAGCCTTGCCGAGCGCTTTACGCTTTCGTCGGGCATAAGGGTAAGCGTCCAACGGCTTCCGAACACGGCGTGGGTATGCTTTATTTTAAACATACGCGGCGGCGAATTAAAATACGGTTTTGAAAAAAAAGGACTCGAAAGTCTTGCCGTGCAAAACCTTGCCCAAACGCTCAGACAAAAAATTGCGGAAAGCGCCGCAGACAAAGCAATCCGGAATATTCCCGAAATCGAAACGAATACCGAACTTTTTTCGGCACGGCTTTCCTTTACCTGTCCGACCGAAAATCTTCCGCTTTTAACGGACTTTCTTTCGGCCTCTTTGCAAAAAAACGACGTAAGCCTTGCGCAAGCCGACGAGTTGTATTTTACCGAAGCGTTCAACCGGCGATCGCAGGACATATCGCCGGACAATCAATTGCAAAAAGCCGCGATGGAAACCTTTTTCGGCGCGGGAGTGTCGGCTCCGCTTTTCGCCTCCGCCGACAAACTGCTTCCTTCCGTTACCTATGACGAAATACGGAACGCCTGCCTTTCCCTGTACGATCCCGAAAATATCGATATAATTTTGTGCGGTGATGTTCCGCAGCGCATAAAGGAAACGCTCGAAAGCCGCTTCGGGAAAGAGGCCGTAAAGCCCCTTTCCGAACAGCATAAAATCGCGTATACGAAAACATCGTTTGAACCGGCTTTTACCGAAGGCGAACAAACCGTACGGCTGCGCCACGTATTTTTAAGCGACATTCCGGCCGACCAAGCGGGAGAACGGCCAGCAAAGCTCATCCCGACAACGGATTTTTCGGATCCCGCCCTTCTCTATCTTAAGAGTCCCGAATTCGGCACAAAAGAAGCGGTCATTTTTGCGGCGCTTATGCATGAAATTGCCGAACGGCTTACGCAAAAATTCCAAAGCGCGCAAAACGCGCCGGCTCTTTCCGTCAGGGCGCACACCGACGCCGAGCCTTTTTTTCTTTCTTCGCTGTATTTTTCAAAAGTAAAAAGCAAAAGCCGGCTGCAAAAAGCGTATAAAGACTGTCTGCGCGAATTTTCGTCCGAGCTGAAAGAACTGCAAAAGCCGAAACCGAAAATCTCGGCGCAGAATTTTTGCGGCGGAATTGCCGCCCGCTACGCAGGTGCCGTTTCGCATTCGTTTATGACGCTCGAATCGCGTGCCGATCTTATGCGGCAGGGAGCCGAATACGCGGATAATCCTTCCTTTTATATAGAACAAATGCGCATGATCGGCAATGCGGGCGTGAAGGATTTTGAGTCCGTGTTTTCAAAATACATCGAACAGGCAAACCTCTTTTGGCTTTTTTCGGCCGACACGAAAAGATAAGGAAGGCTCATATGTCGAGTCGGGAAATTCCGAATATGACTGTGCGGGAACAAAAAGCGGCGTTGCGCCGATCCGTCATCGAACTTTTGCATCAAACACAAGCCGAAGAATTTCCCAGCTCTTTTTTTCGGTCTTTGCGCGATTTTGCCCCGTACCGGAATGCGAAAAGCGTTCTTTTATATGCATCGCTCCCGTATGAAGCGCCTACGAGAGGCCTTATAGATTTTTGCCTGAAAGACGGTAAAACGACGGCTTTGCCCAAAACGCAAAAAAGAAAACATGCGGACGAAGGCGGCATTATGGACTTTTACATCCTTTCGCCCGACCGTCCTTTTCGCGAACAAACGCAGATCGGCCCCTTCGGCATAGCCGAGCCGGATTCATCCTGCCCGCTCTTTGTTCCGGACGAAAATCGTTTTCCGCTTTTGGTATGCGTTCCTGGCATTGCCTTTTCCGAAACGGGAATCAGGCTCGGGCGCGGCGCAGGCTATTACGACCGCTATTGCGAACGGCTCACAGCCGCCGCGCTCCAAACGCCCTTAATCGTGTATGCCGGTTTATGCCGCGATTTTCAAATCCTTGAAAAAGTTCCGTACGAAAAGCACGACCTTCGCGTACAATTTCTTATAAGCGAAGGCGGCATATGGCCGGTTAAAGCCCTATAAGCAAAGCGCCGCAAAAGCGCGTCTTTTCTTTTAAAGACCTTCGAGCTGATTGACCGCGCTTACCAAAGCGTAAAGACCGGCATGCCCGATGTGCGAACTTTTGCCGCAGCCCCAGCAATTTGTGCCGTCGCCGAAATTCAATTCGACAAAGGCAATGGCCTCGGTACCGGAACCGGTTCCGATCGCGTGTTCATGGAAGGATTTTACGCTGAAATGCGGCACGGGAGTTTGCGCCAAAGCCGATGCGAACGCATCGAGCGGTCCGTTTCCCCTTCCTTCCGCCGTCACAAGTTCGCCCTTCCAACGGATTTTTGCCGAACAAGCCACCGCAGCGCTTTGGTCGTCCGCCTTTTTTTCGATAAAATCGACCAACTCGAGCGGATACGTTTTTTGCAGCCAGCGTTTTTCGAATAAAGCGAATATTTCGGCGCTCGACAATTCTCTTTGCAGTTTGTCCGCTTCGCCGGTGATGAACGCGCCCAGCACGCTTTGCATCGCTTTCGGGACCGATATGCCGTAGTGCTGTTCCAATATCCACGAAGAACCGCCCTTTCCGCTTTGGCTGTTCACTCTGATAATTTCTTCATATTCCCTTCCTATATCATGCGGATCGATCGGCAGGTAGGGAATGTCCCACAAAACGTCGGTATTTTTTTCGCACTCTTTTTTGCGCGCGTTCAAGCCCTTTCTGATCGCATCCTGATGCGACCCGCTGAATGCCGTAAAAACGAGTTCTCCCGCATACGGGTGCCGCGGATGAACGCTCATGCCTGTCAGGCGCCGGTACGCATCCATTAGCGCGTTGATGTCCCACAGTTTCAGCTGCGGGTCGATCCCTTGTACGTACATATTTAAAGCGAGCGTGATAATATCCAAATTACCCGTCCGTTCCCCGTTGCCGAAAAGCGTTCCTTCAACCCGTTCGGCGCCGGCCATTAACGCAAGTTCGGCGGAAGCTACGGCGGTTCCCCGGTCGTTATGGTTGTGAACGCTTACGATAACCGACGAGCGCTCGCTTATATGCGTGCAAAAATATTCCACTTGGTCGGCGTACACATTCGGCGTCGCGCATTCGACGGTCGTCGGCAAATTAAAAATAATCTTTCCGCCGCAGGTTTTGCGCCATTCTTTTTTTACGGCTTCGCAGATTTCAAGCGAAAAATCGATTTCGGTATTCGAAAAACTTTCCGGCGAATATTCGAGCATTATGTCGCTTTCGGGAACGAGCGGAAGATATTTTTGTACGCAGCGCACACCCTCGCAGGCGATGCGGACAATTTCGTTTTTTTCCATATTGAACGTATATTTGCGCTGGGCCGGCGAGGTCGAATTGTATATATGGAAGATTGCTTTTTTTACGCCACGCAAACATTCAAAAGTTTTTTGTATAAGATGTTCGCGCGCTTGGCAAAGCACTTGTATCCGTACATCGTCCGGAATGAGGTTTTCTTCAATAAGACGGCGCAAAAAAAGATATTCGGTTTCCGATGCGCTCGGAAAACCCACTTCGATTTCCTTAAAACCGATTTTAACCAGCAGTTTAAAGAATTCCAATTTTTGCTCGATGTTCATCGGAACGGGTAAGGCCTGGTTCCCGTCGCGTAAATCGACCGACACCCAAACGGGAGCTTCGGTAATAACCGCATCGGGCCACCTGCGGTTTTGAATCGGAATTGTTCCGAACGGAGCATACTTTGCCATACAACCTCCTATAAAAACTTTTGCAGGAAGCTTAAGCTTCCGAAAAAGTTTTTAGCAGCGCTTTCGCAAACCACCGGTTGAGAAAGCGCAATAAATAAACGAGTTTGCAACGCAAACTCGGAATAAAAAGCGGCGGCGCTATATCAGACGGCGCTTTTTATCAAACCTCCTATAAAAATACCTGCACGGGTATAAAAAAAGCCCGCCGCCGAAAGGCAGCAGGCTTATAATACCGTTTTCAATAATTACACAGTACCCGCTTTTTTCCGGCAGTTTGAGAAAATTCGGAATAGAAGCAACTGTGCAAACATAGTCATGCACGCAGACTAACAAAAAAATAAAAAGCTGTCAAGCGCAGTGTGAAAGTCGTACATCCCTGTACGATTTTCACCTCGAGTTTGTCTTCGCCAAACTCGGTTACATAAGGCTTTCCCGGCATCCGTGCCGAAATTATGTCGACACAGTTACATATTTTTATACCTTCCGTTTTTTTATGCGGATGACCTTATTTGTTTAACCTTTTTACAGGAGCGGTGTTTTAAATATTCGGGCTGTTTTTCGGGAGCAAATACCCGAAAATATCTGTATATATTAGAGATTGTATGCCGTATGCAATCGGAGTTTTTTTGAATTTTACGGAGGAGATTGGTTTATGCGGATTGATATAGTGATGCGGATAATGGTATAATGGTATGTCGGAACTTTGAGCACTTATTTTTAAGTTGCAACAAAATTTTTTAGGAGATGCACGTATGAGTAAAGAAATGAAACGGAATCGTATTGCGATTCTTTTGTTTTCTGTTTTTTTTGTTCTGACCAATTGGTCGGTTTTTGCAAAAGATACCGTCCCTGAACTGGTAAAACAGGAAGAAGGTTATTACTACGGTTACGGCAAAGGCGCTACCGTAGCGGAGGCCCAGCTCGCGGCAAAACGCGACCTTATAGAAAACGCCTTGGCCGCCGAGCTGAAGGCTGCAAACGTAAAGTCGTACAAACTCGAGCTGAGCGACGATGCGATTAAGGCGCGTCTGACCGATCTTAAGCCGTACACTCAGTCGAAAAAGAAAGAGCCGCCGGCGGTTACCTACCGGATAAAGTTTGCCGATTGGGAAAAGAAGGAAAAAGCCTACACCGACAATCTGCGCACAGATCTGGCTTCCCGCCTCAACACCAGCAAAAACAAAAAGAATCCGGCCGATAAGATAGCAGGTGCGGTTGATGTTCTTGCAAGACTGATTAAAGAAGGACAGACGGAACTGCTTTCCGCCCAGCCTGAAGGAACCGAACTGCTTTCGCGCAGAGCCGAAGCGCTTTGTTCCGACGTAAGCAAAAGCCTCGTTTTTACGCTTTCGGTAAAAGACGGCTTCGTCGGCCCCAAGACCAAGTTTGCGGTTAAAGTTACCGATTCGTCGGGTACCGCCGCATCCGGTCTTTCGCTTGCCGTTTCGTGGGAAGCCCCCGATCTTCCGGCGGATTCGGATGCAACCGAAGTTTTGGAAGTCAGCTCGGTTATCAAAACAGATTCGCTCGGCAACGCGTCCATCGATTATCCGGTTGCCGAAGAATACCGCGACAGAGCGGTTATGCTCACCGTACAGAGCGCCATAGCGCGTTTGCTTCCGTCGTCCGCCCTGCTTAAAAAGCTGGACGCGCAAAGCGCCGTCGAAGGCCGCTATGTGTATTTCAGCGATTTAAAGGCGGCGTTCCCGTCGGTTGCCGTTCCCGAAGGCGAATTTAATGCCGGAGCGGTTGCGCAGGATACGCGCGCACAAAAGAAAGAAGCGGCACACGTTGCTTCTACGGGCGCATACGCCATCGACCTTACGCCGGTAACGAATGCGCGCTATGCGGCCTACCTTTATCTGACGCAAAACGACAAAGCACCCGATTACTTCGATAACTCCGATTATAATCAGGGCAAGCAGCCGGTAGTCGGCATCAGCCTTAAAGAGGCCGAAGATTATGCGGCATGGCTTTCCGAACAGCTGGGCGTTACCTATCGGCTTCCGACCGAAGAAGAATGGGAAAAAGCGGCCCGCGCCGGAGCGGAAGTAATCTATCCGTGGGGCGATCAAAGTCCGACCGACGGCAAAAGGGCAAATTACAGGGGCAACGGCAAATTCTCAAAAACGTCGCCCGTAGGAGCTTTTGAAAACGGCAATAATGCATGGGGCATGGTCGATGTGGCCGGCAACGTAGCGGAGTGGACGTCGTCCGCTCACGGCATCGAGGGCGAAACGAATCTTCGCACCGTTAAAGGCGGTTCGTGGATGGACGGCCCGACCGAATTACGTATTTCAAATTTCCGCAATATAGACAGTAAAAACGGATACGCCGACGTCGGCTTCCGTTTGGTACAAGTACAGGAGGTTTCTGAATGAAAAAATGTATCGGTATTGTTTCGGCGATTTTAGCCGTTATATTGGTATCCTGCGCGAGCGCACCCGACCAGGGAACCGCAGATCAAAAAGCGATCATGGAAGGTGTGAAAGCGTGGAACAGCCGCGAACCGCAGGCGGCCGCAACTTATTGGAATATGATTCGTGATGAAAAACTGCAAAAGCAATATCTGAATTATATTGATTTGTATAAAGCCGGTGCGGAAGCTCTCGACAGCACCGATTCGATTAAAGCTTCAAACGAAGCGAAACTGCTTGCAGCCTGCAATAAGGCGCTCGATAACTTCACCGCGCTCGACTCCGCATTGAGTCTTCCGCAGGACGTTTGCGACAAGGGAGCTTCGCTTTCCGCAAAGCGCATCGACGGTTTGGTAGCCTCCGGCAAAACCGGTGCGGCCAAAAAGATGTACGATTCGGCCGTAAAAGTATACGGAACAAGCGATGAACTTGAAAGCGCAAAAAAAGAAATCGACGTGGTAAGCATCGTCAATGCAAGACAGGCGTCGCTTCAAGATTTAACGGAAAAGGCACGCTCCGAAACTTCTTTCGATGCAAAAATTGCCGTCTACGATTCCGCGCTCGAAACCTATGCGAAGGCTGAAAAAGAAATCGATTCGGCCGTCGCTTCTTCCGGCGTCGGAAAAACCGCGGGCGTTTCCGTAAACGTGCGTAATTTCAAAAAAGCGCGCCAGGATATTTCGATCGAACGCGCTTCCACGATCCGCGAACGCGCCTATGCGTATAAAACCCAAATCGATGAAGAGTTTGCACGCACGCCTGATACAAAGGGTGAAAACGGAAAAGTATCGCTTGAAGAAATTCTTGCCCACTACCAGTCGGTTCAAAAAAACATCGAAGCGACGTACCAGGATTTGCTCGGTTTTGCCGCTAAATACCCGAACGACATCGGACAGGACATTCTCGACGATATAAACGCACAGAAAAAAGAACTTGAAGCGAAAATCGCTCAGGTTAATGCGGAAATCCGCACCGCTCAGGAAATTGCAAGCCGCGGCAAAGTGGTTTTCCCGCTTATGATCGGTCTTTTCAACCCCGATCCGCGTTCGACGGCGGAAAGCAAAAAGAGCCGCCCGGCAAAATTCAGCGCGAAAAACGTAAAGGGTGACGAATACTGGTGGGGCATGGTTTCCATTCCCAGGGGAACGCTGAACGACCTCGTTATTACGCTGAAAGATAACCGCACGGTCCGCGTCTTTGCCGAAAACACAAAGAGCGGCAAGCTCATCGAAAAAAACAACATGAAAGATCTCGTCAACCGCAGCGCAAAGGTCGGCAATTCATGGCCGGTTCTCAATGCGGGCAGCCAGCTGACGACCAACAAATACTTTTTTGAAATCCAAAAGGGTAAAACCAACGATTACGAAGGCGAAGTTGTCGTCTACAGTTCATTTATTGTGAGGATGCGTTAATGAAGCTCAGTAAAAAAGGCATTATTGCCATTGTTATCATCGCCCTTGTCGTGTTGGGCTCGGCGATCGGATTTTTAATTTGGAAAGCCCAGCCGAAAGGCGCTACCGTTGCGGTTTCGATACTGCCGGACTCTTTGAACCCCGTATTGGAACAAAACACGTCGGGCTTGAACGCCGACGAACTTTTGTTCGACGGTCTTGTCAATTTTGAAGTCGATAAAGCGAGCGGTTCGCTTTATTCCGAACTCGCCCTTGCCGAAAGCATTGTGCAGAACCCCGTAGACAAAAAAACGTATACGGTTATGCTGCGCGACGTTATGTGGCACGACGGTACGCCGGTTACTTCGGACGATATCGTCTATTCGTTTGCCGCTTATACGCTCGAAGCGAACAACTCGCCCAAACGCGACTATCTTATGTCGTTTATTAAGGAAGTTACCGCCCTCGACGAAAAAACGGTAAAGATTGAATTCATCAATCCTATTCCCGAATTCCGCGCGTATCCGGTACTTACGTTCAAAATCGTTCCGTCGCGCTACAACGGGCAGGAAATGCAGGTTAACATGCGCGCAGGCGAAAACGAACGCAAATTCGCAACCGCTCCGGTCGGAACCGGTCCGTTTAAGCTTGCAACATGGGAAATCGGAAAATGGCTGACTTTCGATGCAAACGGTACGTACTTTAAAAATACGCCGCAGACAACCAGCCTTGTTATGAAGCGCGTTATCGACCCGATTATCCGTATGAACGAAATGCGCCAAGGCCGCGTTAACTTGATTCTCGAAACGAATCCGCTTGACCGGACGGAAGTCGCAAAAATCCCGAATGTCGAGATCAATTCGTACATTCCGTATGCGTTCTACGAAGTGGCCATCAACACCAAGCTGTTCCCGAACGCGGAAGGCCGCCAGGCAATGGCGATGGCGTTGGACAGACCCTCGCTCATTCCGTCGATCACCGACCGGGATTCCGGCGTTATTTTGAATTACGGCCCCTTCCCGTCGAACCTGTTTTCGGCGAATATTCCCGAATACGTAAATCAGCCGATGCCGAACAACCTTCCCTACAATGTTCAAAAGGCCAAAATTCTTGCCGCTTCCGGCGGGATTTCCGGCCAAAACGCGATTCTTTTGTACCCCGACTCGATGGGCGAATTCGGCGAAAAAATGGCGAACGGCATTGCAAAACAGCTTGCCGCCATCGGCTTGAATGTCGAAGCGCGCCGCACCGGCGACCGTGTTTTCGACCGCATGGTCAACACAGAAAAATCGTACGAGCTTGCGCTCATGTACTGCGAAGGTTTCGATAACCTGTATTCGAGCATAGGCGACTGGTACCGCTCCAACGGTGAGAAGAATGTTACCGGCGTAGCGGACGGCAAACTCAATTCGCTTTTCGACGCATGGGAAAAAGAAATCGTTACCGCAAACTGGATCAACCTTACGCTCCAGATAGACAAACGCATTTGCGAGCTTTCGCCCGCACTGTTTTTGTGCTCTCTGGAAAAAGACGTATACTCCCGCGGTTTGGAAAACGTTGCAATCGCAACCGACAACCCCTTCCTTTCAGTAGAATACTGGAAGCTTAAATAGGAAAAAGTATGCGTTTTCTGCGCTTTTTAGTACGTGAATTCATCGTCCACGGCATTATCTTTGCCGTGGCGGGAACCTTACTGCTTTCGGCGTTTTATTTGCTTTCAATCGGTGCGCCGGCTGAAAGCTACGCCGAAGCGGCGCGTTCCTTTTTGCTGCTTATTTCCGGCTCGGAAGATTTTTCCATTGCGCACCCCGGCTTCAGTTCCGGTCAGATTATCGCATCGGGAGCGGCCGTCACCTTACCGTTGACGCTGTTTTCGCTGTGTATTTTGGCCGTTATTGCGCTTGCCGGGTCGGCATACGCCGTAACCGGACAGTATATGGCCGAACATCATGAATATTTCGGAGCCGAACGCTTCGGCAAATTTATGAATTTGGTCATATCGGTCCTTGCGGCGGTGCCGCTGTTTATCGGTTTTTGGGTGTTGGCCAACATCTTCGGAAGCAATGCTCCGCTCATCATCATCGCCTTTATCACCGTCGTGCTCGGCGGGCTTTCGTGGGATGCGACCAACTTTCTTAAAACCGACATGCTCAGGCAAGTCAATTCGACACACGCGATTGTATTCTCGACGCTCGGCCACGGTTTGGGACGCTTTTTCCCGATGCCGAATACCTATTCCGGCTACCTCTTTTCTTCGAGTTTGCCCCGCTTTATCCCGTATCTTGCGGGTAAAGTGCCGGCGATCATCGGCGGGGTAACCATCGCGGAAATCGTATTCTCGTTTCCGGGGCTGGGCAGCACGCTGCTCGACGCGCTGCTCGCAACCAACACCGACTTACTTGTAGCTTCCGTGTTTATTCTTTTGTGCGTAAACGCGGTTGTCGCGTTTTTGGTAAAAACCGTTCTATTCCTGATTTATCCGAGGTGGTATGAAAAAGCTATTTAATATTCTTAAAATTGTCTGCGTGATCCTCTTGGTATCACCCTTGGCGCTTTCATGGCTCCCGTCGGAATATTTTGCAAAAATCGTGCCGGAAAGAATCGTTGAATCCGGATTTTTCGCTTCGTTTTTTTCATCATTCCGGGAACTTTCGATTTCATTGACGGCAACCTTGCTGTTTGCGATGCTGTTAAGTTTTATACTCGGCTATATAAGCGTATTGAATATGCGCGTCGGCCGGGGCTTTGCAAACATTCTCAACGCGGTGGAATCGATTCCGGCAATCCTCGTAGCGCTTTTTTGCTATGCGCCGGTATCCGGCTACCTTGCCCGCCATACCAGTGCCGCGTCGACGATTATGTCGCTTACGGTATTCGTACTTGCGGCGACGGTAACCACGCTGCCGGAAGCCGTACGAAGCATCGCGATTCCGCTTATCGACTTGTACAACAGAAAGTACAGTTTGTCGTTCCGTTCGTACGGATTTCCCAAAATGCGCATTCTCGCGATCCTTATGGGCACCGACTTGATGCGCAGTACTTTTCGCCGTGTCGCCGCGGGCATTTTGCTAAAAACGCTCGTACTCGACTGTTCGTTCGGTTTTATTATTCAACTCGGCTTCGGAAGTTACGGAACCCCCGCTCACTTGAGTCCGGGCGCCTTAATTGCCGCACACCGCAACGCTTTGTTTGAAGGCGGGGATCCGATTTTGTTTTGGCTCCCGTCGATCATGCTTATAGCGATCAGCGTTGCGTTCCTGATTGTATTGAACGAAGACAGAGGAGGCAATGAATGACACCCGTTTCGCTTAATAATTTTTCAATTCACCTCGGTAAACGCGTACTTCTTAAAAATTGTAGCCTTTCGATTGAACCGAATTCTTCCTCCGTTATCATGGGGCCGACCGGTACCGGTAAATCGGTATTTTTAAAGTCCATTGCCGGCATTCTTTCAACAAAGGTTTTTACGTTCGAAGGAAGCATGAAGGTAAACGGCATCGACGCGTACAACGGCCACAAGCTGAATTTTAACGCGTGGACGCAAATCGCGCATTCGGGACTTATGTTCATTCCGGCGGAAACCGCACAGGTGATGAACCCCGCTTTAACGCTCGATCAAAACCTTGCGCTGCTTGCACCGGGGCAAAGAGCGGTTATCGTAGAACGGCTTAAAAAATATTTTTCGCTCGATTTTGAAGCTTTTGCCCGCCTCTATCCGGATGAAATTTCCGGCGGCGAAATGCAGCGCATCACGCTTATGATCTTGCTGTCGCGCAAAGGAAACCTCGTCCTGTTGGACGAGCCGACCGTCAACCTTGACCGCAACCTCAGAAAACATTTCGTAACGTTTTTAAACGACGAAATACTCGCACCGAAAGACAAAACCTTCCTCATGGTAAGTCACGATCTTGACTTTATAAAGCGACTCACGCTCGATAAAGCGTTTATGCTCAAAGACAGCGTAATCGAACAAATGGATCGGTTGCCCGAAATGGAAGGCTACGAAAAACCCGAAGCGAAAAAAGGCGCGTCGGGAACCGCGATCGAACTGAAAAACGTGTCTCAAACCTACTTTAAGCGCGGTATTTTCGGCGAACGTACCTTTGCCGCATTTAAGGGACTCAACCTCAAGTTTGAGCGGTCGACCGTGTACGGCCTTACCGGCCCTTCCGGCTGCGGAAAGTCCACCACCATTAAAGCGATTCTCCGTCTGCTCGACAGCACCAAGGGGCAAATCCTTATGGAAGGCTCCGATTTGGTAGCCTTAAAGCCGAGGGAAACGGGAAGAGATCCGAAAGCGTTTAAGCCGTTCCGCCGCCGCATGACGGTTGTACAACAGGACTCGCGCTTTTCGTTTTTTCCCGATTTGAGCATCCGCGATTCGTTTAAGCAGATTTCTGCGGCGAGCCATGGCGGTACGGTTGAAGAGCTGGAAAAAAACCTTGCCAAGGTCGGCCTTACGAGCACCAACCTCGACGAACACCCGCGCGAACTGTCATCCGGCGAAATGAAACGCATGGATATAGCGCGCGCACTTACGGCCAAGCCCGACATCCTGCTTCTCGACGAACCGTTTGCGCACATCGACTTTGAAACCCGCCTGAAAGTAATGCAGGCGATTTCCGAATATCTTGCCGAACATGCGACGATTTTGGTAATCGTTACGCACGAAGATTTCGACCTTCGCTACTTTGTAGAAAAGAGTTTCGACTTCCCCGAATTGGTCGGTCAGTTTACCGGAAATTAAACGGCGTGCGCGCGCTTGCATAAAAAGAGAAGCGCGTATCGCTATTGTAAAACGTCCCGCCTCCCGCGGGACGTTTTTTTTTGAAGCTGTTCAAAAACTTCGCCGATTATAAGGGGCCGCCGCCGGCTTCCTTTCGCTCGCCTCCCCTCGCGGCTTCCCGCATATAGCGCAAAGCCTGATACACTTGATACAGTTTCATATTGAGTACTTTCGCGATTTCGACATTCGTCGGGCGTAAGCGTCCCGCCTGAGCATACAATCTGAGTCGGTTTTTCCAACTTTGCGTATAAAACGTATAGTTTTTTGCAATCCGCTTAAAAAGTGCGGAATCGGGCGGCAAAGTCATGAGCTGCAAAAAACAGCGGTTTTTGAGCATGTAGCTGCTGTTTAAGCGCTGCTTGAGCTCTTCGTATTGCTCCAAACGTTTTTGCATGGATTTTTCCAAGCGGTATTTATATCCGGCGATGTCCGACTCGCTGTGCCCGGTCAGTTGAGCGATGCGGCGTATTTGCTTTTCGTCCAAGTAACGGCACGCTTTGAGCGCCAAAATAAGTATATGCTTCGGTTTAAGTTTTTTGCAGCCGCCTTCCGATTCGTTCTCCGCGCCGAAAGCGGCATAGGTGCCGGAACTTTCCCAACCGGTGCCGCTGTCGGCAAGGACAGCCGGCGAAAAAGCGCCCGTTTCGTTCAAATAATACATGATTGAAGATTCGTGCGCCCTTTGGCGAAACCGTTCCCGATAGCCCGTTTTCAATAAATTCGAAATGACGGTAATTAGATAAGTCGAAAAAACCGACTTCGAATCGGAATAGTTCGCAATATATTTGGGCATCCGTTCGAGAAGTTTGAGGATTATATCGCTTTTAAAATCGGAGTCTATATACGACAAACCGAACAGCGCGGGATTATTGTAAATCCATGCGACAATCTTGCGTGCGCCATCGTCCAGCGGGATTTCGTTTCGGGAAATTCGGGCATAAATTTCATTAATGTTTTCCATCCTCTCCTCCTATAAAAACTTTTGCAAAGTTTTTAGCAGCGCTTTCGTAAACACCGGTTGAGAAAGCGCAATAAATAAAGTATCTCCCGCCCGAACTCTTATCAGCACATAGCGTGCCAAGAAAGGGAAGATATGAGAAAATCTATCATCTTTTTATGAATTAACGAATTGCATCGCCTTAAACGTGCAAGAAAAATGCATGCTCAAGGCCGTTTTTTGTAAGCGAATTTATAGGGAAAACGGCAAAATACCGCAAAGACAGTCAGCCGTTAAAGGTTTTTTCGAATTCCGCGATTACTTTTTGCATGACGGTTTTTAAAGAGCCTTCGGTACTCAACCCCGAAGCGTTTTTATGGCCGCCGCCGCCGAATCGGGACGCAATGGCGCTCACATCGATATCGCCGTTCGAACGCAGCCCGACCGTACATTTTTTATCGCGCTCCTCGCGGAACACGGTAACGGCACACACCTTTTCGGTTGCCATAAGTATTTGATACAACATATCGGTATCGCGGCCGTCGCGCCCGTATTTTTTCGTATCTTCGAGCGTCTCGTAGGTTGCCAAAAGTTTACCGCCGCAGTGTACGCTCACCCTGTCCAAAGAAAGCGCCAAAAGTTTGCGCGTCAAAAACGGTTTATTGTTGTTCATATCGGCATAGGCGCGCCGCGGATCGACGCCCGCTTTTACAAGCCTGCCCGCGAAGTAAAACGCTTCGGCACTTTTATTATCCAAAAAGCGGAAAAATCCCGTATCGGTACTGAGGCCGAAAAATAAAAGTTCGGCCATATCTTTTTTGGGATCGCCTAAAAAGTGTTCATACAGCTGCTGGATAAGGCATACCGTCGCCGGAGAACTCGGATCGATGATGCTGCGGCCTTTTTTGACAACCGACGTCTTGTGATGGTCGATAACGAAGGTATCCAAAGCGCACACTTGCTTTTCGATAACGTCGCCCAGTCGGGAGTATTCGGAACAGTCGACGATAAACAAGGCCGTTTTTTTATATTTGCGCAGCGGCTTGTATTCCGTCAAAAAAAAGCTTTCGTATTTTATCGTTTCGGGACGTTTAAACGGTCCGGCGCACAGGCATCGGCAATGTTTTCCCATCTTTTTTAAGATATGCGCCAACACAAGCGTGCTGGAAATAGAATCGCCGTCGGGTTCTTTATGACCGATAACGACAAAATCATCATAGGCGCATACAAAATCACTGAATATTTTAAATTCGCGTTCACTAAGTTTGAGCATTGCAGTTCCAAGAGTATAAGGGGCTGCAAGAACGCCGTCGCGGACGCTCTTTGCAACACCCCGTTCTAAACTTTTTCAAAATCGGTGCCGATCACGGCACTTTTTTATTATTCCAGTTTTAAAGTATCTTTTTGTTTTGCGGCACCGATATCGGCGGTTTGATTCAACTGTTCCCACACCAACGTATTCGCCGCCGCGGGCATGTTTAAAACAACCTTCGAAAAGGTACCTTCTTTATATTGCAAGGTCATGTACGGGGTAAAATCGCGCTTGAAAGTATTTAAAATCCCCTTGCCGTTTCCCGACTTAAACCATGCTTTCGGCAGCGTTACCTGTCCCAAATCTATGCCGTCGGTATAATACATAACGACATATGCTTCGGGGTGATCGTACACCTTATACACCTTTAGGTTCCGGTATTTAACGGAATCGTCGATCCCGTCCGCCGCAAAAAGGACGGCGGCGCATACCGTAAAAAACACAGCCAGTAAAGTTGCTTTTTTCATGAAATCCTCCGTGAATATAATACAAAGCATCGGCTTTTTTTACAAGGGTGTTAAAGGAAAATTCGCCTATTTTCTTGCTTGCGGTTTTTGTACTGTTCATGATATGATATTGGAACGAGGGACATATGAATATTGCATGGATCGGAACGGGCGTCATGGGTTCTTTCATGGCGCGCCGTTTGGCTGAGGCGGGACACGCGGTATGCGTATATAACCGCAATCCGCAAAAAGCCGAAGCTTTACGCAGCTATGGAATCAAAACCGCGCAAAGCATAAAAACATGCGTACTGGGCGCGCAGGCGGTTTTTACGATCGTAGGCTATCCGGCCGATGTGGAACAGGTATATTTAAACCCCGAAGGAATTTTTTACCACGCGGAAAAGGGCGCTTTTTTAGTCGATATGACGACGTCTTCTCCCCTTTTGGCAAAACGCCTCTACGATACGGCGCACACGCCGGAGTTTTCCGAAAAGAACTTCCGCGTCGTCGATGCACCGGTTTCAGGCGGCGATACGGGCGCTCAAAACGGAACGCTTTCGATTATGGCCGGCGCCGACGAAGAGGATTACCGCTCGCTTTTGCCGCTTTTTCAAATTATGGGTAAAACGATTACGCGCATAGGAGGAGCCGGAAGCGGCCAGCACTGCAAGGCGTGCAATCAAATCGCGATCGCCGGAACTTTGGCCGGCTGTGCCGAAGCGGTAGCCTATGCGCTGGAAAACGGCTTGCAGACGGACGTCGTTTTAGGCGCGATTTCCAAGGGTGCCGCTTCGAGCTGGCAGATGGACAACAATGCGCCGAAAATGCTGAAAAACGATTACGCGCCCGGCTTTTTTGTCAAACACTTTATAAAAGATATGAAAATCGCACAAAGCGTTATGGCCGAGCGCGGTAAAAAGCTGCCCGTACTCGATACGGTGCTTGCCGAATTCGAAGAGCTTGAAAAGCGCGGGTTTGCCGAAAAGGGTACCCAAAGCATTATAGCGCGGTACAAATCATGACGCTCTATCTTGCAAGCGGCAACCTGCATAAAAAGCATGAAATGCAGGAGATTTGCCGCCCTCACACGATTCTTATTCCCGCAGACAAGGGGATCGCCTTTAACCCCGAAGAAACGGGAAAAACTTTTTTTGAAAACAGTTTGATAAAAGCGCGCGCCTTGTGGGACATCGTGCATGAACCCGTCCTTGCCGACGATTCGGGTATTTGCGTCGACATACTCGGCGGCAGACCGGGCATATATTCGGCGCGCTATGCCGGAAGCGAATTTCCGCAGGGAAAACCCGACGGCATAGGACTCCCGCAGGAACAAAAAAACAAACTGCTGCTCGACGAGGTAAAAAAAGCCGAACAAAGCGCCTCGCTTTCCGGCGCGTCGGAAGAAAAAGGCGGCACGCAAAATGCCGGCGGTACGCGAAGCTGCCGCTACGTATGCGCAATGGTGCTTTACTTCGGCAAAGACCGTTTTTACTGCGTTCAGGAGACGATGGAAGGCACTCTTATAGAAGATATTTCCGAGGAGCGGGGAAAAGGCGGCTTCGGGTACGATCCGATCGTCTTTTTGCGCGAATACGGAAAAACCGTTGCCGAATTATCCGACGAAGAAAAGAATGCCGTTTCTCACCGCGGAAAGGCGGCGCGGAAAATACTGCAATTATTGTAAATCCCGCACGGTTCGAACCCCGCGGCCTTTGCGCAAAGCGTAAGCGCTTTTTGCGTATAAAAGCTCACGTGAGTCGGATCTTCTTTATACCACCAACTCTTAAATTCCCGTTCCGTTTCGGGCGCAAAAAGCGTACGGACGGCAAGAATGCCTCCCCTTTTGCACGCGCGCGAAAGCCCGGCAAAGCCTTCGGCGGGGTTTTCAAAATGCTCGGCAACTTCAAGACACAAGACAAGATCCGCGCCGCCGGCAAAAAATTCCGCCTCGGGCGCAAAAAGCGGATCCCAGCCGCGTATTTCGGTATCGGCCGGCAAAAGAAAATCTTCTTTATCCGTCTGCAAAAGTTCGATTAAAGCGCCGTTTCCGCAGCCGTAATCGAAGATTGTCGCCGGCGGAGCGCCGAGCAGGGCGCGGCTTTGATTCAATGCGGTATCGGCAAAGTCTTTTAAAAACGAACGGTAGCCGGTGTTTGCAAGGCTGTTGTCGTGCAAAAGATAGCGCTCTTTTTGCTTTTGCACGGACAAAAAACACTCGCGCGAAACGAAAAAGCCTCCGCAGCCGGAACTTCCCGCACAGCGGAAAAAACGCCGTTCACAGCCGCCGGCTCTTTTTTTAGGGGCGCACGCACATTCGGATAAGTGCGTTCCGCCGCAAAACGGGCAGCGTAAAAGTCCGGCCGCATAACCTTTCTCCGCAGCATAACCTTTCTCCACGGCAAACCTCCCGCCTCATTGTGCACTAAAAAACCGAGCGCGGCAAGAGCGTTTATTTTTTCAAAAAAACGCTAAAGTTCTTTTTTGCCTATGCCGATATTTGATATAAGAGTGCCATAACTGTATCCTTCGTCGAAGTAAAACAGTTAGGAAACTCTTAGCTGTGTAAGAAGCATGACTGTAGCCTTGTAAATTACGTCTCGCATTCTTATACAAAAAAAGACGGCAAGGATGCCGTCTTTCGAATTTCCATGGAGGAATCACATGATTATCAACCACAACATGTCAGCAATGTACTCGAACCGTGTCTTGGGTGTAACGAACCTGGCACAGGCTAAAGACATGGAAAAATTGTCTTCCGGTATGAAAATTAACCGTGCCGGCGACGATGCTTCCGGTTTGGCCGTGTCGGAAAAAATGCGTTCACAGATCCGCGGTTTGAACCAGGCTTCGCGCAACGCGCAGAACGGCATCAGTTTCATACAGGTAAGCGAAGGCTATCTGCAGGAAACCACCGACATCATGCACCGTATCCGCGAACTTGCAGTACAGTCGTCCAACGGTATCTACAGCGATGAAGACCGCATGCAGATTCAAGTTGAAGTTTCTCAGCTTGTAGCCGAAGTCGACCGCATTGCAAGCCATGCTCAGTTCAACGGTATGAACATGCTGACAGGACGTTTTGCCCGCGCAACCGGCGAAAACACCGTTACCGGATCCATGTGGCTGCACATCGGTGCGAATATGGACCAGCGCATGCAGGTTTTCATCGGTACTATGACCGCTATGGCCGTAGGCGTCCGCGAAATCGGTTCCGAGAAAGTCATGTCCATTGCAGCTCCCGATGACGCAAACCGCGCTATCGGTACTATTGACGAAGGCTTGAAGAAAATCAACAAGCAGCGTGCCGACCTCGGTGCATACCAAAACAGGCTCGAAATGACAGTTAAAGGACTTGACGTCGCCGCGGAAAACACGCAGGCCGCCGAATCCACCATCCGCGATACCGATATGGCGAAACAGATGGTTGACTTCACGAAGAACCGGATTTTGGCACAAGCCGGTACTGCGATGCTGGCCCAAGCCAATGTTACGACGCAAAACGTCTTGACATTGCTCCAATAGTATAGTATAAGGGCTTGCGGGAACACGGAAGGTGTGCTACTATAAGTACAAAGGCTTCCGTGCCCGCAGCTTGAGCGGTTTTTTACCTCCTTGTTTTTCATACAAATTCCCCAAGCTTTTATACCGGTGCTTTTTAGAGGCATGTTTTATGTGTGTGCGTAATGCAGGCGCATAAAACGCGAGATCTTTGACAACACCCTCCGGTGATTACGTAGCGGCAGAGGCGGTTACAGCTGTAAATTACGGATTTTCCGTATAAACAGCCGTAACGGTTCCTGTCGTACGGGTCTAAAACGGAACGAAGAAGGCGCAAAATCTTCATTCCGTCCGGAACGTAAAACAGGCCTTAGAGCATGATGCTTTAAAGGTTTATCACATGGAGGGTAACACATGATTATTAATCACAACATGAGTTCGATGTATGCGAACCGCATGCTCGGCATCAACAACGATCAAGTGCAGGGCAACATCGAAAAACTCAGTTCCGGTCAGCGGATAAACAGAGCCGGTGACGATGCTTCGGGGCTTGCCGTATCCGAAAAGATGCGCATGCAGATCCGCGGTCTTAACCAAGCTCAAAAGAATATCCAAAACGGCGTTTCCTTTATTCAGGCAACCGAAGGTTATCTGCAGGAAACAACCGATATTCTCGGCCGTATCCGCGAACTTTCAATCCAATCGGCAAACGGTATTTACAGCGATGAAGACCGTATGCAGATTCAGGTTGAAGTTTCCCAGCTCATCGATGAAGTGGACCGCATTGCAAGTTCCGCCCAGTTTAACGGCATGAACATGCTGACGGGCGCTTTTGCAGCCAATTCCGTTTCAGGACGGATTATGCAGTTCCATATCGGAGCAAACGTAGACCAGAACGCACGTGTGTACATCGGTACGATGACCGCACAGTCATTGGGATTGGTAGGTACGCAAGGCGATGCATTCGCAAAGCTTTCCATTGCAAGTCCGGAATCGGCAAACATGGCTATCGCAACGCTGGATTCCGCCCTTACTTCAGTAAACAAGCAGCGCGCTGATCTCGGTGCGTATCAAAACCGTTTCGAAATGGCCGCCAAAGGTATCGGTATTGCCTCGGAAAACCTGCAGGCCGCCGAATCGATCATCCGCGACACCGACATGGCGTCCGAGATTGTCGATTACACGAAAAACCAGATACTTACGCAGTCAAGCGTGGCGATGCTGGCTCAGGCAAATACGCAAGCACAAAACGTATTGCCCTTATTGAGCTGAAGTACACAAGTTCATTAAAGAGAAAACCGGATGTCGTCTTTTTAATGAGCGATTAAGAAGTACGAAAGAGGTGCGCCCCTCTTTCGTACTTTTCTTTAAAATCAGATTGCGCCCAGCGCTTACAGCAAGCGCCGTTTCAAGGAGGAAACGCCATGAGTATAGCTACAAGTGGAATTGGGAATAATCCGGCTACGGAAAGCCGCATAGCATATGATTATGCAACCGCAGCAAGAAGCGTAAAGGCTGCCGTAACCGACACGGGAACAGGAACCAAAACGTCCGCAAAAAAAACGGAAACGAAAAGCGTTCAAAGTTATTCGGCAAAAGAGCTTCGTTATAATATGAATGAACAGTTGGATCAAGTTGTCGTTACCGTTGTGGACCCGTCTACCAACAGGATAATTAAGGAGATTCCGTCCGCAGAAGTACAGGAAATGAAAATTCGTGTAAAGAATGCAATAGGCAGTTTTATCGACGAAACGCGATGACGGCGGACGACTTCACAGTTCATGGCCGATATAAGCATACCCGGGGTAACCGATAAATACAAAACAAACGATCTCATAAAAAACCTTATGGAAGCCGAGCGGGTTCCTTTGACAAGGGAACAAAAACAGCTTGAAACCTATAAGACGCAGCAGGAAACGTGGCGGAACGTAAATACGCAGATGACTACGCTGCGCGAAAGCGTGCGTTCGCTTTATTCATTCGATAATCCTTTCAGTTCCAAATTAGCCTCCTCTACCGACGAATACGCGGTAAGTGCGACGCCCAAACGAGATGCGGCTTTGGAATCGTTTAAAGTGGAAGTTTTACAAACCGCCACAGCCGACCGCTTTTTGTCGGCGGAACTCGACGCCAAAATGCAGGTTCCCGCCGGAAATTACGAATACGCCGTAAACGATAAAAAAGTTTCTTTTAACTGGAAGGGCGGCAAACTGTCGGATTTTGTCGCGGCGCTGAACAGGCGTTCGGCAAATACGATAAAAGCGTCGATAATCGGAATCAGTAAAGACAAGCAGGCCCTGCTTATAGAATCTTTAATAACGGGAAGCGAAAACAGACTGACCTTTTCCGGAGCCGCACGGGATTTTGCCCTGCAAACGGGCATGATAGGAAAGGCTCCCGCGGCCGCACAGGATTCGTTTACGATAAAACGCGACACGATACGGAACGCCGATAATTTGAACTCGAAAACGGTCGAGTTTTCTCAAGACGCTTTGACCGTCCCTCCCCGTTCGGGCTTTGAAAGTCCCATCCCGCAAAAAATCGCGGCCGAAAAAACGAAAACGATACGCTTCAACGTGCGGGCGATCGATATTCCCGCAGAAGAGGTTCTTCCCGACAAGCCGGAACTGCCTTCCGCCGGAACGGTCAGTTTTAAAGACGTTACGCTTTCGAACGAAGAATTCGACACCAAACTGCCGCTTTCTGAGGAGACCGAAAAGGTACCGGCCGAACCGGTTGAAGATTATGCGGCCGTGTTCGTAAAAACGGCGGACGGAACGGAAATTCCGCTCGGCCCTTTAAAACCGAACGGCGAAAATACTTCTTATTCAATCGCCGCATCCGATTATCCGGGTATGAGCGCCCTCGTTATAAAAAACAACAATACGCATAAAAAAATCGTTATGACGAAACCCGAAACAATCGATATGGCGGCTTCTTCCGGATATATTCCTTTGAACCCGGCCGAAACGGCAGCCGATGCGAAGATAAAGTATCAGGGCATAACGATTACGCGGCCGTCGAATACGATAGACGATGTCGTTCCGAACGTTACGCTGAACATTCAGGCAAAAACCGAAAAGCCGGCGACCATCTCGATAGAACCCGATAAAAAAGCGGCAAAGGAAGCGCTTATAACCTTTGTCGGAAAATACAACCGCCTTATGGCCGAATTGAATATTTTGACGCAGACAAAGCCGGAGATAATTACCGAACTCGAATATTTTACGGAAGACGAAGCAAAGGCGGCCGAAAAGCGGCTGGGCATGTTTCAAACCGAGTTTTCTTTGGCGAACGGAAAAAGAGCCCTGCAAACGATAACGTCCGGCCGCTACCCGACGGCGGACGATGCGCAAATTACGATGCTGTCGCAAATCGGTATTTCGACGAGCGCGTCTACGAGCGGTTTCACGGGCGTCAGTGCAAGCAGACTGCGCGGTTATTTGGAAATAGACGAAAAAAAACTGGATGCCGCGCTGCAAAGCAATATGCAGGACATAAAAAATCTGTTCGGGTACGACAGCGACGGCGACTTGGTCATCGATTCGGGCATTGCGTTCGCAATCGATAAAAATTTGCAATCGTTTACGCAAATCGGCGGCATTATCGCTTCAAAAACGTCGACGCTGAATACGCGCATAAGTTCTTCGCAAAAAAACATCGAAACGCTTGAAAGCAAATTAAAAAGAAAAGAACAGGATCTTAAAACAAAATACGGGCAAATGGAAGCCTCGCTGAACAGTTTGGAAAAACAATCAGACTCGATAACGAATTTTTCCGATAATCAAAGAAGCGGCCGATAATAACGCGATAAAGGATAAAACATGAATTTGTACATCAATTCGGTAAAAGCCGATTTTACTTTGGAAGACGAAAAAACGCTCGGCGACGTTTTAAAAGCGTTCGAAATCGAATGCGAAAAAAATGATGCGACCGTCGTGTCCTTAAGCGTGGACGGAAAAAATATAAAAGCCGAAGATATGGACGCCGTTTTTGCGCAGACCATCGACGGTACGGCCGAACTAAAAATCGAAACGGTCGCTCAAAACGACATTATCCGGTCTTTGCGCGATACGGCGCAAAAGGCCGAAACTTTAAGCGGCGATTTGGAGCAAATCCCGCTTTTGCTTCAAAGCGGCAAGGACGCAAAGGCGGCTTCGGTATTAACCGGTTTTGCCGATCTCTTCGATGTTTTGTGCCGCATAATCAGCCTGTGCGCGCTTTTTCCGCAGCGCTTTGCGGACTTTGCCGTAGACGGAAAAAATCCGGCCGATTTTCTTAAAGACTTTTCTCCGGTTCTATCCGATTTTGAAAAATCGCTTGCCGACGGCGATACGGTTCTTACGGGCGATTTGGCCGAATACGAAATCGCGCCGCGGCTGCGCGCATTTGCCGAAGCCGTAAAAAATATTAAGGGACCGATATGCTGATTTTGCAGGCGGGCAGCGCCATAGCGATGCGGCAAAACACCAAACTGATTCCCATTGCCCTGCTCGTGCTGGCTCTTCTTGCCCTGCTCATCGTTTTGCGCTACGCACTGGCGGCACTCGTTTCTTTTTACAAAGAGACGGCACGAAAAAAACCGGGCAGAGTGCTCGACGTCGGACTTTTAAAAAACAACGGCAAAAAGCTCGGTTTAACCGGAGAAGAAATCGCGTTTTTAATCGATCTGTGCAAAACCTATAAAATAAAGGATCTTCCGCTGCTTGCCGAAACGGAACAGTGTATCGCCGGTCCTTTAAAAACGTTGTACAAAAATATCTGCGCGCAGGAAAATTCCGCGGAAGAGGCTCACACCGAAGAAAAAAAACTGCGGCTTTTTATCATAATCCACAAAATAGAAAACGGCAAACGCAATTTAACGATGGTTACGAATAGCACGGCTTTTCCCGCAGGTCTTCCGGCAACATACACCGATGAAAGCGGCGGAAACTATCATGTCGTAATTATCGAAAACACCGACGCCGAAATGATCATTTCGATACCGCAAAAAAAAGACGGCAGCAAGGTAAAACCGCATCCCTTATCCAAAATCTCGCTTACGATTCAACTGAAAAACGGCATCGCGTACCGAATTTTTCCGCGCATTGTGCGCTACCAACAGCGAAAAGACTTTGAAGAAATGGTTGTTACGCACACGAAAAATATTAAACCGATGCTTCAGCGCCGGTTTAAGCGGGTGCCGGTAACGCTGCGCTGTTCATTTTGCGCGGCAAAAGAGATTGAAGACGGCGGTACAAAGCGGTATACGGTTTCGGAAAATTCGTACCCGGGCATAATCAGCGATATTTCGGCAGGCGGCTGCAAACTGCGCACGGCGATACCGATTCGCGAAGGACGTTACATTCAAATAAGCACGGACATTGCCGGCAAACGGATAGACAGCATAATAGGTGTTGTGGTAAAATCGAAAAAAGATGTCGACGGGAAAACGACCGTTTTACACATGCGTTTTGTCCGAATGGCAAAAAAGGCGCGGAATATAATCTTCGCGTCGGTATATAACTACGACGACAGTAAATAACTACGCCGGATTTTTATCGATCGGAGAACCGTATGGAAGTGTTGGAAATAAAAATTTTGCACCACGAATCGGGCTATATCTATTACCGCATCTCCTACAAAGCGGCGGCAGTCATCGCTTTTTTAAACACGACAAAAGAACTTCCCATAGATTTTACGATCGAAACGCACGCGAGCGGCACAAAGGCCGTCGATTTAAAATTGGAGGGAAGTATAGACTACCCTCTTTTGCCGATAACGCGGGCGATAAAAGAAAAGATACTCAAAATGGATAAAGAAGGATTACTACCCTGTTAACCTTATATACAAACTCGACCGAACAGACAATCGGTTTGGGCGAAAAAATCGGCTCGTTTTTGCACAAGGGCGACGTTATCGCCCTGCAGGGAACGCTGGCCGCCGGCAAAACGACCATCACCAAGGGCATCGCCCGTTCGCTCGGCATAACCGAAGAAATTACAAGCCCGACTTTTACGCTTATCAGCGTCTACGAGGGTAAAGTTCCACTGTATCACATGGACGTGTACCGCCTCGAAGGCGGCGAAGATTTTTCCGATTTGGGGCCGGAAGAAATGCTGTACGGCGACGGCGTATGCGTTATAGAATGGAGCGAAAAAGTTATGAGCGAACTGCCGAAAAAAACGATCATCATAAAACTTGCGGCCGAAGGCGAAAAGCGTACCGTTACCGTTGAAAACTGGCCGTACGGAGATTTGTACATATGAAAGCTCTTGCCGTGGACAGCAGCGTTCCCGCGATAAGTTTTGCCGCATGCTGCGCCGATAAAACCGCTCTTTTAACGCTCGATATAGGCATGCACCAGTCCGAAAAGATTTTGGAAGGTATACAATGCGTTTTAAGCCAATGCGGTTTACACGGCGACGAATTGGATTTTACGGCATTGTGCTCGGGTCCGGGAACCTTCACCGGGCTGAGGCTTGCCTTTTCCGCTTTAAAAGCGCTCAGCCTTGCGCACGGCATTCCGGTTTACGCCGTACCCACATTGGAAGTAATCGCATACCCGTACCGCCAATGGCCGGGAGCCCTTATACCCGCCGTCGATGCGAAAAAGCAAAGCTTTTACGCGGCGGTATACCGCCAAGGCGTTTTGAACGCCGGCCCCTTCGACGCCGATGTTGCAGCGATTCTTGATTCGGTAGACCCGGAAGAAAAACTGCTTATAGCCGGAAACGACGCCGATTGTTTTGCAGACCTTGTCCGCTCGGCGCGGCCGCAGCAAAGCGTGTGTACGTTTTCTCCGATAACGGACGAAAGCGGCATAGCCGGCGCAAATTCGGGCGGTTTTACCGCGCTTACGCTGCTTGAACTTGCCGGAAAAAAATTCCGCGCAAAAGAAAAACCGCTTGAAGACTACGACGGCCCCGTGTACATCCGCAAAAGCGAAGCGGAACTGTCACTTGCCCAAAAGACCGGACAAAACGCTTAAATCGTCGTGAGCGGAAAGTGCGCTTGCGGCCGCGGCTTTGTTTTCTTCCTGTATGGCTTGGAACACTTCTTCCCGAAAAACTTTTACGTGCTTGGGCGCTTCGACGCCGATCTTTACCTGATCGCCGCGTACTTCAATAATCGTCAGTGTAATGTCGTTGCCGATTTTTATTTTTTCGTTTATTTTCCGCGACAGTATCAGCATGTGCGGCTCCGCGAATCGTTTTTTTGCAGTAAATCGTGCTTGGTAGACCACCGCGGATCCGGCAAAACGATTTGCATTCCTTTTTTATTGTTTTTATTGATTATAAGCGGTCCCTGCAAATTTGCCGTAATATGCGTATAATTGTCTTTTGACGACAAGGTTACAATCGAAATAACCAATACGTCCGAAGCGTCTTTTACGCCGATATCCTTTATGCTTTCGTCGTCCACATCGAGTTCGTAATCGGGAAAAAATAAAAAAGGATCCACCGTTAAAAACGACAGGGACTTTTCGCTTGCCGATTGCAGCCACATAAAAGGTTTGTATTCCGATTCGGAGAGAATAAAATCGGTGTGGTTTTCAAAACCGTACAAACCGCGCGGAAAATGCAAAACGCTTTTATTTCCGTCGGAAAGGATTTCGTTCGTATTGACTTCGCTGTCCATAGATTATCCTATTTTATATAATTGAGCAGAGTGCTGTTGTACAATTTGCCGGCAGTGCTCAGCGTCGCCTGCTTTACGTAATCGAGCATTTTCATGTCGGTAATTCCCTTTGTAATGTCCAAATCGCCTTCGCGCGCAATCATCGCATTGGTATTCAAATTATTCGTTTGAGAGCGCGAAACGGCAACTTGCGCCCGTTCGTATTGAGCGCCGGTTTCCGCTATGCGCCGGGTTAAGTTTCCCACGCCGCTGTCCAAACCGCCGAGCACTTTTCCGCCTATCGATTCCTGATCGCCGCGCAAAAGCGCATCGCGGAACGCAATAACGGTATCGAACAAAGAACCGCCGGTTATCTGCGCGGCGGGGCTCAAATTGTACGGCGGTCTTTGACTTGCGTCCCGTATCAGACCTAAATCGAACAGCGTGCTGCCTTTTTTATCCTGAAGCCACAATTGGCGCGAATCGGTCGTATGCAGGTTCAAACCGTTGGTTACCGGATCAAGCTGCGCTTTTACGGCGACGCCCGCATTGTTTATTTTTGAAATAATCGAATACACATTGTCGCCGGCTTTCAGTTTTATATCCGTGCCGTCGATGTTGATAACGCTGTCGGCACTCAGTTGATAAGAAGTCGCATCCCGTTCGGCAAAAAGCGTTTGCCGTTCCGCCCAAAAAATGCTGTTGCCCGTGCGGTTCAAATTCATATACGCGCGCTCGTCGACTTCAATATCGTTGTGCTGAACCGAACCGTTGTAGCGTACCTGCGTAATGAGCGCATCGCCGGAACCGGGCACCGGCCCGAATTCGATTTCAAAGGCGGTATTTTTTGTGCGCGTACCGGCAAAGAGCGTGTTCCCGTCGGGACCGACGGCGTTTGCCGATGTTACCAATTCTTTTAAAAGTTCGTCAACTTCGGACGCCATATTTTTAAGATCGTCTTTTGTGTACACGCCGTTTGCGCCGGTAACGGCAAGTTCGCGCACGCGGTGCATAACTTCGAGCGAATGCCGTATATAGCCTTCCGAAACGGAATATTGGTCGGTAAGCGTTTTTGCGTTTTGTTCGAAGCGTTTGACGCGCTCAAGATAGGATTGATAGCGGACGAGGTGGCCTGCCGCCAAAGGGTCGTCGCGCAGTTCCTGAATGCGGCGCTGACTGCCCATTTGGTTGTTCATTTTATTCGCCTTCGATTCCTGAATGCGCAAATTATATTGAACGTCATTGTTCGCTAAAGCCGTACTTACTCTTCTCATCATCTACTCCTATAAAAACTTTTGCAGCAAGTATCAACTTGCGAAAAAGTTTTTAGCCGCGCTTTCGCAAACGTCAGTTGAGAAAGCGCAGTAAATATCGCCGCCAAGGACGGCGGTTAAATCATACAGAAGCGATATTTTGGTTTCACCAAAATTCGCTATAAACAGATGTACACGGAAGTACATCTGTTTATGACGGCGCTTTTTATCACAATTCCTATACACCTAAACGGTTTATCACCGTATCCAAAAGTTCGTCCACAACGCTGACGAATTTTGCAGCCGCATTATAGCCGTGCTGGAATTTAATAATGTCGGCCAATTCTTCGTCGATGTTGACGCCGGAAATCGAATCGCGCAAATCGCGCAAATCGGCCATAATCGCATTTTGGCTGAGCAAATTGGTTTGCGCCTGTTCGCCCTTTAAGCCGACATTCGTAACGCTTTCGGCAAAATAATCGTCGAAGGTACGCGAACGGCCGATCATGACAAAGGTGTTGCGCAGCGCAGCGATTTCCAAAGCCGCCGAGCCGTCGCCGGCTTCAACGACACCGTTGTGCCCCGCTTTACCGGCCGCAACCGAAAGAATGTCGGTTTGAATCGCTTTGTTGATACCCATATAACCGGCAGGATTCAAAACGGGTGCAACGGCATACTGCGCCGTCGCCTCATTCTCGCCGCCTTCGCGGACGGCCGCCGCAAAAAACTGCACGGCATTTGCCTGATTAAAATCGTATGCGTTTTCCGGCCCGCTCCCGGCTAAAATGCCGGCGTAACCGGTTAAAAAAAAGCCCGAATCTTCTATATGGCGAAGCACAAAATCGGGGTTGTCGGGCGAAGATGCCGTCGTGGCTTTGAGTACGAGGCGGTTGTTGCGGTCAAGATACGCTTTTACTTCGCCGTCAGAATCGTTTATGCGGTTCACAATCGTTTCGACCGTATCGGTCGCATAATAGGGAACTTCGACAAAGCCGCTTTTGCCCGAAAAGGTCATAATACCTGCAAGCCCCGTTTGATCTTGCGCATGAAGTTCGTTCGAACCGCTTACGCGGAATATGTATGTGGAATCTTCAAGGCCGTCGCCGTTGCGGTCGTAATTTCCGAGCGCGTTCGCGACAAAGGGTTCTTCGACGAAAAAGTCGAGGCCGGTAACGTTGTTTGCGCCGAGCGAATTGCGGTGAATGTCGTTTACGAGGTCGGCGAAATTGAGCGCAACCGTATTCAGGTTTTGCAGCTCGTTGCGGATATCGACGTCGCGCAATTCAATAAGGGCGCCCAAACTGCCGCCGGCAAAATACGCATCGTTTTGCGTGTCGGCCCATACGACTTTCGTATAACCGTTGCTGTCGGTCAGCGGCACCACTTCGTAGCCGCGCGCTTTTCCGCCCTGCACAAGAATGTGCCCGTCGATGTGAACCATAAATTCGTCCGGGTCGCGCCGGTCGGTCGTTATGTTTATAAGTTTGGATAATTTTTCGACCATCAAATCGCGCCGGTCGTATAAATCGTTCGGGTTGTCGCCCATAGCTTCGGAACGGATAATTTCTTTATTGATTTCGGCAATTTGAAACGCGTAATCGTTTACCTGTTTGACGGTCGCCTCAATGTCGCCGTTCAAAATCGTGCCGACGCCCTGCAAGCCGATAAAGCGCTGCTTTACCGAATTTATCAAACTTTCACCCCGGCTCACAACCGCTTGCCGCGCAGCCTGCGATTCCGGATACACCGATAATTCCTGCCACGATTCCCAAAATTTATCCATCGTCGTGCGGATCGACACGTCGTCAGGTTCGTTGTACAAGCCTTCGAGCATGGTGTAGTATTTGTCGCGGGTTTCCCAATAGGCTTCCCGGTTCGCCTGGGCGGTAATGCGGATGTCGAGCAATTCGTCGCGTATGCGCGTAATGCTGAGGATATCAATACCCTGCCCGACTTGTCCCGGACGTTCTTCGCGCTCCAAATCGGGGCGGTACAAAGGATCGAAGGCACGCAAATTAACCCGCTGGCGCGAATAGCCTTCGTTGTCCGCATTTGAAATATTGTGACCGGCAGTCATAATGGATTGATTGTGCGCCATAAGACTGCGCTTTCCCATTTCGATACCGAAAAAAGTCGATGCCATACCAACTCCTATAAAAAGTTTTAGAGGAAACATCAGTTTCCGATAAAACTTTTTTCAGCGCTTTCGCAAACGTCAGTTGAGAAAGCGCAGTAAATAAA